>JAGWWY010000001.1 GCA_018970145.1 Gammaproteobacteria bacterium
ATGGTGATGCCTGGCGATAACATCAAGATGGTGGTGGATTTGATTGCTCCGATTGCGATGGAAGATGGTCTGCGCTTTGCGATCCGCGAGGGCGGTCGCACCGTCGGCGCCGGCGTCGTCGCGAAGATCCTGAAGTAAGGAAAAAATATTCATGGCCAATCAAAATATTCGGATCAGGCTGAAGGCGTTTGACCATCGCCTGATCGACACGTCCGCACGCGAGATCGTCGAGACGGCTAAGCGTACGGGTGCTACCGTCAAGGGGCCTGTGCCCTTGCCGACCAAGATGGAGCGTTACACGCTGCTCGTCAGCCCGCACGGCGATAAGGACGCCCGCGACCAGTTCGAGTTGCGGACGCACAAGCGTTTGATGGACATCCTCAATCCGACAGACAAGACGGTCGATGCGCTGATGCGCCTCGAACTGCCGGCGGGTGTGGACGTCCAGATCAAGCTGAACTGAGCCGGCTTCGTTCGACCTTCGGGGAATCGCCCGGAGGTCGAACCGGCCGCGCTGACAGGGGGATTTATCCCCTTGCAAGTTGGAATACCGTCGCTTACACTGCGCGCCCTTTTGTTCCCGGGCGTTTCCGGGAAGGGCCGCTGAAATTTCGGCGGGATCGGGCGAGGTTGGCGGAAGGCCGCCAAGACCACTCGAGAAAGTCCGCAACGGGTTCTCCGTCGCGGGTTCTCGGTCGTCTTTGACCCTCAGCCTGGTGTGTGTTGAATCGGTTTTTTTGCGTTCACCAATCGTAGTGGGCGCAGGAGAGTAGTACATGGCAATCGGTCTTGTCGGCCGCAAGTGCGGCATGACTCGCGTCTTCACCGACGCCGGGGAATCCATCCCGGTAACGGTGATTGAGGTTCTGCCGAACCGCGTGACGCAGGTCAAAACCACCGACAAGGATGGCTATCGCGCCGTCCAAGTCACCTATGGATCACGTCGTCCCCAGCTCATCTCGAAGGCAGCTGCCGGTCATTTCGCCAAAGCGGGCACAGCTCCGGGCAAGGCGCTCGTCGAGTTCCGTTTGGCGGAAAAGGAAGGCGACAACCTCGCCGTCGGTGCGCAGATCAAGGCGGACCACTTTGCAGTGGGCCAGATCGTCGACGTCACCGGTACGACCATCGGTAAGGGCTTTGCGGGAACGATGAAGCGTCACAACTTCGCCGGTCACCATGCGACGCACGGCGTGTCGGTCTCGCACCGCACCCCGGGCTCCATCGGTCAGCGCCAGACACCGGGTCGCGTGTTTCAAGGCAAGCGCATGTCCGGTCACATGGGTGTGGCGCGTCGCACCACCGAGAACCTCAAGGTTGTCGAAGTCGACGCCGAACGTAATTTGCTGCTGATCCGCGGCGCCGTACCCGGCGCGGAAGGCGGTCAGGTGGTCATCCGTCCCTCGACCAAGGCGGCCCGTCTTGCCAAGCGCAAGTTGATCGTGCCGACCAAGGGCGCGGGCTCCAAGGCCGCCAAGAAGTGATCGGGAGCCATAGATCATGAAGATCAAGATCGCTGGCGGCTCGACTGAGCTGCAACTCTCGGAGACCGCTTTCGGTCACGAGTACAACGAAGCGCTGGTGCACCAAGTCGTCACCGCCTATCGCAATGCCGGTCGCTCGGGCACGAAGGCCCAGCTGACTAAGGCCGAAGTGAGCGGTGGTGGCAAGAAGCCTTGGGGCCAGAAAGGCACGGGTCAGGCTCGCGCTGGTTCGAGCCGTAGCCCCATTTGGGTGGGTGGCGGTCGTGCCTTCGCCGCGAAGCCGCGTAGTTTCGAACAAAAGGTCAATCGCAAGATGTATCGCGGCGCGCTGCGCTCGATGCTTTCCGAGTTGGTGCGCCAAGACCGCCTCATCGTCACCAACGGCCTCGATCTCGAGGCGCCGAAGACTCGCTTGCTTGCGGCACAGCTCAAGTCGATGGCACTCACCAACGTGTTGATCGTCGTCGAGGCAATCGACGAAAAGTTGTTTTTGGCGGCTCGCAACCTGCCGCACGTGCAGGTGTTGCCGGTGTCGGCTTTGAATCCGCTTGCACTCGTGAGCTACGACAAGGTGCTGATGACTGTCGGCGCCGTCAAACTGATTGAGGAGCGCCTGCAATGAGCGCCACCGTCTCGAAGCTCAGCCAAGAGCGTTTGATCAATGTGCTACTCGCACCGCACGTCACCGAGAAAACCGCTCTGGCGATGCAGAACGCAAACCAATACGCGTTCCGCGTTCGTCGCGATGCCACTAAACCCGACATCAAGGCGGCCGTCGAACTCATGTTCTCGGTGAAGGTCGCCGACGTGAATGTCGTCAACGAGCCGGGAAAAACCCGTCGTTTCGGCAAGACGGTCGGTCGCACGCAAGATTCGAAAAAGGCCTACGTGCGTCTTGCACCGGGGCAGAGCATCGACTACGAAGCGAGGAAAGCCTAATGGCACTCGTCAAGAGCAAGCCGACGTCGCCGGGCAGCCGGTTCGCCGTCAAGATCGACAAGTCCCACCTCTGGAAGGGCGATCCGTACGCGCCGTTGACGGTCGCCCAGTCGAAGACGGGCGGTCGTAACAGTTACGGTCGCATCACCACGCGTCACAAGGGCGGTGGTTCGCGTCAAAAATTCCGCATCATCGACTTGAAGCGTGACAAAGACGGCGTGAAAGGTGTGATCGAGCGCATCGAGCACGATCCGAATCGCACCGGCCACATCGCGCTCGTCAAATATATGGATGGCGAGCGTCGTTACATCCTCGCGCCGAAGGGCGTCGTGCCGGGTGACGAAGTGCGCTCGGGTGCTGATTCGCCGATCAAGCCGGGCAACGCGATGCAGCTGCGCCACATCCCGGTCGGTTCGACCGTGCATAACGTCGAGTTGAAGCCCGGTTGTGGCGGTCAGCTTGCGCGCAGCGCCGGCAGCTCGGTGCAGTACACCGCGCGTGAAGGCGTTTATGCCTACATCCGCTTGAAGTCCGGCGAGATGCGCAAGGTGCTCATCGACTGCCGCGCCACCATTGGCGAGGTCAGTAACGACGAACACAACCTGCGCAGCTACGGCAAGGCGGGCGCGAAGCGTTGGCTCGGTATCCGTCCGACGGTCCGTGGCCTCGCGATGAACCCGGTCGATCACCCCCACGGTGGTGGTGAGGGTAAATCTGGCCAAGGTAATCCGCACCCGGTGTCGCCGTGGGGTTGGAATACCAAGGGTAAGAAGACCCGCACCAATAAGCGCACGACTCACATGATCGTGCAGCGTCGCCAGAACAAGGTCCGCTGAGCGGCCCGGTAAGGTCAGGAGTCAACAGTGCCTCGTTCACTCAAGAAAGGTCCTTTCGTCGATCTGCATCTCACTAAGAAGGTGCAGACGGCCGTCGCCAAGAACGATCGCAAGCCGATCAAGACCTGGTCGCGCCGCTCGATGATCGTCCCCGAGATGGTGGGTCTCACCATCGCGGTGCACAACGGCAAGTTGCATGTGCCGGTGCTCGTGTCGGAAAACATGGTCGGTCACAAGCTCGGTGAATTTGCGCCCACGCGCGCGTTCAAGGGCCACTCGGGCGATAAGAAGGCCTAAGGCGGAGCAATAACAATGGAAGTCACGGCCAAACTCAAATATGCGCGGATCTCTCCGCAGAAGTGCCGCCTCGTCGCTGACGTGGTGCGCGGCAAGCCCGTGGGCAATGCGCTCGCGACGCTGCGCTTCATGCCGAAGAAAGGCGCCGAAATCGTGCTGAAGGTGCTCGAATCGGCGGTTGCCAACGCCGAGAACAACAACGGCGCCGACATCGACGAGCTCAAAGTTCATCGCATCATGGTCGACACCGCTCCGGTGCTGAAGCGCTTCGCCGCTCGCGCCAAGGGTCGTGGTGCTCAAATCATCAAGCGCAACAGCCACATCACCGTCGTTGTTAGCGACGGCAAGAAGGACTGATCCATGGGCCAGAAAGTCAATCCGATCGGCATTCGCCTCGGTATCACCCGCGAGTGGTCCTCGAAGTGGTACGCCAGCAAGAAAGAGTTCCCGCTGCACGTTCACACGGACTTCCGCGTTCGTGAGTTTCTGCGCAAGAAGCTCGCCGAGGCTTCGGTCTCGCGTATCAGTATCGAGCGCGCCGCGAACAAGGTGAACATCACGATTCAAACCGCACGCCCGGGTATCGTGATCGGCAAGAAGGGCGAGGACATCGAGAAGTTGCGCGCCGAGACGGCGAAGCTGCTCGGTCGCCCGATGGGTGACATCCGCCTGAACATCTCCGAGATCCGCAAGCCGGAACTCGACGCACAGCTCGTCGCCGATGGTATCGCCCAGCAGATCGAAAAGCGTGTGATGTTCCGTCGTGCCATGAAGCGCGCCGTGATGAGTACCATGCGCAGTGGCGCCCTCGGCATCAAGGTGCGTTTATCGGGTCGCCTGAACGGCGCCGAGATCGCCCGCACGGAATGGTCGCGCGAGGGTCGAATCCCGTTGCACACCTTCCGCGCCGACATCGACTACGGATTCGGCGAAGCCCGCACCACGTATGGCGTCATTGGCGTCAAGGTGTGGATCTTCAAGGGTGAGGTCTTCGACAAGGAAGATTTCAGCAAGCCTGTGGTTGAGGGTGATGCCGCCGGCGCACCTGTTGCCGAGGCCGCGGCTACTGCCGCGCCCGCCGTCTGACTTGAGGAAACGCAGTCATGATGCAGCCAAAGCGCACCAAGTACCGCAAGCAATTCAAGGGTGACAACGCCGGTCTCGCCCAGCGCGGTAATTCCGTGGCGTTCGGAGATTTCGGCCTCAAGGCTACCGAGCGCGCGCGTATGACCGCGCGCGAGATCGAAGCCGCCCGACGTGCCATGGCCCGCGCCGTGAAGCGTGGTGGTCAGATCTGGATCCGCGTCTTCCCGGACGTGCCGATTTCCAAGAAGCCTCTCGAAGTCCGCATGGGCTCGGGTAAGGGCAACGTCGAGTACTGGGTGGCCAAGGTCAAGCCCGGCAAGATCCTCTTCGAAATGGAAGGCGTGGACGAAAAGACTGCACGCGAGGCGTTCCGGTTGGCCGGCGCCAAGCTCTCGGTCACCACTTCCTTCGTGAAGCGACAGGTACGTTGACATGAATGCCAAGGAATTGCGCGGCAAAGCCGCCAAGGATCTCAACGACGAACTCTTGAAGCTGCGTCGCGAGCAGTTCTCGTTGCGCATGCAGCGCGCGACCGGTCAGGCGATCAAGCCGCACGACTTCGGTCGAGTGCGTAAGGACATCGCGCGTCTGAAGACGGTACTCGCTGAGAAAGCGACCGCCGCGAAGACTTCGGAGAAGTAACAGATGACGACGGCAACTGAAACCAAGACGCTGCGCACGCTCACTGGGCGTGTCGTCAGCAATAAAATGAACAAGACCATCGCGGTGGAAATTTCGCGCTTGGTCAAGCACCCGCGTTACGGCAAGTACATCCGCCGTACCACGAAGCTACTCGCTCACGACGAGACCAACGAGTCGCGTCAGGGGGATACGGTGACGATCGCCGAGTGCCGGCCGCTCTCGCGGAACAAGTCCTGGCGGCTCGTGGCCGTGGTGGAGCGTGCGTCGTGATTCAGCTGCAAACCGTATTGAACGCAGCGGACAACAGCGGTGCGAAGTCGCTGATGTGCATCAAGGTCATGGGCGGCACGCGGCGTCGATACGCGGCCGTCGGCGATCTGATCAAGGTTAGCGTCCGGGATGCCATTCCGCGTGGCAAGGTCAAAAAGGGTGAGGTTTACGACGCAGTCGTCGTACGTACTCGTCGTGGCGTGCGGCGTGCGGATGGGTCACTCATCAAGTTCGATGGCAACGCTGCGGTGTTGCTCACCAACAAGCTCGAGCCGATCGGCACCCGTATTTTCGGGCCCGTGACGCGCGAACTGCGCACGGCGCAGTTCATGAAGATCATCTCGCTGGCACCGGAAGTGCTCTGAGGCCTCTCCCATGAGAAAGATTCGCAAGGGCGACAACGTGATCGTGATTTCGGGGCGTGACAAGGGCCGTAAGGGCGCTGTCGTCTCCGTGCTCGATAACGACACGGTCATCGTCGAGAACGTCAACCGGGTCAAGCGCCATACGCGCGCCAATCCGCAAATGAACAAGGCCGGCGGCATCCTCGAGAAAGAGATGCCGATGCACGTGTCCAAGGTCGCGCTGTTCAACCCCGCGTCGCAGAAGGCCGATCGTGTCGGCGTCAAGCGTCTGGCGGATGGCAAGCGTGTTCGGTTCTTCAAATCCAACGGAGAGATGATCGACGCGTAAGCGTCGATCAACGGGTTACCAGCATGGCAAGGCTGCAACAGTATTACCGCGAAAAGGTCGTGACCCAGCTCCGCAAGGACCTCGGCATCGCCAACGCGATGGAAGTGCCCAAGATCGTCAAGATCACGGTCAACATGGGCGTGGGCGAGGCGGTGGCCGACAAGAAGGTCATCGACGCGGCGGTCACGGATTTGACCAAGATCACCGGCCAAAAGCCCGTCGTGTGTCAGGCGCGCAAGTCGATCGCCTCGTTCAAAGTTCGTGAAGGTCTCGCGATCGGCTGCAAGGTCACCTTGCGCGGCGCACGAATGTACGAGTTCCTCGATCGCTTGATCAGCGTTGCGATGCCACGTATCCGCGACTTCCGCGGCGTGTCGCCGCGCTCTTTCGACGGCCGTGGCAACTACAACATGGGCGTCAAGGAACAAATCATTTTCCCGGAAATCCAGTACGACCAGATCGATCAGCTCCGGGGCATGGATATCACCATCACCACCACGGCGAAGGACGACAAGGCGGGTCGAGCGTTGCTCGAAGCCTTTCAGTTCCCCTTCCGCAAGTAATAGGGCAGCAAGCACATGGCCAAGACGAGCATGGTGGAGCGCGAGAAGCGTCGCGCCGAAACCGTCAAGAAGTTCGCAGCGAAGCGGGCGAAGCTCAAAGAGACGATCCGCAACCCGCGTACCTCTCACGAGGATCGCGTCGCTGCGCAGGTCGCTCTTCAAAAAATGCCGCGTGACGCGAGTCCGAGTCGCGGCCGCAAGCGCTGCTCGATCACGGGTCGTCCGCGTGGCGTGTACCGCAAGTTCGGTCTGTCGCGCGTGAAGATTCGCGAGACCGTGAACCGGGGCGAGCTGCCCGGCGTGTCCAAGGCGAGCTGGTAGGAGCGCACGCCACATGAGCATGACTGATCCCATTGCCGATCTGCTGACCCGCATCCGCAACGCACAGCTCGCTCGCAAGAGCGAAGTGAACGTCGCCGCGTCGCGTCTCAAGCAGGCCGTCGTCAAAGTTTTGAAGGACGAAGGCTACATCGCCGATTTCCGCATCGCTGCGGACGGCGGCAAGAGCACGATGACCATTGCCCTGAAGTATTACGACGGGCGTCCGGTCATCGATCGTCTCGAGCGTGTGTCGCGTCCGGGGCTGCGGATTTACCGCGGTAAGGACGAGCTGCCGAAGGTACAGGGCGGCATGGGCACCGTGATCGTCTCGACGCCGAAAGGCGTGATGACCGACAAGCAAGCCCGGGCCATCGGCCAGGGTGGTGAGGTGCTCTGCATCGTCGCCTGACGTGCAGTGCATTCGGAACACCAGGTAGCAAACCAGGTAAGCAGAAATGAGTCGTGTAGCGAAACAACCGGTCGAACTGCCCCAGGGCGTGACGGCGACCATCACCGACACCTCGGTCACCCTGAAGGGTGCCAAGGGCTCGTTGAGCGTGGCGCTGTCGGGTGGCGTCAAGGTCGTCCAGAAGGACAAGCACCTCGAGCTCGAGTACGACGCCGTCAATCGCATGCAGGCGGGCTCGACTCGCTCGCACTTGTCGAACATGGCGATCGGTGTCAGCAAGGGGTACGAACGCAAGCTCGAGCTGGTCGGCGTCGGATATCGTGCGGCGGTACAGGGCAAGACTCTGAACCTCACCCTCGGTTATTCGCATCCGATCGCGGTCGAGATGCCAGAAGGCGTCAGCGTCGAGGCGCCGAGCCAAACCGAAATCGTCCTCAAGGGTATCGACAAGCAGCGTATTGGCCAAATTGCTGCTGAGATTCGCGAGCTGCGTGCACCGGAGCCCTACAAGGGCAAGGGCGTACGCTATGCCGGCGAACAGATCACCCTCAAGGAAGGCAAGAAGAAGTAACCGCAGGCGCGCACAGAGGATCGAGCAATGCAGATCAGCAACAAACAGCGGCGTCAGCGCCGCGCCGTGCGGGCGCGAGCCAAGATTCGCGAACTCGGGACCCCGCGGCTCACCGTTCATCGCACACCGCGCCACATCTATGCGCAGGTGTTCGATTCGACGGGTGCGCAGGTGTTGGCGTCGGCGTCGACCCTGCAGGACGCCGTAGCCAATGGTCTCGAAGGCACCGGCAACGTCGAGGCAGCGAAGGCTGTCGGTCGTGCCATCGCCGAGCGTGCCAAGGCCGCCGGCGTGAGTAAGGTCGCGTTCGATCGCGCGGGTTTCATGTACCACGGACGCATCAAGGCGCTGGCGGATGCCGCGCGTGAAGCGGGCCTCGAGTTTTAAGACAGGACACATCCATGGCACGAGTCGAAAAATCCCAGGCCACCGACGAGTACCTCGAGAAACTCGTTGCGGTCAACCGCACCTCGAAGACCGTCAAGGGCGGTCGTCAGTTCGGGTTCACGGCACTGACGGTGGTTGGTGACGGCGCCGGTCGCGTCGGTTTCGGGTTCGGCAAGGCGCGCGAAGTGCCGGTCGCGATCTCGAAGGCGATGGCTGCTGCGCGCAAGAACATGGTCAACGTCGCACTCAAAAACGAGACGTTGCACTACTCGATCAAAGGTCGTCACGGTGCGACGCGCGTATTGATGCAGCCGGCCTCCGATGGTACCGGCGTCATCGCGGGTGGCGGCATGCGTGCGGTGCTCGAATGCGCCGGCGTGCGTAACGTGCTCGCCAAGAGCTACGGTTCGCGCAACGCAATCAACGTCGTGCGTGCGACGGTGAAGGCTCTGGCTTCGGTGCGTTCTCCCGAGGAGATCGCAGCGAAGCGTGGCAAGTCTCTGGAAGAACTGACGGGTTAATACCATGGCTTCCCAACCACAATTGAAAGTCACGCTCAAGAAGAGCGTTCACGGGCAGCTCGAGCGTATCGCGCACTCGGTGCGGGGTCTCGGTCTGCGCAAGCGACACCAGACGGTAACCGTCGCGGACACGCCGGAAAATCGCGGCATGATTCGCACGGCGCGGCATTTGCTCGCGGTCGTCGAAGGCTAATCAGGAGTTACGACGATGCGTATCAACACCATCAAGCCGGCACCGGGCTCCAAGCGTCCGCGCTTGCGCGTCGGTCGCGGCGCCTCAGCGGGCCAAGGTAAGACCTGTGGTCGGGGCGTCAAAGGACAGCGCGCTCGCAAGGGCGGCTATCACAAGGTTGGTTTCGAAGGCGGCCAGATGCCGCTGCAGCGCCGTATGCCGAAGGTCGGTTTCCGCTCGGCGATCAAAGCGACGCGCGCTGAAGTTCGTTTGGACGAACTGGCGAAGGTCGACGCTGCCGTGATCGACTTGGCTGCCCTGAAGGCGGCCAACGTCGTACCGATGCACACCGAGGTCGCCAAGGTGGTGCTGTCGGGCGAAATCAAGAAAGCGGTGACGCTCAAGGGCGTCGGCGTGACCAAGGGTGCGAAAGCGGCGATCGAAGCGGCGGGTGGCCGCATCGAAGCCTAAGGCAACACGGACCAGGTAACGGGTACATAACGAAGTGGCAACGGGAGTAGGAAATCCGGCAGCAGCCATCGCCGACGCGACGCGTTTCGGCGAGGTACGTGCGCGCCTGTTTTTCCTGATCGGGGCGCTGATCGTGTACCGCATCGGGTCGTTCATTCCGGTGCCGGGCATCAACCCGGCTGAAGTCGCGCGTTTCTTCCAGGAGAACGCCGGCACCATTCTCGGTATGGCGAATATGTTCTCGGGTGGCGCCCTCGAGCGTCTGTCGATCTTCGCCATGGGCGTCATGCCGTACATCTCGGCGTCGATCATCGTGCAGATGGCCTCGCAGGTGTATCCGCCATGGGAAGCGATGAAGAAAGAAGGCGAGGCCGGTCGGCGCAAGCTCACCCAGATCACGCGCTACTTCACCCTGGTGCTCGCGGTATTCCAGTCGCTTGGCGCGGCGGTGGCCTTGCAAAACGGCGGCATGGTGCTGAACTCCGGTTGGTCGTTTTTGTTTATTGCCACGGTCACCATGACGACTGGCACGATGTTCTTGTTGTGGCTAGGCGAGCAAGTCACGGAGCGCGGTATCGGCAACGGTATCTCCATGATCATTCTGGCGAGCATCATTTCGGGCATTCCGAGTGCGCTCGGCCGAACCGTCGAGTCGGTCAATACCGGTGAAATGTCCGGAGTGTTCGTCCTCGTTCTCATCGTGGTCGTGCTCGGTGTCACAGCCTTCTGCGTGTATTGCGAACGTGCCCAGCGTCGTATCGCGGTGCATTATGCGAAGCGTCAGGTGGGTCGCCGCGTGATGGCCGGGCAAACCAGTCACTTGCCGTTCAAGCTCAATATGGCGGGTGTCATTCCACCGATTTTTGCCTCGAGCTTGCTGCTCTTTCCGGCGACCATCGCGAGCTTCTTCGGCACCGGTGAGGGCGCCGCAGCAGATGCATTGCAGACGATGGCGGCCTCTCTCGCCTACGGCCAACCGCTGCATCTCGTGCTGTATGCCGTGTTGATGATTTTCTTTTGCTTCTTCTATACGGCGCTCGTGTTCAACGCGCGGGAGACCTCCGACAACCTGAAGAAGTCCGGTGCGTTCATCCCGGGTATCCGTCCGGGTCAGCAAACCGGCGAGTACATCGACAAAGTACTCACCCGGCTGACCTTGTGGGGTGCGCTCTACCTGACTGCAGTGTGCATCGTTCCCGAAGTGTTGTTCGCCGAAGGCGGCGTACCGTTCGTGTTCGGTGGCACCTCATTGTTGATCGTCGTGGTCGTTGCCATGGATTTCATGGCGCAACTGCAGGCGCATTTGATGTCCCATCAGTATCCCGGTCTGTTGAAGCAGGCCAACTTGATGGGCTACGGACGCGGCGGGGCGCCGCAGTGATCATAGGGTACTTGAAATGAAAGTTCGTCCATCCGTCAAAAAAATTTGCAAGGACTGCAAGATCGTGCGGCGCCGCGGCGTCGTTTACGTGATTTGCAAAGATCCGCGGCACAAGCAGCGGCAGGGTTGAGAGTCAGAGGCTTTTAAGTAGAATGCCGCGCTTTTCCGCGGCTTCGGGGCAGAAAACATGGCACGTATCGCCGGCATCAATATCCCGATGAACAAGCATGTTGTCATCGGTTTGACCCACATCTACGGTGTGGGAACAACCCGTGCACGCAAGGTTTGCGCCGAGGCAGGCGTCGATCCGACCACCAAGGTCAAGGATCTGACGGAAGCCGAGGTGAACGCTTTGCGTTCGCAGATCGCAAAAGGCTTGGTCGAGGGCGACCTGCGCCGAGAGGTTTCGATGAACATCAAGCGATTGATGGACCTCGGTACCTATCGCGGCCTCCGTCATCGCAAGGGTCTCCCGCTGCGCGGCCAGCGCACGCGTACCAATGCGCGCACGCGCAAGGGTCCGCGTAAGGCCGCCGTCAAGCTCAACGCGCCTCCGGGCAAATAACCGATTTTCAGCAGGCAATAGCACATGGCAGAACAGAAGCAATCCGCTGGGAAAAAGCCGAAGAAGGTTCGCAAGAACGTGCTCGATGGAATCGCGCACGTGCATGCATCCTTCAACAATACGATCATCACGATCACCGATCGCCAGGGGAACACGCTCTCGTGGGCGACCTCCGGTGGTTGCGGTTTCCGCGGCTCGCGAAAGTCGACCCCGTTCGCTGCGCAGGTGGCCGCCGAGAAGGCGGGCGTCGCAGCGCAAGAGCACGGTCTTCGCAATGTCGAAGTTCGTGTTGCGGGCCCAGGCCCGGGTCGCGAGTCTGCGGTTCGTGCTTTGAATAACTGCGGCTTGAAGATCACCAGCATTTCCGACGTCACGCCGATTCCGCACAACGGCTGCCGTCCTCCCAAGAAGCGTCGCGTCTGACGTAGCGACGCAAGAGGAATCATCAGATGGCCCGATATGTTGGTCCCAAGTGCAAACTCGCTCGTCGCGAGGGCACCGATCTTTTTTTGAAGAGCGGTGTCAAGCCGCTTGAGTCGAAGTGCAAGTTCCAGGTTCCGCCGGGCGGAATCAAGGGCGAGCGCAAGTCACGCCTGTCGGAGTACGGCAGCCAGTTGCGTGAGAAGCAGAAGCTGCGTCGCATGTACGGCGTGCTCGAGCGTCAGTTTGCCAACTACTACACCGAGGCCGCGCGCCGCTCGGGCTCGACGGGTGAAAACCTGCTGAAGCTGCTCGAGTGCCGTCTCGACAATGTCGTTTATCGCATGGGGTTTGCGGCCACGCGTTCGGAAGCTCGCCAGCTCGTCAGCCACAAGGGCATCGAGGTGAATGGTGAGGTGGTGACGATCGCCTCCTACCAGATGCGTGCCGGTGACGTCGTGCAGATCCGCGAGAAGGCGCGCAAGCAGCTCCGCATCCAGAACGCGATACAGATCGCCTCTCAGGTTGGGCTCCCCGAGTGGGTCGAGGTCAACGACAAAGAAATGAAGGGCGTCTTCAAGCAGGTGCCCGCCCGTGACGACATTCTGCCGGACATCAACGAAAATCTGGTTGTCGAGTTGTACTCGAAGTAATCGTCGGGTCGCTCTCGAAACAGGAAAGAGGTATCGAAAATGCATGGATCAGTCGGCGAGTTCCTGAAGCCCCGTGTGGTGAAGGTCAGCCCGCTCGCGCCGCGTCAGGCGCGCGTGGTCATAGAGCCGTTCGAGCGCGGTTTCGGACACACGCTCGGCAACGCGCTGCGTCGCGTGCTGCTGTCGTCCATGCCGGGCGCTGCGATCACCGAAGTGGAGATCGAGGGCGTGCTGCACGAGTACACCAGCATTGAGGGTGTTCAAGAGGATGTCGTCGACATCCTGTTGAACCTCAAGCAAGTTGCCATCCGGATGCACACGCGTGATTCGGCCGAGCTGCGCCTTTCGAAAAAGGGCCCGGGCCCGGTCACCGCAGGTGACATCCAGACCGATCACGACGTCGAGGTTGTCAATCCGGAACTCGTCATCGCCAACCTGACGAAGGCCGGCGAGTTGACGATGGTGCTGCGCATCGAGCGCGGCCGTGGCTACCGCCCGGCTGCCCAGCGCATCGCCTTCGAAGAAGCGGCGCGTCCGATCGGGCGGCTGCAACTCGATGCGTCGTTCAGCCCGATCCGTCGTGTCACCTACTCGGTAGACGCGGCTCGTGTCGAACAGCGCACCGATCTCGACAAGCTCGTGCTCGACATCGAAACCAACGGCACCATCGATGCCGAAGAGGCGATTCGCCGTGCTGGCAGCATCCTGAAGGATCAGCTGTCCGTATTCGTCGATCTGCAGGGTGAGGAAGAGTCCTCCGGCAAGTCCGAGTCGGCGCAGTTCGACCCGATCCTGTTGCGCCCGGTCGATGAACTCGAGCTCACCGTTCGCAGCGCGAACTGCCTAAAGGCGGAGAACATCCACTACATTGGCGATCTCGTGCAGCGCACCGAAGTCGAGCTGCTGCGTACCCCGAACCTCGGCAAGAAATCGCTGACCGAGATCAAGGAAGTGTTGCAGAGCCACGGCTTGATGCTCGGCATGCGTCTCGATGGTTGGCCGCCGACCAGCCTGCGTCACGAAGAAGAGCGTGGCGGTTTGATGTGATTCGGGTTCCGGGCTCGCGAGTAGCCCGGAAGTCCCACTGACTTATCGAGGTTTGTTATGCGTCATCGACTTTCAGGGCGGCAACTGTCGCGCAATGCTCCGCACCGTCATGCGCTCATGCGCAACATGAGCGTGGCTTTGCTGCGTCACGAGACGATTCGCACCACGCTGCCGAAGGCCAAAGAATTGCGTCGTGTCGTCGAGCCCCTCATCACGCTCGCCAAGACTGACAGCGAGGCGCGTCGTCGCTTGGCTTTTGCACGTCTTCGCGACCAGGCGATCGTCGACAAGCTGTTTGCCGATCTCGGCCCGCGCTTCAAGGCCCGTGCCGGCGGCTACACGCGCATTTTGCGCATGATGCCGCGCGCGGGAGACGCCGCTCCGATGGCATTGATGCAGTTGGTCGATCAGGCCGCGACGCCTGCGGTGGAGGCCGAGACGACCGCCAAGAAGCCCCGTGGCAAGGCGAAGTCCAAGGCGCCGGGCAAGAAGACACCGGCCAAGCAGGCGAAGGCCGCCGCGGCCTAAGCGTTCTCGCGGGTTAGGTTGCGCGCGCCCGCGTCGGTGACGACGAGGTTGTCTTCGATGCGTATCCCGCCGTAGGGCGAGAGCACGTCGATCATGTTCCAGTCGATGTGCTGCGCATGCTGTGAGTCGCGGGCGGGTTTGAGCAGGGCGTCGACGAAATAGAGCCCGGGCTCCATCGTCACCACGAAACCCGGCTCAAGTTGGCGGGTAAGCCGTAGGGCTGGGTCCAGCGGCGGCTTTGGGATCATTCCGCCCTGATCATCTGCCATGACGCCACCCACATCGTGCACCTGCAGCCCGAGTAGATGGCCGATGCCGTGCGGAAAGAACAGTCGTGCCGTGCCTGAGGTCAACGCTTCTTCGGCGCTGCAGCGCAGGATTCCGCTCGAGCACAGCAGCGCAGCGATTTTTTCGACGGCGGTTTGGTGGATATCGCGCCAATCCACACCGGGTTTGACGAAGCTGCACAATTGGCGCTGCAAGTTGTCCATTTGCGTGAGTAAGTCGACGAAACTTGAATCGGCACCGCGAGCGGCGTAGCTGCGGGTGATATCGCTGCCGTACCCTCGACAGGTCGCCCCCGCATCAATCAACAGTGAGCGATGCTGCATCGGTCGTTGGCGCTGCAGGATTTGGTAGTGCAACACCGAGCCGGCCTCGTTCACTGCCACGATCGCGTTGTAGGGCAGTTCTTGCTCTCGCTGCCCACAGGCGCCGACGAAAGCTTGGTGAATGTCGTACTCGCTACCGGCTTGCGCGAAACAGGCCGCTGCCGCAGCGTGACCGCGCAGGGCGACGCGGTTGGCTTCGGCGAGACACTCGATCTCGTACGGCGTTTTGCGGGCTCGGGTGTAGTCGAGGCGGCGCAGCAGCGCGTCGGGGTTCACAGCGGCCATGCCGTAGCTGCCGAGCTCCGGTAGCGGATCGCCCAGCCAGACGGTGCGCGACAGATCCGTTGGCAACACCCCGCGTACCTGCTCGTGCGAGTGAACGATCACCACGTCGAACTCGTTGACCCAGGGCGCCTCAGGCAGCGCCGCCGGCTGGTACCAAAAGTCGGTCGCGACGAAGAAAATCAGCTGCGGACGGGTTCCCGCGCGGTAATGGATTAGCGAGCCTGCCGCATCGTTGAGTGGGACCCACCATTTGAAATACGGGTGTGCCTTGTACGGGTAGTGCTGGTCATCTCGCGCGAGACCGATCGGCTCCCCGGATTGAATAACCACCGCATCGAATCCGACTGCGGCCAAAGCCCGATCGGTGCGCGATCGCAACTCGGCGACGTGAGCCGGGAAAAGCCGATCGAGAGCGGGGATGGTCATGACAGATTCCTCAGCGCCGTTTGCGTTCCGAGGTCCTGCGCCAACCGCGACCCCACCCCCGAATTCTAGGCGGCTGCCACGACCTTGTCCCGGGTGCCAGCCCGCTACCGCAAGAGCGGTTCCCAATTCTCGGCAAAGGTTGCTAGAATCGCCGCGCGATTTGATCGCCAGACAAACTAGCTAGGTTGTTTGAATTCTCTGTGTCACTACTTTTTGGGGTATACGACATGAACACGAAGCTCGCTCTCGCCGCTGTTCTCGCGGCTTTCGCTCTGACCGCCTGTGGTGGCAAGCCTGCTGAGGCTCCGGCCGAAGCTCCGGCTGCCGAAGAAGCCGCTCCGGCTGCTGAAATGGCCGCTCCGGCTGATGCCGCTCCGGCTGATGCCGCTGCTCCGGCTGACGCCGCTGCTCCGGCTGACGCCGCTGCCGCTCCGGCCGAGGCTGCTCCGGCTCAGTAATTCTCTGTTTCAGAGAATGAAAGCCTGAGGAACGTTCGCGTTCCTCCAAAGAACCCGGGAAGATGGTCCGCCATCCCCCGGGTTTTTTCGTTTTAGACCATGCCCATCCGCCTGCAACTCGCCACACCGCTCCTCGAGAGAGACTGGCTCGAGCGCGCCTATCTCAATTGGTTGCAGGAGCTTGCCGTCTCCTCGCGCGCGAGACCGCCGTCGACCGAGAGACTGGCGCGCGAGCAAATCAGCGACTGGTTGCAGGATCGCACCGTCGATCTATTCGTGCTGCGGCGTGACGAGGAGCACGCGGGCTTTGCCTGCGTCGAGAGAGTCCTCGGCGGTGGTGCGCACTTACGCGAGTTCTACGTGGTTCCTAGTCTGCGGCGCCTGCGGGTCGGCAGCCACGCCGCCGCTCTGCTATTCGATCGTTACGCCGGGCAGTGGCAGCTCGAGGTGCTGCAGTCCGACCGCACGGCGCTGCGTTTTTGGAGCAACGTCGTTCAAAGATATGCGTTGGATCGTCGCCGCGAGGAGCGCTCGGACGGGCATATTCGTTACGTCTTCCCGAGTCGTTCCGCTAAATAACGACCGGTGTGCGAGCCTGCCTGACGCGCCACTTGCTCAGGTGTACCAGCGGCTACCAGTCGTCCGCCGCCGTTACCGCCTTCGGGTCCAAGATCGATAATCCAATCGGCCGTCTGGATGACATCAAGGTTGTGTTCGATCACCACGACGGTATTGCCCTCATCGCGTAGTCGCTGCAGAACGAGCAGCAGCTGCGCCACGTCGTGAAAATGCAGACCCGTGGTCGGCTCATCGAGGATGTACAGCGTTCGGCCGGTTGCGCGCTTGGCGAGCTCGCGCGCGAGCTTGACTCGTTGCGCCTCGCCGCCTGAGAGCGTCGTAGCGTTTTGTCCGAGCTTGAGATAGCCGAGACCGACATCGAGCAGGGTCTGCAACTTCGGTTGTACCGTCGGAATACTTTGAAAAAACTTCAAGGCATCTTCGACCGTCAACTCGAGGATGTCGTGGATGTTGCGCCCGCGATAAAGGATATCGAGCGTCTCGCGATTGTAGCGCTTGCCGCGACACACGTCGCAGGGCACGAATACGTCCGGCAAGAAGTGCATCTCGACGCGCATGACGCCATCGCCTTGGCAGGCTTCGCAGCGACCGCCTTTGACATTGAAGCTGAAACGACCGACGTCGTAACCACGACTGCGAGCTTCGGGAACCTGTGCGAACAGTTCGCGTAACCCTGTGAAAATACCGGTATAGGTCGCAGGGTTGGATCGCGGCGTGCGACCGAGCGGGCTCTGGTCGATATCGATCACCCGATCGAGATATTCGAGACCCTCGATGGCCCGGCAAGGCTCGGCATCGACCGGGCCGCCGGAGAGTTCTGCGTTGACGCGATGCAGTAAGGTGTCGTTGATCAGCGTGCTCTTGCCCGAACCCGAGACGCCCGTGACACAGGTAAAAAGTCCGAGCGGGATCTCGGCCGTGATATCGCGCAGATTGTGACCGCTTGCGCCGACGATCCGCAGCATGCGCTTTGCTTGCGGTGGCGTACGACTGGCCGGCATTGGGATTTTTCGACGTCCACTCAAATATTGTCCCGTCAGCGACTCGGCACTGGCGCGAATATCAGCGGGCGTTCCCTGCGCGACGATACGCCCGCCGTGAACGCCAGCACCCGGACCGAGATCGATCACATGATCGGCTGTGTCGATAGCTTCCTCGTCGTGCTCGACCATGATCACGGTGTTGCCGAGATCGCGCAGTCGACGCAACGTGGCGAGCAAACGGGAGTTATCTCGTTGATGTAATCCGATCGAGGGCTCATCCAAGATATACATGACGCCGGTCAACCCCGAGCCGATTTGACTCGCGAGCCGGATGCGCTGCGCTTCGCCACCGGAGAGCGTGTCGGCACCGCGATCGAGGGTCAGATAGTCGAGACCCACATCGACCAAAAAGCGCAGTCGGTCTTCGACCTCGCGCACGACCTTACTGGCGACCTCACCGCGCCAGCCGGTCACCTGCAAGCTGGCGAAGAAGTCACGCGTGTCGGTGACCGAGAGGCTGGTGATCTGCGGTAAGGATTTTTCCCCGACGAACACGTGACGCGCCGTCAGATTGAGCCGACTGCCATCGCAATCGGGGCACTTGCGCCAGCCGCGGTACTTGGCGAGTTCCTCGCGCACCGCTGGTGAGTCTGTTTCGCGATAGCGGCGCTCGATATTGCACAGCATGCCCTCGAACGGGTGTTTTCGGATCGAGCGTTTACCACGACCGATACCGTAGATGAATTCGATTTGTTCCTCGCCGCTCCCGTAGAGCAGGACATCGCGCACGCGCGTCGGCAGTTCCTGCCAAGGCTCTTCGATATCGAATCCGTAGTGCGTCGCGAGCGTACTGATCAATTGCAAATAGTGAGGGTTCTGTCGATCCCAGCCGCGGATCGCACCGCCCGCGAGCGATAGATGCGGGAACGCGGCAACACGCGTCGGATCAAAGAATTCCTGCTGGCCGAGTCCGTCGCATCCCGGGCAGGCGCCAGCTGGGCTGTTGAAGGAAAACATCTTCGGCTCGAGCAGCGGCACGGCGTACCCGCAACTTGGGCAGGCATGGCGGTTCGAAAACAGCATACCCGCCTTAGCTTGCACGTCGTCCATCCGCAAGACACTCGCCGTCCCGCCGGAGAGGCGCAGCGCTGTTTCCAGCGATTCAGCGATACGTTGGGTCGCATCGGGGCGCACCTTGAGTCGATCCACCACCGCTTCGATACGGTGTTTACGTCGCGCATCGAGCGTCGGCGCGGCGTCAAGCTCGTACACCTGGCCATCGATGCGAGCGCGAACGAAACCTTGGGTTTGCAGATCGCGCAAGACGCTCTCGTGTTCACCCTTACGATCTTCGACTAGCGGCGCGAGCAGCAGGATGGCTGTGCCTTCCTCCAGCCGCTGAATCTGATCGACCATCTGGCTGACCGTCTGCGCCTCGAGTGATACGCCGTGCTCGGGGCAACGCGGTACGCCTGCGCGCGCATAAAGCAGTCGCAAATAGTCGTGGATTTCGGTAACCGTGCCGACCGTCGAGCGGGGATTGTGGGAGGCGGCTTTTTGCTCGATGGCAATGGCGGGGGACAGTCCCTCGATGTGATCGACATCGGGTTTCTCCATCATGGAGAGAAACTGCCGGGCATACGCCGACAGCGACTCCACGTATCGGCGCTGACCCTCCGCGTAGAGCGTATCGAAGGCGAGCGTCGACTTGCCCGAGCCCGACAGGCCGGTCACGACCACTAGCTGGTCGCGGGGAATATCGACGTCGAGGTTGCGAAGGTTGTGGCTGCGAGCGCCGCGGATGCGGATAAAGGCCATGTTGGGGTTGCAAAGGTCGGTGTAACGGGAAAACAGCCGACTAGTGTACCCCCGGGCTCGCACCGACGGGGCTTAAGTCGGTGAATTACCGAGATTTTTGCGGTGCAGCACCCTCAGGGGGCGGCTAAAATGGCGGTCCTTTTCGGAAAAGTCCCCCTTGGGCCGCCCCCCGGCGACCCCAAATAGAGGGCACACTAGGCAGGACTCAACATGGCGCGTGGCATCAACAAAGTCATTCTCGTCGGCAACCTGGGCCAGGACCCGGACACCAAGGCCATGCCCTCGGGCATGACGGTCTGCAACCTGCGCATCGCCACCAGCGAAAGCTGGAAGGACAAACAGTCCGGTGAAATGAAAGAGCAAACCGAATGGCATAGTGTGGCCTTGTTCGGCCGCCTCGCCGAGATCGCGGGTGAATACCTGCACAAGGGCTCGCAGGTCTACATCGAAGGTCGGCTGCGCACCCGCAAGTGGCAAGATAAGCAAGGGAACGACCGCTACACCACCGAGATCGTCGGCAACGAAATGCAGATGCTCGGCAGTGCGGGTCGCGGTGGCCAAGGCGGCGGCCAAGGCGGCAGCATGATCGGCGGGAGCGAGTCTCGCGGTGGATCTCGCGGCGGTGCTCGTTCGGACGACGACGGTTACTCGGAGCCGGTGCGTAGCAGCACCGAGAAAGACGATTTCGATGACGACATCCCGTTCTAAAGTGCCGAGTCGCTACTACATCAAAACGTACGGTTGCCAAATGAACGAGTACGACTCCTCCCGCATGGGGGACGTACTCGCGGCAGCCGAGGGCATGGCGCCCACCGACGATCCGGCGCAAGCCGACATCTTGCTGGTCAATACCTGTTCGGTGCGCGAAAAGGCCGAGTCGAAGGTGTTTTCTTTGCTTGGCGAATGGAAGTTACTCAAGGACGCCAAGCCCGGTGTGGTGATCGGCGTTGGTGGGTGTGTCGCAAGCCAAGAGGGTGAGACGCTCGTCCGGGCCGCTCCCCAGATCGATCTTGTCTTTGGGCCGCAGACGGTCCATCGCTTGCCCGAGATGCTCGGCGAGTTACGCAGCGGGCGCCGAGCGGTCGTTGATGTCAGCTTTCCCGAGATTGAAAAGTTCGACCGGTTGCCAGCGCCGCGCGCGGAGGGTGCGACGGCCTTCGTGTCGATCATGGAGGGCTGCAGCAAGTATTGCAGTTTCTGCGTCGTTCCCTACACGCGCGGCGATGAGATCAGTCGGCCGTTCGAGTCGGTCCTCGACGAGGTGCGCGGGCTCGCCGCCCAAGGCGTGCGTGAAATTACGCTGCTGGGTCAAAATGTGAACGCCTATCGTGGTCCGATGGACGACGGTGTACTCGCCGATCTCGCAACGCTCATACACCACGTCGCCGCGATCGAGGGAATTGAGCGAATTCGTTTCACGACCTCGCATCCGCTCGAGTTCGACGACAGTCTGATCGAGGCGTATGCCAACGTACCCGAGCTGGCAAACCATTTGCATTTGCCGGTGCAGTCGGGCTCCGATCGTGTGCTCGCCATGATGAAGCGCGGTTACACGGCGCTCGAATTTAAGGACAAAATCCGTAAGCTTCGCGAGGTTCGTCCGGATATCTCGGTCACTTCCGACTTCATCGTCGGGTTCCCCGGCGAGACCGAGCGCGATTTCGAAGCCACGATGAAGCTCGTTCGGGATCTCGAGATCGACCAATCGTTCAGCTTTCTCTACAGCCGACGGCCGGGCACGCCCGCAGCCAGTTTGGCTGATGAAGTACCTCACGAGGAAAAGCAGGCGCGTTTGATTCGCTTGCAGTCGTTGCTCGAGGAGCATTCGCAAGCCCGTAATCGTCGCCTGGTCGGCAGCGTTCAGCGCGTACTCGTCGAGCGCCCATCGCGCAAGGATCAAGCCGAACTCGCGGGCCGCACCGAAGACAATCGTTGGGTGAACTTCCCGGGTCCGGCTGGTTTGATCGGTCACTTCGTCGACTTGCAGATCACGGAAGCCAAGGCGCACTCGCTGCGCGGTCGAATCCAAGCGACCGAGGCGCAACGTGCCTGACTCGATACCGCCGGGGTCTTCCCGTGAATTTTCTTTGGAGCCACCTGACAACGAACGTCTCGCAAATCTCTGCGGGCCGATCGACGAAAATCTGCGTCTGATTGAGTCTCGACTCGGCGTGGAAATTCGCCGGCGTGGCAGCGTGTTCCGAGTGCAGGGGTCCAAGGGGGCGATCGCCGAATCTTTGCTAGGCGAATTGTTTCGCCTCACTCGCACTGAGGACATCACGCCCGAAGCGGTGCATTTGGCACTGCGCGATCACGATCGGGCATCCGATGAGCCGACGCACCCGATCGCGACCGATGCAGTGGCGGCTAGCGAGCCGGCCGATACGGGTCTGCGTACCTTGCGCGGCACCATTCGTGCGCGCGGCGCGAACCAGCGCGAATATTTGCAGCGAGTCCGTCATAACGATCTCACTTTCGGTGTGGGGCCCGCGGGCACTGGCAAGACTTATCTCGCCGTTGCCTGCGCGGTCGAGGCTTTGCAGTCTGATCGCGTACGCCGAATCGTACTCGTACGGCCGGCTGTCGAGGCCGGTGAGCGGCTCGGCTTTTTGCCCGGCGATCTGACGCAGAAAGTCGACCCGTACCTGCGTCCTATGTATGACGCACTCTATGAAATGATGGGCTTTGATCGTGTGGCCAAGCTCATCGAGCGCAATGTGATCGAAGTAGCGCCACTCGCTTTCATGCGAGGCCGCTCATTGAACGATTCGTTCATCATCCTCGATGAGGCGCAGAACACGACCATCGAACAGATGAAGATGTTCCTCACGCGCATCGGATTCGGTTCCCGTGCCGTGGTGACCGGCGATCCAACCCAGACCGATTTACCGCCCGGCAAGCCGTCGGGGTTGCGGCATGCGATCGAGGTGCTGCATGGCGTGCAGGGCGTCGGCTTCCAGTTTTTCGAAGCGCGCGATGTCGTGCGTCATCCACTCGTGCAGCGCATCGTGCAGGCGTACGAGGCCCGCGACACGTGATCAAGCGGCTTGCGGTCGACATCCAGAATCGGACGAAAACGACGCAGGTCAGCGCAGCTGCCATCCGGCGCTGGGCGCGTACGGCATTCGGCGCTCGGGGCGCAGGTGCGAGCCTCGTGATTCGCTTGGTGGGTGCGGCCGAGGGGCGTCGTCTCAATTTGTTGTGGCGCGGTCGTGACTACGCGACCAACGTCTTGTCTTTTCCACCGCTGGTGATGCCCCGTTTACCACGAGCCGAAACCAGCATTCGCGCCACAACTCGCTCGAAAGAGCCAAGCCTGCTGGGCGATCTCGTGCTGTGTGCTCCGGTTGTGGCGCGTGAGGCCAACGAACAAGCGAAGCCGCTCGCGCATCACTACGCGCATCTGATTGTGCACGGGTGTCTGCACTTGCAGGGTTACGACCACGAGCGCGATGTCGACGCGCTGCGCATGGAGCGTCGCGAGCGACGACTGCTGAAGACTTTCGGTATCGACGATCCTTATCAATCTCTCGACAAATGAATCAACTACTGCTGGAGCCACGATGAAATCCGCCAAACTCGGCGTGTTCGCTTGGATACGTCGCGTCACCAAATCACTCTCGGGAGAAGCGCAGGATCTGGCCGATCTGAATGTGCAATTGCGTCAGGCGCTCGAGCGCGGTCTGATCGATGCCGACGCGCTACAGATGCTCGAAGGAGTGCTCGAGGTCGCCGACCTGCAGGTGCGCGACATCATGGTGTCGCGCTCGCAGATGGTGGCGGTGCGTCGGGACGAGCCGGCCGAGAGCTTGCTACCGATCATCGTGGAGTCCGGTCACTCACGGTATCCGGTCATCGACGACGACCGTGACGACGTCGTCGGGATCCTGCTTGCTAAAGACGTGTTGCGCGTGTTCGCAAATGGCGGCGAGACGAGTTTCGATATGCGCGAGTGCATGCGGCCGGTGGTGGTCGTACCTGAGTCCAAGCGTGTTAATGTTCTTCTCAAAGAATTCCGTCGAAATCGTAACCACATGGCCATCGTCGTCGATGAGTACGGTGGCGTGTCCGGTCTCGTCACCATCGAAGATGCCATCGAGCAGATCGTCGGCGACATCGACGATGAGTTCGACGTCGAAGAAGACCAGAATATTCGTCAGGAAGCCGAACGCCAGTATCTCGTGCGAGGAGCTACGCCGATCGAGGAGTTCAACGAGTTTTTCGGTCGCGAGTGGTCAGACGAAGAGTTTGATACCGTGGCCGGGCTCGTCATGAAGCAGCTCGGGCATATGCCGCGACGGGGCGAGACGGCGTTCATCGAGGGCGTCGAGTTTCGCGTGGTGCGTGCCGATCGACGCCGGGTCGACACCCTGAAGGTGATCATGCCGAGTGACGTCGCGACGAGCGCTCAAGAAGGGGAGCGCGACTGAATCTCACGCGATCCAGCGTGCTCACACTGACGTCGGCACTCGCTGCGGGTGCCGCGCTCTCGCTGGCTTTTGCGCCGTTCGGTCATTGGCCGTTGGCGATTTTGTCGCCGGCAATTCTATTTTTTCTTTGGCAGGGGCAAGCGCCGCGTACGGCGGCGCTGACGGGTCTCCTGTTTGGCGTCGGCACTTTCGGCGCCGGCACTTATTGGCTCTACATCAGCATCCACGGTTTCGGTCAGGCGCCCGTATGGTTGGCGCTCGCCCTGATGATGGCACTTGTGGCGATCATGGCCTGTTATGGCGCGGTGCTGGGCTATGTGGCGGCGCGATGGCTGCCGGCGCGGGGTGTGTGGCGTTGGCTTGTCGGCTTGCCGGCAGTCTGGACGCTGCTCGAGTGGATACGCGGTTGGTTCCTCTCGGGCTTCGGCTGGCTTTCCCTCGGTTACTCGCAGACGGATGCGTGGCTTGCCGCTTATGCACCAGTTGGTGGTGTGCCGCTGGTCTCCTGGCTGCTGCTGCTGAGCGCGGGCGCGCTCGTGACGCTTTGGTTAGGCTCGGCGCGTGAGCGGGCGTTGGCGTTGGCGGTTCTGATCCTACCGTGGCTGGGCGGATATGGTTTGCGCTCGATTGAGTGGACGATGCCGCAGGGCGATGCCGTCGAGGTCGCGATCGTGCAAGGCGCCATCTCGCAGGATCAAAAATGGTTGGCCGCCAATCGCGATGCGACGCTAGCTCGTTATCGCGATTTGACGCTAGAAGCACTCGGCACGCCGTTGATCGTTTGGCCCGAGGCCGCCGCCCCTGATCTTGCCAACAATATCGTTCCCTACTTGCAGGATCTCGCCGTAGCGGCGCAAGGGCGCGACTCCGCATTACTGATGGGTTTGATCCGCGCCGAGCCCGGTCCTGGCGCTGAGCCGCTTTACTACAACTCGATCCTCGCGTACGACGAGAATGTTCGTTGGTATGACAAACATCATTTGGTACCGTTCGGCGAGTTTTTTCCAGTGCCGAAGTTCGTCCGTCGTTGGTTGCGACTGATGAATCTGCCGTACTCGGACTTCACCGCGGGGGCAAGGACGCAACCGCCACTGTCGATTGCGGGGCTGCGATTGTCTGCAAGTATTTGTTACGAAGACGCGTACCCCGCTTCGCAGCTGAGCAGCACGCGTGAGTCAACAGCACTCGTGAACGTCACCAACGACGCTTGGTTCGGTCGATCGACGGCGCGCCACCAGCACTTGCAGATCTCGCGCATGCGCGCGATCGAATCGCAGCGTTACGTCATTCGCGCCGCCAACGATGGCATTTCGGCGATCATCGGTCCGCGCGGTGAAATGTTGGCGCAGGCGCCGGACTTCAAGCCGGTGGTACTGCGCGGGGTGATCATCCCGCGTGTGGGTGTGCCGCCCTATCTGCGTTTCGGTAATTTGCCATGGCTTTGGCTGGCGGCGCTGTGTGGCTTCGTGGCGATGATGATGCGGCGTCGCGAGCGTGAACTTCCGGCGCCTCTATCGGTCTAGGGAGAGTGTTTATGCAATGGGTGTGGTCCATGTCACGACGTCCGTTCGTGCGCCGATCGTTAGGCGCCATCCTGTCCGTTCTCATCTTCACCGCTTGCCAAGGCGATTTTTCTTCGGCGCGACCGGCGGAGCTCGCGCAACTGCCCGCGGCGTCGGGCGTCACGCCGGCGTCGCTCGCAACCGCATCCGCACCAACCCTGGCGGTCGGCAGCTTGCCGGATTTCGCCACGCTCGTTCAGCAACAAGGTCCTGCGGTGGTCAACATCTCGACCAAAGGCAAACGCATGCGCGTCAATGCCTCGGGCGAGGATCCGTTCGCTGAGTTCTTCCGTCGCTTCGGTGTGCCGGTACCGCCGGGTCAGCGCGGCATGCCGGCGCCCGATGGTCGGTCCGAGGAGGGCCAGCCGAACAACCCCGATGGACCGCGTCGTCCGGGCGGTGCGGGTTCGGGTTTTATTGTCAGCAGCGATGGCTACATCCTGACCAACGCGCATGTGGTCAACGAGGCCGATGAGGTCACGGTCAAGTTGACCGATCGTCGCGAGTTCAAGGCGAAGATCGTCGGGGTAGACGAGCCGACCGATGTGGCTGTTCTCAAAATCGAAGCGTCGGGATTGCCGGTGGTTCGTATCGGTGACCCGGCCAAATTGCGCCCCGGTGAGTGGGTGCTGGCGATCGGTTCGCCATTCGGATTCGACAACAGCGCCACCGCCGGTATCGTCAGCGCCACCGCGCGCGGTTTACTGAGCGGCGATACCAACTACGTCAATTTCATCCAGACTGACGTAGCCGTGAATCCTGGCAACTCGGGCGGGCCGCTCTTCAATCTTGCCGGTGAAGTCGTCGGTATCAACTCACAGATTTATAGCCGCTCGGGCGGCTATATGGGAATCTCGTTCGCCATACCGATCGATGTTGCGGTCAACGTACGCGACCAACTCATCGCCAAGGGTCGGGTCAGTCGCGGCAAGATCGGCGTGACCATTCAGCCCATTGATGCAGCGCTCGCCGACAGCTTCGGGCTCGATCGCCCGCGTGGCGCGTTGGTCGGTTCCGTCGAAGATTCGGGCCCTGCTGCCAAGGCCGGTATCCGCGCCGGCGATATCATTTTGTCGGTGAACGGTCGCCTCATCGAGCGCTCCGAAGAGTTGCCGACCGTGATCGGCGCGATCAAGCCTGGCGCTGATGCGATCATCGAAATTTGGCGCGATCGCAACGCGCGTCGTCTGAACTTGCGGGTAGCGGAGTTGCAGGCTGTCACCAGTGAGACGAGTACCGACACCAAGCCCGAAGCAGATGACACGGCGGATCGATTGGGTCTCGTCGTACGCGAGTTGACCGAGGAAGAGCGCGCGCGTGCAGCCGCGCGCGGTGCCGTGCCGCGCGGTCTGTTGGTCGAGCGGGCGCAGGGCGCAGCGCGTGATGCCGGCATCCAGCGCGGTGATTTCATCGTCGGGATCCGCGGTCAACGGCTCGAGTCGGTCAAGCAGTTCCGCGATGCCGTGGCCAAGGAAAAGAAAGTCGTCCCGCTGCTGGTTTCGCGGGCCGGCAACGAGCTCTTCATCGCGGTGACCGTGGAATGAGCTGAGGCATCACCGGTCCCCGTCGTGTACGATCGCGTCTCCGCGAGAGGCGCGGTTTTAGACGGTTTTTAAAGATGGATGAGCGTTACGAGCCGGCGATCGTCGAGCGTGCGGCACAGCAACATTGGAACAGTAACCGCAGCTTTGCCGCGCAGGAGGATCCCGCGCGCGAGAAGTTCTACTGCCTCTCGATGTTCCCGTATCCCTCGGGTCGGTTGCACATGGGGCATGTGCGCAATTACACCATCGGTGATGTGCTCTCTCGTTTTGCCCGCATGCAGGGCAAGAACGTGCTGCAGCCGATGGGCTGGGACGCCTTTGGTCTGCCCGCTGAAAATGCCGCTATGGCCAATGGTGTGGCCCCCGCGAAATGGACGCGCGACAACATCGCGTACATGAAAAAGCAGTTGCAGGCACTCGGTTTCGCAATCGATTGGGATCGCGAAATCGCTACCTGCGATCCGTCCTATTACCGCTGGAACCAATGGTTGTTCCTGCGAATGCGCGAGAAGGGTATCGCCTACAAGCGTACCGGCGTCGTCAATTGGGATCCGGTCGACCAGACCGTGCTCGCCAACGAGCAAGTCATCGACGGTCGTGGTTGGCGCACCGGGGCGTTGGTCGAGAAGCGCGAGATCCCGATGTACTACCTCAACATCACCGCCTATGCGGATGAGTTGCTCGGTGATCTCTCCACGCTCGACGGCTGGCCTGAACGCGTGCGTACAATGCAGGCGAATTGGATTGGTCGCAGCGAAGGCGCCGAGGTCAGCTTTCCGTTTGCCGAGGATACGCGTTCGCTGATGGCGGGCGAGGGTGCGCTCAAAGTATTCACCACCCGTGTCGACACGCTGTTCGGTGTCACGTTTATGGCGGTCGCCGCCGAGCATCCGCTTGCGCTCGCAGCGGCTGCCCAGAATCCGGCGCTGCAAACCTTCGTCGACGAGTGCCGACGAGGCAGTACCATGGAGGCCGATGTCGCCACCATGGAAAAGAAAGGTTTGCCGACGGGAGTGCACGTGGTGCATCCCTTCACCGGCGAGCTCGTCCCGGTGTGGGTCGCTAACTATGTGCTGATGGGTTACGGCGAAGGGGCCGTCATGGGCGTACCGGCGCACGATGAGCGCGATTTCGCGTTTGCGCTGCAGCACGATATCGGCATCGTGACCGTGATTCGCCCGAGCGATGGATCTTACGAAGAAGCACTCGCGCCTTGGCGGGAGAGCTACGGGGAGCCTGGTATCACCGTGAATTCGGGCGAGTTCTCCGGGCTCGACTTCGCCGCCGCTCACGCGGCGATCACCGCGGCTCTTGAGGGCAAGGGTCTTGGTCGGCGACGTATCCAGTTCCGCCTGCGCGATTGGGGTATTTCGCGTCAGCGCTACTGGGGTTGTCCGATACCGCTTATCCACTGCGAACATTGCGGTGAAGTGCCGGTGCCGGATGCACAGCTGCCCGTCGTGTTACCCGAAGATCTGGTACCCGACGGCAGCGGCAATCCGCTCGCCAAGTCGCCTGCCTTCCATCAAGTCGTTTGCCCGAGTTGCGGTAAGCCGGCGCGCCGTGAGACGGACACGATGGACACCTTCGTCGATTCGTCCTGGTATTTTCTGCGCTACGCCTCGGCGGGTAACGATCAGGCCATGGTCGATGAGCGCGCGCGCTACTGGCTGCCCGTCGATCAATATATCGGGGGTATCGAGCACGCGATCCTCCATCTGCTGTACTCGCGCTTTTGGACCAAAGTCATGCGCGATCTCGATCTCGTGCATGTGAGCGAGCCGTTTGCGAACTTGTTGACTCAAGGTATGGTGCTGAATCACATCTACTGGCAGCAGCCGGCTGAAGGCCGACGCGCCTATTTCAATCCACTCGATGTCGATGTCGAAGAGCAAGACGGCGTGAAGCATTGGTTCGCCACTCGTGAGGACGGTTCGCGTCTTGAGGTGAATTACGACGGCCTCGGCACGATGTCGAAGTCGAAGAATAATGGGGTCGACCCGCAGAGTCTGGTCGAAAAATACGGTGCTGATACCGCGCGCTTGTTCATGATGTTCACGGCGCCACCCGAGCAATCACTCGAGTGGTCGGATGAGGGCGTGCAGGGTGCGTTCCGTTTCATTCGGCGTCTGTGGAAAGCCGTGCACGAGCATGTCGCGCAGGGCGTGGCTGGTAAGCCGGACCTCGCGAATCTCACGCCGGCGCAAAAAGAGTTGCGTCGCGCAGCCCATCAGGCGCTCACCAAGGTTACGGACGACATCGGCCGTCGTCGGACGTTCAACACGGCGGTTGCCGCGGTGATGGAATTGCTGAATACCGTTTCGCGTTTCGAAGACCCCACTGAACAGGGTCGTGCCGTTGTGCAGGAAGCGCTCGAGATCGCGACGATCTGCCTCTCGCCCATCGTGCCGCACGTATGCCACGCCCTGTGGAGCGAACTTGGGCACACCCGCGCGATCATCGATGAGCGTTGGCCGGCGGTTGATGCCGGTGCGCTGGCGCAAGATGCGATCACGCTCGTCGTGCAGGTGAACGGTAAGTTACGCGGGCAAATCACGGTGCCCGTCGATGCCGATGCCGAGACCGTCAAGGCGGCTGCGCTCGCCGAGGAGTCGGTGCGCAAGTTCGTGGGCGAGGGTCCGCCCAAGAAAATCGTGGTGGTGCCGCGCAAACTGGTCAACGTGGTGGTCTGATGCGCCGCTTCGCGTTGCCGCTGGCGCTGTGTGCGGGCTTGGCAGGCTGCGGCTTCCAATTGCAGTCGCGGTTGGCTTTGCCGGAGTCGATTGCAGTTCTCGCGATCGACACCGACGATCGACAGAGTCCCTTCGCGCGATCGCTCTCCGAGGCGTTGCGCGGCGCCGGCGCGCGAATCGATGGCTCCGGTAGCGGCGTTTTACGCGTGCGTATCGAACGCGACGAGTTGCTCGAGCGGGTTGCTTCGGTGTCGGCGCGCAACCAGCCGCGCGAATACGAGCTGACCTATGTCGTACGCTATTCCGCGGTGCGTGATGGGGTTTACCTCGTCGAGGCCGAAGAGGTCACGGCGACGCGGGATTTCAGTTTCGATGAACGCGTTGCACTCGCCAAGGCGCGTGAGCGCGAGCAGTTGCGCGAGACCCTCGCTCGCGAGCTTGCCGGCGTCGTCGTGCAGCGTATCGCCAGTCTCGACTAAGCGTGCTCACGTTGGACGAGCCGGATTTGCGTGTGGCTCTGCTGAGCCTGCTGTCGCCGTATGGGTTGCAGCTCGAGTGGATCACCGCGGCTACGCCGATTCCGGGCAGCTATTGGGGTGAGAGCGAAGCCGGGCTGATCGGCGATCGACTTTATCTTCGCCAAGACACGCCGTTGCACTCGGCTTTGCACGAGGCGGCCCATTTCGTCTGCATGACGGCGTCGCGCCGCGCGACTCTCGAGCGTGATGCGGGTGGTGACCATACGGAGGAAAACGCCGTCTGCTATCTGCAAATTCTTTGGGGCGAGGAGCTCCCGGGCGTCGGCCGCGAAGCGATTCTCGCCGACATGGACGAATGGGGTTATTCCTTTCGACTCGGCTCTGCAGCGCGCTGGTTCGACGAAGATGCGAGCGACGCGCGGCAATGGTTACAGCGCGAGTCGATTTTGCGCAAGGACGGGACCTTAAGCGGCCGATGCCGCGCTTAACGCGTGGCGTACCGATCGGTCGCTGCGACGAGTTCGCTCAGGATCCCGGGCTCGAATGCCGAATGCCCAGCATCCGCTACGATACGCAAGTCGGCTTCCGGCCAAGCCTTGTGCAGATCCCATGCACTTTTGATCGGACAGACTACATCGTAACGACCTTGTACGATCGTGCAGGGAATCGAGCGAATCCGATCCACGTCATCGAGTAGTTGCGTCGCGCTGCGCAAGAAGCCGCCGTTGATGAAATAGTGGCATTCGATGCGAGCGAAGGCTTCGGCGAAGGTCGTGTCGGTAAAACGATCGAGGGAGGCCGGGTCGAGTCGCAGATAGCTTGTCGCGCCCTCCCATATCGACCAGGCGCGCGCGGCCGCTTGGCGTGTCGACTTATCGTTGCTCGTCAGACGTTCGTAGTAGGCCTTGATGATCTCGTGGCGTCGTTCAATTGGAATCGGTTCGAGGAATTTTTCGTAAAGATCTGGAAACAGCGCGCCGGCACCGTCAGGCTTGCCGTAAAACCAGTCGAGCTCCCACGGGCGCAGCAGAAAAATGCCGCGAAGCACCAGTTCCGTCACGCGATCCGGATGAGTCTCGGCATAGGCTAGTGCGAGTGTCGATCCCCAGGAGCCGCCGAAGACCTGCCACTGGTCGATGCCGAGATGTTCGCGAATCTGCTCGATATCGGCGACGAGATCCCAAGTGGTATTGTTCTCGAGGTTCGCGTGTGGCCGGCTCTTGCCGCAACCGCGTTGGTCGAACAGCACGATCCGGTAGCGCGTCGGATCAAAGAATCGGCGCATGCGCGCATCGGTGCCGCCACCGGGGCCACCGTGCAAAAATACCGCCGGCTTGCCGGCCGGGTTGCCACTTTCTTCCCAATAGATCTCGTGCACGTCCGAAACCCGCAGCATGCCGCTGCGGTAAGCCTCGAACGCGGGATAAAGTGTTCGCGGAGCGGCGCTCATCAAGATACCTCGCGCGACGTTCTGGAGGGCGAAACCATCGGGCCAAGTGGCGCGCCGCCGACGAGGTGGACGTGCAGGTGATAAACCTCTTGTCCGCCGTGTGAGTTGCAATTGATGATGAGGCGATAGCCGCTCTCGGCGATTCCCTCACGCTTGGCGAGATCACGCGCGACGGTGAACATGTGACCGACGAGAGCCTCGTCTTCATCGACGATGTCGTTGGCGGTGGCGATCGCCTTGTTTGGCACGATCAGCAGATGGACCGGAGCGCGCGGGTGGATATCGCGGAAGGCGGTGACGCGCTCGTCCTGATGGACGATATCGGCTGGCAGTTCACGATTGACGATGCGTTCGAATAGCGTCGGCATGATGCGTTCTCAATATTTGTAAATCTCGACCTTGGTCGCATCGAGCTGATAGGCCGCAGCGCCCAAGCGGGTGGTCTTGTTGGTGGTTCTCATACGTCCGGTGATCCAATACGCCTCGTAGATCGAATCCAGAGCGACGCCTTTCGTCATCTTCACGTACACGATTTGATTGGGTGGTGGTGGCGGTACATGGATGCACGCCCCAAAGTAAGGAACGAGGAAGAACTCCGAGACGAGACCGTCTTTACCGACATCCAGCGGAACGATGAACCCCGGAATCTTCAGAGACTGCCCGTTCAGGTCTTTGTTGACATTGAAGTCCATCACTTGCTGCGCGGCCATGCCGCCCTCACCAAGGTAGTCGTGTGCCGCAGGTGGTGGGCCGGCGAGAAACTTCGCCCGGGCGTCGGGTGGAATCAGTTCGTCCCAGTCGATTTCGCGCACGGCGTTGGGTGCACGCTTGGCTGTTTTGTTCTTATCGTTGGCCGAGGGCGCTGGCGTGCCGACGGGCGGAGGCGTGATGGCATGGCTGGTGTTGGTGACGACGCTAACGGCAATCAACGCCGCAGCGCAGAGCCCGCTCAGCAGGGTTGGGGTGAACGATCGACGCATACCAGTCTCCATTTCCATTCGACGACCTCAAACACGGATGGTCAGGCCGTCACTCAAAGTGTGACGGTACGCGCGCCACGCCGGGTACGCTCCCATCAAGAGCGCGGCGACGATGATGCCGCCTAAGATCAAGACATCGTAGCCCGTCAGACCGCTCGGTTGCAGAAAGATTCCGAAGCGCCGCTCCAACACGGGCTGCGCCGCAAACAAGAGGGCGTAGGTGAGCGCAACGCCGGCTACCACACCAGCGCTTGCCAGAATGCCTGCCTCGGTGATCAGCAGTGTGAAGATGTGCTTGGGTCGCGCGCCCAAGGATCGCAGGATCGCCATTTCACGCCGACGCTCGTTGAGACTCGTGAGGATGGCGGTCAGCATTCCGAGTAACCCGGCGAGCACCACAAAGGCGGCCACGATCATGAGCGCCGTATCGGCGATCCCGACGAGGTTCCAAAGCTGGCTCAGCGCGACACCGGGAATGATCGCCATCAAGGCTTCCTGCCGGTAATCGTTGATGGCGCGCTGCATCGTGAAGGTCATGACCTTGCTCTCCATACCGACCATGAAGGCTGTGATGGACTCTGGTGTCAGATCTTGCTCACGCGCGGCGTCGGCTGACACCTGCCCACCGGGTAGCGCGCGTGCTCCGCTCTGCCAGTCGAGGTGGATCGCGGTAATCGCCTCAAGACTGACATGCACCGTTCGATCGATCGGCGTGCCGGTTTTGGCGAGGATGCCTACGATCCGAAACGGTTTATCGTCGTGCCGCGCGAAACTCACGCTACCGACCCCATGCGCGATCACGATGGGATCACCGAGTCGGTAGCCGAGTTGGCTTGCGACCTCGGCGCCGACGACAGCATCGTACAGATCGTCGAACGGCTTGCCGCTGATGAAAGTCATGCGCCGCCCACCGGCGTAGCGATAGTGCTCGAAGTAATCGCCGTTGGTGCCCATCACGCGAAAGCCACGATGTGAATCACCGAGTGAGATCGGAATGGTCCAAGCCACATCGGGATGACGGGCGATTTTTTGATAACTATCCCAGCTCACGTTGGCGGTCGCATCGCCCACGCGAAACACGGAGTACAGCAACAGGTTCAGTTGACCCGAGCGGGCTCCTACGATCAGATCGACACCGGAGACGGTGTTGGCGAATCCTTCGCGGGCTGCGGTGCGCATCTTCTCGACCCCGAGCAACAAGGCCACGCTGATGGCGATGGCGCTGATCGTCAGCAGTGCTGTGCTGCGACGGTTAAGGAGTGAGCGCCAAGCAAGACCGAGGATGTTCACGAGCGCACCTCATTGATATCGAGCAGCGACAGCGTGCGGTCGAACAAGTACCCGAGCGAGGTGTCATGACTCACGAAGAGCAACGTGCTGCCTTGCGCACGGCATTCACTCATGAGCAGGGAGAGGAAATTTTCGCGCGAATCATGATCAAGTGCCGAGGTTGGTTCGTCCGCCACGATGATGCCGGGTGAGCCGAGCAGTGCGCGCGCTGCGGCAACTCGTTGCTGCTGACCAATCGACAATTCCGTCACCGGACGCTGCAGCAGATCGTCCGAACCCAGGCCAATGGCGGCCAACAAACGTCGTGCCTCGTTCACCGGATCGCCGCCTGCGATACGGGCGGCGCGGGCGGCAGAGAATTGCAGTGGCAACAGCACGTTCTCGAGCACGCCGAGATAGGGCAGCAGATTGAACATCTGGAAGATGAAGCCGATGTTGTCGCCGCGAAACCGATCGCGCGCCGCTCCCGAGAGCGGAGCGAGGTCGGTACCGAGCACACGTACACTGCCGCTCTGTGGCGACAGAACGCCTCCCAGCAGACCGAGCAAAGTGCTTTTGCCGCTGCCGCTCGGGCCTTTCAGAAAGACACGCTCGCCGCGGGCGATGTCGAGCCGCGGTAGATCGATGGTCAACGGTTTACCGGGCCACGCATAGCGCAGCGCGCGGGCCTCGATGGCCAGCTTGGCGAGATCGGGTCGCATCACACGCTACTGTAGCGTGATGCGACGGGCTCCGCCTTGCAGGGTGATCTGGCGCTGAGCCGCTGTGGTGATCACGTTCACCTCGACTTTCTCGACTTCCTTCAGTTTGTCGAGCGCGCTGAACTCGGTCCACGCCAATGCCGCGGGGTTGCTGCAGCGAAAATCGAATCGGGCTCGATAGTCGCCGTGTCCGGGCCCGAGCTTCGGTGCTTGGTAGTCGACCTTTTCCAAGCGGCAACCGGCCTTGCGAGGAACAGCGAGTACGTTCTTGCCGCTCTGTAGCCACGTATCGGCTGCCGCACGCGCCGATTTTTGCTCGGGTGTTTTCGGGGCGCTCTCGAAGCCGAGCACGTGGAGGGCCGGTGTTTCGATTTGAGCCGACAGCAAGCCGCCCTCGAGTGCCAAGTTCAGCGTAACGATCCCGTGCACGTGTTTGCCTTGGGACTGCATGCCATCGTGATCGTGGTCATGATCGTGGTCATGCTGACGCTGCTCGTCATGACTGTGTTTCTGCTGGCTGGCGGCCAAGGTCGAGAACAGCATCAGCGACGCCATTAGGACGGATGACAAGACGGCAACAGTTCGACGAACGGACATCACGATTCTCCTGATCAAAATTCGATGCGGACCCCGGCGCTCAACGCGCGCCCCGCGAGCGGCGCCACGTCTTTCAATGGCGAAGCGTGTCGCCGAGCATCTTCGTCGAGCAGGTTCTGGCCGCGCAGGAACCACAGCATAGTCGCAGCGCCTGTTCGATGGCGATAGGCAAGATCCGCTGCGAGCAGGTTATAGCCATCGGTGGGCAGTTCGTTGTCGGCGAGGCGGGTTTGCGCGTCGTGCCAGAGCGATTCGAGGCCCACCCGCCAGGGGCCGCGACTCCAGTTCAGCTCAGCCCCGACGCGCAGCGGCGGTATCTGCGGCAGCGCAACACCCTCGGCATCGCGTGCGCGGACGAGGTCGCCGAACACACGCAGACCGAGACCACCCCGCGCGACTTGTACGAGCTCGCGAATCGACCATTCCGCTTCCAAGCCTTGGAAGCGCGCACTGGTGGCGCGGTATTCCACTACGCGCAGGCCGACGCCGTTCGCGTGGTCGGATGTATCCTGAGCGTGAGCATCGCCCTCGGCCAGTGGCGCCGCGAAGATATAGTCCCGATAGTCGCTGACGAAGATGCTGATTCGGCTTTGCCAGCGATCATCGGTGTCGGCGTAGCGCCAGGCGAGATCGGCTGTGCGAGCGGTTTCGATGCCAAGATCCGCATCGCCGATTTCGTAGCGTTGCAGGGCGAGGTGCTCACCATCGGCGTACAACTCGGTGGTCGTCGGGTGACGCTGGGTGCGCGTCAGTTGCAGGCTCCAACGCGTGCTCGGCGAAACCGTCCAAACGCTGCCGAGTGAAGCGCTGACGGCATCATCGCGATAACGGGAGTTGCCAGCCTTACGCGCATCGAGCGATTGACGCTCCCAGCGTGCTCCAGCTTCAAACAGCCATGCCTCGAAACGACGTTCCTCAAAGAAAAAAAGTCCGAGACTGCGTGTGCGTGAGGGTGGTAGAAAGGCCTCGTCTCCGCGGGCTGCAAAATCGAGGTCGCGATATTGCAAGCCGAGTACACCACGCCCAAGATCATCGCTGCGTCGATCCGCAGTCACGCGTGACTCATAGCCGAGCTGTCCATAGCGAGTGGCTGGCGTACCATCTTCGATCTCCGCGTGCTCGTAGTCGTTGCGGGCCAAGCGCAGTGACCAGCGCTCGATCCAACCCGCGGTTGGACGCCACTCGCCGGAGAGATCGAAGCGCCGTTGCTCAAGGTCGATACGTACATCCTCATGGTCTGACTCCGTATCCGCAGTGTCGTCGACGGGCTCTTCGTGGGCGTGACCGCCCGCCGGTAATCCGTAGTCGTTGCGATAGCCGCTCAGTGAGAGCGCGAAGGCCAAGTGCTCGTTACTCCAGCTAACCCCGACGCTACCGCCCTCGCTCGTGGCATCGGTATTGTGCAATTCACCGCGCTCATCATGGATGCCCTCTCCCTCGGCAAGCAGTTTGGCGCGCAGTGCCGGTGACTCAACAAAATCGGCGATCGACAGATCGCCGCTGCGCTTCGAGAAACCATCGAAGCGCCATCGCCAACCACCCGAAAGATCGCCGCCGCTGCGCAGGGAAACGGCTCGCTCGTCGTTGGCGGTATCTCCTCGAAGCTCGACTCGCGTTTCGATCGGCTCAGCGCCGCTGCGCAATCGCAAGCGATCAGTCACTACGTTGACGGCACCGGCGGCCGAGGCGCCGCCGTACATCAGTGCGGCCGGTCCGTGCAGTACCTCGATTCGGTCGGCGAAGGCAGGGTCGATGGAGACGGCATGATCGTCCGACAGTGCGGCGACATCGAGCGCCTCGGCGCCGTCCTGATACACCTGCACGCGCAGTCCGCCTTGCCCGCGAATGACGGGTCGACTCGCGATCGGCCCGAACGAGGTCGATGACAGGCCGGGCTGATTGGCGAGGGTGTCGCCGAGGTTGGTCGCGAGCGAGCGGCGCAAACGGTCCGCGCTCAAAAGCAGGACCGGTTGGGCAGTTTCGAGTGCGGTTGTCCGCAGCGGCGTCGACGTGATGATGACTTCTTGCAGCGTCTCTTCCGCCAGCGACGCTGCGGCCGCAACCGCTGCCACGGACGAGAGCATGGCGCCGACGGTGAGTGTCGCGAGCTTGATCAGCCGGGGGGTGTGTCGACAGGTCACGGCTCAACTCCCAAAACGTTACTGAGTAACATATTACTTTATAACGTTTGTAGTGCAAGCGGCTGATGACCGGTCGAGCAGCCGCGGCGGCTTGGGCGGATAATCGTCCCCGATCGCCATGAAACTCAGTCTTGATACCTTCCCGACCCACCTACGTCAGGCGCGTTTTGCGCCCGCCTACCTGCTGTCGGGCGATGAGGATTTGTTGGTTGCCGAGGCCGCCGATGCACTGCGGGCCGCCGCAAGGCAGGCCGGTTACACCGAGCGCGAGGTGCACTTCCCCGAGCGCGTCGCGGACTGGGGCGATATCGCCGCCGGTGCGGGTTCCATGTCGCTCTTTGGCGATCGGAAGATTCTCGAAGTGCGTTTCTCGGGTAAGGCGGGCAAGGAGGGTGGCGCCGTGCTGCAGCGGTTGATCGACATGGCGGGCGAAGACACGCTGCTACTTCTCATCACGCCACGACTCGATACGGCAACTCAATCGACGGCGTGGGTCAAAGCGATCGACTCGCGCGGTGCGTGGTTGCCGATATGGGAGATCACGCCGCGACAACTCGAGCCATGGCTGTCGGCGCGCGCGCGCCAAGCGGGTTTGGATCTCACACCCGCTGCGCTGTCACTACTCGCCGTGCGTGTCGAGGGTAATCTGCTCGCTGCGCAGCAGGAAATCGAGAAGCTGCGCTTGTTGCTGCCGGCAGGGCGCGTCGACGAGCAGGCGATCTTGGAGGCAGTTGCTTCGAGTGCTCGCTACGACGTGTTTGCGCTTGGCGAGGCGGTGCTACAGGGTGATGCGCAGCGAGCGTTGCGAGTGCTTGCCGGTTTGCGCGGCGAGGGTGTCGAAGCGACATTGGTGCTCTGGTCCATCACGCGCGAGTTGCGAAATCTTTGGTCTTTGCGTCGTGGCGAAGATCCGACCCGCCGGCCCGGTCCACGCTTGCCGCCGAGTCAGTTAGCAGCACTCGAACGAGCGCGACCCCGCGCCACGAAGTTACCTTATGCGCGACTCAGTTCGCGCGCACTGAGGGTCGATCGCATGATCAAAGGGCGTTTGGCCGGCGATCCTTGGAACGAGCTTGCGCTGCTCTGTGCCGAGTTCTGCGGCTTGCGCCCGATGCGTGCCGGATGAAAGCGCCGATCGGAATTTTCGGGGGCACTTTCGATCCCATTCACTTTGGTCATCTGCGAACCGGCTTCGAGTTGTCGCAACGGCTGCAGTTGCAGGAACTCCGATGGATTCCGAGTGGCCGCCCAGGGCATCGCGATGCGCCATTGGCGAGCCCCGCAATGCGCCTTGCCATGGTGCGCGCGGCGATCGAGGGGCAGAGCGGTTTCGTGGTCGATGATCGCGAAGTCAAACGCGAGCGGACCACGTTTACGATCGACACCCTCGAAGAGCTGCGCGGAGAATTTCCCGAGCATCCACTGTGCTTGATCCTCGGCATGGATGCATTTTTGGGTTTGCCCAAGTGGCATCGCGCGTCGGAGTTACTGTCGCTGTGTCATGTCGTTGTCGCGCATCGACCCGGCTGGAGTTTGCCTGCGGCTGGCTCCTTGGCGGAGCTGGTGGCGAGCGCGGGCGTCAGTTCAGTGACACCCTTGCATACGGCACTGAGCGGTCGGGTTTATGTGCACGCCGTGACGCAACTCGAGATTGCCTCGAGCGAACTGCGCGCGATTCTCGTCTCTGGTGGCGATCCCCGTTTTCTCGTGCCTGAGCCTGTGCGGCGGATCATCCTCGAGACAGGATGCTATGCTCATCGCTGATTTCACGATCAGTGTCACTTCATCGCCGCTTCGAGGAGCTTCGCCATTCGCATGAAGACAACCCGCCCGAATTCTCGTCCGCCCGCCCGCGAAAAACGGGGCAAGGCGCCAACCCGGCCGCGCGTGACGGGTGTGTTGCCGGTTGTCGAAGCGGCGCTCGCCGATATGAAAGCAGTCGATGTGCGAGTGCTCGATGTGCGTGGGTCGAGCGATGTGACCGATTTCATGGTGATTGCGAGCGGCACCTCGGATAGACACTTGCGAGCCGTTGCCGATCGAGTCGTGCAGATGGCCAAAGCTGCTGGACACCGACCACTCGGTGTCGAGGGTGAGGAGCAGGGCGAGTGGGTGTTGGTGGATCTGCCCGATGTGATGGTGCATGTCTTGTTGCCGCGCACGCGCGAGTTCTATCAGCTCGAGCAATTGTGGGAACCCGCGCCGGCCAAGGTCGCCGACCGTACACCGACAACCAAGCCGAAGCGCGCAGCGCCACGCGCCGGTGCTCGTAAGGCGAAGCCGCGCGACCGGTCGCCGGCCAAGTCGTCGGCCAAGTCGTCGCCTAAGACGTCCAGTCGTTAAGTCGAGCCGCCGCGTCGGAGCACGGGCGTGCGGCTGCGTATCCTCGCTGTCGGTCATCGACAACCCACCTGGGTCGATGCGGCGGTGGATGAATATTTGAAGCGGATTCGCTCGCCGTGGCGCGTCGAGCTCGTCGCGATCGAGGCGCCCGCTCGCAGTGCAACGGGCAAGGCTGAAGCCGCTACCTTGCGCGAGGGAGAGAAAGTCCTAGCGGCCTTGCGCGATCGTGAGCGTGTGATTTTGCTTGATGAAGCCGGTAAAACCTTCACCTCGCGCGAGTGGTCGCAACGTCTGCAGCAGCTGGCGGGTGAATCGCCGGATCTGGCTTTGGTGATCGGCGGGCCCGATGGCCACGCGTCTGCCGTGCGCGCGCGGGCGGCGGAAAGTTGGTCGCTCTCACGCTTGACCTTGCCACATGGCCTTGCGCGAGTGCTGTTGGCCGAGCAATTGTACCGCGCGCAGTCGTTGTCGCTCGGTCATCCTTACCACCGAGATTGAGCGCGCAAATGCTGATACTCGCCTCTGCTTCGCCTCGTCGTCGCGAATTACTGCAGCAGATCGGTGTGCCGCATGTGGTGCAGGCTGCGGATATCGACGAGACAGCGCGGCCTCACGAGGCGCCGGGTGATTACGTGCAGCGCTTGGCCTGCTCAAAGGCAGCTCATATCTTTGGTGCACGCCGTGATTCGATACCCGTGCTCGGAGCGGATACGACGGTGGCGATCGATGGCCTCGCGCTCGGTAAGCCGGCCGACGAGCGCGAGCACCGCACGATGTTCGAGCGGCTCTCTGCGCGCGAGCACACGGTGTACTCGGCCGTCGCGCTCGCGACGAGCGCGGGTGTGGCGGTGCGTTTATCGGTGACGCGCGTCGTGTTTCGTGCGGTGACGGAAGGCGAGCGTTCGACCTATTGGGCTAGCGGTGAGCCTCGCGACAAAGCCGGTGGTTACGCAATCCAGGGCCTTGGCGCGATCTTCATCGAGTCGATCGCCGGCAGTTATTCCGGCGTCATGGGTCTGCCGCTGGCGGAGACGGCGGCATTGTTGGTCGCCGCCGGTGTGCCGATATGGCAGGCTGGGGTATGACCGCCGAAATTCTCATCAATGTCGCGCCGCGCGAGGTTAGAGCCGCGTTGCTCGAGGGTGGAGTGCTGCAGGAGTTATTCGTCGAACGTGAGAGTCGGCGCGGACTCGTCGGCAATATTTACAAGGGCCGTGTGACCCGAGTGCTGCCGGGCATGCAGGCTGCGTTCGTCGATGCGGGACTGGCCCGCACGGCGTTTCTGCATGCCCACGATATCGTGGGCGCCGAGGCGCATTTCGATGCACAGCGCGTAGCGGCGACGGCGGCCTCGGGTGGCCCTGCGGGGCTCACTGCGGCATCGCGTGATGAGGATGTCGACATTCGTAGGCTCATCAATCCGGGTGACGATCTCATCGTGCAGGTCGTTAAGGATCCGATGGGTGCCAAGGGCGCGCGGTTGACGACCTTCATTTCCTTGCCATCGAGATACGTGGTGTTTATGCCGCGTGGTCGCGGCATCGGGATCTCAGCGCGGATCGAGGACGAGCGCGAGCGTCAAAGATTGCGCGAGTTCATGCAGACGCTGCTGGGTGCCGAGCATCCAGGCGGCTACATCGTGCGTACCGCGGCGGAGGGCGTGCAGCCCGAGCGACTCGCTGCGGATCTTGCCTACCTCGATCGGCTTTGGCTGCATGTGCGAGAGCGTGGGCTGCGAGCGTCGCCGGGTGAGCTCGTACACGAGGAGTTACCGCTGGCGCTGCGCATGCTGCGCGATGAGCTCGGGCGTAGCGTCGAGCGGGTGCTCGTCGACGATGCGGAGGAGCTTGCGCGTCTGCGCCAGTTCGTCGCCGATTTCATCCCCTCCGATGCGCCGCGGATGGAATGGCATGCAGGCCCGCGGCCGATCTTCGATCTGCATGGCGTTGAAGAGGAGATCAATCGCGCACTCGAGCGAAAAGTGCCGTTGAAGTCGGGCGGCTACCTCGTCATCGATCAGACCGAGTCGATGACAACCGTCGATGTGAATACCGGCGGTTTCGTCGGGCATCGAAATCTCGAAGATACGATCTTCCGCACGAATCTCGAAGCGTCGGTTGCGATTGCACGCCAGCTGCGTTTGCGGAACTTGGGCGGCATCATCATCATCGACTTCATCGACATGCGCGATGAGTCGCACCGCTCACAGGTGGTCGCCGCGCTTGAGCAAGCACTCGAGGCCGATCACGCCCAGACGCAGGTGGCACCGATTTCGCCGCTCGGTCTGGTCGAAATGACCCGAAAGCGCACGCGCGAGAGTCTTGAGCATCTGCTCTGTGAAGTGTGCCCGAGCTGCGAGGGGCATGGCTCGATTCGCTCGGTCGAGACGGTTTGCCAAGATATCTTTCGCGAAATCCTGCGTCAGGCACGGCAGTTTGGTAGCCGCGAGTTGCTGGTATTAGCGCACCAAGATGTCATCGAGCGCTTGCTTGGCGAGGAATCAACCGTGCTCGCGGAACTCGAGGCCGAGACTGAACGACCCATTCGTTTACAGGCCGAGGCGCTCTACGGTGTCGACCGCTACGACGTGGTGCTGGTATGACGTCACTGTCACGGGTGAAAGTGGCCGCGATCCAACTGACTTCCAGTGACGATGCGGCTGCGAACATGGCAAACGCGCGGCGCTTGCTCGAACAAGCGGCGCATGCGGGCGCGAAGATCGCGCTCTTGCCGGAAAACGTCGCGCTCATGGGTCGACGCGAGGCCGACAAGTTCGCCATCGCTGAGGACGAGGGCTCAGGTCCCCTGCAGCAAGCCTTGTCCGATGCGGCGCGCGATTGTGGTTTATGGGTCGTCGGTGGCACTTTGCCGATCAAGCTTGCGGATGTAACGCGGGTTGCGGCAGCGGTGCTGGTGTTTGACGAGTCGGGTAAACAGGTCGCGCGCTACGACAAGATGCACTTGTTCGATGTGAGCGTGGCTGAGCGTGGTGAGACCTATCGCGAGTCGGCGAGTATCGCGCCGGGCGCCGCACCGGTGGTCGTCGACACGCCGGCGGGACCACTGGGCCTTTCCGTGTGCTACGACCTGCGTTTTCCAGAGCTCTTTCGTTCGCTCGCTGCAGCCGGCGCACGCTGGTTCGTGGTGCCGGCCGCCTTCACGGTGCCCACCGGGCGCGCGCACTGGGAGACACTGCTGCGTGCCCGTGCGATCGAAAATCTGGCGTTCGTCGTGGCAGCCGGACAGACGGGGCTGCACCCCAACGGCCGTGAGACGTGGGGTGACTCGATGATCATCGATCATTGGGGTGCGATACAGTCGAGGTTGCCGCGCGGCGAGGGTGTGGTGGTGGCAGAATTCGATCTCGCGGCGCAGGCACAGGTGCGCGCGGAGTTTCCCGTGCTCTCGCACCGTCGCCTCTAAACGTCACCAGTTGATTAGCGTTCCTTCATCTCCATCTATCGAAATATCGCTTTTAGTACAACCATGACCATGCAACTCGATGACGCCCGTGACGATGCTTTCGGTCTCGCCAAGCAACTGATCCTCGACCCGGCGGGTCTCGAGTTATCGCAGCTTGAGCGGGCGCTCGGCATCGTGCATGCATCGCAGGTCGATGCAGCGGATTTGTACTTCCAGTTTTCGCGCGACGAGGGCTGGTCGCTCGAGGATGGCATCGTCAAAGAAGGCAGTGCAGCCATCGAGCAGGGAGTTGGGGTTCGCGCTAGCTCGGGCGAAAAAACCGGCTTTGCTTATTCCGACGAGATTCTGCCGGCTGCGCTCGAGGAGGCGGCGCGCGCTGCACGGGCGATTGCAGCCTCGGGCAGTGAGGCACGTCAGTCGGTGCTGCGACGGCAGCAGGGTCACCGCCTGTATAGCCCGATCGATCCCGTTGGGTCTTTGTCCGATGACGAGAAGGTCAAGTGGTTGGAGCGCGTCGATCGCGAAACGCGGCGTATCGATCCGCGCATCAAGCAGGTTATGGCCTCCGTCTCGTCGTCATTCGATGTCGTGTTGGTGGCCGATAGCGACGGGACCTTGGTTGCCGACGTGCGTCCTCTGGTTCGCTTCAACGTCTCGGTGATCGCGGAGCAGGATGGTCGGCGCGAAACCGGATTTGCCGGTATGGGTGGTCGTTATTCTTTGGCCGAACTCGTCGCCGGTGATCGTCCGCTTCATCTCGGGCGCGAGGCGGCACGCCAAGCGCTCGTCAATCTCACTGCGGTTCCAGCGCCCGCGGGTGCCATGACGGTGGTACTCGGTGCCGGCTGGCCCGGCATCTTGTTGCACGAGGCTATCGGGCACGGGCTCGAGGGCGACTTCAATCGCAAGGGCACCTCAGCGTTCAGTAATCGCGTCGGTGAGCGCGTGGCTTCCGAGCATTGCACGGTGGTCGATGACGGCACGCTCTCGGCACGACGCGGTTCGCTCAACGTCGATGACGAGGGCACACCGACTCGCTGCACGACCTTGATCGAAAATGGCATCCTCAAGGGGTATTTGCAGGACAAGTTGAACGCGCGATTGATGGGCACTCGGTCGACCGGCAACGGACGACGTGAATCGTTTGCACATCTCACGTTGCCGCGCATGACCAACACCTACATGCGGCCCGGTCCGCACGATCCGGGTGAGATTCTCGCCTCCGTCGACAAGGGTATCTACGCCGTGAATTTCGGTGGCGGTCAGGTGGATATCACCTCGGGCAAGTTCGTTTTTTCGGCGAGCGAGGCCTATCTCATCGAGAAAGGTCGTATCGGTGCGCCGATCAAGGGCGCGACGCTCATCGGCAACGGCCCTGACGTACTAACTCGCGTCTCAATGGTCGGCAACGATCTCAAACTCGACGATGGTGTCGGCACTTGCGGCAAGGAAGGGCAGAGTGTGCCCGTCGGAGTGGGTCAGCCAACCTTGCGCATCGACGGAATTACCGTCGGCGGCACGGGCTAGAAATCCGCGACGCTCGTCACCTCCGTCTCGGTTTTTTCAAACCACCCGTCAAAGTTTTCGAGCGGATACGGGGTCGATGCGGCGCAGTAATTGGCGTGCGAGTGCATCACGTTTGGTCGCGGTCGCGGCGAGTACGGTGACATGCCCGAGCTTGCGGCCTGGCCGCGGCTCTTTGCCATAGTCGTGCCAATGGGCCTCGGGCATGGCGAGTACCGCCTCGCGCGCCGGCATCGTGCCGATCAGATTGATCATTGCCACGTGCGCCCGGGCGGTAGTTGTGCCTAGCGGTAAGCCCAAAATCGCGCGCAGGTGGTTCTCGAACTGACTCGTAGCCGCGCCCTCGATCGTCCAGTGTCCCGAGTTGTGCACGCGTGGCGCGGTTTCGTTGGCATACAGCCGGTTGCCACGCACGAAGAATTCGACGTTGAGCACGCCAACATAACGAAAATGTTCGAGGAGGCGTCGCAAGTGTTTTGCGGCATTTCTTTGTAAGGCAGGTGCATCCCAGGGCGCTCGAGTCAGACGCAGGATGCCCTCGCGATGACGGTTACGATTGAGCGGGTAGATCGCGATTTCGCCGCGCGTGCTGCGTGCGCCGATGATCGACACTTCGAAATCGAAGGGTACGAATTCTTCGTAGATCAAGTCGGCGCCCTGCAATTGCTCAAACGCGGCGAACGCCGAATCGCGATCATGCACGAGGGCTTGACCTTTGCCGTCGTAGCCTAAGCGACGGGTTTTCAAAACGCCGGGCAAGCCGACATCGCGCAGTGCGCTCTCCAAGTTCGCTCGCGAGTCTACCGAGGCGTAGCGCGTCGTGGGGATCGAGAGCTGCTCGAACAAACGCTTCTCGGCAATGCGATCTTGCGAGACGGTGAGCGCAGCAAGTGGTGGTGCGATCTTCGCGCTGCGCCCCAGGGCGCGCAAACTCTCGACCGAGATGTTTTCCCAATCGAAGGTGATGACTTCGCTGCGTGCAGCGAGTTTTCGCAGCAAACGTCGGTCGGTGAAATCGCCCACGAGCGACGGCGCCACCTGGTTGCCCGGAGTGTTGTCGCTGCGATCGAGAAAGAGGAAGTCGAGGCCGAGTGGATAACCCGCCAGCGCCAGCATCCGACCGAGCTGACCGCCGCCGACGATACCGATGGTCATGAACGCGGGTCGGGATGCTCGAGCACGGCTGCAGTTTGCTGTGCGCGATAGGCCTTCAAGGCGGCATCGAACGTCGCATCGTATCGCGCGAGGATGGCCGTTGCCGTCAGAGCCGCATTGGTTGCTCCGGCGTTGCCGATGGCGAAAGTGGCGACGGGTACGCCCGCCGGCATTTGCACGATCGAGAGCAAGGAATCGAGACCGTTCAACGCCTTTGACTGCACCGGTACGCCAAGTACAGGCAGGGTCGTCTTGGAGGCGATCATACCCGGCAGGTGAGCCGCGCCGCCCGCACCTGCGATGATGACGTGGAGCCCCCGAGTCTCGGCGGTTGCGGCGTATTCGAACAACAGATCCGGTGTGCGATGCGCTGAAACGACGCGCACTTCGTGCGGCACGCCGAGTTGCTCGAGGATCGAGGTAGCAGCACGCATCGTTTCCCAATCCGAGCGCGAACCCATGACGACGCCGACGAGAGGCTTCATCGGCGCATTCTAGCCCAGATCCTCCAAGGCCGCCTCGATGGCCGCCGTGTCGAGGTCGCGCATCAGTTTGCCGATGTACTGTTTTTGCCGCGCTAAACCGCCGCGCGCCTTGATGCGCTTGGCAGTACGCAGGGCATCGAGCAGCGTTTCAGGCAGCGGCAATTTCGCCCATTCTGATTCCTTGAGCTGGATCAATCGCTCGCCCAAGGCTTGTGCGGCGTGGGCCGCGCGCTTACGAGAGCTCTTGCTCGGACGCTCATCGACGGGCGGCTGCTCGCCCTGCAAAACGGGGCTCTGCAAGTCGGGGGGCTGTAGATCGGGCGATGGGTATCTGATGAAGCGTGACATGGCTACAATTCTGCCTCATGTCACAGCAAGTCGACGCATCGCGTATTCCCGAACTCAAAGACGTCGTCTCGCGAGCGCTCGATGCGGCATGTCGAGCCGGTGCGACCCAAGCCGAGGCCGATGCGAGCCTGCAACAGGGGCTCTCGGTGTCGGTGCGCCTCGGCGAAGTCGAGACGGTCGAGTTCCAACGTGATCGTGCGCTCGGCATCACGGTATATTTCGGTCACCGCAAAGGTTCGGCGAGCACGGGTGATTTGTCGGCGCAATCGGTCGAGGACATGGTGACCAAGGCCTGCGCGATCGCGCGGCATACGGCCGAGGATGAGTTCGCGGGCTTAGCCGATCCGAAATTACTCCAGACGCATTTTCGGGATCTGCAACTCGATTTCCCGTGGGAGTTGTCCGCCGACGCGGCGGTCGTACTTGCCCGCGACTGCGAAGCGGCTGGTCGAGCGGTGGACACGCGTTTAAGCAACTCGGAGGGTGCGTCGGTCAGCAGTCAGCGTGGTGTGCGCGTTTACGGCAACACGCACGGCTTCCTCGCCGGTGATTGCGGCACGAGTCACTCGCTGAGCTGTGTGTTACTCGCGCAGTCGGGCGAGGATATGCAGCGCGATTATTGGTACACCTCGGCGCGAGATCCGCGCGATCTGGAGGCGGCAGAGTTGGTGGGTCGTCGTGCCGGTCAGCGCGCGATCGCGCGGCTAGGTGCGCGGCGACTGCCGACGGGACCGGCGCAGGTGATATTGGCGCCCGAGGTCGCGCGCGGTTTCATTGGTCATTTCATTGGTGCGATCCGAGGCTCCGCCCAATATCGCAAGGCGAGCTTTTTACTCGGTGCTGCGGGCGAGCGGATCTTCCCAAACTGGGTGCAAATGCACGAGCGCCCGCACCTGCTAAAGGGCGTGGCGAGCAGCAACTTCGACAGCGAGGGTGTGCGCACGAGCGATCGCGAACTCGTCCGCGATGGTGTCGTCGACGGTTATCTGCTGGGCAGTTACAGCGCGCGCAAACTCGGTCTTGTGAGCACGGGACACGCCGGTGGTCTGCACAACCTCTTGGTCGATGCGAGTGTCGATCAAGCGGATCAAGCGACACTGCTGCGTCGCATGGGTCGAGGTTTGCTTGTGACTGAGCTGATGGGTCAAGGCGTCAATGGTGTCACGGGCGATTATTCGCGCGGTGCCACCGGCTTCTGGATCGAAGGCGGCGAGATCGCCTATCCCGTGCACGAGGTGACCATCGCTGGCAATCTCAAACACCTCTTCGCAGGCTTGCGGGCGATCGGTAGCGATGTCGATGCCCGCGGCGGCGTGCGAGTCGGCTCGATCTGGGTCGGCGAATTTACGATTGCGGGCGAGTGAGCCTGCGCAGCGCTTCCTGATACTTCTCGCTCGTTTTCTCGATGATGTGCGCGGGCAGCCTCGGTGCTGGAGCGCGTTTGTCCCAATCGAGTGTCTCGAGATAGTCACGCACGAACTGCTTGTCGAAGGACGGTGGGCTGATGCCGACGTGGTAGGTATCGGCGGGCCAGAAGCGCGACGAATCGGGCGTTAAGACTTCGTCGATCAACGTCAGTCGACCCTCGGCATCGAGACCGAATTCGAACTTGGTGTCGGCGATGATGATTCCGCAGTCGCGCGCGTGCTTTGCGGCGAACTCATAAAGCGCCAGCGACGTCTCGCGCACCTTCGCCGCCATCGGTGCGCCGATCAAAGCCTCGACGTCCTCATAGCGGATGTTTTCATCATGCTGGCCAGCGGGCGCTTTGCTCGCGGGTGTGAAGAGCGGCACGGGCAAGCGTTCCGCCAAGGCGAGGCCTGCGGGCAGCTCGATTCCGCAGACCTTGCCCGTGGCGACATAGTCCTTCCATCCGGAACCGATCAAATAACCGCGCACCACCGCTTCGAGGGGCAGCGCCTTGAGCTTGCGAACGATGATCGCGCGGCCGCGCAGCTGCTCGCGTTCGTCGGCATCGAGTGGCAACGCATCGAGGCTGCGATCGGACAATTGGTTCGGCACGATCGAGCTCGTGCGCTTGAACCAAAAATCGGAAATCTCCGTGAGCACCCGGCCTTTTTGGGGAATCGGGTCTGACAGCACAACGTCGAAGGCGGAAAGGCGATCCGTCGTCACGATCAACATATGACCGACATCGATGTCGTATATGTCTCGAACCTTGCCTCGGTGCAGCAGCGGTAGGTGGCGCAGGTGGGTGGTATGCACTAGGGGGGTCGATTGCACGCGGATGATTCTCGTCGAGTTGCCGGCCCTTCGCCGGGGATTGGTAGTATTGCAGCATGCAATGGAGCGGGAAACTCGTCGGCGGTGCGGTCGGCATGCTGGTCGGTGGACCCGTCGGTGCCGCGCTCGGCGTGTTGGCGGGTCATCTTGTCGACGACAAAGTCGCTGGAAGTCAGGGTGATGGATCCGCCGAGGGTAAAGCGTCTCCCAAACCGCGAGCCCAGTCGTTCCATCACGTCGAAGACGGCGATCCGTTCGCGCAGGAACAGGGCCCAGCGGAGTCGCCTGCGGTGGCGGATGCACCGCAGCAGGTCGGTGAGCGATTCTTTGATACGACCTTCGAGGTCATGGGTCACGTCGCCAAGTGCGACGGTCGCGTGTCGGAGCAAGACATTCGTGCAGCACGCGCCGTGATGCAGGATTTTCAGCTGGATACCATACAAGCCGCGCGCGCGATCGAGCGTTTCAATCTCGGCAAGCAAGCGGACTACGACATCTCGCGCGCCGTGATGGCGCTACGGCGTTCGTGTGCGGGTCGTCCTGACATGCTCGGAACGTTTCTAGAAATCCAAATGCGTGCGGCGATCGGTGGTTCCGATTTGCGTGGTCCGGCGCGGCCGTTGTTGACCAAAGTGGCTGCCATGCTTGGTGTGGCGGGTCTCGAGTTTGCGCATCTCGAGGCGGCGCTGCGTATTCGCTATCGCGCACGTGGCAACCGCGGTGATGCTGCCGATTGGAATCGACCGGGTTCCGGACGGACGACGGACGAGCCCCGTGGCACGTCGTCGGGGGCCGGCGCCGATTCCGCGCGCAAGACTCGTTCGGGCGCCGAGCAACAGCGGACCCGCAGCAGCGGCGGTGCGCGCCCGGCGACGGCCGCGCGTATGTCTCTCGCCGAGGCTTACGAGGTGCTGGGGTTGCCTGCCTCGGCCGGCCCGGCTGAACTTTCCAAAGCCTACCGGCGCCAGCTCTCACGCAACCACCCTGATAAGCTCAAGGCTAACGGTCTGCCCGAGTCGATGTTGGCGCACGCGCAGCAGCGTACCCAGCAGATCATCGAAGCGTGGAACGTGATACGCGAGCATCGAGGAATCAAGTCATGAAGCTCTCACCGTGGATCGCGCCCTCGATACTCTCGGCGGACTTCGCGCGCTTGGGTGACGAGGTCAAGGCCGTGCTCGCGGCTGGCGCCGATGTCATTCACTTCGACGTGATGGACAACCACTACGTCCCCAACCTCACGGTAGGGCCACTCGTCTGCGAAGCGCTGCGCAAGCACGGCATCCAAGCACCGATCGATGTGCATTTGATGGTGCGGCCCGTCGATCGACTGGTGGGCGACTTCGCGCGCGCGGGCGCCAACTGGATCAGCTTCCACCCCGAGGCGAGCGAGCATGTCGATCGCACCATCGGCCTCATCCGCGAAGCGGGCTGTCGCCCGGGGCTCGTGCTCAACCCGGCCACGCCGCTAGCATGGCTCGATCATACGCTCGAGAACATCGATCTCGTTTTGCTGATGTCGGTGAACCCCGGCTTCGGTGGCCAGTCGTTCATCCCTTCGACTCTGGCGAAGATCCGGGCGGTACGTGAACGCATCGATGCGACGGGGCGTGAGATACGTCTCGAAGTCGATGGCGGCATCAAGACGGATAACATCGGCGCCGTTGCGGCCGCCGGCGCCGATACGTTCGTCGCGGGCTCCGCGATCTTCGGTAGCCGCGATTACGCGGCGACCGTGCGTGCCATGCGTTCGGCCGTCGTTGCCGCAGGCTGACTCAGTCTCGCGGGTCTGAACCCGAGCAGCACGACCGTCTTGCCGTTGGCGCGCAGGACGCCCTCGTTTTCGAGTGATTTCAGTACACGCCCGGCCATCTCGCGCGAGCAACCAACGAGTCGCGCCAGTTCCTGTCGCGAGACACGAATCTGCATGCCATCGGGATGGGTCATCGCATTGGGCTCGTCACAGAGTTCGCGCAGGCTGCGCTCGATGCGTCCGCTGACATCGACGAAGGCGAGATCGCGCAGTTTGCGCGTGGCATGCTCGAGTCGCTCGGCCAATTGCGAGGCGAGTTCGAGTGCGAGCATGGGCTGCTCGGCCGCCAATTGCTGGAAGCGTGCATAACGCATTTCGGCGATTTCGGCGCGACCGCGGGCTCGCACGAACATGCTACGTCCAGGCTCGGTACCGAGCGAAACCATGGTGCCAAAGAATTCACCCTTGCTGAGGTAGCCGAGGACCATCTGCTTGCCTTGGTCGTCCTCGATCACCACCTCGACCGAGCCTGACAACACGAGAAAAAGCACATCGGGCGGTTCGCCACCACGGACGAGCACCGTGCGCGAGGCAACCTGTCGCTTCACGCCGATGTCGACGAAACGCTGCATCGGCGAGACCGGTTTCGGTACGGCGGCGACGGGTTTAGGCGGTGGCCCGAGTGGACGCTGCGGAACCACGACACTGCTCGAGCGCGGTGTACTCGCGACGGGTCGACCCAGCTTAGCGGGGGCAGGTTTGTGGTTGGGCAGCATGGTGGTATCTCGTTTAGAAGGGGCGGTCAGAGCCAGTAACTCGTACTCGTCATGAATTTGGCTGTCGCATGCATCGCGTCGCGAGCGGGCGGCGGTAACTCGGTCCCGCCGGCGTCGCGTGCCGCGGCGCCGTGGGCGATCTCATCGCCGCGCATGACTTCGAGTACGGCGCGACTACGCGTATCGGCCTGCGGCAAGCGCTGCAGATGATTGTCGATGTGGCCTTCGACTTGTTTCTCGGTTTCGCTCACGAAGCCGAGACTGATGCGATCACCGGCGATCGCAGCGGCTGCGCCGATAGCGAATGAGCCGGCATACCAGAGCGGGCCGAGCACGCTCGGGCGCGAGCCGAGTTCCCGCAGGCGCTGTTCGCACCACGCGAGGTGATCGGCCTCCTCACGAGCGGCCTGCAGCAGCATCTGGCGCACTTGCGGGCGCTGCGCGAAGGCGGCCTGACCGTGGTAGAGCGCCTGGGCTGCGATTTCGCCGGCATGGTTGACCCGCATCAGCTTGGCCGACTCACGTCGCTCCGCCTCCGATAGTGTGGGCTCAGGCAGATCTGCGCCCGGAATGGGCCTCGCGGCGACCGGCGAGGCCAGCACCGAGCGCAGGGCCCGATCGAGGGTGATCAGCAAGTTATCGAGGGGTTGTTGCATGGGTTCGCTCATTTCTCAGTGGTTGTTACGGCCGGGCGGGACGCGGCTTTAGGGTCTTTGGGCAAAATGGCTGCGCGGCGCCGCAGACGGGCAGCCGAGGGGGCCGGGCAGCCGGCTGGGTCGGGAGGGTTTTGCAAAGCCGGGGCGGGTCACGTACACTCTCGCGCCTTTTTCGGGACTTGCGGTACCCCGCCATTCGGGGCGCCCGCCGCAGTCGGAGAGCTTGGAACATGAGCACGGTATTTGCAAAACCCGCGACCGTTCGCGGTGACTGGTTCGTCGTCGACGCCAAGGGGAAAACCCTCGGCCGTTTGGCGTCGCAGATTGCGCTGCGCCTAAAGGGCAAGCACAAGGCCGATTACAGCCCGCACGTCGACATGGGCGATCACATCGTCGTGGTCAACGCCGAGCAGGTAAAGGTCACCGGTGCGAAGCTCACCGACAAGATCTATTACCACCACACCGGCGCCATCGGTGGCATCAAGTCGATCGCTCTCGAGAAGCTCCTTAAGGAGCATCCGGAGCGCGTGCTGCAGTTCGCCATCAAGGGCATGCTGCCGAAGACCATCCTCGGTCGTCGCATGTATCGCAAGCTGCATGTTTTCGCGGGCGAGCAGCATCCGCACTCGGCTCAGCAGCCGAAGCCTCTGAACATCTGACAGGAATTATCGAATGCCCGCTACGAACTACGGCACCGGCCGTCGCAAGACCTCTACCGCTCGGGTCCACCTGAAGCCCGGCTCCGGCAAGATCACCATCAACGATCGCCCCATCGACGTGTTCTTCGGACGTGAGACGGGCCGCATGATCGTCCGTCAGCCGTTGGAGTTGACCGAGACAACCGAGCGTTTTGACGTGAAGGTCACGGTCGCCGGCGGTGGTATCACCGGTCAGGCGGGCGCGATCCGTCAAGGCATCACTCGTGCGTTGATCGAATTCGATGAGACCCTGCGTCGTCCGTTGCGTGCGGCGGGTTTCGTAACCCGCGATGCTCGCGAGGTCGAGCGCAAGAAGGTCGGTCGTCGCAAGGCTCGTCGCGGACCGCAGTACTCCAAGCGCTAATCGCGCAGGTGCACGGACTGCCGTCACGGCCACCGTTTTTGGGGGATCGTCTAGCGGTAGGACAACGGACTCTGACTCCGTTTACCTAGGTTCGAATCCTAGTCCCCCAGCCAAAACCGACAAGGCCCGCAGCGATGCGGGCCTTGTGCGTTTCTGGCGTTGGAATGGCGATCAGTCGAGGGTGCGAACGCCGCTCGCTCCCCCCACCAAGACCACATCGGCAGCGCGTCTTGCGAACAGCCCGACAGAGACGACTCCGGCGAGACCGTCGATGCTGTTCTCGAGCGCGATCGGATCGAGGATCGTCAGTCCGTGCACGTCGATGATCTGATTGCCGTTGTCGGTGACCACATTCTCGCGCCACAGTGGGTGACCACCGAGCTTCACCATCTGCCGCGATACGTAGGAGCGTGCCATCGGGATCACCTCGACCGGCAGCGGAAAGCGACCGAGTACATCAACCACCTTGCTCTCATCGACGATGCAGATGAAGCGACGCGATGCGGCCGCGACGATTTTCTCGCGGGTGAGTGCGCCGCCGCCGCCCTTGATGAGCCGACGATGTTGATCCGTCTCGTCGGCTCCATCGACGTAAAGCTCAAGATCACCTGTCCGGTTGAGGTCGACGACCTCAATACCGATCGAACGCAAACGGCTGGTTGAGCTTTCCGAACTCGACACGGCGCCCTTCAGGCGATCACGCCAGGGTGCGAGCGCATCAATGAAGTGATTGACCGTCGAGCCGGTGCCAACGCCGATCACCATACCGTCCTCGAGATAGCGCAGTGCTGCGAGCGCTGCTGCTTGCTTACCGATATCAGCGGGATTCATACGATTTTCCTCGGGCAAAAAAGAAGATGCCCGCTTGCGCGGGCACCTTCTTGTCTTTCAGAAGACAGCGAATGCGATTCTCATCCCACTCGCCGAGACTCACGAGGAGTCTTACTTCTTCTTGGCGACCTTCTTCTTAGCCTTAGCTTTCGCCTTAGCTTTCTTTTTGGCCTTAGCCATTGTATTTCTCCAGTTACGGGTTAGTCCGAGAGCGAGTATATACACGCGATTGCAAAAAACAAGCAAGCGGTCAGCGCCGCTCACTGCAGCGACATGATGAACTTCCAGTGCGATGCACCGACGGGTGTGATCGAAAGACGATTGCCGCGCTTCAAGATCAACATGTCGCGCAGTTGTTTAGACTCGTGACGACGCAGCTCATCTAGCGAAATCACTCGAGAAAAACGCTGTTTCAAGCACACATCGACCATGTACCAACGCGGCGCTTCGGGCTTCGACGCCGCGTCGTAATGCGCATGCTTGCGATCGAAAGCCGTGTGATCGGGATAACCCGGCTTAGCGATTTCAATCACGCCGACGATGCCCGGCTCATCGCAACTCGAGTGGTACATGAAGGCGAGATCGCCGACGGCCATCTCGTCGCGCAGCATGTTGCGCACTTGGTAGTTGCGCACGCCGTCCCAGCAGGTCGTCCGGCGGGGTGCGTTGGCAAGATCGTCGATGCTGAATGTCGACGGTTCAGACTTCATCAGCCAATACTTCATGTGATTTCTCCGATGAAGAATGCGATCCCACGCTCTGTGATGACCGCATCGAGTGGGATATCGGTGGGTCTTGCGGCGAGTGCAGCGACTCGTTGGCATTCGTAAGCGATGCCGATGAGTGTGGGTCCGCGCCAGCAGCGTCGTCGCCGACGAAAACACAGCGCACGGTCGTAATAGCCTGCTCCGCTGCCCAAGCGGTGGCCGCGCGCATCGAATCCCACCAAGGGAAGCAAGATCAGATCCAGATCCTGCGCGGGCGTGTGGGCGTGCCCCTTTGGTTCGAGAATGCCGTGCTGATTTCGCCGGAGATTCGGCGTCAGTGGCGAGAACGTCATCCGCTGCGCTCGCGCTGCGGTGATGCGGGGCAGGTAGGCGATACAACGGCGTCGGCGCAAGATTTCAAGAAGTGGCGTCGTATCGAACTCACTACCGATGGGCAGGTAGATGCCGACACGCAAGCCCGGTCTGAGCCGGCCGAGTCGCGAGAGGAGGAGTGCGACTCGGCGGTGCGCCGCTTCGCGTTCTGACTGCGACAGAGCGCCTCGGCGACGCCGAAGTTCCCGTCGCAAAGCCGCACGAGCGGCGAGCGGCACGCAGTCGCTCAAATCGAACACTCCCTCGAGAAAATCGAAGACGTCACCCGCCTGTGCCGGTGTGAACCGTTGCTCTCGACACAGAGCAACAAGTGGGGCGGACTACGTCAGGTAAGGCTTTCCGCTCGAGGCGGACATGCACAATGCTGACAGCAAGTCTTGATGCCCCTGGGCGTTCAAACTTAGGGTCGAGAGGTAACCCGATTCACTGTCGAACACGGCAGGTGACGCCGTGGAAAGGGTACACCAAAGAAGCGCGGTCGTCAGAGCTCGAGTTGTCGATCGCGCTCGAGCGCTGTACCGATCCGTTCGCGCATGACTCGCAGTTTGGAAGCAGCTTCTGTTTCGCTGCGTTGTTCCTTCGCTTGCAGCCGAAGCAGATCGTTGGCGAGATTCAGAGCCGCGATGACGGCGATGCGGTCGTAACCCACCACTTTGCCGCTGTCGCGGATCTCGCGCATTCGCTGGTTGAGGTATTCGGCTGAATCGAGCAGGGCGGATCGCTCTTCCATCGGACAGGCGACGAGAAATTCCTTCTCGAGGATACGAACGCTGACCCGAGCGGATTCTCTTTCGGTACCGCTCATGCGCCGTGCTCCAGCGTCTTGAGGCGACCGATCATCGCCTCGACGCGCGTACGCACGGCTTCGTTCTTCTGCAGGAGGTTGGCCCGCTCGGTGGCTAAGTGATCCTGACGCTGGCGTAGTGCGCGATTTTCCTCGCGCAAAGCACCCAGCAGCGAGAGCACCTCGTCGAGTTGTTTCTCGAGACGTTTGATTTCGGCGTCGAGACCGACGGCCGTTTCCGTTGCAGTGGCTTGCATGGGCAAAATTATAGGCCTGCGATTACCGGTGTCCACGGCCGGAGGGCATAATCTCGTTATGAGCCACCCTGATTACCGAACGATCGAGAGCCGACTCGATGAATCTCGGGCCCTGACCGATCTGCCCGAAGCGCACGGCACGTTGACCGGCACGCTCTGCGCAAGCAACGGCGTCGCTCTGCAAGACTGGCTGCGCGAAGTGTTCCCCGAAGGTGTCGCCGGTGGCGCCGAAGGCGATATGTATGCGGTTTTCGAGTGGACGCGACACGTGCTCGGCAACGGACAGATGGAGTTCGTCATGCTGCTGCCCGATGACGACCGTCCGCTCGCTGAGCGCGCAGCGGCGCTCGGTGAGTGGTGTCAAGGCTTCCTGTACGGCCTCGGTTCCACGCCGATACCCGACATCGATGCACTCTCGCCCGAGGTAGGCGAATTGGTTCGAGATCTCACCGCGATCACGCAGCTGAGCGTCGATGAGGCAGAGTCGGCCGATAGCAACGAGGATGCGCTTGCAGAGCTCATCGAGTTCGTTCGGGTCGGCGTGCAGTTGTTGTTCGACGAGCTTGCGCCGTTTCGCGATGCGACCACCGGAGGCAGTGCACCTGATGGTCCGGTCTCGCTCCACTAAACTCGGCCCGACGGGCGCGTTACCGCCACTCGGACGGGATGAGTTCGCACGCCGTCGCCGTCAGTTCATGAAGACGATGGGTCGCGACGCCATGGCGATCGTCGCGGCGGCACCGGTGCCGATGCGCAACAACGATGTCGAATTCGCTTATCGACAGGATAGTTATTTCCACTACCTGACGGGCTTCGATGAGCCCGAGTCGGTGGCGGTGTTGATGCCGGGCCGCCCACAGGGGGACTACCTCCTGTTCGTGCGCGATCGAGATCCGGCGCGTGAAACTTGGGACGGGCGGCGCGCAGGCCCGGTCGGTGCGCGGCGCGATTACGGTGCCACCGATGCATTCCCCATCAGCGACATCGACGAGATCTTACCGGGCTTGCTCGAGGGTCGAGCCAAACTCTATTACTCGGTCGGTCACGATCGCGAGTTCGACCAGCGGGTCGTCGGTTGGGTGAATCGTCTGCGTGCCGAGGCCAAGCAAGGGCGTCATGCGCCGCATGAGATGGTGGCGCTCGAACACGTGCTCAATGAGATGCGACTCTTCAAGAGTCGTGGCGAAATCGAACGCATGCGTGAGGCGGCGCGGATCGCCGCGGCTGCACATGTTCGCGCGATGCGTTTTTGTAGGCCCGGCCGTTACGAGTACGAGATCGAGGCCGAACTGCGTCACGAGTTCGCACGGTGGCGCGCCGACATCTCGTATCTGCCCATCGTGGGCGGTGGCGCCAATGGTTGCATCCTGCACTACCGTGAGAACGAGTCCGTCTTGAACGATGGCGATTTGTTGCTGATCGATGCGGGTTGCGAATACCAGAGTTATGCCTCCGACATCACGCGTACGTTCCCGGTTAACGGGCGCTACACGGATACGCAGCGGGCCGCTTACGAGGTGGTGCTCGAAGCGAACTTGGCGGCGATCGACGCGGTTCGAGTCGGCAACGACTGGAACCGCCCGCACGAAGTCGCCGTCGAGGTGTTGACCGCGGGCATGGTGAAACTCGGTTTGCTCAAGGGTCGCGTCCCGTCGCTGATCAAGTCGCAGGAATATCGTCGGTTTTATATGCATCGAACGGGGCATTGGCTCGGCATGGACGTGCACGACGTCGGCGACTACAAAATCGGTGATGCTTGGCGCCTGCTCGAACCTGGCATGGTGCTGACCATTGAGCCTGGGCTTTATGTCGCGCCGGGGACGCGCGGCGTACCGCCGGAACTGCGCGGCCTTGGTATCCGCATCGAAGATGATGTGCTCGTCACCGACGACGAGCCCGAGGTCCTCACGGCCGGCGTGCCCAAGGCGGTCGCCGAGATTGAAGACCTGATGAGTGCAGCGTGATGAGTGCAGCGTGAGGGGCGTGTCATGAGGCGCTGGTTGTGAGCGATTCTGTCGAGGTGGATCTTGCGATCGTCGGCGGCGGGCTCGTGGGTGCGAGCCTGGCGCTCGCTTTGCGTCCGACGGGTTTGCGCGTCGCGCTGATCGAGGGCGTGACGCCCGATGCCGCGGCCCAACCGAGTTTCGACGATCGGACCACCGCACTCGGTAATGGCACACGACGGATCTTCGAGTCGCTCGGTGTGTGGTCTGCGATGGCCACCGAGGCGGCGCCGATTCGGGAAATTCATGTCTCTGATGCAGGTCGTGCCGGTTTTGCGCGCCTCGATTCGCGCGAGCACGATATCGACGCGTTCGGGTATGTCATCACCAATCGCTCGATGGGGCGTGCTTTGACTGCGGCACTCGACGCGCAGGTGAGTCTCGAGCGCCGCATGCCGGCTCGTTGTACCGCGGTGGCCTTCGATGCGGATGGTGTCTCGTTGCACACGGAACCCGGCGAGCAACCCTTGCGAGCCCGACTCGTGGTGGCGGCTGATGGCGCGAATTCTTTGGTCCGCAGCGCGGCTCGGCTTGGGGCGAACGTCGAGGATTATCAGCAGGTCGCGATCGTGGCGCACGTGGCCAGTTCGAGACCGGCCGATGGCACAGCCTACGAGCGATTCACGCCGACGGGCCCGTTTGCGGTATTGCCCCTGCACGATGGTCACTATGGCATCGTCTGGACGTTGTCGCCGAGTGCGGCCGAAGAGGTTCTCGCCCTCTCGGATGCCGATTACTTGGTACGCCTGCAGTCGGCCTTCGGTTGGCGTATCGGGCGTTTGCTGCGCGTCGGTCGGCGGCAGGGGTATCCGCTGCGCTTGACCCGGTCGGCTGCCATCACGGCAGATCGCTGCGTGCTCATCGGCAACGCCGCGCAAGCGTTGCATCCGGTCGCCGGTCAGGGTTTCAATCTGGGTCTGCGCGATGCGGTGACGCTCGCCGAGATATTGATGGGCGCGCTGGCCGATGCGAGGCGCGGTGGGTGCGGTGTCGATGTGGGCTCGGCAACACTGCTCGCTGAGTTCGCGCGGCGACGCGGCGCCGATCGCGAGGGCATCATCGACTTTACCGATCGACTCGTGAAACTCTTCGGCGATCAGCGTCCCGGTGTGCCCTTGATGCGCGATCTCGGTTTGTTGTTGTTCGATCTGTCGCCCACCGCGAAACAGGCGATGTCGCGCTTGAGTTGGGGTCTCGCGGGCCGTACACCGCGTCTCGCGCGCGGCTTGTCGCTGTGAGAGCGGGCATCGCTGGCGAGACGGACTTCGATGTCGCCATCGTGGGCGGCGGTCCTGTCGGTGCCGCGCAAGGTGCGCTGCTGCTGCGCGCCGGGCTTTGTCGTGCCGGGCGCGTGTTGCTGCTCGAGCGTGACGTTCCTTCGCGCGAGTGGCCGACGCCGCCCGCGCAGGACCTCGCGGATTTGCGCGTGTTCGCGATCTCGCGCGCGAGCGAGCGCATTTTGCGGCATGCCGGTGTCTGGTCGGCATTGGCGGCGCAACCTCGGGCGTTGTCGCCCTACGAGCGCATGCACGTCTGGCCCGCGAGCGCCCCGCCGCGCGGTGACGGCAGTTTGTATTTCGAGGCGGCGGAGCTGGCCGAACCCAATCTCGGGTACATCGTCGGTAACGGCGCGTTGCAGCGCGCCGCGCTCGCTGCGTTCGAAGCGGTGGGTGGTGTGTTGCGTGAAGAGCCCTTGCGGCAGTTGAATTTCTTGTCCGATGCCGTGGAGCTCGGGACGGCGACTCACGCGATAACGACCCGTTTGGTCATCGGTGCCGATGGCGCGCGCTCGATCGTGCGCCGCATGGCGGGGCTCGGTATCGAGTCGCAGGATTACGGGCAACTAGCAATCGTCGCCAATCTGGTGTGTGAGGCGTCGCATGAGAACACGGCGTGGCAGCGATTTCTGGGTGATGGAACGCTTGCGCTACTGCCACTCGCCAGTGGCGAGTGTTCGCTGGTCTGGTCATTGCCGCGCGCGAAAGCGGAAGGTTTGCTGGCCGCGAGTGGCGATGAATTCAATCGAGCCGTGACCGAAGCGAGTGATCGCGTGATCGGTGACTTGCAGCTCGCAAGCGAGCGTCGCAGCTTTCCGTTGCGCCGCGTCAATGCCGAGCGCTACACGCGCGAGCGCTGCGCCCTGATCGGCGATGCGGCGCACATCATCCATCCCTTGGCGGGGCAGGGCGTCAATCTTGGCTTGCTCGACGCAGCGAGTTTGGCCGAGGTGATCGAGTGGGCGATCGCGCGCGGTGAATCACCCGGTGCCAGTCTCGCCTTGCGCCGCTATGAGCGTTGGCGCAAGAGTGAGAATGAATTGATGAGTTTTGCGTTGGATGGCATCAACCGCTACCTCGCTTTTGGCGGAGGTGCAATCGGTGCGTTGGCCGAGCGCGGGATGAGTGTGATCGGACGCAATGCAACACTGCGTCGACCGTTTGCGCTGCGAGCGCTCGGGCTCGAGGGTGAGCTACCGCGCTTTGCGAGGCGCAGCGTTTAGTCCATCGCGGTGGCTCAGTCGAGCTGATCGACCTTGGCAGCGCAGATGAAATCGTTTTCCGAGAGACCGCCGATCGCATGGGTCGTGTAGCGGATGCGGCAGTAGTTGTAGCCGATGGCGAGATCCGGATGATGATCTTCGGCATTGGCGACATGGGCTAGCGCGTTGACGAAGCTCATGGTGCGGAAGAAATCCTTGAACACGAGCTCGCGTTGCAGCTCCGTGCCATCCGGCGACAGACGCCAATCCGATGAGAGTTGTGCAAGCAGGCGCTCGCACTCGGTGTGGCTGAGGGCTGGGACGCCACCTTCACAGGGCAGGCATTTCTTGGCGGCCAAGGGATTTTGCGGATCGTCATGACTCATACGGATTCTCGCTTGCGATAACTGCGGGCGACATAGGCTTCGACGAGTTGTTGGAATTCCTCAGCGATGTGATCCCCTTTCAAGGTCACGGTCTTCTCGCCATCTTCGTACACCGGCGCCACCGGTCGTTCGCCCGTACCGGGTAGGCTGATGCCGATGTTCGCGTGTTTGCTCTCGCCCGGACCATTGACGACACAACCCATCACGGCCACGTTCATCTCTTCGACGCCGTCGTAGAGCTTGCGCCACTCCGGCATACGATGACGGATGTGCGATTGGATGTCTTGCGCGAGTTGCTGGAAGTAGGTGCTCGTCGTTCGACCACAGCCGGGGCAGGCGATCACCATCGGCACGAAAGACCGCAGGCCCATGGTCTGCAGTATTTCTTGCGCGACGATCACCTCTTGGGTGCGATCACCATTCGGTTCCGGCGTGAGAGAGACGCGGATCGTATCGCCGATGCCGCGCTGCAACAGCACGCCAATGCCCGCCGTCGAGGCGACGATGCCCTTGCTGCCCATGCCGGCTTCGGTGAGGCCCACGTGCAGTGGGTAATCACAACGCGCGGCAAGGTCGGTGTAGATCGCGATTAGATCTTGCACACCACTGACTTTGGCCGACAACACGATGGCCTCGTGCGATTGTCCGAGCTCTTCGGCGCGAGCGGCGCTTTGCAGACACGATTCGACCACTGCGCTGCGCATCACCTCGTTCGCGCTGCGAGGGTTCGGTGCAGCGTTGTTCTCATCCATCATGCGCGTCAGCAATTCGGAGTCGAGGCTGCCCCAGTTCACGCCGATGCGGATGGGCTTTTGGTGGCGGCAGGCCACTTCGATCATCTCGGCAAATTGTGGATCGCGCTTGCTGCCTCGACCGACGTTACCCGGATTGATGCGGTACTTGGCGAGTGCCTCGGCGCAGGCTGGGTGGGCCTTCAACAGTTTGTGCCCATTGAAGTGAAAGTCGCCGATCAACGGCACCGGAACGCCCTGCTGCGCGAGGCGGTCGCGGATGTGGGGCACGGCCGCCGCGGCCTCTTCGGTGTTGACTGTGACCCGAACGAGTTCGGAGCCGGCGCGCGCGAGCGCGCGTATCTGCGCAACGGTAGATTCGATGTCGGCGGTATCGGTGTTGGTCATCGATTGGACGACGATGGGTGCACCGCCGCCGACGCGGACACCGCCCACTCGGGTTACCACACTCGTTCGTCGCTGGATCATCGTGCCTTCCTCGCTATCCAAGCGCGCACTTTACCCTCCATGACATCGAGTGGCACGGCGCCGGTCTCGAGCACCACGTCATGGAAGGCGCGGATGTCGAAACGAGCGCCAAGCTGCTGCTCAGCCTCGCGCCGCAGCGCTTGGATGCGCAGCTGCCCGATCTTGTAGGCGAGCGCTTGGCCTGGCCAAGCGATGTAGCGATCGATTTCATTGACGATGTCGGCCTCGGTCTTGGCCGCATTATCTTTGAAAAACTCGATCGCCTGTTGGCGACTCCAGCCTTTCGAGTGCAGCCCCGTATCGACCACGAGGCGTACCGCGCGCCACATGTCATAGGTCAATTGCCCAAACTTCGAGTAGGGGTCTTGGTAGAGACCGAGCTCCTCCCCGAGACTCTCGGAGTAGAGCGCCCAGCCTTCGACGTAAGCCGTATAGCCGGCGTTTCGACGGAACTGCGGCATCGATGCCTGCTCCATGGCGAGCGCAATTTGCAAGTGATGTCCGGGAACCGCTTCGTGCACCGACAGCACCTCCATCTCGTACTTGGGCCGCACCTCGGGGCGATACAGATTGACGTAGTAAAAGCCCGGTCGCGTGCCGTCGGCTGCCGGCGGCTGGTAATAGGCGGTGGTGGTGTTCGGCGCGCTCGTGCTTGGTATCGCGCGCACGCCATAGGGAGTGCGTGGCAGCTTGCCAAAGAGTTTGACGAGACCAGGGTCGATACGTTTCGAGACGGCTTGATAGGCCTCGAACAAGGCTTCCGGTGTCGGGTAATAGAACTGCGGGTCAGTGCGCAGGAAGACAAAAAACTCTTGTAAGCCACCCTTGAAGCCGACGCGATCTTTGATCGCGAGCATCTCGCTACGTATCCGCGCAACTTCCGAGAGGCCGATGGCGTGGATTTCCTCCGCGGTCAGCGCGCTGCTCGTGGTGTGATAGGCGATGCGTTCGCGGTAGAAATCGGCACCCGCCGGTGTCGCCGAGATGCCGACGCTGTCACGTGTGGCCGGTAGGTAGCGTTGCTCGAATGCCGTCGTGAAACGCCGATAGGCGGGCAGCACGACGGTCTCGATGGCGCGCAGACCGGCCGCTGTCAGACGTGCCCGGCTGGCGGTATCGATCTGGTCTGGGAACCGACTGAATGGCGCGTAGAACGGGCTGTCCTCGGGCTTGGACACGTTTTGCAGCGCGAGCTGTGCCGGGATTCTTTGCATGATCACGCGCGGTTGCGTGCGCCCCTCGCGAACGGCGAGATCGAGCAGCGCGATGTGTTGGTCGATGAGCGTGCCGATTCCATTGAGGCGCGCAATCCAATCTTCGTAGTCTTTGACCGACTGGAAGGGAAGCAACTCGGTGATTTCCGACAGCGTCTGGATGCCGCCCTGATGATCGATACGATAAAGCCAAGGCTTGAACGATGCGGTGGCAAGGCGCTGCCGGTACTCGCGCTCGAAAAGATCGTAATCCAGTTGCTCGGCGGGAGTGAGAGCGTCGCGCGGAATCGCCTTCAGTGACGCGAGGGTGGCGCGATCTGCGGCGATCCGCTGGTCGATCGCAGCGATCGACAGGTCGGTCCAGCGGTCGTTGTACCGGGTGTCACCGAGATAGGTCGCACTTTGTGGATCGGCCGCGAGCTCTGCCTCCCAGGTGCGTTCGAACAAGGCCGTCAGGGACGTCGAGGCGGGCTCCGCCGTGGTACCGGTGGGAATCGAGAGCAGATTCAAGGCGACGACCGGGAGTAACTTCAAGGTCGAGAGGATGGACCGCAAGTGGGACGGCATCGGGGGGCTCCTGTCAGGACGTATGGACAGTGTAAGTCAGGCGCCGCGCGATCGTGCGGGCTGCTATGATGACGCCCGTTCGCGTTATCAGACCTCGCCGGAGAGATTCGAGCGCCCCGCTACAGGGCGACTTCGGACGCCGAAGGCGCAAGTTTCCGCCCGGAAACGCTCAGGCAGAAGAACGGCAGGTCGCAGGCGAACTCTGGAGAGCGGCTCCCCACCGGGAGTCCACCGAAGGGGAGCGGTACGGCAAGTACCCGATCTCTCAGGTTCAAGGACAGAGGGGCGGCGGAGGTCGAGAGGCCTCCGCCGCTCTTTTTTTTTGGCTTGGGCTTGTCCGCTCGAGGAGGGCGCAGAGCATGGGACGCAAGACACCGCTACACGATCTGCATGTCGCGCAAGGCGCGCGCATGGTCGATTTCGGCGGCTGGGATATGCCAGTCAACTACGGCTCGCAAATCGAGGAGCATCATCATGTTCGGCGCGATGCCGGCATGTTCGATGTTTCGCACATGTGTGTCGTTGATTTGCGTGGGGCTGCCACTCGTGCGTTTCTCTTGCGTCTCGTGGCAAACGATGTCGGCAAATTGCGCATCGCAGGTAAGGCGCTCTACAGCTGCATGCTCAACGCCACGGGCGGTGTGATCGACGATCTGATCGTTTATTTTTTGACCGAGAGTCATTTCCGAATCGTGGTCAATGCGGGCACGCGGGATCACGACCTCGCCTGGATGCGTCGGTGTGCGGCCGATTGGGGTCTCGACGTCGAGATCCTCGAGCGCGACGACCTTGCCATGATCGCTGTTCAAGGGCCGAGGGCACGTACAGCAGTGGCGGCGTTGCTGGCGCCTGAGGATCGTGAGCGCGCGCTGTTGCTCGAGCCCTTCTTTGGTATCGAATGCGGCGCGTGGTTCGTCGCGCGCACCGGCTACACCGGTGAAGATGGTTTTGAAGTCGTGATTCCCGCCGTAGAGGTCGAGTCCGTGTGGCGAGCGCTCAGCGCTGCCGGTGTCGCGAGTTGCGGTCTCGGCGCGCGCGACACATTGCGTCTGGAAGCGGGTATGAATCTCTATGGCAACGACATGGACGAGACTCGCCATCCGCTCGAATCAGGGCTGGCTTGGACCGTCGCCTTCGAGCCCCTCGAACGCGACTTCGTCGGGCGTGCAGCGCTCGAGGCCATCCGTCAGTCCGGTGGCTCGCCGATGAAACTCGTCGGCTTGTTACTCGAGGATCGCGGGGTCTTGCGCTCCCACCAAAAAGTGGTGGTGCCCGGCGTGGGCGAAGGCGAGGTGACCAGTGGCACCTTTTCGCCGACGCTCGAGCGGTCCATTGCATTCGCTCGTGTGCCGCGTGCCACGGGCGAGACCGTACAAGTCGACATCCGCGGCAAGTTGCTCGCAGCCCGGGTCGTGAAGTTGCCTTTCGTTCGTCACGGACGCGCTCTCATCAGCCTTTGAGGAGTATCCCCATGAGCCAAGTTCTCGCCGATTTACGCTACGCCAAATCCCACGAATGGGCCCGCTCGCTGCCGGATGGACGCATTGAAGTCGGCATCACCGATCACGCGCAGCACGCGCTGGGGGATCTCGTTTTCGTCGATGTGCCGCCAGTGGGTACGGCGCTCGCTATCGGTGGCGCTTGCGCTGTCGTCGAGTCGGTCAAGGCGGCGAGCGATGTCTATTCGCCCGTGGCCGGGACGGTCGTCGAGGTGAATGCGTCTTTATCGGGTAGCCCCGAGCTCATCAACGAAGATTGCTATGGCAAGGGTTGGCTCTATCGCGTGCAACCGGCGTCATCCTCGGGCCTCGATGCGCTGCTCGACGCCAGCGCGTATTCGGCCGTGCTTGCCGCTGAGGGGGGCTGATCATGCCGTTCATTCCGCACACGGAGCAGGATGTACGCGAGATGCTCGTGACCATTGGCGCGCCTTCGATCGATGCGCTGTTCGATGAGATTCCGGCGAGCCTGCGTATCTCGGGTCTGGATGGCATCCCCGAGGGTCTCTCGGAGATGGAGATCGGTCGGCTGATGGGCGAGCGAGCGCGGCTCGACGGTCGACCGCTGTCGTTCCTGGGTGCCGGTGCCTACGAGCATCACATTCCATCGGCGGTCTGGACGATCACCACTCGCGGTGAGTTCTACAGCGCCTATACGCCTTACCAGGCTGAAGCGAGCCAGGGCACGCTGCAGTTGATCTACGAATACCAGACGATGATTTCGAGCCTCACGGGCATGGAAGTCTCGAACGCGTCGCTCTACGACGGCGGCTCAGCTGTGGCAGAGGCGGCGCTGATGGCCGTACGCGCCCATCGCAAGTCGAAGAGCTTGCGCGTGCTCGTGCCGCAGACGGTGAACCCGAATTACCGTCGGGTGGCCATCAGCACCGCCGGCAATCAGGGGTTGCGTTTCGAGACGGTGGCTTACCGTCGCGAAGATGGCTGCATCGATCGCGAGGCGCTCGCTGCTTACGCCGGTGAGGACATCGCCGCGCTCGTGATTCAGCAACCCAATTTCTTTGGTCAACTCGAAGATGTCGATGCGTTGACCGATTGGGCGCACGAGCAGGGCATGCTCGTCATTGCGGTCGTCAATCCGACTTCGCTCGCGTTATTGAAGCCGCCGGGCGAGTGGGGCAAGACCGGCGCCGATATTTGTGTCGGTGAAGGTCAACCCCTCGGCGTTCCGCTCTCCTCGGGCGGCCCGTACTTCGGCTTCATGACGACGCGCATGGAATACGTGCGCTCGATGCCGGGCCGTATCGTTGGGCGCACTGTCGATCTCGATGGCAAGCAAGGTTATACGCTCACCTTGCAGGCTCGCGAGCAGCACATCCGTCGTGGCAAGGCGACGTCCAACATCTGCACCAATCAGGGTCTGCTGATGACGGCGGCGACGATCTACATGACTTTGATCGGACCGCAGGGTCTGTCGAAGGTGGCTGCAGCTTCGATGCAGCGCAGTGACGAACTCGTCGAGGCGCTCACCCAGGTGAAGGGGGTACGTGCTGCCTTCAAGGGGCCGCGTTTCCACGAAGCGGTCTTGTTGCTCGATCGACCCGCCTCGGCGGTGCTGCGTGAGCTCGAGGCGCAGGGCATCTTGGGCGGCTTGGATCTCTCGGGGGATTATCCGGAGCTGGGTTCGGCGCTGCTCGTGTGTGCGACTGAAACGAAGACGGCGGGCGATCTCGCTCGCTACGCCGCAGCGCTCGGCGCTGCCGTGCAAAAGGTGCGTGCGGCTTAAGGAGAACGAATCCATGAACCAGATCCTCGAAAAATCTATTTTCGAATATTCACGTGCGGGTCGTAGTGCCCACGCGCAGCAGCCGCCGGGTGCAGATGTGGCCTCGGCCGCCCAGAAGATTCCGGCCGCGCTGCGTCGTCGCACGGCGCCGATGCTGCCGGAGGTGAGTGAGCTCGATGCCGTGCGTCACTTCACGCGACTCTCGCAGTTGAACTTCTCCATCGACACGAACTTCTACCCGCTCGGTTCGTGCACGATGAAGTACAACCCGAAGGCCTGTAACCAATACGCCATGCTGCCCGAGTTCCTCGCGCGTCATCCGCTCGCGCCGGATACGCAAGGCCAAGGCTTCCTCTCCTGCATGTTCGAGTTGCAGGAAATGCTCAAGGAAGTCACCGGTATGAAGGCGGTGTCGCTCAACCCGATGGCCGGAGCGCACGGCGAATTTGCGGGTGTGGCGATGATCCGCGCTTATCATCGCGCCCGCGGCGACCTCGCACGAAACGAGATCATCGTACCCGAGGCAGCGCACGGTACGAATCCTGCGACGGCGACCATGTGTGGTTGTATCGTCAAAGAAATTCCGGTCGATGCCCAGGGTGACGTCGATCTCGACGCGCTCGCCAAGGCCGTGGGACCCAATACCGCGGGCATCATGCTCACCAATCCGTCGACGCTCGGTGTGTTCGAGCGCAAGATCGAACAGGTTGCCAAGCTCGTGCACGGTGCGGGCGGCTTGCTCTATTACGATGGCGCGAATCTGAACGCGATCCTCGGCAAGGTTCGCCCGGGCGATATGGGCTTCGATGTCATCCACATGAACTTGCACAAGACCTTTTCCACGCCGCACGGTGGCGGTGGACCGGGTGCCGGTGCCGTGGGTGTCAGCGCGCGACTCGAACCCTTCCTGCCGGTGCCGATCGTGGGACGCGAGGGCGATCATTACCGCTGGCTCTCCGAAGCCGACCGGCCGCAGTCGATCGGCCGGTTGTCGGCCTTCATGGGTAATGCGGGGGTCTTGCTGCGTGCCTACATCTACATGCGCATGTTGGGTCGTGAGGGCATGAGTCGCGTCGGCGAATACGCGACGCTCAATGCCAACTACGTCATGGCGAGGTTGCGCCAGGCGGGCTTTGATCTTGCTTACCCCGAGCGACGCGCCAGCCACGAGTTCATCGTGACCATGAAGCGTCAAGCGAAGGAGTTGAACGTCACGGCGATGGATATCGCCAAGCGCTTGCTCGATTACGGCTTCCACGCGCCGACCACCTACTTCCCCTTGCTCGTACCCGAGTGTCTGCTCATCGAGCCAACCGAGACCGAAAGTCGCGAAACACTCGATGGGTTCGTCGCGGCGATGGCGAGCATAATGGCCGAGGCGCAAGCCGATGCGAGCACGTTGAAGACGGCGCCGCACACCATGCCGGTCCGAAGATTGGATGACGTTCGTGCTGCAAAACAGCTAGATCTGACTTGGAAGCCGGTAAACTCTGCTGCGTGAACAACTCAACACCGACAGATCGACTGAAGCCGACGGGCCTGATCCGTCTGTTGCGCGCTTTTGGCAACAGCTGGAAAGGGTTCGTCGGTGCGTATCGTGAAGAGGCCGCTTTTCGGCAGGAGCTCGCGCTCTGCGTGATGCTCTTTCCGCTCGGGCTGTGGCTTGGAGAGAGCGGCGTCGAACGGGCACTGTTAGTCGGACCGATCTTCATCGTGCTGATTGTCGAACTGCTCAACAGCGCGGTCGAAGCGACGGTGGATCGCATCGGTCTCGAGCGCCATGCTCTCTCGGGGCTCGCCAAAGATATCGGCTCGGCGGCGGTGTTCACTTCGTTTGCCTTGCTCGGCGTCGTCTGGGCACTGGTGCTATTCGATTATTGATTCCCGCGGTGCGGGACGGAGACTCGACATGGCGGCACTTATCTGTGGTTCGGTAGCCTACGACACCGTCATGGTCTTCGAGGGTCACTTCAAAGATCACATCCTCGCCGATCGTATCCACATGTTGAACGTGGCTTTCCTCGTGCCGGGGTTGCGACGAAACTTCGGTGGCTGTGCTGGTAACATCGCCTACAACCTCAAGCTCTTGGGCGGTGAGGGCAAGGTGATGGCGACCGTCGGCACTGATTTCGGTCCGTATCGCGCTTGGATGCAGAACTGCGGCCTGTCGCTGGATCACATCCGGCAGCTCGAGGACGAATACACCGCGCAGGCTTACATCACGACGGACGCCGATAACAACCAGATTACGGCTTTTCATCCGGGCGCCATGAATCACGCGCACGTCAATCACGTACCCAAGAACGCCGGCATCGACCTCGGCATCGTGGCTCCCGAGAGTCATCTCGGCATGCTCGAACACGCTGCGCAATTTGCAGCAGCCGGTATACCCTTTATCTTTGACCCCGGTCAGGCCATGACGCTGCTCGGCCCCGATGATTTGCGTACGCTTATCGGGCAGTCGCGTTGGGTTGCAGTCAATGATTACGAAGCGAGTCTGCTCGTCGAGCGCACCGGTTGGTCGCTTGGGGAGATCGCAGCGAAGGTGGCCGCGCTGATCGTCACCCGAGGAGCTGCCGGTTCGCAGATCCACGTCGACGGCAACATGATCGAGATCCCCGCCGTGGCGCCAGAGAAGATTGCCGACCCGACCGGTTGTGGCGACGCATATCGGGGCGGCTTGCTGTTCGGCTTGCAGCGCGGGCTCGATTGGGAAACGACCGGACGCATCGCCTCGCTGATGGGTTCGATCAAGATCGTCCAGCATGGTACGCAGAACCATCGCTTCTCTCGCGAGGAGTTCGTGACACGCTATCGTGCGGCCTTCGGTGCGTCGCTGACTCTTTGACGATGTCTGATCCCGCGGTCCCAGAGTCCGCCGGATTCGATCTCTTCGGCGAACCGTTGGCGCCAGCGACCAGGCGCCGCACAGCGCGTTCTGCCGCGGGGTCTTCACGGGTGGCTGCCGCGACGGCGGCCTGCGAATACACCTCGCTAGCTGCGCAATTGCCCGCTCGCTTGCGGATGGGGACATCGACTTGGTCTTTCTCGGGTTGGAATGGTCTCGTCTACGCTGACGAATACAACGAGTCGACGCTCGCGCGATCGGGGCTCTCCGCCTACAGCGCTCATCCTTTGTTGCGATCGGTCGGCGTCGATCGGAGTTACTACCGACCTCTGGATGCCGATACCTTGGCTCGTATGCGCAAAGCGGTCAGTGCCGATTTTCGTTTCTTGTTGAAGGCGCATGCCGCGTTGATGCTCCCGAAGTCGGCGCGCCGACCGGTCTATCTTGAGGGTGTCCCCGATGTTTTTCTCGATGTCGATCATGCGACTCGCTACGTGATTGATCCTGCCCGACGCGCGCTCGGCGAAACGCTCGGTGTCGTGTTGTTCCAGTTCTCGCCGCTCGGCGCGCGCGTGCTCGGTTACCGACGCGAGTTACTGCAGCGTCTCCATGAGTTTCTGCGGGCACTACCCGAGGGAGTGAACTACGCCATCGAATGGCGTGATCCCGAGATGCTTGGCCTCGATTATCAACAGATGCTGTATGCCTCGGGTGCCGTGCACGGCTACGCGCAGCATCCGCGCATGCCACCGGTCGACGCTCAGGGTGATAGCGGCGCAGAGCGGACCTCGAGCAGTCGCGGTCCCCTCGTCATCCGTTGGTTGTTGGCACCGGGTCGCAGCTACGAAGAGGCCAAGACCGCTTACGCACCCTTCGATCGCTTGATCGATCCGGATCCGCTGGCCCGTCAAAAAATCGTTGGGCTCGCGCGGGGCGCACTCGCGGCGGGGCGAGACGTGACGATCATCGTCAACAACAAGGCTGAAGGATCTGCCCCGCTCAGCATCATCGAACTCGCGCGTGAGTTTGCCGCGCCTGAGACAGCCCTCGGGTAAAATCTCGCGATGAGCGTTCCGATTGAAGCAAGCGATGCCGACATCGCGGCGGCCGTAAAGGCGCTGCGGGCAGGTGAGCTTGTGGCGTTTCCCACCGAGACCGTTTACGGGCTCGGTGCCGACGCAGGCAACTCCGCTGCGCTGTCGCGTGTCTATGCGGCCAAGGGTCGTCCCACCGACCATCCGTTGATTTTGCATTTGGCCGACGTCGCGCAGCTTACACGCTGGGTGGCGGCGTTGCCCGCGCCCACGGCGACGCGGGTAGAGCAGCTCGCGCAACGGTTTTGGCCGGGACCACTCACGTTGGTGTTGCCGTGCGCTGCCGAGGTGTCGCCCGTGTTGACCGGAGGTCAGACCAGCCTCGCCGTGCGTGTGCCGAGTCATCCGGTCGCGCAACGCCTGCTGCGCGCGTTCGGTAGTGGCATTGCAGCTCCATCGGCCAACCGCTACGGCCGCGTGTCACCGACCCGTGCCGTGCACGTGCGTGAAGAGTTTCCCGAGGGTGTCATGATTCTCGAGGGCGGTGACTGCGAAGTGGGTGTCGAATCGACGATCCTTTCGCTGCTCGAGACGCCGCCGCGCATCCTGCGACCCGGGATCATTGGCCGCGAGTCGCTCGAAGCGTTGATCGGTCCGCTCGCGCTTGGTTCGTCGACCACGGTGCCGCGCGTGCCGGGCTCCATGCCGCAGCACTACGCGCCGCAGACGCCGGTCGAGCTCGTGGCGGTCGAGGCGCTTGATGCGCGGATCAAGTCCTGCATTGCATCCGGTGAGGCCGTTGCCGTGCTCGCACGTAGCGCACCGGAGACTCGCATGGCATCGGCCCGCGGCGCGATATCGCTGCCTGTGCGCCGTTGGCTGCAAGCACCCGCGTCATCGGCCGCTTACGCTCACGATCTGTATGCCAACTTGCGCTCGCTCGACAAAGAAAACGCCGCGCGTATCCTCATCGAGCAGGTTCCCACAAGTCCCGAGTGGGACGCCGTGCGGGATCGACTGAGCCGTGCTGCGGCACGTTGAATTTTCATCCACCGCGTTTCAGGTATCCATCATCATGATCGACCCGTTTGTGCCGCGAGAGATTCGACGTTTGGTGCGCGAGTTCGGCTCGCCGCTGCTGATCATCGATTGCGAGCGGATCCGGCAGCAGTACCGCGGCCTGCAGCGTGCGCTGCCCGGAGTCGATCTGCACTACGCGCTGAAACCTTTGCCCCATCCGGCGGTTGTGAAAACCGTGCTTGCCGAGGGTGGATTTTTAGATTTGGCGACGACTGGCGAAGTGGAGCTCGTCGCCAAGCTCGGTGCCGATCCGAACCTCTGCATCCACACGCATCCGATCAAGCGCGACATCGATATCCGCTCGGCGTTGATGCGCGGCGTCAAAGTATTCATCGCCGACAATCCAGACGAGTTGCGCAAGTTCGTCCCTTATGCCGATGAGGTCGAAGTGTTGCTGCGGGTGTCGTTCCGCAGTCCGGGAGCCGTGTGCGATCTCTCGCGCAAGTTTGGTTGCGATCCCGAGAATCTGTTGGCGCTTGCTCGCAAGGCTCACGATTTGGGTCTCGTCGTGCGCGGTTTGTCTTTCCATGTGGGCTCGCAAGCCGCCGATCCGTCGAAACACGTCGAAGCGATCGACGCCTGCGCTCGGCTGCTCGCGACCGCGCGTCGGGAGAGGCTCGGTCCATGCGACACGCTCGATATCGGCGGGGGCTTTCCGATCGACTATTCACAGCGCGCGCCGGTCATCCACGAGTTCTGTGCACCGATCCGCGCTGCGTTGTCGAAGTTACCCAAGCGAGTACGCATCATCGCGGAGCCCGGGCGCTATATCGCCGGTCCCGCGGCGATCGGGGTCGCGTCGGTAATGGGCCGTGCCGAACGCGAGGGGCTTTGGTGGTATTACCTCGACGATGGTCTCTATGGGTCCTACAGTGGGCAACTGTTCGACCATGCGCGCTATCCGATCGAGACCCTCAAGCGCGGCAAGCGTCACCCTTCGGTCTTGGCCGGCCCGACCTGTGACAGCATCGATGTGATCTCCGAGAACATCCTGTTGCCCGAACTCGAGCCCGGCGATCTGATCGTCGGTCGTGCGATGGGCGCCTACACCTGGGCGAGTGCGTCGGAGTTCAACTTCTTTCCGAAGGCCACGGTGGTGTCGGTGAACTCGAATCGTCACGATCGCGGCAGCGTGCTCACGATCGAGCGCTAGATGCGGCTGCACTCGAGCGACTTCGTGGCGGGTGCCGCCTCGGCGCAAGGGGTTGCGATCGTCATCGATGTCTTTCGTGCCTGTTCGTTGATTGCCCATGCGCTTGCCGCAGGCGCCGAGCGCGTCATCCCGGTGGCCGAGATTGAGCTCGCTCGGGCGATGAAGGCGGCAGACCCGAGGGCTTTGCTCATTGGCGAACGGCATGCGCGCAAAGTTCCCGGTTTCGATTGCGGTAATTCGCCGACCGAAGTTTTGCGTGAAAACTTGCGCGCTCGAACGCTCATTCACACGACCCATGCAGGTACTCAAGGTTTGACCGCCGCGTTCGCCGTGGCCGATCGGGTATTCACCGGTGCGCTCGTCAATCTATCGGCGACGATCGCGGCGGTGCGTGCTTTGCAGCCTGACGAGGTGACCATCGTCGCGATGGGCCACGAGGCGCGCGAGCGATGCGTTGAAGATGATCTCTGTCGCGAGGCCTTGCTAATCGGTCTGCGGGGTGAGCGGTTCGATACGAGTGATTGGGTGGCGCGTCTGCGCGCGGCGCCCGCCGCGCAGAAATTCTTTGATCCGGCGGCTGACTGGGCACCGCTTGAGGATTTTGCCTACTGCACGGCGATCGATGCGGTACCGTTCGCCGTGGCGATGGTGCCTAGCGAGTACGGGCAGGGCCAAAAGGAGCAGGGTGAGTTGCGCGCATGGTCGATATAGTTTTCGACATCGGTCGAGTTTTGGTCGCACTGCAGCCTGAGCGTTTACTCGGTTTGTTGCGCGAGCACGGCGCGTCGGTTCAAACCTTGGACGATATCACCGGGCGCATCGACCTCACCGCGCATGAAACCGGTCGATTACGCGGATCGCAACTTCTGCAGCAAGTGGCGGCGCTGGCACCACGGTCGATTGCGGCACCCGCACTTGAGGCCGCCTGGGTCGATATGCTGCGACCGGACCCCTCAATGTTGCAACTCGCCGATCGGTTGCGCACGCGTCACCGAATTTTTCTACTCACCAATGTCGGCGATCTGCACTGGGCTCATCTTGAGCACGTCGTGGGTTTACATCGCTACGCCCTCGATGTGCTGCGTTCGGACTTGGCCGGCGTCATGAAGCCCGATCCGAGGATCTACCTCGAGGCTGAGCGGCGGTTTGGTTTGTCACCGGCGAAAACGGTTTTTATCGACGATCGCCCCGAGAACGTGGACGCCGCTTGTGCGCGTGGCTGGCAGGCGTTCGTCCATCGCGACCCCGCGATGACCACCGGTACACTGCGCGCTTTGGGGCTCGATCCGGAGTGACATGACATGAGCACGGCCATCCATCGTCGTGTCGAAGCACTGCGCGAGGGGCGCGATCCGACGCTGATCGCGCGTCTGCCCTCGGGTTGGGCTGTTTTTGGGGAACGTCAGTTCCTGCGCGGTTATTCCCTGCTGTTGCCCGATCCCGTTGTGCCCCATCTGAACGAGTTCGGTACGCTCGGCAGGGCGCAGTTCCTTGCGGATATGGCGACGCTCGGCGATGCGTTGCTCGCCGAGACGGGCGCGCTGCGGATCAACTACGCGATGTTCGGCAATCTGGAGCCCGCACTGCATGTGCATCTCGTGCCGCGTTACGCCCATGAGAAGGCGCCGCTGGATGTCGCGCATCCATGGGCGTACGACTGGGCCGCCGCACCCGCATTCGATCCGGTCGCGTTCGAGCCGCTCAGGGCGGCGCTATGCCAAAGGCTCAGTCCGTTTTTGCGTAATGCAGGGGCAGGGCCGTCGTCGACTTGATGGTCTCGAGCGAGAAGCTCGCGCTGACGTCGAGCATCTCGAGTGCACTGATGAGTTTCTTGTAGACGACATCGTAGCCGTCGATGTCCGGCACGACGACTCGCAGCAGATAGTCCACATCGCCACTCATGCGATGCAACTCGGTGACTTCGGGCAGATCACGGATCACCTTCGCGAACTTATCGAACCAGCCGGCGCTATGACTTGGCGCCTTGATGGTGACGAAGACCGTCGTTCCGACATTCAGCGCCCGGGCATCGAGCAGCGCGACGGTACGTTTGATGATGCCGCGCTCGCGCAGACGTTGGATTCGACGCCAACAGGGTGCCTTCGAGAGCCCGATTCGCTCCGCGATATCGGCTGCGGTCAGATCGGCATCCTTTTGTAGTAAGTCTAAAATTCGCTTATCAAGTTTATCCATGAGACGAATTTACATAAAAAATAATTTTAAAGAAACAAAATTGCTCTCAAGAGCCAAGGCGATTCAATCTTTGCAATCCTATCTCGCAGCCGGCCGATTATCTTGAAGCGCATGTGGTCCCGCCTCTTCACCGCCCACCCCGCCAGTATCGGTGAAAGCTACTTCGGTCACCTGGTGCAGGCTACGTCCTTCGGTTGCCGTATGTTGTTGGCGGGTATCGCCTGCATCCTGCACGGACTCTTCCCATTTTTGTTCGTCACGACCGGCTCTGACGTCATGAAGGAGTTGCATGGGCAGATGAGCGCGCGGCGCGAGCGTGCCCTGAAGGGTTTGCCGATCCGGTAACATCGGCGCGATTGCGGATCGCGCGGAGTATCCCTTGAGTTCCAGACCCCTATTGCGCCTGCGCCGTGGCGAGGAACGCCGACTGCGCGCCGGGCATCTCTGGATCTTCAGCAACGAGATCGATACGAGCCAAACGCCGCTGACGAGCTTCGAGTCGGGACAGTTAGTGACCGTGCAGGATCAACGCGGCCAGGCGCTCGGCACGGCCTATGTCAATCCATCCACGCTGATCGCAGCGCGTTTGCTTTCCCGTCACGACGAGGCGATCGACGTTGCTTGGTTTGCCGCAAAGTTGCGCCGTGCGTTGAGTTGGCGTGAGCGCCTGTTTCGTTCACCGCATTATCGCTGGGTCTACGGTGAGTCGGACGGATTGCCCGGGCTCGTACTGGATCGTTTCGACGATGTCGTGGTGGGCCAGCTAACGACGGCCGGCATGTGTCTTCAGCAGCAGATCATCGAAGAGGCTGTACGCCGCGTGCTGAAGCCGCGCGTGCTGTTCTGGAAGAACGACGGTGGCGCGCGAGCACTCGAGGGTTTGCCCGAAGAAGTGCGAACCGCTTGGGGTGAACCGCCGGAGCGGGTCGAGGTGGTCGAATCGGCTGCCGATGGCGGTCAGGTCGTTTTCGAGACGGAACTTGCGGGCGGTCAGAAAACCGGTTGGTTTTACGATCAAGCATTCAATCGCAGTCAGCTGGCTCGTTTCATGAGGTCGGGCGCGCGAGTTCTCGATGTCTGCTGCTATGCGGGCGGGTGGGCCGCGACCGCCGCTTCGTTAGGGGCGAGTCGGATCGACTGTGTGGATGCGTCGGCAGTGGCGCTCGAGCGCGCTCAAGCGAATGTGGCAAGGCAAGCGTGCACGGCTGAGACCGCCGAATTCTTCGCCCATCGAGGCGATGCATTCGAGGTGCTCTCACAGCTCGCCGAGGCGGGCGAGCGTTATGACGTTGTGGTCGTCGATCCACCGGCGTTCATCAAACGGCGCAAAGACATCCCTCAAGGCGAGGCCGCTTACCGAAAGTTGAACCAACTCGCGCTGCGCGTGCTCACCGACGAGGGTCTGCTGATCAGCTGTTCGTGTTCTTACCACCTGGCGATCGACTCGTTGCAAACGGCGATTCAGTCCGCGGCGAGGCATGTGGATCGCTCAGTCCAACTTGTCTATCAGGGCATGCAATCGCCCGATCATCCGGTGCATCCGGCGATTCCGGAAACACGCTACCTCAAGGCTTTCTTCTGCCGTGTGACCCGCAGCTGAGGGTAGAATCACGGCATGCTCGTCTATCCCGGCTTTGATCCTGTTGCGCTCGAGCTAGGCCCGCTCAAGGTCCGATGGTACGGCCTGACCTACCTCGTCGCTTTCGCGGTGGCGTGGTGGTTGGCGCGTCGACGCGCTGCACAGCCTGGCTCGACCTGGAAGGTCGTCGATGTCGACGACTTTTTGTTCTTCGCGATGCTCGGCGTCATCTTGGGCGGTCGAATCGGTTACACCCTGTTCTACGGCATGGAGTTCTGGCGGCAAGACCCGCTGTATTTGTTGCGGGTCTGGGAAGGCGGTATGTCTTTCCACGGAGGACTCATCGGCGTGCTCGTCGCGCTCGCCTTGTTTGCAAAACGGCGCGGTCGGCGCGTTGCAGACGTATTCGATTTTGCGGCCGCGCTACCGGGTATCGGCATCTTTGCCGTGCGCGTTGGCAATTTCATCAACGGCGAGCTCTGGGGTCGACCGGGCGATGTGCCCTGGGCCATGCTGGTCGATGGCGTGGCTCGCCACCCGACTCAGCTTTACGAGGCCCTGCTCGAAGGGGCGTTGCTAGCGGCGGTACTGTGGTGGTTCACCTCGAAGCCGCGTCCGCAGTGGGCACCCTCGGCGCTCTTCCTGATCCTGTACGCGTCTGGACGTTTGATCGTCGAGTTCTGGCGTCTGCCGGATGCCCATATCGGGTATCTCGCCGGCGGTTGGCTGACGATGGGTCACGTGCTCACACTGCCGATGTTACTCGCCGGTGTGGTTTTGCTGTTGTTGGCATATCGGCGCGATCTGCCTTCGGGTAACAGGATCACGGCGTAAGCCCATGCAGCAATATCTGGATCTCATGCGTCACGTGCGCGCGCACGGCGCGCGCAAGACCGATCGGACCGGGACCGGTACGGTCTCGGTGTTCGGTTATCAGATGCGCTTCGATCTCAGTGCCGGTTTTCCGCTGGTTACCACCAAGAAGATCCATTTGAAGTCCATCGTGCATGAGCTGTTGTGGTTCCTCAAAGGGGAAACCAATACGCGTTACCTGCGCGAGCATGGCGTGACGATCTGGGATGAGTGGGCCGACGAGCGGGGTGAACTCGGACCCGTCTACGGGAAGCAGTGGCGTTCATGGCCGACGCCGAGCGGCGGCTCGATCGATCAGATCAGCGAGGTGCTACGGCAGCTGCGTGAGCAACCCGATTCGCGCCGAATCATCGTCAGCGCCTGGAACGTCGGCGCATTGGCGGATATGGCATTGATGCCGTGCCATGCGTTCTTCCAGTTTTATGTGGCCGACGGACGTTTGTCTTGCCAGCTGTATCAGCGCAGTGCCGATATCTTTCTCGGCGTGCCGTTCAACATCGCCTCGTATGCCTTGCTGACGCACATGGTGGCACAGCAAGTTGATATGCAGGTTGGCGACTTCGTCTGGACGGGCGGCGATTGTCACCTCTATTCAAATCATCTCGAGCAAGCAGACCTGCAATTGTCGCGCGCGCCGCTGCCGCTGCCAGAGCTCGTCATCGGCCGCCGGCCGCCGACGCTGTTCGATTACGTATTCGACGATTTCGAGTTTCGAAATTACCAATTTCACCCGGCGATCAAGGCGCCGGTGGCCGTTTGATATTCAATTCATTGTTCCGGGAGATACTGCGTGGCGATACCCCTGATGCGAACCAGTCCATGGATTCAGGTCCGCAATTCCAAGATTCACGGCAAGGGCATCTTCGCCGCCAAGCGGATTCCGAAGGGCACCCGCATCATCGAGTACATCGGGGAGCGCATCTCACACCAGGAAGCCGACGCGCGCTACGCCGATCACGACCCGAACGATAACCACACTTTCCTGTTCATCGTCGATCGAAAGACGGTGATTGATGGCGGTCGCAAGGGTAACGCAGCGCGGTACATCAACCATTCCTGCGACGGTAACTGCGAGTCGGCGATCGCCGAGCGTCGCGTGTTCATCGATGCGGTGCGCGATATCCCCAAGGGCGAGGAGCTCGGCTACGACTACGAGATCGGTCGCGACAAGAACGATCCGCCGAATGTCGATGAGATCTATGCCTGCCGCTGCGGCTCACCCAAGTGCCGCGGCACGATGCTGTGGCCTGCCAAGCGACCCGCCCAAAAGAAAAAAGCCAAGGCGAAAAAAGCCAAGGCGAAAAAATCCCAGACCAAGACGAAGAAGGCTAAGCAGAAGGTCGCTGCAAAAAGCACCAAACGCGTCGCTAGACGACGTTGAGTCTGGGCGCCGATCGTATGGCAAGGCCACGCGTGACCTTGATCGTCGCGATGACCGATGCAGGCGTCATCGGTGTTGACGGGCAGTTGCCTTGGCGTCTGCCCGAGGATTTACGGCGTTTTAAAGCGGCGACGCTCGGCAAACCGGTGATCATGGGTCGCAAGACTTTCGAATCCATCGGGCGTCCTTTGCCGCAGCGACATAACATCGTGCTGACTCGGCAAGGCGGATTGTCCGTGCAAGATGCGGCCGTGACAGTGGTTCCGACCCTCGAGGCGGCCTTGCAAGCGGCGGGGGATGTACCGGAGGTGATGATTATCGGTGGCGCCGAAATCTATCGACTCGCGCTGCCTCAAGCACAGCGGATCTTGCGCACGCGTGTGCACGCGACCGTGCACGGCGACACCCACTTCTCGCCGCTCGATCCCAAAGTGTGGCGTGTCGCGTCATCCGAGCGCTATCCGACGGACTCCAAGCACGCATACTCGATGACTTTCGAAGATCTTGAGCGGGTGAGCTGATGTCGCGGGTGAAGGATTGGTCGCGTCGGCGTGCGCTCGCACTGCTGGCGGCAGCGTCGGGTGCCGGCTGGTTGGATTTGCTGCGTGCGCAGACTTATCCGCGCATCCTGCAGGGGCCGATGATCGGTGATACCGCATCAGACAGCACGGTACTGTGGATGCGCGCCTCGGATGCGCATCGTCTCGAGATCGAGTATTCCACCGATCCCACTTTGAAAGGCGCGGTTCGCAGCATCGCCGTCGATGCCAGACCCGATCAGGATTACATCGTCCGCATCCGCTTGCAGGGGCTCTCGCCCGCAACGGCGTACTCTTATCGCGTTTTGCTGGATGGCAAGCCAGATCGTTATGCACGCACGCCGCGCGTGTTTCGTACCCTCCCGCGCGGCAATGCGCCGTTGCGATTGGCTTTCGGTTCGTGTGCGCGTCGAATCCTCGATGGGCGTCAGCCGATCTTCGAGGCGATCACGGCGGCGCAACCGGATGGATTTTTTTGGCTCGGCGATCACGTCTACATCGACAGTCTCGCCCCCATGGCTTTCGAATACGAATACCAGTTGCAGCGCAGCGTGCCGAGTGCACAGGCGATGCTACACAGCGTGCCGCAGTGGGCGATCTGGGACGATCACGACTACGGGCTCAACAATGGCGACCGAACCTCGCCGGTGCGTGAGCTAGGCCTTGCCAGCTTTAAAAAGTATTGGGCTAACCCGGCCTACGGATTACCCGAGGCGCCCGGCGTTTTTTTCCGCAAGCGGATCGCTCAAGTGGAGTGCTTCTGTCTCGATGGACGCAGTTATCGCGACCCGAGCGATCAGCTTGACGGACCTGCAAAGACACAGATCGGCACGGTGCAAAAAGCGTGGCTCAAACAAGCTCTACGCGAGAGCGATGCGACCTTCAAATTGTTGATCGCCGGAGGCGGCTGGGCGACCAGCGGTGGCGATAAGTTCGACGAGAGCTGGGGCGCTTATCGACACGAGCGCGATGAGCTCTTTGATTTCATCCGTGACGAGCGTATCGGCGGCGTGGTACTGCTTTCAGGTGATGTGCACCGTGGCGAGCTCAATCGGATCCCGCGTCGAGCCAAGGGTGGCTACGATCTAACCGAGCTCGTGAGCTCACCGCTGGCACAGCCAACGCGATCCGCCGACGACAATCTGCAGGCCGAAGAGCGGTTGAGATCGCCTTATGCTGGTGGCAGCAACTTCGGGCTGCTGGAGTTCGATGCGAGCGGCGGTTTGGTGCTGAACCTGCGCGACGTCCACGGTCGCAGCGTGTGGGAGCCGGTGCGATTGGCTGCTCGCGAGCTGCAGATTCCGTGAGCCATCGTTAAACTTCCCCTCCATGCGCGAGCGATCAAATCTATTGTTTCTGCTGATGGCGATCATCGCCGTTCCGCTCGCTGCCGCCGAGCGCGTGGTCCAACCGCGTATCGTCACCGAGCCGGTGCGACACGACACCGATGATCCCGCGATCTGGATTCATCCCGAGGATCCGGCACAGAGCCTGATTTTGGGTACCGACAAGGATATCGACGGGGCACTCTATGTATTCGGTCTCGACGGCCGGATCCGATCCTCGCTCGTCGTGCGCGGACTGGCGCGTCCCAACAATGTCGACATCGCACGCGGGGTACAGCTCGCGGGTCGACGCGTCGATGTGGCACTGGTCGCTGAACGTTTCGCACACCGTCTGCGGGCCTATCGTCTGCCGGATTTCGCGCCGGTCGATGCGGGCGGCATCCCGGTATTTGTCGGTGAGCGGGCACGTGATGTCATGGGTGTTGCCGCCTACACGCGTGCGAGTGACGGCGCCGTTTTCGCCATCGTGAGTCGTTCTGATCGATTCGCGCCGCGCGATGGTTACCTGCATCAGTACCGCTTGGTCGACGACGGTACGGGTACGTTGAGAGGGGTTTTCTCTCGCGCGTTCGGTCAATGGAGCGGCCGCAAGGAAATCGAGGCTTTGTCCGTCGACCCGGTCGGCGGGAACGTTTTTGCGAGCGACGAGACATTTGGTATCCGTCAGTATTTGGCGGACCCTGGCGCCGAGGACGCAGAGGATGAGGTAGCGCAGTTCGGTCTCACGGGTTTTGCCCGCGACCATGAAGGCAGCGCCGTCATGCATCGTCCCGGAAAGCCCTCGTTGCTGTTCGTCTCTGATCAGCAAGCCGGTGCGCTGCAGGTCTTTTCTTTGGAGACGACGTCTCGACTGATCGGGCGTATCCGTTACGCGGCTCTCGAGACCGACGGTATCGATCTCGCACCGCAGCCGCTGCCGGGCTTCCCCGGCGGATTACTCGTCGCGATGTCGACGGATCGTACCTTTCATTACTACGACCTCGGTGAGTTGCTCGCGGCGATGGTCCCTGCCGAATAGCCCGGCGCAGGGGTTCAGTGTAGTTTCACGCGCGGCTCGGTTTGCGCGGCGATCATGCGGCCGAGCGTACTGAGCGTCGTCTTCCAGAAGCCATGCAAGGCGAACTCGTGCATCTTGTACAGCGATAGATACATCCAGCGGGCGAAGAGTCCCTCGAGCCAGATGTTGCCGCCGACGAAATTCCCCATGAGGTTGCCGACCGTCGTGTATTCACCGAGCGACACCAGTGAGCCGAAATCTCGATAGCGCCAGGGGCGTGGTTCGCGCCCCGCGAGGATGCGCGGCAACCACTTGATCAGATACGACGCTTGCTGGTGCGCCGCTTGCGCCCGCGGCGGCACATTGCGACCTGGATGCGCAGCCCATTCGACGGCAGCGCAATCGCCGATGGCAAATACGGACGGGTCATCGCGTGAGCGCAGCGTCGCATCGACGACGATCTGATTGAGCGCATTGACCGTCACGCCGAGATGGCGCAGAAACGGCGCCGCTTTCACGCCAGCGGCCCAAACCACCATTTCCGCAGCGATGATGTTGCCGTCAGCGAGGCGCACAGCCTTGGGGAGCACTTCGGCGACGCGCGCATTCGTGTGCACCTCCACATCCAATTTACCGAGCATGCTGTGAGCGGCTGCCGAGATTCGCTCGGGCAACGCCGGCAAGATACGCGGCGAGGCTTCGATCAGATGCAGGCGGATATGCTTGTCCGGGTCGATGTTATCGAGACTGAAAGAAACGAGCTCACGGGTCGCGTTGTGTAGTTCGGCTGCCAGCTCGACGCCAGTGGCGCCAGCGCCAACGATGGCGACGTTCAATTGCTCGGGACGCAGCGGCGCCGTCTGCGAGTGAGCGCGCAGAAACGCATTCACGAGCCGGCGATGGAAGCGATCGGCTTGCTGCGTGCTCTCGAGTGCGATGGCATGTTCGACCACGCCAGGTGTACCGAAATCGTTGATGCTGCTGCCGACCGCCAGTACCAGAATGTCGTAATCGATACGCCGGGCCGGCACAATTTCATCGCCGTTCTCATCGTGGACGGGACCGACCAAGACTTGTTTGACGTCGCGGTCGAGTCCGACCATTTCGCCATAACGGTAACGGAACCCGTGCCAGTGCGACTGCGCGAGATAATCGAGCTCGTGTACATCGAGATCCACGGTACCCGCGGCCAGCTCGTGCAGGTGGGGCTTCCAGAAGTGGGTGCGCCCGCGTTCGATCAGCGTGATGTCGGCGCGACCGCGGCGACCGAGTTTGTCGCCAAGACGAGTGACGAGTTCGAGGCCACCCGCGCCACCGCCGACGACGACGATACGGGGAATCTTTTTGTTCTGGGTCATCCCGACCTGTTCAACGAGTCGCGCGTCCACCACGAGAGGGGCTGCATGTTACCGGAGCGGCGATGACGCCGTGATGTCTTTCGAGAGGGTGTTTTTGAACTGGGAGGCCAGTGCCCGCACGCCGGGGCCCGCCAGTTCCGCATCCGCCAGCACGAGGTAGAGCGTCACTTGCCGTACCGAGCCCTCGCTGAGTGGGAGTGGTTTCAGCAATCCCTGTGCGAGCGCATCCTGGATGCGCGCTTGCGGGTACCAAGCGAAGCCGTGACCTTGGATCGCCGCTCGGATACTGGTGTCGAATTGGCTGAAGGTCCAGCGGCGGTCAACCTCTACCGAGATGGCGCGGCTGTCGCGATGGATACCGCTATCGCGTACGAGCAGGTGACGATGTTCGGCCAGGTCGGCTGCGGTGAGAGCGCGGTTCAAGCGGTGCAGGGCGTGATCGGGGTGCGCCACGGCGACCAAGCGCAAGCTTGCGATCGCATCGCCTAGGAAGCCGACGGGAATTTGTGGCGTGATGGCAAGGTCAACGCGTCTCTGCTGCAGTGCCTCGAGGGTTCCACCGAGCACCGACTCTTCAACCTCTATGCGGGTCGCCGGGCTTGATACGGCAAAATCAGCCAGGGCGGCGAGCATCGGCTCTGGTGGAAGGAGGATCTCGACGGCGACTCGAATCACCGGTTCCCAGCCGGCCGAGGCTGTTCGTGCGCGCTGCTCGAGGCGGTACGCTTGGGTCAGCAGCATCCGCGCCTGTCGGTGCAGCATTTCGCCCACCGGCGTCAGCACTGCGCGTCGACCGCGCGCTTCGAAGGCGCGCACGCCCAGTCGGCGCTCGAGCTGCTGGATGAGATACGTGACGGCGGACTGGCTTTTATTGAGCGCGACGGCCGCCGCCGCATAACTCCCCGTTTCGACGACGGCGACCAGTGCCTGCCACTGATCCAAGCTCACGCTGACGTTGGACCGTTGATTCATTAAAAAATTTAATCAGTAAAGCCGATATTTTCTACTTTTTTATCAGAAAGTAGTGATATTTAATGCCCGACATGAAAACGCTCCTCCATGTCCGTAGCAGTCTGTTCGGTGATCAGGGTCAATCGGCCGTGCTCGCTGCCGATCTGATCTCCCAATGGCAGGCCCGCAACCCCGGTGCGCGGGTGATCGTTCGCGATCTGATCGCGACGCCGCTGCCACACCTGGATGCAGAACGCTTCGCTGCACTGAACAGCAAACCCGAGGTCCGCACCCACTCTCAGCAACGTATCGTCGCTGAGTCGGATGCCCTCATTGCCGAATTGCGCGAAGCCGACCAGATCGTGCTGGCCGCCCCGATGTACAACTTCGCGATTCCGAGTCAGCTGAAGAGCTGGTTCGATCACATCGCCCGCGCGGGCGTCACGTTCCGCTACACGGAAAGTGGTGCGGAGGGCCTCCTTGGCGGTAGGCCCGTCACGGTGCTCGCCACGCGCGGTGGTTTTTATGCAGGCACGCCGGCGGACAGCCAAACCCCTTGGCTCGCGACCATGCTCGGGTTCCTCGGTTTGACCGAGGTCACGTTCATCTATGCCGAGGGCATCGCGGTCAGCGCGGATCGCAAGGCCGAGGCGCTGCGCGAAGCGCGGGCGCAAATCGCGGCAGCGGTCGGCCACGAGGCCGTTTGATGTCGAAACCGATCCAGTCTTTGCAACGCGTCATCGACGCACTTCGCACCTCGGATGGTGCCGGTGTCTCGCTGTATCGCAGCCTCGGGCAGTCGCCGTTGACGCGGCTCGATCCGTTCTTGATGCTCGATGAGTTTGGCAGCGATCGACCGAACGAATACATCGCGGGTTTTCCGGCCCATCCGCATCGCGGTTTTCAGACTGTTACCTATATGCTCGCGGGGCACATGTTGCACGAGGATCACCTCGGTAATCGCGGTCACTTGAAAGCTGGCGGTGTGCAGTGGATGACAGCCGGCCGCGGCATCATCCACTCCGAGATGCCGCAGCAGGAGAGCGGACTGATGCGCGGCTTCCAGCTGTGGATCAATCTGCCGGCCAAAGAAAAGATGCGTCCGGCGGAGTATCGCGATCTCGAGGCGAGCGAGATTCCGAGTTACGAAGCGTCAGACGGCTTTCGGATCAAAGTGATCGCGGGTCGGTGGCAGCGTGAGGGTGTGATTCTCGATGGCCCCATCATCGGCATGAGCACGGCGCCGGAGTTTTGGGACGTCACCCTGCCGGCCGGTGCCGTATTCGATGAGGTACTACCGCCGGGTCATCACACGTTTCTCTATGTCTTCGAAGGTGCCCTCGAGGTCGGTGCGGGTGCAACGGCGTTACGCGCGCGGCAAGGCGGCATTCTGGGCGAGGGTGAGCGATTGCAGGTGACGGCAGGTCGAGACGGAGGTCGTTTTCTATTGCTCTCGGCCAAACCACTCGGTGAGCCCATCGTGCAGCACGGACCTTTCGTGATGAATACCCGAGAGGAAATCGAGCAGGCGGTGCGCGATTACCAAACGGGTCGGTTGGTTGCACCGCGCTGAACTCTGGCCCGCGTCCGTCGCCACTCAAGTCAGGAAGATCGCGCCGAGTCCAAGCAACGTCGCGAAGCCGATGCAGTCGGTGAATGTGGTCAGGATGACGCCCGCGGATAGAGCAGGGTCGATGTCCAGTCGACGCAGCGCGAGTGGCACGAGTACACCGACTGCGGCTGCGGCCAAGAGGTTGATGAGCATAGCGGCCGCGATGATGCCGGCGATCTGCCAGGTGCCGAACCACACTACGGTAACGGCGCCGACGACGGCGGCCCAGATCAGACCGTTCAGTCCACCGACCGCGATTTCCTTGAACAACAACCAGCGGGCATTCGACCACTGCACCTGACCGAGTGCCAAGCCGCGGATCAGTAGCGTTACGGTCTGCGTACCCGCGATACCGCCCATCGAAGCGACGATCGGCAACAAGGCGGCGAGCGCTGCCACTTTCTCGATGGTGGCTTCGAAATTCTTGACTACTGCCGCTGCCAGGAAGGCGGTGAGCAGATTGATCCCGAGCCAGAGCAGGCGACGCCGGGTCGAGGGGACGATGCCGGCGAAGAGGTCTTCCTCGTCTTTGAGACCCGCCATCGACATGACTTCGTGTGCCGCCTCTTCGCGGATGACGTCGACGACGTCGTCGATGGTGATACGACCGACCAAGCTTCCGCTTGAGTCGACGACGGCAGCAGAGACGAGATCGCGCTCCTGGAAGAGTTGTGCCACATCGTGTGCGGGCATGTCGGGTTCGATGCGCGGGGCCTCGGTGTCGAGGCTGTCGCCGACCGTATCCTCCGGATCGCCGGTGATGATACGAGTGAGCGAGATCGTGCCGAGATAGCGATCGTCGCGATCGACGACGAACAGACTATCGGTGCGCGAGGGTAACTCGCCGCGCATGCGTAAGTAGCGAAGCACCACTTCGAGGGAGACGTCCGGACGCACACTCACCGTGTCGGTGTTCATCAGACCGCCGGCGCTGTCCTCGGGCCAAGAAAGCACGTTCCGAAGACGCTCTCGATCGCGTTGATCCATCGACCGCAATACCTGCATGGTCACGGTCTCGGGCAGCTCGCGCACGAGATCGGCCAAATCGTCGACCTCCATGCCTTCGGCTGCCGCGACCAGCTCTTCGGTATCCATCTCTTCGATGAGCTCTTGCCGGACACCCTCGCTGAGCTCCAGCAGCACATCGCCCTCGAGCTGCGGATCGACCATATTCCACACCAGCTCGCGTTGGCGGGGTGGAACCGATTCGAGCAGCAGCGCGATCTCTGCCGGATGCAGACCCGTAAGCATCCGCTGCGCCGGGCGCAGCGCCCCACCGTCGAGTGCGGATCGCAGGGCTTCGAGCTGCAATTCCTTGCGCGACAGATCGGTCATGCTCGCTTGGCCTGCGACAGCGAGGCGTGACGGACGGCGAGCCCCGGCAGCCGCGTCACGAGTCGTTCGCGTAGCCGTTCGAGCAGATAGACCGAGCGGTGCTGTCCGCCGGTGCAACCGATGCCGATAGTCAGGTACCGACGGTGTGCCGCCTGATGCTCATCGATGCGCGCGCTGACGTAGCGCTCGAGATCATCGAGGAAGGCCGTCACTGCCGGCTGCGCATCGAGAAAGCGGATGATCTCGGGATCGAGTCCGGTGAACGGCCGCAAGGCGATGTTCCAGTAGGGGTTCGGCAGAGTGCGGGCGTCGAAGACGAAGTCGCAGTCGCCCGGCACACCGTGCTTGAAGCCAAACGATACGAGCGTGACCGATAGCTGCGAAGCTCGACGTCGATCAATTCTTTGACCGACGACTTCACGCAGGTCGTGCACACCCATGTGAGTTGTATCGATAACGAGATCGGCCGATTGAATCAACGGGTCGAGTAGTTCACGCTCCGCTGCGATCGCCTCCTGCAGACTGCGTCCCACTCTGGCGAGTGGATGACGACGCTTAGTTTCGCCGTAGCGACGCAGCAACTCCGCATCCGTTGCGAGCACAGCGAGCAACTCGCAACGCAAACCACTGCGACGCAGCTGCGCGATGGTGTCACCGATGTTGCTGAGACCAATATCCGAGTCGCGCGCATCGATACCGATGGCCAGATGCTGATAGGCCTCGTTGTCGCCGGCACGCAGCGCGTGTCCAACGAAGGACTCGAGCATCGAGGTGGGCAGGTTGTCGACGCAGTAGTAACCGAGGTCTTCGAGGGCGTGCAGCACGACGCTCTTGCCAGCCCCCGAGAGGCCGCTCACGAGGATGATGCGGGTCGCCTGTGGCATGAATCACTGCCGCGCGCGGCGGCCTTCCTCGGCATGATGGTCGGTGATTTTTTCCTTGCGCTTCTTGACCAGCCGATCGAGTTTGTCAGCGAGCGCGTCGATGGCCGCGTACATATTGGCGTCCTCAGCGTCGGCGTGGATGTCACCGCCGCGAACCTTCAGCGTAGCCTCGGCCTTGTGCCGCAACTTCTCGACCGAGATCACGTAGTGCACATCCATCAGTTGATCGAAGTGCCGGACGATGCGATCCATTTTCTTGTGGATGTACTCGCGCAGGGCGTCGGTGACTTCCACGTGATGACCAGTGACGGAAATTTGCATGATCGTCTCCTCGTTTGGGTCCGAGATTAGCGTGCTCCGCCCCGTTTGCGGTCGGCAGACGAGGCGATACCGAGGCTCTCACGGTACTTCGCCACGGTCCGTCGCGCTACCGGTATTCCCTCATTCGAGAGCAATTCGGCCAGACGATTGTCGGAGAGCGGTTGTGCCGGGTCCTCGTCGCGGATCAGTTTGCGGATTTTCGCCCGGATGGCGGTGGACGAAGTCCCCTGGCCATCGTCGCCCTCGACTTGGCTCGAAAAGAAATACCGCAACTCGAACACGCCGCGAGAGGTGTGCATGTATTTACCGGAAGTGACGCGCGAGATCGTCGATTCGTGCATTTCGATTGCCGAGGCGATGTCCTTGAGGATCATCGGTCGCATGTGTTCTTCGCCCTGCGCCAAAAATTCCGTTTGCCGCTCGACGATGGCGCGAGCGACCTTGAGCAGCGTGTCGTTACGGATCTCGAGGCTTTTGAGTAACCAGCGAGCCTCCTGCAATTGCGTGCGTAGCATGGTGTGGGCGCCACCGCGCCCCAACATGCCAGCGTAGCTCTGGTTGACTCGGATGCGCGGCAGGGTGCCGGGCGCGAGCTCTACCGTCCAACCGCGACTCGTACGGCGTACGAAGACGTCGGGCACGACGTACTCCGCGCGCGTCGAGCTGACGATGGCGCCGGGTCGCGGATGACAACTACGCACGAGCGCGATCGCCACCTCAAGCATCTCCTCGTCCGCGCCCTGCATGCTCTCGAGGGCCCGGCGTAAGGGTCCGTGATCGCGCAGGGCCAGCTGATCGAGATGGTGCTCGGCGATACGGCGTGCGAGCGCGAGGCCCGGTGTGTCCGGAGCCAGCTGGGCCAACTGTAACGAGAGGCACTCGGCAAGATTGCGCGCTGCCACACCGATCGGATCGAGCGTCTGCACGAGCATCAGCACGCGCTCGATCTCCTCCTCATCCCACTCGAGATCCGGGCGCAGCGTCGCGGCGATTTCGGCCAGTGTTTCGGTGAGATAACCGTCGTCGTTGAGGGTGTCGACGATGGTCGTCGCGACAGTTAGATCGGTATCGGAGAGCCCTGCGAGCTCGAGTTGTCCAAGCAGGTGATCGCGTAAGCTTTGCTCGCGCTCGTCGGCGAACTCTCGGGTTCGATCCTCATCGTCCTCGGCGCGGGCTCCATCGCTACCAGTGCCCGCTTGATCAGCCCAAGGTTGATCGACAACCTCGACTTCGACCGGCTCGGTCGTCTCGATGGATTCGGTCGGTTCGGAGACGGTGAAGTTGGTGGTGAGCTCGACCTCGTCCTCGGGCTCTTCTTGCTCGAGCATGACATTGGTCTCGAGCATTTCATTGATGTGTGCCTGTAACTCGAGCGTCGGCATCTGCAGTAGGCGTATCGCCTGCTGCAATTGCGGCGTCATGGTCAGAGACTGACCCAGCTTGAGTTGCAGGGACTGTTTGAGCATCGCCGTTACGCCCCTTACCGAGAACTAGAGGCGGAAGGTGTCGCCCAAGTACACCTCACGCACTCGGGGATTGGCAAGGATTTCTGCCGCCGGTCCGGCAGCGATGACGGTGCCGTCGGCGATGATGCAGGAACGGTCGCAGACACCGAGTGTTTCGCGCACGTTGTGGTCGGTGATCAGAATGCCGATACCGCGTGCGGCAAGCTCGCGAATGATGCGCTGGATGTCGAGCACCGAGATCGGATCGACACCGGCGAAGGGTTCATCCAAAAGCAAAAATCGCGGCTCGGCGGCGAGCGCCCGGGCGATCTCGACGCGACGACGCTCACCACCGGAGAGCGCCATTCCAAGGACGTCGCGCACGTGGGTGATGCGAAGGTCTTCGAGTATCTGCTCGAGGCGTGCAGCGCGACTCGGCCGATCGAGATCGTGGCGTGTCTCCAGAATCGCACGGACATTGTCGATGACACTGAGCTTACGAAAGACCGAAGCTTCTTGTGGCAGGTACCCAATACCGGCCTCGGCGCGCCGGTGCATCGGTTCGTGCGTCAGATCACGATCGTTAATTCGGATCCGACCCGTATCAGCCGCGACGAGACCCACGATCATGTAAAACGCAGTCGTTTTACCGGCGCCGTTCGGTCCGAGCAGTCCGACGATATCGCCGGCGCCGACATCGAGCGAGAGATCTCGCACGATGGGTCTCGCACCGTAGGCTTTTGCCAGATGTTCCGCATACAGCCGACTCATCGAGGTGGTCTCACCGAGGTGTTCGGATCCGCGGGCGGCCGGATGGTGATGCGCACCCGATCACCCGAGGCCGTATTGCCCGCGCTGACACGCTCAGCGGCCAGGTCGTACACGAGCTTGTCGCCACGGATGTCGTTACGACCATCGCTGAGCCATGCGTCGCCCTGCAAGATGACGGTCGCGGTTGCTGCGTCGAAGAGAATTTCTCGCGCCTTGCCCGAGGCGCGATTGCCGTTGCGCAGCTTCTGCTCGAAGGCGGTGTTGTCGCCGCGGATCGTCGCCGAGAGCACTCGGTTATCACGAAAGATCACCGTGGCTTCGGTCGAGCTCAAGACGCCGCCATCCAGTTCGAGCCGCACGCCGTCACTCAAGGTCCAACTTGAGGCTGCGAAGTCGAGACCGGTCGAGCGTGCTCGACCGGCTTTGACGCGAGTCGAACCCTGCGTGATAAGCAGGTCTTGGAAGAGCAGCGTGTTGGTTCGATAGTCCATCTCCGAGGAGGCGGCATCGAGCACGATCTCGGCGGCTGGGGCCGCTGGGCTTTGTGTCCAAGCGAGCGGCGCGACGCACAGCAGATAACCGCTGATCAGCAGGGCACTAGGGCGCAAAGCGGCCATGTACGCTGTTTCCCAAGGAAAGACGCTGTCGCTCAAGATCGATGTCGATCCGATTGGCCGTGAGTTCGCCGGCCGCGAAACTGATGCGGGCGGAGCCCGGGCTGCGGGCGCGGCGGGTCATGAGATCGTAATCCAGCGCGTCGGTGCGTAACCGTAGTGCCGGCGGACCCGAGGATTCGAGTACGACTCGGTCGCGCAAGGCGAGTTTGCGCGCATTGGCCGAGAGAGTGGCGGTGCGGGCCGTCGCCTGCCAAGCGTGATCGTCTATCTGCATCCGCAGATCGACGGATGCGAGGCGCATCGCCCGGGAGCGCGGATCTTGCGCGAGTTCACCCGCGGTGAGTTGATAGCGAGTGCGACCCTCGGCATCCGTTTGAATCAACTCGATGCCCGAGGCAGAGTAGCCGATATCCTTGGATTCGAATTGCGCGCTCTCGTTTGCGTCGCGACGCGTGCAGCCGGTGAGCGTTGCCAGGGCGAGCCAGCCCAGCGTCAAAGAATACACAGCCGATCTCACCGCGCGTTTCACACGACCCCGCTGCGCCACAGATCGTGAATGTTGAGTGCACCGACGAGGCTGCCGTGGGCGTCCACCACCGGCAAGCCGGTGATTCGATGTTTCTCCATCACGAGCAAGGCTTCGGCAGCGAGTTCGCGCGGGCCGATGGTCTTGCACGGATGGGTCATGACTTCGCGCATCGTCGAGCTGTGCAGATCGAGCCGTCGATCAAGTGTTCGGCGCAGATCGCCGTCGGTGTAAACGCCGATGGCGCGCTGTGCGTCGTCGACGACGACGGCCATACCCATGCCGATGCGCGACATCTCGAGCAGTCCTTGCGCGAGCGCAAGGTCGGCGGCGACTTTCGGAATGCCATCACCGGTGCGCATCACATCTTCGACGCGAGTGAGCAAACGGCGACCGAGTGAGCCACCCGGGTGCGAGCGCGCGAAATCCTCGGCCGTGAAGCCGCGTGCTTCGAGCAAGGCGACGGCGAGCGCATCGCCCATGGCGAGTGTCGCGGTTGTGCTCGCGGTCGGCGCGAGATTGAGCGGGCAAGCCTCAGCCGGGACGCTGACATCAAGATGCACCGTGGCGCTACGGGCGAGCGTGGATTGGGCGCTGCCGGTGAGTGCGATCAACGGCACGCCGAGTCGCGCGATTGAGGGGATGAGGGTGATCACTTCGGGGGTTTCGCCCGAGTTCGACAAGGCGATCAGCACGTCGTGGCGCGTAATCATGCCCATGTCACCATGACTGGCTTCGGCCGGGTGCAAGAAGAAGGCCGGACTGCCGGTGCTCGCGAGCGTGGCGGCAATCTTGCTCGCGATGTGGCCGGACTTGCCCATGCCGGTGACCACCAAGCGCCCCTGACAATCGAGGCATACCCGACACGCGGCGGCGAAACTGGCGTCGATGCGGTGGTCGAGTTCCTGTAGCCCGCGAATCTCGGTGGCGAGCGCGCGCTTTCCAGCGGCAACCAGTTCAGCGTCGTTGCGATGCGCAGAGTGACTCATGGGATGGCATCATACCGCTCATGCACCCTGAAAAAGTCGCCGAATTAATACGCGCGGGCTTGCCCGGCGCCCTCGTGGTCGTCGAGTCCGACGATCAGACCCACTTCGCCGCTCGCATCGTTTCGAGCGAGTTTGTCGGCAAGCGCAGCATTGCGAGACATCAACTGGTTTACCGCTGCCTTGGCGAGCTGGTCGGGCGCGAGATCCACGCGCTGTCCATCGAGGCGCTGTCGCCCGAGGAAGCCGCGGCGCGCTGATCGCGCTGCCGCAAATCCCCATGGATAAATTGCACATTGAAGGCGGTCGTCCGCTCGAGGGTGAAGTCCGAATTTCTGGCGCCAAGAACGCCGCGCTGCCGATACTGGCGGGCACTTTGCTCGCATCCGAACCAGTTGCGGTCGGCAACGTGCCACACCTGCAGGATGTCACCACCATGATCGAGTTGCTCGGTCGCATGGGCGTGACCGTGACCGTCGATGAGCGCATGCAGGTCGAGGTGGATGCGCGCTCGCTCACCAACGCGGTCGCACCGTACGAACTTGTCAAAACGATGCGCGCTTCGATCCTGGTGCTAGGGCCGCTGCTGGCGCGCTTCGGTCAGGCTGATGTGTCTTTGCCGGGCGGCTGTGCCATCGGTGCGCGGCCAGTGAATATCCACGTTGCCGGCTTGCAGGCGATGGGTGCCGAGATCGCGATAGAGAACGGCTACATCCGCGCGCGGGCGAATCGTCTGCGGGGCGCTCGACTGGTGCTCGATACCGTGACGGTGACTGGCACCGAGAATTTGATGATGGCAGCGACGCTCGCCGAGGGTCAGACCGTACTCGAGAACGCGGCGCGCGAGCCGGAGGTGGTCGACCTCGCCGAATTCCTGATGTCCATGGGCGCGCAGATTCGGGGCGCCGGCACCGACAAAATCATCATCGACGGCGTACCGCGTCTGCACGGTGCAACCTATCGAGTACAACCGGATCGTATCGAGACCGGTACCTATCTCGTCGCCGGTGCGATCACTGGTGGCCGCGTGCGCACACTCAATACCCGACCGGATCATCTCGATGCTGTTCTCGCCAAGCTGCAGGAGGCCGGTGCCGATATCGTCACCGGCGTCGACTGGATCGACATCGACATGCGCGGTCGTCGGCCGAAATCGACCGACTTGCGCACGGCGCCGTACCCCGCGTTTCCGACCGACATGCAGGCGCAGTTCGCGGCGCTCAACACCATCTCCGATGGCGTCAGCACCATCATTGAAACGATCTTTGAAAACCGCTTCATGCACATGCTCGAGATGCGACGCTTGGGTGCTGAGATCCGGCTCGAGGGCAACACGGCGATCATCAAGGGGGTGCCGCGTTTGCAGGCGGCGCCGGTGATGGCGACCGATCTGCGTGCTTCGGCCTCGCTCGTGCTCGCAGGGCTGGTTGCTCAGGGGCGCACGGAGATCGAGCGGATCTATCACATCGACCGCGGCTACGAGGCGATCGAAGAAAAACTCGTGGGTCTCGGCGCGTCGATTCGTCGGATCGTCGGCTGAGCCGCAGCCTGCGAGATCAGTTGCGGTTGCGCACTTGCTGCGGCGCCTCATCGACGATGACTTCGGTCGCACCCTTCTCGCCGCCGCGTTGCCACTCGATTTTCAGCGGTTCGCCGGGTGTGGTGTCGGCGATGCGCAGCAGCACCTCGCGCGAGTCTTTGGGTGCCTTACCGTCGATCGTCAGGATGAGATCACCCGGTCGCAGTCCCGCCCGCTGAGCGGGACTGTTACTGGTCATCCGGACGATCACCACGCCCGCTGCGGGCAGGCCCAAAGATTTCGCTCGGGCCTCATCGACCGTGCCGGTCGCGATACCGATCCAGCCGCGTACCACGCGGCCTCGAGTGTTGATCTCATCGATCACGCCTCGGACGAGATTCACGGGTATCGCGAAACCGATGCCCTCGACGCCGAGGGTTTTGGCGATCACGGCAGTATTGATGCCGACAAGCTCGCCACGACTATTGATGAGAGCGCCCCCTGAGTTGCCAACGTTGATCGGCGCATCGGTTTGGATGAAATTCTCGTAGGTGGCAAGACCAAGTTGGGCCCGACCCGTTGCACTCACGATGCCTTGCGTGACGGTCTGCGAGAGACCAATCGGGTTGCCGATGGCCAGCACGATATCGCCGACCGCGAGCGCATCGGATCGACCTAAGCGGATGCTGGGTAGATCCGGCAAGTCGATGCGCAGCAGCGCGAGGTCGGTATCCGGGTCGCGACCGACGACGGTCGCCTCGGCCACTCGACCGTCGGCCAGCTGCACCTGGATCTGATCGGCATCGGCGATGACGTGGTGGTTGGTGACAATCTGGCCCGACGGATCGACGATAACGCCGGAGCCCAAGGATTGTTCGACTCGGCGCCGATAGCGCGGCGAGAACTCACCAAAAGGATCTTGCAGAAAGTTGTAGGGCACCCGCTCGGCAACCACCCGGGCCACGTAGATGTTCGCTACAGCCGGCGCCGCCAACCTCACGGCGGCCGAATAGCTCGCGCCGCTACCCGGCGCGGACTCCGCGACATCAGCGGAGCTCGGGTTCGGCGCCATACCGGTGTCATCAAGACCCGCGACCGGCGCCGTAACGGGCGCCGCGGACCGCTCTGCCGGCGCGCGCAGGCCGAGCAGGCTCAGCGCATCGTGACGCAGGGCGATCGCGAGGAAGCCGAGGGCCAGCGCGCCAACGACGGCGCCAGCCAAGAACGTGATAGCGCGGGATATCTTGCCCATGAGCCTCCAGCAGGATCGGGATGACAGGTCGAAATGGAACATGACGATGCTGCACCTGTATAATGCCGTGCTTCAACGTCAACGGAATAGCAGCGCGCCCGTTTTGTCGGGTAGGCGCAGAGAGGCTGTGCGATGAGCGACGAACCGATGAAAGCCGGCGAAGAGGTCGACCTGAGTCGACGCAATTTCCTCACCGCCGCGACCGTAGCCACGGGTGCCGTGGGCGCCGCGTTCACGTTGGTGCCTTTTATCGCGTCATGGAAACCCTCTGAGCGTGCTCGCGCACTCGGTGCGCCGCTCGAGATCGACCTCTCGAAACTCGAGCCGGGGCAGATGGTCACGCAGAGCTGGCGCAAACAACCGATTTACGTCGTGCGTCGCACGCCCGAGGCGGTCGCGAAGCTCGAAGGCCTCGGCGCCAGCCTCAAGGACCCGTCGTCCGAGGCGTCGACCCAGCCTGACTACACCAAAAATGCGCAGCGCTCGCTCAAGCCCGAAGTGCTGGTCGTCTACGCGGCCTGTACGCACCTCGGCTGCTTGCCCAAACAATATTTCACACAGGCTGATCCCGAGATGGGCGCCGATTGGCCGGGCGGGTTCTTCTGCCCCTGTCACGGTTCGCGTTTCGACTTGGCCGGTCGCGTCTTCAATGGCTCGCCCGCCTCCGCCAACCTCGGTATCCCGCCGCACAGCTTCACGTCTGACTCGACGCTCGTGATCGGCATTGACGCCACCCAAGGAGCCGCCTAATGGCCGCCTCGTCTGACAACGCCACCGACAAGGGTGGCTTCCGCGTTTGGTTGAACAAGCGACTGCCGGTCGACGAATTCGTCGCCTCGCAGCTCACCGGTTACCTGGCGCCGAAAAACTTCAATATTTGGTATTTCTTCGGATCGCTGGCGCTGCTGGTATTCGTCATCCAGATTCTCTCGGGAATCTTCCTGACGATGCACTACAAGCCGAGCGAGTTGATGGCGTTCGACTCGGTCGAATACATCATGCGCGAAGTCGAGTGGGGTTGGCTCATTCGCTACATGCACTCCACCGGTGCATCCTTCTTCTTCATCATGGTGTACCTGCACATGTTCCGCGCCATGATCTATGGCTCGTATCGTGCGCCGCGCGAGTTGCTGTGGATACTCGGCATGCTGCTGTACCTTGCGCTGATGGCCGAGGCCTTCATGGGTTACGTGCTGCCTTGGGGCAACATGTCCTACTGGGGTGCGCAGGTGATCGTGAACTTGTTCGGCACGATACCGGTGGTCGGTCCCGCGATCGTCGAGTGGATCCGTGGCGACTACGGGATCGCCGATTCCACCCTCAATCGCTTTTTCGCTCTGCACGTCATCGCGGTGCCGTTCGCGATCGCCTTCCTGATTCTCATGCACCTCGTGGCGCTGCGCCAGACGGGGTCGAACAATCCGGATGGTATCGAGATCAAGGCTAAACTCGGTCCGGACGGCAAGCCGATCGACGGCATCCCGTTCCATCCGTATTACACGATCAAGGATTTGGTCGGTGTCGGCGTGTTCCTGATCTTCTTCTGCGGCGTGATGTTCTTCGTGCCGACTTTCGGCGGACTCTTCCTCGAAAAGCCGAACTTCGAGGCGGCCAACGCACTGTCGACGCCCGAGCACATCGCCCCGGTGTGGTACTTCACGGCGTTCTACGCCATGTTGCGCGCCGTGCCCGATCAGCAGATGGGCGCCTTGCTCATGCTGCTGGCCATCGTGGTGTTGTTCTTCCTGCCGTGGCTCGATCGCTCGCCGGTCAAGTCGATACGCTACAAGGGCATTTTGTCGAAGATCGCGCTGACGCTGTTCGTGATCGCGTTCATCGCTCTCAGCTATCTCGGTCTTGCGCCCGCGAGCGATCTGTACGTCATTTTGGCGCGTGTTTTCACGGCCATCTATTTCGCCTTCTTCATCCTGATGCCGTGGTACACCCGGATAGAAAAGACGAAGCCGGCTCCTGAGAGGGTCACTTACCATGGCTAAGGCGATGCGTCATTTCATCTTCACGGCGGCTGTTGCCCTCACACTCGCCTTGGGTTCGTCGGCAGAGGCCGCGAGCGGTCCCGGCGGCGCCTGGACACAGTGGACGGCCGGCAACGACGTAAGCAATATCGCTTCGCTGCAACGTGGTGCGGCCAACTTCATGGGTCACTGCGCGGGCTGCCACTCAGTCAAGTATCTGCGCTACTCGCGGATGTCGGCGGATCTCAAAATCCCTGACGAGCAACTCGAGTCGAAGCTGCTGTTGCCGGGCTCCAAGCGCAACGACTACATCACGACCGCGCTTGCGCCGGCGGACGGCGAGGCGTGGTTCGGCAAGGCGCCGCCCGATTTGTCGTTGATCACCCGAGCCAAGGGCACGGACTACGTCTATCAGTTTTTGAAAACCTTCTACGCCGATCCGAAATCCGCGAACGGTACGAACAACTTGGCGCTGCCGGGCACGGCGATGCCGCACGTGCTGTCATCGCTGCAAGGCGTGCAGGCGGCCAAGTTCAGTGAGGGCGAGCATCCTCACTGGGAGAGCTTCGAACTCCTCGAGCCCGGGCAGTTATCGCCTGAGGCTTACGACGGGTTTGTCCGCGACACGGTGAACTTCCTCGACTACGCCGGAGAGCCCGTCAAAGCTCAGCGTCAGTCGCTCGGCATCTGGGTCATCCTCTTCCTGTTGGTGTTTACGGGCTTCGCGTACCTCCTCAAGAAAGAATATTGGAAGGATGTGAAATAACGCCGTGACCGGCGCGCGGGTCTCACGTCGGCCGTATCTGCTGCGTGCGATGCACCAGTGGATGACCGACAGTGGCCTCACGCCGCACGTGTTGGTCGACGCCGGAGTCACCGGTGTCGATGTCCCCAAAGAATTCGTCCGCGAAGGACGTATCGTTCTGAACGTCGGCTACGACGCGACCCGCAACCTCGATATCTCGAACGATTGGATCCTCTTCCAGGCGCGCTTCGGCGGCGTGCCTCGGTCTCTGCGAATCCCGATGCTCGCGGTTCACTCGATCTATGCACGCGAGACGGGTGAGGGCTTGGTGTTCCCGCCCGAGAGCGATGGGCTGCCAACGCTGGGCGATTCGGCGACCATCAGTTCGGGCTCGGCCGAGGGTCCGAGTCAGGATCCGCCGACTCCGCCTGCCCCTCCGACGCCCCGCCGGCCGTCCTTGAAAGTCGTCAAATAATCGCTCGATCGAGCGCTCTTAACGCTCCGACGCGTCGAAGGCGTGGCGTATCCAGCGAAGATCATTGCCGGTTTCGCCGTCACACGCAATGACATCGAAGCGCAGCGGTCGCCTGTTCAACTCGGGGTGGCACTGCAGTAGTCGCCGGGTCGTTCGCACGATGCGCTGGCGTTTGCGGGCATCGACGCTCGCCGCGGCGCCACCCCATTCGTGTCGCTGTCGTCGGCGCACTTCCACAACCAGTACGGCGCCTGCATGCAGCGCCACCAAATCGAGCTCGCCGCAACGGGCGCGAAAGTTTCGCAGCAGAATGGTCGCGCCATGTGACTCGAGCAGTGCCGCCGCGCGCTCCTCGGCGAGACGGCCGATCGCCGCTCGATCAGGGGGTGACGGCGGCTGCCACACCGGCGTCGATATGTGCGAGCGTCAACTCGCGTTGGATGATGCCATCGGCTCCGATCGACAAAATGCCCGTCACGCCGTCGATGCGCAGCGACGATTCAGTGGTTCCCGTCGCGAGGCGCTGTTGCATCGCGGCCTGTAACAGCCACGCGTCATAGCCGAACGCGAACAGCCGCCCATGACGACGCGGTTCGTCACCGGCGCTCTCGAGTTGCGTCGCAAGTCGCGACGCGGCACCCGTCGCGGGCGAGAGCATCCAAGGCATGTCGGCGAACAGCAGCCCTTCGAGTTCAGACGACCGGTTGCCATCCCAGGCATCGGCGGTTGCGTAGGTCGGGATATCAGCTGCGCCGTGGAATTTCAGTTGCGGTCGCAGTTGCCGAATTTGCTGCGCGGTACCCGGCGAGAAGAGCAAGTCGACATCACCGCGTCGGCGCGGCTGGAATACCAGCGTTTCGTCGACGATGGATTGCAGGCGACGGTGACGGGCGCGACTCTGCTCGAGCCGCAAAGCTTTTTCGATGGCCGCTGAGCTGTCGTCTGCGAGTGATTCTTGCGCGAGCACGCGTCCGCCTCCCGCTTCGAAAGTCGAACGAAAGGCGGTGCCGACACGGGCCGCCCAATCACCAGTCGGTAGCAGGATGATCGCACGGCGTTGGTTGACCGCGAGTGCGCGTTCTGCGGCCAGCTTGGCTTCTTCTTCGGCCAGCAAAGCGTACTGCCAGAGGGATGTCGCACGGGGTGCGGTGCTCGCGGGCAGCGTGTTGAGCAACAGCTGCGGCAAAGAATTCGGCAGGTTTGCCGCCATGACCACTTCGTCGCGGCCGAGCGGGCCGATCAGAAATCCTGCGCCCGCTGTGCGAGCTTGCGCGATGAGCGCTTGCATCGTTACCGGATCCGTTGCTGTTGCTGTGTCGTAGAAACGGAGGGCAAGGCCATCGCCGCCATGGGCGAAGTGCGCGGCGATCAAGCCGTCGCGTACTTCGCGTCCGGCGGCGGCGAGGCGACCCGACAGCGGCAACAAGACGGCGATGTGCGCCGAGTCCAAGCGCGCGCTCTCGGCCGCAATACGGCCGGAGGCGCCATCGCGCGGCGCATCCGTCGGTGTCGCGGCGAGTGCCATCGGTGGTGGGGCCTCGAGGTGGGTTTCGACGAGCGCCGTGCGGGCCGGATGATTTGGGTAGCGGCGCTGCCATGCCGCCGTGATCGCGGCATTGCCGCTTGCGGGCAACCGGGCGGCGCGCGCGGCGAGGCTCGCGGCTTCGAGCCAGCCGCGCACCAACGCATCGCGACCCGCGAGTCTCGGATCGATGCGCAAACCCGTATCGACAGCGGCGCGAAGGTCTGCCAACAAGACCGTGCGCACAGCGGCGGCGGCCCTCGGATCGTCGGTGAGTCTCTCACGCTCGAGCGCGCTGCGTACGGCCTCGACGGGCAAGGCGTTGGCCAGTGCGAGACGTTGTCGGAGTTCGAAAAAACGCGCGCGTGCGGCAGCCTGGGTTACTGCATCCGGCGCGGTGAGCGCCGAGCAGCGTTGCCACGCTTTCGCCGCGCCATCGCGAAGCCAGAGAAATAGCACGGTCAGGCGATCGCGCTCGAACGACTGGCCGACATCAAGCGGCACTTCGAGCGGCGCATCGAGCGGCGCATCGAGCAGCGCGAGACCCTGTGCAGCGGGCTCGATCCGCTCGGCGAGCAGCCATTGTTCGATCGCCGCCAAGCGCCACGTGTTAGCGCCGCCGCCGGGGGCGCTTGCTGCTAGCGACTCGTACTCGCTTGCAGCTGCCGCGTGCTCACCGCGCTCTGCCAAGGCTGCGGCACGCTCGGCGTTCGCGATGGGCGCGCGTTCGACCGGGCCACAGGCAGCAAGGCTGATCGCGGCAAGCAGGCACAGTAGCAAGGCGGGCAGGCTAAACGGGGCGCGAGAACAAATCATGCGTTGAATACCGTGCAGGGCAGGGGCAGGATGCGCACGGCGCCTGGTTGGTCGGCGCGGATGACGCAAAATCGGGAGTGATTATAGTGGGCGATCCAAGCAGTGCGACGACAGGGTCGAACACGGCGGTATCGGTCGGTCGGCTCGAGGTCGTCGCCACGCCGATAGGCAATCTCGCGGATCTGTCGCCGCGAGCGCGCGACAGTCTCGCGGGCGCTGACTTGCTTGCAGTCGAGGATACGCGACGCACCGGCGCGCTCCTCTCGGCGCTTGGGCTGCAAAAGCCGATGGTCTCGCTGCACACCCACAACGAACGGGCCCGCGGCGACGAGTTGATCCGGCGTTTGCAGGCGGGTGCAGTGATCGCCATCGTGAGCGATGCGGGCACCCCACTGCTTTCCGATCCAGGCTTCGATCTGGTGCGTCGCGCCGCGGCCGCCGGGATCACGGTTCGTGGTATTCCCGGTCCTACGGCCATTGCGGTGGCTTTGTCGGTCGCCGCGATTCCAGCCGAGCGATTTTGCTTCGAGGGTTTTTTGCCGGCACGAGCTGGGGAGCGACGTACGCGCTTGTCGACGCTGCTGCGCGAGACGCGAGCGATGGTGTTTTTCGAGGCGCCGCATCGAATCAGCGAGACGCTCGCCGACATGGCGTTCATCTTCGGGCCCGAGCGCGAGGCAGCCGTCACTCGGGAGCTGACCAAGGTTTACGAGAGCGTTTATCGCGGTTCGCTCGCGAGCTTGGCCGAGCGCTCGGCACGCGAGCCGGACTGGCAGCGCGGCGAAATCACGTTGGTGGTGGCCGGTGCACTCGAAGCGTCGGCGGGCGAGACGGTCGATGCGGCAGAGGTCGATCGGGTCGTTGCAGCGGCGCTCGTACATTTGCCGCCCTCTAAGGCCGCAGCGCTGGCGGCGAACTTGACCGGCTGCGCTCGAGAAACGGCCTACGAGGCCGCGGTGAGGCTCGCAGCGGCGCGTCGTTGACCGCGGGCTGTCCGTCCGGGGCAAGCGTGGTGGGGGCCGGGCGTATTGGGGGCGGGCGTTGCCTCATCGCGATCCGCGTGCCACTCGTTGTAGTGATCGGTGCAGGCGCGTATCGTGCCTATCGGAGTCGGCCAGGTGATCGCTGCATTTCGCAAGAAATGGGGAGGAAAGTCCGGGCTCCTTCGGACACGGTGCCAGGTAACGCCTGGGGGGCGCGAGCCCACGGAAAGTGCAACAGAAAGATACCGCCGACGTGCCACCCGCCAGGGAGGCACAGGTAAGGGTGAAATGGTGCGGTAAGAGCGCACCGCGCACGTGGTAACACGGACGGCATGGCAAACCCCACCGGGAGCAAGGCCAAATAGGGAAGTCGCAGGGAAACCTGCAGCGCGGTGTCCGAGCGTGACTTCCGGGTAGGCTGCTTGAGGCATTCGGTGACGAATGTCCCAGAGGAATGATCACCCTAGACAGAACCCGGCTTACCGGCCGACTCCTTCCTTTTCTAGAGCGTTAGCTGAGGCTTATTCAGCAACCCCCTGAAACCCCAAAGATTTTGTCTTTTTCGCGCCCTTGCACGGAGCGCATAACGCCCGTAAGTTATTGGCAGTACATAAAATTTTCTTCGATTCGCCGTTGACACTCCACATCGGCAGTTTCTATAGTGGCGCCAAGTGGTAAAAAGTGGGGCGAAATGGGCGATTGTGCGCCCGTTCCAAAGTCATGTTTCGTGGTGCCAGCAGAGTCACGCTCGATGACAAAGGCCGGATGGTTTTGCCCACCCGGCAGCGTCAGCGCGCACTCGAGCGTAGCGAGGGCAACCTCGTTGTCACCGTGGATCGTGACCCCTGCCTTCTGATTTATCCGCTGCCTGACTGGGAGCAGATCGAGCGCAAGTTGATGAGCCTGCCGGCTTTGCATGAGCGGTCCCGCCGCCTGCAACGCTTGATGGTGGGTCACGCGACCGAGATCGATCTGGACGGTCAGGGACGGCTGTTGCTGCCGCCCGAACTGCGTGAATACGCCGGTTTGACGCGGCACGCGATGCTGATCGGCCAAGGTAATCGACTCGAACTGTGGGATGAAGCGCGCTGGAACGAGCGTCGCGACTTCTGGGTCAAGAGCGAGGAAACCGCCACCGATCTGTCGACGGAGCTCGAGTCTCTGTCGCTGTGAGCGTCGCGCGACGGTTGTCGCGAACAAGGGCGATGCAGTCACGCCGGGCGCGGCGCGAGGGCATCGAGTGCAGGCGATTTTTTGCGGGGGCGGGGGCGAACTCCGGTGGATGAGCACATACCGGTGCTTGTCGACGAGGTGCTGGAGGTTCTGGCGCCGTCCGCGGGCGGTTTTTATGTCGATGGCACTTTCGGTCGGGGTGGTCACACGGCGCGCTTGCTGCAGGCGGTTGGCGCCTCGGGCAGCGTGCTCGCTCTCGATCGGGATCCGCAGGCCATCGCAGCAGGCCATCAAAGATTTCACGATGAGCCACGTCTCGAACTCGTGCACGCAGACTTTGCGCAGTTGGCGCGAGTGGTCGCCGAGCGCGGTCGGGGTCGGCCTGTCCGCGGGTTATTACTCGATCTTGGTGTCTCCTCGCCGCAAATTGACGATCCCTCCCGCGGCTTCAGTTTCTCCAAAGACGGTCCGCTCGATATGCGTATGGATCCGACGCGCGGCGAGTCCGCCGCGGACTTCCTCGCTCGCGCCGACGAGCGGGAGCTGTGTCAAGTGATCGCTGAACTCGGTGAGGAGAGACATGCGAGACGCATCGCGCGCGTCATCGTATCGGCGCGGCTCGAGGCGCCGCTACGCCGCACGGGGGAGCTCGCCGAGCTCGTGCAGCGAGTCGTGCGCAGCCACGACGGCAAACATCCCGCGACGCGCACCTTTCAGGCGTTACGTATGCAGGTCAACGACGAGCTCGGACAATTGCAACGCGGTCTCGAGGCGGCATTTGAAGTGCTCGCACCGGGTGGTCGCATGGCGGTGATCAGTTTTCACTCGCTTGAAGATCGTCGGGTCAAACATTTCATTCGTGAGCGTTCGATGGTTGATCCGGTTTACGCGGGTTTACCGAATATTCCCGACTCCGCTTTGCCACGCATGCGCGAAGTGGGTCGCAAGCGTCGCGCTTCGGATGCGGAGCTTGCGCGTAATCCGCGCTCGCGTAGTGCCGTGCTTCGCTGTGGAGAGCGTCTGCGATGAAAATGCCGTCGCGCCGCGCCTTGTATTTTTTGATCCCTGCCCTGTGGCTCACGGTGCTGGCCTCGGCTGCCGGTGCGGTTTACGTGAAGCACCGATCACGCGAATTGTTCGTCGAACTCGAGCGCGTCAATCGCGAGCGTGATCGGCTCGAGATGGAATGGGGTCGGCTGCAACTCGAGCAGAGCGCATTTTCGACACACGCGTTCGTCGAGAATGTCGCGGCGACGAATCTCGGTATGCGCACACCGCCACCGAAGCAGATCGAAGTGGTAGCGCCATGACGAGGTTCGCATGATTCGCTGGCGCTTCGGCAAGAAGTCATCGACGGCAGCCGGTCGCAGTGCGGCCGGGCGCAGCTCGCGTAGTGGTCTGACTCGCAAGCCCGATACACCGACGCCTTCGTTCGTGTTTCGTGGCTATCTGCTCGCGGGCTTGATGGCCATCGGGGCCGTTGCGCTGACTTGGAAAGCCGTGACGCTGCAACTGGTCGAAGACGATTTTTTGCGTGGCCAGGGCGATGAGCGCTTCACACGCGTGGCTCCGATCGTCGCGCATCGCGGCAGTATCATCGATCGCATGGGTGAGCCGCTCGCGGTCAGTACACCGGTCGACTCGGTATGGGTCAACCCCAAAGAATTGACGCTCGGCACCGATCAGATCGCCAACCTTGCCCGCGCCCTCAATCGCGATCCCGAGGAGTTCAAGGAGCGCATCACGGCGAATCTGCAGCGACAGTTCCTTTATGTTGCACGGCACATGCAACCGGCCGAGGCTGCGAAAATTCGCGCCCTCGACATTCCCGGTGTGCATCTGACTCGTGAGTATCGTCGTTATTATCCGGCCGGCGAGGTGACCGGCCACGTGATCGGCTTCACGAGCGTGGATGATAGGGGTCAGGAGGGTCTTGAGCTCGTCTACGACCATTGGCTCGCCGGCGACAACGGTGCCAAGCGCGTCATCCAAGATAATCTTGGTCGTACCGTGCAGACGGTCGAGAGCATCAAGCCGATGCGTCCGGGTCGCAATATGGCGCTCTCGCTCGATATGCGTTTGCAGTATCTCGCTTATCGAGAATTGAAAGCGGCCATGCAGCAGCATCGGGCGAAGGCGGGGTCGGTCGTCGTGATCGACGTCAGCACCGGCGAAGTGCTCGCAATGGTGAATCAGCCGACCTTCAACCCCAACGATCGCGCTCAATATAAACCGAGCGGTTACAAGAACCGCGCCGTCACCGACCTCGTCGAGCCCGGTTCCACGATCAAGCCGTTCGTGGTCGCTGCGGCTTTGTCATCGGGTAAGTTTAATAATGAGAGCATCATCGACACGTCGCCCGGTATGGTGAAGGTCGGGATCAAGGTCATCGAAGACAAGAACAACCTCGGTGCGATCGATCTTGCGACGGCGTTGGCGCGCAGTTCGAACGTGGCGATGACACGGATCGCGCTCACGCTCGGGCCCGAAACCCTGCATGGCACCTTATCGAAGCTCGGCTTCGGGCGAGTGACGACCAGTGGTTATCCCGGCGAGTCGGCGGGATTGTTGACACAGTACAACCACTGGCGTCCGATCACGACAGCAACCGTGTCGTACGGCTACGGCTTGTCGGCAACGCCGCTGCAGATCGCGCAGGCCTATGCGACCTTGGGTGGTGAGGGCATGCGCCGACCGGTCTCCTTCCTGAAGGTGGAGCAACCCGTCGGTGGTGAGCGAGTGCTCCCCGCGCAAGTCAGTCGCGATGTCGTCGACATGTTGCGCGCCGTCGTCTCGGCCGAGATCGGCACGGGCAAGCGCGCGGCGATCCCGGGTTACACGGTTGCTGGTAAGACGGGCACCGCTTGGAAAGCGAGCGCCGGCGGCTATTCGACCAACCGGTATCTCTCGGTGTTTGCGGGTCTTGCTCCGGCTTCGAATCCGCGTCTGGCGACGGTCGTCGTTATCGATGAGCCGGGTGCGGGTCTTTACTACGGCGGTGACGTGGCCGCACCGGTATTCTCGAAAGTTGTCGGTGGTGCGCTGCGTTTGCTCGCCGTCGCGCCCGATGCGCCCGTCGACGGATTGACCGATCAATTGCCCGAGACCTTACCTGAGTCGTTACCGGAGTCGCTCGAAGCGCCGGGTAATGCGCTCATCACCAACATCGCACAGCGTGGCACGGCGACTAACGGCGAGGTCCGTCGATGACGGCGGCCCGCAGCCTGACGGAGCTGTGTCGCGGTTATACCGATGCTCCGTCGCTGCCCATCCGTCATATCGCCCTCGACAGTCGCAAAGTCGAGGCCGACGGTTTGTTTCTCGCTTGCGCCGGGCGTCGTACGCACGGCTTGCGCGGTCTTGGCGAGGCTTGCGCGCGCGGCGCGCGAGCAATTCTTTGGGAGCCTGCCGACGGCATCGAACCGCCGATTCCCCATGACGATGTTTTCATGGCGCCGGTTGCCGAACTGTCGCGTCATGCGAGTTCGATCGCAGCGCGTTTTCACGGTGATCCTTCGGCTGCGCTCGCCGTGGTGGGCGTCACGGGTACGAATGGTAAGACCACAACAAGTTGGCTGATCGCCGTGGCGATGCAGCAGCTGCATCGGCGAACCGCTTACATTGGCACTGTGGGTTGCGGTATTCCGGGTGAAGCTTTGATCGGCGGTGAGTACACCACCGAAGATGCGGTGTCGGTGCAGCAACGTTTGGCGGCTTTGCTGGCATCGACCGCCGAGTGCGTCGCGATGGAAGTATCGTCGCATGCGCTCGATCAGTTTCGTGTCGAGGCGGTGCGATATCGCGTCGCCGCTTTCACCAATCTGACGCGCGATCACCTCGACTATCACGGCACGATGGAGGCTTACGCTGCCGCCAAGGCGCGTTTGTTCGACTTGTCGCAAACCGGTACCCGCGTGATCAACGTCGATGACGCGCAGGGTGCGCAATGGGCGTTGCAGCAAGCCGATCTCGGCACGGCGCCGCTCATGGTGACGGCGCGTACCACCGAGGGTCGTGCGATGGCCGAACAGTGCGTGGCCCGCCACGCGGCGACCATCCGTATCGAAGGCCACGACATCGAGCGACATCGTCGCGGCCTGCGTTTTCGCTTGGTCGACTCAAGCGTCGATCCGTCCTCCGCAGTCAGGGTCACGATGGAGGTTCCGTTGATCGGCGAGTTCAACGTCGACAATATACTCATCGCTTACGGTGTCCTGCGCGCACTCAGTGTTCCTGCGGAGGAGGCGCGCCGCGCTTTGGCCGGCAGCCACGCGCCGCCCGGACGCATGGAGGCGTTCGTCATCGATAGCGGGGCGCTCGTCATCGTCGATTACGCGCATACGCCTGACGCGCTCGCCAAGGCGCTCGCCGCGGCGCGTACCCATTGCGTGAGACAGCTGCATGTCGTTTTTGGCTGTGGCGGTGATCGTGACGTCGGCAAGCGTTCGATGATGGGCGAGGTCGCCGCGCGTCTCGCCGATCGTCTGATCGTCACTGATGACAACCCGCGCACGGAGGATCCGGCGAAGATCATCGCCGATATCCGTCGCGGTATTGCCGCAAATCACGACGTGTTGACCGAGCATGATCGAGCGGCAGCGATCCGCGAGGCTCTGCGAGTAGCGCGCGATGGTGATGTGGTCTTGATCGCCGGAAAAGGTCATGAGGATTACCAGATCGTCGGTATTGAGAAGCGACCCTTCAGCGATCAAGTCATTGTCAAAGAATTCATGCGGCGGGTGGCAGCCTGATGGCGACGCTTGCACAATTCGCTGCAGATTGCGGCGGCGTGTTGTACGGCGAGGATCGGGATTACTCGAGCGTGTGTATCGATACCCGTAAGCTCACCGTTGGCGAATTGTTCGTCGCACTGCGTGGTCCCCATTTCGATGCGAACGTCTTCATCGCTGAAGCGCAGAAACGCGGTGCAGCCGGTGCTGTCACGGAAACCAATTCCGCTGATGGATTCCCCGTCATTCGCGTCGAGGACGGTCTGATCGCACTGCAGCGAGCCGCCTGCGCTCAACGTCGTCGCTATGCGGGCATCGTGATCGGCGTGGCGGGCAGTAACGGCAAGACCACGACCAAGGAAATGCTGGCGAGCATCCTCTCGCGCCGTGCCCCGACGCTCGCTACCGCCGGTAATCTCAACAATCACATTGGTGTGCCTCTCACCTTGCTGCGTCTTGAGCCGCAGCATCGTCATGCGGTCATCGAGATGGGTGCCAATCATCCCGGTGACGTCACCGAGCTGGCCGGTTTTGCGCAGGCGTCCATCGGACTCGTCACCAACGCCGGTGCCGAGCATCTGGAGGGTTTCGGTAGTCTCGAGGCCGCGGCGCGAGCCGAGGGCGAGTTGTTCGCGGCATTGCCGACAGACGGCGTCGCCGTGCTCAACGCCGATGATTCGTTTGCCGGGTTATGGCGCGAGATGACCGTGGCGCGCATCGTCACGTTTGGACTCGGCTCGAGAGCGGACTTTTCGGCACGCGATATCCAAACGGCGAGTGAGCGATCCGGTTTTGTCACTCGCTTCGTGATGCATACACCGCAAGGCATGGTCGACATCGAGCTCGCCCTCGCCGGTAAGCACAACGTGATCAACGCCTTGGGTGCGGCGGCGGCGGCCGTCTCGGCAGGGGCCACGCTCGAACAAGTCGCTGCCGGCCTTGGCGCGATGCGCCCGGTGGCCGGGCGTCTGCAGTGGCGCAGCACATCGATGGGGGCTGCACTGATCGACGACTCTTACAACGCAAATCCGAGTTCGATGCAGGCGGCGATCGATGTGCTCGCGAATCAGCCGGCGCGCCGCTGGCTCGTCATCGGCGATATGGGTGAACTTGGCGATTTCGCGGTCGAGGCGCATCGTGAGGCCGGACGTTACGCGCGCGCTCACGGTGTCGAGCGCTTGTTCGCTTTCGGTTCTCTCGCGGCACTCGCTGCCGAAAGTTTCGGCACCGGCTCGACACGACATACCGACATCCAGGATTTGATCAGCGCGGTTGGCCGCGAGCTAACGACGGATGTTTGTCTGCTCGTCAAAGGTTCGCGCTCCAATCGTCTTGAGCGCTTGGTACAGGCCTTGAGCGGCGCTGCTGCCACGGGGACACACTGACATGTTGCTTTGGTTGACGCAAGAATTTGCCGATTCGTTGAGATTTCTCAACGTCTTCTCATATCTCACGATGCGAGCGATCCTCGCGGCGCTCTCGGCGCTCGCCATTTCGCTGTTGATCGGTCCGTGGATGATCGCGCGCCTCTCGCGCTACCAGATCGGTCAGGTGATTCGCGAGGAGGGTCCGCAGACCCACTTCAAGAAAGCCGGTACGCCGACAATGGGCGGATTGTTGATTCTGGTGGCGATCCTCGCGAGCACATTGCTATGGGCTGACCTTGGCAATCGCTTCGTGTGGGTGGTGCTCGGCGTCACGGCCTTGTTTGGTCTCGTCGGCTTTTGGGATGACTACTTGAAGCTGATCAAGAAAAACAGCAAAGGCTTGATCGCGCGATACAAATATTTCTGGCAATCGATCGGCGGTCTCGTTGCCGCCCTCGTGCTGTGGTACACGGCAAAATCGCCGGCCGACACCACGCTCTATCTACCATTCCTGAAAAATTTCGCGCTGCCTCTGGGTTTTGTCGGGTTCGTCGTGCTCACCTACCTCATGATCGTCGGCATGAGCAACGCGGTGAATCTCACCGATGGGCTCGATGGCTTGGCCATCATGCCCGCCGTGATGGTGGCGGCAGCACTCGGCGTATTCGCCTACGCTAGTGGCAACGCGGTATTCGCCAGTTATCTAGCGATTCCGGCAGTGCCGCAGGCGGGCGAGTTGCTAATTGTCTGCGCTGCGTTGGTCGGCGCAGGGCTCGGATTTCTTTGGTTCAATACCTATCCCGCCCAAGTCTTCATGGGTGATATCGGTGCGCTCGCATTGGGTGCTGCCTTGGGGACGATCGCTGTAATCGTGCGACAGGAGCTCATCGTGCTCGTGATGGGCGGCATCTTCGTCCTCGAGACGGCGTCGGTCATTCTGCAGGTCGCGTCTTTCAAGCTGACCGGCAAGCGCATTTTCCGAATGGCGCCGATCCATCATCACTTTGAGCTCAAGGGTTGGGCCGAACCGAAGGTGATCGTGCGTTTCTGGATCATCACGTTCTTCCTGGTCCTCGCGGGTCTTGCGACCCTGAAGTTGCGCTGATCATGAGTCAGGGCACCGGCAATGCACTGATCGTGGGCCTCGGCAAGACCGGTGTGTCGGTCGCACGGCATCTGACGGCGCGTGGCTGGCAGCTCTCCGTCACCGATACGCGTCTCGATCCGCCGGGTGTTAATGAGTTGAAACACATCGCGCCGAACGCGCGATGTCGCTTCGGAGCGTTCGATGCTGCACTGCTCTCGAACATCGATCTTATCGTCGCATCGCCCGGTGTATCGGCGGCCGAACCGCTGTTGCAGTCGGCTCGCAGTCGTGGCATCGAGATCGTCGGCGATATCGAATTATTCGCTCGGGAGGCTCACGTGCCGGTGATCGGTATCACCGGTACGAACGGTAAGAGTACGGTGACCACGCTCGTCGGCCGGATGGCGGCGCGCGCGGGTGTTGCCGTTGCCGTGGGTGGCAATCTCGGCGCTCCTGCACTTGATCTGCTCAGCGCCGGTACCCCAGAGCTATTCGTATTGGAGCTCTCGAGCTTCCAGTTGGATACGACGTTTTCTTTGCACCTGCGCGCCGCGACGGTGCTCAATATCACGGAAGATCATCTCGATCGTTACGGCACGATGCAGGCCTATGCCGCCTCCAAGGCGCGGATCTTTGAGCGTTGCGAACAAGCGGTGCTGAACCTTGACGACCCCTTGGTTGCGGCGATGTCACCACCGGGCTCCGCGGTGACAGGCTTCTCGATCGCCGCTGTGACCGGGGCGCGGTATCACCTTGCGACCGTGCACGGCACGAAGTGGTTGGCGATCGACGCCGAACCGGTTATGGCGCTGCGCGACATGCGACTCGGAGGCTTGCACAATGCCGCCAATGCACTGGCGGCCTTGGCGCTCGGTGATGCCGCAGGTTTGCCGCGCAGGGCGATGCTCGCGGAGTTGTGCGAGTTTTCCGGCTTGCCGCATCGCTCGCAATGGGTGGGCGAGCATGCCGGGGTGCGATACATCAACGATTCGAAAGGTACTAACGTCGGCGCTACGCTCGCGGCGGTCTCCGGGTACGAAGGCGGGTTGATCTTGATCGCAGGTGGTGACGGTAAGGGTCAGGACTTCTCGCCGCTCGCCAGCGCGTTTGCCGGTCGCGTACGACACACTTTTTTGATTGGTCGCGACGCGGGTCGCATCGCTGAGGCTCTGCACGGGATCTGCCCGACCGACATCGTCGCGAGTCTCGATGAGGCAGTGCAACGCGCAGCGCAAACCGCGGTGCCAGGCGATACCGTCTTGATGTCACCGGCTTGTGCGAGCCTCGACATGTTTCGTGATTACGCCGAACGCGGCGATCTGTTTGCTGCAGCCGTGAGGAGACTCTCCTGATGAGCACCATCGTATTACCCGGTCGCTCCGCAAGTCGCGGTACGGCGATCCACCTCGATACGGTCACCTTGATGCTCGTATTCTCGATCGTGCTGCTCGGGCTCGTGATGGTCAGTTCAGCCTCGATCTCGATCGCCAGCAAGGACGGTGGCGATGCGTTTTCCTATGTCGTCGCCCAGTTCTCGACCATGCTCGTCGGTTGCATGGCCGCGGCCCTGGTGTTCACCATTCGCACGGAACTGCTCGATAAGTTCGCGGTGCCCTTGCTCGGGCTTGCCGCAGTGGCATTGTTGCTGGTGTTGATTCCGGGCATCGGTCATTCGGTCAACGGCGCACGTCGGTGGATTCGTATCGCGGGTATCAGTATCCAAGTGTCCGAAGTGGCACGCGTCATCGTACTCACCTTCATCGCCAGTTACGCCGTGCGGCGTGAAACAGAATTGCGCAGCAGTTTGGTCGGGCTACTCAAGCCGCTGGCCGTCGTCGGCCTGTTCTTCATTCTCCTACTGGGTGAGCCGGACTTCGGCGCGGCCACGGTGTTGGCTGCCACGGCCTTCGGTGTGCTGTTCATTGCCGGTGCTCGTTGGCGCGATGTCTTGGGTCTTGCGCTGGTGGGTGGCGCTGTGATCGCCTTGGTCGCGGTGTCTTCAGAATATCGCCTGCGTCGCCTGACCTCGTTCCGCAACCCGTGGGAAGATCCTTTCGACAGCGGCTTCCAGCTGACGCAAAGCCTCATTGCAATCGGCCGTGGTGGTTGGACGGGTGTCGGGCTTGGCGAGAGCGTACAGAAGTTGTTTTATCTGCCCGAGGCGCACACCGATTTCCTCTTTGCCGTGCTCGCAGAGGAACTCGGTCTGATCGGCATCATCGTCACTTTGCTGCTGTTCCTCGCATTGGCATGGCGCGCGCTTTTTATCGCCAAGCTCGCCAGTGACGCGGGTTTGAAGTTCCCGGCGTATCTCGCCGTAGGCTTCGGCATCTGGCTGGCGATCCAAGCCTTCATCAACATGGGCGTGAACATGGGCGCGTTGCCGACCAAGGGGCTGACGCTGCCGTTCATGAGTTACGGCCGCTCGAGCTTGATCGCGACGCTGGCTTGGGTCGGTATCCTGCTTCGCGTCTATCACGAGGCGGTGCAGGCAACGCGTGGGCGCGCGGCTATTTCTTTGCGTGAGGGCGCTGAGCGTACCGCAGCACGTCGTATGACCGGCGAGGTGCAGGAAGCATGACGGCACCTTGCGTCATGATCATGGCGGGCGGAACGGGCGGACACGTCTTTCCTGCGTTGTCGCTGGCTGACTGGTTGCGACAACGTGGCTTTCGGATCGTTTGGCTTGGTACGCACCGCGGTATCGAAGCGCGCCTCGTGCCGGCAGCGGGGATCGAGATCGAGTGGATCGACATCGGTGGCTTACGCGGCAAGAACTTCAGCACGCTGATCGCTGCACCGTGGCGTTTGGCGCGCGCCTTGTGGCAGTCGTTGCGCGCCATCTGGCGCCATCGACCCGTCGTCGTGGTGGGGCTTGGCGGCTATGTCACCGGTCCCGGTGGTGTGGCCGCGCGTTTGGCCGGCAAGCCGCTCGTCATTCATGAGCAGAACGCTGTCGCCGGTTTCACCAATCGCATGTTGGCGAAGTTCGCCACTTGCGTACTCGAGGGATTCGAGGGTGGCTTTGCCCCCTCGGTCGGCGCCATTGCCGTCGGCAATCCGGTGCGCGAGGCGTTTTTCTCGCTACCGGTGCCAGCGGAACGATTTGTCGGGCGTAGCGACGCCATGCGTGTACTCGTGATCGGCGGCAGTCAGGGAGCGCAGCGCCTGAATTCTTTGGTTCCCAGTGCGATCGCGCATTTGAAAGGGGATGTCGACGTCACCGTACGCCACCAGAGCGGTGAGCGCGGCTTCGAGCAAACTCAGGCTGCGTATCGCGACGCGGCAGTCGCTGCGGAGGTGACAGCCTTTATCGACGATGTCGCCGCGGCTTATGCCTGGGCTGATATCGTGATCTGTCGTGCGGGCGCGCTCACGGTCGCTGAGGTCGCGGCCGCCGGGCTTGCCGCGATTTTCATCCCGCTGCCGTCGGCAGTGGACGATCACCAAACTCGCAATGCCGAGTTTCTCGTTACGCGTGGCGCGGCTCTTCGGCTTGCCGAGCGCGGTCTCGATACGACTCAGTTGGTCGATACCCTGCGCAAACTGCTGCGCGATCGGGCGGCGTTGCTCGCCATGGCCGAGAGGGCGCGTGATCTGGCCCGTCCCGCGGCAACGCGCGAGCTCGGCGAACACTGTCTCGCGGCAGCAGGAGCCACGGCATGAATTCGATGGAGCGCATGCGGCGCATCAACACCATCCACTTCGTCGGCATAGGCGGGAGTGGTATGGGCGGCATTGCCGAGGTTTTGTTGAACCTGGGCTATCGGGTGCAGGGCAGTGATCTTAAGCGCAGCGCGGTCACGCAGCGTCTCGAGGAGCTTGGCGCTCAGATCACGCAGGGTCACGCAGCCGAGAATGTCACGGGCGCTGATGTTGTCGTCGTCTCGACCGCCGTCTCGCAGGAGAATCCCGAAGTCGCTCGCGCCTTGCAGTTACGCTTACCGGTCGTGCCGCGCGCGGAGATGCTCGGTGAGTTGATGCGGTTCCGCTCGGCGATCGCCGTAGCCGGTACGCATGGCAAGACGACGACGACGAGTCTGATCGCCTCGGTGCTCGCCGAGGGTGGCGAAGACCCGACGTTCGTCATCGGCGGTCGTCTCAAGAGCGCGGGTACGAATGCGCGGCTCGGTGCGGGTCGTTACCTCGTTGCGGAGGCCGATGAGAGCGATGCTTCGTTCCTGCATCTGCAACCGCTGATCTCGGTTGTCACGAACATCGATAACGATCACCTCGGTACGCACGATGGGGACTTCAATCGCCTGCGCCAGAGCTTCGTCGACTTTCTCCACAACTTGCCTTTCTATGGTCTCGCTGTGCTGTGTGTCGATGACGCCGAAGTGCGCAGCATCCTGCCGAAGGTCGGTCGCCCGATCAGCACCTACGGCTTCGAAGCGAATGCCGATATCCGCGCGGTCAATGTGCGGCGTCAAGGTTTGCAGACCTCCTACGAGGTTATCCGTCCAGGGCAGGCCGAACCGCTGTCGATCACGGTAAATCTGCCGGGCCGGCACAATGTTTTGAATTCTTTGGCAGCAGTTGCAGTTGCAAGTGAACTTGGCATCGACGACGCCGCGATTCAGCGGGCGCTGGTCAGGTTCCAAGGCGTTGATCGACGACTGCAGTTCGTGGGCACCGTGCCAGCCGGTCAGGGCGAGGCGGTCGTCATCGACGATTATGGTCACCACCCGACCGAAATTCGCGCGACGCTCGATGCGGTACGTCAGGCCTATGCGGGTCGGCGTGTCGTGCTGGCTTTCCAACCGCATCGCTATACGCGCACCCGTGACCTGCTCGATGATTTCGCCGGTGTGCTCTCGAGTGCCGACGTGCTGCTCGTCAGCGAGGTCTATGCCGCCGGAGAGTTACCGATTCCGGGGGCAGACGGCCGCGCGATCTGTCGTGCGGTGCGCAGTCGCGGCCATATCGAGCCGGTGTTTCTGCCGCGTATCGAAGAATTGGGTGACGTGCTTGCCGAATTGCTACGTCCCGATGACGTCGTGCTCGCGATGGGTGCGGGCACGGTGAGCGGCGTCGCGCACGATTTGCCGCAACGCTTGGGTGGCCGCGCGGCCGGACGGGAGGAGCCCAAATGAACGAGCTCGAAACTCGCTTCGCGGGTCGACTGCGCCGTCATGAGATGATGGCGCGGCACACCTCTTGGCATGTCGGCGGTCCGGCCGATTGGTTTTTCGAGCCGCGCGATCGTGAGGATCTCGCCAATTTTCTGCGCGCGATTCCGGCGGATCTCCCGTTGTGGTGGGTGGGTCTCGGTAGCAACTTGCTCGTACGCGACGGCGGACTGCGTGGTGCGGTAATCCTGACCCACGGTGCGTTTTCCAAGCTCGAGTCGCGTGCTGATGGGCTCATCTGGTGTGAGGCCGGTGTGCCGTGTGCACGCATCGCCCGTCACTGCGTGCGCTTAGGCTTAGGTCCCGCTGAATTCTTTGCAGGTATTCCGGGAACACTCGGCGGCGCCCTGGCCATGAACGCGGGCGCCTTCGGTGGCGAAACTTGGTCCCACGTGCGTGAAGTCGAAGTCGTTGACCGTGCGGGGAACATTCGTTGGCGTGCGGCAGGCGAATATCGCATCGCTTACCGTCACGTGACCGCACCGGCAGCGGGCGAGGCATTCCTCGGCGCGACGCTCGCATTCGAATCTCGCCCCGCGAGCAATAACGACACGCTGCGTGATTTGCTGGTCGAACGCAAAGCAAAGCAGCCGATCGGCGAGTGGAGCTGCGGCTCGGTTTTCACGAATCCGCAAGGTGACCATGCCGCGCGTTTGATCGAAGCCGCTGGACTGAAAGGGCGTCGGATCGGCGGGGCCTGTGTTTCGCCCAAGCACGCCAACTTCATCGTCAACGAAGGTGAGGCATCGGCAGCCGATCTCGAGCAACTCATCGGCGAAGTGCGCAACGTGGTCGAGGCGCGTTTCGGTGTGCGTTTGCAGACCGAGGTTCGGATCGTGGGGGAGGCTGCCTGATGCGCAGTGTCAACGATCCCCGTGAGTTCGGCAAAGTTGCCGTGTTACAGGGCGGCTCTTCCAGCGAGCGTGACGTCTCGTTGCGCTCTGGTGCGGCCGTGCTCGCTGCTTTGCAGCGTCGCGGGGTTGATGCATTGGCTTTCGATCCGAAAGAGCAACCGCTGACTGCGTTACTCGATGCCGGCATCGAGCGATCGTGGATCGCCTTGCACGGTCCGGGTGGTGAGGATGGCACGGTGCAAGGAGCACTCGAATATCTTGGTCTGCCCTACACCGGCAGTGGCGTACTCGGCTCGGCCATTTGCATGGACAAGTTGCGCACGAAGCGCCTTGTCGCTGCCGTCGGTATCGTGACGGCCGACAGCGTCGAGCTGCGCGGACCCGAAGATTTCGAACGTGCTGTGCAGCGCTTGGGGTTGCCGATGATCGTGAAGCCCGCGACGCAGGGGTCGTCCGTCGGTATGAGCAAGGTTGACAGCGCTGCGCAATTACCCGCGGCGTTCGCCACGGCCATCGCCACCGATACGCAGGTTTTCGCGGAGCCTTGGCTTGCGGGTCCTGAGTACACGGTGGGTATTTTGCAAGGAGAGGCATTACCTGCGATCCGTATCGAGACACCCAACACTTTTTACGACTACGAAGCGAAGTATCTGCGGAACGACACGCAGTACCACTGCCCGGCGGGTCTTTCGCAGGAAGCGGAGCGTCATATGGCGGCGCTCGCGCGGGGTGCCTTTGCGGCAGCAGCGGGTGAGGGTTGGGGTCGCGTGGATTTCATGATGGACGTCACCGGACGTCCGTTACTGCTCGAGATCAACACGGTCCCGGGCATGACGGATCACAGTCTCGTGCCGATGGCCGCTAAGGCTGCCGGTATCGATTTCGACACTTTAGTTTGGCGCGTGCTCGAGACGAGCTTCACGCGTCGACGTGGCAATTGAGAGGAGGCGCTGAACATGTTCGGAGCCGGTAAACCGCGCAATCGTCGTCGACAGGAAGAAGGTCGATGGCAATGGCCTGTCATCGACTGGCGGCGTTGGATCTACAGCGTGGCTGGCGTCGCGGTGATTGCCGCTTTTGGCGGCATGATCGTGATTGCACTCGATCAGCCGATCGATCGTGTCACGGTACAGGGTCGTTTCCAGCGCGTCTCGCCGATGGAGGTCGAACAAGCGGTGCGTGATCGGCTGTACGAGGCGGGTCTCGTATCCGTAAATCTCGCCACGTTGCAGCGCGCGATCGAGGCACTGCCGTGGGTTGATACGGCCAGTGTCGCAAGGCAGTGGCCACGCGGCTTGTCGGTACAGATCACCGAGCAGGTGGCAGCCGCGCGTTGGGGCGCCAATGGTCTGCTCAATGCGCGAGGTGAGTTGTTTTTGAGCGAGGCGCGCTTCATTCCGCCCGAGTTGCCGCGACTGACGGGGCCGAATGGCGCGGAGGGTCTCGTCGCGCAGCGCTACTTTGCGATTCAGGGTCGACTGATCGAGGGCGGCGTGCGCATCGTTGCGCTACGTCTCGATGCGCGCGGCGCTTGGGAGATCGATCTCGACAATGGCGTCAAGGTTCGACTCGGTCGTCGGCAGGTCGACGAACGATTCGATCGCTTCGTCGCCGCCGCCTTACGCCTCGTCGTACAGCGTGGTGCCGAGATGGCCTACGTCGACATGCGTTACACGAATGGCTTCGCGGTGGGTTGGCGCGGTGGCACCAAGGTCGCAACGATCGACGAATTCGACGAAACCTCTGAAGGCTGATTACACGGAACGGCAGCGAATATGGCGAAGAAAACGGACAGACAGCTCATCGTCGGATTGGATATCGGCACCTCCAAGGTGGTGGCGTTGGTCGGTGAGATCGCCGCCGACAACAGCATCGAGATCATCGGCATCGGCTCTCAGCCCTCGCGCGGCTTGAAGCGAGGCGTGGTGGTGAATATCGAGTCGACCGTACAGTCGATCCAGCGCGCCGTCGAAGAAGCGGAGTTGATGGCCGGCTGCGAAATCCACTCGGTCTTTGCCGGCATCGCAGGCAGCCACGTGCGCAGCCTCAACTCGCACGGTGTCGTGGCCATTCGTGACAAGGAAGTGCAGCAGGTCGACGTCGAACACGTGATCGATGCAGCCAAAGCAGTCGCTATCCCGGCCGATCAGAAAATCCTGCACGTGTTGCCACAGGAATTCGTCATCGATGGACAAGAGGGCATTCGTGATCCAGTTGGCATGTCCGGCGTGCGTCTCGAGGCGAAGGTACATATCGTCACCGGTGCCGATAGTGCTGCACAAAACATCGAGAAATGCATCCAACGTTGCGGTCTCGCGGTCGATGACATCGTGCTTGAGCAGTTGGCCTCGAGCTATGCGGTGCTAACCGAAGATGAGAAAGATCTGGGTGTCTGTATCGTCGATATCGGTGGTGGTACCACCGACATCGCTGTGTTTTCGCATGGGGCGATTCGGCACACCGCCGTGATCCCGATCGCCGGCGATCAAGTCACGAACGACATCGCCGTCTCGATGCGTACGCCGACGCCGAGCGCCGAAGAAATCAAACTGCGTTACGCCTGCGCGCTCTCGCAACTCGCCAACTCCGACGAGACGATCGAAGTGCCGAGCGTGGGCGATCGCCCGGCGCGTCGCCTGGCTCGCCAGACGCTGGCCGAAGTGGTCGAGCCGCGCTACGAAGAGTTGTTCGCGCTCATCCAGGAGGAGCTGCGTCGCAGCGGCTTCGAGGAAGTCATCGCAGCGGGCATCGTGCTCACCGGTGGCAGCGCCAAGATGGAAGGCGCCATTGAGCTTGCCGAAGAGGTTTTCCACTTGCCGGTGCGCTTGGGTGTGCCAGCGGGTGTCCGTGGCATCGCCGATGTCACCAGCAATCCGATCCACGCAACGGGTGTTGGCCTGTTGCTCTACGGCCGCGATCACACCGTACCGGGTCAGCGCAGCCGCGCCATCGCAGGCAGCGCGCGCAGCATGGTCGACCGCATGAAGAATTGGTTCCAGGGAAATTTTTGATCTTCAATTTTTGATCTTTTGACATTCACGATATAGGAGCGAATCAACATGTTCGAACTGATGGATGCTTACAGCCAAAGTGCGGTAATCAAAGTTCTCGGCGTTGGTGGTGGCGGCGGTAACGCGGTTTCCCACATGGTGCAATCGGGAATCGAGGGCGTCGATTTCATGTGCATCAACACCGATGCGCAGGCGTTGAAGAACTCGAACGTCAAGACCGCACTGCAAATCGGCTCGAACATCACCAAGGGTCTTGGCGCCGGTGCCAATCCGGACGTCGGTCGGCAAGCGGCAATGGAAGATCGGGATCGCATCATCGAGTTGATCGAGGGTTGCGACATGCTTTTCATCACTGCAGGCATGGGTGGCGGCACCGGCACGGGTGCGGCGCCGGTCGTCGCGCAGATCGCCAAAGAACTCGGGATTCTCACGGTCGCGGTCGTGACACGTCCGTTCAATATGGAGGGCAACAAGCGTTCGGTCGTCGCGGACATGGGCATGAGCGAACTTGCCAAGCATGTCGATTCGCTCATCACGATTCCGAACCAGAAGCTGCTCACGGTGCTCGGACCCAAAACAACGTTGCTGGATGCGTTCAAGAGCGCCAACGGCGTTTTACAGGGTGCGGTGCAGGGCATCGCGGAACTTATCACCCGCCCAGGTCTCATCAACGTGGACTTCGCCGACGTGCGTACCGTGATGAGCGAGACCGGCATGGCGATGATGGGCTCGGGTCACGCGAGCGGCGAAGACCGAGCACGCGTCGCCGCTGAAATGGCGGTCTCGTCGCCCTTGCTCGAAGATGTGAACTTGTCGGGTGCTCGCGGCATCCTCGTCAACGTCACTGCGGGCATGGATCTTGGCATCGGCGAGTTTGAGGAAGTCGGCAATATCGTCAAGGAATTCGCCTCGGAAGACGCCACCGTCGTCGTCGGCACTGTCATCGATCCCAACCTCAGCAACGAACTGCGCGTGACGGTTGTCGCCACCGGTCTCGGCCGCCCGCAGGTCCAAGTCGCACCGGTGCCCGCACCCACGGCGACCCGTGTAACGGCCGTTCGTGGTGAGGGTGTCGCCCGGACGATTCGTCGTCCGTTCGCCGTCGGTTCGGATTACGCCAAGCTGGAAGTTCCAGCGATCGAACGCCTCAAAGCCGCAGCCGGCGATGGACTCGTCCACAGCGCCGAGCCAGTCGAGGACATCCTCGACATCCCGGCGTTTTTGCGGCGTCAGGCCGACTGAACGCCTTTGAGATAAGATTCGTCTCCGTCGTGATCTGGTGGCGTACCGAACCTCGGTGCGCCACCTGATTCGGGAAAAATCATGGTCGGTCAAAGAACTCTGAAGAACATCATGCGGGCAAGCGGTGTGGGCTTGCACACCGGTAAGCGCATCCTGATGACGGTGCGTCCGGCTGCGCCCGATACCGGCATCGTGTTCCGTCGGACCGATCTGCCTGAGCCAGTCGACATTCCGGCTCGCGCCGAAAATGTCGGCGAAACCATGCTCGGAACCGTACTCAACAAAGGTGACGTCAAAGTGTCGACCGTCGAGCACTTGCTGTCGGCTTTTGCGGGTCTCGGTATCGACAACGCGCTGGTCGAGGTCTCCGGGCCCGAAGTGCCGATCATGGATGGCAGCGCAGGGCCGTTCGTCTTCCTGTTGCAGTCGGCGGGCATCGAGGAGCAGCGCGCACCGAAGCGATTCATCCGTATCAAGAAAAGCGTGCAGGTCGAAGATGGCGACAAATGGGCGCGCTTCGACCCGTTCGATGGCTTCAAGGTGAACTTCGAGATCGAGTTCAACCATCCGATTTTCAAGCGTCGCGCCCAACGAGCGAGCATGGATTTCTCGACGACTTCATTCCTCAAAGAAATCAGTCGCGCACGCACCTTCGGCTTTATGCGCGATCTCGAGTTCATGCGCTCGCGCAACCTAGCGCTCGGCGGCAACCTCGACAACGCCATCGTGCTCGATGATTCAAAGGTGCTGAACGAGGGCGGCTTGCGCTACGAAGACGAGTTCGTCAAACACAAGATCCTCGATGCGATTGGCGATCTGTACTTACTCGGCTTCTCGCTCATTGGCGAATTCACCGCATTCAAGTCGGGCCACGGTTTGAACAACCGCTTGCTGCGCACCGTGCTGGCCGATCCAACTGCGTGGGAGGCGGTGGTGTTCGAGCGTCCGGAGGATGCGCCGATTTCTTATGTGCGACCGCCCGCGCTAGCGGCAGCTGGCTGAATCCGCACCAGCGATTTTTTCAACGAAGCGTCTCGCGCCACGATGGCGTCCCAGTGCTCGGCGAGCGCGTAGCGCAGGCGAGCCGCCCATGCCGCGTTGGCGGCATGCAGTGTCAAGCACCCTTCTCGCGCACTGACCTGCGTGACGGCACCCGCGAGTTCCTCGCCCCACAACGTCGCCAAAAAGTCCCTCCAGTTCTCGGCGCGGCTCGAGGCCGCGGCGAGTCGCGGTTGACCGAGACCGACCTTAGTCAGCAAGTCCTTGATTTCCAAAGGTTTGCCTTTAGGACGAGCGGCGCCTGACGCCGTTTTGGCCGATTTTGGGTTGTTTCGCAGAGTTGATTTGGGCATAGTCCCCGGCCTGTTCGGGCCGTCGACCCGGCTGGCGAGGCGAGTATCGCATCGCGCGGGTCTGTCGGCGATCTTCTCTCCCGCCGCAACCCGGGGGTCTAGCGTATGAGACTGATCGTGTTTGCGCGCCGCGCGGCTGGCGCATCCCGCATCGACTTGTCCGGTCGTTTGGTGATCGCTGTGTCCGTCGCGCTGCTGTTTTCGGTGATGGCAGGCGCGTTCTACGCGGGCGTCCAGCTCGGCTCGGGTGCGATTCTCGATTCGACGACTCACGGTGGCATCGCTCGCTCAGCCTTGCAGCAAAAGCGGGAACTCGAGGATCTGCGCGCACGCGTGCAGGAGCGTATCGATGTGCTTTCGGCGCGCGTCGGACAGGCCAATGCGCAGCTCGTGCGGCTCGACGAGCTCGGTAAGCGACTCGTTGAAATGGCCAACATCGATTCACGCGAATTCGATTTCGGCTCGCCGGTCGCGATGGGCGGTCCGGAGCTGCCGGGGGCGCCTGTGGCCGCACCGGATCTATCCTCGATGATTGACGCACTCGAATCGCAGCTCGCTTCGCGCGATGTGCAACTGGGTGTGCTCGAGAGCCTGATTTTGCAGCGTGATTTACGTCGTCAGACATTGCCCGATGGGCGTCCGGTGCGGCAGGGCTACCTGTCGTCAGGCTTCGGCACGCGGCAAGATCCGTTTACGGGTCACGGTACTTGGCACCTCGGGGTGGATTTCGCCGGTAATGAAGGTGACCCGGTCATTTCGGTCGGTGCCGGGGTCGTGACCTACGCAGGCGAACGCAGTGGTTACGGACTGGTGGTCGATGTGGCGCACGGCGACGGCTTCGTGACTCGCTACGCTCACAACCGCCAGCTTAAAGTCCGGGTGGGTGACACGGTCACGCGTGGCCAATCGATCGCCGCCATGGGCTCGACCGGCCGTTCCACCGGTCCGCACGTGCATTTCGAAGTGCTGCGCAACGGGCGTCACGTCAACCCGCTTGCTTACATTGGCCGTTAAGCCGTGTCGAGCCGTTGTTGAACCATTCGACCCGCTGACCGTCAAACCGTAAAATGACGGTTTTAGCCGCAAGGTCTCTTACTCAGTGCTGAATTTTCTCACCCGTATTTTCGGCAGTCGCAACGAGCGTCTGCTGAAGTCCATGTCCCGTGAAGTGCGTGCAGCGGCCGCCTTCGAGACCACTCTGCTGGCACTCAGCGACGAGGCTCTGAAGGCCAAGACCGAGGAGCTCCGTGCCCGTCTTGCCGCCGGCGCCACTCTCGACCAGTTGCTGCCGGAAGCATTTGCCGTTGTCCGCGAGGCATCCCGGCGTGTGCTCGGCATGCGGCATTTCGATGTGCAGTTGATCGGCGGCATGGCGCTGCACCGTGGGCGTATCGCCGAGATGCGTACCGGCGAGGGCAAGACCTTGATGGCAACCCTACCGGCGTACCTCAATGCGCTACCCGCCGAGGGCGTGCACGTCGTTACCGTCAACGAATACCTTGCGCAGCGCGACGCCGAGTGGATGGGTCCGATCTATCGCTTCCTCGGTTTGTCGGTCGGTGTCATCCGCAATTCGCAGAACGCCGACGAGAAACGTGCAGCCTACCGTTGCGATATCACTTACGGGACGAACAACGAATTCGGGTTCGACTATCTTCGCGACAACCTCGCCTTCCGATTGGAAGACCGTGTGCAGCGTCAACTCGCTTTCGCGATCGTCGATGAGGTCGACTCGATCCTGATCGACGAGGCGCGCACGCCGCTCATCATCTCCGGGCCGGCTGAGGAGGGTGTCGATACCTATGTCGCCATCAACAACCTCGTCCCGCGTCTCGAGCGTGGGGAGACGATCGAGAAGGCGGCGACCTCGGCGTTTTCCGGCACCGAAACCGACTCGACCGGCGATTACACGGTTGATGAAAAGCAGCGTCAGGTGCACCTGACCGAAGTCGGTCACGAAAAGGTCGAAGCGCTGATGATCGAGGCAAACTTGCTGCGCGATGGCGAGAGTCTTTACGACCCGGCGAACATTCGTTTGATGCATCACCTAAATGCGGCGCTGCGCGCGCATGCCCTCTACAAGCGTGATGTGGAGTACATCGTTCGGGGCGGTGAGGTGATCATCGTCGATGAGTTCACCGGTCGTACGATGCCGGGGCGTCGTTGGTCCGATGGTCTGCATCAGGCCGTCGAGGCCAAAGAGGGTGTCCGCGTTCGCGAGGAAAATCAGACCATCGCATCGATCACCTTCCAGAACTACTTCCGTCTGTACAAGAAACTCTCCGGTATGACCGGCACGGCCGACACCGAGGCCCCCGAGTTCATGCAGATCTACGGCCTCGAGGTGAATGTCATCCCGACGCACCGCCCGATGGTCCGCAAGGATCATGCCGATCTCGTGCATTTGACCCAGGCCGACAAGTTCAAGGCCATCGTCGAAGATATCCGCGATTGCGTGAGTCGTTCGCAGCCGGTCTTGGTGGGCACGACCTCCATTGAAACATCTGAATTGCTCTCGGGCGTGTTGAAGCAAGAAAACATCGCGCACGAAGTCCTCAATGCGAAGCAACACGAACGCGAAGCGCAGATCGTGGCGCAAGCAGGGCGGCCGGGTTCAGTCACCATCGCTACTAACATGGCCGGTCGTGGCACCGATATCGTGCTCGGCGGTAGCCTCGAAGCCGAGCTGCAGGCCTTGCCGGATACGGCGAGCGAGGCCGATCGCGAACACGTGAGGAGCGAGTGGCAGCGGCGACACGATCAGGCTCTCGCTGCGGGCGGTTTACACATTATCGGGACCGAGCGACACGAGTCACGTCGTATCGACAACCAATTGCGTGGCCGCTCTGGCCGTCAAGGCGATCCGGGCTCCTCGCGCTTCTATCTCTCGATGGAAGACAATCTGATGCGGATCTTTGGTGATCCGAACTTCACCAAGCGGCTGTTGTCCGCTGCGGGCATGAAGGAAGGCGAGGTCATCGAAAGCCGTATGTTGAGCCGTCGCATCGAGATGGCGCAGCGTAAAGTCGAGTCGCACAACTTCGACATCCGCAAGCAGTTGTTGCTGTTCGACGACGTGGCGAATGATCAGCGCAAGGTGATCTATCAGCAGCGCACCGAGATCATGGGTGCGGCGGATACGGCGACGGCCGTGCGCGGTATCCAAGAAGATGTGCTGACACGCGTGCTTGATGAGGCGCTACCGCGTAACGTCCCGCACGAGGATTGGGATCTCGATAGCTTGCGCGACAGCATCCGTAAGGATTTCGCGACCGAGGTCGATCCGAAGGCTTGGCTCGCCGCAGAACCGGACCTCGATGAGCCGACGCTACGCCAGCGTCTGCACGATGCGGTCGCTGCCAACTACAACGCGAAAGCGCAGCGCTATGGCGCCGAGCTCATGCATCAGCTCGAAAAAGACATCATGCTGCGCACGCTCGACCAGCATTGGCGCGAGCATTTGGCGGCGATGGACTATCTTCGCCAAGGTATTCACTTGCGTAGTTACGCCCAGAAAGACTATCGCTACGAGTACAAGCGCGAAGCCTACGAGCTCTTCAGTAGCATGCTCGATCGTGTCAAGTTCGATACGGCATCGGTGCTGATGCGTATCGAGATTCGCAGCGAAGCGGATCTGCAACGCGAAGAGGAGGAGCGTCAGCGGCGTTTGCTCGCGGCGTTGCAGGCGCAGCACGCGGAGGCGCAGTCGGCGCTCGCGACACCGGAGCCGGTTTCGGCCGAACAAGGACAGCTGCCCTCGGCGATTCCACAGGTTCGTGCCGAGCGCAAGGTGGGTCGAAACGAACCCTGCCCCTGTGGCTCAGGCAAAAAATACAAGAGCTGCCACGGCGTCCTGCAGGCTTGATCGCGTGCGCGTGGTTGCTGGAGCCTTGCTTGATCGGGCGGGGCTTGTTCTGATCGCGCAGCGCCCACGCGGCAAGGTTCTCGCCGGTCGCTGGGAATTTCCGGGTGGCAAGCTTGCAGACGGCGAAAGCCCGAGCGATGCACTGCAGCGTGAATTGCGCGAGGAGCTTGGTATCGACGTGCGCCAGTTCGAGTGGGTGCTCGACATCGAAAACGCCCTCGCCAAGAGTCCGCTGACCTTGCATTGTTTCGTGGTCACCGAGTACGTGGGCGAGCCTCAACCGCGCGATGGGCAGGCGCTCGAGTGGGTGCCGATCGAACAGTTATCTCAGCACGATATCCTCGAAGCGGACCAGCCCTTCATCGAGGCTTTGCAGCGTCGTTTTGGGCGCGCAAGATAGACGTCGAATTTTGTCGAACGATGGTGATCTGCAGTGGCTACCGGTGAACTGATCGAAGTGCGCAATCCGCGCAGTGGGCAGGTCGATTACCGCTTTCAGGCCCCGAGCACCGATGAGCTCGCGACAACTCTTGATCACTTACGCAGCGCGCAACGCGTTTGGTCGGCACGCCCTTTGGCTGAGCGCATCGAGATCCTGCGCCGCTGGCGCGGCGAATGGGTAGCGCGACAAGTTGAACTCGCCCGAGCCCTCTCGATCGACACCGGTCGCTATCTCATCGCGACCAGCGAAGTGCAGTCGGTCGTTGGCATGATTGATCGTTGGACTCAATTGGTTCCGACGCTCGCGGCGGAAGAGGACTTGCGTTCGCCGACGTTGCCGACAATCAGCTATCGCTCGCAGTACGTCCCTTACGGTCTCGTTGGAATCATCAGTCCATGGAATTTTCCGGTATCGCTGTGTTTCATCGATGCCATACCCGCGCTGCTTGCCGGTTGTGCGGTATTCGTCAAACCCAGCGAGGTGACGCCGCGTTTCGTGACACCGGCGATGCAATCGATCGCGGCCGTTCCCGAGCTCGCCGCCGTGTTCCAAATTCAGCCGGGGGGGCGAGCCACGGGTGAGCAGCTGGTCGAGCGCTCTGACGTCGTGTGCTTCACCGGCAGCGTGGCGACCGGTCGACACGTTGCCGCGAATGCGGCGCGACATTTCATCCCGGCTTTTCTCGAGTTGGGCGGTAACGATCCGCTCATCATCACCGCCTCCGCTGATCTCGAGCGAGCGACCGATGTTGCGCTGCGCGCAACCTGTCTCGCCACGGGCCAGGCGTGTCAAAGCCTCGAACGCGTCTATGTGGATCGTCGAATCTTTGCGGCTTTTGTACAGCGCCTCGTTGAGAAGGCGAGCGCCATCCTGCCGAATTGGCCGGATATCCACTCAGGCACCGTCGGGCCGTTTATCTTCGGCAAGCAAGCCGATACGGTCGCTGCTCAGTTGGCCGATGCCGTGGCGAAGGGCGCCAAGGTCCTCTGCGGCGGTCAGATCGAAGATCATGGCGGCAAGTGGTTGCGACCAACCGTGCTCGTCGATGTCCATCACGGGATGCAGATCATGCGTGAGGAAACCTTCGGCCCGGTCATTCCGGTGATGGCGTTCGATCGCATCGAAGAGGCCATCGAACTCGCCAACGACGGTGTCTATGGTCTTTCAGCCGGCGTCATCGCCGGCAGCCTGGAGGAGGCCGAGGTCATCGGGCGCCAGATCGATGCCGGCGGCATCAGCCTCAACGACGGCTCACTGACGGCGATGTGTCACGAGATGGAAAAACATTCCTTCAAGCTCTCAGGGTTGGGCGGATCGCGCATGGGGCCAGCCGGTTACCTGCGCTTCTTCCGGCGAAAAGTGCTTATCCGTCAGCACGGACAACCGGCTACCATGGCGAACATTGCCGAAGACAACATCAAGGAAACGCGATCATGAGCATGCAAGATCCCGGCCTCCCGGAAATCAAACTCGAAATCGAGAGCCTCTACCGCGAGGAGGTCTTCACCGATCGTCGTGCCGGCACGGTTCGACGCATGACTCCGGTATCACCGGATGGTTCGACGGACCTCTCGCGCCCCGTGATCTACATGGGACAGACTCAGTTGATGACCCCCGGTGGAGTGCTCCCGCTCGGATTCGAGATCGAAGCTGCGGATCTTGCGACCGCCATCGAGCGCTTCCCGGAAGCAGTGCGTCGCGCACTCGAAGAGGCGATCGAGGAGGCGCAGCAAATGCGTCGCGAGGCGAGTTCGCGCATCGTTGTTCCCGAGGGCGGAGCTGCGCTGGGTCAGAGTCTCGGCAGCAAGATCAAGATGCCGTGAAGATCGAGTCGTCGCCATCGGCGACACGCTGATAGACGACCTCGAATTCGCTCGCGTTACGCAGCGTGACCTTCAGATCGCGCAGCAAGCCGTCGTGCAGATCGTAGATCCAACCGTGAACCTGCAGCGGATTGCCGGCATCCCAAGCATTCTGGGCGATTGTGGTCTGGCCGACGTTCAGCACCTGCTCGATCACGTTGAGTTCACACAGCGCACGCAGGCGCGCCCCATCGCTCGATAACTTATCGAGGCGGCTGCGATGTTTCTTCATCACGTCTTGGACGTGACGCAGCCAGTTGTCGATGAGACCTAGACGAGTGTTTTTCAAGGCTGCCTGCACTCCACCGCAGCCGTAGTGGCCGCACACGATCACGTGTTTGACTTGTAGGGCGTCGACCGCGTACTGCAATACCGACAGACAATTGAGATCGGTGTGCACCACGACATTGGCCACATTGCGATGTACGAAGAGCTCGCCGGGAAGCAAGCCAACGATTTCATTAGCCGGTACACGACTGTCGGCGCAGCCGATCCAGAGAAAATCAGGTGACTGCTGACCGACGAGTTTTTCAAAGAAATGCGGGTCTTCCGTCGTCATGCGCTCGGCCCAACGACGATTGCTCCGTAACAGCGGACTCAAGGGCGGCATGGGGTTCTCTCCTGCAGCGTCCGCGCGAAGAAGCGGGCGACGGTTTCGTAACCATGCGGTCCCGTATTCGGGAATCGCATCAGAGCGTGCTTGCTGCCGGGGTAGGGCATGACCTCGAAGGGTTTACGCAGATCTTGCAGGGTTTTGAAGAGTGCGGTGCTGTGTGTGAAGAGTACGTTGTCATCGGCCATGCCATGCATCACCAATACGCAGCCACGCAGCTGCTGGGCATGTGTCATGACCATACCATCACGATAGCCCTCCGCATTGTCTGTTGGCGTGCGCATGAAGCGTTCCGTGTAGTGCGTGTCGTAGAGTCGCCAATCGGTGACGGGCGCGCCGGCGACACCCGCCGTGAAATAGTCCGGTGCGCGCACCATAGCCATCAAGGCCATGTAGCCGCCGTAGCTCCAACCGAATACGCCAACACGGCTTGCATCGACATAGGGCAGGCCGCGTAGGAACTCGACACCACGGACTTGATCTTCGATCTCGATGCTGCCCATGCGACGGTAGAGTGCGCCTTCGAAGGCCGTGCCGCGAAAGCCACTACCACGATTATCGAGCGTGAAGACCAGATAGCCCTGCTGTGCGAGGTATTGGCGGAAGAAGCCTTCGTTGCCGCGTGGGAAACCACCCCACGCATTGCGTACGCGTTGATTGCCCGGACCACCATACACATCCACGATGACGGGGTAGCGTTTTCCCGGATCGAAATTGATCGGTTTGATCAGTTGGTAATGGAGTATCTGGCCATCGTCGGCTCGCAGCGTGCCGAACTCTGTGCGTTGATGCGCGGCCCGATACGCACCGTAAGGGTGCGAGGCGTCTAGCGTGTTTGGCACCAGCGCATCGATCATACGTCCATCGCTGCGTCGCAGCGTCAGCGAGGGCGGTGTATCAGGGCTCGAGTAGGTGTCGAGCCAGAGTCGTCCGTTGCTCGAGAGCGCGCTCGAATGCCAACCCGCCGTCGTGCTCAGACGCCGAATGCGCCTCTCGATCTCGCCGGGATCGCTGCTCCCATCGAGTGGTGCGCTGTAGAGATGTCGCTCCAGTGGTGTGTCGCGATTGGCAGTGAAATAGACGAGACCCCGCTGCTCGTCTACGGCCTCCACGGCGCGCTCACCGGCATCTCCGACCACCATCCAGTTTCCCGAGGTCAACGGACGGATCAGGCGACCATCGAGATCGTACAAATAAAGATGCTTGTATCCCGAGCGTGCCGAGGCCCAAATGAAAGCTTGCTGCGACTTGAGGAAGGTCAATTCGTCATAGAGATCAATCCAGGTGTTGCTACGCTCCTCGACCAAGCGCGTGGCGACGCCGCTCTCGAGATCAATGCGCAGCAGCTCGAGAAACTGCTGGTCGCGCGCTTGGCGCTGCACCGCGAGTGATCGAGAGTCGGGCAGCCAGTTGACGCGTGCGAGGTAACCGTCGCCTGCTGCTGCTGCCGGTAACTCGCGCACTTCGATACCACGAGTTGTGAAAGTTGCGACGAAGAGGTCGACCTTGGCATTGGCTCTGCCGGCGGCTGGATATCTTTGGCGAATCACCTTGACCGTCTCGGCATAAATCTCGAAACGTTCCACTTCGTCCACCGGGGACTCATCGACGCGCGTGTAGGCGATCTTCGTTTCGTCGGGAGACCACCAGTAGCCCGTGCTGCGATCCATCTCTTCCTGCGCGATGAATTCGGCCACACCAAAGGAGATCAGGCCCGCGCCATCTTGCGTGATGGCCCGTTCCTCACCGGAGATGAGATCGACGATGTAGAGGTTCTGCTCGCGCACGAAGCTGACGTAACGTCCGCGCGGCGAAAAACGCGCATCGGTTTCGGCCGCTGCCGTGTCGGTCAAACGACGGACGACGCGATCAGCAGCAGCCGTCAGATCGTAGAGATAGAGATCGCCGTTGAGCGGAATCAGCAGACGTCGCGAGTCGGCCGAGAAATCGTATTCGACGATACCCGACAGAGAGGAGGTGCGTGCTCGCTCGCGACGGGCTTCCTCCTCGGGCGAGAGCGCTGCTTCCTGGGGTACGAGAGCGGCGGAATCGACCAGCAAACGACTCTGGCGACGTGTCGTGTCGTACGCCCAGATATCGAGACGATCCTTGTTGGTGGCTTTGCCTTGCAGATAGGTGACGAGCTTGCCATCGGGAGAGAAACGCGCGCCGCGCAGCGAGGCTCCCGAGAGGTCTGGCGCGGCAAAAATTCGCTCGATCGTCAACGACTCTGCAGCGAAGGAGGTGAATGGCAGCAATCCTGCCAGCAGCGCCCAAATCGAGCGCCCAGCGCGAGTGGTGGGCATGAACAACCAGCCTCCAGTAACATCAGCGACCCCGGCTCGCAGTTTAAGAGAGGAACATGCTGCATCGCCACTTCGTCAGCCTCGCGGCCACTTTCGGGATCGTCTTCATGTCTGGCAACCTCGTTCTAGCCAAGGATCTTGCATACCCTGCCGTGGAACGCGGCGCCGTGATCGACACCTATCACGGTGTGCGTATCGCCGATCCATATCGTTGGTTGGAGAACCCGGAATCCTCTGCCACACGCGAGTTCGTGCAACGTCAGAACGCCTTCGCCGAGCCACTGCTCGAGGCATTGCCGCAGCGTCCGTGGATTCGCTCGCGTCTCGAGGCGCTCTGGAATTACGAGCGGGTCGGCGTGCCGCGCAAGAAAGGTAACCACTATTTTTTCCTGCGTAACGATGGCCGCCAAAACCAGAGCGTGCTGTATGTTGCTGACGGACTCGATGCAGCACCGCGAGTCCTGTTCGATCCGAATGCAACGCGCGACGATGCGACGGTCGCGCTGGCGCGTTTTGAGCCCTCGCCGGATGGCAAGTTGCTCGCCTATTCGCTCTCTGATGGCGGCACGGATTGGGAGATCTGGAAGTTTCGTCGCATCGCCGACGGCGTCGATCTGCCCGATGAGTTGCGCCAAACGAAATTTTGGGAGTTGAGCTGGGCTGCCGACGGCTCGGGTGTGTACTACAGCCGTTACCCGGCCCGAGCCGATGATCCGGCGCGCGGTGACGACCAAGGCCAACCGGCGGTGTATTTCCACGCGCTCGGTGCTGCTCAATCAAACGACAAGCCGGTCTATCGCGTCACCGACCATCCAACGCGCACGCCGTCGGCGTCGTTGTCGGAGGATGGGAACTGGCTGTTTGTCTCTTTGTTTGATGGCTATCGCGCTAACGGTATCGAAGCGATCGACCAACGCGTCGCAGGCGCGAAGCCGAAAACCATTTTTGGTGCCTGGGATGCGCGCTACACGATCCTCGGTAACGAGGGCGACACGCTGTTTGTCCAGACAACCCACGCAGCTCCGCGCGGTCGTATCATCGCCGTCGACGTCAACGATCCGCAGCCCTCGGCTTGGCGCGAGCTCGTATCACAGTCGGATCTCGCCATGGACGAAGCGAGTTATGTCGGCGGTCATCTGATCGTGCGCTACGTGCGCGATGCGCACGGCGTCGCGAAGCTCTTTGATCGCGATGGCAAGGCCAAGGGTGAAGTCGACGTGCCGGGCATGGGTACGATCGCCGGTTTTGGCGGTGGTGCAAAGGATCACGAAACGTTCTTCGCTTACGCCGATTATTTGAGCGCCGGGCAGGTGATGCGCCTCGATCTGCAGACGCTGCAGACGTCGGTGTTCCGCGAGCCGAAAATCGCTGCGGACACCACGCCCTACGAGACTCGGCAGGTGTTCTACCGCAGCAAAGATGGTACGCAGGTTCCGATGTACATCACGCAGCGCAAGGGTGCGCCGCGCGATGGTCGGGCGCCGACCTTGTTGTACGGCTATGGCGGTTTCAATGTATCGACCACACCGGCCTTCCGGCCATCCGTGATTGCATGGCTCGAGATGGGTGGGACCTACGTCGAGGCGAATTTGCGCGGCGGCGGCGAATATGGCGACGCTTGGCATGAAGCGGGCACGAAGACTCGCAAGCAGAATGTGTTCGACGATTTCATCGCCGCCGCGGAATATCTCATTGCCGAGAGGATTACTTCGCCCGCGAAGCTTGCGATCTCAGGTCGCAGCAATGGTGGCTTGCTGGTTGGCGCCACGCTGTTGCAACGACCGGATCTGTTTGCGGCTGCCCTGCCAGCGGTAGGTGTGCTCGACATGTTGCGCTATCACACAGCGAGTGCGAACGCGCGGCAGTGGTCCTCTGATTATGGTCTCTCGGAGAACGCCGAGGAGTTCGCGGCGCTGCGCGCCTATTCGCCGGTGCACAACGTGAAGGCGGGAGTCTGTTATCCGGCTACGCTGGTCACGACGGCGGATCGCGATGATCGCGTCGTGCCGTGGCACAGCTACAAGTTTGCCGCCGAGTTGCAGCGTGCGCAGGCCTGCCGCAGACCCGTGTTGCTGCGCGTGGAAACGCGTGCCGGTCATGGTGCGGGTAAGCCTGTGTGGATGCAAATCGACGACTTTGCCGATCAATGGGCATTCATTGCCGCCGCGATGGGCATGGAGATGCCGCGGCGCTGAAGTGCGCCGACGGGGCGTTCAGGCTTTGGCGCTTGGTCTGGCCGCGATCGCGGCATGCCAGCGGCGCAAGTTCGCTTGGTCTTCCTGCAGGCGAATACCGGAGGGTTTGCCGAATTCGAGTGTGGTGTAGCCCACGATGTCGGCGAAGCTGAAACGATCGCCCGCCAGAAATTCACGGCTGGATAAATCGCCATCAAGCCGCTGCCATTCGCTCAGAACGCTCTGTCGCGCCAAAGCGCCGTACTCCGGGACCTGCGCGATTCGCCCGGCCCAGAATTTGTGGGTATGGCGGAATGCGTGCGTCGTTGGCACATACACCCGAAACATCAGCTGCAGCACGATCGACTCGATCTCCGCGCGTTCGCGATCATCGCGACCGAGCAGGGCGGGTTCAGGATGCATCGCCTCGAGATAACGACAGATCGCGAGCGACTCGCGCAGTCTCGTGCCGTCCTCAAGCTCGAGCACCGGCAATTCGCCGAGTGGATTCACGGCGAGAAAATCCGCGGAGGCTGTTTCACCGGCCGCGATATCGACGGGAACGGTTTCGAAGACCAGCCCTTTCTCGGCGAGAAACATGCGTACGCGACGTGGGCTCGGTGCAAAAGCATTGTCGTAGAGTTTCAACATAGAGTCAGCTGCAACAGACGAGTTCAAAGGGCACTTCACCCTCGACTTGGCGAGCGCGTTCGTTCTGGCCCTGCCAAGCGACGAATCGCACGCTGGCGCGATAGTGGCTACCACTGATCTCGGGATAGATGCCGAGCGATGGATCGACCGCGACGCGCAGCAACTGCACCGGGCTGTTACGCTCAAATGTCACGTGAAACACGCCGTTGATTGCGGTTTCGGTGCGCGCACGGCCGCCTTGGCGCGTCAGCCACACCAGCTCGGCGATCGCATCGCACAACGGACGCAGCAGGGCGCGCCACTCCGAGAGAGTGCGCTCGCGCTCCTCGCTCGATTGGTTCAGCCAATAAAAGAAATCCGGCAGATCGAAATCGCAGGTGCCGCCCGGGATCGTGCTGCGATGTCGAACGGCGGCGAGAAAGGGCGAGTCGCGCAGCGGTTGCAAATAAGCAGAGCCGGCACCGAGCAGCTCGGTACGCAGTCGCTGCAAATTGGCGACCAGCGTCTGCAGTCGCTCGACATCGACGTTCGGACGGCGCTGAAACTCGGTCAGCAGGCCCATCTGTCGCTCGAGCTCTTTGAGCACATCCGCGCGTGTATCGGCGCGCGTTATGATCGCAAGGATATCGAGCATGCTGCCGATGGCGGCCCGACTGCCCCACTGACTTTTGGAGTTGGCATGGTGGACGGCCTGGTTGTAGAGGAAGTCGATGCGCAAATAGGCTCGCATCCGCTCGCTGAGCGGTTGTTCGAACACCAACGGCTCCGCCGCACCCAACGGTGGCAACGGCGCCGCTCCCTCCGCGGCCTGCTCGGTCATCGGGCTATTCTGACCGAGCCGCTTTGGTCGCGTAAACCGAAAGTTTGAGATATCGCTCGTGTAGGGCGTCGACGTCGCCTGATAGCTTGCTGCGGTCGCCGTCGTTCACGATGACATCATCAGCAATGGCGAGTCGTTCGGCGCGCGAGGCTTGTGCGGCGAGAACCTTTTGGGCGGAACTCGCATCGACGCCATCGCGTTGCATGACGCGCTGGATTTGCAGCGCTTCCGGGCAATCCACGACGAGCACGCGATCGAAATCGCGCCGTCCACCGCTCTCGACGAGCAACGGAATCATATGGATCTGATAGGGGCCGGGCGCAGTCTGCGACCATGCCTGCATGCGCTCGCGGATCGCCGGATGGGTGATGGTCTCGAGGTCGCGTCGCGCCGTAGGGTCGGCAAAGACCTGTTCGCGCAGGGCTCGTCGATCAAGGCTGCCGTCGCTCTGCAGCACCACGTCACCGAAACGCCGCCGGATGGCCTCGAGCGCGGGACTGCCGGGCGCCACGACGTCGCGTGCGATCACATCGCTGTCGATCACCGGGACGCCGTGAGCTTCGAACAACGCGGCAACGGCCGACTTGCCGCTTGCGATACCGCCGGTCAGTGCGATTCGAATCATGTCAGCGGATCACCGCAGTTGATCGCCAAACAGCAGGGCGAGCCAACCGGCTATCGCCAGATACGGACCAAAAGCGATCGGCTGATGACGCGAGTGCTTGAACACGAGGATGAGCACGATGCCAACCACCGAGCCTGCGACCGAGGCGGCGAGTACGATCGGCAGCAGCACGGCGGTGCCGAGCCAAGCGCCGAGCGCCGCTAGCAATTTGAAATCACCGTAGCCCATACCCTCTTTGCGAGTGAGCAGCTTGAAGAGCCAGTAAACGCTCCACAGCGCGAGGTAACCGAGAGCGGCACCCAAGATGGCATCGGCGGGATCGGCTGCAAAACGCGCATCGAGATCGCCGAGTGGCACGAGACTCGCGAGCAGGCCGAGCCACATCAAGGGCAGGGTCAATTGGTCGGGCAGGTAGTGAGTATCGAAATCGATGAGCGCGAGTGCGAGCAAACAGGCCGTGATCACCACCGCGGCAAGCAGTGGCCAACCAGGACCGAAACGCCAGGCGACGACGGCAAAACAGATCGCTGTCAGCAATTCGGTTGCAGGATAGCGCCACGGAATCGTACTGCCGCAATCGGCACATCGTCCCCGCAGCCACAGCCACGAGAGCACGGGGACCAAGTGGCTGATGCGAATCGGGGCTTTGCAGGTTGGGCAGTGCGAGGCAGGGCTCGCCAAATCGAAACGTGGCTGCGCTGCGGGCGCTCGCCCGGCGAGCTCGTCGCACTGCGCCTGCCAATCGCGCTCGAGCATTTTCGGCAAGCGGTGAACCACGCTGTTGATAAAACTGCCGATCAGCAGGCCGCCGAGGGCGGCGATCGCGATGGTCTCGGTGGGGCCGTAGCGGCTCCAGTCGATCAGCGTTTCGATCATGGCGACATTTCTCCCTCGGAAGGTTCCCTCGGGCCCCCGTTTCCGTGAAAATGGGAGTTTAGTCCAGTGCTCGAGGGGGGTCCCGGTGAATCTGCACGAATATCAGGCCAAGGAAGTTTTTTCTGCTTACGGCATACCCGTTCCAGCAGGTCGCATCGCCTCGACGCCCGATGAGGCGGTGGCAGCAGCCGAGGCGCTCGGCGGTTCGATCTGGGTGGTGAAAGCTCAGGTTCACGCGGGCGGCCGCGGCAAAGCCGGTGGTGTGAAGCTCGCCAAGGACACGGCCTCGGTTCGTGCGGCGGCGGCGGCGATGCTCGGGACCCGCCTTGCGACCAAGCAGACCGGTCCCGAGGGCTTGCCGGTCGGTAAGGTCTATGTCGAAACCGGTTCGGCGATCGAGCGCGAGATCTATCTCTCGCTGACGCTCAATCGTGAGAAGGGCTTTATCGCCATGGTCGGCTCGGCCGCGGGCGGCATGGATATCGAAGAAGTCGCGGCGCATTCGCCCGAGAAGATCACGACGGTCAACATTCACCCGGCTGCGGGCTTGCAGCCGAACCAGTGCCGTCGGATGGCGTTCGCACTCGGCTTCAAAGGTGAGCAGATCGCGCAGTTCCAGAAGATCGCGATGGCTCTCTACCAACTCTACCTCGAGAAAGATGCGGCGCTCGTCGAAGTGAATCCGTTGATCGTCACGAAAACCGGCGATCTGCTCGCGCTCGACGCCAAGATCAACATCGATGCCAATGCCGTGTATCGCCAGAGGGCGATCGCTGCGCTGCGCGATGAGTCACAAGAAGACCCGATGGAGCTGCAAGCCAGCCAGCACGATCTGAACTACGTCTCGCTCGATGGCGATATCGCCTGCATGGTCAACGGTGCGGGTCTCGCGATGGCCACGATGGATCTCATCAAGTTGCATGGCGGATCGCCGGCCAACTTCCTCGATGTGGGCGGCGGTGCTACGGCCGAACGCGTCACCGTGGCTTTCAAGCTCATCCTGTCGAATCCAAAGGTGAAGGCGATTCTCGTCAATATCTTTGGTGGCATCGTGCGCTGTGATCTCATCGCTGAAGGCGTGATCACAGCCGTGAAGAACGTCGGCGTGCAGGTGCCGGTGGTGGTACGTCTCGAAGGCACCAATGCCGTGCAAGCCCGCGAAATGTTGGCAACGAGTGGCCTCAAGGTCATCGCGGCTGCCGATCTCACAGACGCTGCACAGAAGGTCGTCGCGGCTGCCCGCTGACACCGTCGCACACTTAATCAGGATTCGATCATGAGCATACTTGTCGATAAAAACACGAAGGTGATCTGCCAAGGCTTTACGGGCAAGCAGGGAACCTTCCACTCCGAGCAATGCATCGCCTACGGCACGCAGGTCGTGGGCGGCGTGACGCCGGGCCGCGGCGGCGATATCCACCTCGATCGTCCGGTCTTCGATACGGTGCACGACGCCGTGACGGCCACCGGTGCCAACGCGACGATGATCTACGTGCCTGCGGGTTTCGCGGCCGATGCGATCCTCGAGGCGGCGGATGCGGGCATCGAACTGATCGTCTGCATTACCGAGGGCATTCCCGTGAATGACATGGTGCGCGTGAAGACGGCACTTGCCGGTACGCGTTCGCGCCTGATCGGCCCGAACTGCCCCGGCATCATCACGCCGGGCGAGTGCAAGATCGGCATCATGCCGGGCTTCATCCATAAGCCCGGTTGTATCGGCATCGTCTCGCGCTCGGGCACGCTCACCTATGAAACCGTGTTCCAGACCACGAACAACGGCTTGGGTCAGAGCACCTGCGTCGGTATCGGCGGTGATCCGGTGCGTGGCATGAATTTCATCGATGTGCTCGAGCTCTTTCAGAACGATCCGAAGACCGAAGGAATCGTGATGGTCGGTGAGATCGGCGGCAGCGACGAAGAAGCCGGTGCCGAGTTCATCCGCCAGCACGTGACCAAGCCGGTCGTCGCCTACATCGCCGGTGTCACTGCACCGCCGGGTAAGCGCATGGGGCATGCGGGCGCCGTCATTGCCGGTGGCAAGGGCACCGCGGCCGACAAGTTCGCAGCCCTCGAAGCGGCGGGTGTTCGTACGGTGAAGTCACCGGCGGAACTCGGCTCAGCGATCGAAGAGCAGCTGCGCAAGCGTCGCTGACGGAATGCGCGACCGAGTGTGAGTGCCACGCGCTTCAAGCTCGCGCTCGCGCAGCAAAACTTCCGCGTCGGCGACGTCGCCGCCAACTTGCGTTGCATGCAGGCATGCACGCAAGTGGCGCGTGCCGCGCAGGCTGACCTGATTGTTTTCCCCGAGCTTGCCCTCGTGGGTTATCCGCCTGAGGATCTGCTCTTCCATCGTGGCTTGCGTGCACGGGTCGATGCCGCATTGCAGGAGCTTTCGCAAGCCGCCGATGGCATTGCGCTGATCACGGGCTATCCCGAATACAGCGCGAATGAAAACGATAAAGGCGATGAGATCCACAACACCGCCGCGGTGTTCTCGAATGGTCGTGAGATTGCGCGCTACCGCAAGCAGCAACTGCCGAATTACCAAGTCTTCGATGAGAAGCGCTATTTTCGCGCCGGTGACGAGACGGTCGTCGTCGAGGTCGCTGGAGTTCGTATCGGTCTGCTGATTTGCGAGGACATCTGGCACGCCGCTCCGGTCGCCGCTGCGCGCGCTGCCGGCGCTGAGTTGTTGCTCGCGATCAATGCCTCGCCGTTCGAGATCGGCAAACAAGCTCAGCGTGAGAGTGAGCTTCGCAAGCGCGTCAAAGAATCGCAACTGCCATTTGTCTACCTGAATCTCGTCGGTGGTCAAGACGAATTAGTTTTCGACGGTGGCAGCGTGGTGCTCAACTCGCAAGGCGAGATCGTTTTTCGTGCCGCCGCGTTTGAATCTGTCATCGAATATGTCGAGTTCGAGCGTGATGCGACAGGACGGATCTCACCCTTGCCAGCGAGCGTCGCACCCATCGCCGGTGACGATGCCACGATCTACCAAGCACTAGTGCTCGGAGTACGCGACTACGTCGATAAACACGGCTTTCCGGGTGTTGTGCTCGGTCTCTCCGGCGGTATCGACTCCGCGTTGACTCTGATGATTGCTGTCGATGCGCTCGGTGCAGAGCGTGTGCAAGTCGTGATGATGCCCTCACGCTACACTTCGCAAATGAGTATTGACGACGCAGCGCTGCAAGCGAGCCGACTCGGGGTGCAGCACTGTGTCATTCCCATCGAGCCGCTCTTCGAGACCGTGTTGACTTCCTTGCGTGACGAGTTCGCCGGACGCGCTCCTGACACCACTGAAGAGAATCTGCAGTCGCGCTGTCGAATGTTGTTATTGATGGGGATTTCGAACAAGACGGGGCGGATGTTGCTCACGACCGGCAACAAGAGTGAGATGGCGGTGGGTTATGCGACCCTGTACGGCGACATGGCAGGCGGTTACGCGCCGATCAAAGATTGCAGCAAATTACGAGTGTACAGACTCGCGGCCTACCGCAATTCGCTGGTGGCTAAAGAGGTGGCGGCAAACGACGAAGCGCCGGTGATTCCGCGGCGAGTCATCGAACGTGAGCCCTCGGCCGAGTTGCGCGCGGATCAGAAAGACGTCGACTCTCTGCCGCCGTACGAGATTCTCGATCCGATTCTCGAAGCCTTCATCGAAGAGGACTGCTCGGTGGATGAGATCGTGGCACGTGGCTACGCCCGCGAGACGGTGCTACGAGTGCTTGGGATGGTACGCCGCAACGAGTACAAGCGGCGCCAAGCACCGCCCGGTGTCCGTATCAGTCGTCGCGCGTTCGGGCGCGATTGGCGTTATCCGATTACGAACGGCTACCGAAACTGAACCAACGCTTCCAGGGAGCGCGATTCGGCCCCTCTGCATCGCCGGGACGCGGTGCCTCGGTGTAGTTGGCGGCATAGACCTCGCGCGTCTGAGCCGCGAGTTCTGGCATGCCGAGAGCGTCGTAAGCCGTGATCATCACTTCCAGCGCATCACGGATCGCGGGGGCGCCGTCGAATTGTTCGATCGTCTGCTTGGCGCGCTGAGCAGCACCCACGTAGGCACCGCGCTCGAGGTAGTAGCGCGCGACATAGATTTCGTAGTCGGCGAGGCGATTTCTCAGATGAATCATGCGCCGTCTTGCATCGTGGGCATATTCGCTCTTCGGGTATTCCTCAACGACGCGACGGAACGAATTGAAGGCGCCGCGCGCGCTTTGCGGTGGCCGCGCATCGAGGTCGACATTGAACCAGCGCTCGATGAAATTAGCGGAGCGCTCGAATTCCACCAAACCCTTGACGTAGTAGGCGTAGTCGATACGGGGGTGGGTCGGGTTCTCGCGGATGAAGGTATCGGCTTGGTCGATCGCCGATTCTGTTTCGCGGCCTTTGTAGTAGGCGTAGATCAAATCGAGTCGCGCTTGACGCGCCTCGGGCGCAAACGGGTAACGAGCCACCAGTGCTTCGTAGATTCGAATCGCGTTGTCGAAATCTTGTCGATCGAGAGCACCACGCGCCCGTTCATAGACCAGCGTTGGTCCACCGCGGGCTTCGTCACGATCGTCGCGATTGGTTTGACAACCCGTCACCAACACCAAGCCCAGGAGGAGGGGCAAAGCGAGAAGACGCACGGAGATCGAGACGGTCGGTCTTTGCATCGTGGCATTATAGCGACGGATGAACCCTGAAACTCACGATGTCGTGATTCCGACAGAATTGGCGGGCGAGCGTCTCGATGTGGCTCTAGCCCAATTGTTGCCGCAATACTCTCGCTCTCGGTTGCAACGCTGGATCGACGAGGGCCGAGTGACGCTCGATGCGCGCACACCGAGCCGGCGTGAGCTCGTCAGCACCGGTCAGCGCGTGCAGATCCAGGCTCTTTTCGAGGTGGATGATCGCGTGACTGCCGGTTCGGCCGCGGTTCCATTTGAGATCCTGCACCGTGATTCAGCGGTCTACGTGATCAACAAGCCGGCAGGGCTCGTGGTCCATCCCGGTGCCGGTAATCGCAGCGGTACGCTGCAGAATGCACTTTTGCAGATCGATCCCGAGCTTGCGCGCGTCCCGCGCGCCGGTATCGTGCATCGTCTCGACAAGGACACCTCGGGCTTGTTGGTGGTGGCGCGTACGCCTGCGGCGCAGGCGGTTCTGGTGCACGCACTGGCCGAGCGCGAGGTGGGTCGCGAGTATCTGGCCCTGTGTTTGGGCGCGCTGACCGGCGGGGGATCTGTAGATGAGCCGATCGGACGGCATCGCACGCAGCGCACCAAGATGACGGTCCGTGGCGATGGTCGCGAGGCGATCACGCACTATCGAATCGAGCAACGCTACCGAGCGCACACGCTGCTGCGTGTGCAACTCGAAACGGGCCGCACCCATCAAATTCGTGTACACCTAGCGCACATTGGCTATCCCATCGTCGGCGATCCGCTCTACAGTGGTCGTCGTCGCTTACCGGCGGGCGCGAGTCCCGCGGTGATCGGCGCCCTCGCGCTATTTCGTCGCCAAGCGTTGCATGCCGCACGCTTATCGTTCGAGCATCCGAGCCATGGGCGTGAGCTCGCGTTCGAAGCGCCGATGCCGGCGGATTTTCGCGACCTGCTCGCGACGCTCGCTGCCGAGCCCGCGTGATACGACCATCATGATGTCAGCCACATGACGCTCGAACTGCTCCAGGCGGAATGGTCCGCGCCCGCGGGTGTGCAGTCGGCGTTTTCATTGCGCGTCGGTGGTACAAGCCCACCGCCCTGGGATTCCCTCAACGTCGGTGTCCATGTGGGTGATGATCTCGATGCCGTTGCGCGCAATCGGCATCGTCTGTGCGAGGCGTTGGCGTTACCGTCGCAACCTTGGTGGCTCGATCAGGTCCATGGCACGACGGTGGCGACTTTTGAGCAGCCACCCTCGTCAGCCGAAGCAGCCGCGACAGCAGTGCATCCCGTCGCCGATGCGGCGGTCACTCGCGCAGCCGGCGTTGTGCTGGCGATTCAGGTTGCCGATTGTCTGCCGGTGTTGCTCACCGACGATCAGGGTTCGGTGCTCGGTGCTGCACATGCCGGCTGGCGCGGACTCGCGGCGGGCGTCATCGAGCGTACCGTCGAGGCGATGGGGGTGCCGGGCTCCAAGCTGCGAGCATGGCTCGGGCCGAGTATCGGGCCGGCGTTCTTCGAAGTCGGGCCGGAGGTACGCGAGGCCTTCCTGGCGGCGGGTGATTCGACCGGCGCGTTCGCACCGAATCCGCAGGGTCGTTGGCAATGTGACCTGCCGGCTTTGGCGCGCGCGCGGCTGCAGCGTCTGAATGTGACCCGGATCGCCGGGGGCGACTGGTGTACGGCGGCTGATCCGGTGCGATTTTTCTCCCACCGGCGGGATCAGCGAACGGGGCGGATGGCTGCGCTGCTCTGGCGCTGTTAGAATATAACAGTATGGAAAATCTGCTTTTGATCGTGGCGTTTACCGCCTTGGGCGGAATATCGAGCGCGACGATCGCAGCGGCGCTGTTTTGGCTGCCCGGCACGACACGCGATCGCGTCTTGCCGCATGCCGTGAGCTTTGCGACCGGCACGCTGCTCGCCACCGCGCTGCTCGCACTCGTGCCACATGCCATGAGCGGGGCCGGACCGTTCAAAGTTCACGGCGTGGGTGTGGCGCTACTAGCGGGCATTGCGCTGTTCTTCGTGTTGGAAAAATTTCTGCTCTGGCGCCACTGCCACACCGAGGCGGTCGAGACGGCGCATGCGCACGAACACCATCGCCAGCATTCCTCGGGTGCGCTCGTGATGATCGGCGACGGGTTTCACAACTTCATTGACGGCGTGCTGATTGCAGCGGCGTTCTTGACCGACGTGCACCTTGGCATCGTGACGGCCTTCGCGATCATGGCGCATGAAATTCCGCAGGAAGTCGGCAACTTTGCGGTGCTGCTGCACGCGGGCTTCAGTCGCAGCAAGGCGCTCGTCTGGAATATTCTCTCCGGTCTCACGGCGGTCTTGGGCGGTCTCATCGGCTGGTTCGCCTTGCGCGATGCGATGCCCTTGTTGCCGTATGCGCTCGCCGTGGCTGCCGCAAGCCTGCTGTACGTCGCGGTCGCCGATCTGATCCCAGGCCTGCACCGCCGCACGGATCCGCGGGCGAGCGTGGCGCAGATCGTCTGGATCGGCACGGGTATCGCGCTGGTCGCGTTCGCCGAATCGCTGGTGCATTGATCGCTCCCAATTGACCGCTTCGATGATCTAGAGCCCTTGAAAGACGCGGGCGAGCCCTAACTTCTGGGGTAGTGATAGTGCAACCCCCAAGAGGGACTGCCCATGCGTCAAGACAAACTTACCGCTCGGTTTCAGCAAGCCCTGGCCGATGCCCAATCGCTGGCTTTAGGCCGCGATCATCAAATCATTGAACCTGCGCACGTTCTGCTTGCGCTGATCGATCAGCAGGGCGGCACGGTAAAACCGCTGCTCGTCAAAGCGGGCGGCAACCTGCTGAAGCTGCGTGCGGAGCTGCAATCAGCTCTCGATCGCTTGCCGAAGGTGCAAGGCACGCCAGGCGAAGTGCATATCTCGAACGACTTGCAGCGGCTGTTGAACGTGACCGACAAGCTCGCGCAGCTCAAGGGCGATCAGTACATCTCGAGTGAGCTCTTCGTACTCGCAGCCTATGAAGACAAGGCGCTGCTTGCGCGTCTGCTCAAGGAGTCTGGTTTCGCACAGGCTGCACTCGAGAAGGCCATCAACGATGTTCGTGGCGGCGAGAAAGTGCAGGATGCCAACGCCGAAGAAAATCGGCAGGCGCTTGAGAAATACACCGTTGATCTCACCCAGCGTGCCATCGACGGCAAACTCGATCCGGTGATTGGTCGCGACGATGAAATTCGTCGCACTATTCAGGTATTGCAGCGTCGCACCAAGAATAACCCGGTGTTGATCGGTGAGCCTGGAGTTGGCAAAACCGCCATCGTCGAGGGACTCGCGCTGCGCATCGTCAACGGCGAAGTGCCGGAGAGTCTGCGTAACAAGCGCATCCTGGCGCTCGACATGGGAGCCTTGATCGCCGGTGCCAAATTCCGCGGTGATTTCGAAGAGCGCTTGAAGGGCGTGCTCAATGATCTGTCGAAGCAGGAAGGTCAGGTCATTCTCTTCATCGACGAGCTGCACACCATGGTGGGCGCAGGCAAGGCCGATGGCGCGATGGATGCGGGCAATATGTTGAAGCCGGCGCTTGCGCGCGGCGAGTTGCATTGCGTCGGCGCGACCACGCTCGATGAATATCGCAAATACATCGAGAAGGACGCTGCGCTCGAGCGTCGGTTCCAGAAAGTGCTGGTTGAGGAGCCCTCAGTCGAAGACACCATTGCGATTCTGCGGGGTCTGCAAGAGCGTTACGAGAATCACCACAAGGTTGAGATCACGGACCCGGCCATTGTCGCAGCGGCGACGCTCTCGCACCGCTACATCACGGATAGGCAGTTGCCGGATAAGGCGATCGATCTCATTGATGAGGCCGCTGCACGCATCCGCATGGAGATGGACTCGAAGCCCGAGACTCTCGATAAGCTTGAGCGGCGCATTATCCAATTGAAGATCGAGCAGGTTGCCCTGCAGAAAGAAAAGGACGAGGCCACTCGCAAGCGTCTGGCGACACTCGAAGAGACGCTGGCGCAGCTTGAGCGTGAATATGCTGATCTCGAGGACATCTGGAAGAGCGAGAAAGCCTCTTTACAGGGGGCTTCTGGCATCAAAGAAAACCTCGAAAAGCTCAAGCTCGAGTTGGAAGCCGCGCGTCGCAAGGGTGATCTTGCTCGGATGGCTGAGTTACAATACGGCAAGATCCCCGAGCTCGAAAAAGCCTTGGTCGAGGCGCAAGCTGCCGAGGGCAAGCAGGGGCAGTTACTGCGCAATCAGGTGACCGACGAGGAGATCGCCGAGGTCGTCTCGAAGTGGACCGGCATCCCGGTCTCGAAGATGCTCGAGGGCGAGAGGGAAAAACTGCTGCGTATGGAAGAGGCCCTGGCGCGTCGCGTCGTGGGTCAGGACGAAGCTGTGCGTATCGTCGCCAACGCCATTCGTCGCTCGCGCGCGGGTTTGTCGGATCCGCGGCGTCCGAACGGTTCGTTTCTTTTCTTAGGTCCCACCGGCGTTGGCAAGACCGAGTTGTGCAAGGCGCTCGCCGAATTTCTTTTCGACACCGAAGAGTCGATGGTTCGCATCGACATGTCGGAGTTCATGGAGAAGCATTCTGTCGCGCGTTTGATCGGCGCGCCGCCGGGCTATGTGGGTTACGAAGAGGGCGGATATCTCACCGAAGCCGTGCGTCGCCGCCCCTATGCGGTGGTGCTGCTCGATGAAGTCGAGAAGGCGCACCCGGATGTCTTCAACGTGCTGCTGCAGGTACTCGATGACGGTCGACTGACCGACGGTCAGGGTCGTACGGTCGATTTTCGCAATGCCGTGATCATCATGACGTCCAACTTGGGTTCGCAGGTCATCCAGGAACATGCGGGTGAAAAGAACTACGCGCGCATGAAGTCTGCGGTGATGGAGATCGTGCAGCAGAATTTTCGGCCGGAGTTCATCAACCGTATCGACGATATCGTCGTATTCCATCCGCTCGGCCCGGCGCAGATTCGCTCCATCGTCGATATTCAGCTCGGTCAGTTACGACGTCGTTTGATCGATCGTGGTCTTGATCTCGCGCTCGATGAGACGGCGCTCGATCTGCTCGGCGAGGCGGGCTTCGATCCGGTCTATGGTGCGCGGCCCCTCAAGCGTGCCATTCAACAACAGATCGAAAACCCACTCGCACAGCAATTGCTGCAGGGACGCTATGCGCCGGGTGACCGTATCCGCGTCGGCGTCGACGAGGAGGGGCGTTTGAGTTTCGGCAAGTCGGTATGACAAGTCGGTATAATTTGCGTCATGCCTTTCTACGAATACCAATGTAGTGCATGCGGCGAGCAGACTGAGGTCATGCAAAAGATCTCGGACAAGCCGCTACGTAAGTGCCCCGAGTGCGGTAAGAACTCGCTCGTCAAACTGATCTCGGCGCCGGTCTTTCGGCTCAAGGGCAGCGGTTGGTACGAAACGGACTTCAAGTCTGACAACGATAAGAAGCGTAATTTGGCGGGCGATCCGTCGGCGGGCGACACCAGTTCGACCGAGAAGTCGACCGAAAAGTCGCCTGATGCCTCGACGGAAAAGCCGGCAGACAAACCAACCGACAAGTCAACCGACAAGTCAACCGACAAGGCCGCTGACAAGCCGGCAGCGAAGTCTGTCGACAAGGCAGCGGGCAGGCCGAAGGCGAAGCCCGTGGCCAAGGCCAAGCCCGCCGCTAAATCCAAAGCGCCCGCGCGTAAGTCGGCACGCCGATGACCGCGCCGTCTCGGCTCACGCCCGAGACGGTGATCGAGCGCGAGCGTGCGGCTTTTGCCGCGCGCTCACCCCGTTCGGCTGCACTCGCTAAACGCGCCGCGCCGCATTGGCTATCCGGCGTGCCGATGCACTGGATGGCGGATTGGGGCACGCCGTTTCCGCTCTTCGTCTCGAATGCATCCGGGGTCACGCTGACCGACGCGGACTCACACGGGTACGTGGATTTTTGCTTAGGCGACACCGGTGCTATGTATGGACATTCACCGGCGCCGATTGCGGATGCCATCGCTGCACAAGCCGCGCGCGGCCTCACGTGTATGTTGCCTGCCGAGACAGTGGCGAGCGTGGGTGAGTTACTCTCAGCGCGATTCAAGCTGCCGTTCTGGCAGGTCGCACAGACGGCCACCGATGCGAATCGCGCGGCACTACGCTGGGCGCGCGCGCTTACCGGGAAATCGAAAGTGCTCGTCTTTCAAGGCTGCTACCACGGCACAGTCGATGAAACGATGGTGCGTTTGCGCGGTGGACGCACTGTGCCGCGCGAGGGCGCGATCGGCCCTGCGTTCGATGCGGCCAGCGCAGCCGTTGTCGTCGAGTTCAATGATATCGATGCACTCGAGCGCGCTTTGCAAGGTGGTGAAATCGCCGCGGTCATCGCCGAGCCGGTGATGACGAATATCGGCATGGTGTTGCCGCAGGCCGGGTTTCTTGATGTTTTGCGCGCGCGCACGCGCGCGCATGACGTGTTGTTGATCCTTGATGAAACCCACACGCTCTCGTCAGGACCGGGTGGTTATGTGGCGAGTCTCGCGTGGCAGAGCGATTTTTGGGTCTGTGGTAAGGCGATCGCCGGTGGGTTACCCGCGGCGGTCTTGGGTTTCACTGATGACATCGAAGCGCGGATGCGCGCCGTGCTCGGGAAACGCACGGGCGGACACTCGGGGATGGGTACGACGCTCGCGGCTAATCCGCTTGTGTTCGCGGCACTCTCGGCAGCGCTGACGCATCTACACACCGAAGACACTCATGCCGAGATGCACCGAGGCGCTGTACAACTCGAGCGTGGGCTGCAGGCTGTCTTCGCCGAGCGCAATCTCGATTGGCACATCTCGCGCGTCGGCGCGCGACTCGAGTTCGGCTTCGGGCCAGCACCGCGCAATGGCAGCGAAGCCGAGCGCGCGATGCGCCCCACACTGGAGCACGCCTTGCATCTGTGGTTGCTCAATCGCAGTCTGCTGGTCACACCGTTCCATAATATGATGCTGACCGCGCCGATGTTGCCCGCCGCCGCGATCGATCGACTCTGCGCGAGCATCGGTGAGTTTTTGGATAGTGTCGATGGAATAGTGTCGATGGAATAGCGTCGATCTAAGCGCGGACTGAACATGACGAACCCCAATCTCGGCCCGACTCCAAACTCCAGCCCCAATATCGAATGGCGCGAGTTTCTCGCGAAGCACCCGGATGTTGCGGCGGTGCAGTTGTTCATCACCGATCCGTCCGGTGTTGCGCGTGGTAAGACCGCGAGCGTGTCTGAACTCGAGCGTCTTTATACAAACGGGCGACCCGTCGCAGGCTCCATCCTCGGGCTCGATATCACCGGTACCGATGTTGATGCGACGGGTCTCGTCTGGGATACGGGCGATGCCGATCTGCTCTGTCGGGCTGTGCCCGGCAGCTTAGCGCTTGCGCCCTGGCTTGCACGACCAACGGCGCAGGTGATGCTCTCGATGTATCAGCTCGATGGTCGCACCGCGCCTGCGGATCCGCGGCATGTATTAGCGCGGTGCATCGAGCGTCTGCAGGCGAGGGGTTTCAAGCCGGTCGTGGCCGTCGAACTCGAGTTTTACGTGCTCGACGCCACCGGCAGTGAACCCGCCGGTTCGCTGCGACGTGACGAGGGTCGCATCGAGGCCTACAGCCTTGCGCGTCTCGAGGAGCTCGCGCCGATGTTCGATGAGGTCTATGGCGCCGCCCGCGAGCAGGGGATCCCGGTTGAAACCTTGATGTCCGAGTATGCCCCGGGTCAATTCGAACTCACGCTCGCGCATCGTGACGATGCACTCCGCGCGGTTGATGAAGCCATTTTGCTCAAGCGTTTGCTGCGCGGCTTTGCTACCAAGCACGGCAAGCTCGTGACCTTCATGGCCAAACCCTATGTCGATCTCGCCGGTAGTGGTATGCATATCCATGTGAGTCTCACCGGGTTCGATGGCCAGAATGTTTTCGCGGCTGACGACCCCGCCGGTACGCCGTTGCTGCGCCACGCGATTGGTGGCCTGAAAGCGACTATGGCCGAGAGCCTGTTGGTGTTCGCGCCAAACGGAAATTCGTATCGGCGTTTTCGCTCGCGAAGCTACGCGCCCATCGCGGCAAGTTGGGGGATCAACAATCGCTCGGTGAGCCTGCGCATACCGACGGGACCTGCGGCATCGCGCCACCTGGAGCACCGCATCGCCGGAGCCGACGCCAACCCCTATCTCGTGGTTGCCACCGTGCTCGCCGGCATCGAGCGCGGGATCGAGCAGAGCCTTGATCCGGGCCCCGCGGTGGTCGGTAACGGCTATGCGGCGGCCAGTTCGACGGGCGTCCAAAGGGAATTGCCTGTGACTTGGCACGAGGCCATCGAGCGGGCAGCCACGTCCGAGTTCCTTCGGCAAGCGTTGGGAGCGGAGTTTCTACCCATTTTTTTGGCGATCAAGCGTCAGGAGTGCGAGCGCTTCTCGGCCGAGGTGACCGAGCTCGATCGGCACTGGTACCTGCGCAGCAGTTGATCCTTGGCGGAGCGCCAGCGCTCAAGCTGCGATCTCGCGTGTTGCGCGCCTCGCGGTGTCTCCGTAACATCCCCGCCCCTTATGCGCACTCATTATTGCGGTCAAGTCAACGAAACCCTCATCGGTAGCACGGTCACCGTGGCGGGTTGGGTCCACCGTCGTCGCGATCATGGCGGCGTGATCTTCGTCGATCTGCGTGATCGCGAGGGTCTCGTGCAGATCGTGTGCGATCCGGACGCGGCTGAGGTCTTCGCCGAGGCCGAGAAACTGCGTAACGAATTCGTCGTCAGCATCACGGGTCTCGTGCGCGCGCGCCCGGAAGGCACGACCAATGCGAACCTAGCCTCTGGCAAGATCGAGATACTCGCGCGTCACATCGATCTTTTGAATCGTTCGGAGCCGCTGCCGTTCCAACTCGATGAGCATGTCTCGGAGGAGGTACGCCTGAAGTATCGCTATCTCGATCTGCGTCGCGACGTCATGAGTCAGCGTCTGCGTCAGCGCCACGAGATCACCAAGGCGATGCGCCACTATCTCGATGACGCCGGTTTCGTCGACATCGAAACGCCGATGCTCACCAAGGCGACGCCCGAGGGCGCGCGTGACTACCTCGTTCCCTCGCGCACGCACGCGGGCAAGTTCTTCGCGCTGCCGCAATCGCCGCAGATCTTCAAGCAGTTGCTGATGGTCTCCGGCTTTGATCGCTACTATCAGATCGTACGTTGTTTCCGCGACGAAGATTTGCGCGCTGATCGTCAGCCGGATTTCACTCAGCTCGATATCGAGACCTCGTTCCTCTCGCAGGATCAGATCATGGATCTGATGGAAGGGCTCATCCGTCACATCTTCACGAAGGTGGCGCAGGTCGAGTTACCGAATCCGTTCCCGCGCATGACGTACGCCGAAGCCATGCGTCGCTACGCGAGTGACAAGCCGGATCTGCGTATCCCGCTCGAACTCATCGATGTGGCTGATCTGGTTGCCGACTGCGACTTCAAAGTATTCGCAGGCCCCGCCAAGGATCCGAACGGTCGTGTGGCTGCGCTACGCGTGCCAGGCGCAGGCAAACTCACCCGCAAAGAGATCGACGACTACACCGCCTTTGTCGCGCGCTACGGCGCCAAGGGTCTGGCCTATGTCAAGGTCAACGAGCGCGCTAAGGGGCGTGACGGATTACAGTCGCCGATCATCAAGTTCCTCTCCGACGCGGCCGTGGCGGGCATCCTCGAGCGCACCGGTGCGCAGGATGAAGACCTCGTCTTCTTTGGTGCCGATTCGGCCAAGGTCGTCAACGACGCGATGGGTGCGTTGCGCCTAAAGGTCGGTCACGATCTGAAGCTCGGGCAGGGTGCTTGGGCGCCGCTGTGGGTGATCGACTTCCCGATGTTCGAGTTCGATGCGGATGAAAATCGCTGGAGTGCGATGCATCATCCGTTCACCTCGCCCAAGAATCTCGATCCCGAGGCGTTGAAGGCCAACCCGGGCGCTGCGCTTGCCAAGGCTTACGACATGGTGCTCAACGGCTCTGAGATCGGCGGTGGGTCGGTGCGTATTTATCGTCAGGATCTGCAATCGACAGTCTTCGATCTGCTCGGCATCGAGACCGAAGAGGCACGACGCAAGTTTGGCTTCTTGCTCGATGCGCTGAAGTTCGGAGCCCCGCCGCACGGCGGTATCGCTTTCGGTCTTGATCGACTCGCGATGCTGATCGCAGGTGCTGACAGCATCCGCGATGTCATCGCCTTCCCGAAGACGCAAACGGCCGCTTGCCCGCTGACCGACGCGCCGACTGAGGTCTCCGAGAAGCAGTTGCGCGAACTGCACATCCGTGTGCGTCAGCCGGCGGTAGCGGGTGGGACGGCTGCGGCTACGGGCGCGGCGACGCAGAGCTGATCAGTCGAGTCGCTTGCGCAGCTCGTATAGCTGCTCAAGCGCCTCGCGCGGGCTCAAAGAATCCGGGTTCAAAGCGCGTAGCGACTCGATCAACTCTTGCGCGTGTGAGTGGCCCGCAGCGCGTTCCATCGAGTCTGGTTGTACTGCATCAGCGCCTGCGGGTGCGAGAGCGAGCTCGCCCTGCGGGCCACCATCGCTGCGCCGCAGGGCTTCGTTCTCAAGCGCGGTGAGATAGCGCCTCGCGTCCGCTAACACTTCGCGCGGCATACCCGCGAGTTTCGCCACGGCCAAGCCATAGCTGCGATTCGCAGGCCCTGGCTTCACCGCGTGCATGAAGACGATGCCGTTTCGGTGCTCCGTCGCATCGAGATGCACGTTCGCCACGCCCGGCAGTTCGGCGGCAAGCGCGGTGAGTTCGAAGTAGTGCGTCGCGAAGAGCGTGAGGGCCCCGACTTTGGAGGCCAGGTGACGTGCCGTGGCCCACGCGAGCGACAGCCCATCGAAAGTGCTCGTGCCGCGCCCGATCTCATCCATTAACACCAGACTTCGCGGCGTCGCGTTGTGCAGGATATTGGCCGCTTCGGTCATCTCGACCATGAAGGTGGATCTACCGCCCGAGAGGTCATCGCCAGCACCGATGCGCGTGAAGATCCGATCGATCGGTCCGAGTAATGCCGAATCGGCAGGCACGAAACTACCCACGTGCGCGAGCAAGGTGATCAACGCCACTTGTCGCATGTAGGTGCTCTTGCCGCCCATGTTGGGGCCGGTAATGACGAGCATGCGCGTCATCAAATTTAGATCGATGTCGTTGGGCACGAACGGTGCGCTTGAGAAGTGCTCGACCACCGGGTGCCTTCCACCGCGAATTTTCAGCACCGGTTGCGTGGTGAACTCGGGGGCGACCCAGCGCAGCGCTTCGGCGCGCTCGGCGAGGCTCGCGAGCGCATCGAGCTCGGCAATAGCCGATGCCGTCGCTTGCAGATCGGCGAGACTCGTAGCGAGGGACTCGAGCACGGCATCATAGAGTTCGCGCTCGCGCGCCAAAGATTTTTCGCGTGCACCGAGTACCTTGTCTTCGAAGCTTTTGAGCTCCGGCGTAATGAAGCGCTCCGCATTCTTGACGGTTTGGCGGCGGATGTAATCGGCGGGCACCGTCTCGGCTTGGCTGCGCGAGATCTCGATGAAGAATCCCTGTACCCGGTTATAACCGAGTTTGAGCTGCGAGAGCCCGGTGCGCTCGCGCTCACGAGCTTCGAGTTCGAGCAGATAGGCGTCGGTGTCTTGCGAGATTCGGCGCAGTTCGTCGAGTTCGGCATCGTAGCCTTGGGCAATGACGCCACCTTCGCGAACGAGCGTCGAGGGTTCGAGGTCGATGGCGCATTTGAGCAACGCGAGTTCGCCCTGATGTTCGCCGATGTGATTGCATCGATCCACGACGAGCGCCGCGCTCAACGAGCCGAGTGTGGCTCGCACGACGGGCAACGCAGCGAGTGCGACGCGCAGCGCGGTGAGATCGCGTGGACGGGCGGACTTCAGTGCAACGCGTGCAAGAATACGTTCGATATCGCCGATCGGTGCCAAAGCTTCGCGTAAGGTCAGATGTGCACGCGAGGCGAGCAGCTCGGCGATGGCTTGGTGACGCTCGCGCAGCAAGCGCTGATCGGTGATCGGCCGATTGAGCAAGCGTCGCAGTGCGCGTGCACCCATTGCCGTCACGGTGGTATCGAGCAGGGCGAGTAGCGTTGCGTCGTCGCGCCCTTGCACACTGGCGTCGATTTCGAGATGGCGCCGCGTGATGGCATCGAGATGCAGACTCGCGTGTCGATCTTCCACGCGCAGCGCGCGCAGATGCGGCAGTGCGGTGCGTTGTGTGTCGCGCACGTAGTGCAACAACGCGCCTGCTGCTGCAACCGCGAGCGGCATCGCACGCTCACCGCTCGAATCGATCCCAAAGCCCTGCAAATCGAGTGTGCCGAGTTGTTCCGTGAGCAGGCGTTGCGCCGCTTCGAGTTCGAAATGCCAAGGGGCGCGCCCACGCCAAGCAAGACGGCCGGTGCGCTCGCGCAACCCTGCACCGAGCTCGCCGAGCCATTCTTCCGGAATGAGCAGCTCCGCCGGTTGCAGACGCTCGAGTTCGGCCACGAGCGCCGAGTCGCCGTGACCCTCGAGCACCGAGAAACGTCCGGCACCGAGATCGAGCCAGGCCAGACCAAAACCGGCCGCGGTTGGCAGCACCGCGGCGATCAAGGTCTCGCGCCGCTCATCGAGCAGCGCGGCATCGGTGACGGTGCCTGGCGTGATGATGCGAACCACCGCGCGCTCGACCGGACCCTTGCTTTTGGCAGGGTCGCCGATCTGTTCACAGATCGCGACCGATTCGCCCTTGCGCACGAGCCGCGCGAGATAGTTCTCGGCGCTGTGATAGGGGACTCCCGCCATCGGGATTGGTGCGCCAGCGGATTGGCCGCGTGCGGTGAGGGTGATGTCGAGCAAATGCGCCGCGCGTTTAGCGTCATCGAAAAAGAGCTCGTAGAAATCGCCCATTCGATAAAACAGCAGCACGTCGGGGTGCTGCGCTTTCAGGCGCAGGTACTGCTGCATCACAGGCGTATGTTCGGCGGTCATCCCAACATTATCGTCCATGCGATACTGCCCCGGCATGGAACCCGCACCCGACAGCCGACCGATCGATCGCACGCTTGATCGCCCGCTCGATCAACTCGTCCGACGGTTGCGCGCTGAGGCGCTCACCGTGGCGTCGGCTGAATCTTGCACGGGCGGCTGGCTCGCCAAGGTGCTCACCGATCGCGCCGGCTCCTCGGCTTGGATGCTCGCCGGTTGGGTGGTCTACAGCAACGAGTCGAAGCAGCGTGAGCTTGCCGTGCCCGCCAAGTCGCTTCACCAACATGGCGCGGTCAGTGTGGAGGTCGCAGCGGCGCTTGCGCGCGCCGCGCGCCAGCGCAGCGGTGCAGATTTGGCGGTCGCGATCAGCGGCATCGCTGGGCCCGGTGGCGCCGCGCCCGGCAAGCCGGTCGGCACAGTTTGCTTCGGATTCGCCCGCAAACACGGTCGCGGCTCAGTGGTTGAGACGGTGACGAAACGGTTCCGCGGAGATCGTGATGCCGTGCGTCGTGCCGCCGTGCGCTACGCGCTCACGGGTTTATACAGTATGGCCTCCAAAGGCTCCCTGTATAGCCAATGAACGCCTCGTGAAATAACGCGGTTCAGCGACTTTTTCGGCTGATTCCACGCAGTTTGCTGTGGGATAATTTGGGCACTTTCTCACTCTTTCCCGCCCACCTTTTTTCGGGGATCTCATGGACGACAATCGCAAAAAAGCCCTCACCGCGGCGCTCGGTCAAATCGAAAAACAATTCGGCAAGGGCTCGGTCATGCGTCTTGGCGACGCAGCCGCCTCCTACGATGTCGAGGCAGTCTCAACTGGCTCGCTCGGTCTCGACATTGCCCTTGGCATCGGCGGATTGCCGCGCGGTCGCGTCGTCGAAATCTACGGTCCGGAGTCCTCCGGCAAAACCACGCTCACGCTCGAAGTCATCGCCGAGATCCAGCGTAATGGTGGCACAGCCGCTTTCGTCGATGCCGAACACGCGCTCGATCCGGCCTACGCCGAAAAACTCGGCGTCAACGTCAACGATCTTCTGGTCTCACAGCCGGATACCGGCGAGCAGGCCCTCGAGATCACCGACATGCTCGTTCGCTCGGGTGCGGTCGATGTCGTCGTCGTTGACTCGGTCGCGGCGCTGACCCCGAAGGCGGAAATCGAAGGCGAGATGGGCGAACTGCAGGTCGGCTTGCACGCCCGCCTCATGTCGCAGGCGCTGCGCAAGCTCACCGGTAACATCAAGCGCTCGAACACGATCGTCATCTTCATCAACCAGATCCGTCTCAAGATCGGTGTGATGTTCGGTAACCCCGAAACCACCACCGGCGGTAACGCCCTGAAGTTCTACTCCTCCGTCCGGCTCGACATCCGCCGCATCGGCGCGATCAAAAACGGCGAAGAAGTCATCGGTAACCAGACCCGCGTCAAGGTGGTCAAGAACAAGGTTGCGCCGCCGTTCCGCGAAGCCGAGTTCGAAATCATGTACGGCCAAGGCATCTCACGCGAAGGCGAAATCATCGAGCTCGGTGTTGCGCACAACTTCATCGAGAAGTCCGGCTCGTGGTACGCCTACAAGGGCGAGCGCATCGGTCAGGGCAAGGAAAACGCCCGTGAGTTCCTCAAGACCCACCCCGATATCGCCCGCGATGTCGAAGCGCAGATTCGCGCCAAGTTGCTGGTGAAACCCGCCAAGGCGGGTGCTGCGGCTGAGGCGCCAGAGTAAGTCTGACCTCGCCTCACGTGATCTCACGCGCTGGCTTTCGTCACGCCGCGCCGGAACAGCCGGGGAATCCGGAGTCCGCGCGGCGTTATGCCTTGGGCTTGCTCGCGCGTCGGGATTTCGGCTCCACCGAGCTCGTCAACAAGCTCACCGTGAAGGGCTATACGGTCGAGGCGGCAGCCGAGGCGGTCGCGGCCTTGCAGGCCGAGCGGCTCCTCGATGACGCTCGAAGCCTTGAGGCCTTCGTGCGCGCTCATGCGGCGCGGGGGCAAGGCCCAATGCGAATCCGCCAGGAACTCGCGACGCGCGGCTTTCTGGCATCCGATATCGAGGCCGCTCTCGAGTCAGGCCCGGATTTCGTCACGATTTGCCGCGAGGTCCGGCAGCGTAAGTTCGGCGCCCAGCCGCCCGGCAGTTGGGCGGAGAGGGGCAAGCAGATGAGATTTTTGCAGTATCGGGGCTTTTCATCGGATCATATCCGGCTGGCACTGGGCCAGGACCCCGAAGACCTCTGAAAAACCTCGCATGACTCCGCCGACACCGCAGGGCAAGCCGCCCTACCTGAGCGCCGCCGATGTGCGCCGCGCCTTCCTCGAATTCTTCCAGAGCCGTGGCCACGCCATCGTCGCCTCGAGCTCGCTGGTACCGGGGAACGACCCGACGCTGCTCTTCACCAACGCCGGGATGGTGCAGTTCAAGGATGTGTTCCTTGGCAAAGACAAGCGCGACTACGTACGCGCGACCTCCTCGCAGCGTTGCGTGCGCGCCGGAGGCAAGCACAACGATCTCGAGAACGTGGGTTACACCGCCCGTCATCACACCTTTTTCGAGATGCTCGGCAACTTCTCCTTCGGCGATTACTTCAAGCGCGATGCGATCCGCCACGCTTGGGATTTCATCACCGGCACCTTGCAGCTCGACCCGAATCGTCTATGGGTCACCGTCTTCAAAGACGATGACGAAGCGGCCGATATTTGGCTCAAAGAAATCGGCATCTCGCCGCAGCGCTTTTCGCGTATGGGCGAGAAATCGAATTTCTGGGCGATGGGTGACACGGGCCCGTGCGGTCCCTGTACCGAGATTTTCTATGACCACGGCGAACACATCGCGGGTGGCCCCCCGGGCTCGCCGGATGAAGATGGCGATCGTTATGTCGAGGTTTGGAACCTCGTGTTCATGCAGTACGATCGCGCACCCGATGGGACGCTGACGCCGCTGCCGAAGCCCTCGGTCGACACGGGCGCGGGTCTCGAACGCCTCTCGGCGGTGATGCAGGGCGTCACCAACAACTACGACATTGATCTCTTCCGCAAGATCGTGCAGGCCGCCGCTCAGCTCGCCGGCACCGAAGATCTGACCAATCCCTCACTGCGAGTCATCGCAGATCACATCCGCGCTTGCACCTTCCTCATCGTCGATGGCGTGTTGCCCTCGAACGAGGGGCGCGGTTATGTGCTACGGCGCATCATCCGCCGAGCCATTCGCCACGGCCACAAGCTCGGTATCACCGGTGCGTTCTTCCATAAGCTCGTCTCGGTGCTCGAAGAGCAGATGGGCGAGGCCTATCCGGAACTGCGCAAGGGTGCCGCTCAAGCCACGCGCGTGCTAATGCAGGAAGAGGAGCGCTTCGCTGAAACGCTCACCACCGGTATGAGTCTGCTCACTGCAGCGCTCGATGGGCTCAAGGGCAAGGTGCTCGACGGAGAGACGGTGTTCCGGCTGTACGATACCTACGGATTCCCGGCGGACCTCACGGCCGATGTGGCGCGCGAGCGCGGCTACACCATCGACAGCGCGGGCTTTGAGGTTGCGATGGAATCGCAGCGTGAGCGCGCGCGTGCGGCGAGTCGATTTGGCGTCGACCTGCGAGCGGGCACGCAGCTTGATCTGCAAACGACGTTTTGTGGTTACGCCGCGCTCGAGGGGGAGGCGAAGATCGTGGCCCTGCTACGCGGTGGCGAGCGGGTGGCCGAGTTGCGCGCCGGCGAGCAGGGCGAGGTCATCCTCGAGAGCACGCCGTTCTATGCTGAATCTGGCGGTCAGGTTGGCGATGCGGGCGCGCTGCTCTCGGTTGTTGGCGCAGAGGTGCATTTTCTCGTCGAAGACACCCAGAAGCGCGGCACAGGCGGTGCGCACTCGCACATCGGCACCGTAGCGGCGGGTTCGGCCGCGCTGCACGAGGGTATGACCCTGCGTGCGTCGGTCGATGCCAAGCTGCGCGGCGCCACGGCTCTCAACCATTCGGCGACACATCTTCTGCACGCAGCACTACGCGAAGAACTGGGCGACCATGTTCAGCAGAGGGGTTCGCTCGTGGCGCCGGATCGACTGCGCTTCGATTTCGCGCACTTCGAAGCCGTGAGCAGCGAACAACTGCAGCGTATCGAGCGGCGGGTAAACGAGCAGATTCGGCGTAACGCGAGCGCCGAGACGCGTGAGATGTCGTACGACGAGGCGGTTGCTGCAGGCGCCATGGCGCTGTTCGGTGAGAAATACGGCTCGAGCGTGCGCGTACTGCGTATCGGTGAGTTTTCGATGGAGCTCTGCGGTGGTACGCACGTCGGTCGTGCGGGTGATATTGGGCTATTCAAGATTTTGTCTGAGAGCGGTGTCGCCGCGGGTGTTCGTCGTATCGAGGCAGTCACCGGCGAGGGTGCGCTGCGTCTGGTCGAGTCGCAGGAGTCGGTGGTCCGCGAAGTTGCGGGATTGCTGCGCGGCACGCGCGATGAGATCGCGCAAAAGGTGCGCGACGCACTCGATCGAATCCGCCAACTCGACAAAGAAAATCGTCAGCTGCGCGAAAAGCTCGCCTCGGGCCAGGGTACCGATCTGGCCGCTTCGGCCGTCGAGGTTGCGGGTTTGCAGGTGGTGGCGACCCAGGTGGACGGAGCGGACGCCAATGCACTACGCACGGCAGTCGATCAGCTCAAAGATCGCCTGAAACAAGCGGTGATCGTGTTGGCTTCGGTCACGTCTGAGGGAAAAGTCGTACTTGTCGCCGGTGTGACCGCAGCGGAGACGAACCGTATCAAGGCTGGCGAAATCGTGGGCTATGTCGCCTCCCAAGTCGGAGGTCGTGGCGGTGGTCGAGCGGATTTCGCCCAAGCGGGTGGCACCGAGGCTGCCAAGTTGCCTGAGGCATTGAGCGGCGTGGTGGTTTTTGTCCGTCAAAAATTAGGCGGCTGACACTTTTCCGTAAAGTAGATCGGACGTTCTGGACGACTCCGACAGATTTATTTATTGTTGTGCGCAAAGCGCCCACTCTCACGGAAGAGTTGCGCGCCGGCGGGGCCTTCACAGGGGGTGAGGTTCTCGGAACCGGCGGTCTGCAGTAGAAGCGCTTGTGGGGTACAACTATGCTGATACTCACCAGACGTGTCGGGGAAACCGTCATGATCGGTCACGAGGTGTCGGTCACCGTGCTCGGCGTCAAGGGCAATCAGGTGCGCGTGGGTATCAACGCGCCGAAGAATGTCGCCGTGCACCGTGAGGAGATCTTCGATCGCATCAAGTCCGAAGATGGAAGCTCAGAGCAAGGGGAAGCGCCGCAGGGCATGCGAGCCTGACGGCGGCTGCCAAGCCCGCTTTGACCTGCCGAGGCTCCGGGCCGTATCATCGCTCCGCGCAAGCGGAGAGATGGCCGAGTGGTCGAAGGCGCGCCCCTGCTAAGGGCGTAAGGGCCAAAAGCCCTTCGAGGGTTCGAATCCCTCTCTCTCCGCCAGTTCTTGTGTTAAGCGCTTGATTTCGTTGGATTTTATCCCGCGTCACCAAGCCTAGCCAACCTGCTAGCCAACAATTTTTTTTCACACGCCACGGGCGTTTATATATACGTGGCGCTCAATCTCCATTATCGGTGGCGTCGCGGCTCAGTTATTGAGAGCCGAAGTTCATTCTCCGCCCGATGTTGGCGCAGTTCCAGTGTAGGTGTGGCGGCCGGTCCCGCATCGTTGACCCCCACCCCCGGGGCACCCCCCCGTTTCAGTTTAGGAGTCCCGCCAGTTACGACTTGCACCTGGGCTTTGACAAATCAGCCCTGCTATTTCAGTGATTTGATTCGGTGACGCAACGTTTGATCGATGGTGCGACATTGCTCGCCCGAGTGAGTGTTCGAATCTTGCTCGCTCCGCCATTTCCTCGATCACGAACTGGCTCAGCGGAAATTGAGACCGCTCGGAAACACCTTAAATTGCAGCACTTCGCGACAGGGCTCTGGACTGCGGTCCGGCCCAAAACTTCCGAAAAGCCGTCTCAGAGCCGTTTCGTCTCACAACCTCGGGACTTTGTAGGGGTGAGGTCCGGCGGCGCAGGTCACTTGGTTACGACTTTTCTTCGGCAGTGACAGCTTGGCGAAAGCTTGCTTCGGCAATGTGATGCCACCGATGTCTCTCTATCGAAGGGTGTTCGACATCATCAGGCATTTCGTCATATCAGCGAGCCTCGCTGCATCGCTCTGGGCAACGAGCGCGGCTACCGCCGAGAAAAACTGGACACCGCCCGGTTACAGAATCCACGGGCAGATTCTCAGCGATGAGTCGATGAGCGCCAACCCGGATCCGCTAAGCATCGCCCTGCATGGTGTTCCGCCGGACCTCACCGGTGTCTACACGATGTTCGCAGGCTCCTTTCCCGAGCGCATCGGCAATGCAGACGATCCCGACGATATCGACGTCATCCGCAAGGGCATCACCATCGTTGATCCCCGCTGGAATCGCGTCAACGACAGCACGCCGAAGTTTGTCGTCCTCTCACCGATGCGCAATACGGTCGGGGAGAACATCGGCCTCGTGGTTTGCGCCTTCAAGGTCGCCGAGCGCGCCAATCGTCATGAGCGTCGGCTATTCAACAGAGCCCTGAAGCTGCGCGATGCGCTGGCTCGGCGCATCCCAAGCTATGCAGCGCTATTTGCCGAGGCAAAGTAATTGACCACACTCCGGAGTGCTTCGTGAACAAAATATCTGCTGCGATTATCACGTCCATTGCATCTCTCATGGCGGCCGTGGCCACTTACGCGATGGATACGGGTCCGACCATTGTCCCGTTCAAGACCGAGAGGGTGTCCCTGCCGGGCGAGGGCCAGAGAATCATCGCCGAGGGATCGCTCGGTTACTTGCCATTGTCGGCCAAAGACCGCGAGGTCGAGTTGTGACAATTCCAACAGGAGCCTGTCGATGAGAATCCTTGAGGGCTTTTCGATAAATCGTCGCCTGCATCCGGTCGCGGTGCTTTTCATCTGCAGCGCCGTCGCGTCCGCCGATAACGACCATTCGCAAGACGCTGCGAGTTTGCACGCCGCATCCGGGCCATCGACCATGGTCGAATGGGTGATCCCCGCGCTGAAGACCAATGTTCCGCAAACAGCCGAGCAGGCCGAGGCAGCGCGACTTCGTGGGCGCGAACTTCCGCCACCCGAGGTGCTGCAGCCGGTGCTCGATCGGGCTCTGCCTGCTTACGTACCACGATCGGGTGTGGTTCTTGAGGGGGCGTTTACCGGCAGTGCATCGGATGTGTTGGTGGTGCTCGCCGAGCGACTGTTCGAAAGATTCAGAACCTTTCACCCGCGGGTCCGTTTCAGCATCTCGCCACCCTACGCCGGTAGTTTCGGTGCCGTGGAGCTTGTCCGACAAACGATCGATTTCGTGTTCGTGTCGAGAGAACTGCGTCCCGTCGATATCGCTGATTTCAGGGCCAAGTTCTCTTATGACCCGCTGAGCATCCCGATTCTCGGGGGCTCCTATCGTCATTTCGGTGCACTCGATGCTGTTGGATTTTTCGTTCACAAAGATAACCCGATTGAGTTCATCACCTTTGATCAGATCGACGCCCTGTATTCCTCGACTCTGCTGCGGACCGGAAAACCTGCCCGAACCTGGGGAGATCTTGGCCTCGGCGGCGAATGGGCGGGGAAAACGGTCAATCTCTATGGCATCAAGCCATGGAACGGATTCGAGGAGTTCATCAGGCAGCGAATCCTCAGCAAGGATGGACGGCGCGGCGAATGGCGAGAAGGCATCACCTTCGAGAAAACCGTCTTTCCGATGGCAAGGCACGTGGCAGATGATCCTCGAGGGCTCGGTTATTCGGGCATCGCTTACATCGATGCACCTGTAAAAATGATTCCCATAGTCGCATCGCCGGGCGATTTACCGCAGGCTGCAACCTACGAGAACGTGGCTCTTGCCACGTATCCTCTGAGTCGGCTCATTTACTTCAACGTCAATAAAAAACCTGGTGAAGCGCTGCCTGCTGCATTGGAGGAGTTCATCCGCTTCGTGCTCAGTCGGGAGGGTCAGCAGGTGGTACTCGACCACGCGCGATACCTCCCCCTTCGCGAGTGGCAGGCAGCGGACTCCCGAAAACTGCTCGAGCCATGAGCAACTCCCTACCCAATAGAGAAAAAGCCATGAAAAATCTGATTTTCGCCACTGTGTTGCTGGTGCTGTCGGGGGGCGCCCACGCGGCAACGAGCGATTCGCCGGGATCCGGGATCAAGCACGTGCTTCTCATTAGCATCGATGGGGCACACGCACTCGACATTCAAAACTTCATCCGTACCAACCCCGACTCCGCCATCGCTCAGTTGCAGCGAAGAGGCGTGACCTTCACCAACGCTCGCCAGCCTATGCTCGGGGATTCAACACCGGGATTGCTGTCGATCATCACTGGAGGCTCCCCCGCGACCACCGGGCTCATCTACAGCCCGTTCTACGCCCGTGACCTTTCGCCACCAGGGTCCGACTGCAGCACTCGCGGTACCGTTTATTACATCGACGAAAAGTGGGTTAAGGAAACCTCGCGCGAGGATTCGGGTGGTGGCATCGATCCGGCGAAGCTTGCACGCAATCCCGCCCGCGGCTGCACCCCCGTGTTTCCGCATCATCTGCTGCGGGTCAACACGGTATTCGAGGTTGCCAGGACGGCCGGATACCGGACGGCCTGGGTGGATCAGCACGAGATGTACAACGATCTTGCGAAAGGCCCGTCGGGAGAGGGGCTCGACGAAAGCGTTGCACTCGAAAGGAAAGGTGTTCCTCAGACTGCCGAAGGTTTCATGGGGCAGGACCAGCGTCGTGTCGACATCGTCTCGAGGCAGATTCGCGGTCGGGATGCATTCGGCAAGTCCGTCGGAACACCGACCGTATTCGGCATGGGGTTCATCTCGTTCGGTGCCGTTCAAAAATCTGCGGGCTATGCCGACGCCGAAGGCGCTTTGTCCCCAAAGCTCGCCGAAACGATGAATTTCGTCGACCGATCTCTGATGCGGCTGACCACGGAGCTCAAGGAAAGTCGAATCTTCGATTCGACGATGATCATCATTACGTCAAAGCATGGCCAATCACCCGTCGATGTCCGTCAACGGCGTGTGATCGATCGCAAACTTGTGAGGGATGCGGTCAATTCGGTGTCTCCCGGTCTTCTCGCCCACGCATCACTCGATTCCATCGGGCTCATCTATTTGCATGATTCGTCGAGGACCACAGCGGTCGCACAGGCCTTGCGAGATCGAGCCGCTGAGTTGGGCATCTTGCGCGTCTACTCCGGCAGCAGTCTCGAGCTGCTTCTGCCGGCCAACGATCCACGCTCTCCAGATCTGGTCATTCAGCCAACGCTTGGTGTGTTTTATACCGAAGGAATCGATAACGCTGCGGCAAAGGCACTACTTGCCGAGCATGGCGGAATGCTGGACGAGGACGTTCAGGTGCCGCTGATCGTCTCCGCGCCTGGCCAACAGGGACAGATCAACCGGTCAGCCGTGCTGACCAGTCAGATTGCGCCGACTATACTGAGAGCCCTCGGGGTCGATCCTGCGAAGCTCGATGCCGTTCGACTCGAGGGAACCGCAACCCTGCCGAACTTTCGGTAATACGGAGCAGCCCACCTGCGCGCGCAGCCATCGACCAAGTCGGGGCGAAGGTCGATATTTTTCGTGACAGCTAGCTGACAGAAACCCCGCGTACATTCGATTGCGCCAAAAGGGGCAGTAAATATTCGACCCCGGCACCGAACAAGGAGGGGCACCGTGAAGAGCAAGCTTTTGAAAATGCTGGGCGTCGCGCTGACTGCGGGTACCACGGCGGTAGCGCAGCAACCAGCCTCTAAAGATCCCGGTTCCGAGCTGCAGGAAGTCGTCATTACCGGTTATCGCACCGTGACAACGAGCAGTGCCCTGAAAGGCAACGTCGACGCGAGAGACGTGCCGCTCACGGTATCCGGCTATTCGGATGAATTCATCAAGGACATCGAGGTTGAAGATGTCGATGAACTCTACAATTACATGACGGGTGTCCAACGCTCAGGGCCGACGGGCTACGACATTTCTATTCGCGGATTTTCTTCCGGTGGTGCCGATCGAAACTCGATTCTCATCGACGGCATGCCGGGTCTGACGGTGCGCTTCGGCTCGCCGCCCACCGTCAATACCGAGCGCGTCGAAGTGGTGAAGGGACCGGCGTCGGTGCTCTACGGACAGGCGCAGCCTGGCGGATTCGTCAACATCATCACGCGCAAGCCGTCATGGACACCTTCGTACAGCGTCGGTGCGCGCATGGAAGGCTTCAACGGCGCAGACGCCAACATGGGTGACACCTTTGGTTGGACCGTCAATGCCGATGCGACCGGAGCGATCTCCGATTCAGTGGCGTATCTGCTCGTTGCAGAGCTTTCAGAGCGTCCGGGTTTCGTCAACAAGAGCTTTGACGATTCCACCTTCATCAGCCCTGCGCTGACCATCAAGGCCGGCGAAAATACCGAGGTGCTGATCGCACTCGAGTATCGCAAGGAGGATGTCGCTCTCTACAACGGGTTGGTCGCATTCAACAACGACATCAACAACGTCGCCGATCTGAAGACCCGCTATCAGGAGCCGGACGATATCCAGCCCGAGATGGGCTACTCGGGCAACGTCACCATCGACCATTCGTTCGCCAACGGGTGGAACTGGCGAACGGCGATTCGCGGTGTTTATCACGAGGACTCGGCGATCGGTCTTGAGAACCAGGCGTTTCGCAGTGCAACGGTTCTTCGGCGGCGTGTCCGGGATCAGTTCAACATCCGCGAATACTATTTCCTCGACAGCAACCTTTCGAAAGACTTCGAGTCGGGCGCCGTTACGCACCACCTGCTCCTCGGTGTCAACGGTGGCAAGGAGACGAGTGACTTCGAGCGTCGCAACTTCAATCAGGTCTGCAATGCTGCCGACATCAACATCCTCAAGCCCGTTTACACGGGCTTGCCGGCAACCTGTCGCACGCCCGTCCTCGACACCTGGAGATACACCTCAAACGACAGCAAGGGCATCTACCTGCAGGATCGTGTCGATATCGGCGAGCGCTGGAAGATCGTCGGTGCCCTGCGGTGGGAGTCTTTCGACATCACGCAGGAAGACCGGCGTCGTATCCTGGCGAACCAGACGGTCAGCGACGAAGCAATCACCTCGATGTTCGGGTTGATCTATCAACCTTCGGAGAGTTGGTCGATCTACGCGAGCCACGCAACATCTTTCAAGGCACCCGCGACGGGCGCCGTCAGCGCGAGCGGAACTCCGATCACCGAGCCTGAGGAGGGCAGCCAGATCGAGGGCGGTGTCAAGGCAACGTTGCTCGAAGGGCGCCTCAATTTCACGGCTTCGATCTTCGACATCGAGAAGGAGAACGTCGTTCAGGCGGCGGGAGCAGGAGTATCGGTTCTGTCGGGCGGCGAGCAGAGCAAGGGCTACGAGTTCGAGTTCGACATGCATCCCGTGCCGAACTGGAACATCATCGGCGGGTTCTCATCCATCAACGCAGAAGTCGCGAGGGACCGTACGGTCGGGCTGATCGGACAGCGGCTGCGTAATGCTCCCGAAACCCAGGCGAGTTTGTATACGCGTTACACGCTGGAGGGTGGGCCGTTAAACGGTGTTGGCCTCACCTTCGGTATCAGTCACGTCAGCGAGCGTTTCGGCACGTTACCGATCGTCGGCACGCGGCTCGTGCTCCCCTCCTACACCGTGGTCGATGCCGGTCTTCACTATGAGCGCGACACGTGGAAAGCTGGGCTCGTATTCAAGAATCTGCTTGACGAGAAATACTATGAGAGCGCGATCACCAATATTCAGATCACGCCCGGATCGCCGCGTTCAGTCGTGCTGTCCCTCGAAAAGAAGTTCTGAGACGTCATGAAGCAAGAAACCCGATTGCAATCTGGGGCTCGGCGCTGGTCTGCGGCACTCATGGTGTCGACTGCACTGATCGTTTTCCTGCCTACCGCCAGCGCGCTCAAGTGGGCTGAGCCGTCACACCGCGTTCAACCCGATCGTGGTTTGCCAAAATGGCAACCCTCGGCGCTGGAGGTCGAGCCCGAGGAGAGTCTGAATGTCGTGGGCGCCGATGTCATGGACGAGATGACATTGGGTTGGGTGAAGATGATGCGCCGCGCCTATCCGCGCCTCAGCGTGACGATGGAGGCGCGAGCTTCGGGTAGCGGCGGACCCGCGTTGACCGAGGGTCTTGCACACATCGCGACCGTTGGCCGCGAACTGCTACCCGCCGAGGAACAGGCATTCATCACTCGTCATGGGTATCCGCCTACGGCATTCCGCGTGGCGACCGGAAGCGTTGGTTCGCTAGGTAAGACAGCTGCAAGCATTGTCATGGTGGATCGGGAAAATCCGATCGCATGTCTGAGTTTGCCGCAGCTCGATGCAATCTACGCTGCTGAACCGCGGCGCGGCTTATCCCCCATCAGGACATGGGGTGATGTTGGAGTCACGGGTGAGTGGGCCCGACGGCCGATTCATCTTTACGGCCTGCGCCATCCGAACGGGATCGAATGGTACTTTCGCCAGTTGGTGATGAATGGCGGTCCCTATCGGGACGGCATCGAATTCGTGCGTGGCCGCGGGCATGTCCACGCTTTCAATGTTGCTGCCGAGAAAATGGCCGATAAGCCTGGTGGACTCACTTACGCGCTAATGGCGAATCTTCAAGAGAATACTCGGGCCGTTCCGCTTTCGTTCGAGACCGGCGGGCAATGCGTCCTGCCCACGACGCGTACGGTCTACGATCATTCCTATCCACTGAGTCGCTTTGTCTACGTGGTCGTCAACGTGGCTCCGGGAAAGCGCATTGAGCCGAAGGTCCGCGAATTCATTCGCGCCGTGCTGAGTTTCGAGGGCCAGAAGCAGGTAGCTGACGATCGCGTCTACTTGCCGCTCACGCCCGAAATCCTCAAGGCCGAATTGGCGCGCCTCGACTCGTTGTCGCAGTAGCGCGCGAGGGCCTCTAGAGCGCCGAGAGCGGGAATATCCCGAGAATAAGCGCAGCACCCAGCATCAACAGGCAAAGCAGGGCCGCCCAGCCGATCGTAAACCGCTGGTGATCACCGAACTCGACTCCAGCAAGACCTACCAGCAGATAGGTTGAAGGAACGAGCGGACTGAGCAGATGCACGGGCTGTCCCATCAGCGAGGCGCGAGCCATCTCCACCGCTGCGATCCCGTAGCTCGAGGCCGCGTCTGCGACGATGGGCATGACGCCGAAGTAAAACGCGTCATTCGAGATGAAGAACGTGAATGGCATGCTGACGATCGCCGTGACGGGCGCGAGGTGCGGTCCCAGCCATTCGGGGAGGATGGCGAGGAATTCCTTGGACATCGCATCGACCATGCCGGTGCCGTTCAGGACGCCCGTAAAGACCCCGGCAGCGAAAATGACCGACACTACGGCGAGGACGTTTCGGGCGTGGCCCGCAATGCGTTCTCGTTGGTCGGCAAGCTTCGGAAAATTGATGGTGATGGCGATCGCAAATCCGATCATGAAGAGCACAGCCGGTGGCAACATGCCGGAGATCAGCAAGATCATCAGCGATGTCGTTAGCGCCGCATTGAACCAGAAAAATTTTGGACGTTGTGATGCCCCTGTCGTTGCCAGAGCAGGTGTTTCGACGGTAACGGCGGCAAGCACCACAGTGCCGAGACGGCGCCGCTCCTGCAGTCCGAGGTGCACCGCCAGCATGAGCACGGCGGCCACGCCAAAGGCCATCACCGGCACGAGCGGGACGAACACTCCCATGGGATCGACCTGCAGAGCGCTGCTGACACGGGCCAACGGGCCACCCCATGGCGTGAGGTTCATCACGCCACCCGCGAGTATCGTGACGCAGGTCAGGTTGAGTACATTGATCCCGAGACGATGATATAGCGGCAACATGGATGCGGTGACGACCATGTACGTCGTGGAGCCGTCACCATCCAGCGAGATGACTGCCGCGAGTACTGCCGTGCCGACCACGACCTTCAGCGGATCGTTGCCGACGAAACGCAGTATCAGTTTGACGACTGGATCGAACAGTCCAACATCGATCATCAATCCAAAGTAAAGGATTGCGAATGTCAGCATGACGCCGGTGGGCGCCAGGGTTTTGATTCCGTCCTGCAGCATCGGTGTGAGTTCGGCTCCGCCGAAACCGGCGATCGAGGCAAACACCAACGGGATGAGCGTCAGTGCGACGAGCGGCGACATCCGCCTGAGCATGATCAGCGTCATGAACGTCATGACCATGCCGAAGCCCAGCAAGCTTAAATAACCATCCGTCGACATGTTCCAGACTCGTTTAATTCACGGCTTTGCCGCTGTGCGCGACCACATCCCCAGTCAGGCACAGATTGCAGGTTTTACCTGTCACTGCGCTGTCGGGATATCGGCGGGGCTCATCGCCCTGCGCCAGGTGTCGAGAAATCGCGCGCGCTTTTGCTGGTCAAGGTAGACGAGCAGACCGGGACCCAGTGCGATCGGTCGGATGGTACCCAGTTCGCGATTAAAGACCCCCGACTGCGCATACGGACCCTGGATTTCCTGGCGCACCGCGTTCAGTTTCGAGCGGGTCGTTAGCACTTGCTGACCCCGAATCGACAATAGGTATTCGAGAAAAGAATGTGCTGCTTGAGGATATGGCGCAGCCGCCGGAATTACTGCAGTTCGCGACACGGCGAGCGTGTAGTCGTCTGGGTACACGAGAAGGAGGGGCGCGCCTTGATCTGCTCGCGCCCGGGCGTACGAGCCGAGCAGGTTGTAGCCGGCCACCAGCTGGCCCGCTGCAAGCCGATCGAGGATCGCCGCAGTGTTGTCGAACTTCTGAACGTCGACTTCGCCCATAGCCTGCAGCAGGGCGCCGAAAGTCTCGCTTTGACGGGCGTCCTGCGTGACCAGCAGATAACCGGCATTGCTGTGTTCGGCATCGTAGGTGCCGATCCGACCGCGCCAGAATTCCGGTTCCCGCTTGAGTGCGGAGAGAAGCTCGGAGCGTGAGCGTGGCGGTGGTCTGATGCCGAGAAGTCGTTTGTTGTACACCATCACCACGGGCTCGAAGGTGAAGCCCAGTGCTTGCCCTCGCCATCGGGCCCACGAAGGCAACGCACGAGCGTTTGCCGAGTCGTGGCTTGCCGCAAAACCGTCGTTCACCAGCTTCACTTGTAGATCCATCGCCGAGCTCAGCAGCAAATCGGCGGTCGCCGCACCCCGTCTGGCCTCATCGAGGAAGCGGTCGTAGAGCGGACCCGCGTCGAGAGCGACGTATTCGATATCGACATCAGGCCGCAAAAGTTTGTAGTCGTCGAGGACGGGCTGGAACGACTCCAGATCCGTTGTGCTGTAAATGACGAGGCGTCGACCCGTCGCATTGGTTTCGTCGGACTGCGGCGCACAGGCAACGAATAGCGCTGCGAGCAGCAGCAACAGCATCGATGATCGTCGTTTCATTGACTCGCTCTCGGTAGTCGAATCTCTGCAATCAAGCCACCCGCCGGACCATCTCGCAGCACTACGCTCCCGCCGTGGCTGGTGACGGCACGACGAACGATATTCAGGCCAAGGCCCGCACCCGGTGTGCTTTGCGTACCCCGAGTGAAGCGTTCGAATACCCATTCACGCTGCTCCACGGGAATGCCCGGGCCACGGTCGGCGATCGAGACGACATATTCCGGTCCTTCGATTCCCACCGACACCGAAATAGGATCCTTGTTCGGACATCCATAACGAAGCGCGTTGTGAAGCAGATTCTTGACCGACTCGCCGATGAGAACCGGATCACCTTTCATCGGAGCTGCATCCACGGCGTGATCGATTTCCACGTTCGCGTCTGAAATCAGATTGAGCGTCTCGTGCACGGCTTCGTGAACGATATCTATGAGGTCGAACGCCTCGCTATTTTGGACATCGGCGCGATGCAGCACCGTTGCGTGGCTCAGTAATTGATCGAGCAGACGCGACATCTTTGCCGAGTTTCGCTCGATCGCCGCGAGACTGCGATGCGCATCTTCCGCATTTCCATCCACGCCGATTTCGGCCTGTGCTCTGAGGGCCGCAAGTGGCGTGCGCAACTGATGAGCCGCTTCCGCGATGAACATGCGCAAGGTATCCATGTTGCCGGCGAGGCGCGTCATGAATCCATCTATCGCGCCCGTGAGCGGAGTAATCTCGCGCGGCACCGGTGTTCGAATGGGATCAAGTTCAACAGCACCTCGTCCGGCCAGTTCGTCGCCGATCAGCTTCAGCGGCCGCAGGGCTCGATCGGTACCGAACCACACCAGAACAAGCGTGAGAATGGCAACGAACCCGAGAGGCACCAGCGCGCCCAGCATGAGTTCGCGCTGCAAAGCTTCACGAGCGAGACGCGTCTGACCGACCTGGACCCATACCCATCCAGCAGCATTCGGTTCGGAAATCTGCCTGCCGAGCACCGCGAACCGCACTTCGGCACCGCGATAATCGGCATCGAAAAATCGCGCCTCACCGGCACGCCGCGACACCGACACGCTTTTTCCGGAACCGGCGGGTTCCGCAGGCAGATCTTCGTAACCAGTTGCGACCAGTCCATCTGGTCCGATGACGCGGTAGAAGACCCGATCGTCGGGGGCTGCCGAGAGCATTTCGAGCGCTGCATAGGGCAGGTCGGTCTGAATCTTGCCGTGGGACACGCTAAGCGATTCCGCAATGGACAGCGCTGCTCCGGAGAGCAGCCGATCATAGGAACGATCGGCAGCCTCCTCGCTGTAAACGCGTACGCCCGCATACAACGCGAACATTGCAATGAGAAGAACGGCACCGAGGGTGCCGACGAGGCGCAGCCTCAGTGATAGCGGTTCAGGGCGACTTTCGCGAGTCGTGTTCTGCGACATATCCCATTCCACGAACCGTTCTGATCGTCAATGAATTACCGAGCTTGCGGCGTAACCGGGCGATATAAAGCTCTATGGCATTGCTGCCCGCTTCGTCGTCGAAATCGAATAGTTTTTGCGCAATCTGCTCCTTGCTCAGAACTCGGCCCATGCTGCCGATCAGGATCTCTAGCAGCCGATACTCGCGGTTGGGCAGATTCAATGATTTATCGCCGACCATGACGGTCTTGGCACATCGATCGAATGTCAGATCGCCGATGGTCGTTGCGCCTGAAGCCAGCCCCTGGGCTCGGCGTAGCAGCGCACGGCAGCGTGCCTCGAATTCACGGGTATCAAACGGCTTGGCGAGATAATCATCCGCACCGATGTCGAGAGCATTGATTCGATCTTCAATGTTGGACCGGGCCGTCAGCATGAGGACCGGGGTCTTGTCGCCTCGACGGCGTAGCGCCCGCAGGATCGAGATGCCGTCCTGTCCAGGCAATCCGATATCCAGCACAATGACCTCGAACTGTTGCTGGCGCAGGATTTCTTCCGCGGCTTTCCCATCACGAATCCAATCGGCAGCGTGCCCATCTCGTCGCAGCCGCAGCTGAAGGGCTTCGCCGAGATCCGGATCGTCTTCCACCACCAGGATGCGCATCGCAGGATGAAATATAGCGCGGGCGGCGGATCAGCGCTCGGCGTCGATTGAGCCCTGCGATTATGCGGTCTGGGCGCGCTTCGAATTTTTCCGTCGCTGGAGGAACGTCGTGATTCCTGTGGTCACGATCAGCAGAATGACTCCGGCGATGAGCAGCATCATGAACTGACCCGCGAGACCACCGAACTTTCCCATGTGCAGCGCCATGGTCCAGCGGTAGATCTTGTGACCGATATTGCTCGAGCGATAGGGTTCGAAACCGATCACCTTGCCGTCGACCGGATCGACGTAAAGATAGGTGCGTGCATGAATATGCGGCGCATCAGCCTCGATCATGAAAGTTTCCAGCGCCTCACCCGGTTCGTGATCGACATGGATCAGATGCTCGACGGGATTTGGGGAAAGACGGCGCGCTGTCTGCCATACGCTTTCCAGCGATACCCGTGGACCACCGACGGTCGGCTCCGTCGCTGCCGGGATCACCGTCGGCGTCGTTTTGGTCGCGATGTAGATGGCATCCTCAGCCCAATAAAACGCTTGCGGAAGAGCCGTCACCGCCAGCACGAGTAATGCCGCCGCTGCATAGGCACCGGCGACTCGGTGCAGACTCATCAAGCGTGTTCGACCCTTGATGCGTGGGTTGAATTTGAGTGCGTGGCGCAGGCGATTCGAGCCACGGGGCCACCAGAGTGCGAGTCCTCCGGCGATGAGCGCGATGGCGAACAGCAGCGTCACCGTGCCGATCAGGATGTTGCCGTTGGGCACGTACTTCGCCGTGTGCATCAGCTCTATGAGACCGTACACACCACCGTACCGATTCTGGGTGCCCAGTATCTTGCCAGTGCAGGGATCGACGTGTACCGCATCACGATCCTGAAAGCGGACTATCCAGGGCTGGCCTGCCCGGTTCTGGATGCGCACGTACGAGACGCTGCTCTGCGGGTGATGCATCACCGCCGTGGCGAGAACCTGATCCACGGTAATTGGGCGCTTACAGCTGCTGGCGGTGAGCATCGAGGGGTAAAGCAACGGATCAACTTGCGGACGAAATGCCAGCGCTGCACCGGTGATCGCCGAGACCAGCAAGAAGAGGCTTAGGGTCACGCCGACCCAGTGATGAGTCGGCTTGAGCCATCGGAGCCAGGTTTTGCTGGCCATCGCCGCCCGGGTGCGCGACTCCGACTTGCCGGCGGTTCCCTCGGCTGCAGTCATTTTTTGATGCCCTTTCTGGCGAGCGCCCACTGCACGGCTGCATCGAAGAGGCTCAAGCCCGCCTCGTTGAGGTTGGGAAACGTCCCGTCCATGAACAGGAAAACACGTGCCGACGGGGCCAGATTTTCGTAGTCCATCGTCGCCCCTGCCTCGTATGCGAAGACGAGCGCCTTGTCTCTTTCCCCTGGCACGGTCGCGATGATGCTCGCACCGAGCCCGGGCCGCCCCCAATTCAAGGCTGCGCCTTTTTCGTAGACGTTCAGCAGACCCGCAGCCTGTGCGGCCGCGAGAGGATGTGGCGCGTTGACGAGCCATGCGTACCGCCGCTCCTGGATCGTGCCGTAGTCGACCTCTTCGTGCAAACCACTCATTCCCATGTGGGGTAACAAGTACGATTCCCAGAGCACGATGGGTATCGCCACACGGCGATATTTACCCTCGAGTTTTCGCGCGCTGACGCTCGAAGAAATCAGGATGATGTCGACGCCGTCGGTCATGGAGGCGGGATCCATCTGATCGACGATCCTGACGGTGAACCCGCGCTGCTCGAGGTAGGCCCGCATGCGCTCGTCCGCAGCTACGGCAGGGGGCTGGCCCTGGCGTTGCACCACCATGGCCACGGTATGTTTTTCGCCGTAGCGCTGCGCCATCGCCGCACCCGACACGAAAGGCAGCAACAGAAACAAGGAAAAAAGCAGCTTTATCGTTTTCATAGTGTCCTCGTCGAGAGATTCAGGTCGGCAGACCGATCAGTTGCTTCCATTGCGCGGTGAAATCTCGCTGTACATCGGCGGCGAGATGACTTGAAAGGGACGCGCTCATCCTGATCGGCTTCAGGGAGTTGCCGATCATTGCCGTGTAGCGGGGCGGTGCGACGCCTCGTCGCACCGGAATCATGTTGAGTTGCTCGCTGAAAATACGCTGCGTACTCGGGGATAGCAGGAAGTCCAGCCACAGACGAGCGGCCACCGGGTTTTTTGCTGCGCGATTGATGAGCGCCACTCGCGACAGTGCGAGCGTGTAGTCGCCCGGAAACACCACTCCGAGATCGGGCAGGTCGCTCAAGCTTCGCGAGACCGCGTAGGCGCCCATCGCATTCAGCCCGAAAAGATATTTACCCGAGTTGACGCTTTCCAGCATTGTGCCTGTACTCGTCTCCAACCGGATTCCTGCAGCGCCCAACCGGGACATCAGCAGGCTGTAGTCGGGAAAATGCAGTCGATCCTGAACGGCGAGCATGTACGCGACGCCGCTGCTCGTGATGTCTATTGTCGTGATGCGGCTTTCGAGACGCGAACGCTGGGATTGGAGAAATTGCAGCAAGGTGCGGCGATCCTTCGGTACTTCAGCAGCGGATAGCAGTCTGCGGTTATAGATGAAGACTGCGGGCTCAAGTGTGGTGCAAACGGCTCGACCGGCGAATCCGACCCATGACGGAAAGGAGCGGCGCGGCCGCGGGGAATACTCCGCTGCGTATCCGTCTGCAACGAGCGCCGCCTGGAGGTCCATCGCGGAACTCCAGATGACGTCCGCCGGATCGCGAGACACGGCGGCGCCGCGCTTCACGCGTTCACTGAGATCCCCGGACGAAAAACTGCCGTCGTACTCGAGAGTGATCGCGGGATGCTGCCGACGAAATTCATCAAGTAGGGGCTGGGCGTTTCTGGGGCCGAGCACGCTGTGGACGATCAGCCGCTGGTCTGCAGTTTCTGCAGGAGATCGGGTCGTGTTGGAACCGAAAGCCAACGCCGCGAGGATTCCGCCGAGAGCGTGGCGCCGATTCGCGACGGAGTGCCGTACCAAAATAATTAGCTCCGAGGAGTATCGAACTGATTTCCCGAAGATACTGCTCCGGCAACATCGCACGGGAAACTGTCATCGACCTGTCTTCCGGACAGATAGCCAAAAATTCATTTTGCCGGGGATCGTGGTGCTATCTTCACGCGCTGTAAGGGATAAAAACAGTCAGTTTACTTGGGGTTTGAAGCATGATTCGGCACGAGGTACGCGTCCACCCCGAGACGGCGCGACTTGCTCGAGGCGAGCAGCTCGCGTGGAAACTGGCGGTCGCGGCTTGCGATGACGTGACGCTCGATGCCGATGTCGTGCAAATGGTTGAGAACCGCGTGATCGATAACGCGGCGGTGGCGGCTGCTGCGCTGAACCGAGCGCCAGTCGTGATCGCACGTGAACAGGCGATGGCACACCCCCGCAGTCACGGCAGCACCGTGGTCGGATTGCCAGCAGCGCGGAGAGTGAGTCCGGAGTGGGCTGCGTGGGCCAATGGCGTCGCCGTTCGAGAACTCGACTTCCACGACACGTTTCTGGCTGCAGACTACTCGCATCCGGGCGATAGCATCCCGCCAATACTGTCCGTTTGTCAGGCGATGGGGCTCAACGGATCAGACATGGTTCGGGGTGTGGTGGCCGCCTATGAAGTGCACGTTGCGCTGGTCAAGGGAATCTGCCTACACGAACACAAGATCGATCATGTCGCACACCTCGGACCCGCCGTCGCAGCCGGCATCGGCGCCGCGCTCCGGCTACCCATCGAGACGACCTACCAGGCGATACAACATAGCCTGCACGTCAACACTGCAACCCGGCAGTCCCGCAAGGGAGCGATATCCAGCTGGAAGGCCTTTGCACCGGCCCATGCGGGTAAGCTTGCCATCGAAGCCATCGATCGATCGATGCGCGGCGAGGGCTCACCGTCGCCGATCTATGAGGGCGAAGATGGTGTGATCGCACGCCTGCTGAGTGGCGCAGACAGTGCGTACACCGTAGTTCTGCCGGCGCCGGGCGAGCCGAAGCGTTTGATCATGGAGACCTACACAAAGGCTCATTCTGCTGAATATCAAGCGCAGGCGTTGATAGACCTTGTATGTCGCCTCCGATCGCAGATATTGGAGCGAACAGAAGGTGATTGGGATCGGGTGCAGAGCATCTTGCTGCGCACTTCGCACCATACGCATCACGTCATCGGAACGGGAGCGGAAGACCCGCAGAAATTCGATCCGGATGCATCCCGCGAGACGCTGGATCACTCCATCATGTACATCCTTGCGGTGGCTCTGCAGGACGGAGTCTGGCATCACGAGTGGTCGTATGATTCAGCCCGCGCACACCGGGCCGATACGGTACGACTGTGGCGCAAGGTCTCCACCGTCGAGGATGAGCGCTGGACCCATCGCTATCACTCAATTGATCCGGACATCAAGGCGTTCGGTGGAGAAATAATCGTCACGCTGGTGGACGGTACGGAGATCCGCGATGAGATTGCCGTTGCTGACGCGCACCCGCTCGGCGCCCGGCCATTTCAGCGACTCGATTACCTGCGTAAATTCGACGAGCTGGCGACTGAATACACGGAGACTTCCGAGCGACGTCGTTTTTTGCAGCTCGCGCAACGCCTACCGTCGCTATCGGCTGAGGAGCTGCAGACACTGTCGCTGACAGCGTCTGCAAGTCGTCTCGCAACCCGCCATTCGAAGGGGATTTTCAGTGCTGTCGAGTATTAGCGCATCGCAGAAGCGGTCGAGTTTTCGCAAGCAGCTGACTGCGGGAAGATTGCTTCGTATGCCGGGAGCATTCTCGCCCCTCGTTGCACTCGAGGCACAGAAACAGGGATTCGATGGAATCTACGCTTCCGGTGCGGTTATCGCGGCGGATCTCGCACTGCCGGATATCGGACTGACCACATTGACCGAGGTGGCAGCACGCTCCGAGCAGATTGCGCGGGTCGTAAATTTGCCAACTCTGGTCGATATCGACACGGGCTTTGGTGGACCGATGAATGCAGCACGTACGGTGCGAATGCTCGAGGAAAAAGGGCTGGCCGGCTGTCACCTTGAGGATCAGATAGACCCGAAGCGGTGCGGCCATCTCGACAACAAGCGTATCGTCTCCGTCGAAGAAATGGTGGGCCGGGTGAAGGCGGCCGTTGCAGCCCGGCTGGACTCGAACTTCGTCATCTGTGCCCGGACGGACGCGCGGGCCGTCGAGGGCCTGGATGCGGCCATCGCGAGGGCGCGGGCTTATGTCGATGCCGGCGCAGACATGATTTTTCCGGAGGCTCTGATAAATGAGCGGGAGTTCGCGGTGTTTCGCCGCGCAATCGATGTGCCCCTGCTCGCAAATATGACGGAGTTCGGCAAAAGCGAACTGCTAGACACCACCACGCTGAGCACGCTTGGCTTCAACGTGGTGATCTTTCCGGTTACTTCTCTGCGACTTGCGATGGCGGCAGTGCGTCAGGGATTCGAGGAAATCGCGGCTTCCGGAACCCAAAAAAGCCTGGTCCCCAAAATGCAAACCCGCCAGGAGCTGTATGAACTGCTCAAGTACTCGGACTACGAGACCTTCGAGACAGGGATCTGGAACATCCCGGGTAGATAGCTCAGCGATTCAAAAACTGATCTGAAAGTAGAGCCTGAATCTGTCCAGCCAGTCGGTCGGGAGGTAGGTCCCGGCAAAGACTGGATCGTTCGGTCTGTAGTGGTACCAGATTCCCGTCACTTGAGTATGCGCAGTGGGCGTGTAGTCGATCGTTAATGCGTGCAGTCGGTAGTTGGTCCCGATGCCGATATTGTCGTGTGAGAACGCCGCCAGCACCGCATCGACCTTGGTCTGCGAGTACCCGTACGACAAACGCACGTCGCCGGCATTGCTCGCACGTCCGACCACCATGTCGACTCCGTACGCCTCGTTCCGACCGCTTTCGGCACCAAAGTTTTTTGCATAGTCGGCCACGACTCGGATCGGCCATCGACTCCCCGGGCGCTGCCAGGTGGCACCGACGATCAAGTCGCCGAGGTGATAATCGGAGGCGTATCTCCCATCGGGCCGTCGCAGATTGGTCCGGAAATCGAGCTTGTCGGCGTTTGCGATACTGCCGAGCTCGTACTGGTAGTAGCTTGCGGAAAGATCGAGCCGCAGCGGGTCGTTAGCAGGTGAGTCGTAACCGATCTGGAAGCCCGTCATCCGACTGTCCGACCCCAAAGCCTGTTCATCGATCATGAAAAGCGCACCCGCCGTGCGTAAGGAAGACCCCGATTCGAGGGTTTTCTTGTACGACGCTCCCAGCCCCGAAAGCGTCACATCACCGTCCCAGACCAGATCGGTGCGGGCAAAGATTTGGGGGAACTTCCCGGCAAATACCGTCGTCTGCCCCAGATCCATTTGCAGGTAAGCAAGATCAAGGCTGACTTGCAGATCATTGTTCCAGGTCTGAAGCTGGGCGTCCGAGGTTCTGGGGTCGTCCGGATCTCCCGTCACTGCGCGAGCGCCTGCGCGTAGCCAGTCGTTCAGTCGATATGTGGCGCCAAGTCGTGCTCGGATCTGGGCACGGTCACGATCTGGCGCTCTTTCATCCGACGTATCCAGTTGATTGCGAACCCTCAAGTCTCCCGATATCGACCAACTGGAAATCGTCTTTGAGGTCGAAGAAGTTGGTGCAGGACCCGTCGCCGATGGAGTCGCGCCTTGGGCTGAGACGGCGAGTTGCGACTCCAGCTTGCGCAGCGCAGTCTCGTTTTTCTCTTGAAGTGCGGCGAGTCGCAATTGTTCAGCACGCAGCGCCGTCAATTCGGCGCGGAGATCTCCAAGATTATCTGCGCCTGCGGTTCCGGCGAGACTGAATGCGACGATGATCGCGCCGGCAAAGAACTTGCTAGAGTTCATACTGAGATGCTAGGGCAACCCGCTGTCGTCAGGCTGTCATGTCCCGGCCCTGACCGGGGGGCAGATTCTTCGGTCCGGCGTGGCAGACATCCGCTCGTTCGTCGGCGACGCGAGTCACGACCACGCGATCACCGGTGAAATTGAAGGCGAGTTTCCCGCCCTCATCAACTCCCAACGCCTGGCGGATCGGCTTCGGTAGGGTGATTTACCCTTTGGAAGTCAGGGTGGCGACTTCGCGAATGGGTTTCGTGGGGGGGTGCCCGAGGGTCGGTTAACAGGACAGAAGTGCAAGGAATATTCCTTACTCGAGTCAAGTGCCCGAGTATTCAGTCGATCAGTGCGGCTGACTTCACTTGGCACCATACCGGTGAGCCCGTGTGCAGTTGAAGCGCAGCGAGAGCTCGATGGGTGACGCGCGAGAGCAAGATCGCCTCACCACAGCGAACCGTGACTAAGGCCTGCGAGGCGTGTGCTTCGTCCGTGATCGACTCGATCACGCCCGATATGACGTTCTGGATGGTGCTCGAGCCCTGTGCAGACGTCGCGAGACTGACGTCGCGGGCTAGGATGCGAACTCGAATGGGCGCGTCTGCTGGTACGCCGCCATCGCGCACCCAGAGAGCCCCGTTGCCGCAACCGACCTCGGCTAGGTGAAACTCGCGATCAATGCGTTGGATGGTGCTCTCGATCACGACACCGGCTTCATCGCCGGCCGCCGCGGCCATGATGGGGTGAGTGCAGATTGCTTGCAGATTGCCGCTCGTGCTCACGCGTCCTTGGTCGAGCATCACGACGTGGTCGGCGAGGCGGGCGAGTTCATCGAGCGAGTGGGTGACGTAGATCACGGGAATTCGCAGCTCGCGGTGGAGTCGCTCGAGCCAAGGCAAGATCTCCTTTCGCCTTGCCAGATCAAGCGAGGCGAGCGGTTCATCGAGCAGCAGAATCCTCGGCTGTGTGACGAGCGCGCGAGCAATGGCGACACGTTGTTTCTCACCGCCCGACAGGTTGACGGTCGATCGATCAAGCAATGAGCCGATACCAAGTAGGTCGATGGCAGCGTCGAGCGCTAGGCGGGCAGCCTGCCGCTCGATACGCAAGCGATTAAGACCGAATTCCAGATTACGACGCACATCGAGATGTTCGAACAGACTCGCTTCCTGAAAGACAAATCCAAGTTCGCGCTGCCAGGTCGGCACGAAAATTTGTCGTTGATCGTCTTGCCAAACCTCATCACCGATCGCGATGCGACCCGACGCGCGCTCAAGACCCGCTATGCAACGCAGTGCCGTCGTTTTCCCTGAGCCCGACGGACCGAAGAGCACGGTGACGCCCTGCGGGGGAACGGTGATGTTGATCGCGAGATGGAAGTTGGCGCGTTGCAGGGCGAGTTGTAACACCATCGGTGTCGTGCTCATGGCAGCGCCGCTCCCGCACGCCGACGCAGCCGAGTCAGTGCCATCAGCATCACGAAGGAGAACGCGACCATGAGCGCGGCGAGTCGATGCGCCGCCTCGTACTCCATCGCCTCGACATAGCCGAAAATCTGCGTCGCGATGACACGCGTTTCGCCCGGTATATCACCACCGATCATCAGCACCACGCCGAACTCGCCCACGGTGTGGGCGAAGATCAGCACCGATGCGGTCAACAAGCCGGGCTTTGCCAAGGGCAACGCAACACTGAAAAAAGCATCGAGTGGTTTGGCGCGCAAGGTGGCGGCGACCTCCAGTGGTCTGCGGCCCAGCATCTCGAAGGCATACAAAATGGGATAGACCGCAAAGGGTAGCGAGAAAAAAACTGAGCCGATCACCAGCCCCGTGAACGAGAACGACAACAAGCCGAGACCCAAAGATTGGGTGAGATTGCCGATCCAGCCATCGGGGCCAAGTGTCAGCAAGATGTAAAAGCCAAGTACCGTCGGCGGCAGCACGAGTGGCAGTGTGATAAGGGCGATGATGACGCCGCGCCAGCGCGAGCTCGTGCGAGCGAGCCACCATGCGAGCGGTGTGGCGAGCAACAACAAGAACAGCGTCGTGATCGCAGCGAGTTGCAGCGTGAGCAAGATGGCGGCTCCGCTGTCGGCGCTCGGTGTCATGGCAGCTCGTAACCGTAACGTTGGATGATGTCGCGAGCGCGACGGGAGTCGAGATAGCGGAGCAGCGCGAGGGCGGCCGGATTGTCTTGGCCCTTGGCGAGCAAGATCACATCCTGCTTGATGGGCTCGTGCAGGTGAGCGGGGACGATCCAAGCGGAACCACTGCGCAGGTGCCCCGCTTGCATGACTTGCGACATCGCGACGAAGCCGAGCTCTGCATTGCCCGACGCCACGAATTGGAACGCCTGATTGATGTTGGCCCCGTCGACGATTTTGGATCGCAGTGTCTTGAGCAGGCCGAGCGTGCTCAGCGTCTGCATAGCTGCCGCACCATAGGGCGCGAGTTTCGGATTCGCAATGGCGAGACGTCGGAAGTCGCCGCGGCGCAGCACCTCACCTTTGGCATCGACGGTATCGACATCTCGACTCCACAGGACGAGGCGTCCCATGGCGTAGGTGCGCTGTGTCGTTGCGACGGCATCACCCTCGCCGGCAAGCTTGCTTGGGGTGTTCGAATCGGCGGCGAGCAGCACGTGATAGGGAGCGCCTTGACGAATCTGCGCATAGAGCTGCCCGGTGGCACCCAGCGAGAGGATGGCGCGATGGCCGCTCTCGCGCTCGAAGGCGATGGCGAGTGATTTCATCGGTGCTGCGAAATTGGCAGCCACCGCCACGTGGACCTCGCCGGTCCTACCCGGCGTGCTGGTGAGCGCTGCGATCAGCAGCAAGGCTGCGGTTCGCACGAAAGCCATGATCCGCAGCAATCCCATGGCCGTATGGTGTCAGCCCTCCTGCGCGAGGCGGCGCAGGTCGGCCGTAAAGGCGTCGAGGGCGATGTCAGGCTGAGCAATCAAGCGCAGTTGGTTACGACGATCGTAGACGTAGATCGTCGCCGAGTGATCGACCGTGTAATCCTTGCCGTCGGCCGTCGGTACTTTCACGGCAATCGCATGGAACGACTTGACGACCTTCTCAAGCTCCGCAGGATCAGGGCGCAGACCGATGAAGCTCGGATCAAAATTCTTCACATAAGCTTCGAGGCGATCGGCTGTGTCGCGCTCCGGGTCCACGCTGACGAGCAACACCTGCAGCATGCCTGCATCGTCGCCGAGCGCGTTGCGTACCTGACGTAGACGCATGAGCGTTGAAGGGCATACGTCAGGGCAACGCGTGAAACCAAAGAACACGACCGTGACCTGATCTTTGAAGTCGTCGATACGACGGATCTGCCCGCGGGTGTCGGCGATTCCGATATCCTTACCGTACGCGATACCGGAGACTTCCGAGGCAGTGAAGGGCGGCGGCGCGGGCGAGCAGGCGGCGAGGGTCAGCGTGGCCACTACGAGCAGCATCGCCGTGCGATTCGAGAGTGACATCAATGATTCTCGACTATGAACTGCGTCGTCACCGAGCCTGCTTTCTCGAACTGCAACTGCACTGGAAAGCGAGCGCCCGCCTCAAGCGGCGCCTTCAACTGCATGAACATCAAGTGGAGGCCGCGTGGCTTCAATTCGACTTTGCCGTTGGCCGGAATCTCGAGGCCGTCGGTGACTTGACGCATCCGCATCACGCCACCGTCCATGCTCGTGTGATGAATCTGTACATCGTCTGCGACCGGACTCGTGGCCGACACCAATCGATCCGGTATCGCACCAACGTTGACGATGGTCATGAAGCCGCCACCCACGAGTTGACCGGGCGCCGTGGCGCGCGACCACGGGTTATCGATGCGGATGGGCGCGGCTGCCGAGGCAATCGAAGCCAGCAAGCCGAAGGTGAGAGCGAGGGACGCGGATTTCATGACTTCACCGTTATCGGATTGGCGCGAACGATCAGCGCCGGATGAAGTGTCGATGACGTCTCCGGCGTCGTCAATCGGCAGATTCCAGCAGTTTTCGCAGCGCCCTGACACTTTCCGCAAGTGGGGTTTCTTGGGTACGGACCGTGACGTCCGGGGCGAGCGGCGCCTCGTAGGGGCTATTCACGCCGGTCATGTTCGGAATCTTGCCTTCGCGCGCTTTTTTGTAGAGACCCTTGACGTCGCGCTGCTCGCACACTTCGAGCGGTGTGTCGACGAAGATCTCGACGAAATTCTCTGGCCCGATGAGTTCGCGAGCGAGATCGCGCTCGCCACGGAACGGCGAGATGAACGAGGTCATCACGATGAGGCCGGCATCCATCATCAATTTCGCAACTTCGGCGATACGCCGGATGTTCTCAACCCGATCGGTGTCGGTGAAGCCGAGATCCCGGTTAAGCCCTTGGCGAACATTGTCGCCATCGAGAATGTAGGTGTGAATACCGCGAGCGTGCAGTTCCACTTCGAGTGCGTTGGCGAGGGTCGACTTTCCCGACCCCGAGAGACCGGTGAACCACAGCACTTTGCCCGGATGGCCGTTGAGCTTCTCGCGCGCAGTCCGATCGACACTGAGCGACTGCCGATGGACGTTTTGTGCCCGGCGTAGGCTGTGACGGATGAGACCCGCTGCGACGGTCGCGTGGGTGTAACGATCCACGAGGATGAAGCCACCGAGTTCGCGCGATTCGCTGTAACGCTCAAAGGCGAGCGATTGGGTCGTCGCGATGTTGCAGACGGTGATGTCGTTCAGGTCAAGTTTGCGGGCGGGCTCCTCGGCAAGCGTATTCACATTCACGCGATGTTTGATTGCGGTGATCGAGGCGCCGCTCCATTGGCTCGCGAGTTTCAAATCGTAGCGACGGCTCGCAAGGCCGGGTTCTTCGTGCAACCAGATGATGGTGGCTTCGAATTGATCCGTCGTCTCGACCGGCAGGTCCGCCCGACTCAAAACATCACCACGGGAGATATCGATCTCTCGATCAAGGCAGAGCGTGATTGCATCACCTGCGATGGCCGCCGAGCGATCACCGTCGCCCGTGACGATGCGGGTGATATTGGCAAGCTGCCCGCTTTGCGCCACGCGCAGTGAATCGCCGAGCTTCAGCTCGCCTGCGGCGAGCGTGCCGGCGTAACCGCGAAAATCGGCAGTCGGGCGGTTGACCCACTGCACCGGAAAGACGCTGCCGCGTTGCGGCAAGCGCCGTGTATCGATGGTCTCGAGGTATTCGAGCAGCGAGGGGCCCGTGTACCACGGCATCGCGGTCGATTGCGTAGTGACATTGTCGCCTCGCAACGCACTCATCGGGATAGCGACGATCGTCTCGAAGCCGAGCTTCGCGGCATAGCGAGCGAAGTCGCTCTCGATCGCACGACAGACTTGTTGGTCGTAAGCGATCAGATCCAACTTGTTGATGGCGAGCACCACGTGTCGCAATCCCATGAGCGAGACGAGATAGGCATGACGCCGCGTTTGAACGGTCAAACCCGTTCGTGCATTGACCAAGAGTACAGCAAGGTCGGCGGTCGAGGCGCCGGTCACCATATTGCGTGTGTACTGCTCGTGCCCAGGTGTGTCGGCGACGATAAAGCTGCGGCGCTGGCTCGAGAAAAAGCGATATGCCACATCGATGGTGATGCCTTGCTCGCGTTCGGCCGCCAAGCCATCGACCAGTAGGGCGAAGTCGATCGCATCGCCTTGCGTACCGAAGCGGCGGGAGTCGCGCTTGAGAGCCGCGATTTGATCCTCGGGGATTTGCTGCGACTCGAACAGCAGACGCCCGATGAGAGTGCTCTTACCGTCATCGACGCTGCCGCAAGTGATGAAGCGAAGTAGATCGCCCGTGCGCGGGGTCGTCATCAGAAATACCCCTCGCGCTTCTTCTGTTCCATGCTAGCGCCGGCATCCTGATCGATTGCACGGCCCTGTCGCTCGGAAACGCTCGATCGTTGCAACTCATCCACGATATCTTTGACGCTACACGCGATCGATTCGATCGCGCCGCTCAAGGGATAGCAACCGAGCGAACGAAATCGAACCCAGCGGGTTTCGATACGCTCATCGGGTCGCAGCCGAAAGCGCGCATCGTCGACCATGATCAGCATCCCGTCGCGCTCGACGACGGGGCGTGGCGCGGCAAAGTAGAGCGGTACGACGGGGATCTCTTCGAGCAGGGTGTATTGCCAGATATCGAGCTCGGTCCAGTTGGAGAGCGGAAAAACCCGCAGGCTCTCGCCGTTTTGTTTTCGGGTGTTGTAGAGGCTCCATAGCTCCGGTCGTTGTCGCTTCGGATCCCAGCCGTGTTCGGCAGTTCGGAACGAGAAGATGCGCTCTTTTGCACGCGATTTTTCTTCGTCACGACGGGCTCCGCCAAAGATGACATCGAACCGGTGCGCATCGAGTGCTTGCTTGAGGCCGACCGTTTTCGTGATTTCGGTATGCAGTGCCGAGCCATGATCAATGGGGTTGATATCCCGCGTAATGGCCTCGGGGTTCACATGCACGATCAGGGGCTGACCGCTATCGCGCGCGATGAGATCGCGAAACTGATACATCTGTCGAAACTTCCAGCGTGTATCCACATGCAGCAGCGGAAACGGCGGTGGTGCGGGGTAGAACGCCTTGCGTGCGATATGCAGCATCACGCCACTGTCTTTGCCGATCGAGTAAAGCATCACCGGTCGCTCCGCTTCGGCGATGGCCTCGCGGATGATGTGAATGCTCTCGGCTTCGAGTCGCTTCAACCGCGCGGAGAGCGCGCTCTGCGGGCGCGGCAGTGTCGCGACGGTCGAGAAATCGGCCGGTAGGGTCGCTCCATACAGTCCCGTTACGAAGTCGACCGAGCGCGACAATTTCTTCGAGGGTCGGATCGACCAGTCGCTCGCGAGTGCGCCATGCGTGAAGAGCGTGATGGGTTTACCGATGTGGTCGGCCAATTCATTGAGTGCGCCAACATCATCGTTCTCGGACGGCACGATCCAATAACGACCACCGCGAGCGTCGTTGGCGTGCAGAGCGACCCGGCCGTTCGGCAGCGGGTGTTTTTGAATGAAGAGGGCGAGGCGCCTTCTTCGTCGCGCCCACTCGAGAGCGTGCTCGGCGATGACGGTGTTGACCGGGTGCCCCTCGGCATTGCGCAGCGAGGTCAGATCAAGCTCCGCCGGCAACAGCCCAAGCTCATGCAATCGGCGCTCGGCCGTGCGCTTGCTGGCGGCCTGTCCCGACGCCTCCAGCACCTCGAAAGCGCGATGGCTGTCCCACACCCCCGGTCCGTCGAGGCCGCGCAGGTCGGACGCGCCAGCGCCATTTCCCGTCGTTATTTGCATTTAGTAGCGATCCTAGTGGCGAAATAGGATAAAAATCTATATTCAGAGCCTTGAAAATCGTGGAAATGCAAATTGCGACAAAAAGCGGTGGGGGTCTCGGCTGGGTTAGCATCCTGCTCCCATGAATATCGACGACAGTTTCGACGAGATCCGCAGTGCCGTCCGCGCGCTCTGCGCCCAGTTTCCAGACGAGTACTTCCGCAAGATCGACCTCGAGCGCGGCTATCCGGAAGAGTTCGTTCGCGCGCTTACAGAGGCGGGTTGGCTCGCGGCCCTGATTCCGCAAGAGTTCGGCGGGTCAGGGCTCTCGCTCGCTGAAGCCTCGGTGATCATGGAAGAGATCAACCGCTCGGGCGGCAACTCCGGCGCTTGTCACGGCCAAATGTATGTCATGAACGTGCTCGTCCGGCACGGCAGTGCGCAGCAGCGCGAGTTTTATCTGCCGAAGATTGCGAGCGGCGAGTTGCGCCTGCAGTCGATGGCGGTCACCGAGCCCACGACGGGCACCGACACCACGAAGTTGAAGACGACCGCGGCTCGCCGGGGTGATCGCTACATCATCAACGGGCAGAAGGTGTGGACCTCGCGCGTGCGGCACTCAGAGTTGATGTTGCTGTTGGCGCGCACGACACCGCTCGCGGAGGTCAAGAAGAAGTCCGACGGGCTTTCCGTGTTCATGGTCGATCTGCGCGATGCAGTCGGAAAAGGCTTGAATTTACGGCCGATCGACAACATGGTGAATCATGAAACCAACGAGCTTTTCTTTGATGAGCTCGAAGTGCCCGCCGAGAATCTGATCGGCGAAGAGGGTAAAGGTTTCAAATACATTCTCGATGGGCTCAATGCCGAGCGCGTGCTGATCGCGGCCGAGTGCATCGGTGATGGGCGCTGGTTCGTCGAGCGTGCCAGTCGTTATGCGAAGGATCGCGTGGTCTTCGATCGACCGATCGGCCAGAACCAGGGCGTGCAGTTCCCGCTCGCAGAGTCACACATTGAAGTGGAGGCCGCGAGCCTCATGCGCTTTCGGGCCTGCGAGCTCTACGATGCGCGCAAGCCCTGCGGTGCCGAGGCCAACATGGCCAAGTACCTCGCTGCGAAGGCCTCGTGGGAGGCGGCCAATGCTTGCCTTCAGACTCACGGCGGCTTCGGCTTCGCCTGCGAGTACGACGTGGAGCGTAAGTTCCGCGAGACCCGGCTCTATCAAGTCGCTCCGATCTCGACCAACCTCATCCTGTCTTACGTGGCCGAGCACGTGCTAGGGCTGCCGAGGTCGTACTAGCCGGTTCCCTCGCCTGGCCGCGGCTGTGTATAATCCGCGCCCCTCAGCGCGCCCGTAGCTCAGTTGGATAGAGCGCATGGCTACGAACCATGAGGTCAGGAGTTCGAATCTCTTCGGGCGCGCCAGTTCTTGTAGACCAGCCGAGATTTCGCTTAAGACTCTGAGAAGAGGGTGCTGGCCAGCGTGAACAGCTCAGCCGAGGGCGTGAGGCGCTGAAGCCGCTCCGCAAACTCTTGCTCCACCTTGTCCTTGTTGATCGACTTGCCCTTGCTGACGCAGCCAGGCTGGCCGCACAGGTAATAGGGGTAAGCCTTGTACGCTCCCTTCGATCATTTGGCGGTCATCGGGTGGCTCCAGTCACCGCAAGCCGATCCTGAATGCGATTGTAGGTCGCCAGGCTGATCAGCTGTTAACGCCGATGTAAAACTGACCCGGGCTCGCCGAATCGGGTATAATTGGGTATAATCGGGTATGGAATCGGGGATAGAGGCTCCAAGTATGAGGGAGCCGAAACTCATTTTAGGTCCCGACCTCGTCAAACTCATCGCTGAAATTGATGAGTTCAAGGGGAGGTGGGAGGCCCTCAAATCGTTTTCGCCGGACCGCCTGAATACCCTGCGCAAGGTGGCGACCATCGAGAGCGTCGGATCAAGCACGCGCATCGAGGGGGCAAAGCTCACGGATGCCGAGGTCGAAGACCTGCTTTCACAGGCGCTGTCGATCAAGTCCTTCAAGACCCGCGACGAGCAGGAGGTGGCTGGTTACGCCGAGGCCATGGACCTCGTGCTCGGGGCCTATGAAGACTTGCGCATCACCGAAAACCACATCCGCCAACTTCACCAAACCGTGCTGCGCCACAGCAGCAAGGATGAGCGCCATCGCGGCTCATACAAATCGCTATCCAACAACGTTGTCGCCTTCAATGTCGACGGAGCGCAGATCGGGGCGGTGTTTGAAACAGCCACGCCTTTCGACACGCCGCGCGAAATGGAGGCGCTCGTCGCTTGGACGCGCAAGGCCATCGAGGAGGAAGCCCATCATCCCCTGCTGATCGTCGCCGTGTTCATCGTGACGTTCCTAGCTATCCATCCGTTCCAGGACGGCAATGGGCGGCTTTCGCGTGTGCTGACGACGCTCATGCTGCTCCGCGCGGGATACGCCTATGTGCCATACGCATCGCTAGAGCGCGTAATCGAGGACAACAAAGACCTCTACTACAAGGCGCTGCGCCGGACACAAACCACGCTCAAGGGCGATGCGCCCGACTGGGAGCCGTGGATCGGTTTCTTTCTGCGAAGCCTCAAGACGCAAAAAGACAGGCTGGCGGCTCGGCTCGACCATGAAAGAGCCTCGCAGGCATCGGATGATTCCCTGCCTGACCTCGCGCGTGAGGTGCTCAAGGCTCTGCGCGCAAAAGAGCGGCTGACCATTGGCGAGCTTGCGGAGATCACTGGGGCAAACCGCAATACCATCAAGGTGCGGCTGCGCGAACTCGTGGCAGCAGGCCGCGTGCGCCAGCACGGCAAGGCACGCGCGACATGGTATTCGCTGTGAGCACCAAAGCCTCCCAAGACACGGCGCTGCGCGACATCACGGATTTGGTAGAGCGAGGCATTCTGGTCCGCGACCCTGGCGGTGGCCGGAGCACGAGTTATTTGCTCAAGGTCATCGCCTAGGGTTCACGACCAGAGTCGCTCGGAAGCGCAGGATTCTGGAAACGAGGTCGCCGCGAACGTAATCCGGCCAGTTGATTGTCGCTAAGCAGTCTTCCCCCCAGCCAGTCGGGTGGCCTTTAGGGTGACAGCCCAATCCGCGAAAGTATTGAAGAAATTGTTCGATCCGGCGCACGACGGGCGCGCCATTCTACGTTTTGAAGAACCGCCTTCACGGCGGTTTTTTTGACATCAAAGTGATATCACTTTAATATCTCCGCCGTTGGGTCTCAGTCCACCCCGACGGAGGAGTGTCCATGTCGAACGAACCCCGTACCGCCAGCCGCGAGCGCGAGATGCGCGTCCAGAACGGTTGGGTGATGTTGATGCCGGTCCTGTTGGTCTTTCTCGCCGGCATGGCGGCCATCCCACTCGGTACCAATGACGATCCGCCGATTCTGATGCTGCTCGGTATTTTTCTGTTGGTGATCGCCTTCATCAGCTGCTTCGGCTTCTTCACCTTGCAACCGAACGAGTCGCGCGTGCTCGTCCTGTTCGGTGACTACAAGGGCACCGTGCGCACCGAGGGTTTTCACTGGGGGAACCCGTTCTATTCGAATGGTCCCTCGTCGACCTCACTTACCACGGTCGGCAAGGGTGAGTCGGCAGTGTCGACCACCAATAAGAAAAATCCACGTATGAAGGTCTCTCTGCGCTCGCGCAATCTCAACGGCGATCGCTTGAAGGTCAACGACAAGCTCGGCAACCCGATCGAGATCGCGGCCGTCGTGGTCTGGCGCGTGCAGGACACGGCGCAGGCGATGTTCGACGTCGAAGATTTCGAGGACTACGTGCGTGTGCAGTCCGAGTCGGCTGTTCGTCACTTGGGGAGCCAATATGCATACGATCACGGCGAGGCGCACGAGACCACGCTGCGTAGTGGTGCCGATGAAGTATCCGACGAATTGCGCAAGGAGCTGCAGAAGCGGCTCGAACGCGCGGGTGTCGTGGTCGAAGAGGCACGTCTGACGCACCTCGCATACGCCCCTGAAATCGCGCAGGCCATGCTGCGTCGCCAGCAGGCTGAGGCCGTGCTCGCCGCGCGCCACAAGATCGTGCAGGGTGCGGTCGAGATGGTGAAGATGGCGCTCGATGATCTCTCGCGACAAGGTGTGGTCGAGCTCGATGTCGAGCGTCGCGCCGCCATGGTCAGCAACTTGATGGTCGTGCTCTGCGGTGACTCGGAGGCCAAGCCCGTCATCAATACCGGCACGCTCTACGGCTGACGGTGACGGTCAGCTCTGCGTGAGCCGTAAAGCCTTTCTGATGCGCATCGATCCCGCCCTCCGGGCGGAGCTCGAGCGCGCTGCAGCGGCCGATCTGCGCAGTGTCAATGGCGAGATCGAGTACTTGCTGCGCGAAGCGCTGCGGCGGCGAGGGCGGGCGCTGCCGGGCGACCTGATGCCGAGCGATCGATCGACTCCAGACGAGGGGTCGTCAAGCGACAATTCGGACTGAAGACGCCCGAAACCGGCTTGCATCCTTGGGCTCCAGTATGTATATATTTCACGTATATACATCGTTCGGGGTCGTCATAAATGAAAACCACCACTGTTTTCATGTCGGGAAACTCGCAGGCTGTGCGCTTGCCGAAAGACTTCCAGGTCGACGACAACCGCTTGCAGATTCTTCGGGTCGGCGATGACATCGTGTTGCGCCGTGTGCCCCGAAGCCTCGCCGACGTCTTTTCGGTATTGAGACAGATGCCGCCCGACTTCATGGCCGAGGGACGCGAGGATCCACTACCGGAAGAGCGAGAGAGCCTTTAAGTGGCGCTGCGCTACCTGCTCGACACCGATACCTGCATCTATCTCGCCAAGCATACGCCGCGTTCGGTTGCCACCCGCTTGGCATCGGAGCCCGCCGATGCCGCTGCGATTTCCGTCATCACTTATGGCGAGATGCGCTTTGGTGCCGAGCAGAGTTCGCAGCGTCTGCTGGCGCTTGCGACGCTCGATCACTTCGCCGGCATGCTCGAGGTATTACCTTTGCAACCTTCGGTTGCCGTCGCTTACGGAATGATTCGGGCTGAACTCAAGCGCAACGGCAAGTTGATCGGTGCCAACGATCTTTGGATCGCCTCACACGCCATGGCGATGAACCTCACGCTAGTTACCAACAACCTGCGCGAGTTTCAGCGCGTGCCGCGCTTGAGAATAGAGAACTGGGTTAACTAACTACCCGAGCGTGTGGAACACGCTCTGCACGTCGTCGTCCTGTTCGAGTTTGTCGACGAGCGCCAACACTTCGGCCGCTTGTGCTTCGGGCAACTCGGTCGGCGCCATGGGTATGTATTCATGCTCGGCTGAGATCGGATTGATCTTGCGTTCTTCGAGTGCGAGCTGAACCTTGCCGAAATCCTCGAACGCACAGCGCACGACGAGCTGCGGCTCGCCTTTTTCGCCGGTGCTCTCACCCATCTCTTCGAGACCGTGATCGATCAGATAGAGCTCGAGATCGTCCTGATCGATACCGGCGGGGTCGAGGCGAAACACGCCCATCTTCTTGAACATGAAGCTGACGCTGCCGCTCGTGCCCAAGTTGCCGCCGTGCTTCTGGAAAACGTTGCGCACGGTGGCGACCGTACGCGTCGGATTGTCGGTGGCCGTTTCGACGAGCAGCGCGATGCCGTGCGGCGCGTAACCCTCGTAGATCACCGTTTCGTAGTTGGTGGCATCGCGGCCGCTCGCGCGCTTGATGGCGGCCTCGACCTTGTCCTTCGGCATGTTGACCGCCCGTGCGTTCTGCAAGATACGGCGCAACATCGGGTTGGATTGAGGATCCGACCCGCCGGATTTGACGGCCATGTTGATGTCTTTGGCGATGCGCGCGAACTGCTTGGCCATTCGGTTCCAACGCGCGAACATCGTATGTTTTCGGACTTCGAATATGCGACCCATGGCGGCAATGGTAACCGGGACGCCGCAGCCCGGCTATGATCGACCGTCGCAGGAGGCACCGATGACCGCGAACACCTTGAGTGATCTCTACCGCCCAAACCACGACGAAGCGGCCAAGCAACGTTTCGTCGGTGTGTTGAAGGGCTACGCCAACCAGACGCTCGAGCAGCATCTCGCCGAACATTACGCGCGCGAGCTCGAGCCGCCGTTCGTCGCCCTGCATCACCGAGCGCCAGCCAATCGCAGCGAGGCTCGATCGTTGTTCGAAGCCGACTCGCTGTATCAGCTCTGGGGATCCATGGTCTACGCGTCGCAGTCTCTGATGTGGCAAAGCGTCGGTGACACCTGTCGACGCATCGGGCCTGCCTTCGAGGCGCGAGCGACGGCCGTGACGCGCAGGCCGCGCGGTTCGCTGCAATTGAATCCGGCGCTCGACTTACCGGAGCCCATCGCCTCCACTGAGATTCATCGCCAACCGGGTGGCTATTACCACGCCGAGCATGATCAGGATCTGCATGCGGCCTTGATCTACTTCGGCACGCTCGAGCTGTATCGCGCCGCCAAGGGTCTGACCGCCCATGCGCCCGTCGGTGAGCCAGGGATCGGTCGTTACATTGGGAGCGTCGTGCGTCGTCGCTATCCCGATCTTCAGCCGCGGCGGATTCTCGATCTGGGCTGTGGTCCCGGCACCGACACCATCGCCTACCAGGAAGCCTTTCCAGACGCCGAGGTACATGGCCTCGATCTGTCGGCCCCGTTCGTGCGCTTCGGTCACGCGTGGGCCGAAGAGCGCGGTGTCGAGCTGCATTTTCGGCAGGCCGATGCACGGCAAACGGGTTATCCCGATGGGTATTTCGATCTGATCGTTTCGCACATTCTGTTTCACGAAACTTGGCATGACATCACGCCAAAGATTTTTTTCGAGGCGCATCGACTGCTGGCGCCGGGCGGGGTGTTCCTCAACGCTGACGTACCGTATCAACCGGAGCGTTTGTCGATTCCGAAACAAGTCACCAACGACTGGCAGGTGCGCAATAACGGCGAACCGTTCTGGACCGGCTTTGCCGATACCGACGTTCCGGCGTTGCTGCTTGCGGCAGGGTTTATCGAGGGCAATGTCGTGGCTGATTATGAGCCGCTCGATGCCGGTCACTACTATTTCTTTGGAGGTCGCCGTGAGCACTGAGTCTCGTCCGATTCACGCGCCCGCCTCGGGGCAGGATCAGCGTCTTGATCCGGCCAACATTTCGCAGCTGGTGGCGGTGTCGCTACGCCTTGCCATGGAACTCTCGGTGGTGCGTGAGCGCTTACGCACGCACGAGTTACTGTTGCAGGAGCAGGGCGTGTTAAGTGCAGATACGGTGGATCAGTTCATGCCCGATGCTGAGGAGACGCGCCGGCGCCTATCGCACGACCGGGCGTTGATCGAGTCGCTCGCTCGCGATCTCGGCCTTCAGGATCGCGTTTAGCGGGTACGCGCGGTTGCGGCCGGGGTGTCGGTTCGCAGCAGCGCATCTTCAGCGGCCTTTGTCATGACGATTACGCTGATGCGACGGTTGATCGGATTGCGCGGGTTGGCCTTATCTAGCAATACGTAAGATGACATGCCGATGACCCGGGCAACCTTGTCATAGGCGAGTCCGCCTTCGATCAAGGCGCGCCGCGCCGCATTCGCCCGCTCGGCCGAGAGTTCCCAGTTGGTGTAATTCGGACGTCGACCGGTGAAGGGCGTCTCATCGGTATGCCCCGAGATGGTGATGCGATTTGGGACCGTGTTGAGATACTTGCCCACTTCGAGTAACAGCGCCGTTGCGTAATCTTTGAGTTGTGTCCCCGCAAGGTCGAACATCGGCCGGTTTTGTGCATCGACGATCTGGATGCGCAAACCCTCGGGTGTAATATCAATCAATAACTGATCCTTGAAGGCTTCGAGCGCCTTGCTCTTCTCGATCGCCTCCTGTAACTCGGCTTTCAGTGCCTGCAGTTGATCGGCCTCATTCAGGCTGCCCGTGTTCGTTCGCAAGCGACGCACTTGTTCGGGTTTATCGGAAATCGGAGTACCTGCGCCGGATTCGGCAATCGGCGAGGGAGCTGAGGCCGTTAGCCCGCCACGCAGCTCAATGGGACTGGTGCTCGCGCCGCCCGGGCCGTCTTGGCCCGGTGCGGGGATCGGCGCCGCGCCTTTGGCCATGCTTGGGTTTTTGAAGTAGTCGAAGATCGCGGTTTTCTGTTGATCGTTCGCCGAAGCGACCAGCCACATGACCAGAAAGAAGGCCATCAAGGCTGTGACGAAGTCGGCATAAGCCACTTTCCATGCACCGCCGTGATGACCGCCGGCGATGATCTTCTTGCGACGAATGATGACCGGTCGCGTTTCCTCCACTTTTTTTTGTGGTGTGCTCATGGGCGGTACGCGATCACACCTTGGGCTTGGATTTCAGATGCCCCTCGAGATCCCCGAAGGTGGGGCGCACCTCACTGAAGAGCAGCTTGCGCGCAAACTCGACGGCTACCTGCGGCGGATACCCGCGGACACTTGCGACCAAGGCCATCTTCACGACCTCAAAGGCTTTACCTTCTTCGTCTGCCCGCGCCTTCATGGCCGAGGCGATTGGCCCGACGAAACCGTACGCCACCAGGATACCGAGGAAGGTACCGACGAGGGCCGCGCCCACTTTGGCGCCGAGTTCCGCGCTTGTCGCCTCGGCAACGGCTGCCATGGTATTCACGATGCCAAGGACCGCGGCGACGATACCGAAACCCGGCAGCGCATCGGCGACTTGTTGAACCGCATGTGCTGGTTCGTGCGCTTCTTTGTGGTGGGTTTCAAGCTCGTAATCGAGCAGGGTTTCGAGTTCGTTGGGATCGAGGTTGCCACCGACCATCAGTCGCAGACAATCGGTGATGAATTCCATCATGTGATGGTCGGCCAAGATCTTCGGGTACTTAGAGAAGACGTTGCTCTTCTCGGGGTTCTCGATATCGTTTTCGATCGCGAGCAAGCCCTCTTTACGCGATTTAACCAAGAGGTCGAAGATCAGCTTCAGCAGATCGACGTAGGTCTCGCGCGTGTAACGCGAGGGCTTCATCAAGCCGATGGCGTTGGCGAAGGAGGCCTTGACAACTTTGAGAGAATTGCTCGTGATGAAGGCGCCAAGTGCCGCTCCGATGATCACGACGATTTCGGAGGGGTGCCAGAGCAGCAGCAGGTTGCCCCCGGCCATCAAAAAACCGATGACGACCGAAGCAACGACAATGACGGAACCGATCAACGCTATCATTGGGGTGTTCTGCGACGCTGGAGAATGGGGGTTCGAGAGGACATGGCATCCTAAGGTTGTCCTCTTAGCGAACCACGGTCACACTGTTCCATAACGGCAGCGTTCCGAGAGGCTTGAGCGAAATATGTTCGACGCGACTTCCTGGTTTCTGGCTCTCCCTGGCCTTGCGGCCTTGGCTGTGCTCGGTTGGCTGATTTCCTTGCCGCGTCGCAATGTCGATGTGGTCGACAGTTTGTGGTCGTTGATGTTCCTGCTGTCGGTGGTGCTCTACGCTGGTTTTCCGCCCGAGACAGAGCGCGGTCGGCTGCTGTTCGTGCTCGTGGCGGTGTGGGCGGTGCGGCTATCGGTCTTTATCACCGCGCGCAACTGGGGCCATGAAGAGGATCGTCGCTATCAAGCCATTCGTCGTCGCAACGAGCCGGGTTTTGCGTTCAGCAGCGTCTATCGGGTCTTCATCTTCCAGGCCGTGCTCGCTTGGATCATCTCGTTACCCCTGCACGGCGCCGTCAACGGGTCAGCGGCGCTCGGCCTACTCGACTACATCGGTGTCGCGCTGTGGGTGATCGGCTTCATTTTCGAGGCCGGTGGCGATTGGCAGTTGGCGCGATTCAAGCGCGATCCTGCGAATGCGGGCAAGGTGATGGACCAAGGGTTATGGCGATACACGCGTCACCCGAACTACTTTGGTGATGCCTGCGTTTGGTGGGGTTTCTATTGCATCGCGCTGTCGGCTGGTGCGTGGTGGAGCTTCATCGGCCCCGTGATCATGACAGTATTGTTACTGAAGATCTCGGGCGTGAAGCTGCTCGAACGCGACATCGGTGAGCGACGGCCAGATTATGCCGATTACATCCGTCGCACAAACGCGTTCATTCCCGGGCCGCGCAAAGACTGATCAGCCGGCCTCGGCCTCGCGCGAGGCTCGTTTGCGCTCGTGCTCCTTTAAGAAGCGTTTGCGCAGGCGGATCGATTCCGGCGTGATCTCGACGAGTTCGTCCTCATTGATGAACTCCACTGCGTATTCGAGCGTGAGCGGAATCGGCGGTACAAGCAACAGGGCGTCGTCTTTGCCGGCTGCACGCACGTTCGAGAGCTTCTTTTCTTTGATCGGGTTCACGACGAGATCGTTGTCGCGGCTGTGAATGCCGATGATCATGCCTTCGTAAACCTTAGAGCCGTGATCGACAAACAGACGACCGCGCTCCTGCAGTGTGAAGAGCGAGTAAGCCACGGCCTCGCCGTTTTCGTTCGAGATCAGCACACCGTTGTGGCGCTCCGGGATGTCGCCCTTCACCACATCGTAGCCATCGAAGATGTGGCTCATGAGACCTGTGCCCCGCGTCATCGTCAGGAACTCGCCCTGAAAGCCGATGAGACCGCGAGCCGGGATTCGATATTCGAGTCGAACTCTGCCTTGACCGCGACCGGTCGGGTCACCCTCGACCACCATGTCGAGCAACTCTCCGCGACGCGTACCAAGCTCGGACATGATGCCGCCTTGCAAGCCCTCGTCGATGTCGATCGTGAGGGCCTCGAAGGGCTCCATGGTCACGCCGTCGATGATTTTGCGCAGCACCTGTGGCTTGCCAACGGCGAGCTCATAGCCTTCGCGACGCATGTTCTCGATGAGGATCGTCAAGTGCAATTCGCCACGACCCGAGACTCGAAACACATCAGCATCGGCCGTTTCTTCGACGCGCAGCGCCACGTTGCTTTGCAGCTCGCGCATCAGGCGATCGCGGATCTGACGGCTGGTGACAAACCTGCCCTCGCGCCCTGCGAGCGGCGACGTGTTGACCTGGAAGGTCATCGAAAGCGTCGGCTCATCGACCTTGATCGGCGGTAGGCCCTGGGGCGATTCAACATCGCAAAGCGTGATACCGATATTGACTTCATCGATACCGGTGACCGCGACGATATCGCCTGCCACCGCTTCATCGACCGGCACGCGTTCGAGGCCGCGGAAACTCAAGATCTGCGCGATCTTGCCGCTGCCGCGCTCTTCATCGCCCCAGCGCAAGGCCACGTTACGACCCGACTTCAGGGTCCCGCGACGAATGCGACCGATGCCGATGCGGCCGACGTAGGAGTTGTAGTCGAGCTGCGAGATCTGAAGTTGCAAGGGTGCATCGACATCGGTCGGCGGCGGCGGAACATGCTTGAGGATCGCTTGATAGAGCGCGGTCATGTCCGTCGAGGGCTTTTCGATATCCGTGGTTGCCCAGCCTTGCAACGCGGAGGCGTACACGATCGGAAAGTCGAGCTGTTCGTCCGTCGCGCCGAGTTTGTCGAACAGTTCGAAGGTGCGATCGATCACCCAATTCGGACGTGAGCCCGGCCGATCAACCTTGTTGATGACCACAATGGCCTTGTGACCGAGTGCGAGCGCCTTGCGGGTCACGAAGCGGGTTTGTGGCATCGGGCCCTCGACGGCATCGACCACCAACAACACGGCGTCGACCATCGACAACACGCGCTCGACTTCACCACCGAAATCGGCGTGTCCCGGGGTGTCGACGATGTTGATGCGCGTGTCTTGGTAATCGATCGCGCAGTTCTTGGCGAGGATGGTGATGCCACGCTCGCGCTCGAGATCGTTGGAGTCCATCACGCGTTCGCCGACTCGCTCGTGGGCGGCGAAGGTACCCGATTGCTTGAGCAAGCAGTCGACCAGCGTGGTTTTGCCATGATCGACGTGCGCGATGATGGCGATATTGCGGATCGGACGAGCGGTGGACATGGGAGGAACCGGGCAAAAAAGGCGGCGAAGCGTAACAGAGCGCCGCGCCGGTTGCGACCTCGGCGTGCCCTATGAGTAAATCCGTACAGTTGATCGATTCCGTCACCCCAAGGATCAGGAGATTTCTCATGCGTTCGATTTTGCGTTCGACCATCCTCGTTGCGGTTGTGGCCGCTCTGACCGTGCCGGCGTTTGCGCAGGATGCGCGCGTTGCCCAGCAGGTCAAACTGCGCCAAGCCGCATTCACGGTGCTCGGCGCCCAGATGAGCCAGATGGGCGCCATGGCGGCGGGTCGCGCGCCCTACGACGCCAAGGCGTTTCGTCTCGCGGCCGAGCGCGCGGCCTTCATGGCCACGATTGTTCCGGATCTGTTTCCGACGGGGTCGGTAGGCGGCAAAGTCAAGGATGAGCTGTGGCAGAACTCCGCTGACTTTCAAAAGCTGATGAGCGACATGAAGAGCAAGACAGCCGCTTTGTCGGCCGCCGCTGCCAAGGGCGAGAGTTTCGATGCGCTCAAGCCGCTCTTTGGCGCAGCGGGCGGGAGCTGCAAAGCCTGTCACGACAAATACAAAGCTGACTAATCTGGCATGCTCAAAGGCGAGATCAGTCGGCCCACCGGGCCTGCACGCTATGCCATGTCGGGGCGCAATCACGCCCCGACTTTGGTTTTGTTGACGCCGGTCGGTCGTGGGCTCGAGCCGTGGGCGCCATTGCTGCCGCAGCTCGAGCGTTTTTTTCGGGTGCTGCGACTCGATCTGCCGGCACCTCAGAACGCTGACGACGCGCTCGCCGTGCTCGATGCGCTGGGTCTCGACCGTGCACATTGGGCGGCGCTCGGTGTCGCGACGGTGGCGCTGCGCGCTGCGGTGAGCGCACCCAAGCGAGTGCTGCGCCTGGTGCTCGTGGGTGTCGGGGCTTTGGACGACACGCTCGAGCTCGCTGGGGTCGTCGCGCCGGCGCTGCTCGTCACATCGAGCGGGTCGACGAGCGCGCCGCCCGAACACGTGGAGCAAGTCCAGCGACGCTTGGTCGGTGCTGGTCTCGTTGTCCACGATGGCGGCGAGGGATTCATCGCCGATCAGTCGGACGAGGTGGCGACCACCCTGATCGAATTTCTGCGCGATTGAGCCAGACGCTGTTCACCGATCTCTATTTGCCGCTGTGGATCGGCGGCGAAATCCGCGGTCGCGTACGCACCGACCTCGTGGATCGCGTCGCTGCATTCCCGGAGATGGCGACGGTCGAGTCGGGCCTACGGCTGCGTGATGACGCACTCGATACCGTCGGTCGCAGCGCGGCCTTGCAAAGCGTGGCCGTGCAGCTACGTAAACTCGGACTGATTGCCGACTGGCGCAACGAGCTTTGCGCGGTGCTCGACACCCGCGGCCGGGAACTTGCGCGTTGCGAGCGCGGTTTGTTTCGCACCCTTGGATTGCAGAACCGTGCCGTACACGTCAACGGTATTCGTACCGACGGGCGTGTCTGGGTCTCGCGTCGCAGTGCGATCAAGCGCGCCGACCCAGGCAAGCTCGATACGCTGGCTGCCGGCGGCGTCTTGGCGGGAGAGTCGTTACGGCGCTGTGCGATCCGCGAGTTGTGGGAAGAAGCGGGCGTGATTCGAGAGCTAGCACGCGAGATCGATTTCCCCGGGGTGATCATCCATTCGCTACGAGAGGCGACTTTCGGCATTCACGATCAACAGGTCATCGTGGCCGATCTTGTGCTCGATGAGTTCTTTGAGCCAGTCGGTCGAGATGGCGAGGTCGAAGAGTTTCTGTGCCTTGAGGCGAAGGCCGTTCGTTCCGCTCTCGACGGTGGGGAGTTTACGGTTGAGGCGGCGCTCGCAACGCGGGAATGTCTCGAGCGGCGAGGGCTTTGAGCGCCTCGCCCGTGACGCGATGCGGCCACCATTCTTTCTTGGCTTCTGCACCGAGCGAGGCATAGAAGTCCAGAGCGGGTGTATTCCAATCGAGCACGGCCCACTCGAAACGTCCGAGATTCTCAGCGACGCAGCGTCGCGCAAGGTGCACGAGCAATGCGCTGCCGATGCCGAGACCGCGATACTCGGGTTTGACGAACAGATCTTCGAGGTAGAGGCCGTGTCGACCGCGAAAGGTCGAGAAGTTGTAGAACCACAGCGCGAAGCCCGCGCTCTGGCCGTTCCAATCGGCGATCTCGCAAAAGACGCGTGGGTGCGACGCGAACAGCGCCTCTTGCAGATCAACGAGCGTGGCGTCCACTTCGGGTAATAGCTTTTCGTAGTCGGCAAGACCGCGGATCAGATCTAGGACCGTCTCAAGATCGTCGCGCTCAGCGCGTCGCAAGTGCAGCATGTCGCCTCCGTTATACTGGTCGCCATTATCCCCAGCTTTCGCTTTCACAGGAGACCATTGATGCAGATCTCGGATAAGACAGTCGTGATCACCGGCGGTGGCCGCGGTATCGGGCGTGAGTTGGCCAAAGCTTTCGCAGCTAAGGGTGCGCGCGTTGCGGCGCTCGATCTTAATCAGGCGGATCTCGATGAGACGGTGGTCCAGTGCAAGGCGCAGGGTGTCGAGGCACGCGGCTATGTGGCGAACGTCACGGACGAGCAGGCCGTGATCGGGGCCATGGATGCCATCGTGGGCGATTTGGGCAGCGTCGATGTGCTCATCAACAACGCCGGTATCGTCAAAGACAGCTTGTTGCTGAAGGTCAAAGACGGGGCAATCACCGGCAAGATGACGCTCGAGCAATGGCAGGCTGTGATCAACATCAACCTGACCGGCGTCTTTCTCTGTGGTCGCGAAGCCGCTGAGCGCATGGTCAAGCAGGGCCGCGGTGGCGTGATCATCAACATCTCGAGCGTCTCGCGCTATGGCAATCCCGGTCAGACGAACTACACCGCGACCAAGGCGGGCGTGGCGGCGATGGCCGAAGTGTGGGCCAAAGAATTAGCACGCTATGGCATTCGCGCCGGCTCGATTGCTCCGGGCTATACGCGAACGGACATCCTCTCGGCGATGCGTCCCGAAATTCTCGACAAGCTCACGGCACAGGTGCCGTTACGTCGCTTGGGCGAAGCGTCTGAGATCGCCTCGGCGGCGGTGTTCATTGTGGAGAACGACTTCTTCACGGGCCGCTGCATCGATGTCGACGGCGGCATGCGCATCTAAAACGAGCGGCGATGTACGCCGGCGGCGAGGGTGAGTTCGGCGGGCGTTGCAAGGCCCGCGCCGCCGGCGCTCCCATAGCCCCATTGCGCGGCAAAAAAACGCAGCGCATTCGTTTCTGCTGAACGTCGATCCTCGTCCGAGTCACCGACCATCCATGTTTTCTCGGGTGCGAGTTCGTGCCTGTTGAGCACGGCGGTGACCAACGCGGGTTTGTGCTCGGCGGCCGGTTGCAGCGCATCGAGTGCGTAAACCGATGCGAACCAAGTGCGCCAGCCTAAATGATCGAGAATGCGCAAGGTCGGCAAGATCCGCTTGTTCGTCACGATGTAGAGCGCGATTCCGGCCGCGTTCAAGGCTTGCAGCATGGTGGGTACGCCGTCGTAGACCTCGGTGTGCCGATAGCCGTCCGAATCGTAGTACTCGCGGAAGGCCGCCGCCAGGCGATCGATCAAAACCGCTTCGTCACTGCCGGCGAGCTTGGCGAGCGTGAGTCGCAACGGTGGTCCGATGATCGACGAATCCAGTGTGCAGCGAGGTTCGATCGAGGCGCAGGCGAGCGCGTGTCGCAACCCGGCAAGTACGCTGGTGGCCGAGTCGATCAGGGTGCCGTCGAAGTCGAAAAGAATTGCGGCGGGTTTTTGGCCGGTCGACTCGCTCATGCGCCCGCACCATCGGTGAACTGCAGCGCGGCGAGCCGCGCGTAGAGCGGATTATTCGCGATGAGCTCATCGTGGCGACCACTGGCGACGATCTTGCCTTGGTCCATCACGATGATGCGATCAGCCTTCAACACGGTCGCGAGTCGGTGCGCGATGATGATCGTCGTACGGGTATGCATCAGCGCTTCGAGTGCACCTTGCACAGCGCGCTCACTCTCGGCATCGAGCGAGCTCGTAGCTTCGTCGAGCAACAGGAGTGGTGGATTTTTGAGTATGGCCCGCGCGATCGCGATGCGCTGGCGTTGCCCGCCCGAGAGCCGGGTTCCGCGCTCGCCCAGGAAGGTCTCGTAGCCCTCGGGGAGGGCGCGGATGAATTCGTCGGCGGCGGCTGCGCGCGCAGCGGCCTCGACTTCGGCGTCCGTCGCTGTGGGCCGACCGTAGCGAATATTTTCGCGCGCACTCGTACCGAAGAGCATGGTCTCTTGGGGCACGAGACCGATGCGATGACGAATGTCGAGTGGGTCGGCCATCGCAAGATCGACGCCATCGAGGCGGATACAACCTTGCTTCGGATCATAAAAGCGCAGCAGTAATTGGAACGTGGTGCTTTTACCGGCGCCGGAGGGGCCGACGAATGCCACCGTTTCGCCAGGTTCAATGGCGATCGAGAAATCATTGAGCGCCGGGCTATCGGGCCGCGAGGGGTAGTTGAAGGTGACATGCTCGAAGCTGACACGACCGGCGGCCGCGGTGCGCTCGTAGGGCGGCAAGGCCAGCGGAACGAGCGGTGCGACGATGGCGGGTTCCGCCTGATGCAGTTCGACGAGGCGTTCCATCGCGCCGGCGGCGCGCTGCACTTCGCTCCACATTTCGCTCAGTGAGGCCGCCGCAACACCCGCGTAGACCGCGAGCAGCAGAAACTGGCCGAGCTCACCACCGGTCATGGTGCCCGCGAGCACCTGATGCGCACCAAACCATAACACCAGCGTGATCGCGCCGAAGACCAGCATGGTCGAGAGCGCAGTGAGCCAAGCGCGCACCCGTGTGCGCCTGACGGCGACCCGAAACGAGGCTTCGACTGCATCGTCGTAACGCTGGGCGTTGAGCGCCTCGAGGGTGAACGCCTGCACGGTCTGGATGGCGTTCAAGGTCTCGCCGGCAAGACCACTGGTGTCGGCGATCCGATCCTGCGAGGAGCGCGATAGGGTGCGCAGTTTTCGACCCAAGGCGATCACCGGCACGATCACGACCGGCATGGCGATCACGATCAAAGCGAGGAGCTTCAAGTTGGTGATAGCAAGCAGCACGAGAGAGCCCACGAGGTTGATCGAGGAGCGCAGTGCGATCGAGAGGCCGACGCCGGAAATCGACTGTACGAGGGTGGTGTCGGTGGTCAGTCGCGAGAGCACCTCACCCGTACGAGTGACCTCAAAGAATTGCGGATCCATCCGGATCACGTTGCGGTACACCGCTTCACGAAGGTCCGCCACGACGCGCTCGCCAAGCCAAGTGACCAAGTAAAACCGCAGCGCCGCAAAGCCGCCAAAGAGCACGGCGACGCCAAGGAAGGAGATGAAGTAGATGTTGATCGCCTCGGCGCTGCCGGCGGCCATGCCTTTGTCGATCAAACCTTTGAGGGCGATCGGTAGCGCGAGCATCGCACCAGAGGCGAGCAATAGGGCCAGCATCGCTGCGCCGAGCACCTTGCGGTAGGGCCGGAGGAACGGCCATAGTGCCGCGAGTGGACGTAGTGATTTCGCCTTCGGTCGGTCGGCAAGTGCAGGATCGGTCATCGGCCTAGTCTACCGGCAGCTCGAGCACGACCTTGCCCGTTGTCCGCCCACCCTGTAGCAACTTCATCGCATCGATGGCTCGCTCGAACGCAAAGCGAGCGCCGATGTGCGGTGGTGAGGGGATGAGGGCTAGCGTGGCGCGCATGGATTCGGGCAGCCTCGCGGCTTGCTCCCACAGCCAAATCAGGTTGAAGGCGAGCAGGCCGCGATTGAGCGGGATCATGGCGAGCGGGTCGAGTTTCGGCCGGCGCAACCAGTTCGAGAGCAGGCGCAGTGGATTGGGTCTCGCGCCGCGACCCATGAAATCTGCCGCACCGAAGAGCACGTAGCGCCCCTCTGGCGCCAGACGATCGAAAGCCGGTTGGAAGGCATCGCCATAGACCGCGTCGAAAACGACATCGAAGCCGCTCGCTCGGTAGTGCTGCAGTGCTGCATCGAGCTTCGCGGGATACAGTGCTTTGCGAACCACGATGGCTTCCGGCGCGAGTCCGCGTTCGGCGATCAACCATTGTCGTTTGCTTTCACTGCCCACCACGGCAATGGGTTTTGCCTCGAGGCTATGCAAGGCCTGCAACGCTTGCAGACCCACGCCGCCGGCGGCGGATTGCACGAGCACGATGGAATCTTTGCGGGCATTACCGAGACGCTCGATGCCGTACCAGGCCGTCAACGCTTGCACGGGGTAAGCAGCCGCTTGCGCGAACGACCAGTCGGATGGCATGGGCCAAAGTGTTGCCTCCGGGACATTCATCGCATCGGCATAACCGCCGAAGCGGGTGAGCACCATCACGCGCTCGCCGACGTGTCGCGTGACGACCCCGGCGCCTATGGCCTCGATCGTACCGGCCGCCTCGAGGCCCGGTACGAAAGGGCCTTTGGGCGTGGCCGAGTACAGCCCCTGGCAAGCGAAGATATCAGCGAAATTGAGACCGACCGCGTGAACGCGTACCTGCGCTTCGCCCGGCGCGGGTGGCGGCAGGGTCTCGGTGACGAGTTTGAGGTTACGGAGCGAGCCGGCGCTCGATATGCGCCAAACACGTCGTTGGCGCGCGGGTGCGCCTCGGGATCGGTCAGAGTTTGACGGCGCCGTCGGCCGGGACTGAAGCATACAACCGAGCATACTGCGACGGCAGCATGCCGGTGTAGCGGCGGAACATCCGTGCGAAATACGACCCGTCGTGAAAACCGACCGCATACGCGATCTGCGTGACCGGCATATCGGCGCGTTGGAGACGTTCGCAGGCGGCGATCACGCGGTAGCGCAGCAAATACTCGCGAAAAGTCATGCCGAAGATATGGTGAAAGCTGCGGCTGAACTGGAATCGGCTGAGCCCACAATGCGCAGCGATATCGCGCGCCGGAAATTTTTCGTGAAAGTGCGCTCGCACGTAGGCGGGCGCATTGATCACGCCGGCATGCAGCGCAGAGAGCTGGTCGAAACGCGCCTTGACGTCCTCGACGGTCGGCAAATCGATCGTCGTCGACAGACGAGTCTCCTGTCCTGAATCCGCATTCATCAAAACTTCCCCGGAATCAATCATTCTATGTTTAGGATGACCGGATAATAGACATTGGTTGCTAGTCAAGGCCATTAAGACGTCGTAACTAGAATAAAACTTTATTGCAGAAGTGTCGGTAATGACATAGCGAGGGTGGGGGTGCACGGCTAGAATCACAGCATGGAAAACGAGTTTCGCGATCCCCCTGTCAGCGGCTTCGACGCCGCGTTTACGGACGCGGTCGACCTCGGCAACAAGCTGGCAGATCGTGACCGCGAGGCCGATGTCTGGGATATCGCTGACGGTTTGCTCGCCGGCGCCATCCAGTACTGGCTTTACTCGCGCCAGCCCTGTAAGGATCCTCGCTGCACGGAGTGCTTGCCGGTTTCAACCGCCGAAGGGCGAATGGCCGAGTTGCAACGCCTGATCAAGCAACTCTCTGAAGAGAGCGAGTACTACCACAGTCCGAACGACTCGAACGTCGGACGCGCGTGATCTAGCGTCGGCTGACGTCCTCGAGCGCCGCCTCGAGTATCGCGAGGCCCTCGGCGAACACGGCATCGCTGATCGTCAACGGCATCAGGAAGCGAACCACGTTTCCATAGACGCCGCAGGAGAGCAGTACGAGACCACGTCGACCGGCCGCCTGAACGAGTGCACGGGTGAGATCTGCATCCGGCGCATCGGGGTTGCGTTGCCTCACGAGCTCCATCGCCACCATCGCACCCAAGCCGCGAATCTCGCCGATGCAGTCCCAACGGGATTGCAGATCGCGCAAGCGCGCCATGAGCGTGCTGCCGAGTTGTGCGGCGCGAGTACAAAGATTTTCTTCGTCGATCACATCGAGTACGGCAAGCCCAGCGGCGCAACCGAGCGGTGAGCCGGCGTAGGTTCCGCCAAGACCACCGCTTTGCGGCGCATCCATGATGTGAGCTCGACCGATGACCGCAGAGAGAGGAAAGCCGCCAGCGAGACTTTTGGCGACGGTCATCAAATCCGGGTCTACACCGGCATGCTCGATCGCGAACAAGCGCCCTGTTCGCGCGAACCCGGTTTGGATCTCATCGACGATCAATACGATGCCGTGCGCATCGCAGAGGCGTCGCAGTTCGCGTAAAAACTCGGGCGGTGCGATATAGAAGCCGCCCTCTCCGAGCACCGGCTCGATGATCATGGCGGCAACGCGCTGCGGATCGATATCCGCTTTGAACAGCAACTCGAGACCGCGCAGCGCATCACGGGTCGTGACGCCGTGATATTCCATGGGGTAGGGCGCGTGGAACACCTCGGGCAGCATCGGCCCGAAACCCGCTTTGTAGAGTTGGACCTTGCCGGTGAGGCTCATGCAGCCGAGTGTGCGGCCGTGAAAGCCGCCACTAAAGGCGACGACGCCTGCACGACCGGTGTGATAACGCGCGATCTTGATGGCGTTCTCGACTGCCTCCGCGCCGCTCGAGAGGAACAACGTCTTGTGGGGCCCAGGGCCCGGCATCGATGCGTTCAGTCGTTCGGCGAGTGCGACGTAGCTTTCGTAGGGCGTAACCTGAAAGCAGGCGTGGGAGAAGCGAGTCAGTTGGTGCTCCACCGCAGCAGCGACTTTGGCATGCAAGTGACCGGTGTTGAGCACGGCGATGCCACTAGCGAAATCGATGTAGCGACGGCCTTCGACATCCCAGATCTCGGCATTGCGGGCACGCTCGACGTACACCTGCAGCGCGTTGCCGAGACCGCGCGGTATTGCGGCTGCACGGCGTTGGGCAAGATCGGCGTTCGTGGTCATGGTGTCATCGCTCGCAGGCACGGATGGTCGGGTCTGTTAGAATTTAACCGTTTTAATCGAGGTTTTCTTCGGGAGTCGCCGTGACAGAGTCCATCAAGACCGAAGTCGTCATCATCGGTGCCGGTCCTTGCGGCCTGTTTCAGGTCTTCGAATTGGGCCTGCTCGGTATGCGGGCGCACATCCTCGACTCACTGGCCGCTCCCGGTGGTCAATGTACCGAGTTGTACCCCGATAAACCGATATACGACATCCCCGCCTTGCCCGTGTGCGGCGCGCAGGAGCTGGTTGATCGGTTGATGCAGCAGATCAAACCGTTCGAACCTGTGTTCCACCTCGGAGAGGAAGTGCTCGAGGTCAAACCGCGCGACGATCGTCGCTTCGATGTCGTCACTTCTTTGGGCACGCGTTTCGATGCTGGCGCGGTCGTGATTGCGGGCGGCGTGGGTTCATTCCAGCCGCGTCGCTTCGGTGTGCCGGGTAGTGAGCACTTCGAGGGACGGCAACTGCATTATCGCGTCAAGAACGCCGACAGCTATCGGCAGCAGCGTCTGGCGATTTTCGGTGGTGGCGACTCGGCGCTAGATTGGGCGTTGGAATTTGCTCCTACGGCCGCTGCCTTGACGTTGGTGCATCGTCGCGCAGAGTTTCGCGCGGCACCGGCTTCGGTCGCTCGCATGCGCGAGCTCGAGGCAGTGGGCAAACTGCGTTTCATCGAAGGACTAGCCGATTCCGTCATCACGAGCGAGGACCGACTGGTCGGTGTCACCATCAAGGCAGCTGATGGCCACATGCACGAGGTGCCGGTCGATCACGTGTTCGCGTTCTTCGGACTGCATCCGAAGCTCGGTCCGATTGCCGAGTGGGGCATGGAGCTTGAGCGTAAAGCGCTGAAAGTGGATACCGAAAAGTTCCAGACCAACGTGCCTGGTATTTTTGCGGTGGGTGATATCAACACTTATCCGGGCAAGAAAAAACTGATTCTCTCGGGCTTTCACGAGGCGGCGTTGGCAGCCTTCGGGATTCAATCCTGGCTGTACCCCGACAAGAAGCAGTTTTTGCAATACACGACGACGAGCCCGGTGATGCAAAAGCGGCTTGGCGTCGGATAGGGTGAGCGAAGCATGGATCGTCGTCTCGCGGATTTGCTGAAGCAGTTCGAGCTCGAGCGGCTCGAGGTCAATCTCTTTCGTGGCGAGAGTCGCGATATCGGCAGCCCGCAAGTGTACGGCGGTCAGGTGCTCGGGCAAGCACTGATGGCGGCGAGCTCGACTCTGCCGCCGGAACTCGTCGTGCATTCTTTGCATGCGTATTTCTTGCGCCGCGGTGATTTCAATCTCCCGATCGTGTACCAGGTTGATCGCAGTCGCGACGGCCACTCGTTTTCGTCACGCCGTGTGATCGCGATCCAGAACGGTCAACAGATTTTTACGTTTTCGGCATCCTTTCAAAAGCCGGAGGCGGGCTTCGACCATCAGGTCGATATGCCGTCGGTTCCGCCGCCCGAAGACTTGCCCGACTGGGATCGTCCGACTCCGGAGGTCGCTGCGAGCTTGCCTGAGAAGACACGCCAGTACCTCGCACGCGAGAGGCCGTTTCAGATGCGTCCGGTCGAATTTTTGAGCGCGATCCATCCGGTAGCCGGCCCGCCGTTACAGCGAGTCTGGTTTCGTTTGGTGGATCGCTTGCCCGACGATGCGCGCCTGCACCGCTGTCTGCTGGCGTACATGTCGGATTTCGCTCTGCTAGGCACTTGCCTGCGTCCGCATGCCGGCGTCGTCGGCGACGGTACCTTGATGATGGCGAGTATCGATCACGCGATGTGGTTCCACCGTGACATCCGGCTCGATGACTGGTTGTTGTACTCGCTCGAGAGTCCGAGCGCATCGGGTGCACGAGGCTTTGCGCGCGGCAGCATCTACACCCGCGATGGTCAGCTCGCTGCGAGCGTTGCCCAAGAGGGTTTGATTCGTTTGATCGGTAAGCAAGGAGCGACGAAAAAATGAAGGGTCGCTGGCGGCTATGGACCTCGCAGACGCTGGCAAGCGCTGCCGCCATGGCAGTTACAGTGCCGATGGCAGTGTACGCGCAAGCGCCGATTCGGAGTTCGATCGAAGTCAGTTCGGCCGAATACAAACGCGGCAAGCTGCTCTATATCCAGTGCCGCGCGTGTCACGACCTTCAGCCGTCGGAAATCGAAAAGATCGGGCCGAACCTTGCCAATCTGATGGGTCGCAAGGCGGCTGCCGATCCCGCATTCGACTATTCACCGGCCCTGCAGGCTGCAGCGGGCAAACTCGTGTGGGACAGAGCGATGCTCGATCGGTGGATCGAGAAACCGGCTGCGGTTGTTCCTGGCAATACGATGGCCTTCGCCGGAGTATCGAATCCGGCGGATCGAGCTGCTTTGCTTGCTTATCTCGAGGCCGAAACGGCGGCGCGTTGATCGTCGAGCATCTCGCGGATGGTGTCGATCAGCACGGGGTTGAAGCGGGCCGGATTCTCCATCATCAAGAAATGCCCTTGGCCCGCTAGCGTGATCAGCCGGAACGAGGGGGCGTAGCGTTGGAGTTTCGCTTCGTCCAAGGCGACCTGATCGGAGTTGATGGTGGCGATCGGTTGTTTCAGCAGCGGTAATCGTTGAGTGCCATCCCAGTCGTTGAGTCCCTGGATCGCCGCGAGTGCGACCTTGGGGTCGGCCGATGCCATGTCGCTGGCGATTCGCTCGCGCAAGAGAGGATCCGCGTCGCTTCTGAAGAACGACTGTGAGACGAAGGCGTGGGTCGTAGTGTAGAAATCGCGTTCGAACGCAGCGAGTCGAGCTGCGCTCTCCGCTGGCGTGGGCTTGGGCAAACCGATGCTCGCGAAGGTGTCGACGCCGATGACGCCACGAACTCGCCCGCCGAGCAGCACGGCAGCTTCCACCGCGACGGGACCCCCCATCGAGTGCCCAACCAGAATGATCGATTGATCTGCCGGCAAGCGCGCCACAACTTCAGTAACGTCGCGCCCGAAAGAGACCATTGAAAAATCGACGCGCGTTACCGGTGTTTGGCCGTGACCTGCGAGATCGACGGTGACAACTTCAAAATGTTCGCGTAACGCGGCGAGCTGAGCATTCCAGTAGCTTGAGTCGCAAGACCATCCGTGAATTAGGATCACCGTGGTTCCGGCAGCGCCGGCCGGCAACTGCGGATACCGCTCATGATGAACGGCCGCATCCGAGATGTTCGTCACCAAATAACAGGCCAACAGCAACAGGCCGGCGAACCATTTGATCATCGCGATGCCTCCTTCGGTGATGCCTCTTCTGGTGATGCCTCGATCAGCATCCAGTGGTAGCCGTCCGGTGCGAAGAAGGTGAAGCTGCGCCGCTCGAACTCATCCTCAAGGATATCTGACACCGCAGTCGCTCCGGCTCGGATGACGCGCCGATGCAGCGCCTCGATCTCGAAGCTGCGCCAGCAGTACAAACTGTAGCCGAGAGCGCCGGCGCGAGAGTGTGGGCGTCGGTCTTCGATATCGGCGTCGGCTGCAAAGCGAATACATTTGAGTTTGCCCGAACGTCGCTCGGTGAGCGACTTGCCCGAGGCCGGATCGTCAAAGTCGACCATATGAAAGCCTTCACCCGGCCGCAGCCCGAAGATACGGCGCGAGCCGGTCGCGTTTTCGTACGGGACCGTCTCCTCATGCGTTCGTCGCAGGCCGAGGACCTGCTCGTAGAAATCGAAGATGCGCGGATCGTCGCTCGCAACCATCAGACCAAAGTGCGTGTGTTGACTCGTGCGTAGCAGACTCGGGTGATTAATCTGCCCGTAAGAGGGGCTTTCGTAGCCGAAGCGTTCAAAGAAAACCTGACGATACTGCGGCTGCAGCAGGACCATTTCGCGCACCCCGACGATCGGATCGCGAAACGGGCGTGCGCTACGCGCCCCACTCACCTCGCTGATGACGGCGAGTACTGGGGGAATCAGATTGAGCGCGGCGCCTGAGGCGAGAGCGCGTTCGGTATGGTTGACGATGTTAAGTATGCTGCTCGTCACGCGTGCGCCCCAGCGCGAGCCCACGCAACGCAGATCCTCTGTCAGACCAAGCCCCTCGTTCAGAGGCTGGTCCCACTGCATCAGGCGGACGAGGCCGTGATCGGCATGCTGGTGCGCTAGGCGGACCGAACGAACCGCCGAGCTCACGCCATACAGTTGTTGCGCCGACTCGGCGTCGAGACGGCCTTCGAGATCAGGGTGGCAGCCGTAGGCGGCAAAATCCAACACCGCTCGATCGAGGTCGGCGACGCCGACGCAGACTTCATGCAGTCCGCCGGTGCACCGCGCGGTCATACGTGACGACGCTCGACGATGGCTTTGCGGAACGCCGGCATGCCCCAAGCCAACAACAGCGTGGCGAGGACTGCAGCGCCGCCCGTGACGATCGCCGTGCTTTTACCGACGGCAAGATCATCCGCAAAAACGTATTGCGTCATGACTGCCGTCAGAAACGGCGCGAGACCGATGCCGATCAAATTGACGAACAGCAGATAGATCGCCGACGCCTGCGCGCGCATGCGAGGCGGTGTGAGCACGACCACACCGGCTGACGCTGCGCCAAACGCAAAGCAGGTGAAAAAGCCGATCGGGATCAACAACACGGTCGACCACATCACATCGTTGAGCAGGGTGCACACGCTCGCCACGGGGATCAATGCAACGGCTGCCGTGAGGCCCACGCGCATCGCGGCATCAAGATGCCCGGCCGCGCGCCACCGGTCGGTGAGCCAGCCGCCGGTGAGAATGCCCGCGGTGCCAAAAATTGCGATCGCCAGACCCATTCGGGTACCTGCTTCCCCAAGGGGTATCTCGAGCACCCGCACGAAATACTGCACGCCCCAGATTTGGTAGACGTTGATCACCATGCCGAGGATCGAGAAGCCGAGAATCAGTGAGCTGTACGCTCGCCACTGCGAGAGCATGTGGCGGATCGTATCGGGGATGGAAGCGGTATCGGTCTTCGCGGCGGCAACATCCCGGCGCTCGCGACGTACGGGTTCCGTGAGCGTCAGCACCCACAACGCGAGCACCATTCCGGGAATACCGACGAGCAGGAACGTCAATTGCCAAGAGCGAATCGTGCCGATGATCGGCACGGTGTACTCAGGGGAACTGGCGACAAACTGGATGACGGCGCCGCCGATGATCAGCGCAAGTCCCACACCGAGCGGCAAGCCGATGACGAACACCGAGAGCGCACGTCCCAGTTTTTTCTCTGGGAAGCTATCGCCTGCCATCGAGAAGGTTGCCGGTGACAACACGGCTTCACCGACGGCGACGCCGATGCGAGCTAGCGCGAGTTCGATGAACCCGCGCGCCACACCACACAGAGCCGTCATCGCACTCCACACGGCGACACCGGCGGCGATGATGTTCCGCCGGTTATACCGATCGATCGCCCAGGCAATCGGTACGCCAACTCCGGTATAGAAAATAGCGAAGACGAACCCGTACAGCAGACTCATCTGCGTTTCGCTGATACCGAGATCGGCGCGTATCGGTCCGACCAAAAGACCCAAGACCACTCGATCGATGAACGAGAGGATGTAAGCCAGCATCAGCACGACAACCATGTACCAAGCGGTCGATGCCTTGGGCCACTGGCCTTCGTCGGCCGAGGAGGGGGCGGCGTTGTTCATACGCCGATGATAGCCAGTCAGTGGCGAGGCCGCAGAACTTTGCCGGGATTCAAGATGCCGTTCGGATCGAGCAGCTGCTTGAGTTGCTGCATCAGTTGCAGTTCGACCGGATCGGCGTAGCGTTCGAGCTCGTCGACCTTATGCCGTCCGATACCGTGCTCGGCGCTGAAACTGCCCCGATACTCCTGCACCAGATCATGGATGACCCGACGGATCTCGGGCTCACGCGCAAGTAACGATTTCTCGGCAGTCTCGCCGGACTGATTGATGTTGAAATGCAGGTTGCCGTCCCCGACATGCCCGTAGCAAACGAGCAACCCTTCGGGTACCTCGGCGGCGACCCACTCACTGGCCCGGTCGACGAACTCAGCGAGTCTGTCGATGGGCAAGGAAACGTCGTGTTTGACACTCGGTCCATCACGCCGCTGCGCCTCGGGAATATTCTCGCGGATGAACCAAAAGGCACTGCGCTCGCGCTCGCTTTGTGCAAGCAGTGCATCGGTAATCAACCCCTTCTCCATGGCGACTTCCAGCAAATTCGCGAGGCGCTCTTCGATTGGATCGTCGGCATCGCTGCTGCTGACCTCACAGAGGATGCACCAGGGTGAGGAGGCTGCAATATCGACTCGCGCGCCGAGGTGACGCTCCACGAGCGTGAGTGCCGCGCGCGGCAGCAGCTCGAATGAGCTCACCCGATCACCACTCCCCCCGCGCAACTCGGCGAGCAATTCCACCGCGCGGGTCACCGAGGGCACGGCGACGATCGCGGTGCCGTGGCGTTTGGGTTGCGGAAAGAGTTTCAGACTGGCGGCGGTGATGACGCCGAGCGTGCCCTCTGCGCCAATGAACCACTGCCGCAAATCGTAGCCGGTGTTGTCTTTGCGCAGGGCTGACAAGGACGAAATCACCCGGCCGTCGGCGAGGACGACTTCGAGTCCGAGCGCTAGATCGCGTGTCATGCCGTAGCGCAGTACATTCACGCCACCCGCGTTGGTCGAAAGATTGCCGCCAATCGTGCAACTGCCCTCCGAGCCGAGACTGAGCGGAAAGTAACGATCGACAGACTCGGCTGCGAGTTGAATTTCTTTGAGGATACAACCTGCTTCGACGACGAGAGAGTTGTTGAGCGGTTCAACGCGGCGAATGCGGTTCATGCGCCGCAACGACATCACGAGCTGCGTGCCGCTGTCGTCGGGCGTACCGGCTGCGCAATACCCCGTGTTGCCGCCTTGCGGAACCACCGGCACACGCAGTGCGTTACAGAACTTGAGAATTTCGGACACATCGCTCGTCGAGCTGGGTAAGGCGAGTGCGAGTGCTCTGCCAGGATACAGTTTTCGATGGTCAACGCTGACGCCAGCCAGCACGTCGGGCGCGGTAACGATGACCTCGCTGCCGAAACGAGACAGTAGTTGCCCGAGCGCAGACGAGGGCTCGGCGTACATCATGTCAGCCGACAATCCGGCTTAGTGAGCAAAAACTGCACGTCACCCAGTTGTCGCTCGGCGAAGCCGCCCTCGCAATAGCAGAGATAAAACTCCCAAAGTCGCACGAAGCTCTCGGGATAACCCAAGGCGCGCACTTGGTCGAGGTGCGCGAAGAAGTTGTTCCGCCATTCGCGCAACGTACGCGCATAGTGGGGGCCGATATCCTCGAGATGAAAGATCTTTAGATCCGTCGCCTTGGTCAGTGTTCGGCTGATCAGTTCTATGCTCGGAATGAAGCTGCCCGGAAAGACATAGCGTTGGATGTAATCGACCGATCGGCGTGCGCGTTGATAATACTGGTCTTGCAGCGTGATGGCTTGCAGCAACATGGCGCCGTGCGGCCGCAACAGAGCAGAGCACTTTCGCAGATAGGTTTCGAGGTAGCGCTCTCCGACGGCCTCGATCATTTCGATCGAGAAGGCCTTGTCGAACGTTCCTTTGAGATCGCGATAGTCCTCGAGTAGTAAGGTGATGCGATCTTGCAGGCCGCGCTCGGCGATCCGCTCGCGCGTGTAGTCGTGTTGCTCGCGAGAGATGGTAGTCGTGGTGACATGGCAGCCGTATCGATCGGCTGCGTACATGGCGAGACCTCCCCAACCGGTGCCGATTTCGATCACCGAGTCATCGGGCTTCAGTTGCAGCTTGCGACAGATGGCGTCGAATTTGGCGAGCGAGGCGTCCTCTAGGGTGCTGTTCGCATCGCGAAATATCCCGCAGGAGTACGCCATGGTCGGATCGAGCATCAACTTGTAGAGCTCGTTACCGAGATCGTAGTGCGCAGCGATGTTGCGTGCACTGCCTTGCTTGCTGTTGCGATTGAGAAAGTGCAATACGCGCATGGCAGGCTGCGTGAGGAACGACCAGCGGCCATCGAGCGAGTTCATCATCTGGCGATTCGCCACAAAGAGCTGCACGAGCGCGGTCAAATCATCGCAACGCCATAGCCCGTGGATATACGCTTCACCTGCGCCGAGCGTGCCGCCGAAAGTCGCATCGGCGTAGAGCTGCTCATCAAGCACCTGCAAGGTGACGCTGACATCGAGTCGCGGTGTGCGTGCGCCGAAGCGCGAACGGGTACCGTCCGGATCGATCAAGATCAACTCGCCATCGCGCAACAAGCTGAGCTGCGAACGCAACAGTTTGCGCCCGAGACGAGCCAACAAGGGCGCGGACGCACGCTTTCGATCAGGTAGCAATTCACCGGCGCGCGTGTTCATGATGCGTGTTTCTTTGGGTGAACGAAGAAAGGGATACGTTTCCACCACAGACGTAACGCCTGCCAGTAGATCAGCCAACCGACTTGCAGGGTCATCAGCGGGAACGAGCACAGTGCGCGAGCGAGACTGCCACTTGTCAAGGGAAGCCGACGCAAGGTGAGCGTCGAATCGAAAGCACAGTGACCCTCGCGCCAATTTTCCATGTGAACATCGAGCGACTCCCCAGGGGCGGTGAAGCGCCAGTCGTAACGCATGTCCATCGGCAGAAACGGCGATACATGAAAGCCTTTGTCGAACTGCCAGCGTAAAACTTTGGTGCCGACGCGCTCCGCATGGGTTACCGGGAGCACATATGAATGTCGCTCGTCCCACGGGGTATTGGTGATCTCGGCCACGACGGTCTCCAGTTCGCGCCCTGCGGCGTCGTAGACGTAGTAGAAACTGACCGGGTTGAAGTTATATCCGAATTGACGCAAGTGAGTCAGCAGGCGGATAGGCCCGCTCGGGCGTTGCCCCGTTTCCTGCTCCACCCGGTTGCGAACCGCCTCGGCCAGTGGGATCGCCGGATCGCCGAGATAATCTGCACGACGAAACCACGCGAGCGCCGGCCGCCGCGATGACCAAAACCAGCGATCCTTGAACAGGCTCGGTAGCTCATCGAGATCGATCAGCGTGAAATAGATGCGATAGCGAAAATCGTTGCGGCGCGGCGCGAAGCGACGATGCCGCAAGTGCCCGACGTAGAGGGCGCTCTGTCTGCTCATGTGGCAGGCGAGCGACGTGGAGGTTGCAAGAGGGCCTGCGGTGGGCGTTGGCCACCGGCGACTTTGGAAAAATCCTCAAGCGCCCACAGCGCGCTCACCACGCCGTCCTCATGAAAGCCGTAGCGCCAGTAGGCGCCGCAATAGAAGCTGCGCTGATGGCCGGACACTTCGGAGCGGCGCGCTTGAGCGCGCACGGCCGCGGGCGTGTACACGGGATGGTCGTAGGCGTAGCGGCCGATAATCTGCGCAGGATCGATATCCTCGCGATTGAGTGTCACGAGAAAGCGAGTCGATGAGTCGATGCTCTGCAGCACATTCATATCGTAGGTGAGGCAGACCCGCTCGGTATCGGGATTGCGCAAGTGATAGTTCCAAGCTGCGCGTGCCAGCGGTTTTCGCGGCAGCACGCGCACATCGGTGTGCAGGATCGCTTCATTGGGCTGGTAAGGAAAAGCGCCAAGGATCTCGCGCTCGACATCGGTTGGCGCCTCGAGCATGGCGAGCGCCTGATCGCTGTGACAAGCCATGAACACGTAATCGAAGTGATCGAGTTCGCCACCCGCATCGAGGATGTCGACATGATCGACGTGCCGACGTATCTGCTTGACGGGCGTGCCGACTCGATGAGTGACACGTCCCTCGTTGATGAAAATCTGCGTCATCTTTCGAACATATTCGCGTGAACCACCGCGAACCGTTCGCCATACCGGTCGATCGTCGATGTTGAGAAAGCCGTGTCGATCAAAAAAATCAACAAAGAATCGCGCGGGAAAGTTCAGCATACCGCTGCCCGTCGCTGACCAGATGGCACGGCCCATCGGCACGATGTACTGCTCGATGAAAGCACGCGAGTATCCTTCGCGCTGCAGGTAATGACCGAGAGTGTCGGAGTGCGCCGCATCGAGCAGCAAAGATCGACAGTCACGATTGAATCGTAAGATATCGACGATCATCTGCAAAAATCTCGGATTGACGAGATTTCTTCGTTGCGCGAACAGCGAGTTGATCGAGGTTCCGTTGTATTCGAGTCCGCTGCGCTCGCAACGCAATGAAAAGCTCATGTTGGACCACTGCCACTCGACGCCAAGCTCAGTCAGTAAGGCGATGAAGTTGGGGTAGGTCCAATCATTGAAGACGATGAAGCCGGTGTCGATGGCATACGAGCGACCGCCGATCTGTACGTCTTTGGTGGCTGTGTGACCGCCGAGATAGTCGTTGGCCTCGTAGATCACGACCTCGTGGTCATGGCGTAGGTGCCAGGCGGTGGTGAGTCCGGCGATCCCGGAGCCGACGATGGCAATTCGGCTCATGGATCGCTACTCAGCGGATACGGCGCGGAGAATGATCGCGTGCCGATGTGGGTATCGGTTTGAGATCCCAAATGATGCCGAGCCAGGATAAGACTTTGAGCACGTAATACGTGATGTCGATCTCCCACCAATAAAAGCCCTGGCGGGTCGAGCTCGGAAAATGGTGGTGATTGTTGTGCCAGCCTTCGCCCAAGGTCACGAGCGCCAGCAGCCAGTTGTTGCGACTCGTGTCGCCGGTGCGATATCGCTGCTTACCGAACACGTGTGAGAGCGAGTTGATCGTGTAGGTGCCGTGGTAGCAGGCTACGGTCGAGATGAAAAAGCCCCAGATCAACATCTGCCCACCGCTTGTGCCGAGTTCGGGCGCAAGTTGTTCCAGCAACACTCCCAGCCCGAACATGCCGGTTGCAAACAGCGTCGGCACGACGATATCAAACCGATCGAGCCAGCAGAGTTCAGGGAATTGCAGCAGATCGCGTACTCGTCGCAGGTCGGGCTGGAAGCCGCGCGCGGTGAGGAACCAGCCCATGTGCGAGCGCAGAAAGCCGTGTTGCGCGGGCGAGTGCACGTCTTCCGGTTTATCGGAATAGGCGTGGTGATGACGATGGTGCGCCGCCCACCAGACCGGTCCACGCTGCACGGCGGTGGCTCCGATCAGGCCAAAGATGAACTGGCCGACACGGGAGGTTTTGAATGATCGGTGCGAGAAGTAACGGTGATAGAAGCCGGTGATTGCGAACATCCGGAGCAAATACGCGGCGATGGCCATCGCCACCGCGACCGGGCTCCAGCCCACCCAGATCACAGCAAGGCAGGCGAGGTGCATGGCGATGAACGGGAGAATACGGGCCCACTCGATACGATCGGGAATCTCGGGCAGCGCAGAGCCGTCGGCTGGTGCAACCAACGGGCCCGTGTCGAACCAGTTGACGAAGGCGCGAACCCAGCGACGCGAGCGCGCCGGTGCAGGGGAGTCATCGATCACGAATCAGTCCTCAAAACCGTCATCCCCAAAATAAAAGCGCCGCGCCGAGCTTGACCTCGACGCGGCGCATTCGCTGCAAGCCAATGCCGCGCTGTGGTCGTCCTTTAGACGAGACCGTTCATGCGACGCAGCGCCTCGATGCGCTCCTCGAGCGGCGGGTGGCTCATGAACAAGCGCTTCAGACCGCTCGGAACGCCTGAGTTGATGCCGAAGGCGGCCATCTGCTCCGGGAGCCCCTCGGGCTGTTGGCGCTCCTGAGCGCGCTTGAGCGCTTCGAGCGCGCCGATCATGGCGGCCGGGCTTGCCAAAACGGCACCGGCGGCATCGGCACGGAACTCACGCTTACGGGAGAACCACATCACGATGGTGCTCGCCAGGATGCCGAGGAAAATCTCGGCCACGATCACCACTGCAAAGTAAGCGAGACCACCGCCGTTTTCGTTCTTGAAGACCACTTTGTCGACGAAGTTGCCGATCACGCGGGCGAGGAAAATGACGAACGTGTTCACAACGCCCTGGATCAGCGTGAGCGTCACCATGTCGCCATTGGCAACGTGACCGATCTCGTGGCCGAGCACCGCCTCGACCTCTTCCTTGCGCATGCTGCGCAGCAAGCCTGTGCTGACGGCGACCAGCGCCTTATTTTTGTTGGCGCCGGTGGCGAAGGCGTTCGGTTCTGGCGAATCGAAGATGCCGACTTCCGGCATACCGATACCCGCTTCTTGCGCCTGACGACGCACCGTCTCGACGATCCAACGTTCCGAGTCGTTACGCGGTTGCTCGATGAGCTGTACGCCCATCATGCGCTTGGCGCTCCACTTCGACATGGCAAGCGAGATGAAGGCGCCACCGAAGCCGAACACGGCAGCGAACACGAGCAGGCCGTACAAGCTGCCCCCTTGGGCCGCAATGTACTGATCGATGCCGAGCACCTGCATCACGACCGACAGCACGAGGACGACGGCGAGGTTGGTGGCAAGGAACAGCAGAATTCGTTTCATACGGGGCAAGCACTCCTGTGTCAGTAAGACCGACTTTTCCGGCCCTATTTTGGACTCATTCCAGCAACCGAGGTTCATTCCGCCGGATAAATTTATCCGAGGTCGCGCCGTGACCGCCAGTCGGGTTGCGACGTTCCGAATGAAATTGGGATCAGGTGAGCGAATTCAAGCGCTTAGGGGCTGCCTTTCCGAACGAATTCGGCTATCGCGGCGAGTTCCGCCTCGAGCAGGTAATTGAATCCCGGCATCACCTTGCCGGACACATTATCCGATTCACCGGGTCGTCGTCCGACCCTCAGAAAGGCGGTCAGAGCGGCGGTGTCGCTGCGACGAACATAATCGGAGCCTGCCAAGCGAACGCCGAGCTCAGCGATACCCTGCAGATTGGCGCCGTGACAGACGACGCAGTGCGTGGCGTAGAGGGTGGCGCCGTCCAGCGTGGCGGTCGACGTCGACGCTGCGACCTGCCGTGCGGTGTAGCCGAAGGCGCTCGGAGCGGCCACGGTGACCGGCTCGGCGGCGGCCGCCCCCCCAAAGGAAAGTGGGATTCCGCTTGCCGAGGCGATCACGATCACGCCAGCTGCGACCCCCGCGAGGATGCTGCCGCCCGCGAACGCGGCGGAACGTCGACCAAGTTGTGCTTTTGGCCAGCTGTTGATGATCGAGATGGCGAGGATGGCAACTGCGATGAGCACGCCAACGCGCATGGCGAAAAGCAGGATCTCAGGTGACCAGATGCCGCCGCCCTCGAAGAGCTCCGCGAGACCCGCCGCGGTTGCGGCATCGAGGTGCGCTGTGCTCGCGGCCGTCCAGATCTCTTCGATGTTGTCCTGGATCGCGGTGACGAGGCTCGCGATCATCGCAAAACCGGCGGCATAACCCGATTGGCGCAGAACGCCGATCAAACCCGCCGCCGTGACCAGCGCCCGAGGCGGCACGTTGCCCATCATCAGGGCGTTGTTCGGCGCGAAGAAGAGCGCCGAGCCGATGCCAAGCAGCAGCATGGCCGGCATCAGTGCGAGCTGTCCGTTGTCGGCCGAGATCGGTAGCAGCGCCACGTAACCGACCGCCGTTAGCACGGCACCGACTACCGCAAGACGCCCAGCCCCGAATCGTGCGGCCAATTTGCCCGCAGCGGGGCTGATCAGCGTCGTCGACACGGCGATCACCGCCAGCGTCATACCGGTATCCCAAGCGCTGAACTCCATCGCGCTGATCAGCACGAGCGGTAGGACGAACAGTTGCACCGGTAGGGCTGCGAAATACGCGGTGAAAGCGATACACGCGCGGGTGAACTCGCGGCTCTCGCGGAACAATGAGAGATCAATCAAGGGTAATTTCGCGCGCCCTTCGTGGCGGATGAACAGATAGAGCGCAGCGAAACCGCCAGCGGTGACTGCCCAGACGAGCAGGTCGCGATGATTGTCCTCGACGGGCAGGCGGTTGAGACCGAACAACATGCCGAAGATCGCGAGCGTCAACAAAAAAGCGCCGGTAAGATCCCAATCGGGTTTCACCGCGCCACGCGCACGATGTTTTGTATCGGTGATCAGAAAAGAGCCGGCGATGGCGAGTAACGCCAGCGGGATGCGCGTACCGAATAGCGCGCGCCAGTCGTAGGCGTCTAGCAGCCAGCCGGCGAAGATCGGTCCGAGCACGAAGCCGACGGAGTTGCCGGCTTGCATGATGCCGAGTGCCTTGGTGCGTTCCGCGGCAGGATAGAGTTCCGCAGCCAAAGAAAAGGTGATGGGTAGAAAGAGCGCCATACCGGCGCCTTGCAAGACTCGCAGGGCGATCAGTGTTTGGATGTCTGGCGCCCAAGTGCAGGCGATCATCGCCATCGAATAAATGAATACGCCCAATTGAAAGACCCGATCCGAACCCATGAAGGCCGATAGCCGCGACGAGAGCAGCATCAAGCCGGTGGCCGAGATCAGATAGCCGAGCGCCACCCACACAACGACGCTCGTGCTGGTGTCGAGTTTGTCGATGATGTCTGGAAAGGCGATCGGGACGAAGCTTGAATCGAGACTCGCGAGGACGGTCGCGAGCAACAACGCGCAGAGCACGAGTCGTCGCCGCCCGCGACTCAGGGGCGGCGCGGCGGGGGCTACGGAGGGTGTCTCGGCCGACATGCAATCCTCAGGCGTACTTCACGATCGGGATGCCGAAGAGCTGTTTCCAATCTGCGGCGATCAGCAGATCCATCAACTCGGACTTTTTACCCTCTTTGCGGCGTTCCATTTCATTGAGGAGGGTGATCAAGGCCTCATCGACCTTCTCACCGAAGAGATAGCGCAGATAGGACATCGGAATACGGGGATTTTCGGCAAAGTCACCGTTCTCGTCGAACGAGGCAGCGAGCATCGGTGGGACATAGAACACATTCGGTTCAGTGCCGTATTCCGGATGTAACGGGAGAGCCACTTTCCATTGGTAGACGAGCTTGTGAATGGGGCCGTTCTCATCGTCGAGAAAGCCGACGAAGCGCAATCGTCCTGGGCATTGACGTGCACACGCGGGTGCGACGCCCTGTTCGATACGCGGAAAGCAGAAAATGCATTTGGTCGATTTCTTCGTGACGAAGTTGAAGTAGACCTTCTTGTACGGGCAGGCCTGATTGCACTTGCGAAAACCTTGGCATTTATCTTCATCGAGAACGACGATGCCGTCTTCCTCGCGCTTGTAGATGGCTTGGGTGGGACAGGCCTTGAGACAAGCCGGATTGGTGCAGTGGTTGCAGAGGCGCGGCAAGTAGAAGTGGTAGTTGTTGGGGTAGGTACCTGAACTCGTATCCTCGTCCCAGTTGGCGCCGTAGCCCATCTCGCCTTTTTGCTGTAAGCGATCAGACTTGCCCTCAAAATAGACCTCGTCGAAGTTCAGCGGCTTCTCACCGCCGTAATCTTTTGCATCGATCAAAGGCGGCATCTGTAGTTGCCCGTTGCGGAACCCGCCGTTCACCTGTTCCCAATTTTTAGGATAGCCAGGACCCGGTTTTGTTTCGACGTTGTTGAAGAGGATATTCTCCATCCCTTCGCCGCTGGTCCACAGTGTTTTGCATGCCACGGTACAGCTTTGGCAGCCGATGCACTTGTTCAGATCCATCACCATCGATATCTGGCGGCCCATCGCGTTCAATCCCCCAAGCTTTGCAGTTCGACTGCAAGGAAATCTTTGGTTGCCTGCAAGGTCGCTTGTAGCAACGGATGCGCATCACGTCGACCAGCGACGCTATCGGCGAGATCATTCACCCACGAGACGAGGTGTCGCTGGCAAAAATCGCGTTGCGCCGCCCGCAGGCCGGCGACCAACGCGGCATCCAAGCTTTGCGACTCGTGCCAGCTCAAAAAGTGCATGAATTCCAGCAGTACGGAGAGGTGATCGGGTCGCCACGCATAATCGTCGCCCAGTCGATAGCCGAAGTGTTCGTAAAAGCGAACCACCTCTTCTTTGGCTGCCGCGTTGGCGCCCGGTGCCAGCTCTTCGCGGATGGCGAGCGGTGGACCGCGGTCACCGACCTCGAACAGGGCCGCGTAGCTCGCGCCAACCCAGACCGCGATGTTGTCGGCACGGTGCTCGAGATCGGCCGCTTGAGAGAGGGCGAAGAGCTCGGCAATTCGGCTACCCTCGGTAGCGAGCGCCTCATCGGCTATCAAAAGTCGCTCGATGATCGACGCGTGCTCAAGCCAGGCCTTGGCAGTGCTTTGTTCGGGGGAGGCGAGTAGGCGCGAGAATCCCGCATACAACTGCGCGCGCGCCAAGGCGATGAGCTTGGCGTCGGTAACGGCGTCAGTCGTGCGGGCTGCGTTCATCGATGGCTCAAGCGATACGCGCTTTGGCCGCAGTCACTTTGCCACGTGAATACAGCTTGAATTCGCAAGTGAAATCGCGATAAGTCTGATTCGGAGCGTACGCCAGCACGCGATAGCCGAGATGGCCATAGTCGCCGGCGACGGAGGTCGGTTTGACGAGTCCTGCCGTCGGAATCACCGCGGCAAAGTTTTGGCGTCCGCGGAACATGGTCGGATCCCAGCCGTGATACATGTAGAGCGTTCCGGGCATGATGCCGGCTGACAAATGCGCCATGCAGACGAAGCCGCCAGCGTCGTTGAACACCTCGATGAGATCACCATCGCGCACCTTGCGCGCGGCGGCATCGTCCGGGTTCACGTAGATATCTGGTTCACCGCGTTGCAGTGACACGAGGAAAGAGTCGTCGCGCCACATGCTGTGGATGCCGTGACGCGCGTGACCCATCGTCATTTGTAGCGGATAGCCCTTTTGCTTGAGCGGCGGATGGTAGACCGGTAGCGCTTCGTCAAACTTCAGGAACCACTCGTGATCGATGTAGAACTGCTGGCGACCAGTAAGTGTTTCGTAGGGGCGTTTCTCATGCACCGACTCGGCGATATCGGCATGGAACGGGCTTTCATCTGAATTCCAGACGGTGCTGTCGCGCGATTCATCGACACGTACGATGCCCTTGGCGGCCAATTCTGCAAAGCTCATCTTCGGAATGCCGGGCGTCGCGTTGATGATGAATTGCACGATATCGCGCGAGTCGCGAATCGCGCCATCCATCGTGTAGAGCTCGAGCGTCCGCTTGAGGTCGCGGCGGAAGGTGCGACCGTCGACATCGTCTTTGATGGCGGGGGTCGCTTTTTCTCGGGCGATCGTACTGATCGCCGCCGAAATGCGCCGTAGCGCTTCGAAGTCGTCCACGGCTTCGCCTAGGGGCTTGACCGCGGTGTCGAGCACCTGCACGTACGGGTGGCGCGACTGCAGCATGATGTCGGCGCGCTCGTAGTGGTGCGCGATCGGGAGCACGATATCGGCGTGATGCATGGTGATGCCGGCATCCGGTACCAGTGCCACGATCATCTCGAGCTTTTCGAAGGCTTCTGTACGCCAGCGATTGCCCGAAGCGCGCCAGTTGGCGCCGTTCTCGCCCGCGAAGATGCCCATCTTCCAGCCGTTTTTGCCGTATTGCGGGAACCAGTCCTCCTTGAGGCTGTGTTGATAGTGCGAGTCGAACTCATCGGCGAGCTTCTTGCCGTAGATCTTCTCGTTGAGCTGCTTCATCTTGCCGTGGTCGTAGTCCCACAGCGTCGAGGCAACCACCCGTGAGGCAGCGCCGACACCCGCAAAGGCGAACGAGGTGATCCCGCGTGATTTGGGTCCGTTGGCCATTTGAACGCCGCCACCCTCGTGGCCCGTCGCGCCCGTCAGCGCGCACAGCAGTACCATCGAGCGTTGCAGAATATCGCCGTGCAGCCATTTGCAGGCCGAGAAGCCGGCATAGATCATGGCTCGCTGACCGGCCTTGGCGAACTCGCGCGCCACCGTGCGCATCGCCTTCGGGTTGAGGCCGGTCTCTGTCGACATCTTCTCCGGGCTGTGCTCGGTAGCGCGTTTCCTCAGTAGCGCGAACACCGTGGTCACCGTCACCTTGCCGGTGCGTGTCTCGACGGTCCAGCGACCTTCGAGCGCGGGTTCGATGTTGCCAAGCGCGATCGTCTCGAACTTGCGTCGTCGACGACCGACCGGGGCCTCAGCCGCACCCGTTCCGGGCGCTCGCACTATGCGACGGGTTTTTTGATCCCAAAGATAAAAAACGTTTTCGCGTACCGCGAGCATATCGACGAGGTTGAGGTCCTCGGCGCGCAGGAATTCGCCGTTGTCTTCGCGAACGAGGAAGGGCAGATCCGTCTGTTCGCGGATGTAGGCAGCGTCGTAGAGCTTTTCCTCGATGATGGTGTGGACCATGGCCATCGCGAGTGCCGTGTCGGTACCGGGCTTAATGTTCAACCACTTCGACGAGTGCATCGCCGTCGGGGTGAACTCCGGCGAAATCGTCACGACTTCGGTACCGTTGTATTTGGCCTCCCAAAAAAAATGCGCATCCGGAATGCGCGTGACGGCGGGATTGGCCATCCACACGAGCACGCATTTCGACTTGAACACGGCCGCCATGGTGTCGCCGAGATAGGTGAGACCGGTCGTCATGTAAAAGCCGGTCGGCAGATCGCCCACACCCGAGTAGAACTCAGGCACGGTCACACCCGTGATATTCGAGAATCGCGCGAGCGCCGAGTACGAGGCCATCTTCACCGCAAGCTGCGTACCGCTACCCAAGGTGATCGAGTCGGGTCCGTGCTTGACGGCAACGTCGATGAACTTCTCGGCGATTTCGCGCGTGGCCTGATCCCAGGAGATGCGCTGCCACTTACCTTCGCCGCGCTTGCCGACCCGTTTCATCGGATAGAGCACACGCTGTTTGCCGTACATGTAACGCGCGTGGCGCAGACCCTTGTTGCAACCGCGCGGACCGTAGTCGGGCACATCCGGTGTACCCGAGCGTTCGTACTCGGCCTGTTGCTCCTCTCGCCACACGACGCCATTACGGATGTACACGTTGAACGCGCAGGTGCCGGCGCAGTTGGTGCCGTGGGTACCGTGCGCGACCCGATCCCAAGTCCACTTTTTGCGCCAAATGTCTTCGATGCGCCGGTAGGGGCGCGTCAATGCATCTGCGAGCGCATCGCCATGCTGCAACGCGAGTGCGGCGCCTGCGAGCGCTGAGTGAGTGAGAAATTGGCGACGGCTGACTGACATGCGACCCCCAACCGAAGGCTAGTGCAGGGGTGTCGTCGGGTTGAAGATGTGGGCTAGCGCAGGCCGCAGCGCGGTCATTTAGGCGAGAGCGACTCCGAGCCAGCTGCCGACCAACCAAGCGATGACGCCAGCACCACCACCGATCGCTACCATCCGAGCGGCACCGAGCCAGGCGTTACGACCGGTAAAGAGACTGATCAAGAGGCCGACCGCTGCAAGCGCGACGGCCGTAATGCCAATCGTCCAACCCATGACCGACGGCGCCGGTAGTCCGATGAGAAAGGGCAGCAAAGGAATCACGGCGCCTAACGCGAAAGCGAGAAATGACGATGACGCAGCGCCGAGCGGTGAGCCGAGATCATCTGGGTTGAGGCCCAATTCCTCACGGGCCAATACATCGAGCGCGTGGTCGGGATTGCCAAGCAGCGCGCGAGCGAAGGCGCGCGCTTGCTCGAGATCCATGCCGCGAGCTTGGTAGATCAAGGCAAGTTCTTCTGCCTCTTCTTCGGGATATTCGGCGAGTTCTTCCTTCTCTAGTGCGATCTGGTACTCGTACATGTCGCGTTGCGAGCGAACCGAAACGTATTCGCCAGCCGCCATCGACAGCGCGCCCGCGAGCAAACCGGCTGCGCCGGTCATCAAGACGATCGAGGGCGCCGCACCCGAGCCCGCCACACCCATGACGAGCGCGGCATTCGATACCAAGCCGTCGTTGATCCCGAAGACCGTCGCGCGCAGATTGCCGCCCGAGACACCACCCCGATGCCGCTCGCCCACCTGCGAGACCGACGTCGGCATCACATGACCCGGCGCACTGGGGACGGGTGCGGACGTCGCGGTGTAAACCGACAAGCCGCGCAGCTTCATTGCGGCCAGCACGTTGCGGGCGGCGCGAGGCCCAATTTGTCCGACGAGACCTGCAACGACGCGTGCACGCATCGACGGGCGAAACTCGAATTGGCGTTGCGGCTGCAAAGACTCCCACTTGCGGGCTTGGTCCTCGGCAGCCTCACCCAGTTTGCGAAACAGCTGGCTCTTCAGTGGGTCGGATTCCCGATCCGCCACTCGCCGATAGAGCCACGCCGACTCTTTTTCGTGGTACCAGCTGTCGAGGCCGTCACTCACGACAGAGGATCACCGTTCACGACCGTCGTCGTCTTCCCAGTCTCCAGCGTCGTCTTCGTCCTCGTCCCAGTCGTCATCCTCGTCTTCGTCCTCGTCTTCCTCTTCTTCTTCTTCCTCTTCGTCCCAGTCTTCGTCGTCCTCGTCTTCATCCGACCAGCCTTCCGGCTCCTCGATCAGTTCGAGGTCGAGCTCATGCCACTCTTCGAGATCGAGCTCCTCGATCTCGCCGTCGAGATATTCAATCTCGACGATCTCGGCATCTTCATCGACGGACAGGACACGAAAGGTCTCTTCCTCTTCGACGTTCTCGTACCACTGGCCCTTGACGGGTTCGTTGTCTCTGCTCACGGCAATCACCTCGGCGCGGAGGAAGTGGATCTGGTTTGCGGATTTTACTTCGAGTCTCAACTATAGTGCCACGCGATCAGGAGCCCCTCATGGCCGTTCGTTCCCAAAACGCACCGTCCACTTCGCCCTTGACGCGCGCTCGCCGTGTGGTCATCAAGGTCGGTTCGGCGTTGCTGGTCGACGCGGCGACGGGGCGCCTCAACCGCGCCTGGCTTGAGACGCTGGTCGCCGACGTCGTGCGGCTGCGCAAACAAGGGAAGCAGGTTGTGCTCGTATCCTCCGGAGCCATCGCCCTCGGGCGTCGGCATCTCGGGCTCCCAAAGGGTTCCCTGCGACTCGAGGAAAGTCAGGCTGCCGCTGCCGTTGGGCAGATTCGTCTTGCGCATGCCTACAAGGAGTTGCTGGAGCAGTCGGATCTGCCGGTCGCACAAATTCTGCTGACCTTGGAGGATAGCGAGCAACGTCGTCGTTATCTCAACGCTCGAGCGACGCTGAACACGCTGCTCGAGCGCGGTGCCGTCCCGGTCATCAACGAGAACGACACGGTTGCCACCGCGGAAATTCGCTATGGCGATAATGATCGGTTGGCTGCGCGCGTGGCACAAATGATCAGTGCCGATTGCGTGCTGTTGTTGTCGGATATCGATGGTCTTTACACCGCCGATCCGAATCGCGATCCTGCTGCGCAGTTCATTCCATTGGTGCGCCGGATCACACCTGCCATCGAGTCGATGGCGGGCGGTTCGGCATCGGAGGTTGGCACCGGGGGCATGACGACCAAGATTCTCGCAGCGAAGATTGCCGTGGCAGCCGGTGCGAATTTTTGCATTGCCGCCGGGGCACCTCGACATCCGGTGCGCCGTATCGAACAGGGTGTCCGTTGCACGTGGTTTCGGCCCTCTGCGACGCCGGTCGCTGCACGCAAGCAATGGATCGCCGGTGCCTTGAAACCGGTCGGTGCCTTGGTGATCGACTCGGGTGCCGAGCGCGCCTTGCGCTCGGGCAAGAGCTTGCTCCCGGCTGGCGTGACCGCGCTGCGTGGCCGCTTCGAGCGTGGTGATACGGTGAGTGTGCAAAACAGCGACGATCGTGAAGTCGCGCGCGGTATCGTCGCCTACTCGGACGCCGACGCTGCGCGCATCATCGGCCGACGCAGTGCCGACATCCCCGCGATCCTCGGCTTCACCGGTCGCGACGAATTGATCCACCGCGATGATTTGGTGTTGCCATGAGCGAGACGACGAACCCTGCGACGTTGACGCCGGTTGCGCTTGCATCGTTGATGAAGCGTCTAGGTGAGGCCGCGCTGGCGGCTCAGCCTGTGCTCGCCGCGGCAACGCGCGAGCAGAAGGATACGGCGCTACTCGCCGCAGCGGCAGCGTTGCGCGGGCAGGTCGCGGTGATACTCGCGGCGAATGCCATCGACATGCAGGCTGCCGAGCAGAAGAATCTCAGCGCCGCGATGCTCGATCGACTACGGCTCGATACTGCACGAGTCGAGGCGATGGCCCGAGGACTCGAAGATATCGCGCGGCTGCCAGACCCGGTTGGTCGAGTGTTGGCCGAGTGGGATCGGCCGAACGGTCTGCTCATCTCGCGTGTTGCCGTACCGCTCGGTGTGATCGGCATCATCTACGAGAGCAGACCCAACGTGACCGCCGATGCGGGAGCTTTGTGTTTGAAATCCGGCAACGCGGTGATCTTGCGAGGTGGCTCGGAGAGCACCCACTCGAGCGCCGCGATTCATGCAGCTTTGGTGGTCGGCTTGCAGGCAGCGCAGTTACCGGAGGCGGCGATTCAGCTCGTGCCGACTACAGATCGCGCAGCGGTGGGGTATCTGCTGTCCGAGATGACCGACTACATCGACGTCGTCGTGCCGCGCGGCGGTAAGAGTCTCGTTGCGCGAGTCCAGCAGGAGGCGCGAGTGCCCGTGATCGGCCATCTCGATGGCATCTGTCATGTCTATGTAGATCGGGATGCCGACCTGCCGATGGCTATCGCGATTACTTTGAACGCCAAACTGCGCCGTACCGGTGTTTGCGGTTCAGCCGAGACCTTGCTGGTCGATGCTGGCGCAGCCGAGTCTCACCTTGCACCGCTCGTGACAGCGCTGCTCGACGCCGGCTGTGAGGTACGCGGTGACGAGCGGGTGCAGCGCGTCGATCCGCGTGTAACACCAGCTACGGAGCAGGATTGGTATACCGAATATCTCGATGCGATCATTGCAGTGCGGGTAGTCGACGGTGTCGATGCAGCAATGGCGCACATCGCGCGATACGGCTCTTCGCACACTGAGTCCATCATTACCGCGAACTCGAAAACGGCTGAACGATTTTTGTCGGGCGTCGATAGCGCGATCGTTTTGCACAACGCTTCGACACAGTTCGCCGATGGTGGCGAGTTTGGTATGGGCGCGGAGATCGGCATTTCCACCGATCGCTTCCATGCGCGAGGCCCGGTGGGGGTGGAGCAGTTGACCAGCTACAAATACGTCTTGCGAGGCTCCGGTCAACTTCGGCCCTAGGCGTCGGCGCGGCCCTGAACGTTCGCAAGCGCTTGAGCGCCGCCGCTGAGCGAGTACACATCACGCACGCCGCGTTCGCGCAGTGTGAGACAAGTCGCCAGACTGCGTTTGCCGCGACTGCAGATCAACAGATAACGTCCGTCGTTCGGCAAATTACGGCCATTCAAAATTTCTTGCATCGGAATCGCGAGCGACTTGGTCATCGACAGAGCAGCGATCGGTAACGGCTCACGTCGGATTTCGTCGGCATCACGGATATCGATGATGACGAGTCGATCCGAAAGTGCCGATTGAAGGTCGGGATACTCAAGTGAGTCGGCCGATGCTGGTGATGGTTCCTGTGCCTGCGTCGGTAGACGCGCGCAAGCGGGCTGACACTCCGGTGTGCGCTTCGCTTTGATGCGGCGTACGGCGAGCGTCAGCAGATCGATCAAAATTACTTCATCGTGCAAACGACCGGGAAGTTCGAGCACATATTTGAGTGCCTCGAGAGCCTGCAAGCTACCGAGCACGCCCGGCACCGGCCCGAGCACGCCCGCTTCGGCGCAGTTGCCAACCAATCCATCGCGCGTGGCCTCCGGCCACACGCAGCGCAGACAACTTGTTCCGTGTGCAGGGTCGATCAACTGCAACTGACCCTCGTACTGGTGCACGCTGGCGAGAATCACCGGTTTGGCTAGGCGATGCGCAAGATCGCTCAGTAAAAACTTGCTGGCGAAGTTATCAGTGCAATCGAGGATCAAATCGCAGCGCTGAAGTATCGACTCGGCTGACGCGGTGGTCAGGCGCTCGGCGTGGACGGTGGTCTTGACGGTGGGGTTCAAGGCTTGCACGCGACGCGCGGCGAGAGTGGCTTTCATCTGGCCGCAATCGGCCAGGGCGTACCAGGTTTGTCGATGCAGGTTTGAGGCTTCGAGGCGATCACCATCCACGATGATGAGCTCACCGATCCCGGCGCCGGCTAAATATTGTAGCACCGGCACGCCGAGGCCCCCGGCGCCGATCACCGCCACTTTGGCCAACTGCAGGCGCTGCTGTCCGTCGGCACCGACCTCGGGCAAAGCCATTTGGCGCGAGTAGTCAGGGTTCCAGGATGTGTCTGGTGGAGCGTGTTGCTGCGCGTGTTGATGGTGGTGCTCGTGGTGATGCTGTGGATGGCTCGTAGCAGTCGTTACGTCCGCTGCGCAGCGTTCGCAGTTCACCCAACCTGAATCGCCATCGACGTAATGTTCCTTCTTCCAGATGGGAACGCGGTGTTTCACTTCGTCGATGATGTACCGGCAGGCTCGAAAGGCTTCGTCACGATGTGGCGCACTGACCCCGACCCAAACGGCGATTTCACCGAGTGGCAGATCACCCACACGATGAACGCAACGCGCATGAGTGACACCGAACTTGACGCGCGCTTCTTCGATGATGCGCTCGCCTTCGCGCACCGCCAACGATTCAAAGGCTTCGTATTCGAGACGTCGTACTTCACGCCCCTCGTTGAGATTACGCACCCAACCCTCGAAGGCGACATAGCCACCGCAGACGGGGTCCTCCAGTGATCGCCGCAAGACGAGGGCGTCGAGATTGCTGGAGCTAAACTTGAAGTTTGCCATCGGCTCATCAGCCTCCGGCAACCGGCGGGATGAACACCACCGAGTCACCGGCGAGCAGTGGCTGCTCCCACGAGCCGAATTCGTCATTGACGGCGACCCGCAGCGAGGCGCGATCGAGTGTGAAACCGTGGCGGATGCGTAGCTCATCATAGAGCGCCGCCGGAGTCCGTGCGCTCGTGTGGAGTTGCTCTTCGCGCAGACCCGACTGTTCGCGCAGGATGGCGAAGTATTGAACACGCACGTCGCGCCGTTGCTGAGCGTTTTCGGGGGCGAGTTGATCCATGGTTTGCCAGTATTCCGCGCCGGAGTTGACGTTGTCGAGAGCGTTGCGGTGGGCGAGATCAAACAGAGCCACGTCATTCTTCAACAAGAACTTCCGCGGGCAGCGACCTCCGCTAGCGGCATAGTTGGCGAGGACGGGTGCGGAGGCGGGCTCGTAGAGAGCGCAGAGCGGCTCGGGCAACCCGTCGCGGCTGGATCGGAATGCCGTCGCGAGCCGGCGAGTGTCGCGCTGTGTGACGAGCTGACTCAAGGTGACCACGTCCAATCGCGGTAAATCACAAGCGACGACGAGCCACGCGGCCGTCGGTACCTCGGCTTGCGCGGCCAAGATGCCTGCGAGGGGACCAAGACCCGGGTCGCGATCGGTGATCTGCGCGTAGCGCGCGCGCAGCGGATCGGTGGTTTGATCAGGCCGCACCGACACGAAACGCTTGCTGCAAAACGGCTCGAGCAGATCCATGGTCCGATCGAGTTGATTGCGTCCCTCGTAGGCGAGAGTGGCCTTGTCGCGGTTCATTCGCGAACTGCGCCCGCCGGTCAGCACGAGACCCAAAATGGGCGGAGAACTCATCGGCGGCGAAAGTCGCGTTTACCGCCGCGCTTGTTGAGCAGTCGGATGGGTCCGATACGAATATCGTGCGAGAGTGCTTTGCACATGTCGTATACGGTGAGTGCGGCGACCGTGGCACCGGTCAAGGCCTCCATCTCGACCCCGGTCCGGTGCAGCGTGCGTACCGTGCAGCGAATTCGAACGAGGCCCGTCTTGGCGGAGTCGATATCCACGTCGCAGTGATCGATGGGTAGCGGGTGACAGAACGGGATGAGCTCGTGGGTGCGTTTCACGGCTTGGACGGCCGCGATAATGGCGGTATCGAAAACGGGGCCCTTGTGCGTTCGGTGGCCGCTCGCCGCGAGCGCGTTCGCCACGGCCCCGGGCAGCGTCACGACGGCTTCGGCGGTGGCCTCTCGCGTGGCAGTGTCTTTGTCACTGATATCGACCATGCGCGGTCGCTCATCGGTATCGAGATGCGTGAGACCGCTGCGAGAGCTTTTTTTCTTGGTATGTCGAATAGCCATGTTCATCTCACCGTGTTCATCTCACCGTATTCAGCCGCCTACGTGGAACATCTCTACCTTGTGCTCGGGTCGAGACCGCAATTCGGCTCGCTGCTCACTGTACCGATCCCGACGATGCTCCCAAATCCCGCGTAACCGTGCCGCGATCTCATCGTCGCTCGCTCCTTGGCGTAGAGGAGTTCTCAGATCGGCGCCGACGCTCGCGAACAAGCAGGTATACAACTTGCCGTCCGATGCGAGGCGCGCACGCGAGCAGGACCCACAAAAGGGTTGCGAGACCGAAGAAATAAAACCGATCTCACCAGCACCATCGGCAAAAGCACGACGCTCGGCCACTTCGCCCGAATAGTTGGCCGGCAGCGGTGTGAGCGGCCAGCGCGCATGGATGCGGGCGGCAAGCTCAGCCGATGGAACGACCAGCGATGCATCCCATTGATTGCGATTTCCGACATCCATAAACTCGATCAGACGAACGATGACGTCTGTGCCTCGAAATCGCTCGATCAGATCGAGCACAGAATGGTCGTTGACGCCACGCTGCACCACCGTGTTGATTTTGATCGGGGTGAGCCCGACTGCACGCGCGGCGTCTATTCCCTCCAATACTTGCGCTACACCGCCAAAGCCGCCACTCATCGCGGCAAAGATATCGGGATCGAGACTGTCGAGACTCACCGTGATACGGGAGAGACCCGAAGCTTTCAGTTCGGTGGCGTACTTGGCGAGCAGGATGCCGTTGGTGGTTAGGGCGATATCGTCGATACCCTCGATCGCGCCGAGATCGCCGATCAAATCGGCGAGGTTGGGTCGGAGCAGTGGCTCGCCGCCCGTGATACGAATCTTGCGCAACCCCAGACCCGCCGCAATTCGAGTGATGCGTAGGATCTCATCGAAAGAGAGGCGCTCTTTCGAGCCGAGAAAGCGATACCCATCGTGAAAGACACTTTGCGGCATGCAATAAGGACAACGGAAATTGCACCGATCCATCACGGAGATACGCAGATCCCGTAGCGGCCTTCGCAATTGATCACGTGGTTCGGTGTTGTTCATCAGTGTCATCATCGGCCGTCACCAACGATAAACCCGAGTGACGAAACCTTTTGGATACTCATTCGGTCCCGGCGGTAACTCGACGAACCCGTCGGTGCCGCTGAGTGCGGCGTAGTCACCCGAGCCGTTGGTCGGGTGGGGCGCGGCCCAAGGGCGACCCCACTCGTCGATGCGGATCGAGACAGGCATGAAGTAGGTCAGTGCCGGTGTGACTTTGACGCTCTCGGCGAGCGCAATTTTTTCGACGGTTCGGGACGTCTCGCCCATGGCGGTGTAAAGACCTGGTATGACGTAGCGCGCAAGACAGACCAGCGTCGAGACTGGATTGCCGGGTAACGCAAAGACGGCAGTGCCCGAGGGCGCGATCCCGAACCACATCGGCTTGCCTGGACGTTGCGAAATTTTGTGGAAGACTTCGCGTACACCAAGTTCGGCGAGAGCTTGCGGTACGAGATCGAACTTGCCCATCGACACGCCGCCCGAGAGAATCACGAGGTCATGCGTGTCGAGATGCACGCGCAGCCGTCGTCGTAGCGCATCGAGCGCGTCGGGCAAATGGTCATCTGCGATTCGCTGGAAGCCGCGGCGTCGCAATGCGGCGACGATACCGTAGACGTTCGATCGTCTTATCTGGTGTGGTTCGATGGGATCGCCGGGCTCGATCAGCTCGTTGCCGGTCGAAATCACGCTGATGGTGGGCTCGGCGCTGACGCGGATACGCGCCATGCCCGCCCCGGCGGCGATCGCGATCTCGGGTGCGCCGAGTCGGATGCCCGCCTGCAACAATGCGCTACCTTGCAAACAGTCCGAACCTCGAGCGTGCACATTGGCACGCGGCAAGACTTTGAACTCTTCGAGTAGCGTGGCCCGCCCGTCACGCAGACTCAGGTGTTCCACCGGGACAACCGCATCGCAATGGTGCGGCAACACGGCGCCCGTCATGATTTCGATCGCGTGCTGTGCGCTTTGGAGTGTGAGCGGCGGATCGCCGGCCGCTTGCACGCCTTGAATGACGAACTCGCGCTGGCCCGTTGCCACCGAGCGACTGTCGATTGCGATCCCGTCCATGGAGACACGATCGAAAGGCGGGTGATCGCGCTCGGCATAAATGTTTTCGCGCAGCACGGCTCCCACGCATTGCACGAGCGGCAACGATTCGATCGGCAGACAGGTCAACTGCTGCTCGATTGAACGCTCGGCTTGGGAAGGAGAGATCATGCCGGGAGTGTATCCCGGCACGTATCCACGGCAATCCACCCTGTGGCGGAGGCCGTTACTTCTTGGCGTTCTTTTCCTTGTAAACGCGGATCTGCGCGTTCAGACGATCAGCCCAAGACTGAGCATCATCGACCGCCGCGTTCTGCTTTTGCGCCAAAATTTTCAGACGCTCGTTCTTCTGCTCATCGGTCAACTCCGGGTTCGCAGCGACGGCGGCGTTGTGCTCCGTCTCGAGGCAGCTCTGGTAAGCCGTGATTTCGGCGTCGAACGCTTTGACGCCCTTTTGGGCGGCGAGCATCTCTTCCAGCTTGGCAGCGCCACCATCGGGAATGGCAGCGGGTGCTTTCGGATAGGTGCAAGCAGCATAGGCGGGAGCCACCGACAAAGCGGCAGCGATAGCGAGCGAAACGATACTCTTCATATGTAAGACCCCTCGGCGACCGCGCGCCGGACCCGATCGATTTTAAGGACTCGGCGCTACAGGTGCTAGACTTCACGCACGCGCCCGTAGCTCAGCTGGATAGAGCATCAGGCTTCGAACCTGAGGGTCGGGAGTTCGAATCTCTCCGGGCGCGCCATTTTCCTGCCAGGGTGCATGCTCCGGGAGACGCATGGGACGGTTCATCCGTCATCAATTGGTCTTTTTCTGGTTGGGTCTAGCCTTGCTGGCTGGCGCGTCGTTCCCCGTTGTCGTGGCGGCCGCCGAGCGTACCCTGCACCGTGTCGGCACCGACGATCCGGCCACGGTCGACCCCCACAAAGTCTCGCTGCCGGGCGAGCAGTTAATCGTGCTCGACCTTTTTATGGGATTGACGACCCCGGGCATGAATGGTCGACCGATGCCGGGTAGCGCCGAGTCTTGGACTGTGAGCGCCGACGGCAAAACCTACACTTTCAAACTCCGCCCGAACTCGCGTTGGTCTGATGGTCGACCGTTGACCGCGACGGACTGGGTGTGGTCCTTCCAGCGTATGCTCGATCCGAAGACCGCCTTTCCGTTGGCGTCTCGTCTGTTTCCGATCAAGCATGCGCGCGCCATCGCCACGGGGGCCATGCCGATCGAACGCTTGGCTGTTCGTGCGATCGGCACCGATACGCTGGTGGTCGAGCTCGAGAACCCGACGCCGTATTTCACCGATGTGATCATGTCCTCGGCCATGCCAGCGCCGCGACATGCGATCGAAAAACACGGCACAGCTTGGTTGCGTCCCGCCAATTTCGTCGGCAATGGTGCATTCGTGCTCAAAGACTGGCGACCGAATGCGCATGTCGAGCTGGTGCGCAACCCAAATTTCTGGAGTGCCTCGAAGGTGCGTTTGGATGGTGTGTTTCACTATCCGCTCGGTAACCCCGCCACCTTGGTGCGACGGTTCGACGCAGGCGAGCTCGATCTCATTCTCGTCGTTCCGCCCGAGCGTACTGCGGAGCTGCGAGAGCGGCACGGAGAGTCCCTGCGTCTCGGTCGCGGTATCGCCAACGAGGTCGTCGTGTTCAATGTGAAGCGAGGTCCTACCGCGGATGTGCGTGTACGGCGCGCACTGGCCATGCTGATCGAACGCGAGGTCATCGCCCGCAATGTCATCGGCTTCCCGGGTGTGGAGGCCTACTCGTTCGTGCCGCCGGGCGTACTCAACTATAGCGCTGCCGCAGTACCGGACTTTGCTAAGTGGCCGGCAACGCGTCGAGTTGCCGAAGCGCGCAAGCTCTTGACAGCGGCGGGCTATGGCGCAGACAACCCGTTGAGTTTGCGGCTCGCCTTTCCGAGCACGGACCTGAACCGCAAAGTGGCGGTCGCTATCGGCGCGATGTGGTCGCGTGCCGGTGTGAGAGTCGACTTGCAGTCCAAAGAAACCAAAGCGTTGTTCGCGGATGTCGGTGTCGGTGATTTCGACAGTACTCGTTCGGTTTGGTTGGCAGCTGCCAGTGACCCTTACGCCTATTTGGAGCGGCTGTTGTCGGCAGGGTCGGCGGTCGGCGTAAATACCTCAGGTTATGGCAATCCCGCCTTCGATGGGTTGTTGGCTGCGGCTGCGGCTGAGGTGGATGTCGCGCGACGCGCGGCGAAGCTGCGCGAGGCGGAGGCGTTGGCGCTCGCCGATATGCCCGTCGCGCCCGTGTACTATCTCGTGGGACGTCGTCTCGTCGCCAAGCGCGTGCAGGGCTTCGGTGACAACCCGCGCGGTCTGTATCCGAGCTGGTTGATGACGGTCACACCCCGCTGACGGAGTAAGCCTGACGTGACTACGCAAACTTTGTATACCCCGAATCGTGATGAGCTGGCGCGGCAGCAGTTCGTGCTCAGTCTCAAGTTGCTTGCCAACGGTCGGGCGCAGCAACGAGTGCGCGACTCATACCGAGCCGAGGTGCTGCCGGCGATTCTCTCGAGTCAGGGCGCAGCGCCGACGCATCGGCGTGAAGTCGCGACGGCCCTTTCACAGCGCAATGAATTCAAGCTGTGGGCGGTCTTGACCCATCATTCGCAGACGATGATGTGGGACTCGATCGAGCGCACGGTGGCGCGGGTGTTACCCGACGTCGAGCATCGTTACGCTGTACTTCAGTCGGCGGAGAAGCGAGTCGGTTCGCTGACGCTCAATCCCGAGTTGGCCGTGCCGCCGCCGATCGGTAACACCGAGATCCATCGTCAGCCGGGCGGTTTCGTGGGTCGCCGCGATGTCGAGGACGTCGCACCGGGTCTACGCTACTTCGGTGCCTCCGCGATCTATGCTGTCGGCAAGGGTCAAAAAAATGCGACCGGGGATGGACGGGCAGCGCCCTTGCTCAATCAATTATCGGCGCGGTTCGGTGCTTTGGCGCCGCGCCGAATTCTCGATCTCGGGTGTGGGATCGGTGTGCATGCGCAGGCGATCGCCCGCGCTTTTCCGCAAGCTGAGTATCACGCGATCGATGTCGCCGCGGGTTTGCTGCGCGTTGGACATCTCATGGCTGAGGATCGGGGTGTGCCGATCCATTTCCATCAGCAGGATGCGGCCAAGACGTCTTTCGAGTCGGGCAGTTTCGATCTTGTATTATCGAACATTCTGTTCCACGAGACCAATTCGGCGCGACTGCCGCAAATTCTGCGCGAGTGCCGGCGCCTACTGCGACCGGGCGGTGTGATGCTGCACCTCGATGTGCCGACGCAGGTCACTCGCGTCGGCTTGGATGATCAAGTGATGAACGACTGGCAGGTCCGTTGGAATGGCGAGCCGTTCTGGAGCGGTTTCGCCGAGCGGGACATGCTCGAAGAAATCATCGCCGCGGGTTTCGAGCGCGAGCGCAGTTTCGCGACGCACGTGAGCGCCAACGGCAGCACCGTCTACGTGTTTGGCTCGAGCGTCTGAGTCGTCATTACGCGTCGCTAGCGCGCTGCTGTCACGCCTGTTTCGATCAACTCGATCAATTCACCCGCCGGACCCCGCAGCGTGCCCGCGCGTTGGCCTCGATACGCCAAGCCCTCATGGCGAGTCGGTGGTGCAATCCAATCGACGTTCAGTGCATCGAGGTCTGCGACGGCAAAAGTGGTCGAGACGATACCCGGTGGCAACTGCCCAGGCTCGAACGGACGCGCGCGGGTACGCTTTGAGTAGCCGTCGAACTCGATCAGATTGCCGCGTTCGGCAAGGCGTGCGGTGGCCAGCGGAGTGAGTTCGCCCTCGGCCAAGCCTTGCGCGCGTTTGATGACACCGACCGCGAGCATGCGCGCCGGGTTACGCACGAAGTTGAAGCGACTCGAATAGAAATCAAGCAGCGTGTCGATGTCAGGGCCGCCAACGACCATGATGAAGATGCGACCCACGGGACCACCCGGTGGTGGCAGGATGGATTTGCTGCGATCGCCGGTCTCGGCGGTCAAGTACAACACCTCTCCGCTCGGCCCCACCACTTGGAAGGCCTTGATGGTGGGAAATGCGCCAAGCGGTGCGGGTTCGCCGATCACCCGGAAGGGCGACTCACGCAATTGCTCTCGTAAGGCAACCGGATCATCAACGATGATTTCGATGCCATTCCAACCCCAGGTTGTTAGCGGTAGCCAGTCCGCCGGCGCCACTTCGCTTTCGATGACTCGAACGAACACTTCTGGTGAAGGTTCTGAACTCAACAACAGATAGCGCTTGCCTGCAGCACCGGAGGCTCCCCAGGCCTCGGCGAGCTCAGCGCTCACGACACCGCGTTCGCGCACGTGATAACCCAGCCAGCGCGAATAGTCTCGCGCGACACCGGCCAAGTCTGCGGAAGTGAATGTGGCCATCGTGATCCGCTGCAACGCAGGACCATCCGCCAGCGCAGCTGCGGCATTGAAATAGAACATCGCCATCATCACGGCGAGCGCGCTTCGGAAAATCGACCGACGGGTGTTCATAATCTCACGCGAGTTGTCCTGCCAATGGCATCCTACCAACACGACGCTATGATGAGCAGCGTTTGCGGCTAACATCGAGTCACGCGTGTCCACTCCTTACCCCAACTTGTTTTCGCCGCTACGTTTGCGGCATCTGACGTTACGTAACCGGCTGGTGCATGCATCGATGTCCACCCGCTACGTGGCGGGCGGGAAGGTCACCGACCGGCTTGTCGCCTACCATGCCAATCGCGCGCGCGGTGGCGCGGCGATGCTCGTCACCGAGCCACTGAATTTGTTACCGCGTCAGCGCAATCTGCAAAAGGTGATGGTGTGCGATCCGGATAATCGTTCGGGTCTCGCACGTTGGGCTGCCGCAGTGCGCAAGCAGGATTCGCACTTGCTGGCCCAGATCCAAGATCCGGGTCGCGGACGGCATCAACCGGGGCGATCTCATGATGCGATCGGGCCTTCGGCCCTACCCGATGATCTGAGTTGGACCGTGCCGCATGCGCTCGAGACGCAGGAAGTCGAAGCGTTGATTCGGGATTTTGCGGATGCGGCACTCATCTTGCGTGATGCGGGATTCTCGGGGGTCGAGATCTCCGCAGGTCACGGTCATCTGTTCCATCAGTTTCTTGCAGCGCGTTCGAACATTCGTCGCGATCGATTCGGTGGGGATCTCGAGGCGCGAGCGCGGCTGCTGACCGAGCTTTGCTTGGCATTGCGCGCGCGTTGCGGCGAAGAATTTTTGATTGGTGTGAAGTTACCGGGCGAGGATGGGATGCAGGACGGCATCGACCTCGAGACGGCAGCCGCGGTCACGCGCCTGATCCACGCGACGGGTGTCGCCGACTATCTCACGTGGTGTTGGGGCGCACACTCGAACACACTCGACTGGCACTTGCCGGATCTTCACGGACCTCGCTCGCCGTACATCGACAAAATCGCGATGCTCGCGAGGGAAGCCCCGGGAGTGGCGATCGGTGCGCTCGGGCTCATTACCGATCCGAATGAAGGCGAGCGATTTGTACGAGACGGGCTGGCTGATCTCGTCATGCTCGGCAGACCGCTCGTCACTGACGCGGCGTGGGGCATCAAGGCCGAGCAGGGACGCGAGGCGCAGATCCGATATTGTGTCTCTTGCAACACGTGTTGGGGCGCAATCGTCGGTGGCAGCACGATCTCCTGCGATAACAACCCGCGCGTCGGTGCCGACGACGAGGCGGATTGGCAACCGACACGAGCGGTCAAGTCGCGGCGCATCGTCGTGGTGGGAGCAGGTCCGGCGGGGCTCGAGGCTGCGTGGGTCGCAGCGGCGCGAGGGCATGACGTATCGGTGTTTGCAGCGAGTTCCGATGTCGGTGGCAAAACGCGTTTGCACTCGTTGCTGCCGGGAGCGGAGAACCTCAGTAGCGTCTACGACTACCAGCGGCTCCGTGCCGATGAGTTTGGCGTGACGTTCCATTTTGATCATCGTGCCAGTGCCGACGAGGTGCTCGCCTTGCGACCGGATGCCGTGATCTTGGCGTGTGGTTCAACACCGGCTTGGCCGCATTGGTTGCCGGCCGACTATCGCGACGCGCAGTTCTTCCCTGACGTGCGTGCGGTGGCCGAGCGATTCTCGGCCCGTCGCGCCCGCGAAGCGGGCACAGCGGTGATTTACGATCAGGATCACACCGCCTTCACGTACGCGACGGCACAGTTACTCGCGCAGCGATATGAGCGAGTCGTCATCGTGACACCGCGCGAGGGCGTCGCTGCAGAGGAGCCGCTCGTGAATCGGCAGGGAATACACCGACGATTATCAGCGCTCGGCATCGAAGTGCAAAACTGGTGTGAGCCTGTTTTCGATGAGGGTCTGTTCGAGGGGCGTATGACTCTACGACCCGTGAACGCAGGTCCGATGCGCGTTATCGACGAGGTTGCATTGGTGACGCATGCGACGCCGCGCGTGCCGAATGATGAGTTGGTTGCGCCGCTGCGAGCAGCCGCCATCGAGTTGTTGCAGGTGGGTGATTGTCACGCACCGCGTTCCTTGTTGATTGCGACGGGCGAGGGTTACCGCGCCGGTATGGGGGTTTGAAGAGTATGAGTACGGAAGCTGAAAAACCGTGGCCGAATCGCATCTATGCGTGGTACGTCGTCGCGCTGTTGGTCCTGTCTTACGCTAGCGGTGTCGTCGATCGCATCGTGATTGGTTTGCTGGTCAAGCCGATCAAAGAAGATCTGAACTTGAGTGACACGGAGATCGGTATCATTCAGGGGCTCGCCTTTGCGCTCTTCTACAGTCTGTTCACACTGCCCATCGGTTTCCTCGTGGATCGTTGGAGCCGCAAGGCGGTCGTGTGGGGCGGATCGTTCGTTTGGTCTTGCGGCACAATCGCCGGCGGCCTCTCGAACTCGTTCTGGTCGTTATTCGGCTCGCGCGTCGTTATGGGCGCAGGTGAGGCAACGATCACACCGGGTTCCTCATCACTGATCGCCGATTATTTCCCACCCAAGGATCGACCGCGCGCCTACGGCGTCTTTGCGATGGGCGGCTCCATCGGCATCGGTATCGCCTATTTGTTGGGTGGTGTCGCGATCGGCTTTGCCGATACGGTCCGAAATTGGATGCCCGCGTTACTCGGCGGATTTGCCGATTGGCACATCGTCTTCTTCATCGTGGGCGTACCGGGGCTGCTGCTCGCGATCCTGATGGCGTTGACGATTCGCGAGCCTGAGCGTCGCGGCGGGTATACGCCACAGGGAACCAAGATTTCTTTGATGCCGCTGTGGCGTGAATTGTCCACGAATCGAATCGCGCTGATGGCCGTGATGATGGGTACGATCATGAACGTCATGATCGTGAATGCACAGTTGGCGTGGTTCCCGACCTTGTTCGTGCGTGTACACGAGTGGGAGCCGACGCGAATCGCAATGGCGCTAGCTTTGGTGGGAGTGCCTTTCGGCATCATCAGTGCCATCACGGCGGGTTGGTCGCTCACGTGGCTCGCCAAGCGTGGTCGAACGGACGGCCCGATCCTCGTGATGATGTTGCAGTGCACAGCGTGGGCGGTGTTTGGCACAGCCAAGTGCTTGGTGCCGACGCCGGAGCTGGCGCTGATCGGTCACGTTTGTACCTCGCTCTTTGCCACCTGGGCGATCACCGCTGCGTTGACCGCGCTCAATCAGGTGACGCCGAACCAGCTGCGCGGGCAGGTGGTTGCGGTCTATACGCTGTTGACCGGCCTCGTGGGTATCGCCGTCGGCTCGGGAGCCGTGGGTTTGCTCTCGGATTACGTCTTCAATTATCCGACCGGGATCGCGCCGGCGCTCGCGCTCGTCTGTCTGACCGGCGGCCTCGCGGGCATTGCGATGTTGGCCTACGGCCGCAACAGCTATAGGGTGGCTGTCCAACGAGCTGCCAACTGGGGCGAAGGGACCTGATTTGTGCGCACTAAACCCTGTCTCACCCACGAGGATGTTCGTCGTATCGCCGAAGCAGCCCGAAATGCCGCACTCGCTGAAACGGTCGCGATGAGCATCGCCATTGTCGACGATGGCGGACATCTGCTTTGGTTCGAGCGTCTCGATGCGCGCGCTAGCACCGTCACGGTCGCGATCGGCAAGGCGCGAACCTCGGCGCTGATGCGCGGACCGAGTGGTGCGCTTGAGGGGCGTATCGCAACTCAGCCTGCCTTGCTCGCACTCGACGCGATGCCTTTGCAAGGGGGTCTGCCGCTGGTGGTGGCGGGGGATTGTGTCGGTGCGATCGGGGTATCCGGCGGCACCGGCGAGCAAGATGAACGCGTCGCCTCGGCCGGATGTCGCGCTCTGTGAAAAAACTCGGCGTCCTGTGGCTCGTCGTTTTTATCAGCCTCGCAGGTTTTGGAATTACGACGATTCCCTTTCCGCTGGTCGCCGAGTCGATGGGAGCGTCTGATTTTTGGAAGACTTTCGGTGGCTCGGGTATCTTTTCTTTGTTCCAATTGGTAGCGACGCCGATCTGGGGACGCTTCAGTGATGCTTACGGACGCAAGCCGATTCTGATCATCAGTTCCGCCGGTACCGTTTTGTCCTTCGTTTGGCTTGCGTACGCGCCGACCTTAGAGTCGATGTTGCTCGCGCGGGCCTTCGGCGGTATCACTTCGGGCAATCTCGCTGCTGCCTTCGCTTACGCCACAGACGTCACGGACCCGAAGGATCGTGCCAAGGGCTTGGGCATCGTGGCCAGTGCATTCGGCGTCGGTTTCGCGGTGGGCCCGCCCTTGGGTGGCGTTTTGGGCTCGCTCGACGGCGTACCGAGTATGTATTGGGCCGGGCTCGCGTCGGCGGCCTTATCTTTGATCGCCTTCCTCGGCACCGTGCTTCTCTTGCCTGAGAGTCTCCCGATGGAGTCTCGTAAACCGTTGCGACAAGTCGTCATCGAGGGGAAAGCGCGCTCGCGCTCGGTTTCCTTGCTCGACTCGCTGCGTGCCCGACCGGTGTTGCTCGGGTTGATGATGGCATCGCTGCTCGTCGGCGTTGCAGGCGCGGCGATGCAGTCGGTGTTCCAGTTTTGGGGGCGCGACTTGTTCGACTATTCCTTGCGCGATGTCGGCCTGCACTTTGCCGCCTTTGCGCTCTTGTCGGCAGTCGGGCAGGCAGGGCTCGTTGGTCCGTTGGCGCAACGCTTCGGCGAGAAACAGGTCGCCCTCGGTTCCATCATCGGCGTGACCATCGGACTGGGCTTGTTTGCGGTTGCGCAGACTGATGCCATGGTATGGGTTGCGATTTCCGTCTTCGGACTCGCCAACGGTTTGTTTCTGCCATCGATCAGTAGTCTCGTGTCCTTCGAGACCGATGCGGGTTCGCGCGGTGCGGTGATGGGTATCTTTAACGCCTCGAGCAGTGCGGGGCGGATCTTGGGACCGGCAATCTCGGGTCCTCTATATTTCAAACTCGGTCCGGCAGCGCCGTTCGTTTTTTCCGCTGTCTCGACGGCGCTCGGCGCGCTCATGCTCAGTCGTGCTCGCGCGCGTCGAGCCGACGAGGCAAACTGATCGCTCGCTGAGAGCGTCGATTTGAGGTCGTGATGCAGCGGCGCCAGTTTTTATCCCGGACCTTCGCCACTTCGTTGACGCTCGCGAGCTCCGCCGCGAGCTTCCCGGGTTCGCTGTGGGCCGCGAATCCTGGGACCCTGGATGTTTTGCGTCGCTCACGCGGCGGTAACCTCACGACACTCGATCCGCATCGCGCCTTGTCATCGGTCGATCTCGAGGTGGCAGCCGAGTGTTTCACCGCTCTAACTCGCGTCGATGCCGACGGTGCGATCGTACCGGCTTGCGCGAGTCGCTGGCAGATATCCGCGGATGGCAAGCTTTACGAGTTTGTTTTACGTGGCGGTTTACGCTGGTCGAACGGCGCGCCGATCGAGGCGGCCGATGTTGTGGCGAGTATTCGTCGGCTCCTGCAACCGGAGACGGGCGCATTACTCGCTTATCGCTATGACGCCATCAAAGGCGCAGCCGTCTACCGCCTCGGCAAGACGACCGGAGCGACACTCGGTGTGTCAGCACCGGCACGTGATCGAGTGACGATCGAGCTTGGGCATCCGGACACCGATTTGCTGAAGTTGCTCGCTTTGGCGTACATCGTTCCGACCCGACTCATCACCCTGCGTGGTACCGATTGGTCGAAGCCACCGTCGATCGTCGTAAGTGGCGCTTATCTGCCGATGTCTTGGACGCCGAACGGCAGCCTCGTTCTGGAGCGACAGCCGCATGTACAGCGTGCGGTTCACGGCGCTACGGCGATTCGTCGGGTCGAATGGCTGATGGGTGTCGATGACACGACGCGATGGCGCTTGTTCAAATCGGGCGAGCTGGATCTGGCGCAGATCGGCGAACCATCGGTGTTGACGACGGCGCGACGCGAGTTGCCGACGGCGCTGCGCAGCACGCCTTTTTACGGTGGGGGCTGGGTGGGTCTCAATTTGCGCAAGCCATCGATTCGTGATTTGGCGTTTCGACGGATGCTGGCGCTGTCGGTCGATCGGCCAGCGCTGGTCGAGAAAGTTCGAGGTCTCGGTGAGCGCGCGAGTGAGAGCCTCGTGCCCGAGGCGGTGCAAGACTATCCCGACCGTGCGCGGCCTGTGTACGCGGGTTGGTCCCTGTCGCGTCGGATGGCTGAAGCCAAGGCGTTGGCGGAGTCGCTAGGCTTGTCGCGCGCTCGACCACGGCGACTGACGGCGATTTTTTCCTCCAATAATCTCACTCAGCGAACCTTCGTTGCGCTCGATGCGATGTGGGCACCGCTCGGTGTTCGGCTCGACCTGCGGGGATTGGAGTCACAAGCGTACAGTCTTGCGCTGAATCACGGCGATTTCGACTTGATGGACTATGCGCCATTCTCCGCGGTACAAAGTGCTGCGAGCTTCATCGGACGATTCCAGAGCGCATCGTTTCTCAACTATTCCGGCTATTCCAGTACTGAGGTGGATCGTCTGATCGCGCTGGCCGAACAGCAGCAGGCGCCGACGGAGCGGGCACGCTACTATCGTGACGCCGAGGCACTTCTGTTGCGTGATCTGCCCGTGATCCCGCTTTACTCGGGTATCACGCATCGCTTGATCGGAACGCGTGTGCGAGGTTCGACGGCAAGCGCGGCATTGGCGTTGCCCTCGGCGTATTTGTCTATCGCTCAAGGTGGGAGAACAACATGACGATACTCGATGTGTCGGCGAAAACACTCGAAGGTGAGGAGCGTTCGCTCAAAGATTGGCAGGGTAAGGTTTTGCTGATCGTCAACGTCGCTAGCCGCTGTGGTTTTACGCCGCAATACACAGGTCTCGAGGCGATTTATCGTCGTTATCGGGACCGCGGCTTTGAGGTGTTGGGATTTCCGTGCGACCAGTTCGGTCATCAGGAGCCGGGCGATGCCGAGGAGATTCGGCAGTTTTGCGCCACGCAGTATGACGTGAGCTTCCCGATGTTCGCGAAGATCGAAGTCAACGGCGATCACACGCACCCACTTTATGCGCAGCTCAAGACTGATGCCAAGGGGCTGCTCGGCTCCGAGTCGATCAAATGGAATTTCACCAAGTTCCTCGTTGATCGTGACGGACGCGTCGTCAAGCGGTATGCGCCGCAAGACAAGCCGGAGAGTCTCGCCGCCGACATCGAGGCCTTGTTGTGATCGACGGCGATGCGCGCCGCATGATCGTCACGCGGCAATGGTGGCGCCAAACAGCTTGGGTCGTGGGTGTCGTTTGGATTGCCGGTTGTTCGGCGCCGCTCGATCGCCCGACCCCGCGGTCATCCCCGGTCGCGCTCTCGGCGACCATCGAAGCGAAGCCCTATGTGGGTTCCGCCTCCGGAGCCTTAGTCGCCGCTGCCAATCCGCTCGCCGTCGATGCGGGCATCGAAGTGATCGCGGCGGGGGGCTCTGCTGTGGATGCTGCGATCGCCGTGCAAGCCGTGCTCGGGCTCGTAGAGCCGCAATCCTCCGGCTTGGGCGGAGGGGCCTTTCTTGTGCACTATGACGCCGCCACCGGTGATGTCGTCACCTACGACGGCCGAGAGATTGCGCCGCGTGGGGCGACACCCGATCTGTTTCTAGATGCCGACGGCCGTCCGCTCGATTACACGACGGCCATTCGCTCCGGTCGTTCAGTTGGCGTGCCGGGTGCGGTGGCGATGCTCGAGATGGCACATCGCGACCATGGACGTCTGCCGTGGCGCGAGCCTTGGCAGCGCGCTGCCACGATTGCAAGCGAAGGTTTTGCAGTCTCGCCGCGCCTGCATCAAATTATTGGTGCGGCGCTCGAGCGAGGTCCGCTACCGCCGCAGGCGAGTCGTTACCTCACAGTCGATGGTGTGAGTCCGTTGCCGATCGGTGCGCGTCTCGTCAATCCCGCCTACGCGAAGACCGTGAGTGCGATTGCCGATGAGGGTGCCAAGACCTTCTACACCGGCGAGATCGCCAAAGAAATCGTGGCGGCTGTCGGTGAGGGTGCAATACCGGGTAGTCTCGATGCCGAGGATTTGCGCGCCTATCGTCCGCACAAGCTCGAGCCGATCTGCGGCGAATACCGGGTATATCTCGTCTGTGGCATGCGACCGCCCTCATCGGGTGGCGTCGCGGTGTTGTCGGTGCTCGGCACGCTCGAGAATTTCGATATGGCCGCCATGGGCGTAACCACCCAAGGCTGGCACCACTTCATCGAAGCGCAGCGCTTGGCTTACGCCGATCGCGACATGTACGTGGCCGATGATCGCTTTGAAGCAGTCCCGCTCGCCGGCTTGATCGACAAAGACTATCTGCGTTCGCGTGCCGCGCTGATTTCCGGCGACAAGGCCATGGCACGGGTGGAAGCGGGCGATCCGCCGGGCTCCAAGCGTCGCGGCAAGGATGCAACGGGCGCCGTCACGGGTACGAGTCATTTCGTCGTGGTGGATCGTCGCGGCAATGTCGTCTCGATGACGACCACGGTCGAGAGTCTGTTCGGTTCTTTGCGCATGGCGGGTGGTTTCTTTCTCAACAACCAGCTGACCGACTTCAGCTTCAAGCCGGTCGATGATCGGGGCATACCGATCGCTAATGCCGTCGCGCCAGGCAAGAAGCCGCGATCCTCGATGACGCCGACGATCGTGTTTCGAGACGGGCAGTTTGAACTCGCGGTCGGCTCACCCGGTGGTAACAACATCATTGCGTACGTCAGCAAAAGCATCATCGCGATGCTCGATTGGAATTTATCGCCGCAAGCGGCCATCGATTTGCCCAACATGATCGCGCGGGGAAACCTCGTCGTGGAGCGTGGTCGTGCCGATCCGCAATGGCTCGCCGGTCTAACGGCGTTGGGGCACGACACCAGCCGCAGTCGCGGTGGTGAAGGTTCCGGTCTGCACGCGGTGCGGCGCTTGTCCGACGGTCGGTTGGTTGGGGCGGCTGATACGCGCCGCGAAGGCAAGGTGGGCATGATTCCGTAGATTGTTTTTTGATCATGCAGTCAACGGGGGTTCGCGCATGAGTTCTGCTCTCTACCGCAAGCCGGTCGTCGGTTTGCTCGGGCTGATGGTCGGTTTTCTGACGCAGCCACTCGGGCACACCGTCTACAAAGTGATGGAGGCCGTCTTCACGGAGGGCGTATACGTCGCCGCGGTCCTCGTCGGCATCGTAGGTTTCGTACTCGTTTGGCTCGGTCTAAAACAGGATGAGCTGCCGGCGACGTGGATGGGCATGCTGGGCGGCTGGCTAATCTGGATTGGTTGGTTCGAATACGCCTTCAAGTATTTTTCGGTGCTCTATGCGGTGCCCGCTTTTCCCGTGGAAGTCGACGGCTATGCGGCCGCGCCGCAGGCCAACATGTTGCAGGCCACGGTGACCATCATGTTCGCGATCTTGCTGCTTTACGGCGTGTTCAACCTGCAAACGAAGTGTAACTTCATGCGCTTCTTCCATCGTAATTTGCGTTTTTCACCGGGCATGCCGACGCCGAATAATCAGAGGAGCTTTGCGCGCATCACGGCGATGGAAGTCATCTTCGTCACCTGGTTCTGTTATCAGTTCTGGCTCTATGTCATTTATTTCGGCACACGCGGCACGGGTGTCCAGATCGTGATGGCGACCTATGTACTTTGGAGCATTTGGGCGGCATACCTCGTCTACAAGGCGGCGCAGCAAGTGCGCATGGCACCGGCCTTGCGCTACGGGGTGGGAGCGGGAATCGTGTTGTGGGGCTCGGCTGAAATGCCCGCACACTTCGGCGCCTATCGCGAGTATTGGCTCTATCCGCTCGAGTATCCGATTTTCAACGCGATGCTGAGCACCATCTTCGTGGCAGGGATCATCGCGATCGCGCGCCGTCCGTTGCCTCAGTCGACAGCCAAGTCGGCGGGTCTCAAGACTTGACGTCGGCGGAATAGCGATCCGAGGAAGCGGCGGGCGGCTTTGCCGCTCGTTAGCCAAGCGATACGGGCGCCGTTAACCGGCATGCGCAAGATTTGCTCCACCAGCCATGGCGAGACGGTCTCGACACGATCGGCCAAGATTTCATAGATCTTGCGAGTCCGCTCGAACTCGGTCGATCCTGCAACCCCCATGTCGCGCTTGAGCAAGTCCGTGATGACGATGCCCGGGCTCAGATAGCACACTTTGACTGGGCTCGATGGCATTTCCTTGAGCAGTGCTTGGTTGAAGTAGGTCAGCGCAAACTTGCTGGCACCGTAGAGTGACATCCCAGGTCGTGACATCCCGTTGGATCCGAAGCCTTCCATGTTGTAGATCGTGCCGCCTTCTGCCTGTTGCGACATACCGTTCAGTGCCACTTGAGTGGCCTGCATAACGCCGGTGAGATTGGTCTGCTGCACGGCGACGATATCCCGGGAGTGGAGATCGCCGGCTCGCTGGCGCGGATGTGATATGCCGGCGTTGTTGATCCAGATATCGACTTTGCCGAAGCGGTCGACGCTACGCTGCCACAACGCCTCGATGTCGCCACGACAAGCGACATCGCAGCCCACGCCGACGAGGCGGCTTTCCCCGCTGGCGGATCGCTGTAACTCGCGAGCTACCGTCTCGGCAACCTCGTGCGAGCGGCCTGAGATGACGACATGGTGACCGCGTTGGGCGAATTCGAGCGCCATGCCTTTGCCGATGCCGCGAGTGCTGCCGGTGATGACGATCACGAGAGGTTTTGTCATAACGAGACAAGCTGCCTTCGCCACGTCGGGGCGCCAAGCGGCGCGCTGTTTGCGTCCAAGGCGTGGTCAGCCTCGGGGCGTTCCGGTATCGCGTGGCGCGCACCAGTATTCTTTGCGTATGTCTTGGGGAGACTCCATGAATAGAGTGGCGATCGTGACCGGTGGCACGCAAGGGCTTGGGTTTGGCTACGTTCGCGAGCTGCAGAGGCGAGGGGTACGGGTCGTGCTGACGGGGCGAACTGCCGCGGGCGTGAGTGCGGCCGTTGAGCGATTGGTCGTGGAGTTTCCGGATGCGGCAGAGCGGCTAGCCGGTTGCGTCTGCGAGATCGCCGATCTCGATTCAGTACAGTCGGCTTGGGATTTCGGGGTCGAGCGCTTCGGCTCGATCGATATCTGGCTGAACAACGCGGGGTTCGCGCGTACCGGTGTCGCCTTTCTCGATACGAGCGCGGAGGAGATCGAGTCGATGGTTTCCGCCAATGTCGTCGGTTCGATGAACGCGGCGCAGGTTGCCATCGCCGGCTTTCGACGCCAAGGCTCTGTCGGCAAGTTGTATCTGACGCTCGGGGGTGGCGGGGCGACGGGCCGGGTCGTACCGGGGATGTCCGTCTATTCGACCACCAAGCGTGCGGTCAAATATTTTGCCGATACTTTGGTCAAGGAACGTAAAGAGGCTGGCGATGGCATTCTGATCGGCACCATCAGTCCCGGTGTGAATGTCACTGAAGGACTGTTACGCGAGATGCAGCGCGTGCCCGAGTCGCGGCGCGCACTCGCGATGAGGCAACTGAACTTTGTCGGTGAACACGTCGAAACGACGACACCGTGGATCGTCGACCGGGTTCTGTCCGATACGCGTCAGGGGAACAACATCACGTGGCTGACGACCGGCCGTATGCTCGGTCGGGGTCTGTCCACGCTGCTGGGTCAAAAGCGCGATGTCATTTCGCGATATGAGTCACGAAGGGGTACGACATGAGTGCGGACGGTTTCAGTGCGTGGACTGCTGGGGATGTATTCGTCGCCGCGACCGAATTGAATAATCCGGACGATGATCACGCCGGACGCGGCCGCCTCTTGCAATACGATGCCGCGCTCAATCTGAGGGGCACTCTGTATATCGAACAGACGACGCATTTGCTTGGCGGGCTCAAGTTCGATCCCAACGGGGTCTTGTGGGCGTTCGACAGTCAAGGCTTCCGGGTGCTCAACATCCATCGTGACGGGCGGGTCGTCCTGCGTAACGAGTTTGGTAGCCGGTCGTATTCGCACGTGCATTTCTGCCGCGACGGTTCGTTGTTGTTGAGTGAGCACGTGGTGGGTGATGCGGTACGTCCCGAGATGCAAGCGCGGATGAAAACCCGGCTGTCCTTCATGCCCGGCACAACCCGCTTGGGTGACGGGCACGTTTGGCGATTTTCGCCGGCAGGCCAATTACTCGCCGAATATGCGACCGCGACGCATGGTGGCATGGGTGGGTTTCTCGGTGTGACGATGTCGTCACTGTCGCCGGATGAACAGACGCTGGTCTACTGCTCCGAGACTGGACCTCGGCTCATGCGCTATGACCTTGTCCAGGATCGCCAGCTGCCGGATCTTCAAAGTTTCGAGCCTCCTTTTCCGCCTGGGCCGCCGCCGATGTTCTTCGGAATGCAGCACGCGATCGATGGCACGCTGTATGTGCTACGCGGCGCTGGAATCGAAGTTGTGGATGAGCACGGAAAAACTCAGCGCTCGATTCCGCTGCCCGGGTTCGGTTGGGCGCTGATGGATTTGATGACCGATGGCGAGCACTGCCTCGTGGCGAACTTCTTCACGGGCGAGGTCGCTCGCATCCATCTCGCCTCGGGTGACAAACAGGCGAGCGTGACCGCCGGCCTACCGAAGTCGGTGGCGGGATTGGCTGAGTATCGCGGCTAACGCTTACTCGTAGCGCAGTGCTTCGATCGGATCGAGACTCGCCGCTTTCGAGGCCGGTGCGATCCCGAACACGACTCCGACCAGTGCAGAAAATCCGGCGGCGGCGAGCATGACCCACACGGGTACGTGCGCCGGTGGGAAGTTAGGTATCAGCGAGGCGATACCCATGCCGGCGAGCAAGCCGAGCACGATGCCAACCAAACCGCCGAGCAACGACAGCAAGGCCGCCTCGAGCAAGAACTGAATCAAGATGTCGCGACGAGTCGCGCCGAGTGCCTTCAAGATTCCAATTTCGCGAGTGCGCTCGGTTACCGACACCAACATAATGTTCATGATGCCGATACCGCCGACGAGCAGCGAGATTCCGACGATGCCCGCGAGCACTGCTGTTGCCGTCGCGGTGATCTGGTTGAACTGTTTGATGAAAGAGTCGGCCGCCTTGATCTCGAAATCGGGCTCGGCATTCGGAGCGAGTTTGCGTGACAAGCGAACGGCCCGGTTGGCGCGTTCGCGCACTTGCGCAAGCTCTGCGAGATTCTCGACGGTGAACGACACTTCCATAAATGGTCGCTCGAATGTTCCCGTCAGTGAACGCGCGACCGAGAAGGGGATGAAGACACGATTGTCCTGACTGAAACCGAAGATTTCGCCGCGCTTCTCGAGCAGGCCAACGACGCGGAACCACTCGCGCCCGATCAGCAAATATTCGCCGACCGGATTTTTGGGCATTCGCAACTCGTCGCGAACGTCGACGCCGATGACCACGATACGACGTCCATTGCGATCATCGCTAGCCGTGATGTAACGGCCGATACTCGCATCAACGCCGAGCACGTCTTGAGATTCTTCGGTCGCACCGAGAATTTGCGGAGTCGTCGTTCTGCCGCGATAGGCGGCACCACCGAGTTGTGGAACGATGATCGGCGCAACCCGTGAGATACCGGGCACGCGGTAACGTAGTGTTTCGACATCATCGAAGGTGATGCGATTGATCCGACCGGTGCGGAAATTCTCCTGCTCGTTGATGGCATCGAGTGTGAGTGTGTTACTGCCGAGATCGGAAAATTGGTTGCTGATGGAGTCCGAAAAGCCTTGCAGCACCGAGACCACCGCGATGACGGCCATGGTGCCGATCAGGATGCCAAGCGTGGTGAGGAAGCTGCGCAGACGATGCGCGTTCAGACTAGCGAGGGCAGCGGAGAAAGCTTCGGCAAGCAGATTCATGCGGCACGCGGGGGGTTGAGTGAATCTTCGACGACCAAGCCGTCACGCACGCGGATGGTCCGCTGGCAGTGGGCTGCGATGTCAGGTTCGTGGGTCACGACGACGACAGTTTGCCCTTGCGAATGCAGCGCATCGAACAGCGCCATGATCTCGCGTGAGGTACGCGAGTCGAGGTTGCCGGTCGGCTCGTCGGCCAGCAGTAGCGACGGCTCTCCGACGAGTGCACGGGCGACGGCGACGCGTTGTCGTTGACCACCGGATAGCTGGTTCGGCCGATGATCGAGGCGATCGCCGAGACCGACTTTCTCGAGGGCGTGCGCAGCGCGCTCGCGACGTTCCGCAGGCGGCATCCGTCGATAGACGAGCGGCTGCATCACGTTTTGCAGCGCCGTTTGACGCGGCAGCAAGTGGAAGCTCTGAAAAATGAACCCAATCTCGCGATTACGCACGATGGCGAGCTCATCATCGCGTAGCGACGACGTATCGCGACCGTTCAATATGTATTGTCCTGCGCTCGGCGAATCCAGGCAGCCGATGATGTTCATCAAGGTCGACTTGCCCGACCCTGATGGTCCGATCAACGCGACGTATTCGTTACGTCCGATGAAAAGATCCACGCCCGCCAAAGCCAGCACAGTCTCCTCGCCGAGAACGTATTTTTTGACGATGCCCCGCAGCTCGATCATTCGTCGTCGCCGTCCGCGCCTTCTTCGTTGTTGACGGGCTTGTTCTTGCGCTCGGTGACGGTATCTCCGTCGCGCAGACGGCGGAGAGTTTTGGCAGGCCCGGAGATCACTCGGTCCGTGACAGCGATACCGGAGTCGATGGCTTCCCAGCGATCATCGGAGAGACCGGTGGTAATCGCTCGCTTGCGAGCTTTGCCTCCATCGTCAACCCACACGAATTTTTTGACGACATTTTTCTCAGGGGTTTCGGTGACGACCGCTTCGACCGGCACCGACAATTGTTTGCGACCGTCTCCCAAAAAGATGATTGCGCGTGCGCTCATTCCCGATCGCAACTGCAGCGCGCCCGGCGCTTCGATCGCCAGCGTCACTTTATACGATCGACCTTGACCCTCCACGGTGGGTGTCAGGGCGATACGCTCGACTTTGCCGACGAGCGCCGTGTCGGGATACGCGGCCGCAAAGACGTCGGCACGTTGGCCGAGTGTGATCTTCGCAACGTCCGCCTCGTCGACCTTCACTTCGGCTTGGATCGCCGAGACATCGGCGATCTTCATCAACTGCGCCCCGGCGAGCGAGGCAGTCGATGGAATGGCGACCTCACCGGCTTTGATGGGTAAGGAGACGATACGGCCGCTGATCGGCGCGCGGATTTCGGTTTTGGATCGCTGCTCGCGCGCATCGCTCAGCACGGCGAGCGAGCGTTGCAAGGCTTCCTCGGAACTGCGCAGGTCGGCCTCGGCGACGACAAACTGGTTCCGGTCCTCATCGAGTCGGTTTTGGTCGATCAGTTTCGCTGTCGCCAATTTTTGACTGCGCTCGTATTGCTGCTTTCGCAACGCGACGACTGCGCGCTGCCGGTCGATATTGATCCGGTTCTGGCGAACACTCGCTTCTTCACGCGCAATGATTGCGTTGTAGGTTTCAGGATCCAGTCGCAGCAACAGCTGGCCCTCTTGTACGGTGTCGCCCTCCTGTACCGCGATGCTGCGAACTCGTGCTGTCACCTCTGCGGTGAGGTTTACTTCGACCTTGAAGGCTAGGGTTCCGGAGGCCAAGATGCTCGGTTTCACCTCCTGTTCCGCCGCGACGATGACGTCCACGGGAGTGCCGGATTTTCCGGAAAATCGCTTGACCGTCAGGGGTACCGCGATCGCAAGAACGATAAGTCCGGCTGCTAGCCAACGTTTGTCGAGTTTCATTGAGTTGATTTCCAGAGGTTAGGCGAGCAGCGCCTTGATAATCATGAAGCCAAAGATTCCGACGCTCGGAGCGGCGGCAAGGACCACGGGTGTGATCCAACTGTCCGCGCGAGTCCACGACTTCCAACCAACGGCGCCAAGCCACACGGTCCAGAAGGCTAGGAAAGTGAAGGAGGTCGCGAAGGATTTCCAGGGGCTGTCCGCGTCGAGTTGGATCAAGAGCGGGTCGAGTGTCGTGATCGACAGGCTCTCGAGCGGCGTTTGCGGCTCCATCCCGATCGTCCCCACGATGATGAGGATCGAGTTGATCAGGGTTGGCATCGACGACCACGCCGCGAGGGCGAGACCCTGTTTGTAACTGATGGTCAGCGCCGTCAGCTTGCCCGCGAACCAGAAATAGCCGCCATAGGCGAGCAGTATCAACAGCAGCACCACGCCGCTGCTCAAGGTGGCGCTCCATAATATGAAGCCGCCTCCGGTGTTCGAGTCTCGGATGGACTTCAGTTGCGCCTCGGAGATGTCGGGGTTCGATTGCAGGACACTGCGCTCGAGGAACCACGCGGCATCAACTGCACTGAAATACAGAAACGTTCCGATCATACTGGCGATGCAAAGCAGCACCATGGGCAGCAGCCAGGTCGGCCTCTCCTGAAGGCGTTGCAGCACCGGTGCGGGTTGCAGAAAAATATCGATTAGGTCTTTCACGGGCCGCAGGTCCTCGGGTGTTCGACGCTCGTCTCGGGTTAGGTGTTATATTTAAATACAACACCATAACGGCTGCAAGGGGTTTCGCGCTCGGCGAACTTCATTCGTGGCGGTCAGTCTGACGAAGTATCGGAGGTTCGGATCATGAAAAAGTTCCTGTTCGCGCTGTTTTCGGCCGTCACGTTCAGTGCCTGTTCGTCCGGGTTATTGAGGTCTGACGGACCGCGACTCGACTACATCAACTACGCGGGCGATCCGGTGAGCGACATCGTCGTCATGCGGGGTATCGATTCCTGGACGCCCGTGTCGCGCGATCAGCTCGTCATCTGGACAGGCATCAATGAGGCCTACTTGCTGCGCGTCTGGGATACCTGCCCGGATCTCACGTTCGCCAACTCGATCCAAGTCACGCAGACGGGGTACACGATCAACAAGTTCGAGAAGGTGATCGCGGGACGGGATAGCTGTCCCATCCTCGAGATTCGGCCCCTTGATGTGAAGCAGCTGAAGGCCGATCGCAAGGCTGCCAAGGATCGCGATCAGCCGAAGCCCTGATCGGCTGATGATCAGGCGATAATGCGGGTGTGAATTCCGCTGTATTGACCGAAGTCGATTGGCAAAACACCTTGGCTACCGTTCGCGGTATCGCAAGGTCTGCCGGTGAGGCCATCATCGAGGTTTACCGACGGCTCGAGCAGCCCGGCGCCGTCGCGATCGACCGCAAGGCAGACGCCTCGCCGCTCACCGAGGCCGATCTTGCCGCACATCGCATCATCGTTGAGGGCTTGCAGTCGCTGACACCCGAGTGGCCGGTGTTGTCTGAGGAGGCGGCCGATGTGCCGCTGGCCGAGAGACGTGCCTGGTCGCGTTTTTGGTTGGTCGACCCGCTCGATGGCACCAAAGAATTTCTCTCTCGTAACGGCGAGTTCACGGTCAATATCGCGCTCATCGACAATTACCGTCCCGTGCTCGGGGTGGTGCACGTCCCGGTCACCGGTGTCGATTATTTTGGTCTCGCGGATGTGGGTGCGTGGAAAGCCACGACTCCGACGGAGTCTGCGCGTATCCAGATCGCACCGCGCTCACGGATACCCATTCGCGTGGTCGGCAGTCGATCTCACGCGGGCGCGCGGCTCGCTGCAGCCTTGCAAGCGCTCGGCCCACACGAACTGGTGAGCATGGGCAGCTCATTGAAATTTTGCGTGCTCGCCGAGGGCGATGCGGATATCTATCCGCGCATCGGTCCGACCTCGGAGTGGGATACGGCCGCGGCCCACGCGATCGTTCAGGGCGCCGGGGGCGATGTGTTGCGGCTCGATGGCTCACCGCTCGAATACAACCGCGGCAGTGGCTGGTTGAATCCCGACTTCATCGCCATCGGACCCCGCGATCACGACTGGATACGTCTCTTCAGCGGAGTATCGTCAACTCATGATCTATGAATTCGACGGCCATCGTCCTGACATCGCTGCAGGCGTGTATGTCGCACCGAGCGCCGATCTTATCGGGCGAGTACGCCTCGCGCCGGGCGCGAGCGTCTGGTTTGGTGCAGTGCTGCGCGGTGATACCGACTGGATCGAGATTGGTGAGAACAGCAACGTGCAGGATGGCACCGTGATGCACACCGATCCCGGCGTGGTGCTGCGCATCGGCGCCAACGTCACGATCGGGCACCGCGCATTTTTGCACGGTTGCACGATCGGTGACGGCAGTTTGATTGCCAACGGTGCGATGGTGCTGGACCGCGCGGTGATCGGCCGCGATTGTGTCGTGGCGGCCGGCGCGCTGGTGCCGCCTGACAAGGTCATCCCCGACGGCAGTGTCGTGATGGGTTCTCCCGGCAAAATCGTACGGGAGGTGGGCGAGCGTGAGCGCGCGTTGATCCGGCGTTCCGTCGAGAACTATCGTCATCGAGCCCAACGCTATCTTGTGAATCTACGCGCCTTGAGCTGACGGCAACACAGCCTGCATGTGACGCAGGAAGTCTTGCATGTGTTGCAGCATGCTGGGCGTGTCGCGTGGCGCGAGGACATCGCCGGCGAGCACGTGGCTCGAGGGGTCTTCGCTGCGTGTCACCACGACACGTCGCTTAGTCGAGTTACCGGTGATGCCCGCACCCAAGCGATCGAACATGGCTTCGATCTGTTCGTGACTGACGACGCGATCGTTCGGTGAGTAGATCACGAGGGTCGGTGTCGTGATGAGCTCGAGATCGCTCGCGCGCACGTGATCGACCAGCGCCATCATCGGAATCAGTGCCTGCGATGGATAACGCCAGGTCCAAAACTTCGCGTGCGGTTCGTTGGCGGGACGCCATTCGAAAGTGGGTCCGATCACCAGCGAAGCGAGCTGTGGACCCCACGGTCCGGCGAGCCACTCGCTGCGCGGATCGCGCGGGCCGAGATTCGGCGACACGAGCAGCAGCGCCGCGAGGTTCGCGGCCTCCGCTCGACGTGCGAGCCATAACGCCAGCGTGCCGCCGGTTGATGTACCGATGACGATGACGCGTCCGCCGATCCGTTCACCGACCGCATACGCCTCCAGTGTGTCCGCGAGCCAGTCGCCGGCACTCGCTGCGGCCATGGCGTCGCCGGGTTGGCCATGGCCGCGCAAGCGGGTGTGGAACAGATTGGCACCGAGCGCGCGTGCGAGCCTTTCGGTCAGCGGCGAGATTTCTTGTCGGGTAGCCGAATAACCGTGCAGGTAGACGATCGAGAGGGCTGTTTTACGGCGATCCTCATGCGCCCAAAAAATCCGCTTTTCCGTGCCCGGCGTGATTGGTCCGAGCGGCGATCGACTGGCCCGATGCTCGGCATCTGCAAGCTGTGATTCGAGGGCGAGCGGGTCGTCCGCGAGTGTCGGCATTCCCCGAGGCTCGACGATCTCGTGCCGAGGGCCGAGTTGATAAGCGAGCCACGCCACGAGGAAGAGCGCGATCGTGATCGAGAGGAGTCGAGCGGGCAGCCGGCGTATCATGCGATGCAAGTCTAACGAAGCACCGGAGAAACGGGCAGTTGAGCGCCGAACTTTTGCGCGCACCGGATTGGCAGATCGAGGGTCGCGATTGGCCAAATCGCGACTGCAGTCGATTCATCGACTCGGACGGTTTGCGTTGGCACGTTCAAAGACTCGGGGTGGGGCCCACGTGTCTGCTCATCCACGGCACGGGTGCTTCGACGCATTCCTTTCGCGACCTCCTGCCCTTGCTCGCAATCTCTTTCGACGTGATCGCCGTCGACTTGCCGGGCCATGGCTTCACATCGCGGCCCGTCGAACTCGAGGGGTTGTCGCTACCCGGCATGACGCGATCGCTCGCGGCGTTATTGCGGACAATGGTGGTGAGCCCGACGCTCGTCATCGGACACTCGGCGGGTGCGGCGATCGCAGCGCGCCTCGTCTTGGATCGTGAGGTCAAGCCGCGTTGTCTCATCAGTTTGAACGGCGCATTGCTGCCGTTGACGGGATTCAAGCACCCCGCTTTCACGCCGCTCGTACGCGCCGTGGTCAGCAGCCATTGGTTACCGCGTTGGTTTGCCAAGCGGCTCGAGTCACCGCGTGAGGTCGATCGTTTGCTCGAGAGCACCGGCTCGCGGGTCGATGAGCGCGGGCGAGAGTGCTACCGACGTCTCTCGCGTTGCCCGGGCCACACTGGCGCTGCGCTCGCCATGATGGGCGTTTGGGATTTGCGGCCGCTCGAGGTTGAGCTCTCGCGGTTAGCCGTGCCATTGCATCTGCTCATCGGCGGGCAGGATCGCATGATCCTGCCGGGTGAGGCCGTCAAAGTCAGGCAACTGGTTCCGTCGGCCACCGTTGAACAGTGGCCGACTTTGGGGCACCTGGCCCACGAAGAGGATCCTGCCCGCTTGGCCGACTGGGTGCTTGCTCGCGCTCGCGCTGACGGTATCGTCATTCCATCCTGACACCAGTGGCTGTATCTTGGGCGGGACAGACACCTCGCAGCTGACGTCGCTGCGGCAGGCGGATCACTCAGGGGAGCCTCGGTCATGAGTAGTCATGCGATCGTCATTGGCAGCGGCTTCGGCGGGCTCGCGGCAGCCATTCGTCTCGGCGCGCGCGGCTATCGAGTGACGGTCCTCGAGCGTCTCGACGGTCCCGGCGGGCGGGGCTATGTCTACCGGCAAGATGGCTACACCTTCGACGCCGGTCCGACGATCATCACCGCGCCCTATCTTTTCGAGGATCTGTGGCGTCTCTGCGGCAAGCGCCTCGCTGACGATGTCACCTTGCGTTCGATCGATCCGTTTTATGAAGTGCGCTTCGATGACGGTGACGTGTTCCGCTACACCTCGGACCTTGCGCTGATGCGTGAGCAGGTGGCGCGCATCGAGCCACGAGACGCCGCCGCGTTCGATCGGTTTCTCGCTCGCAGCCGTGACATCTATGAGGTCGCATTCCGAGATCTCGCCGAGCAGCCGTTCCACGAAATTGGCACGTTGTTGCGGGCCGCTCCCGATCTCGTTCGGCTCGGTGGATATCGCTCGGTTTATAGCGAAGTCAGTCGATTTTTCCGCAGCGACAAGTTGCGCACGCTGTTCAGCTTCCACCCGCTGTTGATTGGTGGTAACCCGTTTACCACCACTGCCTACTACTGCCTGATTGCGCATCTCGAGCGCAGTTATGGGGTGCACTACGCCGAAGGTGGCATGGGCTCTTTAGTGCGAGGCCTCGTCGGCTTGATCGAGGGGCAGGGTGGGCAGTTGCGTTACAACGCGCCGGTGGCGGAAATTCTCGTCAAGGCGGGTCGGGCTTGTGGTGTGAGACTCGAAAGCGGCGAGGTGATCGAATCGGACATTGTGGTCTCGAATGCGGACGTAGCGACGACCTATGGAAAATTATTGGGCTCCACGCCGCGCCGTCGTTGGACCGATGCGAAGCTCGCTCGCGCCGACTACTCCATGAGTCTATTCGTTTGGTACTTCGGCACTCGTCGACGCTACGACGATGTCTACCACCACACCATGGTTTTGGGTGCACGCTATCGTGAATTATTGAAGGATATCTTTGAGCGCAAGCATCTTGCCGAAGATTTCAGTTTGTATCTGCATCGTCCGAGCGCGAGTGATGCGAGCTTGGCGCCTCCCGGATGCGATTCGTTCTACGTCTTAGCACCCGTGCCGCATCTGGATAGCGGCACGGACTGGCGGACGCAGGCCGAGCCGTACCGGGCGGCTGTGCAACGCCGTTTGGAGTCGACGGTGCTGCCGGGGCTTGGCGATGCATTGACCACCTCGCTGATGCTGACGCCGCTCGACTTTCGAGACCGGCTTGCCTCTGCGAAAGGCGCTGCGTTCGCGATGGAGCCGAAGCTCTTTCAAAGCGCATGGTTTCGCCCACACAACCGCAGCGAGGAAGTCGAGCGCCTGTATCTCGTGGGTGCCGGAACACACCCGGGCGCGGGTCTACCGGGCGTGGTGTCATCGGCAAACCTTCTCGACAAGATCGTGCCGGCGCCGTCTCGTCTTCGTTAGTCAGAGTCCCGTTAGTCTAGATCACGCAGCAGCGCTGCTGCGGCAAGTCGGCCCGATAGCGTCGCCATCGGCACACCGGGACCGGGATGCGCGCTGCCGCCGGCAAGGTAAAGCCCGCGGATGCGGGTGCGTGAATTGGGTCTCGCAAAGCTGGCGAAGGCACCGTGGTTGGCGGAACCATAAAGACTGCCGCCGGTGGCCGGGAACAATCGTTCGAAGTCCTGCGGTCGGGTGACGACACAGTCGGCGCGTTCTCGCGAGACGTAGAGGCCGTTCGCTGCGAGTTGATCAAAGACGCGTCGCTGCAGTGGCGGCAGCTCGTCATCGGTCACCCCGCGTTGGTCCCCGTCCGCCGGTGCGTTGACGAGGATCAAGAGTCGCTCGCTCTCGCCCGTCTGCAGTGGCGCACTCGCTTCACCCCGATCTTGGGCGCACAGGTAGATCGTGGGTCGATCCGTGATGCGGCGCCGTTCAAAGATATCCGAGAACTCTCGTGGATAGTCATCACCAAAGAAGACGTTGTGATGTGCGAGATCGAAGCCCTGGGTCGGAGCGTCGATACACCAGGTGACCGCCGAAAGCGCACGATCTGTGCGAGCACGGGTTTTGACGGCGATGCGAACCTCAGAACCGAGCAGTCCGTCAGCGAGCGCTTGCGTATCGCCGTTGAAGATCACCGAGTCGGCCGGAATGAAGTTACCATCGTGCAGCTGCACCCCGATGACTCGGCTGTCGCGCACCTCGATTCGTCGGGCTCCAGTGCCTAAACGGATGCTGGCGCCGCAGTGCCTCGCCAGCGTCGCGAGGGCCTCGGCGACTCGCCGCATACCGCCTTCGACCAGCCACACCCCGCATTGCTCAACGTGCGCGATCAGCATCAAGGTGGCCGGCGCTTGCAAAGGCGACGAGCCGACATAAGTCGAGTAGCGCGCGAACAGTTGTCGCAGTCTCGGGTCGCGAAAGTGGCTGCCAAGTGCAGCCCACAGGGTGAGCCACGGCGGTGTTCGCCACATGGCGAGCATGCCGGCGAAGCCGAGTTCGCGCATGAGGCCTGCCGCGCTCGGACGCGGCGCCATCATGAAGGGTTGGCGAAGGCTCTGGTGCAAGGCGCCGGCGCGATCTAGAAATTCACCAAAGCCTCTTGCGGCCGGTGCCCCGGCGAATTCGCCGATGGCCTCCATCGAGCGCTGGGCGTTTGCGTGGAGGTCGAGCACCTTGGAGCTGTGGCGCCAGACGTGTCTGGCGAGTAAATCGGCTGGAACCAATTTCAGGTGATCTTCCAGTCGACTGCCGGCATCGGCGAACAAAGATTCGAAAACGTGATGCAGGGTAAAGACGGTTGGACCGGCATCGATCGGACGGCCGCGCGGGGCGAGACTACGCAGTTTGCCGCCGACCGTTTCGGCACGCTCGACCAGCGTGACTTCGACACCGCGACGCGCCAGGTCGATGCTAGCGGCCAGACCGCCAACGCCGGCGCCGATCACGATCGTACGTTGGGACTTGCTCAAGCTTGCAGGGCGCGTTGTCGCGTGACAGCGTGTCGGTGGTAGAGGATCAGCGCGAGCCCGACGACGAGAGGAATCGACCACAAACCCGGATGCAGCGCGAGCGCTGGAATCGTGCGTACGGCGCCAAACGCGAAGAATGCGGTATAGACGGAAATTCCAGCACCCACCAGCGCCTTGATATGTTCCTTCAACCAATCGAGCCGCGCCGGTTGTGGTTTAAAGATGAACCAGAGATTGGTGGCAACCGTGGCGATACCGATGGCGGGCATACCAAGCATCAAAGGTTCGCCGATCCGTCGTGATTCGACTAGGCAGATGACGGAGGCGAGGACCAGCAGCAGCTGAAGGCCTAGGTTGCGCCATTCGCGATGCCCGCGATGATTCTCGCGGTGGTGGATGCAAGAGAGGCCATACCACGCGAGATTTACCGTGAGGATGGCGAGGCCAAGCATCATCCAGCCGAAAATCCCGCGCACCCACGCGGCGTTATCCAAGTGCGGGTGGGTGCCCTGCGGGTCGATCAGCGTGCAGATACTGATACCCACCGCTGCCGCGCCGGTCGCTAGCATGGTTCGGGTAAACACCTGCCCCCAGCGGCGGTGCAGCGGGCTGCCCTTACGGCCAAGTATCGGTATCCAGAATGCGACGAGGCCGAGGCTGCCGCAGAGGATATGCAGCACCACGAAGGCGTGAAATAGGGTGGTCACGGGGTCGGTCACCGGCGTCATGCTGCCGATGTCGTCGGCTAGTGTAAAGTAGGGTTGACGTATGTACTGTCCACCTAGACCGCAGCCGCTCGCGGCGCTGGTGTCTTTGCTGCGCACAATGGCGCGCGGTGACGGCGACCTGCTGAGTTTGTTGCCGGCCAAGGCCTACAAGGTCGAGACCGGTTGGCTAGGCTATTCGCGGCGCTCGATCCTCATCGTCAACGCTCCGGAATTGCTTCGAGACGTACTCACCGATCCGAGCGGCATCTATCCGAAGAACGATCTGATGGTCGGTGCGCTCGAGCCCTTGGTCGGCAATTCGATCTTCGTCTCGAGTGGCGCGATCTGGAAGCGCCAACGCCAGATGATCGACCCCGCCTTTTCGCACATGCGGCTAGGCAAAGCTTTCGTGTCGATGTCGGCGGCGGTCGATGATTATGAGCAGCATTTGGATGAACAGGCGGCGCGTGCGGAGGCGTTTTCGCTGGATCTGGCGATGAGTCACCTGACCGCAGACATCATTTGTCGCACCGTTTTCTCGACATCTTTGCAGTCGCGAACGGCCGTGGATGTATTCGAGGCATTTACGGTTTTTGAGCGAACGTGTGCACAGGTCGAGCTGAAGCGACTGATCTTCGACGAACCGTTCGCCAATATCCCGCAACATCCGGTGGTGCTCGAGGCTTGCGAGCGCATTCGACATCATCTCGGCGATCTGGTCGATACCCATCTGGGTGCGCGCGCCGGCAACTATGACGATATCGCCAGTGCCGTCATCGAGGCCCGCGACGTCGACACGGAGCAGGGATTCACTCGCAAGGAGTTGCTCGATCAACTCGGCGTGATGTTTCTAGCCGGTCACGAGACGACGGCGAGCGCGTTGATTTGGGCCTTCATGATCCTCTCGGTGCAGCCGGCGGTGATGGCGCGCGTGCGCAGCGAGGTCGAAGCGGTCGCCGGCGATGGCCCGATCAGTCTCGAGCAGGTCAGGCGGATGAGCTACGTGCGTAACGTCTTCAAAGAAACCTTGCGACTGTATCCGCCGATCACCTTTATTCCGCGAGTGGCAGCGGAGTCGGCGCAAATCGGGCGACACCGGGTCAAGCGCGGCGCCATGCTCATGATCGCGCCGTGGACCATTCATCGGCACCGGGATTATTGGCAACACCCGCACGCCTTCGATCCGGATCGATTCTCGCCGGAACGCGAGCATGAACTCGTGGCGGGGGCCTATCTGCCGTTCGGGCTCGGACCGCGAGTCTGTGTGGGTGCCGGGTTTGCGCAACTCGAGGCGAGTCTGATCCTCGCGCGGCTGTGCCGTCGTTATGACTTTCAAGTACACGATCTGCAACGTGTGCGACCCGTAGCCCGGTTGACGACGCGACCGGCCGAACAATTAAGGATGACCGTCACGAGGCGTTCATGACGACGGTGCTATTGACGCTCGGTCGACTTCCCAAAGCGCTCGAGTTGGCGCGCGCGCTGCAGTCGGCAGGTTGTCGAGTTCTCGTGGCAGAGCCGTTTGCACGCCATGTCGCTGGTGCGTCGCGTGCGGTCGCCCGCAGTTTTGTCGTACCGGCGCCGGCCGTTGATCGTGAGGGCTACCTGCGATCGCTCTCCGATATCGTCGCCAAAGAAAGCGTCGATGTGGTGTTGCCGGTCTCGGAGGAGATTCTGCACGTGGCGTCATTGCACGAGCGGCTGTCCGAGTCTGTCCGAGTCGCTTCGATGCCGCTGATTTCGTTGTTGTCGGTGTACGACAAGCAGGCTTTTATTGTGCGTTGTCGCGAGGCCGGTCTCGCGGCTCCCGAGACGCGATCGCTCGATCATCCATCGGCCGTTGAGCTCGCGCAAATCGGCCCGACCGTCGTCAAGCCGCGGCACTCGTGTTCGGGTCGCGGTGTGCAGTTCCTCGCGCGCGGCGTCGCGCTGCCGGCGCTCGATGAGCCTGCGATCGTTCAGTCGTTCGTCCCGGGGCAGCTGCTCAGCACCTTCGGATTTGCCCGGCACGGCTGCTTAAACTCCACGGTGGTGTATCGCGCCGCGGTTTTGCAGGGCACCGTTGCCGTGTGCTTCGAGCGTGTCGATGCGCCAGCGGCCGTGCTGGAGTGGGTCGAGCGTTTCGTCGCGCATACCGGTTTCGATGGCTTTGTATCATTCGATTTGATGCTCGATGCAAAGGGAGTGGTATGGGGCATCGAATGCAATCCACGTACAACCAGTGGGATCCACTTCGTGCACCCGGCGGACCTCGCCCGCAGCGTGCTGCAGCCCGATGATCCGCAGCCATGGCGGTTCAAGCCTAGGCGGCTTTTACAGCAGTTTTATCCATGTCTCACCGAAACGCAGGCCTCAATATTCTCGGGGCGCTTCCGCAGCAATTTGAGAAATCTCCGGCGTGCCCGTGATGTCAGTTGGCGACTCGATGATCCCTGGCCGTTCGTCGGCATGCCTTGGACAGCTTGGCCTATCATCGAGCGCGCGATCAAAGAACGTTGTACCTTCGGCGAGGTGGCAATGCGTGATTTCGATTGGCGCGGGACAGCGGAGAGCCGCAGATGACAGCGAAGCTTGCGAGTGCCGAGGATCTCGAATCCTGCCGTGAGTCGATTCGCGTCGGCTCGAAGACCTTCCATGCAGCCTCGTTCCTGCTCCCCCAACGAGTGCGTGAGCCGGCGCTGGCACTCTATGCTTTTTGCCGTGAAGCGGATGACGCCATCGATCAATCGGACGATCCGCAGCGCGCATGGGTCGAACTGAACGAGCGTCTCGATCGTTTGTATCGGGGCGAGCCTATCGATCGCGCTGCCGACCGGGCCATGGCCGATGTGGTCACCGAGTTCCTCATCCCGCAGGCGGTTCCGGCAGCCTTGCTCGAGGGTTTTGCCTGGGACGCCGCTGGCCGGCGTTATGAGGACTTTCGCAGTCTGCAGGACTACGCAGTCCGAGTGGCAGGCACGGTAGGCATCATGATGTCACTGCTAATGGGAGTGCGTGCACCGTGGGCGTTGGCACGCGCGGCTGACTTGGGCATCGCGATGCAATTGTCCAATATCGCCCGAGACGTCGGTGAGGACGCTCGCATGGGGCGTGTCTATCTCCCGGAAGATTGGTTGCGTGAGGCGAACTCGTCACGTGAAGCGTTACTGGCCGCTCCGGTTTTCAGCCAGTCCTTCCGACAAGTCGTTGATCGACTGGTGCATGCGGCAGAAACGCTATACGTGCGAGCTGCAGCCGGTGTCACCGAGCTACCGCCGGAATGTCGGCCGGCGATCCACGCGGCGCGCTTGATGTATGCCGAGATCGGGCGCGAAGTCATGCGCCGTTCGGGTGATTCCATCTCGCAACGTGCCGTGGTGTCGGGCCGACGCAAGGCACTCTTGCTCGCGAAAGCGATTTCCGTCACCGCGATCGCCAGCTCACCTCAACACAAGAGTTGGCCGGTGATGCCTGCGGCGGTTTTTTTGCTCGATGCGATCGCAACACATGATGCGGCGAAAGGAATCGTCCCGGATCCGACGGTTGCCGAGTCGATCTTGACCCGTGATTTGATGCGACTGCTCGGGGTCATCGAGCGGATCGAATCGCAGGAGCTGGCAGGCCTAGAGCAGACGACGTGAGCGCACTCGCGGCAGTCTGACCGGTAACAAGGCTCGCACCCATGATGTTGCGAAGCGGGTCAAAGAGACGCTTTCGTGAAAGCTCTCGACACGCTCTCCCTCGAGGGTCGTTTCAACTAAAGATCGCGAGTAAAACGGCGCGCTCTCCAGCGTCTCGATCACCCTAGGTCGGGCGCCATGATCGCAGCGGGTGTGGCGCTCGATGCCCCACAGCGTACTCGGCATCCGCTGGATCGGCGGTTGCGATCCGGCGTGCACGCTGCCGTCTGCCGCAAATTCCAGTGACCACGAGCGGTTGGGGTGCCCCGCTGCGCCGACCGTGTCATACAGCACGCGTGAACTGCTCAACCCATCTCTGCTCGACCCATGGCTGCGCGACCAGTTCCAAGCGTCAAAGTCCTCTTCGAGCGGAGCCGAACCCTGATTTGCATCGAGGTAGGCTGCGCCGTGCCATCGGAGAGCCGGCGCCTCGAACCGAACGCTGATTCGCGCGAGCGGTGCGATCGGCCACCACAGGTGGCGGGCCGCGGCGTCGAGCGGATAAGGAGTGGCGTGTCGGACGCTGGGCGTGACTCGAATCTGACCACGCAGCGTTTGCGGCCACGGTGAGGTTCTCTCATCCACGTCGATCTGCAGGGCGTCGCCCTCCCAAGTGACGCGACTCGGACCGATACTCAACTGATGTGAATGACGCGTCACCGCAGCGGCATCGCGCTCGGTCATAGCCCAGCGACGCCCTTGTCCGCGATAGAGCACCACATTGAGCGCGGAGTGCTGCACCGGATCGACGAGGCCGTGCCGTCGAGCGCGGGCATACCAAGGCGAGAAGACGCAGCCGAGCATCGCGATGACGGTGAGGCCGTACCGGCCGCAGTCGCTCAGGGCGTCGAGATACCACCAGGCATAGCCATTCGGTGCGAGCGACGCCGCAAAGTCCGGGCCGGTTTGACTCACCACCGGGTGGTGTCTATATTCCATGACACCATAGTGTGACAATCTGAGCTGACATTCGCCAGCAATCAGGTTTCCCACGCCGTTTGCTGCGCAGGCGCAGGCATGAAACAGGTGCAGGTATGAAAAACGCGTCCGGGTCCAGAATCGAGCAAGCCCTCGAAGTGGCGGTCGAGTCGTGTGAGTCGCTCGGTTGCCCGCCGCGTCTGGCCGCCGCTATTCGCTACGCTGTTTTTCCGGGTGGCGCGCGGATTCGTCCGCGGCTGTGCCTCGCGATCGCCGCAGGCTGTGGTGAGGCGCAATCGGCGCTCGCTGAGGCGACCGCCGCTTCCATCGAGTTGCTGCACTGCGCGTCGTTGGTCCACGACGATTTGCCGTGTTTCGATGACGCTGAATTTCGTCGCAATCGACCTTCGGTGCATCGTGCGTTCGATGAACGGATCGCGTTGCTCGTCGGTGATGCGCTGATTGTGCTCGCGTTCCAAAACGTTGCGCGGGCATATGCTCAGCATCCGGCGCGTTTGCAGGGTGTGGTACTGGCGCTTGCGCGTGCGGCGGGCGCGCCCGGTGGCATCGTCGCGGGGCAGGCTTGGGAGTGCGAGGAGACGACGCCGCTCGAGGAGTATCGTCGTCTCAAGACCGGTGCGTTATTTGTGGCCGCGACCGTGGGCGGTGCGCTCTCGGCGGGCGTCGATCCGACGCCGTGGCGTGAGCTCGGTGAGCGACTCGGCGAGGCCTATCAGGTTGCCGATGATATCCGTGACGTACTCGGCACCGATGTCGAGTTGGGTAAGCCCGCGCATCGCGATGCCGAGCTGCTGCGCCCAAGCTGTGTCAACGAATTGGGAGTCGCCGGCGCCGTCGCCCATTTTGAAGCCTTGATTCGCGCGGCCAACGAATGCATCCCCGACTGTCCCGGCGCCGAATTCTTGCGCGATTTGCTCGATCTCGAAGCACAGCGATTGTTGCCCGCCGCGCTCCTTGAGCGCGTGGCCGCTTGATCAGCGGATCTACGGGCGTCGCTAAAGGCAAGAGGGAGTGCAACTACCGGGTTGGCTGCGGAATCGTTGGCGTCGTTGGCGCAACGCGAAACTGCTGGATCCCCTCGTTCAAAGAAAACTATCCGGCTTTTGGCTGACTCGTCGGCGTGCGCGGCGCGAGGCTGCCGAAACGTTTGATCTGGTTGCCGGTTTCGTCTACTCGCAGGTGTTACTCGCCTGTCATCGCTTGGGCGTGCTTACGCAGTTGCGCGATGGTCCCATGCCGCATTCTCAATTGTTGTCGAACCTCGAGCTGCCACCAGCGGCAGGGCTCACCTTGCTTCGAGCCGCCGCGGCGCTGGATTTGCTCGAGAGCGACGAGTCGAATGCTGATGAAGTCACCTGGTGGTTAGGCGTCAAAGGAGCTGCTCTGCTCGGCAATGCCGGCGCACTCGCCATGATCGAGCATCACGCCGTGCTCTACCGTGATCTCGTCGATCCGGTGGCCTTGTTGCGTGCGCCACGCGGGAGCAGCGAGCTTGCGCAGTACTGGCCCTATGCCACAGCGGATGCACCCGCGCGTGCCGCACCGCAGCAGATTGGCGCCTACACCACGTTGATGGCGGCCTCTCAGGGGCTCGTCGCCGACGAAATCCTCGACGCCTACGATTTCAGCCGACATCGCCGCATCCTCGATATTGGTGGTGGCGACGGTACTTTTCTTCGACATGTGCGCGAGCGTGCGCCACAGGCGCAACTCGTGCTCTTCGATCTGCCCGCAGTCGCGGCCGAGGCGGGGCGGCGCTTCGCGGCGGCGAGCGGTGTCGAGTGTGTAGGCGGTGACTTTGCGCGCGATGCGCTGCCGAGCGGCGCGGATCTCATCACCCTGGTGCGCATCCTGCACGATCACGACGACGAGCTTGCGAAGTCCTTGTTACATCGCGCGGCAGCCGCGCTCACACCGGGTGGCTGCTTGCTCGTTGCAGAGCCGCTCGCGGGTACGCCGCGGGCCATGCGCATGGGGAACGCTTATTTCGGGTTGTACCTCTGGGCGATGGGCAGTGGGCGGGCGCGAACGGCCGAAGAATTGAGCGCTTGGTTGCGCGATGCGGGACTCATCGAGATCGAGGAGCGGGCGACCCGAATTCCCCTGCAAACCCGTTTGATCGTCGCTCGTCGGGCCCGTTGAGGCGGCAGTCCATCTGGTGTCTCCGCCCGCGAGATATCCGAGTGTCTTTAATAGTTGACACTTTAAAGCGTAAGCGTAGACTGACACTTGGATCGTCAGGCCTAAGGAGCCTGCATGGCACAGGGATGGAAAACACTCGCCGTGGTAATCGAGGGGCCGGAGCGCTTGGCGCTCAATCGGCTGTCCCTAGCAGCGCCTGCGCCCGATGAGATCCTCGTCGATATCGAATGGAGTGGTATCAGCACCGGCACCGAGCGTTTGCTCTGGTCGGGACGGATGCCACCTTTTCCCGGTATGGGGTATCCCCTTGTTCCGGGGTACGAGTCCGTCGGCCGGATTCGGGAATTGGGCGCCGCCGTGACCGGGTTTACGGTCGGCCAGCGGGTTTTCGTGCCCGGCGCTCGCTGTTTCGGCGACGTGCGCGGATTGTTTGGTGGTGCGGCATCGCAGCTGGTGGTGCCCGCAGTGCGGGTCACCGCGGTCGACGATGCCTTGGGTGAACGGGCGGTGCTGCTCGCGCTGGCGGCGACGGCGTATCACGCGCTCGCCCATCCGGCGGCCATACCGGCGGATCTGATCGTAGGCCACGGGGTGCTCGGTCGCCTGCTAGCGCGGATCACGATGGCGCTTGGTGGTCCCGCGCCGATCGTGTGGGAGCGCGACGAACGTCGTCGTCAAGGCGCGACGGATTACACGGTCATCGATCCCGCGACAGACCAACACCGTCGTTATCGGTCCGTTTACGACGTCAGTGGCGATTCGCGGATTATCGATTCTTTGCTCGGCGTTCTCGCGCCGGGTGGTGAGGTGGTTCTCGCCGGTTTTTACACCGAAGCCATGCAGTTCGACTTCACGACTGCCTTCATGCGCGAAGCACGCATCCGTGTTGCGGCTGAGTGGAAAGAGCCCGACCTGAAGGCCGTGATCGCCTTGCTCGAGCGCGGCGCTTTGTCCCTCGATGGACTCATCACGCATCGGCGCGACGCGCAGTCCGCCGATGCCGCATATCGTCAGGCTTTTGGCGATCCGGATTGTCTCAAAATGGTTCTCGACTGGAGGCACGCAGCATGACCCCGCCCGGCGACACGGTCTCCATTCCAGTTGAAAAGCTCAAGCGTAGTCTGCGGGCCGAGGCTGCGATCGCGCCGCCGTCGGTGACGCCGACACCCGTGACCAAAGAAACGCAGATCATCGCGATCTATGGCAAAGGCGGCATCGGCAAGAGTTTCACGCTCGCGAACCTCAGTTACATGATGGCCCAGCAGGGCAAGAAAATCCTGCTGATCGGTTGCGATCCAAAGAGTGACACCACGTCATTGCTGTTCGGCGGTCGTGCGTGTCCCACCATCATCGAGACCTCGTCAAAGAAAAAACTCGCGGGCGAGCCACTCGAAATCGGTGACGTCTGCTTCAAGCGCGATGGCGTCTATGCCATGGAGCTCGGCGGGCCTGAGGTCGGTCGTGGCTGCGGCGGTCGCGGCATCATTCACGGCTTCGAAACGCTCGAAAAGCTCGGCTTTCACGACTGGGGTTTCGATTACGTGCTGCTCGATTTCTTGGGTGATGTGGTCTGTGGTGGCTTCGGTTTGCCGATCGCCCGCGACATGTGCCAGAAGGTCATCGTGGTCGGCAGCAACGATCTGCAATCACTCTACGTGGCGAACAACGTCTGTTCGGCGGTGGAATATTTCCGCAAGCTCGGCGGTAACGTCGGCGTGGCAGGGCTCGTGATCAACAAAGACGATCACACCGGCGAGGCGCAGGCATTCGCAGCTGCGGCAGGGATTCCGGTGCTCGCCGCGATTCCGGCGCACGAAGATATCCGGCGCAAGAGCGCTAACTACGAAATCATCGGCACGCCAGAATCGGAGTGGGGTGCGTTGTTCGCCGAGCTCGCCGGCAACGTGGCGGCTGCGCCGCCGGTGCGACCGAAACCCCTCACGCAAGACGAGTTGCTCGGTCTCTTCAAGGGCGAGGCCGTCGGCCGAGGCGTCACGCTGCAACCGGCCACTTTCGAAGACATGTGTGGTCGGTCGCAGATCCAGAAACCCTCACTCGAAGTCGTTTACGACGCGGTCTGACATGAGCGCATTCGACACCGACATCGACGCTAGCCCGGAGGTCCTCCCGCAGGACATCGCCGGTGGTGCGTCATGTCATGGTGGTGAGACGCGACTGCGCGCCGCGGCCGCGGCGGCCGGCAAGGCGGACGTGCTTGCGAAGTACGCGCGCGACTACCCGGCAGGTCCCCACGATCAACCGCAGAGCATGTGCCCGGCTTTCGGCAGTCTGCGCGTCGGTTTGCGGATGCGTCGCACGGCGACGATCCTCTCGGGTTCCGCTTGCTGCGTCTACGGGCTGACCTTCACCTCCCACTTCTACGGTGCGAGGCGCACTGTCGGCTACGTGCCGTTCAACTCCGAGACGCTCGTCACCGGTAAGTTGTTTGAAGACATTCGCGATGCCGTCCATGAGATAGCCGATCCTGCACAGTACGACGCGATCGTCGTCACGAATCTCTGCGTGCCGACTGCCTCTGGTGTTCCGTTGCAGTTGTTGCCCAAAGAAATCAACGGCGTTCGAATCATCGGTATCGATGTACCGGGCTTCGGCATTCCGACCCACGCGGAAGCGAAGGATGTGCTGGCCGGAGCGATGCTGAGATACGCGCGCGGCGAGGCGGAATCGGGCCCGGTGCAAGCACCGCGCAACGGTCGTGCTGCCAAACCGACGATTTCATTGGTGGGAGAGATTTTTCCAGCTGATCCGGTCGGCATCGGCATGATGCTTGAGCCGATGGGTCTGGCGGCGGGTCAGCAGGTACCGACCCGCGAGTGGCGCGAGTTGTACGCAGCGCTCGATTGCGCAGCGGTGGCGGCGATCCATCCGTTTTACACCAGTGTCTATCGCGAATTCGAAGCCGCGGGTCGGCCCATCGTCGGGTCTGCACCGGTTGGCTACGAAGGCACGGCGGGTTGGATCGAAAACATTGGCAAACTCTGTAACGTGGGTCGCGACGGAATCGAGGCGGCCAAGAACCGCGTCTTGCCAGCGATTCGCGCAGCGCTCGCGGCGGCGCCGATTCGAGGGCGTATCACCCTGTCGGGTTACGAAGGATCCGAGTTGTTGGTGGCGCGACTGCTCATCGAGAGTGGTGCGGATGTGCGTTATGTCGGCTCGGCATGTCCGCGTACGCCGCACTCGGAAATCGACCGCGAGTGGCTCGCCGAGCGCGGCGTGCATGTTCAATTCCGGGCGTCGCTCGAGCAGGACTTAGCTGCTTTCGCCGAGTTCAAACCCGACCTCGTCGTCGGCACGACTCCGGTCGTACAGAAGGCCAAAGAAATGGCCGTACCGGCTTTGTACTTCACCAACCTCATTTCGTCCAGACCGCTCATGGGTATTGCGGGCGCTGGTTCACTGGCGCAGCTCATCAATACGGCAATCGCGGGCAAAGCGCGATTCGACGAGATGAAGGCTTTCTTCGGCGAAACCGGCACGGGCGAGTCGGCCGGTGTTTGGCACGACACACCTCGAGCGCATCCGGAGTTCCGCGACAGCTATCGACGCAAACTCGAGAAGCAAACCAAGGCACGCAAAGCGGAGGAGATGATCTGATGCTCGTGCTAGATCACGACCGCGCGGGTGGCTATTGGGGAGCGGTGTATGTCTTCACCGCCGTCAAGGGCTTACAGGTCATCATCGACGGGCCGGTCGGCTGCGAGAATCTGCCGGTCACCTCCGTTTTGCATTACACGGATGGATTGCCGCCGCACGAGTTGCCGGTAGTGGTGACGGGCATCGCAGAGGAAGAGCTCGGTCAGCATGGCACCGAAGGTGCGATGAAGCGCGCTCACAAAGTACTCGATCCGCATTTACCTGCGGTGGTGGTGACCGGGTCAATCGCCGAGATGATCGGCGGTGGTGTCACGCCGGAAGGCACCAATATCAAGCGCTTTCTGCCGCGCACCATCGACGAAGATCAGTGGCAGTGCGCTAACCGTGCACTGTGGTGGCTGTGGACCGAATTCGGTCCGAAGAAAGTACCGCCGGCGCCTCGCGAGCGCGAGATGGGCAAGGCGCCTGGCTACAAGCCACGGGTCAATATCATTGGTCCGGCTTACGGCATGTTTAATATGAACTCCGATTTGGCCGAGATACGTCGGTTGGTCGAGGGTGTGGGTGCCGAGATCAACCTCGTCTTCCCGCTCGGCAGTCATCTGGCCGAGATCGGTACGTTGGCCGATGCCGATGTAAATGTCTGCATGTATCGCGAGTACGGCAAGATGCTCTGCGAAGGCCTGGAACGACCGTGGCTGCAGGCGCCGATCGGGCTGCACAGCACCACCAAATTTCTGCGCACACTCGGCGAGCTTACGGGCCTCGACCCGGAACCGTTCATCGAGCGCGAGAAACTAACGACGATCAAGCCGCTATGGGACCTGTGGCGCTCCGTCACACAGGATTTCTTTGGCACTGCGAGTTTCGCCATCGTGGCTGGTGAAACTTACGCACGTGGCGTACGCCACTTTCTCGAATCCGAGCTCGGTCTGCCGTGCATGTTCTCTTATGCGCGACGGCCCGGAGTCAAGCCCGACAACGCGGCCGTACGTCAAGCGGTACGCGAGAAAACCCCCCTCGTGTTATTCGGCAGCTATAACGAGCGCATGTACCTGGCCGAGCTCGGACCTCGTGCGATGTACATCCCCGCATCTTTCCCCGGCGCGATCATTCGGCGTCATACGGGAACTCCCTTCATGGGATATGCCGGGGCAACTTATCTAGTGCAGGAAGTCTGCAACGCCCTGTTTGATGCGTTGTTCCATATCCTGCCGCTGGCCACCGACATGGACAAGGTCGATCCGACACCGGCGCGCCAGGCGCGCGAGGCGAGTGTGTGGGATGAGGAGGCGTTAGGTCTACTCGATGACTATGTGGCCAATGAACCCTATCTGGTACGCATCTCTGCCGCCAAACGTTTGCGCGATCTCGCTGAGAGCGCGGCGCGTGCAGCGGGTGAGGAGCGTGTCACAGCGGCCCGCGTTACACGCGCGCGGGCGGAGCTCGCTACGGGGCGTGCAGCATGAAACGGAGGTCATGCCAACGACGTCGAGTCGTTCAATGGGGGAACTTATTGTCGGGCGATCACTGCTTCGGCGGTGGCCGCAGGTTGCGACCCGGGTTGCAGCCGACAGTCCCTGCCGCGCGGGAAGGCGCGGATAGCAACGTTGTGAAGAAGGAGATAACAAATGGCTGAAGGAAAGAGCATTTCAGGAGCCACACCGGATGAGGCGCGCGCCATCAACCGGTTCTTCTGGTTGAGCACGTGGATGTGGTTCGGGGTCTCCGTGGCCGCGCACTACTTGATCTGGAACTGGGTCCCCTGGTTCTGATCACCCATCGCTAATTTTCAGGAGAAATTTTATGTGGCGAATTTGGATGGTTATGGATCCCCGCAAGGTGATCATCGTCGGCGGTATCGCTGTCGCGTCGATTGTCGCGACGAATCACTTCGTGCAATTGAGCACCAAGTATTCGTGCTGGCTCGATGGTCACGGTAGCGGTTCGTGCTTGGCTGCGGCTCCGGCCTCCGCCAGCAACGTGCAGCACAACGCTCCGCTGCCGAACTGATAAGAAAGTGAACGGCGGCGACCCGGTATCGCGAGGTGCCGGTCGTCGCCCGACACTGACGGGCGACAGCATTCAAAGCGGAGCTTCCGCAGCGATTGACGGGGAACAGTCATGGCAATGCTAAATTTCGAGAAAAAATATCGAGTCAGGGGCGGAACCCTGCTCGGCGGCGATTTATTCGACTTCTGGCTCGGCGCCTTCTACGTCGGATTCTTTGGAGTGACGGCTGCGTTCTTTGCGCTGCTCGGCACGGCGCTGCTGGTTTACGGCGCGGCCATCGGGCCGACCTGGAACCTGTGGCAGATCAGCATCGCACCACCCGACTTGAGTTACGGGCTTGGCTTAGCGCCGTTGCACGAGGGTGGTTTATGGCAGATCGTCACGATCTGCGCGATCGGTGCCTTTGTCTCGTGGGCGTTACGCGAGGTCGAAATCTGCAGAAAGCTTGGCATGGGTTTCCATGTGCCGGTGGCTTTCGGCAGCGCCATCTTGGCTTATGTGACTCTGCAGGTCGTACGGCCGGTGCTGCTCGGCGCATGGGGACATGCGTTTCCCTACGGAATCTACAGTCACCTCGACTGGGTTTCGAACGTGGCCTATCAATACCTGCACTTCCACTACAACCCGGCGCACATGGTCGCGGTCACCCTATTCTTCACCACCGTGCTGGCGCTGGCACTGCACGGCTCACTCGTCCTGTCTGCGCTCAACCCGCAGCCCGGTGAGGTGGTCAAAGGTGCGGAGCACGAGAACACCTTCTTCCGCGACAACATCGGCTACTCGATCGGCACCCTCGGCATCCATCGCTTCGGCTTGCTGGTTTCCGTCAATGCCGGAATTTGGAGCGCGATTTGTATCGTGGTCAGCGGTCCGTTCTGGACGCGCAGTTGGACCGATTGGTGGGCCTGGTGGCTCAACCTCCCGATCTGGACTTGAGGAACGCACACATGCCTGAATATCAAAATATTTTCACGCGCGTGCAGGTGGCTGCACCGCATTATCCGGGTGTCCCGCACAATCCGCGCGGCGTTTGGGTACGCGGTGTCAAGGCGAGCGCCAACTACTGGTTGGGCAAGATCGGTGACGCGCAGGTCGGACCTTTCTATCTCGGTAGCACCGGCGTCGCTTCCATACTGTGCTTCATCATCGCCTTCGAGATCGTCGGCTTGAACATGCTGGCGTCGGTGAACTGGAATCCTCTGCAGTTCATCCGGCAGCTATTCTGGCTGGCCTTGGAGCCGCCAGCGCCTCAGTATGGTTTGCGCCTGCCGCCGCTCAGTCAGGGCGGCTGGCATCTCATGGCAGGATTCTTCCTCACCATGTCGGTGCTGTTGTGGTGGGTGCGCACCTACAACCTCGCGCGCAAGCTCAAGCTGGGTACGCATACCGCGTGGGCGTTTGCCTCGGCGATCTTCCTCTTTCTCGTGCTCGGCTTCATCCGTCCGGTTTTGATGGGAAGTTGGTCCGAGGCCGTGCCGTACGGCATCTTCGCCCACCTCGACTGGACGGCGGCCTTTTCGCTCCGCTACGGCAATTTGCTTTACAACCCGTTCCACGCGTTGTCGATCGTATTTCTGTACGGATCGGTACTGCTCTTCGCCATGCACGCCGGCACGATCATGGCGGTCAGTCGCTATGGCGGCGAACGTGAAGTCGAGCAGGTGCTCGATCGGGGCACCGCGTCCGAGCGTGCGGCACTGTTCTGGCGTTGGACCATGGGTTTCAACGCGACGATGGAATCGGTGCATCGCTGGGCTTGGTGGTTTGCCGTGCTGTGCACGCTGACGGGCGGTATCGGGATCCTGCTCACTGGCACGGTCGTCGACGATTGGTACTTGTGGGCGGTGAAGCACGGCGTTGCGCCGAGTTATCCCACCACCTTTGAACCCATGCCTGACCCGGCGCTCACTTCGGGAGTTGCCCAATGAAAATGCACATTAGACTGATGGCGGCCCTGATCGCGTTCGGTGTGCTCGCCGGTTGCGGCGAGCGTCCGCCCATCGAAACCGAACAACTCGGTTACCGCGGCACCGGTATGGAGCAGAATCGCAATCCGCGACTGCTACAAAAAGTCGTGGCTGCAAATCAAATCGGGAATATCCAACCGCCTGCGGACTCGAGCGGTCCCTTGGCCAAGGACATCTACCAGAACGTGCAAGTCCTATCTGATCTGTCGATCGGAGAGTTCACCCGCGTGATGCTCTCGATGACCGAGTGGGTTGCGCCGGCGGAGGAGAAAAACTGCACCTATTGCCACAATGCCGAAAACTACGCTGACGAGGGCAAGTACACCTACCAGGTCGCGCGCAGCATGTTGAAGATGACGCGCGAGATCAACAGCGAGTGGAAAGAGCACGTCAAAGATACCGGTGTGACTTGTCACACCTGTCATCGCGGTGGTCCCGTGCCATCGTATGTCTGGTTCACCGATCCGGGCGCGGGGCGCGAGAACGCGTTCGTTGGCACCCGCGCAGGTCAAAACTCGGCCGTCACCGGGCTTGGCATCACCACGATCGGGCACTCGAGTCTGCCTTACGATCCATACTCGGCCTATCTGCTCGGTGATTCGCCGATCCGCGTGCAGGGCGATACGGCGCTGCCGACCGGTAACCGCTCCTCGATCAAGCAGGCCGAGTGGACCTACTCGCTGATGGTGCATATGTCCAATTCATTGGGCGTCAACTGTACCTATTGCCACAACACCCGCGCCTGGTCGGACTGGGAGCAGAGTCGACCACAGCGGACGGTTGCCTGGTACGGCATCCGGATGGCGCGCAGTCTCAACAACTCCTACATGGTGCCCTTGACCGAAGTTTTCCCGGCGCATCGCAAGGGACCGCTGGGTGATGTCGCCAAGGTCAACTGCGAAACGTGCCACCAAGGCGCTTATAAACCCTACTTCGGGCAGAGCATGGCCAAGGCCTACCCCGAATTGCAGGGCACTAAGCCCGTGGTGACCGAGCCAGCGATGGCGCCCGCCGAATCAACGGACGGCGCCACTGCGGCATCGACGAAGCCGGTCGTCGCTGCGCTCACGCAACCCTTGTCGTCGGGTGGTGGCCGCTGAGGCGCTCCCAGAGTTTTCCGACAGGAACTGCGTCGGTGGTGAATGTATTGCTCGCCCAGCCCCGCGGCTTTTGCGCGGGGGTGGCGCGGGCGATCGAGATTGCCGAGCGTGCGCTCGAGATGCACGGAGCGCCGGTCTATATTTTCCATGAGATCGTCCACAACGGGCACGTCGTTGCCGACCTTGCGGCTCGCGGCGCCGTGTTCGTCGAAGACATTGCCGATATTCCCGCCGGGGCTGTCACGGTGTTCAGCGCGCATGGCGTCTCGACTGCGGTGGTCGACGCGGCGCGGGCACGTGATCTGCGTGTAATCGATGCCACCTGTCCGCTCGTCACGAAGGTACATCTGCAAGCGCAACGCTATTCGCAGCGTGGCTACACCATCGTTGTGGTCGGGCACGCTGGTCACGAGGAGGTCGAGGGCACTCGTGGGTCGGTCAACGGACCGGTGCATGTGGTCGGTACGCTCGAAGATATCGCCGCGTTACCGATGACTCGCGACGAGCCGGTCGCCTACGTCACGCAGACGACGCTCTCGATGGACGACACCCGAGAGTTGATTGCCGCGCTCGAAGCGCGCTATCCCGAGATCGTCGGACCGGGACTGGAGGATATTTGCTACGCGACCATGAACCGGCAGCGCGCCGTCCAGCAGTTGGCGCGACGCGTCGATCTGGTCATCGTCGTCGGTGCCCATAACAGCTCGAACTCCAACCGGCTGCAGGAGGTGGCGGCCGATAGTGGCGTGCCTGCGCGCTTGGTCGAAGATGAACGGGAGGTACAGCCGGTTTGGCTGGAAGGTGTTCGTTGCGTCGGCATCACCGCTGGTGCGTCGACACCCGAATATCTCGTTCGGCGAGTCTACGAGAAGCTGACCGAGTTGGGTGCCGTGTCGGTGCGCGAATTGCCAGGACTCGCCGAAACAGTTCGGTTTCGATTACCGGATTCGCTGCGCCAAGTCGGCTAATCGAGTTGGCTGCGCGTCAAGAGACGCAGCACGCCATTGAACATGGCGTTATCACGCATTCTCAAAGGACGCTTGGACCGAGCCTGTTGCGACTCGAGCAGTGCACAATGACGAGCGATCGCATCGAAAATTCCGGCGACATCCAGTCCGGCCTCGTTCATGCACTGTTCACGTGTACCGTGCTCGATCGGCTGATCCGGCAAGCCGAGCCGCAGAACGGAGACTTGAATACCCCTCGCAGCTAAGAATTCAGCAACTGCTGAACCCGCGCCGCCGGCGATCGCATTCTCCTCCAGCGTGACCAAGACTTCGTGTTGTGTCGCTAGCTCGAGAATCAACGCCTCGTCCAATGGCTTGATGTAGCGCATATTGGCGACGCTCGCGTCGATGATATCGGCGACCTCGTGCGCCACATCGGCGATCGGCCCAAATGCGAGCATCGCGATACCCGAGCCGCGTCGCAGCAGCTCACCACGACCGACCGGTAAGGCGCGCGGCAAAGGTTGGTCCGCAGCTGCAAGCCCGACCGCCGCGGTCCGAGGGTAGCGCAGCGCGCAGGGGCTGCCGAGTTCGACGGCGGTGCGTAACATGGCGCGCAGCTCCATGCCGCTCGCTGGCGCCATGATCGTGAGATTGGGCACACAACGGAGAAACGAGAGATCGAGGCTGCCGTTGTGAGTCGCGCCGTCGGGACCGACGAGACCCGCCCGATCGATCGCGAAGGTGACCGGAAGTCCCTGCAGACAGACATCGTGTACCACTTGATCGAAGGCACGCTGCAGAAAGGTCGAGTAAATGGCGACGATAGGACGCAGCCCTTGTGTTGCAAGACCGGCTGCGAACGTGACTGCATGTTGTTCGGCGATGCCAACGTCGTGGTAACGCTCCGGAAATCGACGAGCGAACGAGACCAAGCCAGACCCTTCGCGCATCGCTGGTGTCACGACTGCGATACGCGAATCCTCGGCCGCGAGCTCGCAAACGCCGTCACCGAAGATTTGCGTGTAGGTCATTGGCGCTGGCTTACCGCCGACGATCCCGATTTCCGTGTCAAAGGGTGTGACGCCGTGATATTTGATGGGATCCGTCTCGGCCGGCTCGTAGCCTTTTCCTTTGCAAGTGAGCACATGCAGCAGGCGCGGTCCGGGCTGATCTCGCAACTCTTGCAAACATCGCAGCAGCGTGGGGAGATCATGGCCGTCGATCGGGCCGTGATACTCGAAGCCGAGCGCGTCAAAGAATCCGCGCGCCTCTGTGGTCGGTTGCTGCCCCCGGTTGGTCAGTCGCTGCGACAATGCGCCGACATTTTCGGAAATCGACATGCCGTTATCATTGAGAATCACGAGCAGGTTCGCACCAACTCCGCCTGCATGATCCAGCGCCTCAAAGGCAAGGCCTGCGGTCAAGGCTCCATCGCCGATAACGGCCACGGCGCGCTTTCGGATGCCCAGTTGTTTGGCTGCAGAGGCGATGCCGAGTGCAGCGCTGATGGAGGTGCTCGAGTGGCCAGCGCCAAAGGCGTCATAACGACTCTCGTCACGTTTCAAAAATCCGGATATTCCGGGACGCTTGCGGATAGTTTCCAGAGCCGTGCGTCGACCGGTGAGGACCTTGTGTGGATAACATTGATGGCCCACATCCCAGACGAGCTCGTCGTTGGGTGTGTCGAGGCAGTAGTGCAACGCGATCGACAGTTCGACCGTGCCGAGGCCCGAGGCCAGATGACCGCCAGAGCGAGCGACGGACGCAAGCAGGAAAGTCCGTAATTCGTCGGCGACGTCACCGAGCGCACTTGCCGGTAGGGCGCGCAATTGCGCCGGTTCGTCGATACCTTCGAGGAGCGAGTGAGTAATCGGTGATCTCATGGTTGTTCCCAGAGCGCGTACCTGACGTCAGGGTGACGAACGGCGGTTGGCAAGACTCCAGCGCCACAGCGTTTCGGCGGGCACCGGCAGGATCATGAGCAGATGTTCAATCAAAGCTAAGACGGAGAGGGTCGCGATGATGGTCGCTGCCGCGACGTCATGCGTCGAGCTTGCTGTCAAAGCGGCAGTGCAGAAATACCCGCAAATCGCGCCGGCTAGCAGTAGCGACACCGGCATCAGGGGGTTCATGCGGCGTTGTCGCATGAAGCCGAGCAGATGTTGCAAGTGCGGCGGGAAAAATCCCTCACCGAGATTTCGCACACCGAGAAAAAGATTCAGCTTGGCGCTGCTTCGCATCAACCAGAGTAACAACAGCACTTGCAAGGCGAGATCATTGGAACTGTCATAGGTACCAATGGCGACGATAACGATCGTTGCAACGATGAGTAGCTCGTGCCAAAGAATTGCCGCCAGTGCGGAAATGGCGTGGCGTACGAACCCGTGCCGGAGCGTCGTGGCGTTTGCGGGTTTGCTGCCAGTCAGACCGGTGATTTTGCCGGTCAGAAAAGTGACTTCAATCCAGCTCCAAACCGCGAGAGCGGCCAGTAGCGCCGCTACCGCCGAGGCCGTGCTATTGACCTCTCGAGTTGCCAGGATCACCGCAAAGCCGGTGGCACCGATGGTGGCGAATATTCGCAGCAGGACGGGGTAGCGCTCGGGATTACCGACGATCAGACGCGCGATCACGGCGGTGGAACCCCACCATAGAACGACGGTCAGTAGCATCGACGCCATGACGGTGGGCCACATCATGCGATGTGCTGTGCGATCGAATCAGTGCCTTTAGCGCGCGTTCGATAATGCATGGGCTTCGCCCTGTTCCCAGATGTTGGCGAACGTGCGTGCGTTGTCGCTGCCGAAGACATCGAGATTGATGGACGTTGCCGTGAAGGTGTCGGTGAGCAATAAGCGTCCGTCACGCAAACGGGAGATACGATAAGGCGCGTTCGGATCGATGTTGGAGAGTTTCCGACCACGCGCCAGACCACGGATCACGCCGCTGACGAAGCCGACCTTGTCCGCACTGATCGTTCGCAGTGGTGTACCGTCGAGTAACATCGGCACGACCGCGCCATCAGGGCGGCTGTGCAGCCGCACATCATGGCTCGAGACGATGGCCGTGGTTGCCTCGATGCGGACGGCACCGGCATCCTCGCCTAGCGCGGCAAGGGCTACTGCCAGAAGCACCAGCACCGCCGCCGACCAAAGCAGCGGCCGCGGTAAATCGGTAGCGTGCCGATGCGCACTCACGCCGACACCTCGACGATGCTGCCCTCCGGGCGATCCGGTGCCGAGGCGGTCGGCTTGGGCGCGCACGCACCGGTGGTCACGTCGGCTTGGGTTGACGTCACGGCGACCGCGAGGATCTCGGCGACGCGCCGCGGCGCGGCGATGTTGCGCAGCGAGGGTTGGGGCCGCGTGATGTGCCAGGGACGCACATGGGGCCAGAGCCACAGATACGATACGCGCTGATCGCGCAGCGTTTGCAGCGCAATATCACCCGTGCCGTCTGCGCGCATCAATAAATTCGCAGACTCGATTGCCTTGAAGGGCAAATTCACCGTGCTCTCGAGTGCGATACCTTGTCTGATGACGACACGGCGATTGGTGATCGTGTACACCGTGGCGCGAGCCGCCAGCGCCGCGATGCCCGTGACAATCGCCAGACAAACCGCCGACATCGCAGCCGGTCCGATACAACCGACGAGCGCCTCGGGTAGCGAGCTGCCGGTCCAAAGCAGCCAGCCACCACGCGCCACCACGATGCTGCCGAAATAAATCGCGAGCAAACGGACTCGATAGGCATCCAGTGCGAGTGACAGCCAGACTGGCGATCCTTGCCAAAGAACGGACTCGCCGGGCGGCAAGGCCGTCGGCAGGCCACGGATGGGTTCGCTGTCGTGCTCGCTGTAGGTGACGCGGGTAGCCATGCGATCAGATGAACGATTCGCTGCGTGACGGAACGGCGTAGAGGTGACCGCTGCCGTAGTAGGCACAGATACGATCTTCCTCGAGCTTGGTGATCTGCTCGTTGCTCGCGATCGGCGGCACGCCGGTGAATTGCGCGGCGGTGATCGAGACAACGACGACGCGGCGCTGCCCGACGTCGTACTGTACGAAGCCTGTTGGCAGCATTACGTGTCGGTTGTCCGCTTGCAGCGCGACTTCGAGATAGCGAATTTGCGGCTCGGCGCGATCGACCCACAACTCGACGACATGACCGGCTGCTGCGCCATCGAGTCCCACGACGGTCATACCGCGCGGATCTGGATCGCGCGATTCGACGCTCCAGCCAGCAGCGAGGCGCATCGGTACGATCATCGCGGTGCCATCGAGCATGCGCTCTGGCACATCGGCACGCTCCGCATACGCGGCCGGACCCACAGCGTCCGTCATCGGATTGCCGGTCGGCTCCAGGGGGGCGCCGACATCCGGCCCGTATCGGTCATCGGAGCCGAGTTGACGCGCGGCGATTGGACGCCGATCGGCACGGGCGGGGTCCGGCACCGAGATGCGACTGCCGTCGGCCAACAGAAATGTTTTCGGACACGGTACGCCTGGCAGTCCTTCGACCGTTTCGGGATTGCCGCGACGGTCGACCCGATGCGTATCGAGTGGATAGCCCTCGCGCTTGTCTTCGCGGTGCAGATACCAAATCAGACCTGCAAAGAAAATCCAGAATCCGTAAAGCGCGATCTGCGCCGTGTCGGTGTATTCGAGAAAGTTCATTTCTTCGTCCTCCTTGAAGCGTCCATCAAATCAACTCTTGTTCAACCTGGCAGCTCGGCCAAACCGAGACGTCGGTCAGCCGGTCTCGTGTCGTCTCGTGAGCGCAGGCGCGCAAGCGGCCCGACCGCGACCAGCGCAGCGAATAACAGTGCGATTTCGACGTGGTAAACAAACAGGTAGCCGGTCGCTGGCGAGGTCAACGCCGGCCCCATGCCACCGGTGACGGCCAGCTCGCCAATGACGTTGGCGCTCGCACCACCGACTGCGATGGCCAAACCGGCGGCCGTGGCTTGCACAGCGCCCCATGCGCCGAGCGCCAACCCATTGTCGTTTTTGCTCAGTGCCATCGCCGCGAGTAAGGTGCCGACCGCAAACAGTCCGCTACCGAAACCGATCAACATGGCGCCGAATCGAAACAGTCCGGCGGAACCCACTGGCTCGGCGAAGACGACCGCAGCGAATGCGAAAACGCCGATCAGCACACCCATGGCCGCGACGCGCAGTGGATCGGCGCCGCGCTGCAAGCCTCGCGCCGACAACCAGAATGCCAGCAGTGAGCCGCTCGCCGACAGTGCAGTCAACAGGCTGGTGGCGCCCACCGACATATTCAATATTTGACCGCCATAGGGCTCGAGCAGCACATCCTGCATGCTGAAGGCGGCGGTGCCGAAGGCGACGGTCAAGAGCAAGCGACGAGTTTCCGCGGGTGCCGTGAAATCACGCCACGCGATCGAAAAGCGCTGTGTCGAAGGCGGCTCGCGCAATCGTGCCGTATTGCGTGCCTCTTGTTTCCACAGTGCGATGACATTGAGCGCGAGCGTCACGACGGCTGCGCCTTGAATCGTCTGGATCAGCCTGCGTGGTGAAAATTCGCCGCTCAATAACCAACCGAAGGCGGCCGACCCACCGACCATGCCGAGCAGCAACATCACATACATCAGCGCCACCACGCGCGGGCGCGTGTGCGCCGGTGCAATATCGGTCGCCAAGGCGAGCCCCGCAGTCTGCGTCGAGTGCAAACCGGCACCGACCAACAAAAATGCGATGGCGGCACCGATCTCACCGACGATCACAGGTCCCCGACCCTCACCGCTCAACACCAGCAGCGCAAACGGCATGATGCCGAGCCCGCCGTATTGCAGCAGGGTGCCGAACCAGATGTAGGGCACTCGTCGCCAACCCAATACCGATCGATACTGGTCCGAGTGGTATCCCATCAACGCGCGAAACGGCGCGAACAATAGCGGCAAGGCGATCATCGTCGAGACGATCCAGACGGGTACATTCAATTCGACGATCATCACGCGATTGAGCGTCCCGTTCAGCAAGGCGAGCGCCATGCCGACCGACACTTGAAAAAGCGACAAACGCAAGAGACGCGGCAGCGGCAAGTCTGTACTCGCCGCATCGGCGAACGGTAGGAATCGAGCGTCGATGCGAAAGGGAGGTCGCGTCGTCATGCGTCGACCATCTGCGCTGGTTGAACAGCGGAATCACTTCTCAAGGTCTGTTGACCGCGTGTGATGGCGCTGCTCTTGCGCGCCAGATACAGCTTGTAGAAGAACTGCAGCGCGTTGATCACGTAGCTCGCATAGGCGATCAGTGCGAGGAACATCTGTTCTCGGACCGGCAGCGCTGCCGTGAGCATGGCGTAGAGGTAGGCGGTATGCAGGGCGATCACCGCCATGCTGACCACGTCTTCCCAGAAGAAGCTCGGTGCAAACAGCCAGACGCCGAATACGTCTTTTTCCCAAATCGCACCGGTCACCATGATCGCGTACAGGAACAGCGTCTTGACGACGATGGAGAGCGTCGCGGCGGTCTCGCCGTTTCCCGTGTGCAGAAACGACAGTACCAGCCAGACGCTCACGAGAAAGGCGAACAGTTGCAAGGGCGCGAGTACGCCTTGCACGACCGTCCACACCGAACGGTCGCGGCGGGCGCGTTCCTCGGTCGTGTACAGCGGTCGGCCCACAGAGGGCGGTGAGGCATTGGGCATGGGTGGTCTCGCACCACGGTTTCAGCCCGAATGTATTAAAGAGGGATCTGAATGTCAATTTAGGTTTACGTCTAGTCAGATTGACAAATTAGGGATTCCGCGTGTACATATGTCAGTGTGCGACGAGGTGGGAGGGGACCGATGGATAGCACCCTCTCAATCGGAACAAGGACGTCGTCGCGGACGGGGGCCAATCAGGCATCGAGCATAGGCTCGGCCCTGGTCGAGGATGACGACATGACTGAGTCCACTACTTCTCCGACCGCCCAAGGCGGTCGTGTTGCACTACTTCGCACGATTGAGGGCGAAGTGATCCCGCGTTTGGTGCTTGCTCACCGTAGCCACGTCGCGGATGCGGCTTGCGAGAACTCGAGGTCCATGCGCCCCGGCGCCAGCGAGGTCGGGCACCTCACGGAACTCGTTATCGCCGGTCGAATGGCCGACGCAAAAGCGTACCTACAGGGCGTGCTCTGTCTTGGCATGCCGACCGAGACGGTCTTCCTCGACCTGTTGTCACCGGTGGCCAGAAAACTTGGTGCGATGTGGGAGTATGACCATATCGATTTTGTGGTCGTCACGTTGGGTCTGCGGCGTTTGCAGCAGCTGGCCCACCAAATTAGCGAAACCGACGAGGCTGCCGAGATCATCCCGACGAAGCCTGGTCATCGCGCCCTGCTCGTGGCGCTGCCAGGTGAGCAGCATGTCTTTGGTACCCAAATCGTGGCCGCGATGCTGCGCCGCTCGGGCTGGGATATCTGGGATGCGCCCGGGGCCAGCGGGCGCGATATACTTGAACTGTCGAAGAACGAATGGTTCGCGGTTGTGGGGTTATCCATCGGCGCGCCGGAACAGATGGAGCCTCTCGCCCTCATCATTCGACAAATTCGACGGCAATCGCTCAATCGGGCGGTGCGTATCATGGTCGGCGGACACCCGTTCGTCGGGCATCCCGAGAGGGTCGCGCTGGTCGGAGCGGATGCCACGGCAGTCGATGGACGCGACGCCGTCTCGAAGGCGGAGCGATTGCTGGAGTTGATGATTCAAGGGAACTGATACGGTCGAAGACATGTGAAAAAGTTCAAGGCGCCAAGGAAGGCCCTGAGTGATCTCGATGCCGACACGGTGGCCGCCGTCGTCATGGCCGCAGCCGACATCGCACTGATCGTCGACCGTCGGGGAGTCATCAAGGATATTGCGATGGGTCAGGCGGGTCTCTCGGCCGACCTCGATCCCGATTGGATCGGTCGACCATTTGGTGAAACCGTCACGAGCGAGAGTCAGCCGAAGGTCAGAATGTTGCTCGCCGAGGGCGACAAGAGCGATCTCGCGGCCCGACAAGTCAATCATCCCGGGCGTGGCGGCTCGACCATCCCCATCAGTTACAGCCTTCGTCCGCTCGGGACGGACGGTCTTCGGTTGGCGGTCGGACGCGACCTGCGCGCTTTGGCGGATTTGCAGCAGCGGCTCATCGAAGCCGAGCAGTCGCTGGAGCGAGATTACTCGCGTCTGCGGCTCGCCGAGACGCGCTACCGACTGCTACTGCAGTCGAGTACGGATCCGATCCTCATCATCGATGCGGTCAGTCAGAAAATCGTCGATCTGAACTCCGGCGCAGCGAAGTTATTGAGCGCTCCGCCGCAACGGCTGATCGGTCAAGCGTTTGGCGAGGGGTTGAAGCCCGCGTCGCTACGCGCCTTCCTCGAGTGGCTCGCGGCTTTGCGTACCACGGGCAGAGCCGAAACTTTGCGAGTGCGCTTTGCCGCCGATGACGCCGAGCACCGGGTGTCGGGCGCTTTGTTCCGCCAAGAAAATGTGTCGCACGTGTTGCTGCGGCTTATTCCGAGCACAGCGACCGTTGCCGCGCAGAGCGACAATCCGATGCGGATCGCGGATCTCGTTCGTGCGTTGCCGGATGGCATCGTCGTCACGGATGGCGATGGACGGATTCTCGGCTGTAATCGAGCGTTTCTGGATCTCGCGCAGCTCGCGACCGAGGAACAGGCGCGTAATGAATCGCTCGAGCGCTGGCTCGGTAGGCCAGGCGTCGACCTCGGTGTCTTGCTCGCGAACTTGAAACAGCACGGTACCGTGCGTTTGTTTGCGACGAGCGTACGTGGCGAGCTCGGTTCCTCGGCTGAGGTCGAGATCTCGGCAGTCGCCGTGGGCGCCCCGACCGAGTCTGCGTACGGATTCGCCATACGCAACGTCGATCGACGGCGTGGAGCGGAGAGTCGTCCCGGCAGAGAGCTGCCGCGCTCGGTCGAACAGCTCACCGAGCTCGTCGGGCGCGTTTCGCTGAAAGATTTGGTCCGGGAAACCACGGATGTCATCGAGCGGCTTTGCATTGAGGCGGCTCTCGAGCTCACTGCAGACAACCGCGCATCCGCAGCTGAGATGCTGGGCCTCTCGCGGCAAAGTCTCTACGTCAAACTGCGACGATACGGCCTCGGTGACCTCGACGAATCGAGTGTAAATACAGATTGACACCCTATAGTGTCATGGCTATGTTTCGGTCATGGCACGTCCGGCAAGTAACGTTTGGGCTCTGCGGATTCCCGCGAGCTCGGCCATGCTGGAACTGCTCAAGCCGGTCACCTGGTTTCCGCCGATGTGGGCCTTCCTCTGCGGCATCGTCGCCGCCGGCGTATCGGCCGAGGATCGCTGGGGGCTGATCGCTGCGGGCGTATTCCTGGCCGGGCCGCTCATCTGCGGCACGAGCCAAGCGGTCAATGATTGGTTCGATCGTCACGTCGACGCCATCAACGAACCACGTCGCCCGATTCCCTCCGGTCGTTTGCCCGGCTTCTGGGGCCTGTATATCGCGGTTTTTTGGACTGGTATCTCCTTGTTGGTGGCCTACCAACTTGGTCCGTGGGTGTTTGCCGCATCGTTGCTCGGCATGGCGCTCGCGTGGGCTTACAGCGCACCGCCGTTTCGGCTGAAGAGGAACGGTTGGTGGGGAAATTCGGCGGTTGCCTTATGTTACGAAGGCGTGCCTTGGTTGACCGCCGTTGTAGTGATGACGGACGCCTTGCCGCGAGTCGAAATCGTTGCGATTGCGCTGCTCTACAGCGTGGGTGCGCACGGCATCATGACGCTCAATGATTTCAAGTCTGTGCAGGGCGATCGACGCATGGGTGTCGGTTCGTTGCCGGTTCGTCTTGGGGTCGATGTCGCTGCCCGAGTTGCCTGTATCGTGATGATTGCAGCCCAAGTGGTTGTCATTGCCTTGTTTTTTCTTTGGGCGCGTCCGCTGCAGGCCGTCTTGATCGCTGGCTTACTCGTCGGGCAGATCTTGATGATGCGACGCTTGTTGCAACGTCCCGCTGAGCTCGACGTTTGGTACAACGCACTCGGCGTGCCGCTGTATGTCGCCGGAATGATGATCAGTGCTCTTGCCTTGGGTGACTTGCGATGAACCCTCAGCCACTCGGTTGGTTTGGCATCTTTCGGCTGGGTCTGGTGCAGGCCGCCATCGGTGCGATCGTGGTCATCACGACCTCGACGCTGAATCGCGTTCTCGTGGTTGAGTTGGCGTTGCCGGCGATGATCCCAGGCGCGCTGGTCGCATTGCATTACTTTGTCCAAATACTTCGGCCGCGCCTCGGGTATAGCTCGGATGTCGGTGGACGACGTACGCCGTGGATCATCGGCGGCATGGGCGTGCTCGGTTTCGGTGCGGTGTTGGCATCGCTCGCGACCGCCATCATGGCTACCCATCTCGGGGCGGGTCTCGCGCTCGGTGTCGTGGCTTTTCTTGTGATTGGTGGGGGAGTCGGTGCCTGCGGCACCGCGCTCTTGGTGTTGCTCTCCAAGAGTGTCGCGAAAGATCGACTTGCAGCGGCGGCGACGGTCACGTGGGTGATGATGATCGTCGGGTTCATCGTCACTACCATCGCAGCCGGCAAGATGCTCGAACCGTTTTCTTTGACTCGCTTGGTCGAGATGACCGCTGCGGTCGCAGCAGCTGCATTTTTGGTGACTGTCGTGGCGACCCGCGGCCTTGAAGTGTCGACCTCGCGCCCGCTCGAGGGTGTTGCGCCATTGCGCCGTGACGACACCGGCTTTCGCGAGGCGCTGCGCGCTATTTGGCGTGAATCACACTCGCGCAGACTAACGAGTTTCGTTTTCATCTCGATGCTGGCCTACAGTGCGCAGGATCTGATTTTAGAGCCGTTTGCCGGTGCAGTCTTTGGTTTGTCGCCCGCTGACTCGACTCGTTTGTCCGGGTTGATGAGTGGCGGTACTTTGATCGGCATGATGTTGGTGGCGCTCGTTTGTACGATGGGCGCGCGGGCCAAGGTCGGTAAATTGCGCCTCTGGACGGTCGGCGGTTGCGTTGCCTCGGCCGTCATGTTGCTGATGTTGGCTGTTGCCGGTTTCGTCGGTCCGGCGTGGCCGCTGCATCCGACGGTGTTCCTGTTGGGACTCGCCAACGGTGCGTACGCGGTTGCCGCGATCGGAACGATGATGGGCCTCGTCGGCCGCGGACGTGAGGGCCGCGAGGGCACCCGCATGGGTCTGTGGGGCGCCGCGCAGGCGATGGCGTTCGCCGTCGGTGGACTTGCCGCGACCCTGCTGGTCGATCTCTCGCGCTGGGTCTTCGAATCCGTGCCGGCGGCCTACGCGATCGTCTTTGTCGGCGAGGCGGCGTTGTTCGTCTGGGCGACGGTATATGCCGTGCGTTTGAGTCGTGAGGATACGGCGGGACTCGCTGAGGTCGATCTGCAAGAACGCTCGGCGGTCTACGTGACCGAAGCGGGGCGGGGGTGATGCATGGATGAATTCGATGCCGTCGTGATCGGAGGTGGTCCCTCGGGTGCAACCGCCGCGGACGATTTGGCGCTCGCCGGATGGCGCGTGCTACTCGTTGATCGCGCGGGACGAATCAAACCCTGCGGAGGAGCGATTCCGCCCAAGTTGGTTGAGGAATTCCACATACCCTCGGAATTGTTGGTGGCGCGGATCCAATCAGCGCGCATGATTTCGCCGTCGGCGCAGTGCGTCGATATGCCGATCGATGGAGGCTACGTCGGCATGGTCGATCGAGAGCCGTTCGACGAATGGTTACGCGAGCGCGCGGTGCGACATGGCGCCGTCCGGCTGACGGGGACTTTTCAGCGGATCGAGCGGGACGAGGACGGTGACGCCATCGTGGTCATCGAACCGAAAGCCGGTGGCGCAAAGATCGCCGTGCGAACCCGGGTCATTCTGGGCGCCGACGGTGCCAGATCCGAGGTGGCGCGGCAGTCCATCCGCGGTGCCGAGGAGGTGCCGTTCGTGTACGCCTATCACGAGATTCTCCGCACGCCTCAAGGCTCAGTCGATCCGAGTCGTTGCGATGTCTACTACGACGGCAAGTTATCACCGGATTTTTACGCTTGGGTGTTTCCGCACGGTTCGACCATCAGCGCTGGCGCCGGCACGGCGATCAAAGGTTTTTCCATCCGACATGCGGTGGGAGATCTGCGTCGCGTTGCGGGTCTCGATCAGGCCGAGATCGTTCGGCGCGAGGGCGCGCCGATTCCGTTGCGACCCTTGCGCCGTTGGGATAACGGCCGGGACGTGCTGTTGACCGGCGATGCGGCAGGAGTCGTGGCGCCGGCCTCGGGTGAGGGTATCTACTACGCCATGGCTTGCGGTCGTATGTGTGCGAAGGCCATTGATCAATTTTTGTTGACCCGCAATGCGCATGCGCTACGCAAAGCGCGCAAGGAATTTTTGGCTACCCACGGCCGGGTATTCTGGGTGCTCGGTCTGCTGCAGCGTTTCTGGTATACCAACGATCGGCGCCGCGAGCAGTTCGTGAAAATGTGCCGTGACCCCGATGTGCAGCGGCTCACTTGGGAAGCCTACATGCGCAAAGAATTGGTGCGTCGCAGCCCGATGGCGCATCTACGAGTCTTGTTCAAGGACGTAGCGCAACTGCTCGGTCTCGCACCCGGCTGAGATCGATGCTGCCGGATTTTCTGCAGGCAGCGATCGCGAGCGGTCGCCTGTTCGAGTGGATCGTGTTGCTGGTGATCCTCGAGGGGCTGTTGCTCCACTGGCTTTGGCGACGCCATGCCGTTGGTCTTCCTTGGCAGCATCTCATCGGCAGTTTTGTTTCAGGCGCTTGCCTGATGCTGGCCGTACGCGCGGCGGTACTGGAGGCGACCAGCAGCGAGATCGCGCTGTGGTTGGCGCTATCGTTGCTCGCACATCTTATCGACTTGGGCTTACGGTTTCGGCGTCGTTGATACGGGAGGAAAGGGCGGAAAGCTCAGCAACGCAAAACAGCCTGCCACCAACAGCCCGCAGAGCGTGAACATCGCTGCCGAGTATCCGCCGCGTTCGACAATCATGGCGGTGGCAAGTGGACCGACGCCGCCGCTCAAAGAATAAATTCCGTAGAAGCTGCCGTAGATCCTGGAGAAGTGCAGCATGCCGAAGTAGCGGCTGTTGAGATAGGCCAAGACGTCAACCTCGGCGCCGACAGCAAGGCCGATCATGAGAGCCGCGACGACGGCGAGCCCATCGGGAATCTCCATCGCCAGCATGGCGAGCCCTGCGATCGGCGCCAATAAAAACGCCAGCGCCACATGCGGCGCGAAAAACCGATCCATCAACCAGCCGGTGACGAGCCTTCCCGTGGTGACGGCGAGGAACATCATCGACTGCGCGATGGCGGCAGCCATTGGTGAAATACCGCGGCTCGTGAGCAGCGGCACGAGATGCATCAGTGCGCTTTGGATGGCAAAGCCGATAACGAAGAACGTCGACAGGATGAGCCAGAAAGTTCGGGATCGAACCGCCATGCCGAGCGTGATGCCGGTCACTGGTTGCGCAGTCGTGCCACCGCGTGACTCGTCTGCATCACCATCGGGTCGTTGGCCGAGACTCGCCGGATCGTCCCGCAGCAGCCAGCTGATGGTCGGCAGTGCGATGGCGCCGATGGCGCCCGCGAGTAGCAGGTACGCCGTCCGCCAACCGTACGCTTCAATCATCGCCTGTACGAACAGCGGCCAGATAAAGCCGCCGATACCCACCCCGGATAGAGCGATGCCGAGGGCAAGGCCACGGCGACGATCGAACCAAAGCGTGATGACCCGTGCGAACGCGACGTGCGTCGTACCGAGCGCAAATGCCGACAGCAGAAAGTATCGAAGATAAAAACTCCCAATGTCAGGACCTTGCAGCGCAAACGACGCAAAGATCGCGATCTCGCAGACAAAGCCGACGAGGATCACCCGTTTGGCACCGAAGCGATCGACGATGGCGCCCATGAGCGGCGACATCAACGCCGCCGTGAAGGTGACGGCGATGAGCGCGGCGAAGGCGGCGCTTTGTGACCAACCGGTCTCGAGACGAATCGGACCGACAAAGATACTGAACGTAGAAGCGCCGAGCGTGGCGATTCCACAGGCGAGACCTACGGTCGCGGCGAACACGACGCGCCAACCATCGAAACGGTGCTCGGTCACGGTTTACCCCCTACTGCTTACGGGCGTCACTGTAACGCGCTGGTAGACTCGTGCCTACGTGAGCGACCGTGATTTACCGCCCACACATGGAGCAGCGATGATTTATCTCGTCTACCGAATGCGTCTCAGCCCCCGAGCTCAACAAGACATGTCGAGTTTCTGGAAGTGGCTCGAGCAGCGCGAGAGTTGGTTTTATCGTGATCTGCCGATGGTCCAAGGCGTACGCTGGTTCGTGACCGTTATTGGTGAGATCTACACGCTCGAGTGTTGGGCTGCTTTTGATTCCGAGGCCGATTACGGGCGGTATCGCGCAGGCCTCGCAACGCTCAAGAAAGACGCCGACTGGGAGCGCACGCGCGTCAGTCAGGGCGAATGGTGGGAGTTTCTCGATTCGCGGTTGGTAGCCGATGTGCCGTGTTCGGTCGGCTTCGGTCAATTCGGTGCGGGCAACTCGAGCCATTCACCAGCAGCACCGCGCACCACTTGAACCCGATCGGGTGAGCGAATCCCGCCGACGTCAAAGCTCACCATGGCGATCCCCGGCGGCAATTCGCCCTCGCGCTGCGGACGGGGTTGTGATGCGCTCGGATGTTCGTCGACCTCAATCAAATGGAAGCGCGGCAGTTTGACGATACCAAGCGGCACGCGTGCTTCATCGCCAAGCGCAAACTCGTCGTTGATGATGCGCACGTTCACCGGCGCGGGCGGCAGCGTCGGCGTCGCGAGTTGCGTGCGATAAAAATCCAACATGGCGTCGATGTCCGGGCCACCCAGGATGGCGATGAAAGGTTCATCGACTCGTTGCGCCGCCGGACGCAGATCGAGCAAGGTCTTGTGGGTCGGCAGTGATGTGAAGTACAGCAGTTCGCCTGCCGGACCAATGACCTGCATGGCGTGCAGATCCGGATCGAAGGGTAGCGGCCTCGGTGGAATGACCACTTTAAAGGGACTACTTGCGAAATCTTTGGCAAGTACGTAGGGATTTTGGCAGAGGACTTCCATCGCATTCCAGCCGTGCCCGAGCAGCGGCAGCCCGAGTAAGGGCGTTTGCTCTATGAAACGCACGAAACAACCGGGGCCGGCCGATGCTGGAGCTTGCACTTCGGCATATCGACGACCCGCCATCTTGGGTGCGCGCCATTGTTCCGCCTTGCTCAGCGCGATGCGACCCTGGTCGCGAACGACATACCCCAAGTGCGTCACGTACTGCGCTGCTGCGATTGCGGGATCGGTCGCCATGATCGTGAAGCCGGTCAGTTGCTGCAGACCTTGCTTCACTTTCGAGCGCCAAAGAAAAACCAACGCACACCGGTGGTCAACCGACCCGTCTTGTCGGAGTCGACCAACTGCGTTGTCGCGATGGTCTGCCGCCAGTGCGTCTCATCCATTGCGTTCCACGATGGCACCACCGCCTGCAGATAGTTGTGCGAGGAGAAACCGGCAGCAGCGACCAGCGTCGGTAGTTTCGCGGCACGAAAGGCGCGATAGAACGGCTCGTTATTGTAGTGACCGTCCCAATCCAAATAGAACGAGTCCCACGCCGACAGCTGATCGTCGGGTGGCAACTCCATGTGCAGCATGAGGCCACCGGGGCGGAGCACTCGATAGGCCTCACGCAAAATAACCCCAATCTCCTTTTTCGGAATCTCGTGCAGGAACATGGAGGAGAAGACGATGTCGAACGACCCGTCGGGGAAACGCAGCTCTCTGGCATTCATCTGCTGGAAATTCAACGCGACACCCATCGAACGTGCTCGTGCGTGTGCGAAACGCAGGCAGGGCGCCGCGACATCAATACCGAACACGGACGCTTTCGGATAGGTCTCCTTCCACGGCAGTGTGTTGTGCCCCACGGTGCAGCCGAGGTCGAGTACGCGTCTGACGCTCAGATCCGGCATCGTTGCTGCGATGTAGCGAGAGATCGATCGACCGATGTCGCCGAGGTCGGGTCCGAAAAGACCAAACGTCGAGATGCGCAATCGCTGATCGTAGACGAGGCCCATGGTGGCATCGTCCGCCTCGTACTCGGTGTGGTAACTGCCTGGCATCAAGTGAATGTCGATCGCGGATACCGAGCGAGGAATCGCGAGTGTCGAATCGAGACTCAAACTGCCGATTCGTTTGCCGCGTGCGTGCTCGCGCACTTGCGCGTTGATCGTCGAAGCGGTTCGTTCGATGCCCGGTTGTACGGTTTGATAGAGAAGATCCTGCGACGTTGTTCGAAGCGCCGAGTAGAACCGAAACGAATCACGCTTTCGCATGGCAGCGTGGATCGCGCGTGAGGAGGCTTGCTTGCCGAGTGCTGTTTCAACGTGAGCGTGATAGTCGCGCCGCATCGATTCTGCACCTTGATCGAGGATGCAACGACGCAGGTCGCGTACGAAGGCCGCACGAGCGCGCTCGTCGAAGCGGGTTTCGATCTTGAGATCGCTCGAAGAAGAAGTTTGACGCGAGTTCACGGGCCTACTGTATCAATCGGCGAGTACAGACTCCTACAGCCACCGCGGGATCCGGATTGACCGGTGAGCGGGCGAAAGAGGCGACGAACGCATCGCGGAGCGCAAGAGAGTTCGAACTTGAGTGTCACATCGACGCAACACTCTGGAAACCATTCCGGGGTTCCGTTAGCGTATGACGGTCGCGCCCGCGTCGGGCGCGCCAATAGGGGAGACAGGAATGATCGTTTTCAAGAAGGGAATGACCTCGTTGGTCGCGGGTCTCGCGATCGCGAGTGCGACCGGGACGGCTACTGCGGCACCCGATCCGCAAGAATCTCAAGCCACGGGCAGCTTGCTCGATGAGATTGTCGTCACGGCGCAACGCCGCGAGGAGCGCGTGCAAGACGTACCGATCGCGATCTCGGCTTTCTCTGCCGATCAGCTCGAGAAACTCAACGTGACCGAGACCCTCGACATGGTCAAGTTGATTCCGAACTTGCTCGGCTTCAACAACACCGGTCTCGGGACCGCCAACGGCTACTACTTGCGTGGTATCGGCAACACCGAATCCATAGCGACCTTTGATCCGCCCGTCGGCACTTATGTCGATGACGTTTTCCTGAGTCGCCAGAACGCCAATAATCTCGGCTTGTTTGACGTCGAGCGCATCGAAGTATTGCGCGGTCCGCAGGGAACGCTGTTCGGTCGTAACACCACCGGCGGTGCGATGAACGTCATCCTGCGCGCGCCGGGCGACGAGCTGGGCGGGTACGTCGAAGCCGGCTTCGGTGAATACAATCAGCGCAGCTTCCGCGGCACGATCGATCTGCCGGTGTCAGACACCGTATTGACCAAGCTCTCGGTCTACTCCGTCAAAGACGACGGTTACGTATCGAACCCGATCACCGGCGAAGATGACATCAACGCCACCGACACCATGGGTGTACGCGGCTCCATGCGCGTCCTCGTCTCTGATGCCGTAACTTGGGATCTCGCGGCCCAATACTCGCGAGACAAGGGACTCAACATCCTCAACTTCGCACGCGGTTCAGGTTCCGCCTATCGCGGCGGTGTTGTCGCCAACGGGCTCGTGTCGATTCCGGCGGGCGGTCCACAGGTTGCGCTCGTACCGCAGCGCGCCGGTCTGGCGCCGACCTCGTCAGGCGCGCAAAGTGTCGAGGCACGCTGCCTTGGCACCGTGACCAGCGATCGCTTCACCTGCACGGGTTTGCGCCAAACGGGTACGCCGCTCGCGAACTTGATTACGGGTGACAAGCGCTTCTACAACCTCGGCAATGATGTCGAGAGCACGATGATCACCTCGAACATCAAGTGGCAGTCGTCGGTGGGTGAGTTCAGCTTCATCACCGGTTACGTCGATATGTCGCAGAAGTTCGCGATCGACTTCTTCAACGGCACCGGCGTGAAGACCGCGACCGGCGGCACGCAGCCAACCAACCCGGTCGGTGGCTTCGTCATCGCCAACGATGGTGAGCACAAACAATTCAGCCAGGAGATCAAGCTCACGGGTGAGATTGGCGAGGGTACCCGCTACGTGGCCGGTATGTATTTCTTCGACGAGAAGAACGTGACCGACTTCGCGGATCTCTTCAGTCTTTCGCCGACGCTGACGCTGGTGCTCGAGGATCGTATCCTCAACAACCGCGCCGATGCGATGGCGATCTACACGCAGTGGGACTTCACGCCGTTCGAGAAGGCGACTCTCACGGTGGGCGGTCGTTACACCGACGAGACCAAGAAAGTGGCTTTCACCGCGAATGCCGCTCCCGGTATCGCCGCTGCGCCAACCGCTGCAACTCGCGTCAACACGGCCAACTTGATCGCCGCTGGTATCCCGTTGGAGCTCGGCACGGCGCTCTTCACACCGCGTATCGCCTTCAAATACGACGTGAGCGACGACATGAACGTGTTCGCTTCGGCGACTCGGGGCTTCAAGTCGGGTGGTTGGAACGCGCGCGGCACCGCGCCGGTTGCAAACCAACCGTTTGCACCTGAGACGGTGTGGTCCTACGAGTTCGGTCTGCGATCCGAGTGGCTTGATCGCACGCTGCGCTTGAACTTGACGGGATTCATCCTCGACGTCGAAGACCTGCAGACGCCCTCGGCATTTGTGGCTCCGAGCGGCGCCATCTCCTTCATCACCCGTAACTTTGCGGGTATGAAGAACAGTGGTTTCGAGGCGGAGTTGATCTACGCGCCGACGGAGAATCTGAACTTGTTCCTCTTTGCGGGTTCGCAAGACGCCGAGTATCAGGATGTCGCCGCCTCGATCATCGCTCAGCAGACGTCGTGCAAGGCGGCGATCGCGGGTACCGGTGGTCGTGCGGGTGACTGCAACGCGGGCATCATCAATCCGTCGGGTAATTTCGCTGACCCTGTGCGTGCGCCGGATACCTTGGCCTTGGGCGCGAGCTACAGCCTCAACATCGGTGAGAACCTGCGTCTGACGCCGAATGTCTTGTGGGCGTACACGGGTGACAACAATGTCGCTACCAGCGGTGCCCCGGCGGGTCTCGTCGAAGCGTACGACACCCTCGATGCGGGCATCACGCTCGAGAACGCCGCAGGTGGCTGGCGCATTCAGGCGAACTGCCGCAACTGCACCGACGAAGTGCAGGTCGTGTCGGTGTTGTCGGATCTTGCCTACATCCAGGCTCCGCGCAGCTGGAACGTGACCTTCAAGTACGACTTCGGCGCTCGACGCCGCTGATCGCGACTTCGATCTGCTCGATCGATGAAACCGGGGTGGCCTAGCCACCCCGGTTTTTTTTCGTCAGTATTTCACGCATGAACGAAATTTTGCTTTTCTCGGCGGGCATCGTCGCGCTCGTACTCGGCGCCGAGTCCTTGGTCCGCGGCGCCTCGAAGTTGGCGCTGTCCTTTGGTATCTCGCCTTTGGTCGTGGGCCTGACGGTCGTTGCCTTCGGCACCAGCGCGCCGGAGACAACGGTATCGGTCTCGGCTGTGTTAACCGGACAAACGGACATCGCAGTCGGCAATGTCGTCGGCAGCAATATCTTCAACGTCTTGTTCATTCTCGGCATCGCAGCGCTGATCGTTCCGTTACGAGTCGATGCACAGGTCATCCGACAAGAAGTGCCGATGATGATCGCCGCATCGGCGTTGTTATTGTTGTTCGTGCTCGATCTGCAGGTCTCGCTCTTCGAGAGCGTATTCCTCTTTTTGTTACTGATCGGCTATACGGTCTTCTTGATCCTGCAATCGCGACGTCAATCGGCGTTGGTGCAAGCCGAGTATGCCGCGGAGATCAAGCCGGCCGCACAGTCCGCTTGGGATGCCAATCTGCCAGTGCAAATTGCCCTCGTGTTGGTGGGGCTCGCTTTGTTGATCGTCGGATCGCGTTGGCTGGTAACGGCGGCCACGGGCTTTGCGCGCGAGCTCGGTATCAGTGAGTTAGTGATCGGTCTGACCATTGTCGCTGCGGGTACCTCGCTGCCAGAGGTGGCAGCCTCGGTTTCAGCCGCTCTCAAGGGCGAGCGTGACATCGCAGTGGGCAACGTGATCGGCAGCAATATTTTCAACATCCTAGGTTGCGTCGGGGCTGCGGGCATCGCGTCGGGTGTCGCGGGTTTGTCGATCGGCGCAGCCGTGGTGAGCTTTGATATCTGGGTGATGCTGGCGGTGGCGTTCGCTTGTTTGCCGATTTTCGTCAGCGGCCGCGAGATCGAACGCTGGGAGGGTATGCTTTTGGCTCTACTACGTCGTCTACGTCGCCTACCTCATTCTCGCTGCGCAGCAACACGATCAACTGCAAGCCTTCTCGTCAGTGATTCTGTCGTTTGTGGTGCCCATCACGATCGTGACTTTGGTGGTCGCGATGATTCGGCGACCTGCGGCCGATAGTTGAATATGGGTAGCAGTAGGGTCGAGGTCGCCACTTGCTGGTCGTGGCGCTCGAGAGGCGTGCTGCTGCTCGTGGCGCTCGCGATCTTGTTCGATGGTGTCGATAACCAAGTGTTGGGCTTGGTCGCGCCAGCGATATTGGTCGAATGGCGCTTGGACAAATCTTCGTTGGCACCCGTTCTCGCGGTGGGCCAGTTCGGCATGATGATCGGCACCCTGCTTGGTGGGTTGTGGGGTGACCGAGTCGGTCGTAAGCAGACGTTGCTGTGCTGCGTGTTTCTCTTCGGTGCTACGACGCTCGCGATGTCGTTTGTTGGCACGGTCGAAGCATTGTTCTTGTTGCGCTTGGCAGCGGGCATAGGCATGGGCGGCGCGCTGCCCAACGCAGCCGCACTCGCGGCTGAGTGGACACCGCAGCGCTATCGTGTCGTCGCCGTGACCACCACTATCGTCTGCATTCCGCTCGGTGGCGTGGTCGGTGGTGCCGTGGCAGCCGAGGTTCTCCCGGCCCAGGGTTGGCGAGTGATGATGCAGTGGGCAGGTTTTGCACCGCTTGCGCTCTTACCGCTGCTGTGGCGCGGTCTGCCGGCGGATCTGGCGCGCGATCGCACACCGGCGACGGTGACGGGCGATGTCGTCGGGCAGCTTCGAGGTTTACTCAGTCGAGATCGACGACGCGACACCTTGGCGCTGTGGTGTGCATTCGGTTTTTGTCTGATGGCCATCTATGCGAGCTTCAGCTGGCTTCCGACCATGTTGGTCGAGACGGGGCGCAGTATCGCCGAGGCGAGTCGTGGCTTGATGTATTTCAATCTCGGCGGTGTGATCACGGCGCTGTTAGCGGCAGGTCTGATGACCCGTTTTGGTTCCCGCGGACCGTTGGCAGTGATGGCAAGCATGGCCGCGGTGCAGAGCACGGTGTTCTGGCTAGGCGACATCGATCGCGCGCCAACCGAGTGGCTCTTGATCATGCTTGCCTTGCTAGGTGGTTGTATCAACGGCGTGCAGACTACGTTGTATGCCTTGGCGGCGCATCTCTATCCGGCGCCGATTCGGGCAACGGGGATCGGTGCAGCCTCCAGCATCGGCCGGTTGGGTGGAGTCTCGAGCGCATTTTTTGGTGCCGCGTTGCTGACAGCGATGGGCGGTGCCGGACTCTTCGTGCTGTTGTTGTTGGCCATGTGCGTGACATTCGCGGCGTTGCTCGTGCTTCGGCATCACATTCAACGAACACCCTAACTACCGAATATCCGATATTTGACCCGCGCCGGGCGATTGGGTCACCCTCGAACTTCGGGGGGAACATGACCGATTCGACCGATTGGCCTAAGCCGCAAGTGGCGTGGTACGCCGTAGCAATCTTGTTGCTGGCCTACACTTGTTCGTTCATCGATCGCACGATCCTGTCACTTTTAGTTGAGCCCATCAAAGCGGATCTCGGTCTCTCCGATACGGAAATCGGGATGCTGCACGGTCTCGCTTTCGCGCTGTTTTACACGTTGATGGGTATCCCGATCGCGATGCTCGCCGATCGCTACAGCCGACGGCGGATCATCGCCGGTGGCATCGCTTTTTGGAGTGTTGCGACGGCCTGCTGTGGCCTTGCGAATCGGTTCTCGCATTTGTTCATCGCGCGAGTGGGAGTGGGGGTCGGTGAAGCGGCACTCTCACCAGCCGCTTTTTCTTTGCTGGCTGACTCGTTTCCTCCACAAAAGATCGGTCGTGCACTCAGCGTTTATTCGACCGGAGTATTTTTGGGCGCAGGACTCGCGTTCATCATCGGCGGTGCGGTGATCGGCTTGATCAAGGGCTCCGATGGCATCGAATTACCGCTGGTGGGAGCGGTAGAGGCGTGGCAGGCGGCGTTCATCATCGTGGGTCTGCCGGGTTTGCTGCTGGCGTTGTTGGTGCTGACGATCACCGAGCCCGTGCGACGCGACGCTGACAAAACGCCGGCACCACCGGTTACAAAAGTCTTCGTGTATCTCGCTGAGCATCCGCGCTTGTTCTTTTGTCATTTTCTGGGCTTTGCCTTGTTGAGCGCCGCGTTCAACGCCGTATCTGGTTGGGGTCCGGCCTTCTTGCAGCGACAGTTCCAGGCGGATGCACCGACGGCGGGATTGGGTCTCGGGGTGGCAGTGCTCGTCTTTGGAACGGCGGGCCTACTGGTCGGCGGCTGGCTGACCGATCGAGGGCGACAACGCGGATGGCTGGATGCCGCATTGCGCGTGGGTGTGTTGAGCGGACTCGGTCTCATTCCGTTCGGATTATTGGCAACGGGTTCGGACTCTGTTTGGCACGCCGTTCTTTGGCTCTGTCCGTTCATGTTTTTCGCCAGCATGTCTTTTGGCGGTGCAGCGGCGGCGATTCAATTGGTCGTGCCGGTACGGATGCGTGCGGTCGTGTCGGCCTTGTATCTCTTTTTCAATAATTTACTCGGCATCGGGCTTGGGCCCATGGTGGTGGCGTTGGTCACAGACTATGTCTTTGTCGATGAGACCATGCTGTCGGCGTCCATTGCCTGGGTGACGAGTTCCATGGGTTTGCTTGCGGCAGCGGTGCTGTATTGGGGTTTGCGACCGTACCGGTCGGCATTGGAAATCGCTCGAGGTGAATGATGGCTAGTCCTGGATCGGTGGCGCAGTGGCATGAGGAAGTGGATGTTTTGATCGCCGGATTCGGTGTTGCCGGTTGCGCAGCGGCACTCGGTGCGCGAGATGCCGATGCGAACACGAAGATATTGATCGTGGAGAAAATGCCCGAACACCTTGCCGGCGGTAACGGGAGAGTCTCCGGACAGTCTTTGCTGATCTCGCACGATGCCGAGGCGCTCTACCAGTATCAACAGAACATGAGCGTCAAGAATCCCGTACCTGACGAGATGCTGCGCGAGTGGGCGCGTCAGATGGCTGAGCTTGAGCCATACATCCTCGAGCGTTGTGCCGAAGCCGGTACCGAGTTCGTGCGTGGTAGCGGCTGGAGTGGTGGCGAAGCGGTTTACGAGTTTCCCGAATTCGGTGCCGAAAATGCGGTGGCATACAACTCGTTCGTCAAGCCGATCCCGAGCGGGGTTTGGATCACGATGAAGCGCTGCGTCGAGCGCCGCGGAATCCCGGTCAGATTCGATTCTTCCATCGTCGATTTGGTGCAGGATCCTGACACGCTTGATGTCATCGGCGCGATCATTGAGCGGGACGGCGTCCGTCAGGCCATCAGGGCCAAGGGCGGTGTCGTGCTCGCAGTCGGTGGCTACGAGAACAATTTGACTATGCAGCGCGACTACTACGGCTTGCCAGAGGCTTACCCGTTCGGCTCGCCAGCGAACACAGGTGATGGCCTGAAGTTATTGCAGAAGGCCGGAGCGGATCTTTGGCACTTGCGTAACTTCGGGCAGTCGGGCGGGATCTGGCCGGCGATCAAGGTGCCGAGGTGGCCGACCGTCTTCATGCGTCGGCATCTATGGCAGACCTTCAGTTGGATTGATATCGACGCTGCGGATCAGCGCTTCTACAACGAGGGCGCGCCGCTCTATTACACCCACTACAAAGAAAAGCGTCATGGACATTGGGTCGACACGCCGCTGCCGCGCGCCTTGCCAGTGCACATGATCTTTGACGAAACGACTCGCACCCATAATTGCCTCATCACGCAGGCGATGACGTGGAATACGGTCGTCGAGGGTTACGAATGGTCCGACGACAATGCGGTCGAGATCGACCGAGGTTGGGTATTGCGTGCCGATTCGATCGAGGAGCTCGCTGTCCTGATGGGGCGAGACCCTGATCGCGTTCGAGCGACGGTGGATCGTTACAACACAGCTTGCCGAGACGGCGTTGATCCTGACTTTGAGCGGCCGGATTTTTCGCTGCAGGCCATCGAGAATCCCCCGTACTATGCGGTGCGAATCGAGCCCGGCATTGTTTGCACAAGCGGTGGCGCACGTCGCAATATCGAGTCGGAAGTGCTCGATCATCGAGGTCTAGCCATCACCGGTCTTTACGAGGCGGGTGAGCTTGGCTCGATGATCTCCGATCTTTATCAGAACGGCTCCTATCTCACCGAAGCCATGATTTCCGGTCGTGCGGCTGGACGAAATGCCGCGGGTCGGGCGCGGCGTAACCCGATCGTGGCGTAGCGCTATTTACAGACCCAATACGCCGGGATTCATTTGTCGATGCGGGTCGAGCGTCACTGCGAGTTGCTGATAAAAACGCTGCTGTACTTCGTCGAGACTCGCCGCAAAGGGATACGCGCGGCCGACTTGAAAGTGACCCACACCGAGCGGCTTCCATGCCTGCATGATGGCGTGGCGAAGCTTCGCCACCTGGTCGCGTGCTGTTGGGTTCGACGGATTGCGCGGGATCCGTTTGAGGACCTTGTCTTCGAGTGTATCGACGTGCAGTGGCTCTAGCTCGTCCTGCCAAAAAAACATGGGCTCCATCAACGTCGTCGCGCTGCCAACCGCGGAGAAGAGTGTCGCAGAGCTGATACCCTGCGCTGCGATTTCCGCTTCGAACGCCTCCAGCGTGTCGAGGTAGGCGCGATAACCCGCCTCGGCGCGATCGACATTGAAGAGACCGTGGACGGGGATCCAGCGCTCGCCGTTCGGGCCGAGGATCCCGTTGAGTGGTGTGAACGGCGTCGCCATCATCACCTTCGGAATCGTATTCTCGATTTCACGTCCCCCGAGATCGCTGACGATCTGCCGGACTTGTGCAAGCTTGCTGCCGACCGTCTCCGTATCGAGTCCCTCGCACATGACGTGCTGCGTGAAACCCGCATCGCCCAAAAAACCGCGCCCGGCCAAAGATATCTCAGCGATGCTGCGCAAGCCCTTGAGCGTGGAGCCGCTGCCGCGCAGCACCCTAGAGAGCGTACGGAAGTCATCGGCAAAACTGCTGCGTCGGGTGCGTACATTGGCCAGTAGCGGATCGAAACCGACTTGTTGGATGGCCAGTCGTCGCCGAGCGATCGATTGCATGGACTGAAGCAGCTTGACGGGTTGCTCGAACGAGAAGGACGCACTGTCGGCAGCAACCGGCAGCGGCTCGACAGCCAATGCGATACGCAGTTTGATGCCGAAGCGACCGCAGTCCCCAACCAGAAGGGATGTCAGATCGGGTCCAAAGTATCGTGAGCGACCCGCATCGCCTCGCGACAGAACGCCGGTGCGCAACACCGTGCCATCGGCGAGCAGCACCTCGAGGCCGAGTGTCGACTCCGCGGCAGAGCCATGCAGCCCGGAGCCCCAAAAGGCGGCATTTTGCGAAATCGCGCCGCCGACTGTGGCGCGTAAGCCCGACAATGGTCCGCCAAATACGGCGCGCAAGCCCTGCGGTTGCAGAGCCTCGTGCAGTTGTTGCCAGGTCACGCCGGCGTCGACCACGACCCAGCCATTCGCCAGTGTGGTCAGATCGATCAGCGCTAGTTGGCGCATGTCGATCATCACGACCGGGCGTGAGTCCTCTGCAAGCACGTAGCCGCCGGTGTAAGACATACCACCGCCGCGCGCGATGACGACCCATCCCTCGCGCAGACATTCACCAACTTGTTGGATGGCATCCTCGCGGTTGTGCGGGGCGACGACGCGAGTGGGCGCTGCGCCTCGATAAAAGAAATCGTGGTCAAACAGCTGTGGCGTCATCGGAGTTCTCGCTCGTAGAGATTACCTGGTAGGCGCATCGTCACAAAGGTCTTGAGGCTCGATTCAAGCAGCGCGCGCTTTTCCTGAATTCTTTTGCAGGGACCGCCTATCGCCACGAACAACGGTCTTTGTAGCGAGTCTTGCGGCAGATGACATGCCACGCTTGCCACCTCCGGATTTAGCGTGCCGAGGTTCCAAGCGAGCGAGGCGCGTTGGCTTGCTCGTACGTCGCTGAGCACTGCAGACAACTCCGGCACGGCAGCGCGTTTCTCACTAGCGGCGCGACGATGCATCGCTCGGATGGTGGACGGCGGGAGAGTCGACAAATAGCTGGTGCCCATCGCCGAGCCGAAGATGGGAAAACGTTCGCCGACCACGGGCGACCACGCGATTCCGGCCGGCCCTTCGAACACGGCAACGGTCTCCACATCGAGATCGGTCGGAATGCAAAGCACCGTGGTCTCACCGGCGGTCGCGGCGAGCTCTCGCAACGCATCACGCAGCCCTGCCTGACCAAACCAGGACGACTCCAGCCAAGAACCCAGCGAAGAGAAGCGAGCGGTCGGGAAATAGGTGGCACTGCGCCGATCTATCGACAGCAGGTTCAATCCCACGAGCGTGCGTAGCAGGTCTGCCGTGCTCGAACGCGGCGCTTCGATCAGGCGAGCGATTTCGGCGCTGCTCAAGGGTTGCTTGGCTTTGGCGAGTGCATCGAAAACTCGAAAGCTGCGAGTCACGGAAACCGAGGTGTCATTCATATCGCGATATACGTGTATTCGTTCGACAAGTCGATAAGACTGGATTTGTGAGTGCGCAGTCTATGACAATGCGGGCAGTCAGGTCACACTTCCTTTTGTCATTTCCCTTTTCGCCAATTCATTGGGGACAACGCATGAGCGGTTTTATCGACATCGTTTGCAACCTTTACGATCCAGAGGCTGTCCGTAAGGGCCAGACCGGCATCGACAACGTTTTCAAAAAGCAGGTTCGGATGGATCGCCGGCTGTGGGGCGGTATTCCGGTCAGCGACTATCTTCGCAAGATGGATCGTGCCGGTATCGAGCGATCGTTGTTGATCGCCGTCAGGGCAGGTGACATGAACGTCGCCGGCTCTTTTGAGGTGCCGTACGAGCGAGTGCACAAGGTCGTCAATAAATATCCCGATCGTTTCTCCGGCTTGGCCGGCGTAGATCCCTTCCGTGGAATGCAAGGACTTCGCGAGCTCTCGTTTGCGGTAAATGAGCTTGGCTTTGTCGGGGCGCATCTGTACCCGCACTGGTTCGGCTTGGCACCAGATCACGCGAAGTATTACCCGTATTACGCCAAGTGCGCCGAACTCGAGATCCCGATCATGATGCAAATCGGACACAACCTCGTTTACTCGCAGAGTCGTCGGCTTCCGTCCGTCGGTCGGCCGATAACGCTCGATCAAGTGGCGATCGACTTCCCGGAACTGAAGTTGCTTGGTATCCATATTGGTGTGCCTTGGACGGAAGAGGCGATCTCGATGGCTTGGAAGCACTCGAACATCTACCTCGCCGGCGATGCGTATGCGCCGAAGCATTGGCCCAAGGCGTTCGTGCATTACGCCAACACCTACGGCAGCCACAAAGTACTCTTTGGTACGGACTGGCCCGTGATCGATCCTGAGCGCGCCGTGGCAGAAATTGCGGCGCTGGGTATGCGTCCCGAATCGCATCAAAAGATGATGCGTGATAACGCGCTCGAGGTGTTCACGCGCATTCCGCGCCCCAAGGCGGATCGTAAGCCGAAGTCCGCGCGCAAGAGTTGAGCTCGTCGGGGTCGATCAGGGACGGAGGGCGCGCTTCAAAATTTTGCCCGACGGATTGCGCGGTAGCTCCGCCAAGAAGTCGAAGTCACGCGGGATTTTGTAGGAAGACAACTGCGGCTTGAGGAACTCGATGAGTTCCTCGGCCGTGGTGCTCATGCCCTCCCTGCAAACGATGAAGCCTTTCAAGCGCTCTCCCCATTGCTCGTCCGGGACGCCGATGACGGCGGCCTCTTGCACGGACGCATGCCGATATAGTAATTCCTCGATCTGCCGTGGATACACGTTGATGCCGCCCGTCACAACCATATCCTTCTTGCGATCGACGATATAAAAAAATCCCTCGTCATCTTGACGCGCGAGATCACCCGCGCTGAACCAACCGTTCGCCAATGGCGGGATGACCCGTTGCCCGTCTTGCCAGTAACCGCTGAACATGAACGGGCAAAGCGTGAAGAGCTCGCCGATTTCGCCTCTCGGCGTCGGCTTACCATCTTCGTCCAACAACTTCACCTGGGTGCACGGAAAGGGCAGGCCGACACACTGCTGCTTGCGTAGTTGGTCCGGAGGCCGCAGATTCGTTGCGAGACCGATTTCAGTGGACCCGTAGGTTTCGTGCAATAAGCCTTCCCCCCAAAGATCAATGATTTTTTCCTTCATGGCCTGCGGCAGAGCAGATGCATTCGAGATCATCGCCTTGAGGCCGGTTTTACGGTGGGCCTCCAAAAATTCTTTGGGCAAGGCGAAGATGGCATGAAACTGGGTCGGAACCAAGAAAACGCCGGTGAATTCGCCCGAGCCGAGTTTGCTCACCACCGCTTCAGGATCGAACTTGGGCATGATCTCGCAGGTGCCGCCAAAGAATACCGGGCACAGAGCGAACGCCATACCGGCACCGTGTGCTAACGGTGCGATAGCGAGAAAGCGATCGTCCGGTCCCATACAGCCGTATTCGATCGCGAATACCGGAAACACGAGTGCACGGGCACGATGCGAGAGCATCACGCCTTTCGGGCGACCCGTTGTGCCGGAGGTGTACGGGATACAAAAGGTGTCCCATTCACCCGCGAGCCGCGGCGATGCAGTGAGCGCAGGGGCGCTCGCAAGCCGCTGTTCGTAGTCGTCACCGAAATAAATAATCTGTTTGACGGTTGCGAATCGCGCTGCGCTGATCGTGGGTCGACAACTGTCGTGAGCGAATAGGACCTCTGCTCGGGCGTCGTCACAGATATCGGCGAGCTCGACCGAGTTGAGTCGATGACTCAGCGTCGCGCTGGCGATCCCAACTTCCGAGAGTCCGACGACAACTTCCAAGAACTCGATGCAATTGGGACCGACCACAGCCGCATGTTGTCCGAATGCCAAACCGAGTTCGCCGAGCGCATGCGCTTGCAGTCGGTCGATGCGCTCGCAGAACTGTGCGAACGTGCGGCGTTTCTCGCCCTCGATGAACATCGGTTTATCGGGCGTCCGGCGCGCGGAGCAACGGATGCCGGTCGCAATCGTCAGCGGCTGGTAAGTGGCGGGCACCGTGAGTTGAAGATCGTTCATGAAAAGTCCTGTGATAGTTCTACCAGTCTCGAGTCGATTCGACCGCGGCCAACAGTTTTCGCGGCAAGGAGTCGCCGAGTTTGGCCAATCTTTCGCTAGGCCCACCGACACTCAGTACGAGGGGGCGTAACGACAACGGGGCCGGCAACGCGGCCGCATAGGCTGCCACGTCGGGGATGACGGCGCTGTCGGCGAAGGTGTAGCCGCGCTCGCGAGCGAGACGCACTTCGCGACGCACCTCGCGCAGATCCACGCGCTCTTGAAGCCGCAACTGGCTGCGCGAAGCGAGTGAGGCGATCGTGGCATCGGGCAGCGTCGTACAGTGCGCCCAACCAATCGCGGAGTGCAGCAACGGAAGAGTTTGGCCCACTTCGATGACGAGCCGGATGCCGCCGCTCTGAGCGGATACGTAGACCACCTCGACGGCGAGATCGCCGATCGCGGATATCGAGACTGTTTCGCCGCAATCGCGTTGCAATCGATCGGCGAGCGCTGCGAGTCGCGGATCCAACCAGCGAATGTCGAGTAGCCAGCGACTCCAGTTCGCGAAGCGCGCCGACGGGAAGTAAGTGGCGGAGCGCCGGTCGACCGTGAGCCAGCCGAGTTCCGTCAGTGACTTCAACAAACTCGCGGTCGTCGAGCGAGAGGTACCCAAAGCCTCGGCAATTTCCTGGCTCGATAGCGGCGAGTGCCTACGCGCGAATAATTCGAGCAGTCGCGTGACGCGCAAAAGTTGCGGAGGTGCGGAATCGAAAGTCATGAAATACGATTACTCGTATTAAAAGGGTATTGCAACAGGATTCCTTGACATTGGACGTGCTCGCGGAGAATCTGTCAATGCATCCAATTCATCCTCCTTATGGAGACATGCATGACCTTCACGAAAGTTTCATCCTTTGTTCAATTTGCGCTGGCTTCGAGCCTCGTTGCGGCAGCTTCATCGGCCGCTTCTGCGCAGCAGGCCAATGACGAGGCCGTTGCGCTCGAAGAAATCACCGTTACGGCTCAGCGGCGCGAGGAGAGCCTGCAAACCTCGCCGATTGCAATCACGGCGATCGATCCGACGATCATCGAACGTCGTCAGATGCTCGACACCAAGCAGGTGGTATTCAACGTTCCCAACCTGACGGGTAACAGCAACGTTGGCCAAACGACGGCGACGACGTTCTTCATGCGTGCCGTCGGCACCACGGAAAATCTCGCTACGGCCGACACCTCGGTGGGTCTCTACGTCGATGACATCTACGTCGCTCGTCAAGCGGTCAACAATTTCAATCTCGCGGACATCGAGCGGATTGAGGTGCTGCGCGGCCCTCAAGGCACGCTCTACGGTCGCAACACCAACGGCGGTGCCATCAAGATCGTCACCAAGAAGCCCTCGGGCGATAGCGAGCTGAACCTGCGTGCCGGCATCGGCAACTACGGTCGTTCCGAGTTCCGCTTGTCGGGCAACGGTGCGCTCGGTGGTGATCTTTTCGGTCGCGTGAACGTGCTCGTTCAACAAGGCGACGGCATCATCCGCAACACCACGCTCGGTACCGACGTCAACGACATGGAGTACCAGGGTGCACGAGTGGCGCTTCGCTACGCGCCGGAAGGCGGCTTCGAAGCGAACTTCGCGTACGATTTCAGCCGAGACGAGACCAACGGCGGTTATGCCTCGGATATCGCGGGCATCATCCGCCCACGCACGAACAGCTTGTTCAATGTCGTTTCGAGCTACGACAACAAAGGTTTGGCCAAGACCAACGGTGGTCATCTGAACTTGAGCTGGCAGCTCGACAACGGCTTCTCGGTGCAGTCCGTCACGGGTTATCGCGATACCTCACAAGACCTGCGCTTGGATCTCTCCGATCAAGCGCCGACCCGCTACAACTTGTTGCAGCGTCAGGAAAACGATCAGATCTCGCAAGAAGTGCAGACTTCGGGCAATGTCACGGACGCATTGCGCGTGACGGCGGGCGTCTATTACTTCTCCGAATCGACCGACGTCGTGATGACTGACATCATCGCGCCGAACACTTTCGCCAAGGTGTTCAATGTCGACTCCTCGAGCACGGCGGCCTTCGGTCAGGTGGAATACACGATCGGTTCGGTCACGCTGCTCGCTGCCGCGCGATACACCAAAGACGAGCGTGACCTCGAGATTCGTCAGACGAGCTCGATCGCAGGTCCGTTGTTCAACTTCGACACCGCGGCTCTGGTCGCGCGTGGTGCGGCCGGTGCGAACATCAGCCCGAACCGCCGCTTCAGCGAAGTGACTCCCAAGATCGGTGTGAACTGGGAGATTAATGAAGACCTCTTCGCGTATGCCTCCTACACCGAGGGTTTCCGCTCGGGTGGTTGGTCAGGTCGTGCGGTGCGCTCGGATCAGTACGTCAACTTCAACCCGGAGAACGTCGAGTCGTGGGAGATTGGTGTCAAAGCCACTCTCGCGGATGGACGCGCCCGTTGGAATAGCTCGGTCTTCCGCATGGATTACACCGATCTGTTTAACACCCTCGTTGTGAATAACATTTGGGCGGTGCAGACAGCTGATGCGCAGATCCAAGGTCTCGAAAGCGAGTTGACGGTTCGCGCCAATGCGAACCTCGACCTGTTCGCCAACGTCGGTATTCTCGACACGGAGTACGTCGGCACCAAGCCGGTGAACCTCGCGAGTGATCTGCAACGTGCGCCGAAGTTTCAGGGCAAGGTGGGTGCGTCATTCAACTACCCGCTCTCGGGCGGCACGTTGCTCATCAACGGCGATGTGTTCGTCACGGATGACTACATCGTCTCGCCCGCCAATCTGTCGTTCACCGCGCCGGCGCTGCCGAAGGGCGTGAGCTTGGTGAAGGCCTTTGAACTCGTCAACGCGTCGGTGGGTTACCGCTGGAGCGACGATCGCTACGAAGTGGCCGCCTCGTGCACGAACTGTCTCGATAAGGAGTATTTCGAAGCAGGCACCTATACGGCGAGCTTTGCGGCTGTGTACCCGGGTGCTCCGCGCTTGTACCGTCTGACGGTATCGGCGAAGCTCTGAGTTCAAGTCGTCGGTTACTTGTCCGATCATGCGGCGGCGGTAGTAATACCGCCGCCGTTTCTTTCTCGCCATGCTGAACAATCGATACCCAACCCAAATCGCCCACCGTCGAATCCTGATCTCTGTGCAAGGCCGCCAAGTAATGGCTCGGGTGGCGGGCAGCGGTCCGGCGGTGTTGGCTTTACATGAGTCGCCGCGGTCCTCCCATTCGTTGTTGCCGCTGATCGACACGCTGGCAAATCGATATACCGTGATCACGTTGGACACACCGGGTTATGGCGAATCCGATCCGCTCGAGCCGACGAGGCCGGACGCGAACGATTTCGTCGCCGTGATCGGCGGGGTGCTCGATGCGTTGCAGATTCGCAAGGTGTTGCTATATGGAACGCATACCGGCGCGGCACTTGCTGTGTCGTTCGCTCTGATGCATCCGCAGCGTGTGGCCGCGCTGGTGCTCGATGGTTTCGCGGCCTTCGATGCCGAAGAGCAGCGCGACTTCAATGATCGGTACCTCTGTCCTTTCGAGCCCGCGTGGGATGGCTCGCATCTGGCCGAACTTTGGTCGCGCGTTCGCGATCTGTACATGTGGTTCCCTTACCATCATCGCGATGCGGCGCACCGATTGCGGACCGAGTTGCCGTCCGTCGGCGCGCTGTACGGTACCGTACGCGGGTTTCTCGCCAGTGGCGCCGGGTATTGGCGCGGCTATCGCTGTGCAGGCGCGATCGATGCGCCAGCGGCCGCCCAGGCTTTACGTGTTCCGACTTTGTTGACCGCGCGACCACACGATCTCATCGCGGCCCACTTGCAACGTATCCAATCGTCAAACCACGTACAGGTGCAGACGCTCGGTCCTTCGATCGAAGAGTGGGCTGGAGCGATCGCTGCGCACTTCGCTAGTCACGAATCGGATGTTGCGATGGTATCGACCCGTAGCGGCGAGCGTCGTTTGGCGTATCTCGGGCAAGGTGCGCTGCATTTTCGCGAAGCGGAAGGAGTGGGGCGCCCTCTGGTTGTCATACCCGATCTGCCGACCGGCACAATCGATACACCCTGGACATCCGAAAGACCCTGCTGGGTGATCGATCCACCCGGCTGCGGCTATTCCGATCCGCTCGCCGAAGGGCAAGAGTCGATCGGCAACTGGGTCGCGGCGCTCGTTTGGTTAATGAGCGAGCGGGGCATCGACGCCTACGACGTCACCGGTTCTGGATTCGGGGCGGTATTCGCTCGACACCTCGCCGCGCTTGATCGTCGTGCCCGCCTAGCCCCGTTGCAAGCGGAGCCGGTCTGGTCTGCAACCGGTGTCGGTACAACCGGCGAGCGGCTTGTACCGAAGCCGTGGGCAGACCCTGACGGTGGCGCGTTGTTCGCAACTTGGTATCGGTTGCGCGACCTGCGCTACTACGATGAGATTGCGCAAGGTATCCCGCGATCGCGGCGCGAAGGCGCCGTAAGCGAATTCGACACGCAGCGCCTCTACGCGGCGCATAAGGGCTTGTGGCTCGCGCCGGAGTCTTCAGACCTCATCACGCTGCTGCAAGCCGCGCGATTCGCGTAGTCTTATCGCTACCCGCTCGGTTTGTTCCCAAGCTCGCAACACGTTTTCGCCAGCAAGCTTGCGCAGCTCGGCGTCTGTCCAACCGCGGCGGATGAGCTCGGCGAAGAGGCGCGGATAGCTCGATACATCGTCGAGCCCCTCTGGCCAATTTGGGTTACCGTCAAAGTCGCCACCGATACCGACATGGTCGACACCGGCCACACGGCGTACATGCTCGATGTGATCGGCCACCATGCCGATGGTCGTGACGGGAGTTTTGATGGCGGCCATGCCTTCACGCATGATCCGCTCGCGTTCCTCGGGAGTCGCTGCGGCGCGAGCGCGCAAGGCGAGCTCAGCCATGGCCGGTTGCACGATACGTCCCACTTCGCAGTTCACGAAACCGGCGACGAAGGTGATCATCACGACGCCGCCATTGCGCGGTAACCCGCGCAGGATGTCATCGGGTACGTTGCGTGGTACGTCGCACACGCCCCGCGCGGAGGAATGCGAAAAAATCACCGGGGCTTCGCTGATACGCAGTGTGGCAGCCATCGTGGCCGGAGACGCATGTGACAGGTCGATCAGCATGCCGAGGCGATTCATTTCACGGACGACTTCCTCGCCAAACGACGTGAGACCGTTGTGACGCGGTGGTAGCTGCGCGGCTGCGTCGGCCCAGTCCGTGTGCGCGTTATGCGTGAGCGCCATGTATCGAACGCCGAGCGCGTAGTAAGCGCGCAGCACGCCCAAAGAATTCTCGATCCCGTAGCCACCCTCCATGCCCAACATTGAGGCGATACGCCCCGCGCGTTTGGCTGCGCGAACATCCGCCACGCTGGTGGCAAATTGGAAAGTGTCCGGATAGCGCTCGATGATGCGACGGGCGAGCTCGATTTGCTCGAGTTGGGGGCGAGCGAAAGGGCCGCGACCTTCACCGGGGATGTAGACCGACCAGAATTGAGCGCCGAGCCTGCCCTCGCGAAGCCGCGCAATGTCGGTGTCGCCCTCGGTGGGTTGTCGCAAGTCGTACGCCGCCACGTCGCCCGGCGCTTTGCTGTACTGCCGGATCGCCATGGGCAGATCGTTATGACCATCGACGAGGATGGTCGACTCGAGCACCGCGATCGCGCGTTTGAGCGAGTCGTCTGGTTCAGCCGTCGAAGCGGGCGCGACAGCGTGGGCAAGGGCGAGCAGTGCGGCGCTCGTGGCGAGCCGGGCGGAGCGAGTGGTCTTCATGCGCAAAGTGTCATCCCTTCGTAGCGCCTTGCGCAAGCGCGCGCCGGTGGCACGTATACTCGGTCGATAGATCCAGAGAGGGGGGCATCATGACTAATCGGCGGGAGTGGATTTCGGCCGCAACAGCGGCCGCTTTTGGTGCGCTCTTGGCGCAGCCGAGTCTCGGTAGCGCGTGGCCTGCGGGCGCCGAACGCCGCCGGCGCAGCGTCAAACCACCGCGCATCCAAGTCGGTGACACGATCGGCCTCATGATCCCGGCCAGCGCCAATTGGGATCCAAACGATGTCGACGTCCTGCTCGAATCGCTGGCTGCCCTCGGTTTGAAAGGCAAGCTCGGCAAGCACGTATTTGATCGTTACGGCTATTTGGCGGGTCGCGATGAGGATCGTGCGGCCGATCTCAACACACTGTTTCGCGATCCTGAGGTAAGAGCCATTCATTGCATTCGTGGCGGTTGGGGTTCGGCGCGCCTGTTGCCGCTGCTCGACTTCGATGCGATCGCGAAGAATCCGAAGGCACTCATCGGCTACAGCGACATCACCGCCTTGCTACTCGCGTTGCACGCCAAGACCGGGCTCGTCACGTTTCACGGTCCAAACGGGGCGAGCGAGTGGAATCAGACGAACGTGGAGTGGCTGCAACGGGTGCTGTGGCAGGGCGAAGCGGTGACTTTCGAAAATCCGCGGGAGGCGGGTGAGTTACTCGCTCCGGTCAAAAATCGCACGCGGACGTTGCGCGCCGGTGTCGCGCGTGGTCGTCTGCTCGGCGGTAATCTCACGGTCCTCACGGCTCTGCTTGGCTCCTCCTACGTTCCCGATTTCACCGGGGCCATACTCTTTCTTGAGGACATCGACGAGGCACCGTACCGCATCGATCGAATGCTAGTGCAACTGAAACTCGCTGGCGTGCTCGATAAACTGGCCGGATTTGTTTGGGGCAACTGCACCGATTGCGGACCCGGCGAAGGTTATGGGTCGCTGACGATTCCCGACGTCTTGCGTGATCACATCGAACCGCTAGGCATCCCAGCCTACTCGGGCGCGATGTTCGGACACATCAACCGGCAGTTCACGCTGCCCGTGGGTGCAGAGGTCGAGCTCGATGCGGTACGCGGTACGCTCCGAATGTTGGAGAGTGCCGTCACGTAACGCGTATTCGCGAGCGCTCGTGGCGCGCGCGCAACACCGAAGGGTTGCGCGCCGCGCCGGAAAGTATTTGAATCACAACATCGTTTGCCCCCGAGACAACAAGACCCCGAGGGAGGGAATATGAAGGGTATCCGGCTAGTCGTTTCCGCGATCATCGCGGGTTCCGTATTGAGTTCGCCGATCATCGCCCAGCAGGTCGGTGGGATTCGAGGCAAGGTCAGTGCTGAAGCGGCCGGCACCAGCCTCTCGGGTATCACCGTCACGGCCACCTCCGCCGTGATGCCGAAACCGCGTACGGCCGGCGTGCGCGAAGACGGCAGCTTCAGCTTGCCGTTGCTGCTACCCGGTCGCTACACGCTGACGTTCGCCAATGCGAGCGGCGTGCTACAAAAAGTCGATGTCGATGTCCTGCTCGATCAAACGACTACGGCCGATGTGTCGGTCGGTGCGACACGCGGCGATGCGGCTCTCGAAACCGTGCGCATCGTCGCGAGCGGTTTGTCGCGTGAAGGCAATGCGTCGATCTCGAACTCGTTGGGTTCGGACAATATCGAGCGTCTCCCGGTTGGTCAGGAGTATCGCGATCTCCTCAAGCTGATTCCCGGCGTGCAGTACTCCGAGAACAAGACGCTCGGCCCCTCGGCCGGCGGCTCGGGCGTCGACAACAAATACGGTTTCGACGGTGTTGATGTCTCCTTGCCTTTGTTCGGTAATCTGGCCTCGGATCCCTCGACGCACGATGTCGCCAACGTCTCCATGGAGCGCGGTGGTGCCAAAGCCATCGGCTTCAATCGCGCGGGCGGATTCTCCATCAACACCACTTCCAAGTCGGGCACGAACGAGTTCAAAGGCTCGGTCGAGTACAAGACCCAACCGAAGAGCATGGTTGCCAAAATTCGCGGCACAACGAGCTACCAGCTCGAGCAGACCTGGATGAGCGCCGCCTTCGGCGGGCCGATCATCGAAGACTCGCTGTTCTTTTACGCTTCGTACTATCGACCGGAGGTCAATAAAGACAATCCGGTGACCGCTTACGGCGAGGTCAAAGATTACGAGAGCGTGCGCGACGAATACTTTGGCAAGCTGACCTGGGCACCGACCGACAATTTGTTGTTCAATTTGAGTTTGCGTACGTCAGATCGTGAGGGTCGAGGCTTTGGCATCGGCGCCTTCGATCCCGATTCTCAAAGTGTGGGTGAGGCTTCATATCAAGACATTCTCACGCTTGATGGCTCGTGGATCATGGGCGAGAACTCGACCCTGAGCTTCAAGGCTGGCAAGTTCGAGCTCGAGACCGCCTCGGTTCCGGACGTATTGCTCGGCTTTACGGGCAAGATCGGCGATCGGCTCAACATCGCCGATCTGACCAATCAAGGACGATTCACCGTCCCGACGCTGATCACGGCGACCACGGCCGCACAGATTGCGCGTAACGCCGCCGCGCAGACCTTGATCAATCAATACGGCTATACCAACTCCTCGGGCGTCAAAGCCGGTGGTGGGCGAGTGGGTGTGTTCCCCGAAATCAACGACCAGAACTTCTACCGTGATACGGCCGAAGTGGCCTTCGATCACAAGTTCGAAGTTGGGGAGACTCAGCACAAGCTGCATGTCGGCGCTAAGTACTCCAAAATCACCGAGGAGTTGCTGCGGTCGGCCAACGGTTGGGGCACGATCTCCTTCAACGGCAATCTGAGTAACACGACCACGCTCGGCACGCGGAACGTACCCTATGCCTATCAGGCTACGTTGTTACAAGCCGGTGCCACAGACTCGGCCGGCAATCCACTGACGCCGTCGATCGACTCCCAGGTCGAGTCGTACAACCTCGAAATCAACGACACCATCACGGCTGGGGACTTCGAGTACAACCTCGGCGTGCTCCTCAGTCAGGACGAGCTCTATGGCCAGGGTCTGCGCCCGAAGGCGGGCACGATTTCCGGTTACGAGCTTGCACCGGGCAACCGCTACAAGATGTACACCGTCGACTGGAAGGATCTGATCCAGCCGCGCCTGGGTGTGACATGGCGCTATCAGGGCAACGACACGATCTTCGCCAATTTTGCCTCTTACAACCCCGAAGCGTCGTCACTCGCGCGCGCGGCGTCGTGGGATCGGAGCTTGTTCGGTCGTTTGGTCGACGTGCGCTTCGACAGCGCCGGCAACTTCCTCGAAGCAGCGTATCGCGGCTCATCGAGCGGTAAGTTTTTCGCGGAGGGTTTGAAGCCGCGTCGGATCGACGAGTTCACGATCGGTACGACGAAGGCTCTGCAGTCTGGGTGGTCGTTGCGCGGTCACCTGCGCTACCGTGAGGGCTCGCACTTCTGGGAAGACGTACCGAACGATGCGCGCTTGCGAGTGTACGGACCGAACGGGGGAGCGCCGGCCGACATTCGTGCCTTGGGCTTGTACGTACCGAATCTCGCTGCGGTTCGAGCCGAGATCGGTGGTTCGAGCTATGTCATTGCCGAGATGGATGGCGCCTACACCAAATACTACGAGGCGAGCCTCGAGGCCGAGTGGGTGGGTGAGCGTACCTATCTGAATGCGTCCTACGTTCGCAGCCGATACCGTGGCAACTTCGACCAAGACAACACCACGACGGTCAACGACGCCAACACCTTCATCGGCTCGTCGTTCTATGCCGACGATCCGGGCAAGTTCACTTGGGACAATAAGGACGGCACGCTCTCGGGCGATCGGCCGCACTTGCTCAAAGTATTCGGTCATTACACGACCGATTGGAAAGCCAACCTCGGCGCATACTTCGTGTTTCAGTCGGGTCAGCCGTGGGAGAAGTGGTCGGGCACGTACTACGGTCTGCGTGTCAACAACTCTTACGACACGACATCCTCTTACGCCGAGCCCGCGGGTAGCCGACGCAGCGCGAGCCACTGGCAGCTCGATCTGAACTATACGCAGGAATTCCAGATGGCTTCTTTGCCTACCCTGAAGTTCCGCGCCGATCTCTTCAACGTGTTCGATCGTCAGACGGGATACAACATCGATCCAGTTGACTACAGCCCGCAGTTTGGTCAAGCCCGCAGCTTCTTCTTGCCGCGGCGTGTACAGATCTCGTTGCGCGTCGATTTCTGATCGGTACACGAACGACGAAACAACCCGCTTCGGCGGGTTTTTTCGTCCAGCGGGTCCACAAGCGGGGTATTCGATGTTGGAGGGCGGCCCGATACGTGTGCTGGCATTGGTCGTGTTCATGATGTTTGGCTCAGTCGTATCCGCAGCGGGATCCGACTGGACCGACAAGGTGGATGCGGCGATCGAGGATGCCATCACGAAGCAGCAGATCCCCGGTGCGGTGGTGTGGATCGGGCGTGGTGATCAAACGGTCTATCGCAAGGCCTACGGGTTTCGCGCCGTACAGCCGACACCCGAGCCGATGACGCTCGAGACCGTCTTCGACCTGGCGTCGCTGACCAAAGGCATCGCGACTGCGACATCGGTCATGATCCTCGTCGAGGAGGGCAAGCTGCGGCTCTCCGACAAAGTCGTCCAATACCTGCCTGAGTTCGCGCGGCACGGTAAAGATCAGATCACCTTGCGTCATCTGCTCACGCACACATCAGGATTGCGTCCGAGTCTCGATTTGCGTAGCGATTGGTCGGGGGCCGACGAAGCGGTTGAACGAGCCGCCGACGAGCTTCCGCACTCGGCACCGGGCGAGCGATTCGTCTACAGCGATATCGGCTATATCATCCTCGGTGACATCGTTGCGAGAGTTGCCACCCAACCGCTGCAGACGTTCGTGCAGCAGCGCATCCTCGATCCGACGCGGATGAGATCGGCTGGATTCACGCCGATGAAGGCACAACACCCTCTCATCGCGCCAACCCAGTTCTGCACCGCTTATGGATGGCCATGCGATGGCCCGAATCAAATACTGCTGCGAGGCATCGTGCACGACCCGACCGCTCGTCGCATGGGCGGAGTCGCCGGCCACGCGGGTTTATTTGGCTCTGCCGAAGACTTGTCGAGATATGCGCGAATGTTGCTGCGCGGCGGCGAGCTCGATGGTCAGCGAGTATTGTCGCCCGCCGGTGTGACTCGCATGACCTCGACGGCAACGCCGCCAACGCTGCCGGTACAGCGCGGACTCGGCTGGGATATCGACAGCGGTTATTCCGCCAATCGCGGTGACTTGTATCCGATCGGGTCCTTCGGCCACACCGGTTTCACCGGCACGTCGATCTGGATCGATCCACTCACTCGATCCTATGTCGTGCTGCTCACCAACCGGGTGCATCCTGATGGCAAGGGTGACGCGACGCCCCTGCGATCCAAAGTCGCCAACATTGTTGCGGCGGAGTTCTCCACCGCCGTGCCGGCGGATCGATGGCGCGGACAGCGCTACGCATCGCCCGAGTTCGCTGCGGCGCCCCTCACGCGCTCGGTCAGCGCGAGTGAGGTACGACAAGGGATCGACGTGTTGAGGGCGAACGGATTCGCGCCGCTGCAGGGCAAACGCGTCGGGCTGCTGACCAATCAGACCGGCCGATCGCACGATGGGTTGGCGACCATCGATTTGTTGGCGCGAGCTGACGGCGTGATTTTGGCGGCGCTGTTCAGCCCGGAGCACGGCATTCGGGGAGAGCTCGATGACAAGGTTCCCTCATCGCGCGATCCTAAGACGGGTCTCGTCATCCACTCCCTTTATGGAGAAACTCGGCGACCGACTGAGACGATGTTGGCGAATCTGGACGTCATCGTCATCGATTTGCAGGACGTGGGCGCGCGTTTTTATACCTATGCCACCAGCATGGCGTACATGCTCGAGGCGGCAGCGGCACGTAAGCTACCGGTGATCGTGCTAGATCGAATCAACCCGATCGATGGTGTGAGTGTCGAGGGCCCGAGTCTCGATCCGACCGAGTTGTCGTTCACGGCGTATCAACCGATGCCGATTCGACATGGTTTGACGATCGGTGAACTGGCTCGGTATTTCAATCAAAGAGCGAGCGCAGCGCTGACGGTCATTCCCGTGCAGGGATGGGACCGTCGAAGCTGGTTCGACGAGTCCGCTCTGACTTGGGTCAATCCGTCGCCGAATCTTCGAAATCTCGTCGCGGCGAGTCTCTATCCCGGGGTTGCCACGATCGAAGGCGCGAACGTCTCGGTGGGTCGCGGTACCGATACTCCGTTCCAGCTCATCGGTGCACCGTGGATCGATGCGACTCAACTTGCGCGAGAGCTCAATTCGAGGCAGCTGGCGGGGTTGCGTGTTTATCCGGTCAGCTTCACGCCGTCGAGCAGCCGATTCGCGGGCGAAGTGTGTCACGGGGTGTTCTTTGTCGTAACCGATCGCGAGGCCTTGAAGCCGGTGCGACTGGGTGTCGAGCTAGCTCATGCGCTACAGCGTTTGTATCCGCGTGAATTCGAGCTGGATCGAATCGCAGGTTTGTTCGGGCGTCAAATGGTCGGGCAGCTTCGATCGGGCTCATCGGTGGATGCCATCGTCGAAACGTGGCGCAGGGCGGAGAGCGACTGGCGACAGTCGCGGCGAGAATTTTTGCTTTACGAAGCGATGGATTCATCGCGATGAAGTGGTCGACGGCACAGGTTGCTGAGTTTTTCGAGCAAGGCTGGGTGGTCATTCCAGCCTTATTTTCTGCGCACGAGATGGCGTGCGCCCGCGAGGCGTTCGAGCGCTTGTATGTCACCGCACAGCAATTACGCACAACGCAAAATCACGCTGGCGCGTATTTCGTCTTGGATGCGCCGCCGCAGGGTGAGGTGGTGGTCAAACGCGTGGTTTGGGCTGGTGGAGCGGAGTCCGCTTTGCTCGATTTGTCAGCCGATAGTCGACTGGTTGAGCCAGCCCTGCAGTTGTTGGGTAGCGACCACTGCGAGCAGTTGCTGTGTCAGGCCCACTTCAAGATGCCAGGAGATGGCGTTTCGTTTGATTGGCACCAAGATATCCAGCACCGCGATAAGGGGCCTGGCACCTGGCAGGACTTGAACGGTCGAGGTTCGTATGTTCAGACGATCATGCTGATCGACGACATGACGGCGAAGAACGGACCGCTCAAGTTCATTCCTCGTGAGTCGGTCCGCGGCGATGCAGAGGGGCGCATATTTTCCTCGCACTACGACTATGGCACGCCGATGGAGGCTGCAACTGCGGCGACGCAGTTCGACGAGTCGGCGGCGGTTACGATCACCGGTGAGCGTGGTTCAGTGCTGTTTTTCGGTCCTTATGCCGTGCATGGCAGCACGTCCAACGAGTCAAAGAATTCGCGTCGAGTGCTCATCAATGGCTACGCCTACCCGGGAGCCAACGGACGGGTTTACCCCGGTGAAGGCGCGGGCCGCAGATTACCGCGCGCATGACGTATTTCGGCACTCTCGACTGGTTGGTGGTGGCCGCGTATTTCGCGCTCGTCACCTTCATCGGTCATCGCCTGAGCGCTCGTCAATCTAACGTACACGAGTATTTCCTCGGCTCGCGCAGCTTGCCGTGGTACGCGGTGTCCGCGTCGATCATTTCGACGACGGTCAGCGGCGTGACCTTCATCGGTGTTCCTGCACTCGTATTTGCTGACGGCGGCGATTTCCGCTATCTGCAATTCTGTGTCGCCGGGTTTATCTCGAAGTGGATATTCGGCCACTGGATCATGCCCAAGCTGTACGCGGGCTCGTATGCCAGTCCGTACGACTACATACGCGATCGGCTGGGCTCGCGCTTCGGTCAGTTGTCGGCGCTGTTGTTCTTCGTGGGAGCGATTCTGGGTCAAGGCGTGCGTATCTTTGCGGTCTCGCTGGTGCTGGAGTTATTGACCGGTCTCGGTTTCAGTTGGTGTGTGTGCTTGAGTGTCGGTGTGGCTGTGATCAGCACGTGGCTCGGTGGAGTAAGAGCGGTCGTGTGGACTGACGTTGTTCAGTTCTTGATGTTGATTGCCGGTGGTTTGATCGCTGTCGGATATGTCGCGACGGAGTATCCGGGTGGGTTCAGTGCGCTGCTCGGTGCAGCGGACAACGCTGGAAAAACGCGCATCTTCGACTTTTCGACCGACCCGCTCGTGAGCTTTACCTTCTGGGCCGGTGTCTTCGCGATGCCGTTTCAGAATCTCGCTGCCTACGGTACCGATCAACTGAACACGCAACGCATGTTGTGTTGTCGATCCGTGACCGAGGCGCGTCGTGCGCTCTACGCGAGTAATATTGGCGAGGGCGTCGTGGTGCTGTTCTTGTTGGTGGGTGTATCGCTGTGGGGTTTTTACGGTCGCGAGGTCATCGACCCGGCTTTCGCGAGCATGGTGGCGGAAAACACTGATCGGATTTTTCCGGCGTTCATACTCTCCGAGTTGCCGAGTGGATTGCGCGGTTTCATGGTCGCGGCGCTCTTTGCGGCTGCCATGTCGAGTCCCGTCTTGTCGGCCCTCGCCGAGACCAGTCTCACGATGTTCCATGAGGGGCATCGTCGTGGAACCCTCGCTGATGCCGATGCCGTGTGGCTGTCGCGTTTGCTCGTTGCACTCTGGGGGCTTGCGCTCGGTGGCTTTGCCATCCTACTCGGCGGAACCGACGAGCGACTCATCCCGCTCGCGTTCGCCATGACGGCCTACACGTATGGATCGATGTTGGGTTTGTTCCTGATGGCGTTGTTCATCCCGAAGCGATACATCCGACAGCCCGCGCTGGGCGTCGTGGCCTCGATCAGCGGGGTGCTCGTGATCGATAACGCGTCGATGTTTGGTTTGGTCGAAAGCGGCGAGCTGGTCGCCTTCCCGTGGCTGTTTCCGCTCGGTTTGGGGTTATGTCTCGGCGTTGCCTTACTGCCTCTCGGTAAGCGTTACGACGCGGGACAAAGGAGCGCGATATGAGAGTCCGACCGTTCGTTACAGCGTTGCTGTTGATCATCGGTATTCATTCATTACCGGCTTCCGCCGATGATCTTGAGGCGCGCTTACGCGAGATGTCGCAGCAGATCGATGGGCGGGTCTCGCTGTATGCGCGTAACCTCGACTCGGGACGCGATGTGGCGATTAACGCGGACGAGCCAGTGCGCACCGCCAGTACCATCAAATTGCCGATCGCCTGCGCGGTCGCCAAGTTCGTCGCCGATGGTCGGCACGCTTGGTCTGATCGGTTGACCATTCGGGCCGAAGATAAGGTATCGGGATCCGGTGTCTTGGCCGACTTCAGCGACGGCGAGTCGATCTCGCTGCGCGATGCCACGACGCTGATGATCATCGTCAGTGATAACACGGCCACCAACCTCATTCTGGATCGTGTGGGTGGTGATCCGGTCAACGAGTACCTGGCGTCACTCGGCCTCGAGCGCACCCGCGTGATGCGCAAGATTCGAGGTGACGGCAACCAACTCAAACCCGCGCAGGGTTGGACGCGCGAGGGGAGTCGCCCCGAGAACCAGCGCTTTGGCATCGGTGTGTCGACCCCGCGAGAAATGGTTCGTTTACTTGAGCTACTCGAGCAGGGGAAGCTCGTCGATCGCCATTCGTCGCAAGTTGTATTGCAGATGCTCGAGCGCCAGCAATACAAGGACGGCATCGGCCGTAAGGCCGATCCGTTTCGGGTGGTGAGCAAGTCGGGCTCACTCGATGCGCTGCGCAGTGATGTCGGCATCGTCTATACCGCGCACGGCCGCGTAGCGATGGCTATTACGATCGATGGTCTGCCACAGATAGACTATTCGCCCGATAACGTCGCTCAAAAATGGATTGCCGACGTGTCGCTCGTGTTGTTGGAGGCGCTGCGATGATCATTCACAAGCCATACTTGTTGTTCCTTGGCGATGCGCACGATGATCTTGCGGCCAAGACCGCCATCGGCGTTTGGCAATGGCGACCCGAGGAGTGTGTCGGTCAGTTGCGTCTGCCGGGTTGCGTCCCGCGGTTGCCGATGGATGAAATCGATCTTGAGGAGGGTCGTCGTCGCGGTGCGCGCACGCTGCTCATTGGTGTGGCGAATCGCGGCGGCACGATCGCAGCGAGCTGGGTTTCGGTGCTCGTGCGTGCGCTGGAGCTTGGTTACGACCTTTGTAATGGTTTGCACACCCGTCTCGCCACGATCGAGCCCATTCGCGAGGCGGCTGCGCGATCCGGCGCTCGCATCATCGAAGTGCGCGAGCCGGGGCAATATCCGATCGCCAACGCGCAGCCTCGCACAGGGCGCCGTCTGCTCGCGGTGGGCACCGACTGCTCGGTTGGCAAGATGTATACGACTTTGGCTTTGGAGCGCGAGTTGCGCGAGCGTGGCGTGTCCGCTGATTTTCGGGCAACCGGGCAGACCGGCATCATGATCGCGGGCGGCGGTGTCCCGGTCGACGCGGTGGTGTCGGATTTCGTGGCTGGCTCCGTCGAGCAGTTGTGTCCTGCCAATTCGCCTCGTCATTGGGATTTGATCGAAGGACAGGGGTCGCTCTTTCATCCCTCGTATTCGGGAGTCAGTCTCGGGCTCCTCCACGGCGCAGCGCCCGATACCTTGGTCATGTGCCATGAACCAACCCGCCGACATCTCCGCGGTTTGTCGCACTGGCCGATTCCGTCGCTTGAAGAGTGCTTCGAACTGCACTTGCGCTGCGCGCGGATGATGAACCCCGCCGCGCGTTTCGTCGGCATGGCGATCAATACTTCGGCGCTAGCGGAGGAGGCGGCGCGCCGTTTGCTCGGCGAACTCGAGCAGCGTTTCAGCCTTCCTGCCTCGGATCCCGTTCGCTACGGCGTTGCTTCGATCGTCGATGAAATGCTGCGCTGAGTTCGGCGCCACGATTTAGCGGCAGAGCGCGGGTTGCTGCTCGATCAAGCGGCGCGTCGCGGCGAACTGCCGCAACGTCGCCGTCGTCGGTGTGTGTCCCTCGCCGGGCAGATACACCCCAAAGGCAATGTCTCCCTGCTTGTCGTAGAACAGTACGCCGCGCTGCGTTTCATCGCCGATGGCGAGCTCCATCACGTAGATGGTCGAAAGCAAATCGGGACGCAGATGGCCGTGCATGCCCTCGGCAACGGACTTCAGGTTGAAGAACTGGCTGCGCTTGGATGGCTCTCCCTCCGGGATGCGACCATGCGTTTCAAAGATATGACCGCCTTTCATGACGACGGTGACCGCCTCGTCCCACGTGGTGAGGCTACTCCAAATGCTGCGGAAATGACGCGCGTCGATACCGTAGCTCGCCGGCGCCAATGCGCTCTGCACGGTTGCCTCCGGCAACGAGAGTTTCGCGGCGACCCGGAACGGTGCCGGCTTGGCAGGATCCGCCATCGCCGTTTGGATGGCGGAGCGTTGCTCGTTCGTTGCGCACCATGGCGTGGCCGCATCAAGCGGTGCCGTCGAAGCGACGCAGAGACCGACTGTCAGCAGGAGTTGTTTTCCCATGTTGTGTTTCCTGAGTGATGAAAAACGAGGCTACACTCGATCGCATGATTAGGTGGCACCCATCTAGGCTCCGAGGCATCGCGCTCGGGTGCCTCCTCCTGAGCGGATTCACGCCGCGCTTAATTGCGGGCGAAATTACACCAGCCATCATCGAAATTCGACCATCTCGTATCGATATCGACCGCTTGGTCGACGAACCGACCGAGGCGCCGTCTCGTCTCGATACTTGGCATAACCGACTCTTCCTCGGCGTGCAGCGGCGGTTGCTCTCGTTTGATCGTCGCTTTCTCGATGCGTCGGAGGAGGCTGCGCCGGTGCCGGTTTCGCCGTTCCGGCTCGGCTTGGATCTGACCGCTCTTCGTCGCGACGGATCTGTTGCTGCGGATATGGCAGCCGACTTCGATATTTCTTTGAATCTTCCAAATCTCGAGCAGAGCTTGGATGTATTCATCACGACGGATGCGCTCTCCGAAAGTACGCTTGAGCAGGCGCCCGAGGCTCTGCGTGCAGGTCTGCGCTACGATCCGTTTAGGCTGCTGAATTTCGAAGTGGGCGCCGAGTTGGCAGCACCACCGGTCGGTTTCCTCGCCCTGCGAACCGGCCGAGTATTTTCACAGGGGAGTTGGCGTATCGAGCCTTTCCTCAAGGTTTTCGCCGAGACGGATGCGGGCTTTGGGCTAGCCGGCAGCGTCCTAGCCGATCGTTGGGATGAGGGCCGCCTGCTTCGATCTTCGTTGTCGGTACGCTGGTTGCACGAGACGGCGCAGACCGGGTGGTCGTACCAATTCGTCTCAGCTCACGCGAAAGCGGTGATCAGCCCTGATCGTCAGTTATCGCAGGTTCGTAATCGCGATCTTGGTGATGCCGCTGGCTTGCGGCTCGAGGCGGGGGGACGTAGTACGGACGGCGCCGATTTCTATGAGGCGGGATTTTTTTGGAAGAAGCCTCTGCATGGGCGCTGGCTCTTTCTGAGCATCGAACCGTTGGTGCGTTTCGATCGTGAGCGCCAGTGGTCCGCCGATCCCGGGCTGCGGATCGGTGTGGATGCGCTTTTTTGGGATGTCGCTCGCTAACGGTTAGGACAGCGTGATCGTGGTTTCGAAGACCATCGCCGCGCTACCGACGATCCACACACCTGCGAGACGACCGTCCTCGAACTCCAACTCGACGTCGACCCGACCGGGACGATTTTGGAATTGACCTTGAGCACCTGAGAACTCGACCTTGGTGCCGTTGCGTTCGAGCAGCCCGTGGTGCAAAAGGTAGGCACCGAGCAGACCGTGTGCGTTACCGCTGACCGGATCTTCGGGAATGCCGATCGCCGGACAAAACATGCGTGAGAGCGTGAGACAGTCCGGCTGACCGGATTCTGTCGTGAATACGAAGTGCCCCGACGCTCCGAGCTGGGCCGAGAGCGTGGTCAAACGGCCAAAGTCCGGTTTCATCTGCTTCAATTGTTGACTGCCGCGCACGCCGATCAGCAGTCGATTGCCGGCCCCACCGACAATCCGCATTTCACAACGCGGATCGAGATCGGCGCTCGAAAGTGCGAGGGCATCGAGTACGGCCAGTCGCTCACGCTCATTCAGTTCGCGACCCAACGGGGGTGCCGGCTGTCGGACGGCGATACGGCGATCAGCGCCGGAGCCGCGGATTTCGACATCGACCCGACCGGCTTTGTGCTTTTGACGCACTCGTCCCGGGTGTGGCGCCGCATCACGCGAGAGCACGTAGTGCGTTGCGATGGTGGCGTGGCCGACGAACGCCGATTCCGTTCGCGGTGTGAAAAACCGGACGCGCAAATCGTGATCGTCGCCCTCGGGCGGCAACACGAAAGCAGTGTCACCGTTGTTGAGTTCACGGGCGATGGCGAGCATCTCCTCGTCGCTCAATACTTCGGCACCGAGCACCACGCCCGCGGGGTTTCCGGTGAAAAGTTGCCGCGTGAACGCGTCGACCTGAAAGACCTTGACGGTTCTCGACATGATCTGCCTCCCCTCCGGCGAGGGCCCCATTGGCTGACGCTCGGGCCGCGATTGTAGGCAAGTCGGTCGCCAACTGCACCCCGCACTTGCAACCGGCTGATTTTCAAGCAAAATGGCGACTTACCTTGGGGTGGCCTTCGGGCCTGAGACGTCGCATGGGGCGGCGAACCCGTTGAACCTGATCCGGTTAGTACCGGCGGAGGGAGCAGGTGTATCTAGTGCGTCTGTCGCGTTTTTTATCGGTCCAATTCGTTCTGCTTGGGTTGGCAGTCGCGCAAACCGCGGCTGCGGCCGAGCCCACGCCCGATGCAGTCCCCGTGCTTGATGAAGTCATCGTGACGGCGACCTTGCGGCCCACGCCCTCTCTCGAGCTGCCCGCGAGTGTCACCGTGCTCGAGCGCGGCACGCTTCAGCAGGCCGGTTTGCAGCATCTGCAAGACGTATTGCCTTTGGTGCCCAATCTCAACTGGGCCTCCGGCAGCTCTCGGCCTCGTTACTTTCAGCTGCGCGGTATCGGCGAGACGGACCAGTGGCAAGGGGCTCCGAATCCCTCGGTTGGATTTTTGATCGACGGGATGGATTTCTCTGGCATCGGGATGCCGGCGATGTTGCTCGATCTCGAACAGGTCGAAGTGTTGCGGGGGCCGCAAGGAACCACCTTTGGTGCGAACGCGCTGGCGGGCTTGCTGCATGCGCGTAGCCCAAAACCCAGCCGAGAGCCGCAGCAGCGTTGGGAGGCCAGTTGGGGCGAGGCGGGTGTGGCGTCGCTTGCGCTGGTTGGGGGCGGCGCATTGGGTGAGCAGTCCGCTTGGCGAATTGCCGCGCAGCGCTATCGCGCCGATGGCGCGCGCGACAACGAATTCTTGGGTCGCGATGACACCAACGGGTTATCCGAGGACAGCTTGCGTTGGCGCAGCACGCATCGCTTTTCATCGCGATGGCAGGCAGATTGGTCGCTGCTCGCCGTGGATCAGGATAATGGCTTCGATGCGTTCTCCATCGATAACTCACGACGGACTCGCTCGGATGATCCGGGGCGTGATCGCCAGCGCTCTTACGGTATGTCGCTGCAGTTGCTGCGCGAGGGGGCGGTCGAGTTTCGCAGCGTGACCGCGCTTGTCGATGCAGACATTCTCTATTCGTTCGACGGCGACTGGGGTTTCGATCCGAATTACGACTTCACCTCGCGCTTTTTGCGCGAACGTCAAACACTCAGTCAGGACTGGCGTTGGTCATCGAACGAGGGCGGCTGGATCGTCGGCCTCTACGGTCTCGATACCCGCGAGCGTAACGACCAGCTCGATCTCTACGGCGGTGACGTCTATCGAAGCTTGAAAAGCGACTATCGAGCCCGGCACGCGGCGCTCTACGGGTCTCTGGAGCGGGCGCTGTCGAGTCGCTGGACACTCACGGTGGGCGCCCGTCTCGAGCATCGCGACGCCGATTACACCGACACCGACGGCACGGACCTCGCGCCGGGCGAGAGCATGTGGGGTGGTAATCTCTCGCTAGGCTATCGACTCGATACCCATCGACGTGTTTATGTTTCGCTCGCGCGCGGCTACAAAGCCGGAGGTTTCAATATCGGTGCCGTGATCCCGCGCGATCGTCGCGAGTTTGCGCAAGAGGGGTTGAACTCGATCGAGCTCGGCTACAAGGCGCTCGATCCAAATCGCCGATGGCGCCTCGAAGCCAATCTGTTCCTGATGCGACGCGCCGATCAGCAGGTGAGCACCTCAGCCCAACTCGATCCGGGCGATCCGCTGTCGTTCATCTACCTCACGGGCAACGCCGCGCGTGGTGAGAATGCGGGTCTCGAGGCTAGCTTCAGCCGCCGGTTGTCGACGCGTTGGCAGCTGTCGGCAGCGGTCGGTGTGTTGCGTACGCGCTTTTTGGATTACGTCACGGTCGATCGCAATCTCGCCGGTCGCGAGCAGGCGCATGCCCCCGCACGACAAGCGACCTTGAGTGCCGAATACCGTCACGAGCAGGGTTGGTTCGCGAGGGCCGATCTGCAACGGGTTGCTGCGTTCTACTTCAGCGACAGTCACGATGAGAGATCGCGGTCTTACAGTTTGCTTAATCTTCGCGCGGGCTACGAGAGTTCACGTTGGCGGATCGATGTCTGGGCTCGCAATGCGCTCGATGACGATTATGCCCAGCGCGGTTTTTTCTTTGGTAATGAGCCGCCGGATTTTCCCAATAAGTTGTATGTGCAGTTGGCGGATCCGCGTCGCGTTGGACTCAACGTGAATTGGACGGTGCACTGAGTGCAGATCTGGCTTGATCAATTTCTCGCCACCCATTGGGCCGAGCACGCGGCACTGCTGTGCGGCGTTACGTACGCCGTACTCGCCGTTAAGCGGATCCGCTGGGCTTGGGTTTTTGGCGCGGCCTCGTCGGCCGTGTTGGTGTGGTTGGCCGCCGGCGCGGCACTGCCGCTGCAGGCAGTGCTGCAGGCTGTTTATGTGTTGATGGCCATGTACGGCTTTTGGCACTGGTCGAAGGTCGCACCGGGTGAGACGGTCATCGCCGTGACGATGTGGCGTTGGCAGCGGCACCTCGTTGCGTGGGTCGTGATCGCCGCTGCGGTTTGGTTCGGTGCGCCGCTGTTGCAGCAGCATACGGCAGCGGCGTGGCCGCACTTGGATGTGCTCGTCACGGGTCTCAGTCTGCTCGCCACTTGGATGACCGCCCGAGCGATTCTCGAGAACTGGCTTTATTGGCTGTTGGTCGACGCCTTGTCGTTTTACATGTACTCGGCGCAGGGCCTCATGTTCGTCGCGATGCTGTATTCGATTTATTTCGTGATCGCGATTTTCGGATTGCGCAGTTGGTGGCAACAGCGCACATGAGTGCGTCCAGGCGCAACTCGCTCGCCGGTAACCAGCTCACCGGCAACCAGATCGAGTTTCGGCAGATCGAGGGTCGATGCGTCGTTCGTCGGCACTGGAGCAGTGTGGCGCGGGCAGCTTGGTTGGGTGCGAGCCCGGATGCGGAATTGGCAGCACATCGCTTGGGCAGCGAAGTCGGTATCGCCCCACGGATCATCACTGTGGATTGGGTATCGCGCTGGATGGATATAGAGCAAGTCGAAGGCATACCCATCGTTTTGGACGAGCTCCTTGACTCGTCGTTGCGATCGGCGCTCGTGGCGCTGCTCGATCGCTTACGAAGCCTAGCCGCGGCGGATGTTCCGAGACTCGACCTTGCACGTCGCATCGATGAACTGCTCGATCGACTCAGTCGGGTCGACTCGACTGCGTGGCTGACGTGGCAGAGGCAGTGGCGCGCGCTTCGCGCAGATGCAGTAGAGAGCGACGCATTGCCGAGCCGATCGTGTCTCGTGCATGGTGATTTGCATTCGGGCAACCTGTTGGGCGACGCGGATGGACGTCTGCTTTGCATCGACTGGGAGTATGCCCACAGAGGTCATCCTCTTGAGGACTTGGCGGGTTTGTTGCTCGCCTCGTCGAGATGGCAGAGCGAGTGGCAGCGCGCGCAGCGGGCGTCGGCGCCGCGTCCCGATTGGTGGCCGCAGGATGTGTTCGATGCGCTGGGTTGCCTAGGGCATGCCGAGCGGGTGCGGCGCCTCGGTTGGTGGATGGATGCGCGCCGTATTCTCGATGGGGTCTGGATGGCACTGGCGGTGCATTCTGCTGGAAACGGGCCCGACGCCTAGGCAAACTAGGCAGCTTCGTTTCAGGTTGAACACAGGATGCGCGAATGCCTACTTTGAAGGTCATCGACCGTGACGGTGTGGAGCACGACGTGCCCGCCCGAGCCGGCGTTAAATTAATGGAAACACTGCGCGAACTCGACTACGGCATTTCGGCGATCTGCGGCGGTATGTGCTCCTGTGCAACCTGCCATGTCTATATCGATCCGTCGTGGGCCGCGAAGATTCCCGCGCCGATGTCGGACGAGCGTGAATTGATCGAAGAGTTGGCGCATCACCAAGCGGGCTCTCGTCTCTCGTGTCAGATCGACATGACCGAAGCGCTTGACGGCTTGCGCGTCACCATTGCGCCGGACGAGTGACGGGCACTCGCGGTGGATTGGTTCGTTCTGTTTCTCGTGGCGGCCGCTAGTATCGCGGTTGCGCGCATCGTCTATCAGGTACGTCGAACGGCGACGCATCGAGCAGATGATTGGGATGCCAAGCTGATCGAGCGACTTCGTCGCGGCGGGATCGATCCGTTCCAGCCTCTCTCGATCGACTTCTTCATCGCCATGCCCACGATGGAAGCGGCCGAAGCGGTGGCGGGTCAGTTGGCCGCCGATGGGTATTCCATCGAGATGCGTGAGTCGACCGAGGGTGGTGCGCACCCGGTGAGCGTTCATGCGGCCAAGGCGATGCATCTGCATGTCCCGATAATCCGGGCGGCCTCGCAGCGTTTGCGCGAGTTAGCCGAAGCGTCGGGCGGTCGCTACGACGGTTGGGCGCCGGGCAAGGCTTAACGTTTCTCGGTCTGACGCCGGACCGCGTCGGCGGCAGCTGCGATAGCGGCCTGATCGCCGAGATAGCGGCGACTCCGTGGCTGCAGATCGGCGTCGAGGTCATACAGCAAAGGCACGCCGGTCGGAATGTTGAACTCGACGATGTCTTGCTCGGGTACGTCATCGAGCATTTTGACCATCGCACGCAGGCTGTTGCCGTGGGCTGTCACCAAGACGTTCTTGCCAGCGCGTAGTTGCGGCGCGATATCGCTCTCCCAGAGCGGTTTCACACGCGCCAAAGTATCTTTGAGCGACTCGGTCGCGGGCAGCAAGGCAGGATCCATCCCGGCGTAGCGACCATCGAAACGCGGATGTCTCGGGTCGTCTACCGATAGGGCGGGCGGTGGAATATCGTAGCTGCGGCGCCAGATTTTCACCTGGGCTTCGCCGTGTTCCGCTACCGTCTGCGCCTTGTTGAGGCCTTGCAAGGCACCGTAGTGACGTTCGTTCAGGCGCCAGTGGGTTTCGATCGGCACCCACATACGATCCATCTCGTCGAGCATGATCCACAGCGTGCGAATCGCACGCTTCAGAACCGAGGTGAAGGCGACCTCAACCTCGATACCGGTCTGCTGGATTTCGCGGCCGGCGTTCGCCGCCTCGAGACGTCCCTGCGCCGAGAGGTCCACATCCGTCCAACCAGTGAACAGATTCTCCACGTTCCAGACGCTTTGACCGTGACGGACGAGGACCAGTTTTCCCGCCATTTTTACCGTGCTCCCGCGAGTTTGGGGTGAATTTGAGGGCGCAGATGCTAGCACAGGGCTCTGTTGTCCTCGTCCGCAGGCGAGGCATAGACTCGGCCCGGACGGGGATCACATCGCGACGTCAGATCGCGGGGGAGACAACATGAGCGCGAATCTCGAGCCTGCGACCTCGGGCGATGGCGGTTTGAAGAGCCTGCTTCATCGACCACCCTACATCGGCTTGGTGGCGTTTTTGATCGTCTTCGTGGTGCAGGCACTCGGTCACACCGTGATGATCATGATGGAAGAGATCTGGCCTGGGCCCGGATACGTGTTCGAGTCCGCTTTTGCTCTCGGGGCGTTGGGAGCACTCTTGCTGTGGATCGGCATGCGCAATCCGAATGAAGTGTCGGCAACGTGGTACGGTTTTTGGGCGGGCACTTTCTTGTGGACGGGTTGGGTGGAATTCGCGTTCGTCTGGTCTGGTGAGGATCTCGGTGTTCCCGATTTGATGGATCCTTTCAAGCCCGGCGTCATTGCGACGAAAGCCGAGTATCTCGTGATGATGTCGTCGATCGGTGTACTCGGATCGACCCTCGTCTATTTTCTCTTCAACAAAGAAACCAAGTGTAATTTTTTTATCTGGTTTCAGCGCCACTTGGGCCTGAAGACGGGCAAACCCAATCCGCACCATGAGCGCAACTTCGCAGCGATCACGGCACTCGAGACGGTTTACGTGATCTGGTTTTTTTATCTCCTCCTGCTGTTTCTGTATCACAAAGATTTCGTGGGTGACCGCCATCCTGTGACCTATGCCGTATTTTTCTTCAATGTCATTTGGGCGGTTTATCTATTCCGTCGACTGATGTTGTTCTGGCGGGTGACGACCGCGATACGCTACGGCATTCCGACGGCGATCATCGCTTGGAACGCGGTCGAACTCGGCGGGCGCTGGCACTGGTTCACTGAGTTCTGGGAACACCCGGAGGAGTACGCTTGGCAACTGTCGGCGTTGGCCATCGGTATCGTGGCGGCAGCCTGGTTAGCGGCTCGCACGCCGATGCACACGAAGGCCAATCGCGACAGTTGAAGGGAACGGCTCAGTCGGTGAGGCTGCGCAAACTGTCGACGCACACCGACAAGGCGGCGAAGTCGCTCGAACCGCCTGCCGATACGTCTGCCAAAGTGCGCTCCCAGCGTGCCAGCGCCTCTGATCGACTCGCAGACCAGCGCACGTAGTCCTGTTTGGCCACTGCAGTGACGATCGCGCGGTGCAGTTTGCGCACGGCCTCGCGTAACCCGGAGCGCGCGATGGCCTGTAATGGCCCGTCCACGGCCAGGCGGTCGATTCGGGACCCCAGCCAATCGAGTTGCAGTGTCTCGCCGATTGCAAACCAGTCGGCTGCTACCGCAGGGACTGGGCGCTGCTGCAGTTTGGCGAGCTCCGCCACATCGAAAGCGGCATCGCGCGAGGTTCCGTTGGCTAGTCGACTGGCGAGCGCTGCAGGCAGACCTGCATCAAGGTAACGCTGCTCGACCGATCTGAACTCGCGCTGTAGATCACCACTGAGACTTCGTTGGAAGATGTGCTCGAAGGTGCTGACGGCTGCGCTGAGCTCGGACACGGTATCGGCCACGACCAACTCACGCTGCCGTCGCAGCAGCCACAAGGTGGCGTGACGCAAAGATCTCGCGGTGTCTGCGTATGCCTCGTATTGCGCTGCGCACGGGATACGATTGTCGAGCGCTTCTATGTTGCTCCAGATGTCGCGCGCCTGCAGCAACTCACGCGCAATACTGTAGGCGCGAGCGACGTCTGCTGCGGAGGCACCGGTTTCCTCGCAGGCGCGCATCACGAAGCTCGGTCCCATGCGGTTGACCAAACTATTGGTCACGGCGGTGGTGACGATCTCTCGTCGGAGTTGGTGGTAGCGAACGTCCTTGCCAAAGCGCTGCGTCACGGCAGACGGGAAGTATCGCTCGACCTCCCGGGCGAAATAGCTGTCGTCCGGCAAATTGGTGTCGATCAATTGACGATAAAGCGAGATTTTTGAGTAGGCGAGCACGACGGCCAATTCAGGGCGCGTCAGACCGAGTCCTTGTTTGCGACGCGCCGCGAGGGCCTCGTCGTTCGGCAGATTCTCGACTTGGCGATCCAACTCGCCTTTGCGCTCGAGATGTTTGATCAGACTCTGCAATTCCGGCAGACGCGCGACCGATTGCAACTCGAGCGTCGAGAGGGCTTGGCTTTGCAAGTAGTTGTTGCGAAGCACGAGCTTTGCAACCTCGCCAGTCAGGCGCGCGAGCAGCCGATCGCGCTCCGCTCGACGCAAGCCGCCGCGTGATTCGATGGCCGAGGTCAAAATCTTCAGGTTGACTTCGACGTCGGAGGTGTTGACGCCTGCCGAGTTGTCTATGAAGTCGGTGTTGATACGTCCACCACGCAGGGCGTATTCGACGCGACCGCGTTGGGTACAGCCGAGATTCCCGCCCTCACCGACGACCTTCGCGCGCAAATCGCAGCCATCGACACGCACGGCATCATTACTGCGATCGCCGGCCGCGGATTGCGCTTCGTCACTCGCTTTGACGTAGGTGCCGATACCGCCGTTCCAAAGTAGATCAACCGGCATGCGCAGAATGGCGCGAATCACCTCGTTAGGAGTGGCGGCAGTGGCGTCGATGCCGAGCAGGGCACGAGCCTCGGCGCTGAGTGCAATGGCCTTGGCGCTACGCTCGTAGATGCCACCGCCCTTGGAAATGAAACGAGCGTTGTAGTCCGTCCATGCGGAGCGCGGCAGCGCGAACAGGCGCGCTCGCTCGGCGAAGCTTGTGCGCGTGTCAGGGGTGGGATCAATGAAAATGTGTTGATGATTGAAGGCGGCCACGAGTTTGATCTGCTTCGATAGCAGCATGCCGTTACCGAAGACGTCGCCGGACATATCGCCGATCCCGGCAACCGTGAAGGGCTCGTGTTGAATGTCTCGGCCTTGCTCGCGGAAGTGTCGCTTGACGCATTCCCAAGCACCGCGTGCCGTGATGCCCATTTTCTTGTGGTCGTAGCCAGCCGACCCACCGGAGGCGAAGGCGTCGCCGAGCCAAAAGCCGCGCTCGACCGCAATCGCATTGGCAATATCCGAGAAGGTTGCCGTACCTTTGTCGGCCGCGACGACGAGATAGGGATCGTCGCCGTCGCGACGATGCAGACTCGGCGGTGGTGCGATGCGCCCGGTGACGATGTTGTCCGTGAGATCCAGCAGGGCGTTGATGTATTGACGGTACGCCGCGACACCCTCAGCCTGGATGGCATCGCGTGGCCCGCTCGGCAACTGCCGGGCAACGAAGCCGCCTTTGGCGCCGACCGGAACGATGACCGTGTTCTTGACGTTCTGCGCCTTCATCAACCCGAGCACTTCCGTGCGGAAGTCTTCGCGGCGGTCCGACCAACGCAGCCCGCCGCGAGCGACGTCACCCATGCGCAGGTGCACACCCTCCACGCGCGGACCAAGCACGTAGATCTCGTATCTTGGACGCGGCAGCGGCAATTCGGGGATCGCCTTTGGATCGAGCTTGATGGCCAGCACCGGACGATGACTGCCGTCCGGTTCTCGTTGGAAGAAATTGCAACGCAGGACGGCGAGGATGACTGCTTGGAATCGTCGCAGGATACGATCCTCGTCCGCATTCACGATGCCATCGAGTTGCTTCGCGAGACGAGTGAGAAGCGATGCTTCGATTTTTTCGCGTGTCGATGCGCGCAGTTTCGGGTCGTGACGCGCTGCGAAGAGTTGGAACAAGTCGTTCGCAACAGCTGCGTTCGACTCCACTGTGCGCTCCATATAACGCTGACTGAAGGGGATACCCGCTTGCAGCAGGTAGCGACAGCAGGCGCGCAGTACATTGATTTGGTGGATATCCAGTGGAGTCGCGAGCAACAGACGGTTGAAGCCGTCGTTGTCGATCAAACCATCGCGAACGCACTGTAAGCCCGCCAGGAGTCGATTGCCGTCAACGTCGACTCGGAACTCGGCGTCAGGTCTCAGCTCGATCTCGAAGTCCTGGATGGCGTTTTTCTGCGAGCTTGTTTCTCCGACCATCCAAGCTTGTTCGCCTAACAGTCGTAATCCGAAGTTTTCGAACAGGGGGACCAGATCGGCGATCGGCAGACTCGAGCCACGTCGAACCAGACGAAGATGTAAACGAGGCGCCGTCGTACTGTCATCACCCTCCGGGTGGTGTACGCGCCAGTGCATCGTGGTGTTCGAGGTGGTCAACTGCTCCATCGCGTTGATGTCGCGCAGTGCCGTCGATGGCGAGACCGCCGTTTGATAGGGCAGCGGAAAAAGCGGTGCATAGCGCTGGAAGAGTCGCGCGGCGATCGCCGGCGCGAGCGCGCCTTGCAAGGTCGTACGCAAGTGATCGGTCCACGTGGCGACGGCATCGGCCACTTCGCGCTCGAGCGCTGCAAGTTGCGTAGCCGACAGCGTCTCGATGCCACCGCGAATCATCACGTGCAAGCGCGCGTGATTGGACAAGGCGATTTGTACCTGCGACTCGAGATCACCGCCGCCACAGTGGCGTGTCAACAGTGCCTCGATGCGATGCCGAACTTCGGTCGTGTAGCGATCGCGGGGGATGAACGCCATACAGGACCAGAATCGACCGAGGGGGTCGTGTCGCAGCATCACGCGGGTCGTCGGACGATCGTAAAGGTTGACGACGCCGCGGACAAAGTCGACGAGCTCGGACGGACTGGACTGAAACAGCTCGTCGCGAGGCCAAGTCTCGAGTACGGCAAGCACAGCCTTGCCGTCATGACTGCGGGGGTCGAGACCGAAACGGGCGATGACCTCGGAGACTTTGCGACGCACGACCGGAATATCGTTGGGCGAGGCGAAATACGCCGTGGCGGTCCAGAGACCTAGGAATCGATGTTCACCTCGGACACGGCCTTGCGTATCGAAATCTTTGACGGTCAGATGATCGAGGTGTCCACTGCGATGGACCGTGGAACGTAATGCCGATTTGGTGATGATCAGTGGCTCGGTGCTGCGCATGGCGTTGCGCAGTTCGCCTTGCAAAACTTCGGCACTCACGGTTGCGAATGCTCCGGCACGCAAAATCCCGAGCCCACTGCGTGGATCGGCTTGTAAACGATCGCGATGCGCGCCGCGGACCAAGCGCTGATATCGATAACCAAGGAAGACGAAGTGGGCGCCCTCCATCCAGTCGAGCAGTGCGATCGCTTCGTCGCGCTGCTGACCGCGCTCGCCGCGCAAGGGGATTTTTGCCAGCTGCTCGATAGCTCGACGAACCTGGGTGCGCATGGCCATCCAGTCGGCGACTGCGAGCTGCACCTGCTCGAGTGCCGCATGCAGACGCGACTCGAGCCCTGCGATCGACTCGGTGTCCCAAAGTCGATCGATTTCGTACAACTGCCACGATTCGGCGTGGCTGCGTGCATCGGCCACCTCATGGGTGGCGAGCAGCCGACCCCGCTTGTCTCGTCTGACGTGCAGCACGGGATGAACCAGCATCCGTACGGCGACACCCGTTTCCGCAAAGGCGATTCCGAGGGATTCGACGAGGAACGGACGATCGTCGGTGGCGATTAAGACCAGACTGCTCGAGTCGGACACATGCACGATCTTCAGCAAGGTTTGGTCGGCGCGACGTTTCGCAGCCATGCCGTAATGCAAGGCGGCGATACCAGCCAGATAGGCGGCATCGCGCGCTGCGAGGTCTTCTTCGCCGACGCCGCTGAAATAACGGCGCAGTAACTCGATCGACAGTTGATCGGCTTGGCGCTTGGCCGCTTTGATGATCCGTTCGATGAGCTGGAGACGACGCTTGGGCAGTTGGGTCGGCATGTCACATCTCGCCTTGATTCGGAGGTTGAATGGTCAACAGCTTGGCTCGCTCGGTCAGCAGTTGCAGCAGGCGATCGAGCTCGAGGCGTTGAGTTTGATCGAGACCTTCGAGCAGGGTGCGCTCGTATGCTTGTGCAATGGGAGCGATGTCTTGGTAGACGCGCTGACCTTGAGCCGATAATCGAAGCTCGGAGCGACGACGATCCTGCGAGGTGTAGCGGCGTTCGAGTCGCTCTTGTTTGATCAGTCGCGTGACGGCACGACTGACGGCCACGGCATCCATCGCCGTTCTCGCCGCGACTTCGGCGGCGGACAGGCCCGGTTGCATCCCGAGGACCGCTAGGACCCGCCATTCAGGGATGCGCAGGTCGAAGCGCTCGGTGTAGCGATGCGCAATCGCCGTACTGACCGTGTTGCTGAGCACCGAGAGCCGATACGGTAAAAACCGATCGAGTATCAGCAGGTCATTCATGATCTTTCGACGGCAACGACGCGCTGGTCGATCGACCCGAAGATCGATCGACCCTCGGCGTCGAGCATGGTTATTTTGACCTGATCACCCGCTGACAGAAATGGCGTTGACGTGGCGCCGGTGCGCAGCTGCTCGACCGTGCGTTGTTCGGCGATACAGCTATAACCGAGTCCATCCTCGGCAATCGGGCGACCCGGACCACCGTCGGCGTCGCGGTTTGACACCGTGCCGGACCCGATGATGGTCCCGGCTGCGAGGTTGCGGGTCTTCGCCGCGTGAGCGATGAGCGCCGGGAAGTCAAACGTCATATCGACGCCGGCGTTGGCGCGTCCAAAGTCTCGGCCATTCAGATGAACGAGTAGCGGCAAGTGCAGGCGTCCGCCATCCCATGCAGTCCCAAGCTCGTCGGGCGTGACGGCGATGGGTGAGAACGCTGAGGCAGGTTTTGACTGGAAGAAACCAAATCCTTTGGCCAGTTCGCCCGGGATCAAGCCGCGCAACGAGACATCATTCACGAGCATCAAAAGCCGGACGTGCTCACGGGCCGTTCGTGTATCGCAGGCTTGCGGCACATCATCGGTGATGACGGCGATCTCGGCCTCGAAGTCGAGACCCCATTGTGGATCTGCGAGCGGAATATCTTCGGTCGGAGCCAAGAATCCGTCCGAGCCGCCTTGGTACATCAACGGATCGCTCCAGAAAGATGGCGGCAGCTCGGCGCCGCGGGCTTGTCGGACCAGCGCGACGTGATTCACATACGCAGAACCGTCGGCCCATTGATACGCGCGTGGTAGCGGCGAGAGGCAGTCGGCCGGATCGAAAGCCCTGCCTTCGCCCGCGTTGACTCGCGTGCTCAGCGCTCGAAGCGATGGCTCGATCTGCGCCCAATCGTCGAGCGCTGCTTGCAGTGTCGGTGCAATCGACTGCGCGTCGATGCAGCGAGTCAGATCGCGTGATACGACGACAAGGCGTCCGTCGCGACGCGCATTGGCCTCGCGTACGCTTGCGAGCTTCATGTTTCATGCTCCGCGGATGAGTGCAGCCACGCATTGTGTTTGGGTGCCTGTTTCGTGCGGCTCCACTCGGCCAACATCGGCTCGGCGTTGGCGCGCGCCTTGGCCGTTTCTGCGGCGCTGGCGGTGTTGCAGGTCAACTCGAGGCGATGGCCATTCGGATCGAAGAAATAGATCGAACAAAACAGGCCATGGTCCGTGGGTCCAACGACCTCGATGTCACGCTCGAGTAAGCGTGCTCGCGCGAGACTCAGCGTGGCGAGATCGACGACCTCGAAGGCAATGTGCTGCACCCACTGCGGCGTGTTCGGATCGCGACCCATCGGTGGGCGCGTCGGCAACTCGAAGAAGGCGAGCACATTGCCACCGCCTGCATCCAAAAAGACATGCATGTAGGGGTCGGGTTCGCCCGTGGAGGGAACTCGATCCTCTGCAAAAGCGACAGTGAACTCCATACCGAGCACATCGCGATAGAACTCGACGGTCTCGCGGGCGTCGTTGCAGCGGTAGGCTACGTGATGAATGCGTTGTACGAGACTCATGTCACCGCGACCTCGGTTCTCAAAGCGCCTCGACGCAGTTGGTCTCGCTCCAAGGATTCGAACAAGGCCTTGAAGTTACCCTCACCGAACCCTTCATCGCGCTCGCGCTGGATGAATTCAAAGAAAAGCGGGCCTACCATGCATTCAGAGAAGATCTGCAGCAGCAACCGCTTCTCACCGCGTGTGTCGCCATCGAGCAGGATGCCGCGTTCCTGTAACTGGGCGACGGGCTGCCCATGCCCGGGTAGACGATCTTCCAGCGCGTCGTAGTAAGTTGCGGGCGGCGCCGACATCAACGGCACGCCGCGCGCTCGCAGTCGATCGACCGTGGCGCACAAATCAGGGGTCGCCAAGGCGATGTGTTGGATGCCCTCGCCATTGAAGCGCATCAGGAATTCTTCGATCTGTCCGCCGCCTTTGCCATCTTCCTCGTTCAGGGGAATACGAATGCGATTATCCGGTGCCGTCATTGCGCGAGACTGCAGACCGGTATGTGCACCCTGAATATCGAAGTGACGGATCTCGCGAAAGTTGAATAGTCGCTCGTAGAACCCCGCCCAGTGGGCCATGCGTCCGCGATAGACGTTGTGGGTCAGGTGATCGATGTGTGTGAGGCCGACACCCGCGGGCGTGCGATCGGCTCCCGGCAAAAACGTGAAGTCGATGTCGTAGATACTGCTGCCGTCGTGATACCGATCGATGAGGTACAGCGCGGCGCCACCAATCGCGCGGACGGCCGGCAAGCGCAGCTCCATCGGGCCCGTCGGGACCTCGATGGGCTGGGCGCCGAGTTTCAGCGCCCGCGAGTAAGCGTGATGGGCATCGCGAACTCGAAAGGCCATCCCGCAGGCGCCGGGCCCATGTTCCTCGGCGAAATAGGCCGCTTGGCTGGCGGGTTCGTTGTTGAGGATGAAATGGATTCCGCCTTGGCGGAACAAAGTGACCTGCTTGGAACGGTGATGGGCGACCACGCTGAAGCCCATAGCTTCGAATACCGGCTCGAGGACGCCCGGTCGTGGGGAGGCAAACTCGACGAACTCGAAGCCGTCGAGGCCCATGGGGTTATCGCGAGGCGAGGTGGGTGCAGTCATGGCCGCTATTATAGTTTCACTTGAAACTATTTCGCTCGGTAGACAGGCTTGGCATTGATCCCATAGACTTATGCAATGTTAAGCAATTCTGCAATCAGATACGATTCGGAGCTGATGGTGCGGGCGCTGCGAGCCGTGGCCGATCCGGCCCGTCTGCGCCTCCTGCGTTTGTGCAGCGACCAAGCGACGAGCGTTTCCGAACTCGCAGCAGCGACGGCCGACAGCGAGCCGAACGTCTCTCGGCAACTCAAGCAACTTGCGCTAGCGGGTTTGTTGCGTCGCCTGCGACGAGGTCAGCGAGTCGAATACCTGCCGGTCGCCGAGAGCGGCTTTGCGCGTGACCTGCTGGGGCTCTTGCTGCAACGACTCGACCCGGACGATCCGGCCCTGCGCGAGGCGCGAGCGCGTCTGCGGGCGATCGAGGTCGCGGCGCGCAATCCCGCGTTGCTACGCGCGGCGAGTCATGAGTGGCTGCAGTCAGGCCGCCTCGGGCGAACCCTGCGGGTGGCCATTGAAGGTGATTTGATGCGGGATCTCGCCGGCGCACGGGTACTTGCTCGGACCCAACACCGCGAGTTGCTCGAGAGTTTCTCGAGTTCGGACGCGCAACTGACGCTGCGAGCTCGCGACAAACACGAACTCGCGTTGTTGAAGGCTTGGTCGCAGGATCAACCTGCGGGTCTCGATGTCCGAGCCAATTCCGAGCTTCGCCAGCAAGAGCGTTTCGACGTCGTGATCGACATGCCGCTGACCGGTGAGATCAAAGATTCCTCGCAGTTGGCGAGTCTGCTCTCGCGAGCGCGTAACCATTTGAGCGATGACGGCATTCTTTGGTGCGCCATCGCCTACGATTTGTTGGAGCAGACCGGCAGCGCGCCGTCGATGGCGCCGCCGACGCGCGTGCGTGCGCTATTGCAGGAAGCCGGTTTCGACTGCCACTCGTTGATCCCGGTGGAAGCCGAGGGGCGTCATTTGCTGGTTTTTCGCGCCCGTGCCCGCGCTCGTCGCGCCGCCGCCGTCGCACCTGCCTTGTCCGTCTCTGCTTCAGGAGTGTGACGTCAATGTTATCGAGTTCGATCCGCGTATCTTTCGAGTTCTTCCCGCCCGCCGACGCGGCGATGGAGGCGACGCTCTGGCAGTCGGTACAGCGCCTCGCGCCACTGTCGCCACACTTCGTCTCGGTGACCTACGGCGCCGATGGGTCGACACGTGATCGGACCCATCAGCTCGTCAGTCGCATTCAACGCGAGACCCACCTGACCGGCGCACCGCACCTCACGTGTGTCGGAGCCACGCGAGCAGAAGTGCTCGAAGTGGCGCGTCAGTATTGGCGTGAGGGCGTTCGACACATCGTCGCCCTGCGAGGCGATGCACCGCAGGGCGCAGCGCGATACGAGCCGCATCCGGACGGCTATGCCTACGCAGCGGATCTGGTAGCCGGTTTACGATCGGTCGCCGACTTCGACGTGTCGGTCGCGGCCTACCCGGAAACGCACCCCGAGGCCCCATCGGCGGAGGCGGATCTCGACAACCTCCGAAAGAAAATCGATGCGGGTGCCTCACGAGCCATCACCCAGTTTTTCTTCGACACCGACGATTACCTTCGCTTCCGCGATCGCTGTGTCGCCGCCGGGATCGACGTCAGCATCGTGCCCGGGATTTTGCCAATCACGCGTTTTCCCCAAGTGACCCGCTTTGCCGCGCGCTGCGGTGCGAAGATCCCCCCTTGGCTTGCCGAGCGATTTGCTGGTCTCGATGATGACCCGGAGACCCGTCGTTTGATTGCGGCGAACGTCGCGATCGAGCAGGTGTCCCGACTGCGTCATCATGGTGTCGAAGAATTCCATTTCTATACCTTGAATCGTGCCGAGCTGACCTACGCCATTTGTCATGCCTTGGGTTTGCGTCCAGTTGCGGGGGCAGCGTGAGTCGCGCGATGCCGTGCGGTTGCGAGTCGCATGCTGTGTATTTCAATGAAATGGCGCACGACGCTGGGCTCGGCGCGACCGCTTCCGCCGCGCCCTTCGCGATTGAGTCGCTGGATGAACGCGCCCGCGACGAGCGGGTACGTCGACTACGCGGATCGATCGAAGATCGAATTTTGATCATCGATGGCGCGATGGGGACGATGATCCAGCAGCATCGCCTCGATGAAATGGGCTACCGGGGCCAACGATTCGCCAAGTACGGCCGTGATGTGCGCGGCAACAACGATTTGTTGACACTGACGCAGCCGAAGATCATCGCCGACATCCATCGCGCCTACTTCGAGGCCGGTGCCGACATCGTCGAAACCAACACATTCAACTCGACTACGGTCGCGCAGGGCGACTACGGCATGGAAGCGCTCGTGCCTGAGCTCAACTACCGTGCGGCGCGCCTTGCGCGAGAGGTTGCCGACGAGGTCGCGGCACGCACCGGCACGCCGCGCTTCGTAGCGGGGGCTTTGGGCCCGACCAATCGCACGGCCTCGCTGTCACCGGATGTGAATGATCCGGGACTGCGCCTCGTGAGCTTCGATCAACTCGTCGAAGCCTACTCCGAGGCCACCCGCGCACTGGTGCTCGGTGGATCCGATTTGATCCTCATCGAAACCGTGTTCGATACGCTCAATGCGAAGGCTGCGATCTTTGCCGTTCGCCAGGTGCTCTCGACGCTCGGTCGCGATTTACCCGTCATGGTTTCGGGCACTATCACGGATGCCTCGGGTCGTACCTTGTCGGGGCAGACCACCGAGGCCTTCTGGAATTCGGTCCGTCACGGCGATCTGTTTGCGATTGGTCTGAACTGTGCGCTTGGCGCCAAAGACATGCGGCCTTATGTCGCCGAGCTCTCGCGCATCTCTGATCGTCATGTCTGCGCCTATCCGAACGCGGGTTTGCCGAATGCTTTCGGTGAGTACGATGAAACACCCGCGGAGACGGCTGCGATCCTTGCGGAGTTCGCGCGCTCTGGTTTGCTCAACATCGTTGGCGGTTGCTGCGGCACGACGCCCGAGCATATCCGCCTCATCGCCGAGGCTGTCCGTCCATCGGCTCCGCGAGCGCGATCGAGCGTGCCGGTCAAATGTCGCTTGTCGGGGCTCGAACCACTCAACATCGACGAGAGCAGTCTTTTCCTCAATGTGGGAGAGCGAACGAACGTCACCGGCTCGGCGAAATTTCGCAAGTTGATCGAAGCCGGCGATTATTCGGCTGCACTTGATGTGGCGAGACAGCAAGTGGCTGCGGGCGCGCAAATCCTCGACGTCAACATGGACGAGGGCATGCTCGATTCGGAAGCGGCGATGGTCAAGTTCCTGAACTTGATCGCGGCAGAGCCCGACATCGCGCGAGTCCCGTTGATGATCGACTCCTCGAAGTGGAGTGTGATCGAGGCGGGTCTCAAATGCGCTCAGGGCAAGCCGATTGTGAATTCGATCAGCCTCAAGGAAGGCGAGGAGGCATTCCTCGCGCAAGCGAACCGCATTCGCCAGTACGGTGCGGCTGTCGTAGTCATGGCTTTTGATGAAAAAGGTCAAGCCGACTCGATCACCCGCAAGGTCGAGATCTGTCAGCGATCGTATGACTTGCTGACCGAAAAAATCGCCTTCCCACCTGAGGACATCATCTTCGATCCCAATATTTTTGCGGTAGCAACGGGCATCGAGGAACACGCGAGTTATGGTCTCGATTTCATTGAAGCCACGCGCCAGATCAAGGCGCGTATGCCGCTCGCGATGGTCAGCGGTGGCGTCAGCAACGTGTCGTTTTCGTTCCGCGGAAACGATCCGGTGCGCGAGGCGATGCACAGCGTCTTCCTTTATCACGCGATCCGTGCCGGCATGGATCTGGGCATCGTCAACGCGGGGCAGCTTGCGATCTACGAGGACATTCCGTCAGAACTGCGCGAGGCGGTCGAGGATGTGATTCTCAACCGCCGTGCTGACTCGACCGAACGTCTCTTGGCGCTGGCGGCACGTTTCAAAGGCGACGGTTCGACCAAACGCGAGGTCGATCTCGAGTGGCGCTCCCAGCCGGTCTCCAAGCGCCTCGAATACGCGCTCGTCAAGGGTCTGGATGAGTTCATCGTCGAGGACACCGAAGCGGCTCGCCTAGAGGCAGAGCATCCCATCAAGGTTATCGAAGGACCTTTGATGGACGGTATGAACGTGGTCGGTGACCTTTTCGGGGCCGGCAAGATGTTCCTGCCGCAGGTCGTCAAGAGCGCACGCGTCATGAAGAAGGCGGTCGCCCATCTCGTGCCGTTCATCGAACGAGACAAATCCGGCGCGGTCCGCAGCAACGGCAAGATCGTGCTCGCAACGGTCAAAGGGGACGTGCACGACATCGGCAAGAACATCGTTGGCGTCGTGTTGCAGTGCAATAACTTCGAAGTCATCGACCTCGGTGTGATGGTGCCGGCCGAGCGGATCCTCGAGGTGGCACGCCGCGAGAACGCGGCGCTGGTGGGTTTGTCTGGTCTGATCACGCCATCGCTCGATGAGATGGTGCATGTCGCACGCGAGATGCAGCGTCAGGGTTTCGAGGTGCCGCTTTTGATCGGTGGTGCGACCACTTCGCCGGCGCACACCTCGGTCAAAATCGCGCCTCAGTATCGAGAACCCGTGGTCTATGTCAAAGACGCGTCGCGCGCGGTCGGCGTTTGCCAGTCGTTGGTGACGCCCTCGGCCAAGCGGGTGTTTGCCGCCAAGCTGGCTGAAGAGCACGAGCGACGGCGCGAGCAACACGCGGGGAAAAGCGTCAAGCAACCCGAGGCCACGCTGATCGCAGCGCGTGCCAATCGACCGCGTATCGACTGGTCCGCGTATCGGCCGGTTTCCCCCTTGCGTCCGGGTGTACAAGTTTTCGACGGTTATCCCTTAGCCGACTTGCTCGACTACATCGACTGGATGCCGTTTTTCAATGCGTGGGAATTCGCCGGCAAGTTTCCGGACATCTTGACCGATCCTATCGTGGGTGAGGCGGCGAGCAACCTCTACGCCGACGCGCGTCGCATGCTCAAACAATTGATTGCCGAAGAGTGGCTCGAGGTCAGGGCGGTCATCGGTCTTTTCCCGGCGAACTCGGCTGGCGATGACATTGAGGTCTACGCGGGTGAAGAGCGCGGTGAGGTGCTCATCACCTTACAGCATCTGAGACAGCAGAAAGGTAAACCTGCCGGGCAGCCGCATGAGTGTCTGTCGGATTATCTCGCGCCGCGTGAGTCCGGCGTGCGCGATTACCTCGGTGCGTTTGCTGTCACGGCGGGCGTGGGTATCGAGACGCACATCGCGCGGTTTGAAGCGGCGCACGACGATTATTCGAGCATTCTGCTCAAGGCCTTGGCGGATCGACTGGCAGAAGCGGCTGCCGAGCACTTCCACGAGCGCGTCCGGCGTGAGTTGTGGGGCTATGCCTCGGCAGAACAATTGACGAATCCACAGCTGATCCGCGAGGAGTACCGCGGAATTCGTCCCGCGCCTGGCTACCCGGCCTGCCCCGATCACACGGAGAAGGCCAAGCTCTGGAAGTTGCTCGATGTCGAGCGCAATACGGGTATCCGCTTGACCGAAAGTTACGCCATGTATCCGACCGCGGCGGTCAGCGGCTGGTACATCGCACATCCCGATGCTCACTATTTCGCGCTCGGCAAAATCGACCGGGATCAGGTCGCCGACTATGCAGCCCGCAAGGGTGTCACGCTGGAAGAGGCTGAGCGTTGGCTCGCTCCCAATCTCGGTTACGAGCCTTAGTGACGATCAGCGCGGTTCGGCGTCGTCGAGTTGGCGCAGGTAGGCCGCACCGCCAAGCGCGCGCATCTGTCCCATGATGCGCTCGCTGCGTCGCAGCACGTAGGGCGAGGGCGCTGCGGCGCGCAGTTTGATCGGGTTCGGCAGAACGGCTGCGAGCAGAGCGGACTGTCGGCGAGTCAGTTTGGCCGCATCCTTGTCAAAGAATTCCTTCGAAGCGGCTTGCACGCCGTAAATGCCGCGACCGAACTGCGCGAGGTTGAGGTACACCTCGAGGATTCGATCCTTCGGCCATAACGCCTCGATGAGGACGGTGAAGTACACCTCTAGCCCTTTGCGCACCCAGCTGCGGCCTGACCACAAAAAGAGATTCTTGGCGGTTTGCTGCGTGATGGTGCTCGCACCACGTACGCGTCGTCCTTTGGCGTTGTGCTTGACGGCTTTGCGGATCGATTCAAAGTCGAAACCGGTGTGGAACGGAAACAGCTGGTCCTCGGCGGCGATCGCGGCCATTGCCGCATGGGGTGAGATGGCTTCGAGAGGAACCCAGTTGTACTCGTTACGGTAGCGGAAGTCGCCACCGAAGACCGCTTGGGCTCGTGCCGCGATCATGAATGCCGACGTGGGTGGCGGCAGCCAGCGTAAAAGCAGCACCAACACGATCGAGCTTGCGATCGTGATCAGCAAAGCCCGCAGCACGCGACGGGCGATGCCAGCGAGTGTCAGGCGGTTGTCTCGCGGGTGACGGTCAGTATCACCACATCATCAGTCGGTACGTCGGAGTGACCCCGACGGCGCGTCGTCGGTACTTCCGAGATAGCGTCGATGACATCCATACCGTTCGTCACGCGTCCAAATACGGCATAGCCGTAGTTACCGGGACTGTGGTTCAGGAAATCGTTGTCGACCAAATTGATAAAGAACTGCGCCGTGGCGCTGTCGATGTCGTTGGTTCGAGCCATGGCGAGGGTGCCACGCAAATTCTCGACACCGTTGGTCGCCTCGTTGCGGATCGGCTCATGGGTTTCCTTCTGCTCGAGGCCCGATGCGAAACCACCACCCTGAATCATGAAGCCCGGGATCACCCGATGGAACAGCGTGCCATCGTAGTGACCCTCATCCACATAGCGCAGGAAATTGACGCAGCTTTCCGGTGCTTCCTTCTCGAAGAGTTCAACGGTGAATTCACCGGCGGTGGTTTTGAAACGCAGCATTGAAAAATCATCCTGAGGTGAGATCTGATGTTCGATTGCCATCGGGCAACCATTGGCCTTCGGTCACACGTTCGTGGCCGGCTAAATCGCGATGCGAGACTACGTGAGCATAGCCCCTCGCTACAAGTCGCTCGCGTACTGCCGCGGCTTGATCGGCCCCATGCTCGAGACAGAGCCAGCCACCGCTAGCGAGATACCGTGGCGCCTCTTCGACGAGGTGCTTGAGTGCCGCGAGGGCATCGGGGCCTGCGGTGAGGGCGAGCAGCGGTTCGAAGGCCAGCGAATCCGCCTTCAGCACGGGATCATTCGCCTCGACATAGGGCGGATTCGAAGCGATGAGCTCGAAGTGTTGATCTGCGAGCGGCTCGAACCATGAGCCCGTTCGATACGTCACTCGACCCGCAACGAGCTCGCGAGCATTCTGAGCCGCGATGGCCAGCGCCCGTGCCGACAGGTCCACGGCCGTGCACAGCCACGGCGGGCGTTCATGCGCCACCGCGATAGCGATGATCCCTGAGCCGGTGCCGAGATCAGCCACTCGGATGGGGGAAGCGGGCTGATTCACGCGCTGACTTGCGAGGCTATCGCCATGGTGCAGGACACGCTCGACCAAGAGCTCTGTTTCCGGACGCGGGATCAGCACGTCGGGCGTGACAGCGAATTCGAGTGACCAAAACTCGCGTCGGCCGGTGAGATACGCCAGCGGTTCCCCTGCGGCGCGGCGCCTAGACCAGTCGCGCAGCTTGTCGATTTGCGCCGCGTCGATCGTACGCTGAGGTTCGGTAAGTTGCGCGATGGGCGAAATACCAAGACACGCGCTGAGCAGCACTTGGGCCTCTCGCGCGGCATCTGCACCGAGCGCGACGAGTGTTTCGCGAGTCTCCCTCAGTGCCGTTTGCAACGACACGCCGTTCAACAGCACCGGTTCCATGGGTAGAAGTGTGACACGAGCGGTCATGGCTCGGCAGCGGCAGCGTTCTTTGCCGAGGGTTTGGTACAGTGCGGTTGTGAGCGCCTCAACCCAGTCCGCACTGCCGCCGGTCGGAGACGTCGTCGCCGTCGCCTTTGAGCGTTTTCGCGCGACCTTGCCTCGTTGTTTGCCGTTTTCATTGCTCGCTGTGCTACTCGGTCAGTGGCCGTCGGTCTACCTATTGCAAGGCGGCGAGTCTTTGCAGTTGTTCGCGCCGAAGTCGCCAGGCTGGTGGATCGTCATGCTGCTCGCGAGTGTCGGTACTCTTTGGTGTTGGCTGGTGGTTGCGCGGCGGCAATGGCGTCTCGATCCACTCGTCGTCGATATCCGCGAGGCGACACGCGCCTTGCCGCGGGCGCTGCTCATTTTGCTGATGTCGATTGGCGTCGTGAGTTTGGGTGCGCTGGTGTTGGTGATCCCGGGAATCTATCTGCTCGTGGCGCTGTGGCCTGCGCTCGCGGTGTCGCTCGCTGAAAATGTGTCGGCGCGTGCGAGCCTTGATCGGGCGCTGCTGCTCGTTCGTGGTGCGTGGTGGCAGAGTTTGAGCGTGCTCGTCGTGATGCTCGTACTCGTGCTCGGTTTTTTCGTCTGCGGTGCAATCGCGGCTTTCGCGTTAGCAAACCTCTTGCCCATGTCGGTGGTAACCGCGCTCTTGGCGGCTTTTTTCCAACCGTTCGTGACCGCCACCGGTTGGGCGCAGTATGAGGCGCTGCGTGAGCGTCAGGCCTCTTCCTCGGCCAGCAACTCGCTCTGATATTCCTGCGAGAGCGGTTCGATCAAGTCGTCCAATCGCCCCTCGATGATTTGTTCGAGTTGGTAGAGCGTCAGGTTGATACGGTGGTCGGTGACGCGACCCTGCGGGAAGTTGTAGGTTCGGATCCGCTCGGATCGATCGCCGCTGCCGACTTGGAGTTTGCGGGTTCGAGCTTGGGTGGCCTCACGTTTTTCGCGCTCACTCGCCAATAGTTTCGCTTTCAACAACGACATCGCGCGACTGCGATTCTTGTGCTGCGAGCGCTCGTCTTGACACTCCACCACAATGCCCGTCGGCAAATGGGTCATGCGGACGGCCGAGTCGGTTTTGTTGACGTGCTGACCGCCCGCTCCGGATGCACGAAAGGTGTCGATTCGCAGATCGGCGGGGTTGATTTCGATGTCTTCGACTTCGTCCATCTCCGGCAGGATGGCGACAGTGACCGCCGAGGTGTGGACGCGGCCTTGGGCCTCCGTAGCCGGGACGCGTTGCACGCGATGGGTGCCAGACTCGAACTTCAGTTTCGAGAAAACACCCTGACCGATGACGCGACAGATCACTTCGCGAAAGCCGCCGTGCTCTCCCGGACTCTCGCTCAAAGTTTCGATCTGCCAACCTTGCTTCTCACCGTAGCGAGCGTACATACGTAGCAAATCCCCGGCGAAGATCGCGGCTTCGTCGCCGCCCGTGCCAGCGCGGATCTCGAGGAACACATTGCGCGCCTCGCGCGGATCGACAGGGATCAGCGAGCGTCGTATCTCCAGCTCAAGATCACCAAGCAAGCGTTCGAGTCGTCGTACTTCGTCCTCACCCATCGCCCTCATGTCGGGGTCGGCATCGCTCACCAAGAGTGAGGCTGCGCGCAGTTCTTTTTCGCAGCGAAGGTAGGCCTCGAAGCGCTCGGCCATCGGCGTCAATCGCGCGTACTCCATCGACAGTTCACGGAACTGATTCGAGCCACCGTCGATATCGGGTGCGGCGAGCAGGCGTCCGACCTCCTCGTAACGGTCGACCTGTTTTTCTAATCGCTGCCTGATGCTGTCTTTCATATTCGATCCGTGACGCCCGCGGCTGGCCGGGGCAGCGCGATTCTCGGGGTCGCGCCAGTTGCTGACAAGCAGGTTGCTGACAGAAGAGCGGCGCGACGGGCTATAGTGTCTGCAAGATGATTGGGTCGCGCTGCGGGATATGGGTTGCGATGCTCTGGTTGCTGACCGGGGCCGTGTCCGCATCGGCTGATCCCAACCAGCCAGCGCCAGTCGAGCCGTCGAATGCGAAGCAAACCGATTGTCGGATGGCGGTCGAGTCGCTCGTGCTGGAGGCCTCGGCTGCGCGAGACCCGCGGCGCACTGATCGTGCGCTCGATTTGGCCCTCGCGTGTCATCACATCCCCGCCGCTTGGCAGATGGCCTCGCGCCTTTGGTTGTTAGACCCCGAAAACCCCGAGGCACTACAGCGGGTCGGCATGGTCGCCCTGCAGGCCTGGAAACTGACCGAAGCGCGCGACGCGTATGCCTCACTACTCGCCAAGCCAGACGTCGAGCCAAGCCGGGCCTTGGCCGACATCCTGCCGCCTTTGTCGGAAGGGCCGCTCGCGCCGGCCGCGTGGCGAGTCTTCGGTCCCATGCTCGATCGCGAGACGCTGACACCACAAACGATCGCTACGCTCGGGCGCATGGCCTGCAACTCGGATGATCTTGCTGCCTGCGCTTCGCTGATCTCGCTCGCACGCGCTCGCGGTGGTGGTCGAGACGTACGTACGATTCGATTGGCCGCTGCCGCGGCAGCGGCGCTCGGTGAAGAGAGCACCGCGCTCGAGGAAGCTTCGTTGGTGGCACAGGGAGATCCAGCCAATCATCGGTTCGCACAGATCGAGACTTGGATCACGCTGGATCGTCTGGATGAGGCTCGTGCTGAACTTCAAAAAATAGCTGCGGCCGATGATGCATCACCGGATACGCCATTTCGACGTGAAGCGGAGCGACGACTCGCGCTGCTCGCTCTGTCGCAGGGTGAATTATCGGAGGCCGAGCGATTGTTCAGCGAGCGCTTGCGTGCCGATCGGAGTTCGGCGGAATCTTTGTACTACCTCGCGGTGATCGCCGAGCGAGAGGGCCGCGTTGACTCGGCCTTGAAGGCGTATTTGCAACTCAGTGCGGCGGGTGCGGGACTACCACCGCGCGTGCGCGCCGCACGCTTGCTTTTCGCGCAAGGCCGGCGTGATGAGGCACTGGCGTTATTCGATGCGATCCGGCATCCAGCGCGTGGCAATACCATCGAGATCGAAATCGCCCGCTCTCGCGCCTTGGCGGAGTCGAGTTTCGGTGACGAGGCGATCGCGAGCATCGAGGCTGCGCTGCAACGTCACCCCGATCACCCGGAGTTGCTCTATCACAAAGCAGTGCTCCTAGATGGGATGGGCAGCACCGCTGCAGGCATTCGTGTGTTCGAGGCATTACTGCGGCAGCGGCCGGATGAGGCCAACGTCATGAATGCGCTGGGTTACACCTTGGCGGATCGCAAGCGTCAACTGCCGCGTGCCGAGCGACTGGTGCGCGCCGCGCTTGAGCAGCGACCTGACAACGCAGCCTATCTCGACAGTCTAGGTTGGGTGCTGTTTCGTCGAGGAAAAACCCGCGATGCGTTGCCCTTGCTCGAGCGCGCGTGGCGACTATCCAAGGAAGCCGAGATCGCCGCGCATTGGGGCGAAGCGCTGTGGACAAGTGGCGATCGCGCGGCCGCGCGACGTGTCTGGACGCAGGCACTCGTGTTGTCCCCCGAGTCGAAGCCGTTGCGCGATGTCATCGAGCGGTTCGCCGAGCGAAGGTAAATGCCTCGTATTTCGCTGTGGAGATGCTTCGCCCTGTTCATCCTGTCGTCACTGACAGCTTGCGTCAGCGTTCCGCGCCTCTCACTGCCAGCGGTCGATCTGCCAGCGGAGTGGACGGCTCGTCAAACCACGTTGCAATCTTGGGCGCGCTTTGACTTGCGCGGCAAAGTGTCGATCGTGCGCGGTGAGCAGAGCATGGTGGCGGGCGTTCGCTGGCGTCAACGGGGCGATGCGCTGCGCCTTGGGCTAGAGGGTCCGCTCGGTACGGCAGCATCGGAATGGTCGTTCGATTCGGCTCGATCTGACGCGACGCTCGCTGATCTCGAAGGTCGCCTCGGCGTTGCGCTGCCGATCGCTTCGGTGCGGTATTGGGCTCTCGGTGTGCCCGATCCTGCGCTGGAGGTCCAATCGATCGAGATCATCGCCAATCGCCTGCATGCTTTGCAGCAGCAGGGATGGTCCATTCGGTATCTGGACTACGCGCCCGTTCCTGGCGCGCGCTTCGAGTTGCCGCGCCGCTTGCAACTCGAATCGTCCGAAGTGCGTGTGCGGATGTTCATCGAAAGTTGGGAGTCACTGGGCCCATGATCGTCTCGGACCCGCAACGTTGGTGGCCAGCGCCAGCCAAGCTCAATCTGTGTCTGCACGTGACGAGCCGACGCGCAGATGGTTACCACGAATTGCAGACGATTTTTCAGCTGATATCTTTGACTGATCAATTGTCCTTCGAACTGCGTGATGATGGTCGGATCGTCCGGCTCGACTACGAGGGCGCCGCGGCGGATGCGTTGAGTGGCGTCGGTGAGGATCAGGATTTGTCGGTTCGCGCGGCGCGGGCGCTGCAGCTACGCACGGGCACCACGAGCGGTGTTGCGATTCGAATTCGCAAAAATATTCCCGTCGGTGGCGGTCTGGGCGGCGGCAGCTCTGATGCGGCGACGACCCTCGTGGTGCTGAACGCGCTTTGGCACGGCGGCCTCTCGAGTGACGAGTTGGCCGAGATCGGCATGGGGCTCGGGGCGGATGTGCCGGTGTTCGTACGGGGGTTTTCCGGGCTCGGCGAGGGGGTAGGCGAGCGTCTGATGCCGCTCGAGCTGCCGGATTCGTGGTTTCTGGTCATTCATCCAAGGGTCTCGATACCCACTCGGGATGTCTTCCAGGCTCCTGAATTGACACGAAATTCCCCCGTCCTCACAATACCCGCCCTTTTGGCTTTCGGGGGTCGTAACGACTGCGAACCGGTGGTGCGTCAGCACTATCCGGAAGTTGCAGCCGCGCTCGACTGGCTCGGTCGGTACGCCCCCGCGCGACTGACCGGCACCGGGTCCTGCCTTTTCGCCCGATTCGCCTCGGCCGCCGAGGCAGAGCGAATCGCCGCGAGAGTGCCGGATGTCTGGCGGGCTTATGTGGTGCAGGGGCTGGCAGAATCGCCGCTTCGGCAGAGTTTGTAACGGTTGGGGTGTCGCCAAGTGGTAAGGCAGCGGGTTTTGATCCCGCCATTCGGAGGTTCGAATCCTTCCACCCCAGCCACTCGATAAGGTTCCCCGTCATCGGGGGAGGGTCGCTTGGACAGTCCGACGTTTGCGCTCTTTACCGGGAATGCCAATCCCGCACTGGCGCAGGAAATCGCCCGTCATCTGAAGGTACCGCTCGGGCGAGCCATGGTGTCTCGCTTCAGTGATGCCGAGGTCAACGTCGAACTGATCGAGAACGTGCGTGGCCGCGACGTGTTTCTGGTGCAGCCGACCTGTCCGCCGGTCAATGACCACCTCATGGAACTGCTGATCATGGCGGATGCCTGCCGACGCGGTTCTGCCCGCAGCGTCACGGCCGTCGTTCCGTATATGGGCTACTCGCGACAGGATCGTCGTCCGCGAGCCACCCGCTCGGCCATCTCGGCCAAGGTCGTTGCCAACATGATGGTCGGTGCGGGCATCGATCGTATGCTCACCGTCGATCTGCACGCCGAGCAAATACAAGGCTTTTTCGATATCCCCGTCGATAACGTCTACGCCTCGCCTGTGTTGCTCGGTGACGCTTGGCGACAGCGCTACGAGAACATGATCGTGGTCTCGCCGGATGTCGGTGGTGTGGTGCGAGCACGCGCACTCGCCAAGCGACTCGATGACGTCGAGCTCGCCATCATCGACAAGCGTCGGCCGCGCCCGAACGAGTCGAAGGTGATGAACATCATCGGTGAGGTGACAGATAAGACTTGTGTGCTGATCGACGACATCGTCGATACAGCAGGCACGCTGTGCCTCGCCGCGCAGGCGCTCAAAGACGAGGGCGCTCGTAAGGTGGTAGCCTACATCACGCATCCCATCCTGTCGGGGCCTGCGGTGGAGCGAATTGCGAACTCGGCGCTCGACCAGTTGGTCGTCACCGACACGATTCCTTTGAGTGCAGAGGCGCAACAATGCCCGCGGATTCGCCAGCTTTCGGTGGCGGGTCTGCTTGGTGAGACGATACGACGAATTCGCGACGAAGAGTCGGTGAGTTCGTTGTACGTCGATTGAGTCCGTTCTGGTCGCGGAACGGAATAACGTTAAATCAGGAGTTGAATATCATGAAGATCTCTTTCGAACTTGCGGCGGAAGCCCGCAATGACGAGGGCAAAGGTGCGAGCCGCCGCCTCCGTCATGCTGGCCGAGTCCCCGCGATCCTTTACGGCGGTAAGGATGAACCGCAGTCGCTGTCCTTTAACCACGAGAAGCTGCTGACGCTGATCGAGAACGAAAAGTTCTACTCGACGATCGTCGGTATCAACGTCGGTGGTAAGGTGCACCCGGTCGTAGTCAAAGATTTGCAGATGCATCCAGCGAAGAACCAGGTTCTGCATCTCGATCTGCAACGCGTGCTCGATAACGAGAAGATTCGTCTGCGCTTGCCGATCCACTTCAAGGGAGAGTCGGTTGCTCCGGGCGTCAAGACGCAAGGCGGCATCGTCTCGCACCGCTTGGCCGACATCGAAGTCCAGTGTCTCGCGAAGGATCTGCCGGAGGAACTTGTCCTCGATCTGTCGGAGATGAAGCTCAACGACACCAAGCACGTCTCGGATATCGCACTGCCGGCGGGTGTCGTGGCGACCTTGGTGGTTCAGGGTAAGGATCAGGTCGTGGTTTCGATCCACAGCCCGCGCGCCGAAGAGCCAGAGGCGACTCCGACGGCGGATGTTGCGGCGCCGGCGGCTGATGCCAAGAAGGAAGAGGCCAAGAAGGAACCTGCGAAGAAGTAATTTCGCGGTGTTTTTTCATGATGGAGGCCGCCCCCGTGGCGGCCTCCGTTTTTGAGGAGCTCGAGTGGGCGCGCAATCGATCCTGTTGGTCGTGGGCTTGGGTAACCCGGGCGAGAAGTACGCTCGCACGCGTCATAACGCGGGTTTCTGGTTTGTCGACGAACTGGCGCGTCGTCATGGCGGTTCGTTCCGCGCCGAATCCAAGCACCAAGGTGAGCTAGCGCGTATCAGTTTGGCCTTCGCAGGATCCAGACAGGAGCTGTGGTTGTTGAAGCCGACCACGTTCATGAACCGCAGCGGTGGATCGATCGCGTCCATGAGCCATTTCTACAAGATCTTGCCTGGCTCGATTCTGGTCGCTCACGATGAGCTCGATCTCGCCGCGGGTACGGTCCGACTCAAACTCGCCGGCGGCCACGGCGGACATAACGGCTTGCGCGATACGATCGCTGCCATCGGCGCTGATTTTTGGCGCTTGCGGCTCGGTATCGGACATCCAGGACACAAGGATCTCGTGCTCGACTACGTTTTGCAGCGCGCCGCGGCTGCCGAGGAACATGCGATCGAGAACGCCATCGGCAAAGCGGCCGATGTTTTACCGCTGCTGCTCGAGCAGGGCGGGGAGAAGGCGATGAATCGTCTGCACACCACGAATTAATACGGGAACACACTCATGGGAATCAAATGCGGAATTGTCGGCTTACCCAACGTGGGTAAGTCCACTCTCTTTAACGCGCTAACGCGCTCGGCAATCGCAGCGGAGAACTATCCGTTCTGCACCATCGATCCCAACGTCGGTATTGTGCCGGTACCGGATCCGCGGCTAGATCTCTTGGCTGCCATCGTGAAGCCCGAACGCGTGGTACCAACGACCGTAGAGTTCGTCGATATCGCGGGCATCGTCAAAGGTGCCTCGACGGGTGAAGGGCTCGGTAACAAGTTTTTGGCCAATATTCGCGAGGTCGATGCGATCACTCATGTGGTGCGCTGCTTCGTCAACGACGATGTGATCCACGTTTCCGGTAAGGTCGATCCACTAGCCGATGTCGAGACGATCAACACGGAGCTTGCGCTCGCCGATCTCGAGACGATCGAAAAAGCGCTGCAGCGCGCCGAGAAGGCGGCCAAGGCGCAGGACAAAGAAGCCATGAAGGCGCGCGACGTCATCAAGCGGGTACGCGATGCGCTCAACGAGGGCATACCGGCGCGCGCTGTGGCGCTCGATGAAACGGAGCGGCCAGTGGTGCGTGATCTGCAACTGATGACCTACAAGCCCGTGCTGTATGTCGCCAACGTGCAGGAGAGCGGTTTCACCGATAACCCGATGCTAGCTGCCGTCGAGGCGCTTGCGGCGCGCGAGGGCTCGCAGGTGGTGCCGGTGTGTGCGGCGATCGAAGCGGAGATTTCGCAGCTCGATGATGCCGATCGTGCCGAGTTCCTCAAAGATTTGGGTCTCGAGGAGCCGGGTCTCAATCGCGTGATTCGTGCTGGCTACACTTTGCTTGGTCTACAAACGTATTTTACGGCAGGCGTCAAAGAAGTCCGTGCCTGGACGGTCAAAAAGGGCGCGACGGCACCGCAGGCAGCGGGTGTCATTCATACCGATTTCGAACGAGGATTCATCCGAGCCGAAGTGATCGGGTTCGAGGACTACATCGCGCTCAAGGGCGAGCAGGGTGCCAAGGAGGCCGGAAAACTGCGTCTCGAGGGTAAGGAATACCTCGTGCGAGAGGGCGATGTGATGCACTTCCGATTCAACGTCTAATTCCGATCCGAGACCCAACACGGTGCTGGAAGCTTTTTGGATATCGACGGGGATCGTGGCGCTCGCCGAAATTGGCGACAAGACACAGCTGCTCGCACTCGTGCTGGCAGCGAAATATCGCAAGCCGGTGCCGATCATTCTCGGCATTTTGGTAGCGACGCTGCTGAACCATGCCGTTGCGGGCTATTTCGGTGCGTGGTTGGCGGCGACGATCGGCGAGCAAATGCTGAAGTGGATCCTCGGCGTCTCTTTCATTGCCATGGCGGGATGGATGTTGATCCCGGATAAGCTCGACGACGAAGAGGAGAGGCCTGCGCGCTTCGGTGTGTTTCTCACCACGCTAATCGCGTTCTTCATCGTCGAGATCGGTGATAAGACCCAAGTCGCGACGGTATTTTTGGCGGCAAAATATGTTGATGTCGTCGCCGTTGTCGCAGGGACCACGGTCGGCATGATGGTGGCCAATGTGCCGGCCGTGTTGCTCGGTGAGGTCGCTGCCAAGAAATTGCCGATGCGCTTGGTGCACAGCGTCGTTGCGATCGTCTTCCTCATGCTCGGGCTCGTCATCCTCCTCAATTGATCCGACTCGCGGTTCGAACGGTGCGATTTGGATTTAAACCAAGCCTAGCGGCAACTCCGTCGTATTCTTGGTCTCTTCGATCACGATGCGAGAGTCGATCGACTGCACCCCGGGAATTTGTGCGAGTTTGTTCTGCACGAAGCGGTTGTAGTCTTCGATGGTGCGCGTTGCGACCAGCAGGATGAAGTCGATGTCGCCCATCACGAGAAAGCATTGCAGCACCTCGGGAAAGCTCACGACTTTTTGCTTGAACTTGGGCAGCGATTGCCAACCGTGACTTGCGAGCTTGACGTTCACGAACACCAGCACGTCGATACCGAGTTTCTTGCGAGCGAGCAGGGCGACCCGTCGCTGGATGACGCCGGCTTCCTCGAGTTGATTGATGCGACGCCAGCAGGGAGATTGCGATAGTCCGACTCGCTCGGCGAGCTCGGTGCTCGACACGTTGGCGTCATGCTGGAGTTCTTTGAGGATCGCAACATCATGGGGATCGAGCTTCATGGCTAGGTTATTCTCCAGATAGGGCCATCAAGAATAACTTATTTTTGAAGCGGCGCTCCGGCGCGCTTAACAGCCATCCCATCGGTAAGGTGCTGCCGTAGGCTTTCTCCATGAGCGAACCTAAGCTGCATGTCCCGGCGGTGCCGGCGCGCCCCGGCGAGACGCCGGATTTCAGTTACGTCAACCTTGCGCCCGCCGGTGCGGTGATGAAGCCCGACCCGCGTGTCCCGGTAGCGGAGACCGTCGCGCTCGCCGAATCGTTGATCCGAGTGCTCGATGAGCAAGGGAAGGCATGCGGTCCATGGAATCCGAAGCTCAGTCCCGACCGCTTGATCGTCGGTCTGCGCGAGATGCTGCTAACGCGCGTGTTTGACGATCGAATGCAGCGCACGCAACGACAGGGACGTATCACCTTCTACATCCGCTCGTACGGTGAGGAAGCCGTCTCCGTTGCGGCCGCTGCGGCGCTCGCGCGGTCGGATATGTTGTTCCCGTCCTATCGGAACCAAGGTCTCTTCATCGCGCGCGGCGTGAGTCTCGTTGAGTTGATGTGTCAGTTGCTCTCAAACACGCGCGACATGTGCAAGGGGCGACAGTTACCCGTGATGTATCACGCCGCCGAAGAAAATATTTTCAGTCTCTCCGGTAACCTCGCCACGCAGTTTCCGCAGGCCGTGGGGTGGAGTATGGCCGCTGCCATCAAAGGCGAGTCGCGAATTGCAGCGGCCTGGATCGGCGAGGGCAGTACCGCTGCGGCTGATTTCCATCATGCGCTGACCTTCGCGAAGGTCTACAAAGCGCCGGTCATTTTGAATGTCGTCAACAATCAATGGGCGATCTCGACCTTTCAAGGTTACGCCGGTGGCGAGCAGCGCTCGTTCGCAGCTCGGGGCCCCGGCGTCGGTATTGCGGGTCTTCGGGTCGATGGCAATGACTATCTTGCTGTGTATGCGGCGACTCAATGGGCCGCCGAGCGCGCTCGCTGCGGTGAGGGGGCGACGCTGATCGAGCTCGTCACCTATCGCGCCGGTGCGCATTCGACGAGCGATGATCCGACTCGTTATCGTCCTCGCGAGGAGTTTGCCGAGTGGCCACTCGGTGACCCTGCAGAGCGCCTCAAGCAGCATTTGATTCAACTCGGCGCTTGGAGCGAGTCGCAGCACGCAGCGCTGCTCGCCGAGCTTGAGGAGACGGTCGCTACGGCATGGAAGCAAGCGATGGCCTACGGCACGCTCAGTGAAGGGCCAAAGCTCGATCCGAAGCTCATGTTTTCGGATGTCTATAAGAACATGCCTGAGCACTTACGCCTGCAATGCGAGCAGATGGAGCGTGAAGCATGACGATCATGAACATGGTGCAAGCGCTTAATTCAGCGATGGATGTCATGCTCGCGCGAGACTCCTCGGTCGTCGTGCTGGGAGAGGATGTGGGTTATTTCGGCGGAGTTTTTCGTGTCACCGACGCTCTGCAAAAGAAATACGGTGCTCATCGCGTGCTCGATACACCGATCGCCGAAGGTGGCATCGTGGGTGCCGCCATCGGCATGGGTGTCAATGGTCTTAGGCCCGTGGCGGAGATACAGTTCGCCGACTACATCTACCCCGCCTACGATCAGATCGTCAGCGAGCTGGCTCGGCTGCGATATCGAAGCGCCGCGGCTTTCACCGCACCGCTGACGATACGCACGCCCTGCGGTGGTGGTATCCGGGGTGGACAAACGCACTCGCAAAGCCCAGAGGGCGTGTTCGCCCACGTCAGTGGTATCAAGACCGTGATGCCATCGAATCCGTACGATGCGAAAGGTTTGCTGATCGCGGCGATCGAAGATGACGATCCGGTGATTTTCTTTGAGCCCAAGCGTCTCTACAACGGACCGTTCGATGGCGATCCCGAGCGGCCTGCGCAGGCGTGGACGAACCATCCGATGGCCGAGGTGCCAGAGGGTTACTACCGACTCGAGATCGGCAAAGCTGCCGTTGCACGCGCAGGAGGCGCCGTTACGATGGTGACGTACGGGACGATGGTGCATGTGTGTATTGCAGCCGCGGAGGCCGAGGGCATCGATGCGGAAGTCATCGATATCCGCAGCATGATGCCGCTCGATATCGACACCATCGCGCAGTCGGTGGAGAAGACCGGTCGCTGCTTGATTGCACACGAAGCGACTCGGTTCGCCGGCTTCGGTGCGGAATTATCCGCATCGATCCAGGAGCATTGCTTTTGGAGTCTCGAGGCACCGATTGCGCGCGTAGCCGGTTGGGACACGCCGTATCCGCACGCCTTCGAGTGGCACTATTTCCCCGGTAAACAGCGCGTGCGGCGCAGTTTGCGGCAACTGATGCAGATCGAAGGCTGACCATCATGGCCAGATACACCATGCGGTTGCCCGATCTTGGTGAGGGCACGGTTTCGGCAGAGGTGATTGCGTGGCGAGTCGCGGCGGGCGATTTCATCACCGAAGATGCGCCGCTCGTCGAGATGGCAACCGATAAAGCCGTTGTCGAGGTCCCATCGCCCGTGACCGGACGCGTGGTCTCCGTTTCAGGCAACCCAGGCGAGAGCATCGCTGTCGGCGCTGAGCTTGCGGTGTTTGAGACGGCGGCCGTCTCGATCGAGGCAAGCAGCGCGGCTGCCGGTGCAGCCGGTGCAAGCCAGTCCGTTCCTGCCGCGCCGACGTCGGCGTTGAGCGGCATACCGATAGCGCGCGTTCGGGCATCGCCAGCAACGCGGCGCCGCGCCTTCGAAGCCGGTATCGATCTCACCCGAATCCGCGGTAGCGGGCCTAACGGGCGAGTGCTGTGCCGCGATCTCGTTACCGAGGCGGCCGTCGCTCCGGCAGTGGTCGCTCCGGCAGTGGAATACGATGAGGTGCCGGTCATCGGTATCCGCCGCGTGATCGCACAGCGCATGACTGAGGCGAAACGCGAGGCGCCGCATTTTGCGTACGTCGAGGAGGTCGATGTCACCGAGCTCGAGTGGCTGCGCCAGCGTCTGAATGCCGAGCGGCGCGCCGAGCGTCACACCGAGTGGAGCTATCTGCCGCTCATCGCGCGCGCACTCATCCAAGTGCTGCCGCAGTTCCCACAATGCAACGCGCATTACGATGCCGAGCGCAACGTGCTCAAGCGCTTTCGGGCTGTCCATCTGGGCATCGCCACGCAAACCCCCGACGGCCTGAAAGTACCTGTCATCCGCAACGCGGGTCAGCACGACTTGGCTGCACTCGCCGCCGAGATCGGTCGCGTAACCGGGGCGGCGCGCGCGGGCCGGGCGAGCCGAGCGGAGCTCGCTGGCTCGACCATCACCATCACGAGCTTGGGTAAGCTCGGTGGGATCGTCTCTACGCCGATTCTGAATCTGCCGGAGGTCGCCATCATCGGCGTCAACAAGGCCACGGAGCGGGTGGTCGTGCGCGACGGAAAGATCGCGATTCGTCGTATGATGAACCTGTCTTCTTCGTTCGATCATCGCTTCGTCGACGGCTACGATGCTGCCGCCATGATCCAAGCGCTGAAGGCGCAGTTGGAATACCCGGAAACGATTCTTGCGGAGTGAGTGATGAGTGCGAGTCCCGTGAATGCGCCCTTCGGTAGTGTGCTGGCCGGTCAGATGGCCGTGGCATGGTATCGCGGGGGACGCTGGTCGCCGACCGAGATCCGGCCCTTGGGTCCACTCGAGATCCATCCGGCCGCGCACGTGCTGCACTACGGAAGCGAGTGTTTCGAGGGCTTCAAAGCCTATCGCCATGCAGACGATTCGGTACACGTCTTTCGCATGGATCGCCACCTGGCGCGTATGCAACAAAGCGCTCGCGCGTTGATTTTGCCGGAGCCGGACACCGCACAGCTTGCGGCGGCGGTGACCACGCTGATCGATCGCGTGCGCGCGGATGTGCCGGCTGCGCCTGCAGCGCTTTACCTGCGTCCGTTGTTGTTCGGAACGATGGCCAACATCGGTGCGGCAGCGCAACCATCGAACGAAGCCTGTCTCGTGGTGCTCGCGAGCCCGGTGGGTGATTACTTTGCCGGTGGCGCGAAGCCGCTGAAGATCCTGATCGAGGAACACGCGCAGCGCTGCGCACCGCACTTGGGCGTGGTGAAGACGGGCGGCAATTATGCGGCGGCAATGGGTCCGACGCTCGCTGCAAAGAAGGCCTTCGGCGTCGATCAAGTGCTGTTCTGCCCGGGTGGCGAGGTTCAAGAGACGGGCGCCGCGAATTTCCTGCTGATCAAACCCGGCCATATCCTCACTCGCGCGCTCGACAGCACGTTTTTGCACGGAGTCACCCGCGATTCGGTCTTGGCGCTGGCACGCGATCTGGGTTACCGAATCGAGGAGCGGGTTTTTGGTGTACCGGAGATGCTCGATTGGGTGCAGGGTGGTGAAGCGGCGCTCTCGGGCACGGCGGCGGTTCTCTCGGGCGTCGGCACCCTCGTGCACGACGGTCAGGAGATGCGGGTCGGCAACGGAGCCATCGGTCCGGAGACCACCCGCTTGCGCGATGCGCTCGTGGCGATCCAGCAGGGCCGGGCGCCTGATCGGCACGGCTGGCTGCAGCGGGTCTGAGCGCTGCCGCGTCAACTTGACAGGTTTCGGGGCGCCGCCCAAACTTCGGCGCCCTTGAGGGTCGGGCGTCTGCCCCGGCACCACCGGATCGGAAAGGTAGCTCAGCTGGTTAGAGCACGGCACTCATAATGCCGGGGTCGAGGGTTCGATTCCCTCCCTTTCCACCAATCCACGCATCACAAATCCAGTGCCAACTGCGGCAGAGGCTCTTTGGGCTTTTTCTGGCGTCGCTCGCTCGGTCGGTTGCGACTACCGAGCTTGCGATAAACCTCCGCGGCCTCGGTTCGAAACTCGTCACCGCGTCGATACGCAGCCATGCGCTGTTTCGCCAATCGGGCCGCTGCCTCGTGCTCGACGAGTGGTGCCGGGTAGGACTTGGGTGGAGTCGGCATCAGCCAAGGCTCGTGTATAACTTCTTCGGGCACATCGCGAAGTTCGGGCAGGTATCTGCGGATAAATCGTCCGTCGGGATCGTGATCACACGATTGCTTGACGGGGTTGTAGATACGAATCGCATTGATACCCGTCACGCCCGATTGCATCTGGAATTGGCTGTAGTGGATGCCGGGCTCATAGTCGGTGAACAGGCGCGCCATGAAGGGCGCGGTGCGCCGCCAATCGAGCCACAAGTGATAACTCGCAAAAGCCACCAGCATCGCGCGCATACGAAAGGTGATCCAGCCGTTGGCATGTAATGAGCGCATGCAGGCATCGACCAAGGGGTAGCCGGTGTGTCCCTCGCACCAAGCGTCGAACCAGTCCTGCCTGAAGTCGTTTTCACGCATCCCCTCGAAGGCCGAGTGCATGCAGTGCGTTTCGATGGCCGGTTGTTGTTCCAGTTTTTGCACGAAGTGACAGCGCCAGGCGAGACGTGAGCCAAAGGCTCGCAGTTGTCGGAGCCAGCGCAAACTCGCGGGATCGCCGAGGCCCTCGAGGTGATCGAGGCGTCGTCGCAGCGCGTGTTCGATCTCGCGAACCGACAGTGTGCCGTACGCGATGTGAGCGCTCAGGCGCGAGCAATGCCGCGCCGAGACCCCCGGTTTGGAGATCGTCGTCATGTAGCGCTCTGAGCGATCGTCGAGAAAGCTCGCGAGCACTTTCAGCGCTTCGGTGCGACCACCACGCTGCACGCGCGGCGTGCTTGCGCCAAAGCGCGTGTCGGTAACCTCGGGTATCGGTATCGCGGAGAGAGTGTTCGGTATCGATGCAAAAGAAATGACGGTCGGTAGTGACACTAGAGGCCTTGCCATCGTCGCATTGCGCAGCGCAGCCCAGCGATCTCGATTACCGAGACGACGGACAACGCCATTCGATGGGTACTCGTGCCAGATGACGCCGTTCGCAGCGCACCACTTGGCAACGTGCAGGTCACGCGCGTAGGTCCACGCGTTGCCGGTCTCCTCGTGGGAGTGCAGTTCGAAGGCGCCGCAGGTCTGTCGCAGCTGCTGTAGAACCTGCGTCAGACCGCCAATTTGTATGACGAGCTCGCCACCCAAGCGTCGCAACGCGTGCGAGAGATCGATCAGGCTCTCACGAATGAATTGCCAGTGGCGCGACGAACTATCGGGTTGTCGCCATAAGTCCGGTTCGATCACGTACAACGCGAGCACGGGCCCGCGCGCCGCAGCGGCCGCGAGCGGCCCATGATCGTGCCACCGCAGGTCACGCTTGAACCAAACGACCTGGATCGTCAACTCCCGGGTGCCTCTTTGCCGTGCAGCATTCGATAAAGCGCGGGTAGCACGAGCAGCGTCAACAGGGTTGACGAGACGATACCGCCGATCACGACCGTCGCGAGGGGCATCTGCACCTCGCTACCGATCCCCGTGTTGAAAGCCATAGGTGCGAAGCCGAGCGCTGCCACGAGAGCGGTCATCATGACGGGCCGCAAGCGCGTGAGGGCGCCATAGACGATCGCCTCGTGTACGGACTTGCCGTCCTCGCGCAGGCGGCGGATGAAGCTCATCATCACGAGTCCGTTGAGAACCGCCACTCCTGAGAGTGCGATGAAGCCCACCGCCGCGCTGATCGAGAGCGGGATACCGCGCACCCACAGCGCCAGAATACCGCCTGTTAGAGCCAGCGGCACGCCGCTGAAGATGATGAGTGCATCTTTGAGCGAGCGGAAGGCGAGCAGCAACAATCCTACGATCAACAATAGTGTGGCGGGCACGACGATCAACAGGCGTTGACTCGCTGATTCGAGTTGTTCGAAGGTCCCACCGAAATCGAGCCAATACCCGTCGGGCAGCGTGATGTCGGTGTCGATTTTTTGCTGTGCTTCAGCCACGAGACTGCCAAGGTCACGACCGCGCGCGTTGGCGGTGATCACCACACGACGTTTGCCTTGTTCGCGTTGGATCTGGTTCGGGCCAGGGGCGATCGTGATATCGGCGACTTCCCGCAAGGGGACGTAACCACCATCGGGCAGCGGAACGGTGATTTGTCCGACGGTCGTGAGGTCTGAACGCAAGACTTCCGGCAGGCGTACGACGATACCGTAGCGGCGATCGCCTTCGTAAAAGGTCCCGGCGTTTGCGCCGCCGAAGTAGGTCGCCACGACCGCTTGCACATCGGTGATCGACAGGTCGTAACGCGCTAGCACGTCGCGCTTGGGCACGACGCTCATGATCGGTAATCCGGATATCTGCTCGGTTTTGACATCGGCAGCGCCTGGAATTTCGACGAGTAGTCTCTCGATGCGTTCGGCTTGTGCGGCTAGCACATCCAGATCGTCGCCATAGATTTTGATCGCCAGATCAGAGCGTACACCCGAGATCAGCTCGTTGAAACGCATCTGGATCGGTTGGGTGAATTCATAGTTGTTACCAGGCACCTTCGACAAGGCTAGTTCGAGTTCTGCAACGAATTCGGCCTTCGGTTTGTTCGGGTTCGGCCACTCGTCACGATCTTTGAGAATGACATAGGCATCTGCGACCGAAGGCGGCATCGGATCGGTGGCGACCTCAGCGGTGCCGATCTTAGCCAGCACACGTTCCACTTCGGGCAGTTTGCGTATCTCGTCTTCGAGTGCGCCTTGCATACTGACAGCTTGAGTCAACGAGGTATCCGGAATGCGCATCGCGTGCAATGCGACATCGCCCTCATCAAGACTGGGCACAAACTCGCGGCCCATCCGGGTGGCGATCAGCAAACAGATGACGACGAGTCCTGCAGCAGCGGCTATCACGATGCGTCGGCTCTGAATCGCCCAAGTGAGCAGCGGTGCATAACGATCGCTGGCCCATTGCATCACCGGATTGGGCTTTTCTGTGATCTTGCCGGTCAGCAGTATGGCGACCGCGGCTGGGACGAAGGTCAAAGACAACACCAGCGCTGCGATGAGTGCCATCACGACGGTGATCGCCATGGGCTCGAACATCTTGCCCTCGACCCCCGTCAGTGCAAACAGCGGGAAGTAGACGACCGTGATGATGGCGACGCCGAACAAACTCGGGCGGATGACTTCGTTGGTCGACTCGTACACGGTTTCGAGTCGCTCGCGCAGCGAGAGCGGCGAGTCACGATGCTGCTGGGCTTCGGCCAAGCGCCTGATACCGTTTTCGACGATGATCACAGCACCATCGACGATTAGGCCAAAGTCGAGCGCGCCGAGCGACAGGAGATTGGCACTGACCTGGTTTTGCACCATCCCCGTCACCGTGGCGAGCATCGCGAGCGGAATCACCAGCGCCGTGATCAACGCAGCTCGAAGATTGCCGAGTAACACGAACAGTACGACGATGACGAGCAGAGCACCCTCAATTAGGTTTTTCTGGATCGTCTGCAGCGTTTTATCGACAAGACGCGTGCGATCGTAAACCGCGCGCACTTCGATGCCGGCAGGCAGGCTGCGTTGGATCTCGACAAGTTTGTCGCCAACGGCTCGCGCCACCTCGCGCGAGTTTTCGCCAATCAACATGAAGACCGTGCCGAGTACGACCTCACGACCGTTCATGGTGGCCGCACCGGTGCGCAGCGCACTTCCCCAGCCAACTTCGGCGACTTCCCCGAGCGTGACGGCTGCGCCGTCAACGCGTCGGATCACGACACGCTTGACCTCATCCACTCGGGTGAATTGGCCCGGTGAGCGTATGAGCACCTGAGCGCCCTGCTGTTCGATGTATCCGGCGCCGCGATTGGCGTTGTTCGCTTCCAGCGCATCGGTCAGATCCTTCAAGCTCAGGCCGTAGGCCAACAGCCTGCTCGGTTGCGGCGCGACCACGAGTTGGCGTTCGTAGCCGCCGATGCTGTTCACCTCGGTAACGCCGTCAACTTGCGCAAGCTGCGGTTTCACGATCCATTGCATGGCATCGTGCAAATCGTAGGCATCGTACGGCTTACCATCGGCGCGCCGAGCCGCGGGGTCGGCATCGACCGTGAACATGAAGATTTCGCCCAGCCCCGTCGCGATCGGACCCATTTCCGGTGACAAGCCGGAGGGTAGTGCGTTTTTGACCTTTTCGATGCGCTCGGCGACCAGTTGCCTTGCAAAGTAAATGTCCGTTCCGTCTTCGAACACCACCGTGACTTGCGAGAGACCGTAACGCGATAGCGAGCGGGTGTAGTCGAGTTGCGGCAGACCGGCCATCGCGTTTTCGACGATGTAGCTCACCCGTTGCTCGGCTTCGACGGGGGAGTATCCGGGTGCTACCGTGTTGATTTGGATCTGGACGTTGGTGATGTCGGGCACGGCATCGATCGGCAGCTTGAAAGCGTCGTAGACGCCAAGCGCCGCAAATGCCGACACCAACCCGATGACCAGCCATCGTTGAGTGAGCGAGAAACGCAGCAGGGTTTCGAGCATGAAATGCCGCCTCAGTGCTCGTGCGCCGCGCCAGACTTTTCGATGTCGGCTTTGATCAGAAATGAGTTGCGCGTGACGATACGCGCACCGTTCGCAAGCCCCCTCAACACCTCGACGCGTTCGCTATCGCGACGACCGGTCGAGATGGGCTGTGCTTGATAGCGCTCGCCATCGATCAAAAAAACCACCTCTGCCGTTCCCATCGTCTGCAACGAGGCGATCGGCACGGTCAGTGCAGCGGGCGATTCGTCGATGGTGATCTCGGCGTTCACGAACTGACCGGGCGTCCAGTTCGCATCACGATTATCGATGACCACGCGTACGCTGGCAGCGGGGCCCGTGATCGAGCTCGCGATCAGCGCGACCTTACCGCGAGCGGTGGCGGTTCCGTCGGCGGCACGCAGATACACCGATTGACCGGGTCGCAGTTGGGCGCGATCGGAGGGGAACGCCGCTAGGTTCGCCCATAACGACTTGAGATCGATAATCTCGAATAGCGCCGCGGTACCGGAGGATTCGCCGGGATTGGTGGATCTTTTGATCACCGTGCCACCGATCGGCGCAGTGACGGCGTAGGTTTGCAGACTGTCATCGCTCTCGACGGTGGCCAAGGTTTGGCCCGCCGAGACGACATCGCCGACTTGCACAGCGACGCTGCGTACCGTGCCTGGGAAGCGTGCGCGGACCAAGCGGGTTCGTTCGGCGTTGGGTTCGATGCGTCCGGTAAGTGTCAGTGTTTCGCGTATCGTGCCGGGGCCGGCTTGACCGAAGGCGATTTGATTCGCGGCGGCCATGGTCGATGCGATCTCGACCTGGGCTTCAGGTGAGTCGAAGATCCACTCGTAATTTTGGTTTTGGTGACGCGCGCGAACCACCGCTTGATACGAGTGAGGCTCCTCGACGATCGAGGCGCCACGCAGATAAGGGCCTTCAGCAGAAAACAGGTGCTGATCGACTCGACCACCGCTCAAGCCATTGATGCGACGCAACTCCACGCGCAGTTCAACTTGATCGGGCGGGATCGACTTGCCATCGAGGGTCGGATAGGCGCGAAAGTGGGGCTCGACGCCCGTGTCGAAAATCGACAGCTCAAGTGTGAAGGAATTTTGAGACAGTAATCGTCCGCCGTGGGGTCCACGGCTGGGCTCGACGTGCGTGTGGTCGTCATGCCCGTGGTCGTCATGCCCGCGTTCATCATGATTGTACGACGCCGAAGGGTTGTCACAGGCGCCGAGCATCAGCGCGAGAGCGATGAGCAGTGAGCCGTTGAGCAGGCGCTTCATGGTGAGTCTCCCGTCAGTCTTTCAATCTCGATGCGATACAGATGCGCGTTGGTCGCAGCGCTGACGAGCGCAAGGCGCAGGGCGAGCAGCTCGCGCTGTGCTTCGGTCAGCTCGATATAGCCATAACGTCCACGCTGCCAGGCGTATTCAGTCGCCTTGACGGCGCTCTCCATACGCGGCAGCAAGTCATGCTGCAGCGTTTGCGCCTCCTCGACGGCGTGCCGCAGACGCGCGGCCACTTCGAAGAGGCTCGCGCGGGCCTTGATCAGCGCGGCGTCGCGTTCGCGCTCCAATCCTTCGCGACGTGCTCGGGCTTCGGCGATCCGCGGTTCTGCGTAACGCGCGCTGGCGAGTGGTATGGAAAACCCGGCGATCAAGGCCTGATCGCCCGTTGCCTCAATCCGTCGTATTCCGGCGTTGACGATAATGGTGGCGCGCGCTTGGGCTTTCGCCAGTTCCACTTCCGCTTGGCGTTGGCGAATTTCCGTGGCGAACAACAGGAAGTCGGCACTGCTGGCGATCTTCTCCGTTCGTTGCTGCAAGTTTTCGATCTTGGGCAGCTCGTAGAGATTCGCCTCGATCCGCTCGAAGTCCGGTTCGGCTGCTCCCCACATGGCCGCGAGTTTGCGCTGCGCAATCCGTACGCGATCCGCGGCCACTCTTACACCGAGCTCGGCGCGTGACAGATCGATTTGTGCTCGAGCGAGCTCGACTTCGGGATCTCGGGCCGCTTTGACCCGACGCTCGACTTCGCTCATCTTGCGTTGGCAGGCGGCGAGCCATTGCGTAGCGAGGATTCGTTGCTGCTCTTCACTGGCGAGTTCGATGTAGCGGCGGGTCGTCTCGGCGACGACATCGAGTTGCGCCACGGTTTGCGCAAGCTCCAGCGCATCCATCCCCCCGCGAGCCGCGGCAAGCCGCTGACGACGCTGGTCGCCGAGCTCGATGACCTGCGAGAGCGACAGGCTTGTTTCGGCGCCGTCCAAGTCGCGGTAGGGGCCGGAGCCAAGGGCGTTCTCAATCTGTGCTTCAAGCGCCCATGGCTGTCGCAAGCCAGCTTGTGCGACACGTGCGCTCTGCTCCTGTTTACGAGCGGGCAGTACCGCCAAGTCCGGGTTGCTGCGCAGTGTTTTGTCGACCGCCGTTGCCAAGGTGAGTGGCTCCGCCGAGCGGCCGACAACCGAGTGGCTGACAACCGACACACTGAAGAACAGTAGGACAGTGAAACCTCTCGAAACTCGCACCGGCGTCTCCTCAGTCTTTGCGAGTCGATTGTACGGTCTTCGAATTCACGACGCTTGCGACCTTGACGTTACCTCCGGCGCTCCGATCGCGGAGTTTTTTCGGCTAACATGTCCGGACATTAGGCTAAAACTGAGAGGTCAAGACGATGGCTGCCGTGAATCCTGCCTACATCGACTCCTATACGCGTCAGTTCCGGCTCTCGCCGGGCGATACGGCCTTGGTAATCGTGGACGTTCAGTACGCAAGCGGCAGTCGTCATCACGGACTCGGGAAATTACTCGCCGCTGCCGGAACTCTCGACAGTGCCGCTTATCGATTCAACCGGATCGATGATCTGGTCGTGCCGAACACCCAGCGCCTTGCAGAACATTTTCGTCGGGTGGGTGCGCGGGTGATCTATGTGACCTACGGTTGCGAACTACCCGATTTCAGCGACGCACCGCTGCACATGCGCGACTGGCTCATTGCCACCAACAACACGGTTGGTCAGCGAGAGCACGAGATCGTCGATGAGATCAAACCGCTATCGGGTGATCTCGTTCTCAATAAAAATACGATGGGTGCATTCGGCTCGACGGGTATCGATGCACACCTGCGCAGCATGGGCATCCGTAATGTTGTCGTTACCGGCGTCTCGACCAATAATTGCGTGGGTATGACGGCCCAGGAGGCGAGCGATCGCCAATATGGCGTCGTCATGGTCAGTGATGCGACGGGCACCTGCTCGGACGAAATGCAGGAGGCGACTTTGAAGACCTTCCGGCGACTGTGGGGGCGTGTGGCCACGACGGCCGAGGTGATTGCGGAGCTGCAGCGAACGCCGTGAGCGTTTGTCCCGAGAGCATCCCGCCGAAGGCGTGTTTGTTTCTCGATTTCGATGGGACGTTGGTCGACTTCGCACCCGATCCGCAGTCGGTGCTCGTCACGCCCGATCTCCTTTGCTTGCTGGCCACTCTGACTCAGCGATTTGAGGGTGCACTGGCGCTGGTCACGGGTCGCGCGTTGGGTGATGTTGATGGCTTGATTCGCCCTTTGCAGTTGCCGGTGGCAGCCTTGCACGGCACGGTACGGCGTGACGCGAAGGGCACCACGTTGATCGGCACCAACGCATCGATCGGGGAGTTCGCCGCGTCCAGTCGCCGAATTCGCGAGCACTTCCAGTACTGGGTCGACCAGCAGCCCGGCGTGATGTTGGAAGACAAAGGACTCGCATTGGCGCTGCATTTTCGCGGCGCGCGGTCACGATGGACGCCCACACGCGACGATCTCGCCGAGCTCGAGTCGATCCTCCCGCCGGAATTGGAGCTGATCTGCGGTGCGCTCGTTGTCGAGGTTCGTTGCCGAGGTGACGATAAAGGCACGGCCGTCGAGGCGTTTTTGAACGAGGCGCCCTTCCGGGATCGTGTGCCGATTTATATCGGTGACGACGTAGCCGACGCGCGGGCGATCGAGGTCGTCGAGCGTCGCGGTGGCATCGCGATTGCGGTGGGAGATCGAATCGACGCTCGATTTCACTTCCCGGACCCGAGTGCACTTCGACACTGGCTTACGCATCTGGCCTTCGGTCGTGAATCGCCATGACTCGCTTGGTGGTGGTTTCCAACCGAGTTGACCTTCCCCCAGGGGATGCGGCGCCTGGAGGGCTCGCGATCAGTTTAGCCGCGACGCTTGGTAACACTCACAGCCTTTGGTTTGGTTGGAGTGGCAATGTCGATTCCGGCAGTGATACGCCAAGAAGACATCAAAGAAACGGGATCGACTATGCGATCGTCGATTTATCGAGAGAGGACTATCGCGATTATTACCTCGGGTTTTGTAATCAGGTGCTCTGGCCGCTGAGCCATGGACGGCGCCCGGACCCACACGCTGATAGCGATACGTGGTATCGCGCCTATCGCCGTGTAAACGCGCGAATGGCAAAACAACTTCAGCCGTTGCTACGGCGTGACGATGTTTTGTGGATACACGATTACCATCTGCTGCCGCTGGGTCATTTTTTGCGGCAAGCCGGTTGTCTGAATCCCATCGGTCTTTTTTTGCACGTGCCGTTTCCCGAGCTGCCTGATGATTCGGTGACTCGGGAGTTGATCGAGGATTTATCGGCCTACGATCTGCTGGGCTTTCAAACGGCTCGTGATCTGTCGGCCTTTGAAGTCACAGCGCGTCGCTACTCGAGTGATGGGGTACTGCTTGGTGATGGCGTCGCCACTGGCGTATTCCCGGTAGGCGTCGATGTGGATTCGCTTCGTCGCGCTGCCTCGGCGATGACGGATGAGGCCGCGGCACGCTGGTGGTCGGCCGGTCGGTCCACGGTGCGTATCGTGGGTGCGGATCGTCTGGATGACAGCAAAGCTTTGCCGCAGCGCTTGCGTGCCTACCGAGAATGGCTGATAGATTTTCCGTCCGGGAATCGTCCGAGTTATCTGCAGTTCGTCACGCCGTCGCGACTTGAACTAGCTGCGCATCGCCAGTTGCAGGAGTCTCTCCACAACGAGGTAGTAACCTCAAATTATTTTGATGCCCTACGGTGTGTTTTTACAGCCGTACCGCACACTGAGCTGATGGGGATTCTGGCCCAGGCTGACATTGGCTTGGTCACTCCTCGGTACGACGGAATGAACCTGTTGGCAAAAGAATTCGTGGCCGTGCAGCCGGAGGAGAATCCGGGTGTCCTCGTGCTCTCGCACGGCGCAGGAGCGGCGGTCGAATTGGAGGCGGCCGTGTTGGTGCAAGCAGATGACGAGGGCGATCTTCTAGAGGCGCTACGCCGCGCGATCAACATGCCCCTGTCGGAGCGTCGCGCGCGGCATCAAAAGCTGCTTGGTGCATTGCGTCGAAACGAACTACCGCGCTGGCGCGAGCGCTTCATCGACCGTTTGCTCGAGGTTTGCGGTGCTACTGAACGAGCACCCGTCCTGAACCGGCGCGGGCGACACCAATCCTGACGAAACCTGCGCTCTCGAGTTCTGCGACCCTGTCGTCTGACACCGCCGCTAGAAGGCCGCCTGACGTTTGTGGGTCTTGCAAGATCGCCAGTATCGCCGGATCGACATTCGGCAAGTTCGAACCATCGCGTCGGTGCACCGAGGTTTTCACACCGGCCGCCGCCGCCGCCAATGCGCCGGGCAAAAGAGGCAATAGGCGCGCCTCGAGTACGAGATCGACGCCGGACTGTAGCGCCATTTCACCTGCGTGGCCGAGCAAGCCGTATCCGGTCACATCGGTCACCGCATGCGGTCGAGAATCTTGGGATCGCAACGCCGCCGCAGCAACGCGATTCGTCTCGCGCATCACCTGCACGGCGGCCGGTAGATACTCAGGGGATTGGCTCGAGAGCAGCAGGCCGGTTCCAAGTGGCTTCGACAGCATCAATACGTCGCCGTCGCGGGCCCCGGATTTTCGCCAAATATGCCCCGGGTGGACAAAGCCGATCACGCAGAGACCGAACACCGGTTCTGCACAACGTATCGAATGCCCGCCGAGAACAGCGCCTCCGCAAGCGGCGACAAGCGCGGCGGCGGCTCGATTGACCTCGGTCACGACGGAGTTGGGAACCGACGACGGGAATCCGCAGACCGTCAGCGCGATGACGACGTCCGCGCCCATGGCGTAGATGTCACTGACCGCGTTCGCTGCTGCGATGGTGCCGTAGTCGTTCGGGTCATCCACGACGGGCGGAAAAAAATCGATACTCGCAACCAAGGCCCGCTCCTCGTTGAGCGGGTAGACAACGGCATCATCCGCGGGTTGCAGCCCGACGAGCGCGTCGCCGTTCGTCAGACCGGTGGCCGCCGCGGTCGCCACCAACAGCGACACCAACTCTGGTGGTGACTTCGCGGCGCAGCCGCCACAGTTCGCCAGTGCGCGCAAGCGAAATGGCGCGTCATGGGCGGACCCCTCGACCTCGGTCATCGGCTCAATCTCGTCGATCACTGAATCGGTTTGACCGGTTGCGACTTGGATGTGTCGAAGCGCAGTCCCAACGTCTCAGCGATGGTCGTACGTTGAACCTCGTCGGTGCCGCCCGGAATCCGCAAGTTGCGCGCGATCTGGAACAGCTTGTTGATCGGGTTATTACGCATCACGCCGAAGCCGCCGTGCACTTGCAAGGCGCGATCGGCAACGCGGTAGAACGACTCGTCGTTGCTGAGCTTCAAGGCACAGATCCGTCGGATCTCGTCTTTCGGGCGCGGCAGGGCATACCACGGACCCGGATTGTCGATCGTGCGCGCCACCTCGAGTGACAGCGATCGTGTCTGCAACCAATCGAGATACATGTCTGCAATCATCCATTGGATACCTTGATTGGCTCCGAGCGGTCGATCGCCGATCTGTCGGCTTTGCACCCGCTCGAGGCTGCGCTCGATGAGGTATTTCGACCAACCCGAGCACATACCGGCGCGCCGCATCCGGGTGTAGTTGAATGACATGACCGCGATGTCGAAGCCTTGACCGACCTCGCCGATGACGGCGCTGGAGGGGAGCACCAGATCTTCGAAGAACAGTTCGCCGGTGTAACCGTCGCCAAACATGGTTTGGTAGAGGCGCCCTGTCCGATAGCCACGCCCCATCATTTCGCGTGCGTCGAACATGAAGTAGGTGAAGCTCCGCCGTCCGGCGCCCGGATCGGTCATGGCCAGTACTTGCACGACATCCGCATCGAAGGCGTTGGTGATGTACGCCTTCGATCCGTTGAGAACCCAATCGTCACCGCGCTTGCGCGCGTGGGTCTTCATATCGAACAGGTTCGACCCCGCACCGGCTTCGGTGACGGCGTGCAGACTGGTCTTCTCACCGCGAACGAGCGGTTGGGTGAACTGTTCGCGTTGATGATCATGGCAATACAGCAGCCGTGGCGTCGCACCCTCGGACCACGAGAGCAGCGCCGGGTTCAGGCCGCAGCCGTAACCATAAACTTGTTCCTCGACGTAGATCATGTCGGTACGGCCGAGTCCGCCACCGCCGAGATGAATCGGTAAATGTGCGCTGTAAATACCGGCCTTGCCGGCGGCGCGCATAATGTCGCGGCGGGCAGCAATGATCTCCGGATGCAATTTGCCGTCGGCATCGAGGAACAGCCGTTCGTCCTCGAGACGATGTTTGAGTGCCTCCTCACGCGGCACAACCTCGTCGCGGTGCAGCGCACGCACGCGCGCCAGTATGTCCGTCAGATGCGTGGGTGGATTGAGTTCTGCGTCGAGCGGCGAAGCGTGGTGGGTCGGCATGATGCTGTTCACTCCTCAAAGATAACGGGCATGGGTTCCGGCGCATCGGGCAGCGCCAAAGTCGGGTGGGCGCCGGGCCTGTGTCCGATGAAGAACGGGCGATTGGCGAGGCCCAAGAGCAACGGTAAGACCTCCGCGGCACGCAACCGACCGCATTCACCCGTCAAGGCGTGACGCTCGCCGAACCCGGTGACCGCGTCGGCACGCAGGCTCGGCGCTGCCACGACGAACGGCGTTGGGTCACCGCTATGCAAAAGACTGCCGACCGATGGCGAGGCGTGATCACCCGTGACGGCGACGACCGCGCGACGCGCGAGTTCGGGCAGTGCGCTCAGACCGGCATCGGTAGCGGCGATGACGTCGCGTTTGAAGTGGGGTTTTTTGGAGTGTCCGGCCTCGTCAGTCGCCTTGACGTGGACATGCACGAACGCGTTCGACTTCAAAAGCTCAGCGGCTGCCGCGATTCGTCGATGCATATCGCCTGCCGCGTCGGTGGGATCGTACGGAATGTCGACGAGGTCCATGCCGAGCACTCGAGCGAGTCCTCGATACAGTGCCGTATCGGTGATGGCTGCACCGCGCACTCCGATTGCAGTCTTGAAAGAGGGCAGCGCGGGGTCGAGCACGCTCGCCCATTTGGTGACCGCGACATCGAGCATCGGTAATCCCGCTGCGCGTCGTTCGGCGTTGATCGGATGACGGAGCAGTATCCGATGGCTCTCGATCAACCAAGTCTCCAGTGCGCTCGCGAGCGCCTCGGCTGCCACGCGATCTTGCGCTTCGGGTAGCGCAGTCGGGCGCATCCACGGGTGAAGGTGGTCAAACAAACTGTCGCTGTCGCTGACTTCGTGGCTGTGCGCGCCATGCGCGCACAACACCGACTCGCCGGTGCGCAGCGGTAAAAGATCAAATTGAATACCGGCTTTCGTTCGGCCGCTCAAGGCCGCGAACAACGCGGCGCAAGCCTCGGCATCTTGTTTTGGTCTCGCGCGAGCACCGAGGTGGAGAACGTTGTCGCGCGGGATGCCCGCGCGCAGCGCCAAATGAAAGAGTGGTACTCCGACGGGCGGATTGAGTCCAACGCCGAGCGCCTCGATGGCGGCGCGTCCGGGAAAGGCGATATCGCCAAAACCAAAAAGTGCCCAATGCGCGTGTTCGCTAGACGTAGCGCGACCCGGTCCGAAGGGAACATGAACGCCGTTGATCCCCACCGCGGCCAGCGCATCGAGATTGGGGGTCGACGCAGCTTCGCACGGCGTTTGCCCATCGAGCTCCGAGGCGGCGCGGTCGCCAAGACCATCCAGAATCACGAGCAGGATGGGGAGACGATCATCCACCATGCCAAGCTCCGCTGTTCTGGTTGAACCAACCGCTGAGCAGCTCGCGCGCGCCGGGGGGAACACTCTTTGGAACCTCGTGAGTGCTCCGCAGCGTGTTGCGCACATCGGATGCCGACAACCGCTTCGCTGGGTCGCCGTCGATGACCAGCGTCGGATAGCCCGCCATATCGAACCGGCGCACCTTCTCGCGCTCCCACTCGGAGAAAACGCGAACGAGTTGGGGCGTCCCGAGCGGCACCAGCGCGGGCCACCGTTCGCTCTGATCGAGTGGAAACGCGACGATTTCCCAAGACGACCTTGCAATGCCGTCCTCGATGAGTGCCGCTTCAATCAACTGCCTGCGCTGCCACAGGGATAGCGGATTGGATTCGGCCAGATGTCGGTGCCGGCTGCTCGGATGCTGCTCGCGATGCTCCTCGTCCGGGTTGGTGATCCCGATCAAAATCTTCGAGGCGCGATGCAACGCGAACCGAACCATCTCCAGGTGTTGGCAATGGAAAGGTTGAAAGCGACCGGTGAACGCGATGAGTGGCAGCATGACGTTGGCTGACTTATGCCTGCAAGGCGACGACATCACAAAGACGCTGCAGATCCTGCGCTTTATCGAGCGCCATAACGGCCTCGATGACGGCGTCGGCTTGACTGCGTGGAATCACGAGTTGCGCGTTGTCGAAAAACTTCGCTTCGATTTCCGACTGAGTGAGCGGGCGATCGGCCGTGCCGCGATTGATTCGTTCGCGTCGATGCAGACGTCGACCGTCGCGCAGCGTGATTTCCACCTCGCCTGAGAAGAACTCTGGGAATGCCGATTCGGCATCGTGTTCGCAATGCACCTGTGCGCACAACTTCAGAATTGCCGGATCATTCAGTGACGACGCTTCCAACTCCTGCAGACCGAACTTTCCCCGAACCAGACAAGCTGCGACGAAGAAGGGCAGGCTGAACTTGGCATCGTAGTCGCTCTGAGGATGCCGCTTCGCCTCCGTCGGTTCACAGACGACCGGCATTTGATTGCGATGGATTCGCGCCGTGATGGCCACGATGTCGGCCGCCGTGAAGCCGTGTTCCGCTTGCAGCGCCAGTGCCGCATCGCCGCAGGCGTGGTTGAAATGACAAACCGGATACGGCTTGATCGCAACGCTGGCTGACTCCCAGGTCTGTCCGAGCGAGGCCAGCATGTCGAGTTGCGCGTCGGGCCAGCGATCGCCGAGAAACGTGTTAAATAGGCCGAACCGTCCATCGAACGCGGCGCGCGGAGCTTCGAAATGGTGACGGGCCAGCGCTGCGGCAGTGATACCGCTCGCGGCCGCCCAACCGGGGTGAAGTCGCTTCGTCCAACTTCCGTCGGCGAGAAATTCCATCGTGCCGCTCGCCATGCTGAGTGCGATACCTTGTCCCGCAACCAGTTGCGCGATCGACTGGCCTTCGATGTGACCGGCTGCGAGCGCCGCACCGAAAACTCCGACCACACCGGTCGGATGAAATCCCGCCTTCTGCCACCAGCCACCCGCATGCATGCCGATCCGTGCATCGGCCTCTACCGCCAAAAGAAAGGCCGCCAGAGCGCGTTGCCCGCTACAGCGACGACGTAGACCCTCGGCTAACACAACCGGCAACGCACTCGCTGAGGCGTGCACGACGCTCGGCGGGTGCGTATCGTCGTAATCGAGCCCGTGAATCAGGATGCCGTTCAGCATCGCAGCATCGCGCAGCGGAAGCCGCTCGTGGCGACCGATCACCACGTAATCCCCCGTTCCCGCGATCTCGCCGATCCCCGCAGCGGTACGAGCCGCAAACTCGAATGAGTTCGAGGCGAAGGCAATGCCGATCGCATCGAGCATGCAGCGCTTGAGATGCTCGATCACAGGTGCTGGCGCCGCGGTCAAATCGAACCCGGCGGCGTACGCGGCCAGTCGATGCGACAGAGTGGCGCCCGGTGGCGTCGAATCCGCTGATGAGGGTTCGTTCACGGCTATCCCGGCAGTTGCGGTGGTACGCAGCGGAGGATAGCGCAAATGTCCGGACATTCAACCCCTTTCGGGTTAGGCGGGATCTACTGCTAAACTTCTGCACATGAACCCCGCGCGATGTCTCCTCATAGCGTTAAGCGCGTCGATGTCGGCTGGATGCGCGAACATCGACTGGCCGGCCGAGCGGTCTTTGGCCATGCGGTCGGTGGCGGCGCCATCGGACGAGGCAGTGGAGATCGGCCAGTTGCTGACAGCGCCACTCGACCGCGAGAGTGCGCTGCGAATCGCTCTCGCGCAGAGCCCCGCGATGCGCCGTTTGCTCGCGTTGCACGAGAGCGAGCTCAATTCGGCGGCCATGGCCGGGAGAATTGCGAACCCGAGCTTCTCCTATGAGCGTCTGCGATCCTCTGAGGGACTCGATATCGAGCGCTGGCTCGCCTTCGGCGTATTCGATGTGTTGACGTTACCGCAACGCCGACGCGTCGCGGCAGCCGATATCGAAGCGGGTCGGGCGCAGCTCGCGACCGACGTGCTCGAGCAGATGACGGCGGTTCGTCGCAGCTGGGTGGAGGCCGTGGCAGCCGGTGAGAAACGGCGTTACGCGGAGCGAGTGCTCGCGAGTGCCGAAGCCAGTGCTGAACTGGCCGTCCGGATGGAAGCCGCGGGCAATTTCAACCTTCTCGAGCGGGCCCGTCAGCAGAGCTATCAAGCCGATGCTCGATCGCGTCTGATCGTCGCACGGCAGCACGAGTTGGCCGCACGCGAATCTTTGGGGCGTCTGCTCGGTCTCGACGGGGATCAAATTCGCGTCCTTAAATTGCCGCCGCGATTACCAGACTTGCCGACCGCCCCGATTTCCGCACCGGATATCGCGCGTGCCCTCACGGCGACCCGACTCGATCTGCGGCTCGCGAATGCGAAGTGGCGCTCTGCGGCGGCCGCGTACGGATTGACCCGTGTCACGAGTCTCACCGACGTGACACTCTCGTTGCGCGAGCAAGAGACTCGCGGTTTCGAGGTCGAGCTCGCGCTGCCGGTCTTCGATGCCGGTGATCTGCAGCGTGGCGCGGGACGCGCGCAGTTGCGTGCCGCCGCTGCCGAGTTGGAGCAGACGGCGTTGGTGGCGTCCTCCGATTTGCGAGTGGGTTACGGCGCGTACCGCAGTGCCTATGACGATGCCGTACACCACCGGGACGTGCTCGTGCCGCTCCGTAAGGCGATGTCCGAGGAGACGCTGCTGCGATACAACGGCATGTTGCTTGGTGTATTCGAGTTGTTGTCCGACGCACGCGAACAGGTCGACACCGTGATCGCCGCCATCGAAGCGAGTGAGCGTTACTGGCTTGCCGAGGCGGATTTGCAGGCTTCGTTGCTCGGCAGACCCGGAGTAGAGCGATGACTTCCAGAAGACGGTTTTTCGAATTGGCGAGTTTGACGGGGGGTGCGGTCGCGGCAGCCACGGTCGCCAAAGCGGCGCTCGCAGCGTTGCCGGAACCGGTGATCGAAACGTCGCCGAATACCCGACCACCTTTGGAGCCCGCGTCAGGGCGTCCCTATCGGCCGGTGGTGACACTCAATGGCTGGACGCTACCGTGGCGAATGAATCGCGGAATCAAAGAATTCCATCTGGTCGCCGAACCCGTGCAGCGCGAGTTCGCGCCTGGGTTCAAAGCCAACCTTTGGGGCTACAACGGTCAGAGTCCCGGTCCGACCATCGAGGTCGTCGAGGGGGACCGCGTGCGCATCTTCGTGACCAACAAGCTGCCAGAGATCACTTCGGTGCATTGGCATGGGCAGCGCTTGCCGTCGGGGATGGATGGCGTCGTCGGTTTGACTCAGCCGGGTATTCCGCCCGGCAAGACGTTCGTCTATGAATTTGTGGCGAGACGTCCGGGTACCTTCATGTATCACCCGCACGCCGACGAGATGGTACAAATGGCGATGGGAATGATGGGGTTTTGGGTCACGCATCCGAAAAACAAGCACCCACTGATTGCCGATGTCGACCGCGATTTTTGTTTTCTATTGAGCTCGTTCGACATCGACCCGGGTAGCGCCACGCCAAAGATCATGACCATGCTCGATTTCAACATCTGGTCGTGGAACAGCCGGGTCTTTCCGGGCATCGATCCTTTGGTGGTCCGCCATATGGATCGCGTCCGTGTTCGTATCGGTAACCTCACGATGACGAATCACCCGATCCATCTGCATGGTCACGAGTTTCTGGTGACCGGCACCGATGGTGGACCGACGCCAACAACGACACGACAGTACGAAGTCACCCAGGATATCGCTGTCGGTCAAATGCGGCAGATCGAGTTTTTGGCCGACGAGGAAGGCGACTGGGCGTTCCACTGCCACAAGAGCCATCACACGATGAACGCCATGGGGCACGATGTCCCGACCATGATTGGCGTCAAGCAGGATGACTTGGCTGCCACGATCAATGATCTGGTACCGGGTTACATGGCGATGGGTGAGCGCGGTATGGATGAGATGTCGACCATGCGCATGCCGATGCCGAAGAACACCTTGCCGATGATGATGGGCGAGGGACCGTTCGGTGCCGTCGGCATGGGCGGCATGTTCAGCGTGGTCAAAGTGCGACGTGGTCAGAAACGCAATGACTACGCGGACCCGGGTTCCTATCGTCACCCGCCGGGCACCGTGGCCTACGAGTTCACGGGCAGCGCCCCGACCGTCTCGCGCGAATCCAGCGCCGGGGGCACGAGCCTACCGCTGCAGCAGCCGCTGCAAAACGCGCCCGAGACCACCGTGAACGTCAGAAAGCCACACGGACACTCCGGGCACTGATCTCTTGGCGTCTCCGCAGCCTTGAGTCGGTATCATCTCCCGCATGAATCTGCCTGAGGACATCGACCCGCAAGAAACGCGGGAGTGGTTGGACGCACTGCGAACCGCCGTGGCGAGCGGCGGTCGCGAGCGCGGTTTGTACTTGCTCACACAATTGGAGCAAGAAGCTCAGCGCCTCGGTGTCATGGCGCATGTCATGCCGTACTCGGCTTACCAAAACAGCATTCCGCTCGACGAGCAGGCCATTCATCCGGGCGATGTGGCGCTGGAAGAGCGGTTGACGGCGATCATGCGTTGGAATGCCCTTGTCATGGTGGTTCGGGCGAACAAGGCTTACGGTGAGCTTGGCGGACACGTGGCGACATACGCCTCGGCGGCCGAGATTTTTGAGACCGGATTGCATCATTTCTTTCGCGGTCCTGACGCACAAGGCGGTGGCGATCTCGTCTTCTTTCAGCCGCACTCGGCACCTGGCATTTACGCGCGTGCCTATCTTGAAGATCGGCTCACCGAAGAACAGCTCGCCCGATATCGACAGGAAGTCGGTGGCGGTGGACTGTGTTCGTATCCGCACCCCTGGCTGATGCCGGATTTCTGGCAATTCCCAACCGGCTCGATGGGGATAGGTCCGATCAATTCGATCTACCAAGCGCGGTTCTTGCGCTACCTGGATCATCGTGGTTTCGCCGATACGTCGCAGCGACGCGTGTGGGGTATTTTCGGTGACGGCGAGATGGACGAGCCGGAATCGGTCGCGGCGTTGACCCTGGCTGCGCGCGAGCAGCTCGATAATCTTACGTTCATCATCAACTGTAACCTGCAGCGACTCGATGGCCCGGTGCGCGGCAACGGTCAGATCATTCAAGAGCTCGAGGCGCTGTTCACCGGTGCCGGCTGGAACGTCATCAAGGTATTGTGGGGCTCCGATTGGGATGCTTTGTTCGCGCGTGATAAGAATCACGCGTTGCTCAAAGCGTTCTCGCAGACCGTTGATGGGCAGTATCAGACCTTGGGTGCTAATGACGGAGCCTACAATCAGGAAAAATTCTTTGGTCTCGATCCGGAGTTGCGCGCACTCGTTGCCCATATGTCCTTGGCCGAGATCGATGCGCTGAAGCGCGGCGGTCACGATCCGCGCAAACTTTATGCGGCGTTCGCTGCGGCGGCAGCCCATCGTGGTCAACCGACGGTGATCCTGGCCAAGACCAAGAAGGGGTATGGCATGGGTCGTGCGGGAGAGTCTCGCATGACGGCCCATCAAGAAAAGAAGCTCGATGTCGACGCCTTGCTCGAGTTCCGCGATCGCTTCGACTTGCCGCTCACGGACGCGCAGGTGACCGAATTGCAGTTCTACAAGCCACCGGATGACAGCGTGGAGATGCGCTATCTGCGTGAGCACCGTGCTGCCCTCGGCGGCCCGCTGCCGCAGCGCCGAAGTGCTGCGAGTGGGTTGGCGGTGCCATCGCTCGACAGCTACGCGCAATTTGCACTGGAGGCCGACGGCAAGGAGATGTCGACGACCATGGCGCTTGTGCGCCTGATGGGTAACCTGCTGCGCGACCGAACGCTCGGTCCGCGTCTCGTACCGATCGTGGCCGATGAGGCGCGTACCTTCGGCATGGCAAGTCTCTTTCGGCAAATCGGCATTTACTCGCCACTCGGTCAGTTGTACGAGCCGGAAGACGCCGGGTCGTTGCTCTCCTACCGCGAGAGCCGCGACGGACAGTTGCTCGAAGAGGGGATCACCGAAGCGGGTGCGCTCTCTTCGTGGGTGGCCGCAGCGACGAGCTACAGCGTGCACGGTGTCACGCTGTTGCCACTCTACATCTACTACTCGATTTTCGGTTTCCAGCGCGTCGGTGATCTTATTTGGGCGGCTGCCGATCAGCGCGCTCGAGGCTTTTTGGTCGGAGCGACCTCGGGCCGTACGACTTTGGGTGGTGAGGGTTTGCAGCATCAGGACGGGTCCAGTCATCTAGTGGCAGCGACGATTCCCAACTGCCGTGCCTACGATCCCGCCTTCGCCGGCGAACTCGCCGTGATTCTCGATTACGGTGCGCGGCGTTTGTTGGAGCAGCAGTGCGACGAGTTCTACTACCTCACCGTCATGAACGAAAATTACCCACAGCCATCGCTACCCTCGGGTGCTGCTGAAGGGGTCATCCGTGGAATGTATTGCCATGACCGTTTCGATGCGGATGCGGCAGTGCCGATTCGTTTGCTCGGTTCAGGCGCGATCTTGCGAGAGGTCCTTGCGGCGGCCTCGCAGCTAGCCAAAGATTTTGGCATCGCCAGCGAAGTGTGGAGCGTGACTAGCTACAGCGAGCTTGCGCGTGAGGCTGCCGAGTGCGAACGTTGGAACCGCCTGCATCCGCTCAAGGCTGCGCGCACGAGCCACCTCGAAAGCTGCCTCGTCGGCAGTGCTCCGATCGTCGCGGCAAGTGACTATGTTCGAGCCGTGCCACAGATGCTCGCCAGCTACCTGCCCGGTCGTCGTTTCGTGACACTCGGCACCGATGGCTTCGGACGCAGCGATACCCGATCGGCCTTGCGCGGCTTTTTTGAGGTTGATCGCGCGAGTATCGTGTTGGCGGCTCTGCAGTCGCTCGTCGATGCGGGCGTTGTGGAGCGCGCACGCTTGGCCGAAGCCCTCGAACGGTTGCAGCTGCCTACCGAGAGTCGTCCGAGCTGGCGTCGATAACTGCGGCGGCTGAACTCAGTTGAGCGTCAGTAGCGCGGTGTTGCCGCCGGTCGCCGTCGTGTTGATGGTCAACATGCGCTCGCTCGTGAATCGAGCGAGATAGTTCGGCCCCCCAGCCTTGGGGCCGGTACCCGAGAGCCCCGTGCCGCCAAAGGGTTGCACGCCAACTACGGCACCGATCATGTTGCGATTCACATAGACGTTTCCGGCCAACGTGCCCTCAAAAATCAGGCGTCGCGTTCCATCGAGTCGTGTCTGGACGCCGAGCGTCAAACCGTAGCCATTCGCCCGCAAATCATCGAGTAGTTGCGGCAGCTCGTCGATCCGATAGCGCAGCACATGCAGAACAGGCCCGAACGCTTCGCGATCGAGCGCGCCGACCGAGTCGATTTCGATCAGCGCAGGGGAAACGAAGCGATCCTTCGGCACCGAGCCGGTATTCGAGGTGGTTGCGACGCGTTTGCGCAAGCGGCCACGCTGACACATGCGCTCGATATGCCGCTCGAGATCGGTTGCGGCCGACGCGGTGATCACCGGCCCGACATCGACCGTCAGATCCTTTGGATCGCCGACGATGAGCGTATCCATGGCGCCTTCTAGCATTCTCAGGATGCGATCGGCGCTCTCGGCTTGCAGACACAGCAATCGCAGTGCCGAGCAACGTTGACCCGCACTGCCGAATGCTGAGTTCAGCACATCGTCGACAACCTGCTCGGGCAGTGCCGTGGAATCGACGATCATGGCGTTGATGCCACCGGTTTCGGCGATCAGTGGCAGGATCGCACCCTCGCGTGCAGCCAGCGCTCGGTTTAGCCATTGCGCGGTTAGGGTTGAGCCGGTGAAGACGACACCGGCCAACATCGGTTGTCGCAGCGCGATATTGCCGAATTCTTTGCCTACCATCGGCACAACGTGCAGCGCATCACGCGGCACGCCGGCGCGATACAAGAGGTCAGTCATCGCCAGCGCGACTTCGGGAGTCGTCTCGGCGGGTTTGGCGACAACGGTGTTACCGGTGACCAGCGCAGCGACGATCTGACCCGTAAAAATCGCCAGTGGAAAATTCCACGGGCTGATGCAGCACCAGATCCCGCGCGGAACATGGCTCAATTCGTTCCGCTCGCCGGTGGCGCCATCCAGAACGATCGCTTGTCCTTGCAGCTGTCGCGCGGCTATCGCGTAGTAGCGACAGAAGTCGATAGTTTCACGAATTTCGGCGATCGCATCGCCGGCGGTCTTGCCGGCCTCTTGCACGAGCAAGGCGAGAAAAACATTGCTCGATTGATCGAGCAGGTCCGCTGCTCGCTCGAGGATCTCGGCGCGAACATCGACCGGTCGGCGACGCCACTCAGGAAGAGCGAGACTCGCGGTGCGAAAGGCCGCCCCGACGACAGCGGGAGTGACGTAACGACTAACCGCTGAGGGCAGATTTAGTGTGTTTCGCACGCACTGCTGAATTTCTTCGAGGTTTGAGCGACGGCCGAAATCGACCCCTCGAGAGTTCAGTCGTGCCGTGCCGTAAAGGTGCATCGGCAGCGGGATGCGATCATGTTCGACGTTGGCGAGCGCCTCGATTTCACCGACGGGATCCGAGACCACTTGCTCCACGGGTACGCGCTCGTCCATGAACCGATTGACGAAGGACGTGTTGGCGCCATTTTCGAGTAAACGACGCACGAGATAGGCGAGCAGATCGGCGTGGGGACCGACTGGCGCATAGACTCGGACGCGCGGCAGATCGGATAGCTGCCGTCGAGCCTCGTCGTAGAGCAGACTCCCCATGCCGTGCAGCCGCTGGAATTCGAAATCGACGGCACTACCGATGGCTTCGCGGCGCGCCCTCGCTAAACCGAGAACGGCCGCGATGGTGTGCGCGTTATGCGTGGCGAATTGCGGATAGATTCGATCGGATCTTGCGAACAAGGCGCGCGCGCAAGCGAGGTACGACACATCGGTCGAGCACTTGCGGGTATAGAGCGGATACTCGGCGTGCCCGCGCTCTTGCGCACGCTTGATTTCGCTGTCCCAATACGCTCCTTTTACCAACCGCACCGCCAAAGCGCGCCCATGCGATCGCGACAATTCTGCGACGTGATCAATGACCGCCATCGCGCGACGTCCATAGGCTTGAACCGCCAGACCAAGGCCGGGCCAGTCGCGGGTTGCCGGATCCCGGGTCATGGCGGCGAAGATCTCGAGTGAAATCTCGAGACGGTCTTGTTCCTCGGCATCGACGGTGAGACCAATACCGAGCGCCGCCGCCGAACGCGCTAGCTCGAGCGCACGGGGAATCAATCGTTCTTGCACCCGGTCGCGTTGGATGGCCGAGTAGCGCGGGTCGAGCGCCGAGAGTTTGATCGAGATCGACGATCGTTCATGCAGCGATCCGTCCCCGCGACGCCCGATTTGTTCGATCGCAGCAACATACGACTCGTAGTAGCGCCGGGCGTCCTCGTCGGTACGAGCGCCTTCGCCCAACATGTCGAAGGAGCACAGTGCGAGACCTCCCTCGGTTGCAGACCGTTGTAATGCCTCTTCGATACTGCGCCCGACCACGAATTCGCTGCCGATGATTTTCATCGCCCGTCGCAGCGCTTGACGTACCAACGGTTCGCTCGCGCGCTGCGTCAGACGACGCAACCAGCCCGTAGCGTCGCTGCGCAGTTCATCGGGCAAGTCAATCAGACGACCCGTCAACATCAAGCCCCAAGTCGATGCGTTGACGAAGAGCGAGTCGGAGCGCCCCGAGTGGGAGTCCCAGTTGCCGCTCGCGAGCTTCTCTGCGATCAAGCGATCGGCGGTATCGTCATCCGGGATGCGCAGCAAGGCCTCCGCTAGGCACATTAGGGCGATGCCCTCCTGGTTGGAGAGGCCAAACTCCTGCAAGAACGCATCGAGGTAGGGCCTCTCGTTGGCGCGAGTTCTGGCGCCCTCGACCAAACTGCGTCCGATCTGGAGGGCGACCTGCCGCTCGGTCAGAGAGAGCGGGGTGCCCAAGGCGGCCAAGTCCTGAGCTTCCGAGCGCGGGATGGTAGAAATAAACGTCATGCCGAACATTATGCCGCCGCTCGGTTAGAATGGACCTATGAAAACTCTTGGACCTCCGCAGGCAGACCCCTCCACGAGCGTGAGCCGCAAGGCCCTTTTGCTCGCCTTCGAAAATGCAGGCTACTGGAAACCCGCCTTGGCTTTGGGCGTGGATCTGCTGATTTTTGGCGGCGGTCTGGCTTTGGTTTTGATGGACGGCGGACTGTTGCTCAAATTTCTCGGCTCAATATTGGTGACAGCCGGAATCGTTCGGCTTTTTCTGATCGGGCACGACGCCTGCCATGGCGCTTTCTTCAAGAGCCGCCTGCTCAATGACATCTTTGGCCGGGTGGCGTTCCTGCCCTCGATGACGGCGTTTAGCCTCTGGGACGTCGGTCACAACGTGGCGCACCACGGGTTCAATAACCTGAAGGGTCGCGACCAGGTGTGGGCGCCGTTTTCGAAAGAAGAATTCGACGCGTTGCCCGGTTACCGTCGCATCCTCGAGCGGATTTACCGCAGCGGTGCCGGTTGGGGTCTCTATTATTTTCTCGAGCTGTGGTGGAAGAAGCTGTATTTCGCCACCAAACGTCAGATCGGTGCGAGCCGCGCCAAATATCACTGGGATAGCGCGCTGGTGACGGTCGCCATGATCGGCTGGGTTTCGCTCGTCGCCGTGGTCGCCGCGCGTACCGAACAGAATTTTTGGTTGTTGTTGGCGTTTGGGGTGATCGTGCCTTTTGCGTTGTGGAACGTGGTGATGGGCTTCGTGGTGTTCGTGCACCACACACATCCGGCGATCGCGTGGTTTCAGGCGCGGCACGAATGGCAGCGCTATCGTGCTTATCTCACGGCGACCGTTCATGTGCGATTTCCGTTCGGACTCGATCGCTTGCTCCATAACATCATGGAGCACAACGCCCATCATCTGAATCCGCGTATCCCGATGTATTCGCTGCGCAAGGCACAGCGCTTGCTCAGCGAGCGCTTTGACAATCAATACCAGGTGTATCGCATGAACTGGCGCAGCTACCGAGAGTGCGTGCGCAGTTGCAAGTTGTACGACTACGCCAACCACGCTTGGCTCGATTTCAAAGGTCAGGTGACCTCACGCGTGCAGTTGGTCGGCCCGCCGCCGGCTTGATCGCGGCCGCGAGCCTCAGCACTGCGCGTCTTGGCGAGTCGCCGTTTCACTCCCAGCCAATTTCCGCCTCATCGCCAACTCTCAAGATGGCTCCCGAGCCACTTTGAACCTCGGCGTTCTCACCGAACGTCACGCCATGCAGCGTCGTGTTCCAGCGAAATGCGCGCAGCGCGGGCAGCGGGTCGCCGGCGGGCAATCCGGTGGCCTGATCGAGGCTCGTGATTACGCAGCGCGTGCAGGGCTTGACAAGCTTGAGTCGCGCCGTCCCGATGCGCAGGGTCGCGATGCGGTCCTCAGCCCAAGCCTCGAGGCCGCGTAAGACGAGATTGGGTCTGAAGCGGCTCATGGGTAACCAGGCTTGCATGCGCCGATTCAGATCACTCAAAGACGATTCATTGCAGACTAGAAGCGGATAACCGTCCGGAAAATTCTGATCGATGGCCGCGACCAAGCGGGCCGGTGCACCGATCAGACGAGTGCAAAACCGTGCAGCGTCGTCTCCGGCATCGAGCGCATCGTGGTGCCGCTTCCAGATCGTGACTCGGCGGATCGGAGCCAAAGGCGAGGGTAGTTCGGTTGGCAAGTCGACACTCAGTTCGCCGCAGTCGGGATGCGCAAGTTGCAACGTGTCTCCTCGTACTAGGGCAGCGAGGCGTGCCAGTTGCGGATGACTGCGTTGCGTCAAAAATCGTCCGTCATTGTTGATCAGCATCCAGTGTCGATCATGCTGAAGGCCGCAAGGCCCGAGCCGCGCCTCGTGGCAGTCGATGACGCGACCGGATTTGACCGGGTAGACGTGCAGGGAGGCGATCGTCACACGAGAGCTCATGCGCGCAATCATATAATCCTCAACATGACGCGTAAGTTGTCCGATTTGAATTTTCACAGTCGCTTCGTCGATGAGCTCGAGGGCGAGGCTGATGCACCCAGTTTCTCGCGCCAAGTGCCAAATGTGGCGTTTTCGCGCGTGCGGCCTGAAGCGGTGAGTACACCTCGCTTGTTGGCGTGGTCGGAGGACTGCGCCGCGCTGCTGGATCTTGCCAAGCCCGCGACCGATCAGGATCGCGCCGTTTTCATCCTTGGCGGCAACCAGTTGGCCGCTGGCATGCGCCCTTATGCGGCGCGCTACGGTGGTCACCAATTCGGTCATTGGGCGGGGCAGTTGGGCGATGGGCGCGCGATTTCCTTGGGCGAGATCGAGGGCCAGTCGGGCGAGCGTTTCGAACTGCAGCTGAAGGGCGCGGGGCCGACACCCTATTCGCGTCGAGCAGACGGTCGCGCAGTGCTGCGCTCGAGCTTGCGCGAGTTCGTTGGCAGCGAGGCGATGCATGCACTTGGTGTACCGACGACACGAGCGCTGAGTCTCGTCGCGACGGGCGAGACGGTGATTCGCGACATGTTCTACGACGGCCACCCCCAAGCTGAGCCCGGCGCCATCGTCTGCCGGGTCGCACCGTCGTTCGTGCGTTTCGGTAACTTTGAACTTCATGCGGCGATGAATGAGCTCGATCGCCTGCGCGAGTTGGCCAATTTCGTGATTCGGCACGCGTATCCACAGTATTGGCAAGGTGATCGATCGCCAGACTATGCCGCATGGTTTGGCGAGATTTGCGAGCGTACGGCCGTGATGATTTCGCATTGGATGCGGGTCGGGTTCGTTCATGGCGTGATGAATACCGACAACATGTCGATACTCGGTCTCACGATCGATTACGGGCCGTATGGTTGGCTCGATCACTACGATCCGAACTGGACGCCGAACACCACCGACGCTGAGGGGCGTCGCTACGCCTACGGTCGCCAACCACAAATCGCTTTGTGGAATCTCGCGCGGCTCGCCGGGGCCTTGATGTCGCTCGTGAACTCGCGCGAGGCACTCGAGGCGGGGCTCGAGCGCTATCGCGAAACCTATGCAAGGCAGTTCCGTATCGCGCTTGCGCAAAAACTCGGGCTCCATGCGCTGGATCGCGACGGCGATACCGAAGCGATCGAGATGCTGTTCGAGTTGTTAGGCGCGGTCGAGACCGACATGACGATCTTCTTTCGGACGCTCGCCGAGACCGAAGACATCGGCGTCGTGCATGCAGCCATCTATGATTCGACGGCACTGTCGGACGAGCTCGCGGCGCGCTGGGAAACCTGGTTGCGATGGCGATGTGATCGCGTTGCAGCCGAGTTGAATGTCGGCGTTGGCCTGTCCACGGAGCGGCGTCGCGAGCGAATGAATGCGGTCAACCCATGCTACGTGCCGCGCAACTATCTGCTGCAGTTGGCCATTGATGCCGCAACAGAAGGTGACGTCGCACCACTTGAAGCATTACAGCAAGTGCTCGGTAATCCTTACGAAAAACGTGAGGGCTGCGAGCGCTATGCACGGCATCGACCGGACTGGGCGCGTGATCGTCCCGGGTGCTCGGCACTCTCCTGCAGTTCTTGACGCAGCGTGTGCGTCGCTTGACGACATCTGCGCGCCGAGCGTAGCCTCTCGGCTGTTCGTGAGGTGCCCCGCTGCGATCGTCGTAGCGAGGGTGAAACGGGAAGCCGGTGTGAATCCGGCGCTGCCCCCGCAACGGTAAGCGAGGCAGGGCGATCTCTCCCCGACCACTGCAAGTTTCGGCTTGTGGGAAGGTCGATCGCCCGCGGAGTCAAAAATTTTGATTCCACTCGTCAGTCCGGAGACCGGCCTCGTGAATCGCTGCAGACGCGCACGGGTGGTGCACGGCTCCGGAGACGATGAATGTCCAAGAAGATGTATTGGGGTCTTGCCCTGTTGGTACCGTTTGGTTCGGTGTGCGGATTCGCGGCCGAATCGACCGTGGTGGTGACGGCCTCTCGCGTGAGTGAAGAGCTCGATGCGAGTTTGGCCTCGGTGACCGTGATCGAGCGCGCTGAGATCGAACAGTTGCAGGCACGCACACTGGATGAGCTCCTCCGCGGCGTCGAAGGAATCAGCCTCGCGAGACAGGGTGGTATCGGTCAGCCGACCTCGCTGTACCTGCGCGGCGGAGAGTCGGATCACGTCTTGTGGTTGATCGACGGGGTTCGAATCGGTTCGGTGTCGGCGGGCATTCCGGCGATCCAGGATTTGCCGATCGACAGCATCGAACGAATCGAAATCGTACGCGGGGTTCGCTCGAGTCTTTACGGCCCGGATGCGATGGGCGGAGTCGTGCAGATCTTTACGCGTCGTGGTGCCGGTGCGGGCCAAACGCTGCGCTTGACCGGCGGCTCCAACGGAACTCGGCAAGCCGCGCTTGGCTTCGGCGGCGGCGCCGACGGCTGGTCAGTCGATCTGCAGGCGAGTCTGTTCGAGACCGATGGCACAAACGCTTGTCTGGGCTTGCCCTTTCCGCCGGGTGGTGGCTGCTTCACGCGCGAGCCGGATCGGGACCCGTACGAGAACCACAGCGCCAATCTTCGGCTCGGCTACCAATTTGATTCGGGCGCGAGCGCCGAGGCATTCATGCAGCGCGCCAAGGCCGATGTGGCTTTTGACGGCTCGTTTCTGAATCGCTCCGACCTCGTCAACCAAGTGGCTGGACTCAAGGCACAGCATGCTTGGGACGATCGGTGGCGTTCGACGTTGACGCTCGGTCGATCGTGGGATGAGTCCACCAGCTTCAGCCCTGCCGGTGACTACAGCAGCACTTTCAATTCGCGACGCGATTCGGCGACCTTCCAAACCGATGTCTCGCTCGCTGCTGGAACGTTGATCGTAGGTGTTGACTGGTTACTCGATAAGGTCGCGAGCGATGTTGGCTTCGACGTGGAATCGCGTTTCAACCGCGCGCTGTTTGCGCAGTACACCGCTGGTACGGGTCGTTGGCAGTGGGGCTTATCTGGTCGCAGCGACGATAACGAGCAGTTCGGCTCGCACCAGACGGGCACCGCGTCTGTCGGTTACCGTTCGGCACCGGGCTGGCAGTGGTACGCGAGTGTCGGAACTGCCTTCAAGGCCCCTTCGTTCAACGAGCTCTACTACCCAGGCTTTAGCAACCCGGATCTTGAGCCTGAGAAATCGCGTAGCGTTGAACTTGGCGTGAAACGCCGATCCGATTGGGGTCGTTGGTCGGTGTCGCTGTATCGCAACCAGATCGATGATCTGGTCGCATACGATGTGGCGATCTTCCGGCCCAATAACGTGGCGAGCGCGTTGTTGCAGGGCGCCGAGGGACAACTCGAGTGGTCGCAAGGGCCGCTTCGTCTCAGTCAGTCGCTCTCGTGGCTACAAGCCGAGGATCGCAGCGCGGGATTCAATCGTGGGCGTGAGCTACCGCGTCGCCCGAGCTGGTCGGGCAAGACGTCCGCGCATTGGCAGCTCGGCGACTGGTCGCTCGGAACCGGTGTCTACTGGATGGGGCGCAGGTATGATGACCTCGCTAATTCGCGGCAGCTCGGCAGTGTCGTCACCGTCGATCTGACCTCAGAGTGGCGTGCTACCTCGTCGCTCGCGATGCAGCTGCGAATCGCCAATGCATTCGATCGTCGCTACGAAACGGCGACGTTGTACCCCGCCTTGGGTCGGGAATTTTTATTGAGCGTGCGATACAGCGCGCCGCGTTGACTGTAAGGGAGGGTTGGAACGTGACGGACACCATCAAAGGTCGTGGATATTGGATGCTGGCGTTGATCTTGGCCGTGGCCATGAGTGCAACGCGAGTGGGGCATTTCGGTGAGCTTCAGGGTCCGCCGGATGCGTCGTGGGCGGTGTTTTTCCTGGCCGGTCTGTGGCTGCGTGAGCCGCGCCTGTTCCCCGCGTTCTTCGTCTTGGCATGGGTGGCTGATCTGACCGCCTTTGCGATGGGGACTCCGACGGATTGCTACTCGCCGGCGTATTTCTTCTTGATTCCTGCCTATGGCGCGCTTTGGGCGGCGGGCCACTGGCTTGGAGCCGACCCTGCGCGAGCGCGGGTGCCGTTCATCATCGCGGTTGGCGCGGCTGCTGCCTTCGTGACCTTCGTGGTTGCGAATCTCGGTATGTATTGGCTCGCACCGTCGCCCGAGACGACGAATCTGGGTGCATATGCGGCAGCGGTCGCCGGATATTTCCCGGGCTATTTGTTGACGATGGGCCTTTACGTTGGGCTTGCGTTCGTCGCGGCGGCCGTTTTGCGCTTCAAGCGTCTGGCTAGCGAGTAGAGGTGAACCTCCGAGGGGCCGTCGTACACGCGGAACCCTCTGATCTCTCGCCAAATCTTTGAGACCGGCGTCTCATCGACGATGCCGCTTCCACCGAGTACCTGCACACAACGATCGACGATCTGAAACAGCGTCTCGCCGCAGGTGTACTTGGCCATGCTGGAGTCGGTTGAGGCGCGGCTGCCCTGATCGAGCGTCCAGGCGACGTAATCAATCATCAACTGAGTCTGCTTCAGATCCACTTCGTTGCGAGCCAAGGCGAAACCGACGCCCTCGTGATCGATCAACGCTTTGCCGAAAGCCTGCCGGCGGCATGCGTATTCGGTGGCAATGTGATGAGCGCGCTGTGCAGCACCCCACCAACGCATGCAGTGGGTCAGACGGGCTGGCGCGAGCCGCACTTGGGCGTATTTGAACCCCTCGTGCGGCGCACCGAGCACCATTTCTTTGGGGACCCTGACATTCGTCAGCGACAACACGCCGTGCCCACCCGGCATGGTGTGATCGACAGTATGCATCACGCGTTCAAGCACGATACCCGGATCCGGTAGCGGCACGAGAAACATCGTTGAGTGGTGACCGCCGGTGCGTGCCATCACGATGCCAAAGCCAGCCCCCTCAGCACCGGTGATGAACCACTTGCGGCCATTGATGACCCAGTGATCCCCGTCTTCGACGGCTTCGGTTTTGAGCATGTCCGGATCGGAGCCCGAGCCGCCATCCGGCTCGGTCATGAAAAACGACGAGCGAATGAGGCCGGCCGCCAGCGGTTTGAGGAAGCGCTCTTTTTGATCGTGCGTCGCAATGCGCTCGAGCATGTGCATGTTCCCTTCATCGGGCGCCATGCAGTTCATCGCAACGGGACCGAGCAGCGAGTACCCGCTCGCACGCAACACCGTAGCGATTTCGCGATGGGTCAGCCCGTAGCCGCCCCATTCGCTGCCGACGTGAGGCGCAAGTAGCCCGACCGCGCGGGCTTTTGCGTGCAGCTCCTGCACGAGATCGTCCGTGATGGGTCCCTGGAATCGCGGATCGGATTCGTAGGGGATGATGACATCGCGAATAAAGCGTTGTGTTCTCGACTCGAGGTCGAGTTCGCGGGGGCTAGGCGTGAAATCTGTCATAGCCCCCGCAGTGTACCCGTTATCTGCGGCGAATCACTCCCAGGGGAAGCTCGTCGCCACCGAAAAGAGAGCCTTGCTGTCAGAGCTGAAAACGTCGCCATCGACGTTGTTGCCGGGGCGGTAGTCACTGCCGTCGATCCACTTCAAAGTGAGATCAAACTTCCCAACGGTCTTCGTCAGACCGATCGCGAAGTCGGTGTACTTGTCGTCGGCCCAGTATTCGCCGCTGCTCTGACCCGCGTGCAGCAGCAGACCGAAATCTTTCGGCAACGGCAGCTCCAGGTTGGCCTCGATGTAGCGGGCGGCCAGGCCCGTGTTGCCGTAGTCCCAGGCGTACCAAAACTTGGTCGAGAAGCCTTGGTAGGCGAGACCAAAGGCGGCCTCGGCGAAGTCGACCTTATCGGCCGTGTCGAAATAGCTGTACTGAGTTACCGAGACGTTGTAGCTGAAGTCCTCGGTGAAATTGCCGCTGTAACCTGCGTAAACATCGAGCTCGACATCCGAAACCGTGTCAGGTCCGAAGTCCACGTTGCTGGCCCAGGCGCCGACGTAAAAACCCGAGTCGCCGGCCCAGTCGAGGCTCACTTGCAGTGCAGGATCCTTAGCGGTTTGACTGAGACCGCGGAAGTCGTAGTCAGAGGCCAGCGTCACGGTCGAGCTGATCTCGGCGCGGGCGACGGTACCGACAGCCGCTGCGGCCAGCAGCGCGAGAAGAGGGAGGTTTTTCATGCGTTTTTGATCCTCGAAGGGGTGATTTCCAAACTGAATAAGCAAACGATGTGCCATGCGTGGTAGGCCGTTTACATGACAGGTTTGCGACATTTTAACTCCAAATCCGCACTGGGTTGGTGCGTCGCGCGTCGGTGTTGCCGGTGGATAGTGCAATCCCGGGATTTCGCCGGCCGGGTAAACTCGTCCCCATGAACACGAACTCGAACATGAACAGCAACTGGCACCAGCGTGCCGCTGAACTCAAGCCAGACGGGCGCGCCTTCGTGGCCGGGCAGCGTGTTGCCTCGCTCTCTGGTGCGACGTTCGACAAGCGTTCGCCGATCGACGGCCGGCTACTTGCGCCGATTGCCGATGGTCAGAGCGGCGATGTCGATGTCGCCGTCGCCGACGCGCGAGCGGCGTTCGTCAGCGGTGTTTGGGCGGCGCGAGCACCGAGCGCGCGCAAACGGGTCTTGCAGCGCTTTGCCGAGTTGATTCGTGCGCACAAAGACGAGCTAGCACTCCTCGAGACGCTAGACATGGGCAAGCCCATCGGCGACTCGCTCAGAGTCGATGTGCCGAGCGCCGCGCGTTGCATCGACTGGTATGCCGAGTCGATCGACAAAATCTACGGCGAGGTCGCGCCAACGGCTGCCTCGGTGCTCGCGACGATCACCCGAGAGCCGCTCGGCGTGGTGGGCGCCATCGTGCCGTGGAATTTCCCGTTGATCATGACGGCCTGGAAAGTGGCGCCGATTCTGGCCGCAGGTAATTCTTTGGTGCTGAAGCCCTCGGAGAAATCGCCGTTGTCGGCGCTGCGTCTTGCCGAGTTGGCCATCGAAGCGGGCGTTCCGCCGGGCGTGTTCAACGTGGTGCCAGGCTTTGGTCACACTGCCGGCAAAGCGTTGGCCCTGCACGCAGATGTCGACGCGATTGGGTTCACCGGCTCGACTGCCACCGGCAAGCTTGTCATGCAGTACGCCGGTCAGTCGAATCTCAAGCGAGTCGGACTCGAGTGCGGCGGCAAGTCGGCGAATATCGTCATGGCCGATTGCCCGGATCTCGAGGCGGCGGCAACCGCCGCGGCTTTCGCGATTTTCTTTAATCAAGGTGAGATGTGCTCGGCAGGATCTCGCTTGCTCGTGCAGCGCCCGATACGTGAGGCGATGCTCGAGCGGATTGCCGCGATCGCCAAGCGCATGACACCCGGAGACCCGCTCGATGCCGCGACCCGACTCGGCGCATTGGTCGATGAGACGCAGATGAATCGTGTGCTCGGCTACATCCATGGTGGTCGAGAGCAGGGCGCCCGCTTGCATTGTGGTGGTGAACGCGTTCGGCAGGAGAGTGGTGGTTACTACATCGAGCCGACGGTGTTTGATGAGGTTTCGCCGCAGATGACGATCGCCCGTGAAGAAATCTTTGGTCCAGTACTGGCGACAATTCCGTTCGATACCATAGACGAAGCGATCTCGATTGCGAACTCGACCGAGTACGGTCTGGCTGCGGCAATCTGGAGTCGTGACATCAACGTGGCACACAAGGCTGCACGAGCGCTACGCTCGGGTATGGTTTACGTGAATTGCTATGACGCCGATGACATCACCGTGCCTTTCGGCGGCTACAAGCAATCGGGCATCGGGCGTGACAAGTCGTTACACGCTTTCGAGAAGTACACGGAATTGAAGACCACTTGGATCGCATTCGGTTGAGTGACATCGACCTGAGTCTGATCGACGAGCCGGTCGCATTCGTCGATGTGGAGACCACGGGCGGTCATCCTGCTTGGCACCGCATCACGGAAATCGCGATCGTGGCGATGCGTGACGGGCAGGTCGAGTCGCGTTGGAGCTCGCTTGTGAACCCCGGCGTGTCGATTCCGCCGTCGATCCAGCGACTGACGGGTATCAGCAACGACATGGTTGCCGAGGCGCCGTCGTTCGAGACGCTGTCGCGCGAAGTGTTGACGCGCTTGGAGGGGCGACGCTTCGTCGCGCATAACGTTCGCTTCGATTACGGTTTCGTCCGCAGTGAGCTGCGACGTGCCGGTTATGCTTACAGCGCGCCGCTCGCCTGCACGGTGCGTTTATCGCGCGAACTGTTCCCGCAGGCCGCTCGTCACAATCTCGATGCGATCATCGAGCGGCATGGTCTGCAGTGCGAGAGTCGTCATCGAGCTTTGCCAGACGCAGACGTGCTCGCACAGCTTTGGCAACACTGGCGATCGACGCTCGCACCGCGGCGTCTGGCCGAGGCGATCGAGCGCGTGAGTCGAAGACCGTCGCTGCCTTCGCACTTGCCGCCTGATCTGATCGACGACGTGCCCGAGGTTTGCGGTGTTTATCGATTCATCGGCGAGGGCGATGCGCTCATCTATGTCGGCAAGGCCAAGAATATTCGCGAGCGGGTCTTGGCTCACTTCGGCGGTGCAACGCGCGATTCGAAATCGCAGCGCTTGGCAGCGCAGGTTCGGCGTATTGACTGGACCGAGACGGCTGGCGAATTGGGAGCGCTGCTGCTCGAGGCGCAATGGGTACGTGACTTCAAACCGGTCTACAACCGTCGCTTGCGCGGCGGTGGCGAGCACCACACTTGGTTTGTCAGTGACGAGGGCGTATCGGCGGTGTTGCAACGGCTTGAGGGACCCTTGCCTGATGGCGGTGACTGCTTCGGTTTGTTTCGAAGCGCCAAAGCGGCGCGGGCTGCACTCACGACGATCGCGCGCGAGCGTCGGCTGTGTTTGAAGACACTCGGGCTAGAGCATCCGGGTGAGGGTAGTTGTTTCGGCTATCAACTCGGTCGTTGCGACGGCGCCTGCGTCGGCGGTGAATCGCTGCCGAAGCATGCGTTGCGGTTGAAGCTGGCACTCGCCAAGCACAAATTGAAAAGTTGGCCTTACGCCGGGCCGATCCGCATCGAGGAGCGCAACTCGCAGGGTCGCATCGAGTGGCACCATGTCGATCGTTGGCAATATCTCGGCACCCAGACCGCCGATGGCGAGCGAGCCAGCGAGTCGATTTTCGATCCGGATATTTACCGAATCTTGGTGCGGCATTTACGCGCGACGTCCCGTTCTCTGCGCATTACGACTCAAAGTACGATCCCAGATGCGAGCGACGACGATGAACGAACACGATGAGTAACGTGGACATCCGTCAATTCCTCGCGAGTGTGCCGCGCGGTTTCGGCGATCTGCTGGCGCGTGAAGTTGCGGCGTTTGGGGCCACGGATATTCGCGAGCGCGGTAACGCGGTCGCCTTCACCGGACCGATGGAGGTGGCGTATCGGGTGTGCCTCGAATCCTGGGTGGCGAGTCGTGTGTATCTCGAGTTGGTGCGCTTCGAGGCCGCCGACGATGCGGCGATTCACACGGCACTGAGAGCGATCGACTGGCATCGACATATCGATCCGGCGGCAACGCTGGCGTGCGAGTGGAGCGGCCGACATCCCGCAATCCACAACACCCACTACGGTACTTTGCGCTTGAAGGACGCGATCTGCGATGCCTTGCGTGATTCGGTCGGTTTGCGACCGGATATCGCAACGCACGAACCGGGCGTTCGGGTGCATGCGCATGCCGTCGGGACGCGGGTGACGGTGTCACTCGACCTGTCGGGTGAGGGTCTGCACCGACGCGGCTGGCGAGGTGACACCGGTGAAGCGCCGCTACGCGAAAACATGGCAGCCGGCATTCTCGTGCGGGCGGGTTGGCCAAAACTGTCGGCCGAAGGCGCGGCGTTTTTGGATCCGATGTGCGGCTCGGGCACGTTCGTGATCGAGGCGGCACGGATGGCAGCTGGGTTCGCAGCGAATCACCGGCGAAGGTACTTTGGTTTTCTGCGATGGAAGGGGCACGACGAGGTACTTTGGCAGCGCCTCGTCGCCGCGACTGAAGCGAGCGCTCGGCAAGGGCTGCAACGGTTGATCGACTCCGCCACGGTCTTCTGGGGTCGTGATCAGGACGCTCGTGTGCTGAAAGACGCCAAGATCAACGCTTCGCATGCCGGTGTCGCCGAGATCACCGACTTTGCGGTCGGTGTGCTCGCGGAGGCTCATCGTCCTTCGGATTCGATCATGGGATTGCTCTGTACCAATCCGCCGTGGGGTCAAAGATTAGGGGATCTCGAGTCGGCACGAGCCGTACACCGAGAACTTGGGCGTGTGTTGCGCGAGGAGTTCCAGGGCTGGCAGGCGGCTATTCTCACCGGGGACGCGTCGCTTGGACTCGAGCTCGGTTTGCGCGCGCATCGCGTACATACCGTTTGGAACGGGGCGACCGAATGCCGTTTGCTGCGTATCGAGATCGCGGCGCGAGCGGAACGGGACCTACGCCCGAAGGCCGGTCTGCAGATCGATGCGGATCTTGCCGCGACGCCGGGCGCAACGATGTTCGCCAACCGCATCCGTAAAAATCTCAAAAATTTGTCTGCCTGGGTGCGGCGCGATCAGATCGCGTGTTACCGGATATACGACGCCGATATGCCGGAGTACGCCTTCGCAATCGATCGTTACGTTACGTCGCCCGAGGCACCTGCTGCGCGCGTTGTGACCACCCTTGTTGTGCAGGAGTATCAGGCGCCTGCCGACATCCCCGAGGAGACCGTGCGTCGGCGTCGCAGTGAAGCTCTCGCCGCTCTCGTGTCGGTAACGGGTGTGTCGGCCGAGCATATTCACCTCAAAACTCGACGACGCATCAAGCGTGGTGACCAATACACCAAACGTGACGAGCGCGAAGAGTTCCATGTGGTCGAGGAAGATGGCTTGAAGTTTCGCGTGAACTTCGTCGATTACCTCGACACGGGTTTGTTCCTCGATCATCGTCCGACTCGTTCGAGATTGCGTCGCGCCGCCGACGGCAAGCGTTTCTTGAACTTGTTCGGTTACACCGGCAGCGCCACCGTATACGCGGCAGCGGGGAGCGCACTGTCGACCACGACGGTTGATTTGTCGGCGACCTATCTAGATTGGTGTCGACGCAATCTGGAGTTGAATGGTCTGTGGGGAGAACGGCACCGACTGATTCACGCGGACGTGCGTGAATGGCTGACCGAAGCTGCGAGCCGCGCGCAACGATTTGATCTGATCTTCTGCGACCCACCGACCTTCTCGAACAGCAAGCGCATGGAGGGCGTGTTCGACGTGCAGCGTGATCATGTGGAGCTGCTAGACGCCTGCATGGCGATTTTGGCGGAAGGTGGTTTATTGGTGTTTTCAACCAACGCCCAGCGCTTTCGACTCGATCCGGTCTTGGAGCGGCGCTATCGCATCGCGGATATCACCGAGCACACGATCCCGCCAGATTTCGCGCGCAATCGGCAAATCCATCGCTGCTTCGAGTGCCGTGGCGCGGACAGACCGCGTCCAACGCTGGCGCTTGATCGTCCCCGCGCGTAACGTGGTCCCATGATGCGATTTTTCTTTGTGCTCGTTCTCGTTGCGGCTTCGTTGGTGGGCTGCGATCGCTCGGCGTCCGAGGCGCCGGCCGCTTCGTCGCTGACCGTCACCGTGGCCACGCCCGTAACACGCCGGATTACGCGCGAGGTCGCCGCGTCGGGCTCGGTCGCTCCCTGGCAAGAAATGATACTCGGCGTCGAAGTGACGGGTCTGCGTGTGGCCAAGGTGTTGGTGGAGCCCGGCGAGCGCGTCGTGGCGGGGCAGCCGCTCGTCGAGCTCGACCGACGCACTCTCGAGGTGCAAGCACGACAGGCGGAGGCGAACTTGCTGCAAGCGAGAGCGAGTGCCGAGCTCGCCAGCTCGCAGGCCAAGCGCGGCGAATCGTTGCTAGCCCAAAATTTGATCTCAACCAGCAATTTCGATGAGCTGCAAGCGAATCGTTCGCGTGCCGCAGCACAAGTGGTGGTGGCCGAGGCGGCGCGCGACGAGGCGGCGCTGCGTCTTGGTTTTGCAACCTTGCGCGCGCCCGATGCCGGTGTGATCGCAGTTCGTCGCGTGCAACCTGGGCAGGTCGTGACTGCCGGCAACGAGTTGCTGCGACTGATTCGACGTGGACGCCTCGAATGGCGTGCCGAGATCGCCGAGCGTGATATCGGCCGCCTGAAAATCGGCGCGAATGTCGTGTTGCGCTCGCCGGATGGGGAGAACGTCGCGGGTGTCGTTCGTGCGGTCTCGCCGGGTGTCGACCCCCAGACACGCACGGGCGCATTGTTCGTTGACCTTCCAGCACCCGGGACCTTGCGCTCCGGCATGTTCGTCGAAGGTCGAGTGCAGGTCGGTACCGCCGATGTGATGGCGGTTCCGCGAGAGTCGGTGGTATTTCGCGATGGCTACGCCTATCTCTTCGTGCTCGGGGATGGCGGCGTCGTCTCGCAGCGTCGGGTCGACGCGGGCGGTGTGCAGGGCGATTTCATTGAGCTTCGTGGCGGACTAAAACCTGCTGAAAAAGTGGTTGTACGCGGAGCAGGTTTTCTGAGTGATGGTGATGTCGTGAGGGTCGTCGAAACGAAGATCCCGGAGCAAGCGGCGTCGTGAATCTCTCCCTCTGGGGCATCCGCTACCCGCTGCCTTCGGTACTCCTTTTCGTTCTGTTGACGGCCGCGGGCTTCTGGGGGTGGCACAAGCTGCCGATCTCGCAGTTGCCCGACATCGCGTTGCCGACGATCCAGATCACCGTCGGCTTGCCGGGGGCGGCGCCCTCGACGCTCGAGACGGACGTGACGCGCAAGGTTGAGGATGCGGTGTCGAGCATTCCCGACATCGACAAGATCACCTCCGCCGTCAGCGAGGGTACTTCAATCACCAAGATCGAGTTCGAACTCGGTCGTGATCTCGACCAAGCCCTCGATGAGGTGAAGGACGCCGTCGCGCGGGTGCGACGCGATTTGCCGGCCGACATCAACGAGCCGACCATTCAAAGAATGAACCTCGTCGGCGGTACGCTCATCGCGTTCGCCGTCGAATCCGACCGACTGGCGCCCGATGAGCTCTCCTGGTTCGTCGACGATAAAGTTTCGCGAGCGGTCTACAGCGTGGCGGGTGTCGGCTCGGTCAGTCGCGTCGGTGGTATCGTCCGTGAAGTCCGGGTCGAGTTGCGTCCCGAAGCGCTGCAGGCCCTTGGGGTGTCGGCGGGTGCTGTTTCGGCTCAGTTGGCGCGGCTGCAGGTCGAGAAGCCCGGTGGTCGTACCGAGACGGGCGGCGCCGAGCAGGCGGTGCGCACCGTCGCGATCGTGCGCACGGCGGCCGAGCTCGCCGATTACCCGATTTATTTGCCCGACGGACGCTCGGTGCGCTTGTCGTCGATTGCGACGGTAACCGATGGCGCCGCCGAAGCGCGCGCTGCGGCATTGCTTGACGACAAACCCGTCGTCGGCTTCTCGGTGCGTCGTACGGCGGGCTCAAGCGAGGTCGATGTCGGTCAGGGCGTCCGTGCCCGGATTGCGCAGCTGCAGGCGGAGCACCCTGAGGTTCGTTTCGTCGAAGTGCTCTCGACCGTCGAGATCGCCAAAGCCTCTTACGACGCTTCGATGACGATGCTGCTCGAAGGCGCGTTGCTGGCGGTCCTGGTGGTGTGGTTTTTCCTGCGAGAGTGGCGTGCGACTTTGATCTCCGCTCTGGCGCTGCCGCTGTCGGTGATACCGACTTTCGCCGTCATGTATTGGCTCGATTTTTCGTTGAACTTGCTGACGTTGTTGGCGCTTGCGGTCGTCATCGGCGTGCTAGTGGATGACGCCATCGTCGAGGTCGAAAACGTCGCACGGCATCGAGCCATGGGTAAAGCGCCCATGCAGGCCGCGATCGATGCGGCCGATGAAATCGGGATCGCAGTCGTTGCGACGTCAGTCACCTTGGCTGCGGTCTTCATCCCAGTGGCGTTCATGCCGGGGGTCACTGGTAAATTTTTCAAAGAATTCGGTTGGACTGCCGCTGCGGCTGTGCTGTTCTCTTTGCTGGTAGCGCGCTTGCTCACGCCGATGCTGGCCGGGTATTTCATGCGTGGCGAGCCCAAGTCAGCCGTCGATTCACCTTTGATGCTTCGCTATCTCGGTTGGGTCGAGTGGGCGATTGCCCATCGACGACGCACTCTGGCGTTGGCAGCGGCCACTTTCATCTTGTCGTTGGCCATCGTGCCGTTGATCCCCACGACCTTCGTGCCGACGACCGACGTCGACCAAGTTCAGCTGCAGGTGGAGCTGCCGCCGGGTGCGCGTCTCGATGACTCGTTACAGATCGGGCGTGAGGTGCGTGCGCGACTGCGTGCGGGGGTACCCGAAATCGAGCGATTCTTCACGATCATCGGCGGTGAGGGTGGCGAGTCGATGGGCGGTGGCGTGGTTTTCCCGGAGGTCCGTAAGGTCGGCATCACGCTGACCTTCAAAAAGGATCGCAAGCGGACGAGTGCCGAGTTGGAAAACGCCGTGCGTTCGCAATTGGCGGACATGCCCGGCATACGCGCGAGTTTTGCGACCGGAGGTCCGGGTGATCGGCTGACCATGGCATTCGCCGGTCGCGATTCGGAGACGCTCGCGGCGGCATCGCGTGAATTGGCGGCCTCGATACGAGGCGTGCCGGGTATCGGTACGGTGACCACCTCGGCGGCCTTGCTGCGGCCCGAAATCGTAATCCGCCCGGATCCCGCGCGCGCAGCGGATCTCGGCGTCTCGACGGTCGATATCGCCGACGCGGCGCGTATTGCCACTAGCGGCGACGTGAATCAGCGGCTTGCGAAGTTGAACCTCGCGGAACGACAAGTGCCGATCCGCGTGAAATTGGCCGACTCGGCCTTGAGCGACCTCGAGATGCTCGGGCAGTTGCGAGTGCCCGGCAAGAACGGGCCAGTTCCGCTCGCCGCCGTTGCCGAGATCGGCGAGGGCAGTGGCCCTGCGCGCATCGATCGTCGCGATCGCGAGCGCGTCGTCACCGTTTCAGCCGAGCTCAACGGCTTGCCGCTCGGTGACGTCATGAGCGAAGTGCGTCGCATGCCGGCGATGCAAAATTTGCCGGCCGGCGTGCGCATCCTGCCGGCAGGAGATTCGGAAGCGTTCGTCGAGCTCTTCGTCGGCTTTGCGCTCGCGCTGTTTGCCGGCGTGTTGTCGGTGTATCTCGTGTTGCTGTTGTTGTTCCATAGCGGCACCCAGCCGATCGTGATTCTGGCGGCGGTGCCTTTGTGTGGCGGTGGCGCTTTCGGTTTGCTGTTGCTCACCGGTACGGCCTTGTCGTTGCCATCACTGATCGGTTTGCTGCTACTGAACGGTATCGCCGTCAAAAATTCCATTTTGATCGTCGACTACGCCATTCTCGGTGAGCGTGCCGGTCTCTCGCGTCACGATGCGTTGATCGACGCCTGTCGTAAGCGCGCTCGCCCGGTCATCATGACGACGCTCGCAATGGGTGCTGGCATGCTGCCGATTGCGCTCGGTATTGGTGCCGATGGCAGCTTTCGTACGCCCCTTGGGGTATCGGTCATTGGTGGCTTGATCACCTCGACACTGCTGTCGCTGGTGGTGATCCCGGCGGCGTACTCGATGGTGGCTGAACTCACCGAGCGGTATCTGCATCCGCTGCGCGATCGACTGTTCCATCGCGCTTCGGCATCAGAACCAGTCCCGTAAGCGATACCAGAGCATCGCGAGCACCAGCAGCGGACGACGTAGCGCGTCGCCCCCCGGGAAGTCGTGATGAGGGATGCGGCTGAACACATCGAACTGCTCGCTCGTGCCGCCGATGGCGTCAGCGAGGAGTTTGCCGGCGATGCCGGTGAGCGCGATGCCGTGCCCGGAAAATCCCTGTACGAAGTACACATCCGGTTCGAGCCGGCCAAAGTGGGGCGCACGGTTCACGGTGATGTCGACGTAGCCACCCCAGGCGTGTTCGATACGGGCATCGGCGAGTTGCGGGAACACCTGCAGCATGCGGGCACGGGTGGCGCGGGTCGTACCGAGTGGGTCGAGGCCGGAGTAGCTCACCCGGCCGCCGAAGAGCAACCGATGATCGGCAGAGCGGCGAAAATAATCGAGCACGAAGTTGCTGTCGGTGACGGCCGCGTTGTTGCGGATGAGTTCGCTTGCGCGTGCCTCGCCCAAAGATTCGGTGGCGATGATGTAGGTCGCAACGCCCATGATCTTGCGGGCAAGTGCTCGCGAGTAACCGCCGAGAGTCGCGTTACCGCAGAGCGCGAGATGCTCGGTAGCGACTTCACCCGCGGTCGTTCGGATGACGAGTCGACCGTCGCGTCGCTGATGCGCGAGTGCGCGCGTGTGTTCGAAGATACGCGCGCCGCGACTTACGGCCGCGGCAGCAAGGCCGCGAGTGTATTGCAGCGGCTGCAGATGCCCAGCATTCGTATCATAGGTCGCTGCGACGTAGCGCGAACTGGCGATGCACTCGCGCAGTTCGGCGCGCTCCATCATGCGCATCGAGTGATAGCCGTAGACCCGCTGCAGGCGTGACACTTCGTTTTTGAGCGAAGCCTCCTGACGCGGCTTGATGGCCACTTGCATCTGGCCGGCGGTGTAATCGCAATCGATGGCGTACCGCGCGATGAGTTCACGCTGCAATGACAGTGCCTCGACGCTGCAGTCCCAGATGCGTTTGGCTGCATCGAGACCGATCAAGCTCTCGAGTTTGTCTTGGCCACAGGCAACGCCTGTGATGGCCTGTGCGCCGCTGCGCCCGGAGGCGCCCGAGCCGATCCGATCGGCCTCGAGCAAGACGACGCGAAAACCACGCTCGGCGAGATGCAAGGCGGTGGAGCAACCGGCGATGCCGCCGCCGACGACACAAATATCCGCCTCTATCGCACCTTGGAGCGTGGGATGGAACGGACCTGCGGGCGTTGCGGCGTGATACCAGCTGGAGGGCGACATCACAGGGCGCCCATGAACCAGGCGACCTCTAGCGGCGTAACGTGCGATTCGAAATCCTCGAGCTCGGCGCGTTTGACCGTCGAGTACAAATCCCGAAAGGGTCTGCCGAGATAGTGGGCTGCAAAGTCGCTGTGCTCGAATCGCTCGATGGCGGTCGCCCAATGAATTGGCAGCCTCTCTCCCGAGGAGCGATACGCGTTGCCCTCTATGGCCGGTGGGGGCTCGAGGCTCTCCGCAAGACCGTAGTGGATACCAGCCAGAATCCAGGCGACCACGAGATAGGGGTTGGCATCAGCGCCGGCGAGGCGGTGTTCGATCCGTCGATTTCGATCGTCGCTGACCGGGATACGCAGCGCCGAGCCGCGGTTGTTGACGGACCAGCCTGGCGTGAGCGGCACATACGCTTCCGCCCGGAACCGCCGATAGCTGTTGGGGCCCGGCGCGCACAACGCCATACCATCGCCTAGGGTGCTGAGCATGCCGGCGAGCGCATTCCGTAACTCGGTGCTTGCCGCTCGCCCCTCGCTCCGAGCCGGATCAGGGCATTCGAAGAGGTTCCGTCCGCCGGCATCGAGCAGGCTCACGTGTACGTGCATGCCGGAGCCGGCCATATCCCGGTATGGCTTGGGCAGAAAGGTCGCATCCCAGCCATAGTCGCGCGCGACACTGCGAACGACGCGCTTGAAGCGCAGCGCCTCGTCGCAAGCCTGCAGCGCGTCAGCCCGGTGCAGTAGATTCACCTCAAACTGGCCCGGACCATACTCGGCCAAGGCGCCGGTCGCGGGCACACCTTGCTGCTCACACGCCCGATAAATTTTTGACAAAATATCTGAATATTCATTCAGATATGTCATTGAGTTGATCTGAGTTTGAAACTCCCGACGCTGTGTGATGGGCAGCGGCGGGGGCTGCGGTTGCCCCTGGCTGGTCCGGGTTCGATCGATAAAGTAGAACTCGTATTCGATCGCGACGACCGGCGTCAGATTCAGGCGATGCAGTCGATCGAGCACCTTGACGAGTACATGCCGCGGGTCGGCATGAAAGGGGCGGCCGTCGGGTTCGTACATCGACAGCTGCATCTGCGCGAGGCCTGGCGCTTGCCATGGGACCGTCACGAGGCTGCCAGGCAGCGGTCGACAGGGTCGGTCGGCATCGCCCTCGTCGAAACCAAGGCCGGTTGCTTGAACTGTGCCGCCGAGCACATCCAAGGCGAACATCGATCCTGGCAACAACATTCCATCGCGATAGAGGGCGTCGAGTGCGGCCCGATCGACCCGTTTGCCACGCTCGACCGTATTGAGGTCGTTCAGGTAGGCATCCACATGGGTCACCTCCGGGTGCGCGGCTAGGAAGGCCTGCAGTTCGCTCGCGGGGGTCTCGGCAGTCATGAGTCGATTTTATGGTTAAATGTGGCCGGGTGTCGGCCCTTCATGAGTCGATTCCCGACTGCGCATGACATCCCTTCCCGTCATTGGTATCCCCGCCGATCGCCGTCTGGTCGGCCCGCACCCGTTCCATATGGTCGGCGAGAAGTACGCGCATGCCGTTGCACGAGCGTCTCGCGCGCTGCCCTTGTTGATCCCCGTGTTGCCCGAGCCGCTCGTGGTTGACGACCTCCTCGACTCGGTGGATGGCTTGTTGCTGCCCGGCAGCCCCTCGAACATCGAGCCCCATCATTACGAGGAAGGGCCTAGCGAGCCCGGCACGTTGCACGACCCGGAGCGTGATGCCACCACCTTGCCGTTGATACGTCGGGCGATCGAGCGGGGGGTGCCGTTACTCGCCGTTTGTCGCGGGTTTCAGGAAATGAATGTGGCTCTCGGGGGCAGTCTTTGGCAGCGGGTGCACGAGGCGCCGGGGCATCACGACCATCGCGAAGATAAGCAGGCGCCGCTCGAGGTTCAGTACGGCCCCGCGCACGAGGTACATCTCCGAGAAGGTGGTTGTTTCCGCAGCTGGGCCGACGGCGCAGAATCAATCCGCGTGAACTCTTTGCACTGGCAGGGAGTCAAACGACTTGCACCGGGTTTGCGCAGCGAGGCGACAGCGCCCGATGGGCTGATCGAGGGGTTTTGTGTGGCCGAGTCGCCGGCGTTCGCCGTGGGTGTGCAGTGGCACCCTGAGTGGCGCGTGATGGCCAACCCATTTTCCGTTGCCATGTTCGAGGCATTCGGCGCGGCGGCGCAGCAGCGCGCTGTCCGTCGTCGAGCCACGAGAGGTTAATCTCATGAGTGATCCGATTTCACAGTATTTCAAAGATTTCAATATTCAGGAAGTCGAGGCGATCGTTCCCGACATGGCCGGCATCGCGCGCGGCAAATTAATGCCTGCGGAGAAGTTTCAGGGCGATCGCGGCATGCGCCTGCCGGAGAGCATCTTCTTGCAAACTGTCACGGGCGATTATCCGGAGGACACGGCGCAGGCGATGAGCCCCGCCGAGATCGATATCATCTTGAAGCCCGACCCACGCACCGTCCGGCGGGTTCCGTGGGCAGCGGAGCCGACGGCTCAGGTGATTCATGATTGCTTTTATGCGGATGGGCGTCGAGTGAAGATGGCGCCTCGCGAGGTGCTCAAGCACGTACTCGACCTTTATGCACAGCGTGGCTGGGAGCCGGTGGTGGCGCCGGAGCTCGAGTTCTATCTGGTCGAGCCGAACGTCGATGCCGACTATCCGCTGAAACCACCGATGGGACGATCTGGTCGCTCGGAGCCAGGACGTCAGTCTTACAGCATTGCTGCAGTCAATGAATTCGATCCCCTGTTTGATGACCTTTATCAATTTTGTGAGGCGCAGGATATCGCCATCGACACGCTGATTCACGAGGATGGTCCGGCGCAAATGGAGATCAATCTGCTGCACGGTAATGCACTTGATCTCGCCGATCAGGCGTTTATGTTCAAGCGCACGGCGCGTGAGGCGGCCTTGCGACACAAAATGTACGCGACGTTCATGGCCAAACCGCACGCGAAGGAGCCGGGCAGTGCGATGCACCTGCATCAAAGCGTGGTGGACACCAAAACCGGCAAGAATGTTTTTTCCGCCGACGACGGTACGCCGACACCACTATTCTTTGCTCACTTGGCGGGTTTACAGCGCTATTTGCCAGCGGCCATGGCCTTGTTGGCGCCCAATGTGAATTCCTATCGACGTATCACGCGTTTTCAGGTGGCGCCGATCAACGTGCATTGGGGGTATGACAATCGCACGGCGGGGCTGCGCGTCCCGATGTCGGAGCCGCAATCACGTCGCGTCGAGAATCGGATTTCAGGCGCGGATGCAAATCCGTATCTCGCCACCGCGGCCTCGCTCGCTTGCGGCTATCTCGGCATGGTGCAAGGTTTGTCGCCGACCGATCCAATTTCAGGCAGCGCGCACGAGTTGCCGTTTTCTTTGCCGCGTAATCTCGACGAGGCGATCCGCTTGCTGCGCGAGTGTGATCCTTTGATCGACATTTTGGGCGACTCGTTCGTGTCGGCTTTCGCCCTCGTCAAAGAAGCGGAATACGAAGTATTTTTGCAGGTGATCAGCTCGTGGGAGCGCGAACACTTGTTGTTGAACGTTTGAGTCGACGATGACGCTCGAGCAACCAGACGACATCGCAGGCGCGCGCAGCACGGCCGAGTGGCAGCGGCTTGACGCGGCCCACTATCTGCACCCCTTTACCGATCACCGAGCGCTCTCCGCCAAGGGCGCGCGCATCATTACGCACGCCGAGGGCGTCTACCTGCACGATTCGGAAGGACATCGGATACTTGATGGCATGTCGGGGTTGTGGTGCGTTGCGCTCGGCTATGGACGGCAGGAGCTCGCTGAGGCTGCCTATCGACAATTGCAGCAGCTGCCGTACTACAACAGCTTTTTTCAATGTGCGAATCCGCCGGCGATCGAGCTCGCAGCGCTGTTGGCGGAATTGACGCCACCGCAGTTCCAGCACGTGTTCTTCACCGGTTCCGGCAGTGAAGCTAATGACACTTTCGTGCGACTCGCACGGCGTTACTGGGCTTTGCAAGACAAGCCCGAGAAGCGGGTCATCATCAGTCGTTGGAACGGATACCACGGCAGCACCATGGCGGGGGCTTCTTTGGGTGGCATGAAGGCGATGCATGCGCAGGGTGGTTTGCCAATTCCCGACATTGTGCATATCGGTCAGCCGTACTGGTTCGAGTGCGGCGGTGATCTCACCCCGGAGGAATTCGGGCTACAAGCGGCGCGTGAGCTCGAGAGTAAAATTCTCGAGATCGGACCCGAGCGCGTCGCTGCGTTCATTGGCGAGCCGGTACAGGGAGCCGGTGGTGTGATCATTCCGCCCGAGTCCTATTGGCCCGAGATTCAGCGCATCGTCGACCGCTACGGAATTTTGTTCGCCTCAGATGAAGTGATTTGCGGCTTCGGACGTACCGGTCAGTGGTTCGGCTGCGAGCATTACGGCACCCGGCCCGATTTCATGACGCTCGCCAAAGCGATCACCTCGGGCTATCTGCCCCTCGGCGCCTTGATGGTGGGTGAGCGCGTCGCGGAGGTGCTGATCCGCGAGGGCGGCGAGTTCGCCCACGGATACACCTACTCGGGACACCCAGCGGCCGCCGCGCTGGCACTGGCGAATCTGAGGATTCTGCGGGAGCAAGCGATCGTCTCGCGTGTCCGAGACGAACTCGCGCCGTACTTCGCCGCGCGTTGGCGCCAGCTCGCCGAGCACCCGCTCGTCGGGGAGGCACGATCGCTCGGTTTGCTCGGAGCGCTCGAGCTGGTTCCGGCCAAGCCGTCGCGGCGTTTCTTCCCGCAGCGCGGCACGGTCGGCACTCGCGCGCGTGATTTATCGGTCAACAATGGCCTCGTGATGCGTGCCGTATGGGACACACTGATCGTTGCGCCGCCGCTCGTGATCGAGCCACGGCAGATCGACGAGCTCGTGTCCAAAGCGGTGCAAACCCTCGATGAGTTGCACCAAGCGCTGCGCGCTGAAGGGGCTCTCTGAGATTTCAGTCTCTCGGGCTTTTCAGGGGGGGGTGGCTGCGCTATAAAAGCGGCAGCGCAATGGGGCGCGTCACATCGAATCTCAGGGAGACCTCCACGAAATGAAAACTTCGGCCCGTGCGGCACTCGTTGCCGTGACTGTCTCGGCTATGTTGGTGGCTTGCGGTGACAAGCCAGCCGAACAACAGAAGGTGCTCAACGTCTATAACTGGTCGGACTACATCGACGAGAGCGTGATCACCGACTTCGAGAAAGAAACGGGTATCGACGTCACCTACGACGTGTTCGACTCGAACGAAGTACTCGAGACCAAGTTGCTCGCCGGTAGCACCGGCTACGATATCGTCGTGCCGTCAGCCTCGTTCCTGGAGCGGCAGATCAAGGCCGGTGTGTTTCAGAAACTCGACAAGAGCAAGTTGCCCAACTTGCAGAACATGGACCCCGAACTCATGGGCAAGGTGGCCCGACACGATCCGAACAACGAGCATTCGGTCAATCATCTCTGGGGCACCTCGGGTGTCGGCTACAACATCGACAAGATCAACGAGCGCATGAAGGACGCGCCGATCGACAGCTTTTCGATGTTCTACGATCCGAAAGTCATCTCGAAGTTCGCCGATTGTGGCGTGTCGATCCTCGATGCGCCCTCCGAAGTGCTCGGTACCGTCCTCGTTTATCTCGGTAAAGATCCGAACAGCGAGAATCCGGAGGATCTCGCGGCAGCAGAGAAAACGCTGCTCGCCATCCGTCCGTACGTGAAATATGTGCACTCCTCGAAGTACATCGACGATTTGGCGAACGGTGAAATTTGCCTGACGCTCGGTTGGTCGGGCGACGTGTATCAGGCGGCTGGCACCGCCCGTGACGCCAAGAACGGCATCAAGATCGACTACAAGCTGCCGCGCGAGGGTGCGATCATGTTTTTCGACATGCTAGCCATCCCCAAGGATGCCAAGAACGTCGAGAACGCTCACGCCTTCATCAACTATTTGATGCGTCCGGAAGTTGCCGCAAAAAATACGAACTACGTGAGCTACGCGAGCTTCAATATTCCGGCTAAGGAGTTCGTCAACAAGGACATCCTCGAGAATCCGGCGATCTACCCGAGCGACGAGGTTAAAGCACGCCTGCAGGTCGATCTTGCCGAAAGCGACGCGTTTACGCAGCTGCTGACGGCGAGCTGGACGCGCTTCAAAGCAGGTCAGTAGGCAATAGTCGTTGAATAAACCTGCGGTAGCCTCTTTCCTGAGGTTGCCGCAGGTTTTTTGTCTTCGGAGGGTGTGTCTTGGCCGAAAGAGTCGTCGACCGCCATAACGAGTACCTTCGAATCGAAGGCGTGTCGAAACGGTTTGGCGATTTCGTCGCCGTCGACAACGTGTCCTTGAGCATCTACAAGGGCGAAATCTTTTGTCTCCTCGGTGGGTCTGGCTGCGGCAAGACGACCTTGCTGCGCATGTTGGCGGGTTTCGAAACGCCGAGCTCGGGCCGCATCCTCATCGACGGTCAAGACATGGCGGGGATTCCGCCGTACGAACGACCGGTGAACATGATGTTCCAGTCGTATGCGCTTTTTCCGCATATGACGGTGATGCAAAACGTCGCTTTCGGTCTTGAACAGGAGGGAATCGACAAGAACGATATTCGTCGTCGTGTCGATGACATGCTCGGTATCGTCAAGCTCGGTGATTTTGCCAAGCGTAAGCCGCATCAGTTGTCCGGTGGTCAGCGCCAACGAGTGGCGTTGGCGCGCGCTTTGGTCAAGAAGCCGAAGTTGCTGCTGCTCGATGAGCCCTTGGGCGCGCTCGACAAGAAGTTACGCGAACACACGCAGTTCGAGCTCATCAATTTGCAGGAACAGCTCGGTGTGACGTTCGTCGTCGTGACGCACGACCAGGAAGAGGCGATGACGCTCGCTTCGCGAATCGGCGTCATGAACAAGGGGCAAATCGTGCAGGTTGGCACACCCACCGATATCTACGAGTTTCCCAACTCGCGTTTTGTCGCGGATTTCATCGGTTCGGTCAACATGTTCGAGGGTAAGTTGATCGAAGACGAGCCAGCCCATGTGCGTATCGGCTGCCCGGAGCTCGAGACGACCGTATTCGTGAGTCACGGCATCAGCGCCCCACCCGAGGCGCCGGTGACGGTGGCTATTCGCCCTGAGAAAATTGAGATGTCGCGGTCGGCACCCGTCTCGGGTGAGAATCATGTCACCGGTGTGGTCAAAGAAATCGCCTACATGGGTGACATGTCGATCTACCTGGTGCGCTTATCGTCAGGGCGGTTGGTTCGAGTGACCATTCCGAATGTTGAGCGTCACGATGAGCGAATCGTGTGGGATGAGACGGTCCACCTCTCTTGGCATCCCTCAAGCCCTGTCGTCTTGATTCAATAGCCGGTTTATCGTGTACCGCTCCTTGCTATCGACCGTAAAGAACTGGACGCAGCCGCGCAGTCTCGTGATCGGGGTACCGTACCTCTGGCTGTTAGCGTTCTTCGCCATCCCGTTCGTCATCGTGCTAAAGATCTCCTTTTCGTGGATGCAGCCGATCCAGCCGGGCTATGCGCCGCTCATAGAGTGGGTGGAGGAGACTCGTCGTCTAGTCGTCAGTTTCAATTTCGACAACTACCAAGTGTTGTTGCGCGAGAGTTTGTACGTCGAGACCTTCCTCTACTCGGTCAAGGTCGCTGCTGTGTCGACTTTTTGGTGCCTGCTGATCGGCTACCCGATGGCATATGCCATTGCGCGCTCGAAGCCGAGCACCCGAAATCTTTTGCTGATGCTGATCATCTTGCCGTTCTGGACATCTTTCCTGCTGCGTGTCTACGCCTGGGTCGGTTTGCTCAAAACCAACGGTGTCATCAATAACACGCTGCTCGCGCTAGGGCTCATCGATCAGCCGTTGACGCTGCTCTATAGCGACTTCGCCGTCTACATCGGTATCGTCTATTCGTACCTGCCGTTCATGATCCTGCCGCTGTACTCCAACTTGGAGAAGCACGATCTCACGCTGCTCGAGGCAGCCGCCGATCTCGGTGCGAGACCGGTCAAAGCGTTTATGAAAGTGACTTTGCCGCTCTCGATGCCCGGCATCGTGGCGGGTTGTCTGCTCGTTTTCATTCCGGCGGTTGGTGAGTTCGTCATCCCGTCGCTACTCGGTCGAACCGATCAACTCATGATCGGTACGGTGCTCTCGGCGCAGTTCTTTGGCGCGCGTAACTGGCCGGTCGCCGGGGCCGTCGCCATCGTTCTGTTGCTGGTTCTGTTGCTGCCGATCCTGCTCTTTCAGCGTCATCAACGGCGCGAGCTCGAGGCGGTACGGCGGTGAGGGCGTGCAGATGAGGCAACGCGGCTGGTTCAGGGGCGCGATGCTCGCTCTCGGGTTGGCTTTCCTTTACGTGCCGATCCTCTCGATGATCGTCTTCTCTTTCAACAACTCGCGACTCGTCACGGTATGGGATCGGGATAACTCGCCGACATTGCGTTGGTATGTGCGGTTACTTGAGAACGACCAACTGCTCGGCGCGGCTTGGATCTCCATCAAGGTCGCAGCCATGTCGGCGTGCGGTGCGGTAATCCTCGGCACTTTGGCGGGTGTCGTATTGACGCGTTTCGGACCGTTCCGTGGTCGCGCTTTTCTCTCGGCGATGACGACGGCACCACTCGTCATGCCGGAGATCATCACCGGTATTGCGATGCTGCTGTTGTTCGTGGCTTTGGAGCAAGCGATCGGTTGGCCTTCGGGTCGCGGGATGTCGACAATCACCATCGCGCACATCACCTTCGCGATGGCTTATGTCACCGTCATCGTGCAGTCGCGTCTCGCGGGGTTCGACGATTCACTTGAGGAAGCCGCACTCGATCTCGGCGCGAAGCCGGCGACCGTGTTCTTTCGTATCACCTTGCCCTTGATCGCACCGGCGCTGGTCTCGGGTTGGCTGTTGGCGTTCACGCTCTCGTGGGACGACGTCGTCATTGCGCAGTTTGTTTCCGGCCCTGGCTCGTCGACCCTACCGATGGAGATCTTCTCGCGAGTCAGACGCGGGGTCAGTCCGGACATCAACGCCCTGGCAACGTTGATGGTGCTGGTCGTGGCAGTGGGTGTCGTGCTCTCCACACTCTACATGCGCCGCGAGGAACAGCGACGCTCTCGTGAGGAGCGCATGGCGCACAACGACGGAAATCCCTGACGAGCGAACGATCCGTGTTTCGGTACAATCCGGGCGATGAAAAAACCCGAGCGAGCTGAGACGGCGCTGCAGCATCCGGCGGGCGTCGAAACGCCAGCAGACAACCACCCGTTGCTGTTTCCGATTTATCAGAACGTCAAGTGGGAGAGCGAGACCGTCGCCGAGACGCTGCGCGTTTACCGCGGCGAGCGTCCCGGCTTTTTTTATTCGCGCGCCGCCAATCCAACTGTGCGCCAGCTCGAGCAGGTATTGGCCTCTTTGCAAGGACGCGAAGAGTGCCTCACCACCGCCTCTGGCGTGAACGTCATCGCACAGACCTTGCTGGCATTGACCCGGTCGGGCGATCACGTGCTTTTTTTCGTCGAGGGTTATGGTCCGACCCGGCACATCATCCGCACTATGCTCGCGCGTTTTGGTATCTCGCACACGATGCTCTCGATCGAGGATCTTGAGGGCATACGTGCCGTGCTCGTATCGCGGCCGGTTAAGATCATGTTCTTCGAGAGTCCAACGAATCCGGTCAACAAAATCGCCGACATCGCCGCGCTGACCGCCATGGCGCGCGAGTTCGGGGTGACGACGGTCATCGATAACACCGCGGCGGGCTTGCATCAGCATGGCGAGTTCGACATCGATCTCTATATTCATAGTCTGACCAAGTTCACGACCGGTGCAGGCGATGTCATGGGCGGGGCGGTGATCGGCGATCGCACCGTCATCGGACGGTTACGTCAAGACTTCGGTCTCTTCGGCGCACAGCTAGACCCGTTATCGGCCTCGCTCATGGTGCGTGGTATGCGAACGTATCTGCTGCGCTACCGCGAGCAGTCTGCGCGTGCCTTGGCGATCGCACAGTTTCTGGAATCACACCCGGCTTGCGCGCGAGTGCGCTACCCCGGTCTCGCGACGTCGCAAGGCGCCGATCTCGCGCGCCGACAAATGCGCGATTTCGGCTGCGTCATCACCTTCGATATGGTCGCCGGCGCCGAGGCGGGTCGGCAGTTTGCCGAAAAGCTGCATTATTTCGCGATGACGCCCAGTTTCGGCTCGACCGAATCTTTGGTGATGCCACCACAGTTGATGCAACCAAAAGATCTGGATGCGGAGGATCGGGTCAAATCCGACATTCACGCTGCGACGGTGCGACTGTCGATCGGGCTCGAGGCACTTGAGGATCTCAAAGCCGATCTCGCTCAGGCACTCGCAACCTGACGGGCGGCTGCGGCGATGGCCGTGCCTTGCGCATTGGGTAGATAGAGATAATCGCCCGCGAGCGCGCGCGCCAACTGGGTCGCGTTGCCCTGACTCAAGAAGCTACGCTGTGTGTCGATCACGAGCGATCGAATGCCCGTTGCGACGACGGCGCGAGCGAGCCTTTGCACCTCAGCGTCGACACCGGCGCGATCGACTTTCAATCCGACATTGGCGCGCCCATCGGTGAGCAATACGAGCACGATATTGCCAAAGCCGCGCCGCTTGGCCTGCTCAGCAACCTCTACGCTCGCCACGAGACTGGCCGCGAGCGGCGTACCGCCGCCGGTGGGTAGTTGATCGACGGCACGACGCAACAACTCGACGCTGCCGGTCGGTGGCAATAGCCGGTTTGCCTCGTGCCCTCGGAAGGCGAGCAGCGCGACTCGGTCGCGATTGACGTAAGCCTGCTCGAGTAGCGCGTGAACGGCACCCTTTGCTTGTCGCATCCGGTTGAGCGCCATGCTACCGCTCGCATCGACGGCGAAGATGAAGAGGGCGCCGGCTTTGCTACGATATTTTTTGATGCGAAAGTCGTCAGTGGTAATCGCGACGCCTTGGCGACGACGCGTTCGTACGCGCTGCCATCGGACGGCGTTGCGCAAGGTCGCGATGACATCGAGACGCGATCCGCGTGGCAACCCGGGCACACTCGACACATGCCTACCACGTTGTCCGCTGGTGGCACCGCGCGATCCGCTGCGGCCGCTGCGTTGTTTGGCGAAAGAGAGCGAGGCGAGGGCGTCGGGCAAATCTACGGCGAGCGATTCCAGTACTTCCTCGGCGAGTTCGAGTTGATCCTGCGGTGGCACCGCGTTCGAATCGGGCTCGATTGTGTCGTTTTGTGGCGAGTTTTCACCTTCGGGCGGCTCCGACGGCGCCGCACTTTGGGTCATATCTGGATGCCGAGTGGCGCGAGGTAGCAAGACGAGTCGTGCTGCGAGCTCCAGATCCTCACGCTGCAGTTCATCGCGTAAACCCAAGGCGGCGCTCGCGCGCGCGACACGCAACGCGAACAGATCGGCACGGTGTCCTTGTACACCGAGTGCGTCAGCCATGCGGATCAGCTCATGACGTTGCGACTCGCCGAGTCGGATCTGTGGCAACTGCTCGCGAGCGCTCTCGATCAGTCCGCGCAATAACTGCGCTTCATCGCGCCAGCTTTCGGTATCCGGTCGCAAGTGCCGCCGGACGATGCTGGCACGTGCTTGGCTTTCGCGAATGGTCGGCATCATCACGATCAGGCCGAGGCGATCGAGAAGGTGCGCGCGCGGAGCGCCTTCGGCGGGATCGAAACTCGTCAGCAAGCGAAATTCGGCGGGGCTGCGCAGACTGAGGCCCTCGCGCTCGATACGGACGACGCCATCCTCGAGCGCGCCGAGCAGGGTATTTGCGCTCGCCTCGTCCATGAGATTGCAGGACTCGGCCAATAGAAACCCACCGTGGGCTCGGGCGAGCGCGCCGGCGCGGATGACGCGACGGCCTTGGTGCAAGGTGGCTTCGAGGTCGAGTCCGCCTAGCAAGGCTTCGCTGTCACAGCCGAGTGGCAACTCCACCCAGGGTGGATCCGGTTGCAGCTCGCGCATACCGTGCAATAGCGCGCTCTTGCCGCCGCCTGCGGGCGCCGCTAGGGCGATGCCACGCAAAGCCGGGTCGACGGCCAGCATCATCAGCGCCAGACGCGGCACATCCAGTGCGACGAGGCCACCGATCGGCAGGCGCATCAACGTGGGTTGCGACATCGCACAGGCTACCGGTCGCTTTAGCCGAGGGCTTCGTCGAGCACTCGCTTCACACGCTCATCGTCGGCGGCGGGTTCGAGCGGATCCTTTCGCAGACGATGCGCGAGTGCCAGCGGAGCGACTCGTGCCACGAGCGCGGGATCCGCGGATTTTCTGCCCTCATAGGCGGCGAGCGCGACGGCAGCGCGGGTGAGGGCGAGCTCGCCGCGATGCCCATCGATACCCAGACGATCACAAAGTTGTGCGGCCAGTAAGAGGGCTGGATCGGGCAGGGTGACTTTGGGCCGTGCGTTGATGGCTTTCTGCAATCGCTTGCGCAGTGCGCTCTGTTCTTTTTCGAAGCTTGCGACAAAGGCTGCTGCATCATTCTCAAACGCGAGTCGTCGACGTACGACTTCCACTCGCTGGTCGATGTCATGCAGCGTTTTGATTCTGGCGTGTAAGCCGAATCGATCGAGCAATTGCGGGCGCAAGTCGCCTTCCTCGGGGTTCCCGGAGCCGATCAGAACGAAGCGTGCCGGGTGGCGCACGCTCAAACCCTCCCGTTCGACGACATTCCGACCACTCGCTGCGACATCGAGCAACAGATCGACCAAGTGATCTTCGAGCAGGTTCACCTCATCGATATAGAGAAAGCCGCGGTGTGCGGCTGCGAGCAAACCGGGGGAGAAGGCTTGAACGCCATCGACCAGTGCGCGCTCGAGATCGACCGAACCGACGAGGCGGTCCTCGGTCGCACCGAGCGGTAGATCGACGACGGGAACCGGTTGCGTTTGTACTTTCGACGCAGGCTCGTTCGAGCAGCGCGGACAGTCCGGCGAGCTCTCGCTCGGATCGCAGCGGTACGGGCAGCCCGCGACGACTTTGACCGGCGGCAGCAGATCGGCGAGGGCGCGGATCGCCGTGCTTTTGGCGGTACCACGATGGCCCGTGATCAAGACGCCGCCGATGGCTGGATCGATCACGCTGAGCAATACCGCGAGCTTGAGGTCGTCCTGTCCGACGATGGCTGTGAAAGGAAAAGTATGTTGCAAAGCGCCCCCGATACCGACCGGTGGTGACCCGGCCTTCAATGTGTCAACATAACAAGACACTCCGATATGTCAATCGGGAGGGATGCATGACCACGATCACCTTCATCGTCGGGATCGAGCGGTTCAATGCGGCCGTCTGGACGGACGTCGAACAGGCATTGTCGAAAGCGGGCCTTCCCGTCGAGTTACGCCGATATCACGATGCCCATGTCGATGAGGGCAGCGAGGCGCTGGCCGAGGATCTGGCGCGATCGGATGTGGTCTTCATCAGTCTCATCAATCTGCGCTCGCAAGCCGATTGGCTCGCGCGACATCTCGAGAGCTCGGCTGCGAAGGCGGTATTTGCCTATGAGAGCATGCCTGAGGTGATGGCGCTCACTCGGGTCGGTGAGCATCGCTTCAAGGAAAAGAAAGGCGAAGCGCCGAAAGCAGTCAAGCTGCTGATGCGGCTGATTACGCGTGGGCGTGACGAAGATGCGCTCTACGCCTACACCAAGCTCGTGAAAATCGCGTCAAAAATGTTGCCGCTGATTCCGCAGAAACTCGCTGGCTTTCGAACTTGGCTCGGCGTGAACCTGTATTGGAATCAGCCCGATGCCCGCAACATCACCGAGATGATCAAGTTAATCGTACGCGACACCTTCGGTCAGCCGATCGATATCGCACCGGTGAGCATCATCCCGACCATGGGTTGCTGGGACCCGCGCAGCGGTGCGCTGTTCGACGATCCCGATGCATATCTGAAATGGGCCAAGAAAAACGGTCGCTATCGGCCCGGTCAACCGCTCGTTGCCGTACTCGGTATGCGTAAGCATGTGGTGCAACGCCTGGCTTATTTGCAGCAGTTGACCGACGGGCTCGAAGCTCGCGGCTTTGCGGTGTTGCCGGTATTCGTCTCCGGGATCGAGGCGCATGTGGCCGTACGCGAGTGGTTGGTCGATCAACCGATCGATGCTTTGCTCTCGACCATGGGCTTCTCGATTGTCGGTGGACCCGCATCCTCCACCAAACCTGGGCATTACCACGAAACGGCAGCGGATTTATTGGCCAAGCTCGATGTGCCTTACGTCGTAGCGCAACCGCTGCTGATGCAGGATGAGCGAGATTGGCAGAAACGTGGTGTGATCTCGATGCAGTCGGTCGTCATGTATGACTTGCCCGAGATGGATGGCGTGGCGAGCAGTGTCGCACTCGGTGCGATCAAGGATGGAGAGTTGACGGCCGTGCCGGATCGTATTGCGCGAGCGGTCGATCAGGTCGAGGGCTGGATCCGCTTGCGACGCAAGCCAGCCGCCGAGCGCAAGGTCGCAATCGTTTTGTATAACTTCCCACCCGGCCTTGGTAAGGCAGGCACCGCGGCGCTACTCGATGTACCGGCTTCCGTTGTTGCTGTGCTCAAACGCTTGAAGAAATCCGGCTATTCCGTCGGACGGGCGCCGCTCGAGATCGACGAGTTGCTCGTGAAGCTAGAGGCGTTCGCCAAAGGCGAGAGCTCACATGCGCTGACGAATACCCAATACCGCGGTTTGATCAGCAGCAAAACGGCCGATCGTATTGATCGCTATTGGGGCGCTGCGCCCGGCGATATCGCGCCTGCAGGTCGCGATGCGCTACGACTCGATACGTTGGAGTACGGCAATGTGTTGCTCGGTGTGCAGCCACCGATGGGCGTGCCGGGCGATCCGATGAAGTTGCTGTTCGAGAAAACGTTTACGCCACACCATCAGTACGCCGCCTTCTACGCGTGGTTGAAGCAGGGCTTCAAAGCGGATGCCGTGATCCATGTCGGCATGCATGGCACTGCCGAATGGATGCCCGGCTTGCAGGCGGCGCTGACAGCCGATTGCTGGCCGGATCAGCTGCTGGGCAGTTTGCCGAACTTGTATCTGTATCCGCTCAACAATCCGGCGGAGGCCGCGATCGCGCGGCGTCGCGCGTATGCCACCATCGTGAGTCACGCGGTGCCACCGTATGCGCGAGCAGGTCTCTACAAGCAGCTCGCGCAGGTTCGTGCTCGGCTTGATGATGCGAACGATACGCTCGAAGGTTTGTTGCCGGAGATTGCGCGTCTCGCCGATGAGTCGATCGATGCTTATCGTGTGAGAGTCCAAGCGTGGCTGGCCTCGATCGAGGATCGACTGATCAGCGACGGCTTGCACGTCTTCGGGCAGGCACCGGATCGACAGCGCGCCCGCGCGCTCATCGAGGCGTCGATGGACGTGCCACGTCGAGGCATGGGTGGCTTCACCGCCATCGCTCAGAGTTTAGGACTCGAGTCTGTCACGGTGCGCGAGCTGCGCGACGCGCTCGTGGAGCGTTCCGTGCTCGGTCGCGAAGACCCCGTGCGGGTGTGGCGCGAACACGCTGCCGAGACTCCGGCCCCCGCTTCGCTCCTCGAGCACATCAACGAGGGTCGCGGCATCCTCACGGGGATGTCGCGTTGCGGCGAAGAACTCGACGCCCTGATGCATGCCTTGGAGGGTGGCTACATCCGACCCGCCTACGGCGCGGACCCGGTGCGAGCCGGTGCCGCAGCGCTGCCCTCGGGGCGCAACATTCACGGCATCGACCCGTGGCGTTTGCCGACCGATCTCGCGCTCGAGCGTGGTCGGCGCATGGCCGAGGCGCTGCTGCAGAGGCACCTCGTCGAGCATGGCTCTTTGCCGCGCACGGTGGCGCAGGCGCTTTGGGCCATGGATACCATCAAGAGCGAAGGCGAGGGACTCGGTGTCGTGCTCGCGTTGATCGGTGCCGAGCCCGAGCGCGACGGACAAGGCAAGATCTTCCGCTATCGCTTGATTCCGCTCGAGCAGTTGGGGCGTGCGCGTATCGACGTCTTGCTCGATGTGTCGTCGATCTTCCGCGACACCTTCCAGATGACGCTCGACCTGCTCGATGAACTGTTTCGAGTCGCGGCGACCGTGGATGAGCCGCGTGAGCAGAACTTCATCAAGGCACATACCGACGATCTGCTCGCCGAGGGCCGCAGTCTCGATGAGGCGACGGCGCGTGTCTTCACGCAGGCACCCGGACTTTACGGCACAGGCGTGGATGAGTTGATCGAAGAGAGTCAGTGGGAAGAGTCGGCCGAGCTCGCCTCCATGTATGAGACGCGCAACGCGTATACCGCCGGTGGCAAGCGCAATGGTGCAGCCGCGCCTGCCACACTCAAAAATTTGTTGGGCAAGGTCGATCACGTCTTCCAGGCCATCGATTCGGTCGAGTACGGTCTCACCGACATGACCCACTATTACGGACATTCCGGTGCTATCCAGCTCGCCGCTCAAAAAAGTCAAAGTGGCAAAGTCCCGCTGACGTATGCCGAGACCTATACCGGCGATATCAAGATCGCCGGGTCAGACGAGTTACTTCGTATCGAAGCGCGCTCAAAGTTTCTGAACCCAAAGTGGTACGAGGGCATGCTCGCGCATGGTCACAGTGGTGCCGCCGAAATCAGCAGCCGGTTTACCCACTTGGTCGGTTGGGGTGCTGTCGGCTCGGTCGATCAATGGGTATTCGATGACGCCGCGAAGACTTTTTTACTCGATGAGTCGATGCGTCGACGTCTCGAGACGGCAAACCCGCAGGCGTTGCGCAACGCTGTGGGTCGCCTTATTGAGGCCAACGGTCGAGGCATGTGGCAAGCCGACGCGGCCACGCTCGAGCACTTGCAGGGCCTCTACGCGGATATCGAGGATCGACTCGAAGGGGTGGGCGTAGCCGCCTGATCGTGTCGGTAGAGATACCAAAGCGGTAACAGCATCAGGAGCGCGAATGGCGCTCGCCAGATGATATCCATCGCGAGCCCGAACCAGGACGCACTGGATATCAGGAGCGAGGCAGTCGCAACAACCCGCAGTGTTTCGACGCGCCGGGACTGCGCGCGCGCTTCGAGCACACTGCTCAAGCTCCAAATCCAAGCAACCAGAATCAGCGCGTATTGCACGCGCTCGAGCCACTCGAGTTGCCTTGCGATTGCGATGAAATGGGTCGCCGGTGCGATTAGCAGCACGTATTGCCAAAGTGCGTAGCGGCGCGCAGATGCGCCAGCCGACGAGTCGTAGCGACGAAAATCTTCCCGCATCGGCGGCGGTTTTTTCCCGCGTCCCGCGGGCGGCTCGAACCAGACGCCGATGGCTTTGGCGAGACTTGGCGCAGCGCGGGATTGTCGCGCGATGTCTCGATAGACATTGAGGTTGCCCCACACCGGATCGTAACTGCCGAGCGGAGAGCGGATGCCATACACGACGGGCTCATCGTCGCGCTCATCGACGAAGGTACCGAATAGGCGATCCCAGAAAATGAAAATGCCGCCGTAGTTGCGATCAAGACAGTAGTCGTTCTGGCCGTGATGAACACGATGATTGGATGGTGTGACGAGAATACGATCGATCACGCCGAGCTTTGGCACGAGCTGCGTGTGAACCCAATATTGGTAGAGCAGATCGATCAAGGCGACAACGCCAAAGACGAAGGGTGGAACGCCAGCCAACGCCATGGCGAGATAGAACGGCCATGCCGTGAATGCGCCGGTCGCGGTTTGCCTGAGCGCCGTGGTGAGGTTGTAGTACTCCGAGGAGTGGTGCACTTGGTGCGCGCCCCACAAGAGGTTGACCTCGTGGCCTGCGCGATGCACCCAGTAGTAACAAAAATCGTAGAACAATAGCGCAAACAGCCAAACCCACCATTCGGTTTGCGGCAGCGTCGCGAGTCGAAAGTGCTCGAACGTCCAAGTGTAGATGCCAATAGTCAGAAAAAAGGTGAAGGCGCCGGCGATTTGACTCAGCACACCAAAGTGCAGACTGGTGATGCCATCGGCGATGTCGTAAGCGCCGGGTGCACGGCGACGCGAGAGCAGATACTCAACCACGATGCTGAGCATGAAGATCGGAATCGCGTACGCAATCGGACTCAAGAGACGATACTCCCAGCAGCACGAATACGGCGAGGTTGGTAGGGCAAGACCTCCAATACTTCGCCGGCTTTAGTTCGTTGTTGGATGCTACGCCAAAAGTCCGCCGTGAGCAGATCTCCGTGGGCACGCATGAATGCCGCTCGCTGCAAATCATCGAAAGCGAGGAACTTGACGAACGTCTCCGGAAATACGTCGTTGTCAGCGACGTAGAACCACGCCTCGGCCCGCATGTCGTCTTCGTCGTTGTCGGCGACCGGCACCTCCCGAAATCGACAATCGGTGACCCGACAGAGCTCGTCATAGTCGTAGAAGATCACGCGGCCATGACGTGTGACGCCGAAATTTTTCAGAAGCAGATCACCCGCAAAAATATTTGACAGGGCTAGGTCACGGATTGCCTGGCCGTAGTCCAGGGCTGCTTTTTCGGCGAGATCCGCTGGTGCTTCGCGAAGGTACAAGTTCAAGGGTGTGATACGCCGCTCGATGTAAATGTGATCAAAGATCAGATCTTGCCCCTCGATATGTACCGTCGCCGCAGTTTCGCTTTGCAATTCTTCGAGCAGTGCCGGCGCGAACCGATCCAGCGGCAAGCGTAAACGTTTGAATTCTTGGGCATCGACTAGGCGACCAGCTCGGTCGTGCTGAAAGACGAAGTTATATTTGTCGAGCACGTCCTGCCTCGCGACGTTCTTCACCGGCGGGAACTGGTCGCGAATGATTTTGAAGACCAGATCGAGCGATGGCAGGGTGAAGCACACCATGACGAGACCGCGTTCCCCGGGCGCGTGTACGAACTGGTCGTCCGAGCGCGAAAGATGGCTCATCAAGGCTCGGTAACGCTCGGTCTTGCCTTGTTTGGCGCGACCTAACACCGTGAAAAGCTCCGCCAGCGGTTTACGCGGCAAGATCTTACGCAGGAAGACCACGGTTTCGACGACACGCTCGAGATCGACATGGAAGTAGGTGCGAGTGAAACCAAAGACGATGCTGACATCACTCTCGTGCAACATGACTGCATCGACCAACATCCCGCGCTCGGTGTTTTGTAATGCGATCAGTAGCGGCAGATACCCTTCGGCCAGTTGGATCCGTCCGACGAGGTAGGCTCTGGTGCTCTGAAAAAATAGCGGCCGCAATACTTCGATTTGCCGCACGCATTGATCGGCCTCGCCGAAGCCGCCGTTGCGCAGCACTTCGGTGATATCGCTCGTAGTGTGCTTGACGCTGCGTTCGAAATCGATCCAGCGGCGACGCAGCGGGAGTTCGCCGAGCAGATCCTCGATCAGCAGCGACAAGTCGCCGCGGTTGACGTAGTGCTGCAGCTCGGCGGCTTGTTCGGCATCGGCGAGAGGATCGAGTTCGACTGCGGCGAATTCGAGATCGATATCGACGCCGCGTGTACCGAAGAGACGGCGTGAAACCGAGCTGAAAAAAGTGCGCACGAAAGCCGCATCGACGGTACCGACGAGTCGATTCGAAAATCGATCGCGGATTTGTGACCACAGCTGCCGATCTTGCGCCGATTCGCCGAGCGCCAGACGCAGGTCGCTAACGGTACGGTTGACCCAGCGGTCGTAAAGCTCGATGCGCTCGCCAATGTCTCGCTGCGAGGCGCTCCAATCGCAGTTCTCGAAGCGAGCGGGAGCACGACGTGTGATTTCCCGGAAAGCGGCGTTATAACCTTCGAAGGCGATGGTGATCCGCCGAGCGCAATCGTCGATGAATGCCTCGGCGGTCACCTGCCTATCCGTCAGAGGTTGCGGATGAGCGCGTCAGCGAATTCGCTGCACTTGACCTCGGTCGCGCCGTCCATCAAGCGCGCGAAGTCGTACGTCACGGTTTTCTGACCGATCGTACGATCCATCGCCGTGATGATGGCATCGGCGGCCTCGGTCCAGCCGAGGTAACGCAGCATCATCTCGCCGGAGAGAATGACCGAGCCCGGATTGACCTTATCGAGGTCGGCGTACTTCGGCGCCGTGCCGTGGGTGGCCTCGAACACGGCATGACCCGTGACATAGTTGATGTTGGCGCCCGGCGCGATACCGATACCGCCCACCTGCGCCGCGAGCGCGTCGGAGAGGTAATCACCGTTGAGGTTGCAGGTGGCCAGCACGTCGAACTCATCGGGACGCGTGAGCACCTGCTGCAAGGTAATGTCGGCGATCGCATCTTTGATGATGACCTTGCCGGTTTTCTTTGCCTCATCCATCTCGGCGTTGGCGGCTTTCTCGCCTTTTTCCGCCTTGGTGCGTTCCCATTGTTCCCAGCCGTAAGTTTGGCCCGGGAATTCTCGCTCGGCGAGGGCGTACGACCAATTGCGGAAGGCGCCTTCGGTGAACTTCTGGATGTTGCCTTTGTGCACGATCGTCACGGTCTTGCGTCCGTTGACGATGGCGTACTCGACGGCTGCACGGAACAGGCGATCCGTGCCTTCCTGGGAAACCGGCTTGATGCCGATACCCGAGGTGTTCGGGAAACGGATCTTGGCGTAGGCTTTTGGAAAATGTTCTTTGAACAGTGCCTTGAACTTGGCGTTGTCTTCGCTGCCCTGCTCGAACTCGATACCGGCGTAGATGTCTTCGGTGTTCTCACGGAAGATCACCATGTCGACCTTCTCCGGCGCCTTCACCGGTGAGGGCACGCCTTTGAACCAGCGCACGGGGCGCAGGCACACGTAAAGGTCGAGCAACTGCCGCAGCGCCACGTTGAGCGAGCGGATGCCGCCACCGACCGGGGTGGTCAGCGGGCCCTTGATCGAGACGAGGTATTCGCGGCAAGCGGCGACCGTTTCATCCGGCAACCAGGTGTTGAACAACTTGTTCGACTTCTCGCCGGCATAGACTTCCAGCCAGTGGATCTGGCGTTGTCCGCCGTACGCTTTGGCGACGGCCGCATCGATCAAACGCACGCTGGCGCGCCAGATATCCGGGCCGGTGCCGTCACCCTCGATGTACGGGATGATCGGGTTGTTGGGTACGGCGAGTTTGCCGTTCGCGATGGTGATCTTGGCGCCCCCGGCGGGCGGCGTCAGGGTGACTTTTGCAGCCGTCGACATGGTCTTATGAACTCCTCGAAAAACGCGCGGCAAACAGAACAAACCCCCGCCGTCGCGTGGCCGAATCCTAGCACGCGCAGCCGCTCGCCAAGCGGTCGGGCCGGGCGCCCATGCACTACAATCGGGCCATGACTGACCTTGCCTCCACCCCGGTAATCGACGGGTTCCGGATGCCTGCCGAGTTCGAATCCCATCGCGGTTGCTGGATGCTCTGGCCGACGCGACCGGACAACTGGCGCGATGGGGCGTGGCCGGCACAGCGGGCGTTCGCCGCCGTTGCCCACGCGATCGCCTGCTTCGAGCCGGTCACCGTCGGTGTCGCGCCGAATCATTTCGATGAGGCGCGCCGCTCGCTCGAGCCGCGGATTCGAGTGCTGCGTATCGCGAGTGACGATGCGTGGATGCGCGATGTGGGTCCCACCTGTGTCGTCAACGCCGCTGGCGAGGTACGCGGCGTCGATTGGCATTTCAACGCGTGGGGCGGCTTACAAGGCGGCTTGTACTTTCCGTGGGACCAGGACGAACTCGTCGCGCGGCGGGTACTCGCGATCGAAGGGCTGGCGCGCTATCGAGCGCCGCTCGTGTGCGAGGGTGGTGCGATTCACTCCGACGGTGAAGGCACGCTGCTCGTCACCGAGCAATGTCTCTTGAATTCGAATCGTAACCCGTCGCTATCGCGCGAACGGATCGAGACCTTGCTGCTCGAGTACACGGGCGCTCGCCACATCGTCTGGTTGGGTGAGGGCGTTTACAACGACGAGACCGACGGCCACATCGACAATCTCGCCTGTTTTGCGGCACCCGGTGAGGTCATCCTCGGTTGGTGTGACGATCCCAAGGATCCGCAAGCGGCGATTTCCAAGGACGCCCATGCACGACTGAGGGCGGCTCGCGATGCCCGCGGCCGGCGCTTGCGTATTCACAAGTTGCCGATGCCCGGTCCACTACACATCACGCCGACCGAGGCGGCAGGCGTCACCGGCAAGGCGGGTACGCAGACGCGGTCGAGTGGCCTGCGCCTCGCGGGAAGTTATGTGAATTTCTATCTGCCCAACGGCGGTGTCATCGTGCCATTACTCGATGCTCGTTACGATGCGCGGGTGATTGCCCAGTTACGACAGATTTTTCCGAGGCGTCAGGTGGTCGGTGTACCGGCGCGAGAAATTTTGCTCGGCGGTGGCAACATCCATTGCATCACGCAGCAGATTCCGCTTGGTAATGCGCCCGCTCAGGGTGCGCGCCAGTCGACGCTGAAGAACGCGCTGCGATCACGACCCGGAAAGTAGCGCCAACTGCCTTGCGCAAAGTCAGCACGGTCGGCGTAGCGCGCGTCGGTCAGATTGTCGAGGTCGAGCGACATACGCCAGCGCGGGGTCGCCTGCCAGCCGATCGCCAGACTCACCGTCCGATGTCCGGCATAGCGGTATTGATTGGCCGCATCGGCGAAGTACGCGCCGACATCCGATCCCGTGAGGGTGAGGTCCCAATTGGTTTTCGGCAACCAGCGCAGCATCACCGTTTGCAGTCGACGCGGTGCGGTATCGACATCCCGACCTCGGACGATCGTCTCGCCACCTTCGATCGCGGCATCGAAGTCGTAGCGATGACGGGCGAGGGTGCCGCTGCTACCGATGAGCCAAGTATCGCCGAGCTGCCAGCGCCACTCCCACTCGAGGCCGCGATGCGTCGTACGACCACCGGTGACATTGAAGCCGTTGGCATCGCGGATGATGAGTTCGCGTTTTATTTGATCGAACGCCGCGACCTGCCAAAAACCACGCTCGCCGACGTAGCGTCCCCCCACCTCAATGGCTCGAATGTGTTCCGAGTCGAGATCGGCGACTCGCTGACTGCGTTGCAGGCGATACAACTCGGTGATCTCAGGCGGTCGAAAACCCGTCGTCGCGGCAAGATATGCGCGGTGTCGGTCGGTCGCTTTCCAAGTCAGTTCGAGTCGCGGTGACAGATTGCCGAACTCGTCGCGGCGATCCTCCGGCCGACTGAACAAACAGCCTCCGAAAGCGCAGGGCGTGCCGTCGTCCGCTGTATTTCCAGCCAACATGCGATTGTCGTAGCCGTAGCGAACGCCATCGGCGCGTACGCCCAATTGCCAGCCATAACGAGCATAGTCACCGCGCAAAGCCGCTTGTAGTGCGAGACCGGAGACTCGCGTGCGGTAGTCGTAATGGCGACCCGCTGGACGGATCGCGCGGGCCGCCGCCGTACCCTCGAGGGTGGGTGCCGCCTGAATTTCGAGCAGCGCGGTATCGGCCCACTCGATTTCGATACCGATCGAGGCCTGCAACGCATCGTGCCAAGGCACGCTGCGCTGCCAGCCGAGGCGAGCACTGGTTTGATCGTTCGATTCGAGTGGCTTGCCAAGCAAGAAGTGTTGAAGAAAGGTCATCTGCGAGCGACGCAGGATGGCATGCCACTCTTCGCGGCATCCGTCGCAGGCCGCCCGAATCCAACGTAACGAGGCACGTTGCGATTCGGCGTTGCGGAAAGCCTCCGGATTGGGGTTGGTCAATCTGAGCACGGGATCGCGATAAGCCTCGAAGCCTCGCACGAACCCGGCCGTTCGTTGATCGAGGCGGGTGGCAGCCAGCCGCAGCTTCACTTGGTCGTGGTCGCGAGTCTCATCGAAAGCCAAATTCCATTTGTACTCGTTGACGGGGGAGTTTTGGCGAAAACCCCCATCGCGACGCAGCAGCGCTTGTAAGGCAAAGCGATCGCCGGCGAGTGAGGCGCGTACGCTACGAAAATCATCGGAGCCGTACTCGAGTGCAACTTGCATCGGGTCGAGATCGACGACATCCGGCGTAATCACGTTGATGGCGCCATGCACCCCGTTCGCGCCATAGCCCGGACTCGCGGGTCCGCGCAGCACCTCGATGGCAGCGGCTTGACTGGTGTTCACCTCGAACATTTCGTTGACGTTGCAAAAGCCGGTCGGGCGTAACGGCAGACCATCTTCGAGCAACAAAAACGCCCCGCACGCGCCCGCGCCCGTGAGCACGGGCGAGCGGATCGCGATCAGGCTTTCTTGACCGCTGCCGCGTTGGACGAAGACGCCCGGCACCGTATTGAGCGCAGCGGCGTAGTGGTCAAGATCGAGTCGGCCGTCGGTCCGTGGCGAGACCCGGCTGACACTGCCTGCGACCTCGAGCAGTGGCTCCGGCCGACGTTGTGCGGTGACCACCACTTCCGTGAGACCGGCGAGTAACAACGCATCGAGCATGGCCGCATTATCGTCGAACAGCGGTATCCTTGGCGGGTGTTGAAAGTCGCGTTCTTGGCCATCCTCCTCCTCGGCAGCGCCGCCGTGACCGCGGCTGATTCGGCGCCGCGAGTGGGTCTTGTCCTCTCCGGTGGCGGTGCTCGTGGTGCCGCGCATATCGGTGTGCTGAAGGTGCTCGAGGAGCAACGCGTACCCATTCATGCGATTGCCGGCACGAGTATGGGTGCGGTCGTGGGCGGGCTATATGCCAGCGGCTTGTCCGCCACAGAAATCGCCGCCTTGATTGACTCCGACGAATGGCGTGCCGCCTTCACCGAGCCTGCGCCTCGCGATCGCTTGAGTTTTCGTCGCAAAAGCGAGGATCAGAATTTTCTCGTGAAATTTCCGCTCGGCATCAAGAGCGGTTCGTTTCGTTTGCCAAAAGCGCTGGTGTCGGGACAGCGTGTCTCGCAAGCGTTGCGGCGAGCGACCTTTCCGGTGGCGGCGCGCGCACAATTCGATCAATTGCCGATCCCGTTCAGAGCGGTCGCCACGGACCTTGAGACCGGCGACGCGGTGGTGCTCTCGGGCGGCGATCTCGTCGACGCTATGCGGGCGAGTTTGGCAGCGCCAGGGGTATTCGCGCCGGTGGAGATCGACGGACGTTTGCTCGTCGATGGGGGTCTCGCTAACAACTTGCCAGTCGATGTCGCGCAGGCGATGGGCGTCGATCTGCTCATCGTGGTGGATGTCGGCTTTCCGCTGCGCAAACGCGACACACTCGATTCAGTGACGACCATCTCCAATCAGATGTTGTCGATCCTCATTCGTCGCGGCAGCGATGTACAGCGGTCGCACCTCCGAGCGAGCGATATCCTCATTTCGCCGAATCTCGGCGAGGCATCGAGCTTCGACTTTGCCATCATTCCGCAGGCGACTCAGCTCGGTGAGGCTGCGGCGCGAGCGGCGCTGTCGCGTTTGTCGGCCGTGGCGTGGAGTACCGATCGGTATGCCGAATGGCGGGCGGCGCGCGCTGCAGCCCGTCAGCAATCGCCGCAGATCGAGAGCGTTCGCGTCGCCGAGTCGGCGGTGCGCTACGCGCGTCTGATCGCAGGCAGCTTTACAGCCGCGACGCTCGATGTGAACCGCATCGATGCGGCCGTCACGACGCTCTTTGGTCGCGGCAATTTTGAGTCGGTCGAATATCGCGTGCGAGGTGAAGCCGGCGAGGCGCTCGAGGTCGCAGCACGGCGTAACTCTTGGGGGCCCAATTACGTACGGTTCGGCTTGTCGTTGCAGGATGACTTCAACGGCAACTCCAACTACAACGCGGCCGCGCGATTCGTACTCGCCGACATCGGGCCGCTCGCCGCCGAGTGGGTGTGGGATGCGCAGGTCGGTGTGGAACCGCGTCTAGCAACCGAGGCACATATTCCGTTCGGTGATGAGGCGCGCTGGTTCTGGATGCCGCAAGCGAGCTTCGAGTTGCGCAACGTTCCACTTGTACGGAATGGCGAGAGGATCGCCGAGTATCGACTGCGCACCTCCGAATACGGAGTCGATCTCGGTCGTGAACTTGCCAATTGGGGTGAAGTTCGCGCCGGCGTGCGGCGCGAGACCGGGCGTGCCCGTTTGCGCTTAGGTGATCCCTCGTTGGCGAGCAGCGATGAGTTTGACATACGCGAATTCTTTGGCCGAGTCTCGATCGACACGCTCGATAATCGGCATTTCCCGAGGCGCGGCCAGTACTTTGTGACCGAGTGGCGTGGTGAGCGCGAAAGTCTTGGCTCCGATCGTAACGCCGATATCGTGACGATCGATTGGCTCTCCGCTCGTTCGCGCGGTCGCGATACCGTCGCGTTATGGACCTCGCTCGGAACGCAGATCGATTCGGCCGAGGATAATGTCCGCAGCTTGTTCCCCCTCGGTGGCTTCTTGAATCTGTCGGGGATCGCTCCGGAAACGCTCTCTGGGCGTCATTTTGCGATCGCTCGAGCGCTCTACTATCGACAGATCGGTCGAGGTGGCGAAGGGTTCTTGAACGTGCCGGCGTACGCGGGCTTATCGCTCGAGGTGGGCAACGTTTGGGACGATCGCAGCGACATCAGTTTCGGCTCGTCGCTCAAGCAGGGTAGCTTATTCTTTGGATTCGATACGCTGCTTGGACCGGTCTATATCGGCACCGGTTTTGGCGAGGACAGCGAGAGCAATTTCTATCTGTTCCTCGGGCGTACCTTCTAGGCGATGATCCGCTCGATCAGCGAGCGGCGAGATTGACCACCTTCTCGTAGACGTGCGCAGGGAAATCCCCGGGTCGAGAGTATTCGTGTTTGCGACTCATTTCGCGCAGGGCCGCATCGCGCTGCTCGGCGGTGGCATACCAATGCGTCCTGCTCCAGTCGGAACCGAGCAGCTTGGCGAACGGATCGCCTGACTTCAGCGATACCCGCAGCCCATAGGGTTTGCTGTGAGTGGTCGGCGCTGTGCGCAAATTGTGTGACTGGCAGATGTTCATGGCGGAAGGATTATACCTCTTGAAGTCATCCGTCGAGGACGACAGACTGCAGCCATGATGTCAGTGAAAACTCGCATGATCGACCCGTCCATGGCGCTGCCGGGGCGCTCCACACCGATGCCCGTACCCGCGACACACTTCGTCAACGGCGCCGCTTTGCAGCCACCGTTTCCCGCCGGTAGTGAGGAAGGCGTCTTTGGTCTCGGTTGTTTTTGGGGCGCCGAGCGGCTGTTCTGGAAAATGCCGGGCGTGCTGTCCACCTCGGTCGGTTACGCCGGTGGCTACACGCCGAACCCCACCTACGAAGAAGTCTGCAGCGGTCGCACGGGTCACGCCGAGGTCGTGCGCGTGATTTTCGACCCTGCGCGGATCCGCTATGTGGACCTGCTCAAGGCGTTTTGGGAGCGGCACGATCCGACCCAAGGCATGCGGCAGGGGAATGACATCGGCACGCAGTATCGCTCCGTCATCTTTTACACGAGCGCATCGCAGCGGATGGCGGCAGAGGCAACGCGTGATCGCTACCAACGCGGTCTTGGCGAGCGCGGTTTAGGCAGCATCACCACCGAGATCTTGCCTGCACCGACTTATTTCTACGCCGAGGATTACCACCAGCAATACCTCGCCAAGAATCCCAATGGCTATTGCGGTCTCGGCGGCACCGGTGTGGCCTGCATCGCCGATAGCGAGACGGCATGAGGTGATCGGCGATCCGCTCGGCGAAGTCTTGATTCTGCTGGTGGCGGCCGTGTTGGTCGTCACGGCGGCGCGTCGGGCTGGCTTACCGGCGATTCTCGGGTATCTGTTGGTCGGTGTGTTGCTCGGGCCATATGCGTTCGGGTTATTCGCCGAATCGGCGACGACGCGTTTGTTGTCGGAGCTCGGTGTCGTCTTTCTCCTCTTTACTTTGGGGCTCGAGTTCTCTTGGCCGCGCATGATGGCCATGCGTCGCGAGGTCTTCGGTATCGGCAGCGCGCAGGTTGCCTTGACTGTAGTCGCCGTCAGCATCGTGTTTCTCGCAGTGGGCGTGGCCGCGTTGCCCGCCATTGCGCTCGGCGGCGCGATCGCCGTCAGTTCAACGGCCATCATTCTGCAGCAACTGACCGAGCAGTCCGAGTTGAACCGGACGCACGGACGCATGGCGTTCAGCGTGCTGCTGTTTCAGGATCTGGCCTTCGTCCCTTTCCTCGTGCTCGCGGGCGCGCTCGCCAGTGGCAGGACCGATTTCTCGCCGCAGGCGATTTCGATCGGTGTGGGCGGCGCGATTCTCGCCGTGGCGGCGGTGTTGGCAGCGGGACGTTTTTTGTTGCGACCCTTGCTCTATCAGATTGCACACAGTCGCGTGCGAGAGCTCTTTACGCTCGCCGTGTTGATGGTGGCGCTCGGTGCAGCCTGGGTCTCGCACGGCGCTGGCGTTTCCATGGCGACCGGCGCTTTTCTCGCCGGTATGATGTTGGCGGAAACGGAATATCGGCATCAGGTCGAAGCGGTGATTCGACCGTTTCGCGACATCCTGCTCGGACTGTTTTTCATCTCGGTCGGCATGATGCTCGACATTCGAGTCTTGCGCGACGAGTTTTGGGTGATCCTCGCGATGCTTGCGGCGATGCTGCTGCTGAAGAGCGGCATCATGACGTTGGTTGCGCGCCTCTCGGGGCTGCCAAGCTTCAAAGCCCTACGCACCGGCATCGTGCTCTCGAGTGGCGGCGAGTTCGGCATCGCAATTCTGACGATCCTAATGCAAGGTCGCGTCGTCGATTCGAGTATCACCCAGCCTGTGTTGGTTGCGATCGTGCTCAGCATGGTCACCGCACCCTTGATCTTGCGCGAGAACCGACGCATCGTCCGTTGGCTTTTGCGTGAGTCGGGCCCGATCACATCCACAACGCTCGAGCCTACCCCTGAGGAAAAACTCGCTCACGATCTCGCCTCGCGTGAACACGTGATCATCTGCGGCTTTGGGCGCGTTGGTCAAAACTTGGCGCGAGTGCTCGATTCGCAAGCGCTCGAATATCTCGCCATGGACCTCGATCCCCTGCGTGTGCGCAGCGCGCGAGCCGCCGGCTTGCCGGTGATTTATGGCGATGCGTCCGATGTCGATCTGCTGCGCGAGGTGGGATTAAAGACCGCCAATGCAGTGGTGATCACCTTTGCAGACCCTGCCGTCGCAATTGGCATTCTGCGTGCGGTGAGAAGCTTGCGTTTGGATGTACCCGTGCTCGTTCGAACAGCCGATGATTCGCGTCTCGCTGATCTGATGGCAGCCGGTGCGACCGAGGTTGTTCCCGAAACTTTCGAATCCAGTTTGATGCTGGCGTCACATGCGTTGATGCTGCTCAACCATCCCGTTTCGCGAGTCGTACGCACTATCGGTAATATTCGGTCGGATCGATATGCGCGCCTGCGTGGTTTGCTGCGTGGCGAGAGCGACTTACCGGACGAGGAGACCGAGGCGGATGCTGCGGCGATTCGCACCGTCGTCATTCCGCCCGGCGCCTGGGCGGTTGATCGATCACTGAATGATGTTGTACTTCGTGGGGTCGAGGTTCATTTTCGCAGCGTGTTGCGTCACGGCGTGGTGGGCAACGATCCCGACCACGCACTGCGTCTTCGGGTCGGTGATGAAATCGTCTGCGCTGGCTCCGCAGAAGCGCTCGAGCACGCCGAAAAGGTATTGCTCGCCGGTTGACTCAGGCCGCGGCGCGTAGCGCCTGTCGGAGTATTTCCACAGCGCCACGAATTTCGTCGGGCGTCGAGATGAACGGCGGCGCCAGTGCGAGCGTCTCACCGGTGAAGCGGGCATAGAGTCCTCGCTCGAGCGCTCGCTCGAATACACGGAACGCTTGCATTCCGCCCTGTCCGGGGAGCGGCGTGACATCGATCGCCGCAGCGAGTCCTAAGTTACGGATGTCGGCAACCAGCGGCTCACCTCGCAGGGAGTGGATCGCCTCCTCGAGCACCGGGGCGAGCGCCGCCGCCTTTGCAATCGCGCCACGCGAGGCATCGCCGTTGGGAGCGAGCTGCTCGAGCGTTGCTGCCGCGGCCGCGATCGCCAGCGGGTGACCGGAGTAGGTGTAGCCGTGGAAGAACTCGATGAGATGTGATGGACCGGACATGAAGGCGTCGTAGATCGACTCGTTCACCAGTACACCGCCCAAGGGAACGGCCGCGTTGTTCACCGCCTTGGCGAACGTGATCATATCTGGATGAACATCAAAGAAATCGGCAGCGAACGGAGTTCCCAAACGACCGAAGCCGGTGATGACCTCGTCAAAGATCAGCAGGATGCCGTACTTGTTGCAGATTTCGCGCAAACGGCTGAGATAGCCCTGCGGTGGGACGATGACGCCGGTCGATCCTTGCATGGGCTCGACGATTACGGCGGCGATGTTGCTCGCATCGTGCAGAGCGACCAGTCGCTCGAGCTCATCAGCCAGATGCGCGCCCCATTGCGGTTGGCCGCGCGAATAGCCCATCTTGCTCGGATCGAAGGTGTGGGGAAGATGATCGACGCCCGGCATCATCAGCGGCGCGAACATCTTGCGATTGGCGAGGATGCCGCCCACCGAGATGCCGCCCATGCCAACCCCGTGATAGGCGCGCTCACGACCGATGATGCGCGTCCGCGTCGCTTCACCGCGGGCGCGATGATAGGCAATGGCGATTTTCAAGGCGGTATCGACCGCCTCTGAGCCTGAGTTGGTGAAGAACACGCGATCATTCGGGCGACCCGCCAGTTCAGCGATCCGTGAGGCGACGCGAAAGGCGCCCGGATGCCCCATCTGAAAACTCGGGCTGAAGTCGAGGACGCCCGCTTGTTCCCGGATTGCCTCGACTACCGCGGCAGGTGAGTGACCGAGCGGGCAACACCAGAGTCCGGAGAGGCCGTCGAACACCCGGCGTCCATCGACGAGCGTGTAATAGGCGCCGTCGCCGCGTTCGATGAGCCGCGGATGCGCTTTGAAATGCCGGTTATGGGTGAAGGGCATCCACCAAGAACGTAGTGCCGGCTCTTCTTGCATGCGCGTTTAGCCTTGCATGACCATGGCTAGGGATTCGGCGAGCCGCTCGACATTGCTCGGGCTGACGCCGGCGATATTGATGCGGCCATCGGGCGCCATGTAGATGTGGTGCTGCTCGCGAGCGGCGACCACTTGTTCGGCCGAGAGCGGCAAACGCGAAAACATGCCGCGCTGCTGCTTGACCCAGGCAAAGTCGCGACCGGTGCTGGCGGTTAGGCGATCCGCCAACTGAGTGCGCAGCGAGTTGATGCGGTTGGCCATGTGGCGCAGTTCCGTCATCCAGTCTTGGCGTAACTCCGGCGACGACAGCACGCGATCCACAACAGCGGCCCCGTGATCCGGCGGCATCGACCAGAGGGTTCGCGCGAGACGACCGAGCTGGCCGGTCGCGAGGGAGGCCGCTTCATGACCCGCGTTGAGCACGGCGATGAGACCCGTTCGCTCGCGATACAGTCCGAAATTCTTTGAGCAAGAGACGGCAACAAGCATCTCGGGAACCGCTTTGGCCATGAGCCGGATCGATGCTGCATCTCGGTCGAGATCTTCGCCGAGTCCTTGGTAGGCCATGTCGAGAAAGGGCAGCAAACGACGACGCGCCAGCACGTCGGCGACCGCGGCCCACTGCTCCGGGGAGAGGTCCTGCCCGGTCGGATTATGGCAGCAGGCGTGCAGGACGATGACTGAGCCAGCGGCGAGCTGCTCGAGTGCATCGAGCATGGGCTCGAAGCGCACCGTGTTGTTGATCGGGTCGTAGTAGGGATATTTCTCGACTTTGAGACCTGCCGACCCCAACAGCGGGATATGGTTTGCCCAAGTCGGGTCACTGACGTAGACCGTCGAGCCGGGACGTGCCGCGTTGATGAGTTCTGCACCCAAGCGCAGCGCACCGCTGCCGCCGGGCGCTTGCGCGAGCGCGAGATCCGCTTTACGTCCGCCGAAGTCCGAACCAAAGGTCAATTCGGCCACTTGCAGATTGAAGCCCGGGTTACCAATCGGACTGAGATACGTCTTGCTGGTCTGCGCGGCGATCAGATCTTGCTCGGCGCGTTTGACAGCACGCGGCACGGGCGTCTTGCCGGCCTCGTCCTTATAGACCCCGACGCCGAGATCGATCTTGGTCTCCGAAGTGTCTTTTTGAAACGCGGCGGAGACGCCGAGGATGGGGTCAACCGGAACGCGGGTCAGGGTCTCGAACATGGGGGGCCTACGAGAAAAAAATAACAAGGTGATTATCGCAGAGCGGCGTGTCTCTTTACGAACGCGTTTCCGATCGGGTCGGCGGCGCGAATGACGGAAAGAACACTTTGCGCACCGTCAGGCGGATCGTTCGGCCCTGCGGGTCGAGTAGGTCAGGCTGATAGTTCAGTGGCGTCAGACCCTGCGCATTGCGTACGTCTTGGCGCTCATCGAACAGGTTGTCGACGATGAAGGCGAGGCGGGCGCCGCGCAGCAGCGGATATTCCCGCGCGATGGGTTGCAAGCCGAGATCGGCGAACAGACGCAGGCCCACGGTCGTAAGTTCGGAGAACTGCAGCGTATCGAGGCTGCTGCTTGCCTCAGTGCCACTGCGCCAGCGGGCCGTCAATCGACCGCCAAAGCCATTGCGCGCGCCGCCCAGATTGAACTCGACCTCATCGGTCGAGATGCCCGTCGGATCGAGCAGCACATCCCCGTTCAATAGATCAAGGGGGATCCCGGCGTTACCCAGGCGCACTTCATCGCGAGTGCGGTGTGTGTGCGTGATCGACAGTTGCCAGCTGCCGCGACGAGCGAAGCCCATCATGCGCTCACCCATCGCGGCCATGCGCGCGCGGCGCGCGGCGTCGTCGCTTGGTGTCGTCGAGGCGGGTGCACCGCCTGCGCCGCCCTGGCCACCACCGCCAACACCGCGCCAATTCGGCGCCTCCGGCTGCGGGCCCCAGGGTCGATTCAGCGACATCGTCCAGCGCCACTCGTCACGCTCGCGGCTGCCGAGGTTGAGCGGGCGAGCATCGATGGCCAGCAGTCGACCTTGCGCATCGCGAGTGAACCGCTCGCCGAAGGCGCGCTCGATGTTCGGCGTTGCCAGAGGTAGCGAGCCGATGAGATCTTGCGTTTCGGTGCGCAGATAATCGATCGTCACGTTGAGATCGACGTCTTCCCAAGGTCTGGCAGAGACGCTCAGTTTTTCCACGCGCCGACGATCCGGCTGCAAGGCCGCGTTGCCGCCATCGATTCGGCTGATATCACGAGTTTCGCTTCTCAAAAAATCATAGGTACGAACGGTCGGCGTCACGATCGACGGTGAGCCACGTTGCTGCAAGGAGGGCGCACCGTCATCTTCTGTGACGCTCGCAAGCACGCGCCACTGTCGCGAACGGCTCCAGTTGAGTCCATAACCGAATACATTGAGCGAGCCGACATCCGAGAGATGTTCGATGGCGCCGTTGAGATTCGCCGTGAAGCGACCGACATCGGGACTATCGAGCAGCGGCAGGTCGAGATTCAGTTGAGCGTCGCGTCGATCACGGTCGAGCTCGGTCAAGCGCTCGATGCCTGCGCGGCGTGAGAGACTCTCGATCGAACGCGCACCGAGACTCGCCCGTGCCGTGGCGCTGAGAGTTCCCGCCGGGACATCGATAAGATCGCCGTTCGCGAGAAGATCGACATCGAGCACGTCGCTGCGCGATCGGCCCGACAGACCTTCACCCGAGGTGAACGACTCGCTCGTATTACGATCGGCCGAGAAATTGGCCGACCAACGCCAACCGGCGGTGACACCTTGCACCAGTCCGCCGATCCGCGCGTCGTCGGTATCGACCTCGCGGCGGATCAGATTAGCTCCCGGCGGGGCGTCAGGTCGCAAGCCAAGCAGGGACTCGCGCTCGTTGCGATCAATGGCGACATTGATGGTCGCCGAGCGCCCCTCGGCCAGTGGTTTCACCCAAGTCGCGTTGGTCGACCAGCCCTGGATCTCGGGCAGCAGGCTACGGAAGGGCGCATCACTTCGAGCCTCACCGTCATCACCCTGGACCCGTCGCTCGCTCTCGAGCAGCGGCTCGTCATTGCGCAGTTTGAAATCGAATTGCAGACGCTCATCGCGCTGGATGCGTAACCAGTTGATGCCGGCATCGAGACCATCTCGACCGCCCTCGGCGGTGCTGCGTGCATTCACTTCACCGGTCCACGCCCGAAAGCGCGGGCGCAGCACGAGATTCACAACGCGCTGATCGGCTCGATAGCCATATTTGAGCGCCACCTCTTCAGCCAGGATGTCGGTGCGCATGATCGCTTCGGTCGGTAGATCCCGAATCTCGGCAAAGCCCGAAACACGTACGCCATTGACGAGCACTACGGGGCGCTCGCCACCCCGTCCGCGGCCGCTGCCGAGTTGCGGGGCGAGAGCTTGTAACAATTCCGACACGTTACCGACGCCGAGCGCGCGGATTTCCTGTGCCGATAACTGCAGTTCTGGTTCGATATCGCCGATCACAGCGCCGGGTTCACGCCGCCCGGAAATCACGACCTCTTCGAGCGCCTCTTCCGGTGTCGATTGCGGAGCGGTATTGGATTGCGCCAGCGCCGTATCGCCCACGGCGAGCACGGCGAAGGTCACGAAAGCGACCATAGCGGTGACCGGCGTCCTTGCCGGCCGAAGCGAACAGTGTGTCATCTGCGCATTGTCGCAGGGTTAGCTGTTAAAAATCGCCCCCTCGTTTTCGAGTTGAGTGATTTCGGCTGCCGTATAGCCGACGGTTTGCAGTACTTCCCAGTTATGTTCGCCCATGCGCGGTAACGTTAGCTGTGCAGCGCCCGGTTCGTTTTTGAAGCGAATGGGCACACCGATATGTTCATATCCCTCGTCATCGACGAGACGCATGCCTCGAGCGAGAGTTTGTGGGTCGTCAAACGCTTCGCGCAGCGTCTTCACCGGCGCAAAGCTGATGTCGCGTCCGGCAAACCAATCGATCCACTCTTGTTGCGTGCGGGTCGAAAACCATTGGCGCAGCAACGCGATCAGCGGTGCCTGATGCGGGCCGGGTCCTTGTTCGCACAATTCGACGAGATCGGTACGGCCGATTTCACCGAGCAGGTTGCGGACGAATTTGATCTCTTGCGCGCCGAGCACAACATGACGACCCTCGCTCGTCCGGTAGATGTTGTAGAAGGCGCTGCCGCCGAGACTGCGCTCGTCGCGCGGCACGGGCGATCGAGATTGTGCAAACACGGGTCCTGTGATGTTCGGTGTCCAGGCGAGCACCGAATCGTGCATCGAGATGTCGAGGTAGTCGCCTCGACCGGTCTGCTCACGCCGATAGAGCGCCATCATGACGCCCGACAGCGCCAGCATGGAGGCCGCCATGTCTGCGACCGGTACGTGCGGCATGGTGGGCTCGCCGTCGTTGCCAATGTTGAGACTCACCACGCCGGCAATGGCCTCTGTGGCTAGATCGTGCGCAGGGATGTTGCGGTAGGGGCCTGTTTGTCCGAAAGCGGAGATCGAGCAGTAGACGATCGCGGGGTTCCGAGCGGCAACGGCCTCGTAACCGATGCCGAGTCGGTCGACCACACCCGGCCTGAACGCTTCGATGAAGACGTCGACCGTCTCGCAGAGTTTGAGCAGGGCTTCGCGTCCCGCCGGCGCCTTTAAATTGATACAGACACTCTTTTTACCGCGATGGGTATTGCGGAAGAAGACGCTGTCTGCGCCGATTCGGGGGCCGATGTGTCGATTCGGCTCGCCTTCACCGGGCGGTTCGACTTTGATGACCTCAGCGCCTTGGTCGGCCATCATCAACGACAGTTGTGGCCCCGGCAGGAAAAGCGACAAGTCCAATACACGCAAGCCTTCCAGTTTCATACTGCTCACTCAAAGAATTCCGCGCGCCTTGAAGCCTAGGATATCGTCGTTCGAGTAACCGAGCTCGTGTAGCACGTGATCGGTATCAGCACCGAGCGCGGGGCCACTGCGAGCCGGTAGGCGAGCACCATCGAGTTTGATCGGGTTGGCGAAGCTGCGAAAGTCGGCCCGTTGCGGGTGCGGTGTAGTGCGGATCATCCCGTTGGCGAGTGGGAACGGGTTCTCGAGTGCTTGTGGCAAGTCATAAACGGGTGCTGCGGGCAGCACGCCTTGCAGCTTGGTGAGCCAAGCGGCCGTCGTATCCCGCTCGAATTCGGAATCGAGCACTGGAGTCAGCTCGTCACGATGCTCTCGTCGCAGGGCTACGCTCGCAAAGCGCGGATCGTGCGCGATGTGTGGTGCCTCGAGGACTTTCAGCAGTTCCTGCCAGAACTTCTCGGTCATGCACATGATGAAGATCCAGCCGTCGGCGGTTTTAAACAACTGCACCGGGGTTGCGCTCGGGTGGGCACTACGCGGCGCGCGGCCGGTCACGAGTTTTTCGTTGAGGTACCAAGTGCCGGGGTAGGAGAGTTGGTGCAGGGCGACATCGAACAAGCTGACATCGATATCGCGTCCGATACCGCTGCGAGCCGCGCCAAACAGTGCCGCGACCAGCGCCAGGGCCGTGGTAATGCCCGTCATGTAGTCGATAATCGAGAGACCCATCCGTGCAGGCGGCGTTCCGGGCTCGCCCGTGACGTGCAGAAACCCCGCTTCGGCCTGCATGAGGTAGTCGTAACCGGGCCAAGCGCGGCGCTCGTTGTCGCGGCCGTAGGCCGAGAGGTGGGCGCAGACGAGACGCGGATTGCAGTCGCGCAGCGCCGCATAGGTCAAGCCGAGCTTGTCGGGTTGATCACCCCGCAAATTGTTGAGGACCGCATCGGATTTCGCCACGAGCTTGCGGAAGATCGCTTGGCCGTCGGGTGTTTTGAGGTCGAGACAGACGCTGCGCTTGTTGAGGTTGAATGTCTGGAAAAAATGCGAGTCGTGATCGCCCAAAAAATACGGGCCCATGCCGCGCGTGGCATCACCGCCTTGCGCGCGGTTTTCGATCTTGATGACCTCCGCTCCTAGGTCGGCGAGATACATCGAGCCGAAAGGCCCCGCCCCGAACGCCTCAAAGGTCAGAATGCGAACGCCGGCGAGCGGCAGCGACACACTCACAGCGGATTCCTTTCGACCAATTGCTTGGCGATGATGATGCGCTGCATTTCATTGGTCCCTTCGCCGATACACATCAGCGGTGCGTCGCGGTAATAACGCTCGACATCGAAGTCGGTCGAATAGCTGTACCCACCGAAGATGCGCATCGCCTCGAGGCTGTTTTCGACGCCCGCTTCCGATGCGAATAGCTTCGCCATACTCGATTCGAGATCACAGCGCTCGCCCGTATCGTATTTGCGCGCGGCTTGCTCAATGAGTAGGCGTGCGGCCTCGACCCGGGTTGCCATATCGGCGAGCTTCAGTTGGATAGCCTGGTGTTGTGCGATCGGCTTACCGAAGGTGCTGCGCTCTTGCGCGTAACGCAGTGCGTCGCGTAGCGCGCCGGCAGCGATACCGGCGCCCCGTGCCGCCACGTTGATGCGGCCGAGCTCGAGTCCGCCCACCGCTTGCTGGAAACCGCGACCCTCGATGCCACCGATCAATTGCTCTGCCGAGACGCGGTAGTTCTCAAACACGAGCTCCGCGCTGTCGATCGACTTGTAACCGAGCTTGCGAATTTTCTTCGCGGCCTGGAAGCCATCGCCCTTTTCGCAGATGAACATGCTCATGCCCTTGTGGCGCGGTTGCGCCTCGGGGTCGGTTTTGACGAGCACACCGAAGCAGGTGCCGTAGACGCCGTTGGTGATCCAGGTCTTGGTGCCATTGATGACATACTGATCCCCGTCGCGACGCGCCAACGTGCGTATGCTCTGCAGATCGGTGCCGGCATTGGGCTCGGTTAGGCCAATGCCGCCGCGAAGTTCGCCGCTGGCAAATTTCGGTAACCAGCGCCGCTTCTGGTCGTCCGTGCCGTGCCGCTGCACGCAGGCGGCCATGATCAAGTGCGAGTTGAAGATGCCAACCGGGGCCATCCAGATCGAGGCGATGCTCATCACGATGCGTGCGTACGTCGAGGCGGACAGGCCGAGCCCACCATATTCCGGATCGATGGTGGCTCCGAAGAGACCGAGTTCCTTCATTTGCTCGACGATCTCGAGCGGATACTCATCCGCGTGGTCGAACTTTTTGGCGATCGGTTTCAATTCCCGCTCGGCCCAGCGTTCGATCGATTCGAGAATCTCGTTGTCTACGTCGCTCATGGCGTTCTCCGCAGTGACGGGTCGAAAAAGTCAATAATTCAGTTTGTCTTCCACGGCATGACCGCGCTTGGCCACGAGCACCGTGCGCTCGAATTCGCACACGATTCGACCATCCTGGTTTTTTCCGATCGTGCGCACCGTGACGAGGCCTGCCGTGGGTCGCGATTTGGAGTCACGTTTCTCGAGCACCTCGGATTCCCCGTACAGCGTGTCCCCTGCGAAAACCGGTGCGGTCATACGGATATCTTTCCAGCCCATGTTGGCGATGGCTTTCTGGCTGACGTCGGTCACGCTCATGCCGACGAGGATGGCGAGCGTGAGGGGTGAGGCGACGATGCATTTGCCAAATTCGGACGCTTTGCCGAATTCAGCGTCAAAGTGCAGCGGATGGGTGTTCATCGTGAGCAAGGTGAACCACGTGTTGTCGGTTTCGCTGATCGTGCGGCCCGGTCGGTGCTCGTACACGTCGCCGACGACGAAGTCTTCGTAATAGCGACCGAAGGTCTCTCGATAGCGCTGGGGTGCTATGGGTTTAGCAGATTGACTCATCGGGAAGACCCTCGGCGGCTTGGGTAAATGTACGGACAAATGCTAGGATGCGTAGCAATGGGTGTCAATCGAGCTCAACCACGTTACCGCGCGCTCGCCGAGGTGCTGCGAATCGATCTGCAGGCGGGCCGGTATCCCGTGGGCTCTGTGCTGCCGGGCGAACTCGAGCTCGTCGATCGTCATCGCGTGAGTCGTCACACCGTCCGCGAGGCACTGCGCTGTCTCGAGGAGCAGGGTCTGATCACGCGCAATCGGGGCATCGGCACCGTGGTCACGGCGCTCGAGTCGCCACCGGGTCACGTGCAGCGACTCGCCTCGCCGGCTGAATGGATGCGTTATCCGGAGGGGAGCCGCCTCGTCGTGCTCGCGACCGATGAGGTAGTCGCTGACGCTGAGCTCGCAAGCTCGCTGGCCTGCAAGCGCGGGACACATTGGTGCCGCGTGCGAGCACTGCGGCGTTTGAAGGGTCGTGGTGGCGCGGTCATTGGTTGGTCCGACATCTACCTGCCAAAGGAGTACGCAGCCGTTGCCATCTCGGTTGGCAAAGCCGGCGGTTATGTTTACGAGGCGATTGAGAAGCGCTTTGGCGCGCGCGTCGAGACCGTCGAAGTGGAGCTTCGTGCCGAGGTTCTCGATGCCGTGCGTGCCAAGGGGATGGGCGTGAAGTCCGGAACACCCTCGCTCGCACTGCTGCGGCGTTATCGTGGGCGTGAGGGACGGGTGTTTCTCGTGACCATCGCCGAGCATCCGGCGGAGCGCTATACGTACGGGTTTCGCCTGCGTCGCAGCCGAGACGGATCGGTGTGGTTACCTGACTAGGCGCTGCGTTGACGCGTACGCTCGAGATCGAGCACCAAGATGCCTAGCACGATGAATGCGATGCCAAGCCACTGCCACAGCGTCAGTCGCTCATCGAGCAAAATCCACGCGAGTAGCACGGTGGTTGGCGGCCCCACAGTGGAGAGCACTGCACCGCGCTGCGCACCGACACGACGGACGCCCTCCGCTTGAAACGAGGCGGGCAGGAACATGCAGACGATGGCGAGGATCACGAGCAACATCCAAGCGGATGCACTGAATGCACTGAGTTCGGTGATGTCGTGTGTGATGAGAAAGTGGGGCAGTAGACAAGCCGGCGCCGCCGTCATGGCGATCAAAGTAAAGCGTGCGCTACCGATCTCGCGTGTGTACTTTTCACTGACGACGAAATACACCGCGTACGACAAAGCGGAGCCGATCACCAGCAGGGCGCCAAGAAGGTTCGCTCTCAGTTCGGTCCAGTCGAAGCCGCCCATCGTGAAGAAAATACCGACGTACGTCAGTGCCAGAGCAAGCAACACGGTTCGCGTCGGCCAGCGGCGATCACGCCACGCGTAATAAAGCACTACCATCGCCGGATAGCTGAAGATCAGCACCCGCTCGATGCTCGCCTCGATCATCGTCAAAGCGACGAAGTCGAGCATGGCTCCGACGTAGTAGCACAGAGCGCCGACCGCTGCTGCCGTCAACACAGCGCGCGGTGGCGTCGAGCGAATCGTGATGAACCCTTCACGCCGCAGCGCGAACCACCAGAAGAGCGGCAACGCAAACAACGCTCGTAGCGTAACGAGCGCCTCCACGCTGACCCCCATCGAGTAAAGCTGCTTGGCGAAGATGCCCTTGGTCGCAAACAGCATGGCCGCCAGCCCTACCAACAAGGCACCCACAGGATCAACCGGCTTGACCACCGGCTTGATCACCGGGGTGTCTGGATCACTCAATGAGGACCGCCTGTAGGCGGACTCGCGCGAGTAACGAGTCGAATTGCATGAACGCAGCGTATCATCGCGTCGAGATTTTGCGGAGTGTGGCGACGATGAGTGGACCGCTGGCTGGAGTCAAGGTAGTGGAGATGACGAGCGTCGTGCTCGGCCCATGGGCTTGCCAGATGCTCGCCGACATGGGAGCTGATGTCATCAAGATCGAGCAGCCGCGCGGTGACAGCAATCGCTCGCTCGGAGCGAGCAACAACCCCGGTATGGCAGCGCTGTACCTCACCTGTAATCGCAATAAGCGCAGCATCGTGCTCGATTTGCGCATCGCCGGTGCGAAAGAGGCGTTTTTCGCCCTCATCAAAGATGCCGACGTGTTCGTGCATAACAACCGACCGCAAGTGATGACGAAGCTCGGTCTCGACTACGCGGATTTGAAGACGATCAATCCGCGACTGATTTATTGCGGTGCTTACGGTTATTCCAAGAGGGGCCCGTATGGTCGCTTGGGTGCGCTCGACGATTCGATCCAGGCGGCCAGTGGTATCGCCATGCTCAATGAAATGGTATTGGGCGAGCCGCGCTATCTGCCCACCGTCGTTGCCGACAAAACGACCGCCATCACCGTGGTGTATGGCGTGCTCGCCGCGCTGTTCCATCGTGAGCGCACAGGAGAGGGGCAGGAGCTCGAAGTGCCGATGTTCGAGACCATGGTCAATTTCGTCATGGCCGAGCATCTCTGGGGCATGACCTTCGAGCCACCCAAGGGTAAGCCCGGCTACACGCGACTCATGAGCAAGGACCGCAAGCCGTACAAGACACTCGATGGTTACATCGCCGTGCTGCCTTACCTCGATGCGCACTGGGTCAAATTCTGCCAAGTGGTCGGGCGACCTGAGCTCGCTGCGGATGAGCGGTTTCGTACTTTGGCCGATCGCGTTCGTAACATCGATCTGACAAATCGGACGACCGCCGAGATCATGGCCACCCGTACGACGGCCGATTGGCTGAGTGAGCTCGAGAACTCCGGTATCCCCCACATCGTGGTGAACACCCTCGAGGATTTGGCGACCGACCCGCATTTGCAGGCGACGGGTTTTTGGCAGTTCGTTGATCACCCGAGCGAGGGGCGTTTGCGGATGCCGAGTTTTCCGGTCAACTTCAGCGCAACGCCCGCATCGATCGATCGTCCCGCGCCGCGCTTGGGCGAGCATACCGAAGAATTGCTGCGTCAGGCGGGTTTGAGCGACGACGACATCGCGGTCCTCACGCAAAGCGGTGCGGCTCTCACCGCAGAGCAAGCCGCGAAGTCGGTGGGCACCGGCGGAGATTGACGCGGTTGCCTAAGCCTTGATGCCGTAAACGCGCAGCGCGTTGTCGCGCAGAAATTTTCGCAGCGGATCTGGGCGCAGGTTAAGCGCAAGCACCTCATCCATGGTTCGCTTGAAGCCGAGTACCGGGAAATCCGTACCGAACAAGACTTTGTCCTGCCCGTAGGAGTTTATGTACTTTACGAACGCGTCGGGCCAGTACTTCGGGCTGTGCGCATCCGAACCAATGAAAACGTTCTCGTGCTTCCACGCCATCGCAATCATTTCGTCGGTCCATGGAATGCCGACGTGGATACCGATCAGCTTCAGTTCCGGAAAGTCGCAGGCAATACCATCGAGCAGGATCGGGCGACCCACGCTGCGCATCGGCGCTTCTTTGGTGTACACCATCGACTGACCGACTTGCATTTGGATGGGCACTCCGAGCTCAACGCACTTGGCGTAAAACGGGTAGTACTTTGCATGATCGGGCGGCAGATCGAACCAGTGCGGATACACATGCGCACCGATGAAGCCCATGTTCTTGACCGCATCCTCGAGTGCGCGCACGCCGTTCATGCCTTCATAAGGGTCGATTCCTGCCATCGCATAGAAACGATGCGGGTATTTCTCGACCGCGCGCGCGATCACTTCGTAGGGGAGGTGGAATGAACCCGGCAAACCCTTTCGACCGACCTTCGGCGCGAACAGAAACGCCTTCTCGATGCCCGCTTCGGCCATTTGCGAAAGCTGCTGCTCGAGCGAAACACCCTGCATGTCCGTTTTGGATTTCATTTTTCCGGCGAAGAACTGGTCCTGCCAACCGGGTCGGAAGGAGAGGGCTTCTTCGGTCCAGATGCCGCTGACGATGTCGATGGCAGGGACGGGCGGTGAGGTGGTCACGTGGCGAAATCTCCGATACGCGTGGGCATGAGGCTCGAGCGTCGATATTGCCTAAACCGAGGCGGAGCGGGTGCAATCAGCCGGGCGAGTGGCCGTTTCGCGGTCCTTACTCGAGTCGATATTGTGGCCACGCCGCAACAGACTTTGTTGCAACGCAACGAATATTCGTTGCGACCCGTGGGGGCCGCGCCGTAGACTCAGTCGGCTTTTTACCCACTCCTGAATTACGGACAACACTGGAGGGACTGAATGTTTAATCGTCACCGGAAACTTTCCCTGATCGGCGCGAGCGTGATGGCTGCCATCGCTGCGGCGCAATCAGGCGCGCAGGAAGCGCAGCTCGAAGAAATCGTCGTGACCGCCCGTCAGCGCGCCGAGCGCCTCGAAGACGTGCCGGCGACGGTGCAGGCCTTCACCGCTTCGGAGATCCAGGCGGCGGGTATCGAGCGTCCCCAGGACTTCATCGCGTTGACGCCGGGTGTCGCGCAAGTGCAAACGGCCGAAGCCGGTGACCTCCAAGTCACGATCCGCGGCATCAACACGGGTCGCGATGCCGAAACCAACTTCGCCCTCGTGATCGATGGCGTGTTGCAAACGAATCCCAATGCACTCAACCAAGAACTCAACAACGTTTCGCAGATCGAGGTGTTGAAGGGGCCGCAAGGCGCTCTCTACGGGCGTAACGCGGTGGCTGGTGCGATGATCATCACCACGCGCAAGCCGTCCGAATCCTTCGAGTTCGATCTCGGTGGTGGCTACGGTGAGTTCAGCAGCTACAAGCTGAATGCGTATATGAGCGGGCCGATCGGCGAGGGCACCCGCGCTTCGGTGTCTGCCTATACTCGCAAGACCGATGGTCAGTGGGATAACGCTTTCCTCAAATGCGACGACTGCGTCGATTTCTTTGAAGAAACCGGCCTGTCAGCTCGATTGATCACCGACCTCGAAGGGGGTGGCACGATCGATGCGAAGGCGAAGTTCTCCAAGCTCGATGCGGGCGCAATCAACTTCAACGCCTCGTTCGCGTTGCAAGAGGCCGCAGCCGGCGGCTTTGGTGCGCTGTTCTACGAAGATGCCAACAAGCACAACTTCGTCTACTTGAACAACGTCAAGCCGCAGAACGAGCAAGAGAATATCAACCTGTCGGTCAAGGCCGAGTACCCCGTTGCGGTCGGTACGCTGACGGCGGTCGCGGCCTTCAACGACCAGACGAACTACTTCCTCACCGATGGCACCAGTGCGGCTTTTGGCTTGTATTCGGCTACTGCCTCGTGCACCAGCTCGCTTGCCGCCCGCACGAAGGACACGCCGCTGCCCGCGCCGTTCTTCTACCCGGGTCTGTTGCCGCCTTACGGCCCGACCACCTGCGATGGTTACCAGTACCAGCAGCGCGATCAAAAGGACACCAGCGTCGAAGTGCGCCTGACTTCCCCGGGCGATCAAGCGTTGCGTTGGGTGGCTGGCGCCTACTTGGCCGATATCCAGCGTCATGTGATCGTGTCGCAGGGTTCAGACAACGCCACGGGCTTTTTGAAACAGGGCCTCGTCCGGACCGGTGGCGTGAACCCGACCGATCTGCTCTACGACGACGACTTCGATAGCACGGTGCTCGCGGGCTTTGGTCAGTTGGCCTACGACATCCAAGACGGTCTCGAAGTCGCTTTGGCGCTGCGTTACGACCAAGAGAAGCGCGAAGTGTCGAACAACGTGCCGAAGATCGGACCGCAAACGCCGGGCTTCGGTGGTTCGGGCAAGTTCATCAACCCGGCCTACGATGCCAACCCGGCATTGGCCAGCATCCCGGGTCGTTCGAAGACCTTCTCGCAGTTGCAGCCGAAGCTCTCGGTCAACTGGAAGGCGACGGACGGTGTGGCGCTCTTTGCAAGCTACGGTGTCGGCTTCCGCTCGGGTGGTTTCAACTCCTCGGGTAGCCGCGCCACGATCGAGCAAAACTTCGGCGGTCTCTGCACGGGTCCGACGCAGTGGGACAAGATCGCCATCAGCACCTTCCTGACCGTCCCGGCGTGTAATGCCAACGGTTCGGATCGTTCCATCAGCAACGTGCGTGACGACTACGAGAAGGAAGTTTCGAAGGCCTTCGAAGCGGGCTTCAAGTCGACGCTGCTTGATGGTTCTCTCGCGATCAATGGTGCGGTTTATCAGACCAAGATCGACGATCTGCAGTTCTTCAACTTTTTTGCCGGTCCCTTCGGTCTGTTGCGCGTCGTGACCAACGCTGAGGAAGCCGAGGTCAAGGGTATCGAGCTCGATGCTCGCTGGCGCCTGACGGACGTCATCACGGTGTTCGCGGGTTATGGCACTGCCGATAGCGAGATCAAGCGCTACGATGGTCGCCCGTACACCGCAGGCAACAAGATTCCGTACGCACCGGAGTACACCGGTAACGCGGGTATCGACCTGAAGGTTCCGCTCGGCGGCTCCGACTGGACGATGAATGCGCGCGTCAACGGCACCTTCATCGGTGAGACTTGGTTCAGCACCGTGCAGGGCAACCTTGTGCCAAACCTGTTCACTTACTTCGGCTTCGGACAGGGTGAGTTCGCCAAGCAGAAGCGTGATGCCTTCAGCACCGTCGATGCCCGCGTGGGTTTGTCGAACGGCACCTGGGGCGTGACCGCTTGGGGTCGTAACATCACCGACGAGACCTACCTCGCCGAAGTCATCCCGGCGCCGGAGTTCGGTGGCTCGTTCATTCACGATGCACCGGGCTCGTCCTGGGGCGTGGACTTCAGCTACTCGTTCCGCTGATCGTTCGCGTTTGCGTTGAGTCGAGGCCGGGTGGCGCAAGCTGCCCGGCCTTTTTCTTGCCGGTGCGATGTGGTGTCGGCGTCGCGAGAGCCGGCGCCTGCGGGCGAGGAGTACAATCTCGACAATGAAACGCACGGAAATCGAGTTCCCACCCAAGCACGCCGCCCTGCGTGACGATGTGCACATGTTGGGTGCGCTGGTCGGCGAAGTCTTGCGCGAACAGGGCGGGATCGAGTTGTTCGAGCTCGTCGAGCGTGATCGAACCTTGGCCATCGCGCGTCGTAACGGCGATGCAGCGGCGGGCTCTGAACTCGAGTCGCGCGTCGCCAATCGCACTCCGTCGATCGCCCGCGATCTGGAGCGCGCGTTCTCGAGCTGGTTCCAATCCGTCAACCTCGCCGAGCAGGTACATCGCATCCGCAGGCGACGGGCGTATTTTCAGGACGACGCCGAGCGCCCACAACCGGGCGGCGTCGGTGATGCCATTGCCAAACTGAAAGACTGCGGCCTATCGCGCGAGCAGGTGCTCGAGTTGCTCGCGGGGATACAGATTCAGCCGATCTTCATGGCGCATCCGACTGAGTCGACGCGACGAACCATCCTGCGCAAACAGCAGCGTTTGGCGACCCTGCTCTACGATCGATTGAACCCGACGCTCGCTCCGAACGAGCAGCGTGCCTCGCTGGAGCGGATTCGTACCGAGATCACGACGGCTTGGCAGACCGAAGATCATCCGCGCCAGCGCCTCACCGTTGCGGATGAGCGCGAACATGTTTTGTTCTTTTTGGCCGAGATCCTGTATCGCGTGGTGCCGGGGTTTTACGAGGAGATCGCCGAGGCGGTGACGCGAAGCTTCGGCGTGGAGACCGAAGCGGTCACATTGCCCACAATGCTGCGCTTTGGCAGTTGGGTGGGCGGTGACATGGACGGTAACCCTGATGTCCACGCCAAAACGTTGCGTGAGACCCTGGCTCGCCAACAAAAGGCGATCGTCAACGCCTACTTTCTCGAGATTCAGTCGCTTGGGCAATTGCTCTCCCAGAGTGGCGGTCGGGTGACCATTTCGGTCGCGTTGCAGAAGCGGATTGATGAATACATCACCTTGATTCCTGCGGCTCGATCGAGCGCACCCGCACGGCACGACCGTATGCCCTATCGCGTCTTTTGTGCGCAGGTAGCCGAGCGACTGAGAGCGACCTATGACGGCGTCTCGGGGGCTTATGAGTCGGTGCAGCAGTTTCAACGTGATGTGGAGCTGATCGCTGACAGCCTCGCACATAATCGCGGTCGACATGCCGGCCTCTTTGCTTTGCATCGATTACAACGTCGTATCGCCACCTTCGGATTTCATTTGGCGACACTCGATGTTCGTCAGCACACTCGGGTGCATCATCGTGTGATCGCGCAGGCGCTCGATGATCCCGAGTGGGTCGTACTCGATTCGCGCAGCCGACATTCCCGTCTCGTCGAGATGGTCTCGCGTGATGCAAGCCCGCGTTGCGAGATGGATCCGGTGGGTAAGCGAACGCTGGCTGTTTTCGAAGCGATGCTGCAATGTCGCCGCCGCTTCGGGCCCGAGTCGATCGGCGCTTATATCGTCAACGGCGTGCAAGGACCCGACGATATCGTCGCGCCGTTGTTGCTCGCACAATGGGCAGAAGCTTTCGATAAAAGATCCAATGCCCTAGCGATCGATATCGCACCGATGTTCGATTCAATGGAAGCACTGGAGGGCGCCGGCGCTGCGCTCGAAGCTGCGCTTGCTGACCCTGTCTATCGCAAGCATCTCGATGGGCGGCAGCGTCGACAGATGGTATTCGTTGGCTACTCCGAAAGCGGCAAGCAGGCTGGCGTCTGTGCATCACGGGTCGCCGCCTATCGCGCGCAAGACGCGATCGAGGCCGTGCTGACCCGAGCGGGTGAGCGATCCATTCTTGTCCATGCCCGCGGAGGCAGCATCGCCCGTGGTGGTGGTCGTATCGACACGATGGTCACTTCGATGCCGCCGCGTACGATCAGAGGCGGGTTGCGGCTTACCGAACAAGGCGAGGGCATCACGCAAAACTACGGGCTAAGCCCGATTGCGCTGCGAACGCTCGAGCGTGCCTTCGGTGCGTTGACGCTGGCATCGGCAGAGTCGTTATCGATGCAGATACAATCGGTCGAGCAACGCGGTCTGCTCATCGCCACGAGGCTTGCCGAGGTCAGTGGGCGTCTTTACAAGAATTTCTTTGCAGACACGCCGGCCTTGAATGCGTGGTTCCGTAACGTCACACCAATTGATGTGATCGAGCGCATGCAGATCGGCGCACGACCCATCGTCCGCGAGGGATTTGAGGGGCTGGCAGCTTTGCGTGCGGTGCCATGGGTCTTCGCATGGACGCAAAATCGGATGTTGCTACCGGGGTGGTTGGGTGCCGGGCTCGGTTTGACGACGATCATCGACGATTTTGGTTTGGGGGAAGTTCAGACGAGCTACCGCGCTTGGCCTTTCCTAGGTCGATTGCTCGATGATATCGAGGTCATGTTAGCGCGTAGCGATCTTGAGATCGCGAGGCACTACTTGAGTTTGCACCCCGTGTCAGCTGATTTTTTTGAACAAGTTCTCAACGAGCGGCGCTTGGCGGTTTCGGCGATTTTGGCGATCAAAGATCAGCAGGATCTGCTCGATGCCGATCGAACCGCGCAGCGCGGACTGCAGCTGCGAAACCCTTATGTTGATCCGATGAATTTGATGCAGGTTGATTTGTTGCGTCGATGGCGCCAGAGTGGTCGCGAAGATCAAGATTTGTTCGAGGCGCTGCTCGCGAGTGTCAGCGGTATCGCCCTCGGATTGCAAAGCACGGGGTGAACGCCGCATGACGAAGTGGGCTTTTTCAGTCTGGGCAGTCGGTACGGCGACGGCGATGTGGGCGTCCGTCGCCGCCTCGTCTCAGCCGCAGTTCGATCTCGAATGGGTGCATGCCTCGCAGGGTCGCAACACCGTCCAAGTTCCAAACGATGCCAGCGGTACGCGTTTTTCGCTCGATGCACTCTCCGGTTCTGGTCCCATCGATGCGCCTCGGCTGCAAGTCAGTTGGCGTAGCGGCGAGAAACAGGAGTGGCGTTTGCTAGCCGCGCCTTTGTCACTCTCGGGAAGCAATGTCACCCTCGCCCCAATCCAATTTCAAGGGCAACGATTCGCAACTGGTGTGGTGTCGACGCGCTACCAGTTCAACTCTTGGCGGGCAACATGGCGCTATCGCTGGATCGATCGAGCAGATCTCATCGTCAAGGTTGGTGCGACAGCCAAGATTCGTGACGCGAGTATTCGTTTAAGATCAAGTAGCCTCGAAGCGAGCAAGGACGACACTGGTTTCGTGCCGTTGTTGCATGTTGCCTTCGAGCGACCTCTGTCGGCGAACTGGCGTTTGGAGGCGGATGTCGACGCACTGGCGGGTGGCCCGGGCTACGCCGTTGATGCTGGCTTGCGCGTCGCGCGTGCTTTGTCTTCGAATTGGAGCGTGCACGCGGGCGCGCGCTATCTTGACGGTGGTGCCGATAACGACGAGGTATACGCATTCGCCGATTTCACGAGCGTTACGCTCGGGGTGAGTTGGCGCCCTCGCTGACCCCATCATGGCGCGGCAGGGGATCCTCCTCCAGAGCCGCCCGAGCGGACTCGTCCACGTCGTCAAACTGACCGCCATTGACGGCCCAGAAAAATGCCCAGATGGCCGCCGCCACCAAGACGATGGATAGCGGAATCAACAAATAAATGCTCTGTAACATCAGGCAGCTCCTGTGGCGGGTTGCGATGCGCGCAGGATTCGGCGTGCATTGAAGACCACTAACAAGGACGAAAAGGACATGCCGAGAGCCGCTAACCACGGCGGCATGAGACCGATGGCAGCGAGTGGCAGCGCCGTCATGTTGTAGATCACGGCCCAGCGTAGGTTCTGTCGCACGATCACGAGTGTGCGAACGGCCACATCGTGCGCGAGCGGCAGCGAGGCAAGCGACTCGCGCAGCAACAACAGGTCTCCGGCTGCGTGGGCGATGCTCGAACCGCGGCCCATCGCCATCGATACATCGGCTGCCGCAAGCACGGGACCGTCGTTGATGCCATCGCCGATCATCAGCACCCGGTGACCTTCGCTCTGCAGCCTCTGCAATGTGGCGAGTTTGTCCTCGGGACGCAACTCCGCACTCGCGTTGTCGATGCGCAGTTCCGCAGCCGTTGCAGTGACGGCTGTTCGACGATCGCCGCTGGCAAGGTAAATGACAAGGCCGCGCGATTGCAACGCGCGCACTGCCTCGGGTGCGTCGCTGCGTAAAGCATCGGCGATTCGAAAACGAGCGCTGCGGCCCTCGCGATCGGCGAGCACGATGTGCGAGCCGTCGTCCGAGGAGCCGTCGTCCGAGGAGCCGTCGAGAGCAAAGTGGGGCTGGCCGATCGCGCGAGTGAGACCCAATCCGCCGTGCGAAAAGCGTCGGTGATGGCACGGCACTTCAAGGCGAGCATCGAGCTCTTTGCCTGCGATACCGAGCACGCCTGGGCGATCGACGATCCATCGCCGGCTGCGCGCACGGCGATAACGGTCTGCCTC
>JAGWWY010000002.1 GCA_018970145.1 Gammaproteobacteria bacterium
GGTACACCGGTCGTTTGGATACGCGGCCTTGCAGGCTACGCCACCGACAACGACCTCGGATCGGCCGCCTTGCTACGGCCACCAACACACGATTTGTTTCGATGATCGCACCACGCGTTGTTCTGCTTTGCGGTGGGGTCGGTGGCGCAAAATTGGCGTTGGGACTTGATCGATCATTGCCGCCGGGTGACCTCGCGATCATCGTGAACACCGGTGATGATTTCGATCATCTCGGCCTGCGGATTTGTCCCGATCTCGATACGGTGCTCTACACCCTTGCCGGTGTCGTGCACCCGGAGCAGGGCTGGGGCCGCGCCGATGAGACCTTCACGATGCTCGATGAGCTCGTTCGCCGCGGTGGTCCCGATTGGTTCCGATTGGGCGATCGGGATTTGGCCTTACATCTGCAGCGTAGCCTGCGGTGGCGTCGAGACGATCGGCTGACGGAGATCACCGCGGATCTCGTCGCGCAATTCGACGTGCACACGACGATCCTGCCGATGACCGATGGCATCGTCGCCACACGCCTCGATACCGACGCGGGGATGCTCGATTTCCAGGACTATTTCGTGCGTCGTCGCTGCGCGCCCGTGGTACGGAAGATTCACTACGAGGGTACGCGGTCGGCGGTGATGTCGCCTGAGGTGCTGCAGGCGCTGTCGAGCCCTCGACTCGAGCGTATCGTCATCGCGCCATCCAATCCGCTGTTGAGTATCGCTCCGATCCTCTCGATTCCCGACTTGAGCGATCAGCTGCGTTCAGCGGGTGTGCCGATCATCGCGGTTGCACCTTTGATCGGGGGGCGCGCTATCAAGGGGCCGACCGTCAAGCTGATGCAGGAACTTGGCATGCAAGCGGACGCCTGCGGTATTTACGAGTTCTACACAGATCGCTGTGCCGGTTTACTCGATGCCATATTGATCGATACGGCGGATGGCCATCAAGCGAGCAAAATAGGGTGCGTTGTGGCGTGCACCGATACCTTGATGCAGACTATGGCGGATCGCCTGCGCGTCGCGCAGAGCGTGCTCGAGTTATCGGTCAAAGGGGGTCGACCGTGACGCGAATCGTGGCCGTCGTGCCAGTCCGTTCCTTGTTGGAAGGCAAATCTCGCCTTGCCGATGTGCTCTCGCCGCGGCGGCGTGCGGCTTTAATCGAGTCCATGCTTGCGCGCGTGCTCGCCTCGTTGTGCGCCGCCAAAACGGTCGATCGTATCGTCGTGGTCAGTCCTGATGAAACCTTACCACTTCCGGTTGGTGTCGAGCGTTTGTGCGATCGTGGAGTGGGTCTCAACGAAGCGATCGTGTTCGCCCGTCAACGCCTCGCTGATACGGCCGGAGCGATGCTTGTGGTCGCCGCCGATGCGCCGCAAGTCACGGCTGCCGAAATTGATCGATTGGTCGAGCGAGCGCGTGATGTCGAGATCGCGATCGTGCCCGATCGGCACGAGCGCGGCACGAATTCGCTTTGGATGCGACTACCGACCCGTTTCGAGCCGCAGTTCGGCGTGCACAGCGCGCTGGCACACGTCGCCGAGGCGAGACGTCTCGGTCTCAGTCATCTCGTGCTGCCGGTTCCCGGGTTATCGCATGATGTCGATGTCGAGAGTGATCTCGATGGCGAGCCGATGCCCGATGACGTCGCGCGGTTGCTTGCGGAGGAGAGCGATATGCCGACTTTGTTGCGGCGGGCCGAAAAGCTCACCGCGGCAGGGTTCGGCAGTCGAGTCGGTTACTCACGAAAAGTTTTCATTCCATTGACCCGTTGGTGTCGCGACGTTTGCCACTACTGCACCTTCGCCGCGCCGCCCCGCAAGGGTTCGCGTGCGTTCCTGACGATGGATGAAGTGCTCGAGATCGCGCGCGCGGGTGTCGCCGCGGGCTGTGATGAGGCGTTATTTACACTCGGCGACCAGCCGGAGTTGCGCTATCGCGCAGCCCGCGCCGAATTAGACGTCCTCGGATTCGCGAGCACGCTCGAGTATCTCGCGCACTGCGCAGCCCGAGTCTTCGAAGAGACGGGTTTGCTGCCGCATCTGAACCCGGGTTTGATGAGTGCCGAGGAACTCAAGATGCTGCGTCCGGTATCGGCGTCGATGGGCATCATGCTCGAAAGTACCGCGAGCCGGCTCTGCGAGAAAGGCGGTCCACATCATCGCTCGCCCGACAAAGACCCCGCGCGCCGACTCGCCACCATCGAGGCTGCTGGGGCATTGTCGATTCCGTTCACCTCGGGCTTGTTGATCGGCATCGGCGAGACGCGCGAGGAGCGCATCGAGACTTTGCTTGCCCTGCGGGCGATCCACGCGCGTCACGGGCACTTGCAGGAAATCATCATCCAGAATTTTCGCGCGAAGTCCGGAACGCGTATGGCCGATGCACCCGAGCCCTCGCTGGAAGACTTGCAGTGGACCATCGCTGTCGCCCGCTTGATCTTTGGCAAGACGATGTCCATCCAAGCACCTCCGAATCTCTCGCCCGGTGGCCTGCGCGCCTTGGTGGCGGCCGGTGTCAATGATTGGGGCGGGGTATCTCCGGTCACGCCAGATCACGTGAATCCCGAGGCACCATGGCCGACGTTGCCTGCATTGGAGCTGCAAACGGCCGAGGCAGGGCGGTGGTTGGTGCAACGACTACCCATCATCCCGTCATACGCGCTCGAGCCTGTCCGTTGGCTCGACCCCGCTGTGCGCACCGCCGTGCTGCGGCGTATCGATGCGACCGGTTACGCGATCGAGCGAGATTGGCATGCGGGTGCGGGCGATTTGCCGCCGCGCCGTTATCGCGCGCGACATCGAAGGTGGTTTGCACCGAGTGTGCAGCAGCGCGCGTTGCAGCAATCGGTGCAACGCTGCCTCGAGGGCGAGGTGCCGGGCGAAATTGAGTTAGCGCGATGGTTTGAGGCGGACGGTGACGACTTTGGGTTGCTCGTTCGCGCCGCTGATGAATGTCGGCAGCGAGTCAATGGCGAGCAGGTGACCTACGTCGTCAATCGCAATATCAACTACACCAACATTTGCACTCACTCCTGCGGCTTCTGTGCGTTTGCCAAGGGACGCGGCGCTCGCTCGCTGCGTGGTCCGGGGTATCTGCTCGATCTGGATGAGATTGCGCGACGGGTGGCCGAGGCGAGCGATCGCGGGGCTACCGAAGTGTGCTTGCAAGGCGGCATCCATCCGTCGTTCAACGGGCAGACCTACCTCGATATCGTGCGAGCGGTGAAGGCGGCGGCGCCCGCCATCCACGTGCATGCGTTCTCGCCTCTCGAAGTGACCCACGGTGCGCGGAGTTTGGGCTTGGATATGGGTCGCTTTCTCGAGCGATTGATGGCGGCAGGTTTGCGCAGTTTGCCGGGCACGGCCGCCGAGATTTTAAGTGACGATATTCGAGACGTCATTTGCGCCGACAAGATAACGACGGAGGAGTGGCTCGATGTCATGCAGACCGCGCACGAGATCGGTTTGCGCAGTACGGCGACGATCATGTTCGGCCACGTGGAGCGGCCAATTCATTGGGCGCGTCACCTGCTGGCTTTGCGAGCGCTGCAGGAACGCACTGGCGGCTTCACCGAATTCGTGCCGTTACCTTTCGTCCATATGGAAGCACCGCTGTGGCGCAAGGGGCTCTCGCGCAGCGGGCCGAGCTGGCGCGAGTCGATGTTGATGCATGCCATCGGACGCCTGGTACTCAATCCCTCGTTTCGAAACATCCAATGTTCCTGGGTGAAACTGGGTCGAGAGGGTGCCTTTGAGGCTCTGCGCGCCGGTGCTAACGATATCGGCGGTGTCTTGATGAACGAGTCGATCACGCGCGCTGCGGGCGGCGTTAACGGTCAGGAGATGAGTGAGAGCGACTTGGTCAACATCATTCGCGCAGCCGGCAGAGTGCCCCGAGAACGAACGACGCTGTACGGCGTGCCGTCATTAGCCGAGTGGCAGGAGCCGTGGTTGCAGGCAGGTTGTCTCGGCGAGACGACCTTCGGAGTCAGCGCACGCGAGGGATGACGTGCTGACCGATGATGTCGAGCGCATCCATCGGATCATCATGCAGGCGCAGTGCACACTCGGTGAGCCCCGCCGCCGCGAACATCTGAAAGCGAGCGATCTCCCGATCGAGATCTTCGAGACCGCCGGTCGAGGTGAAATATTCGCACAGGCGGTTCGAGATGGATTCCGGCACTTCCTTGACGTGACCTGAGCGGTCGAACCACGAGGCGACATACTTGTCGTAGTTGTCTCGAACCATCTGCGCTTCATCTTCGCTGAGGCATTGTTGGATCAATTCTTTCTGTAACTTGATGGCGCGCCAAGGCAGTTCGCGACGTGACTCGCGATAGCCGGCGGCGCGCTCGCGCTTCAAGTGCCACGCCCAAAACGTATTAGTCCGCAGCGGTGCCATGCCGGCCTCGCGCTTGGCTGCGCCTTCGTTGACTTCGTGCATGGCGTTTGCCATGACTTCCGGTGGCGTACAGCCGATGAAGACACCGTCAGCAACGCGTGCTTCCATCCGCATCATTTGGCCGCGATACGCCGTGCCATAGACGAGCGGCGGATTCGGCGCATGCACCCAATCATAGTTGCAGGGTAGGTTGATGACGAAATCCTCACCCTTGTAGCCCTGCTTGAGCTTGCCATAGCCTGCGCCGCGAACGATCTCGATCCCTTCGCGCGTGGCTCTGACGATTTTTTCGGGTCGCTGTATTCCCATCGCATCGATGTTGCCCTCGCCAGCACCCATGGCAATGACGGCGCGGCCGCCGGCGATTTCGTTGAGTGAGAGCAAGCTGTTGGCGATCTTGAGTGGGTGCATCTCGAACGGGCTCACCGCCAGCGGGCCGATCAGCATTCGTTTGGTTTGTTGTGCGAGTGGCACTAACGACAAAAAACAATCCCAGTGTGCGAAGAAGTTGGAACTCCACAGCGCACGCACACCGTAACTTTCGGCTTTCATGCCGATTTCAGCGACTTGGTTGGGGGACAGATCCGGCTCGAGGATGATGTCGATTTGCATGCGTCGGAGGGTATCAGGCGCAGAAGATCCGATGCAGCGTTTCGACCACTTGGGCTGCAGGTCCGTCCGCCAGGGAGTAATGCACAGTTTGGCCGTCGCGCCGAGTTCGCACGATGTCTGCGTCTCGCAAGACCGCCAAGTGCTGAGACAGCGCTGATTGGCTCAAGGGCAGGCGTTCATTCAGTTCGCCAACCGACATTTCGGTGCCGGAGAGATTGCACAGAATCATCAGTCTTTGTTCATTAGCCAGCGCCTTTAACAGGCTTGAGGCCGCGATTGCGTGGGGTCGCATCGCCTCGGGCATGGCCGTGGGAGGTTTGCGCTTCCGAGCGCGGGTGGCAACAACTTGCATATTGGAAATATTACATCAGGGTTTCGTAAATAAGAAAATACTAATATAATACCCGCCATGGACATCGCCAAGCCGACTGTGACCCCGTTTTACGATCCGGCAACCTCGACGTTCAGTTACGTCGTCGCCGATCCGACGACGTCGGCGGCCGCAATCATCGATCCGGTGCTCGATTACAACCCGATCACGCGCGAATCGGGCACGCATTCGGCGCGACAGCTACTCGATTTCGTCATGCTCCACGGGTTCAAGGTGCAATGGATCCTCGAGACTCACGCGCACGCAGATCACCTGAGTTCTGCGCAATGGCTGAAGGCGCAGTTCAGTGGGCAGCCGCGCATCTCGATCAGCGCACGAATCCGTGAGGTTCAACAAACCTTCAAGGTTCGTTGGTCGTTGGAGTCCAGCTTTGCGGCTGACGGCAGTCAGTTCGATCTGTTGTTGGGAGAGGGCGATCGATTAGCGCTCGGTTCGATTCCCATTGAAGTCATCGCGACTCCGGGTCATACGTCGGACAGCGTGACCTATTTGATCGGAGACGCTGCTTTCGTCGGCGACACCGTGTTCGCTCCGAGGTATGGCACGGCGCGCTGCGATTTTCCGGGCGGCGATGCGCGGACGCTGTTTGTCTCGATACAACGCCTACTCTCGCTGCCTGCACAGACGCGATTTTATCTTTGTCACGACTATCCGACCCAAGGAGAGAATCCGCAGTTTTTATCGGATCCTCTCGCTCAGCGACAGAATATCCATCTCAACAACGTCGCCGCGGCGCAGGAGTTCGCGGTGATGCGCGACGCACGTGATGCGACGCTATCGCCGCCGAGGTTGTTGGAGCCCTCGCTACGAGCGAACGTACGCGCCGGTCATCTCGCTGATCCTTTTTTTAAGGCCAAAGGAGTTACACCATGAATATTGATCGCTTCGTGCTGGCGTTTGCGGGCGCTGTCGTTCTCGTCAGCCTGTCGCTCGGGTTCTGGGTCCAGGCGAACTGGTTTCTCCTCACCGCCTTCGTCGGCTTGAATCTCTTGCAGTCCGCCTTCACGGGCTTCTGTCCGCTCGCCATCGTCCTGCGCAAGCTCGGTCTGCAGTCAGGTGTGGCCTTCAAATGACGAGTCGTCGCGCTTCGCTTGGCGTGTTGGCATTACTCGGTCTCGTTGGCGCGTGTAGCTCGGCTGCGCCGCCTGCAACCGTGACCTCGCCGGTCGCACCGTTTGACGTCCTGACCATCACGTCGACCCCGAGCGGTGATGAGCGCTTGTTGGACGGACGTGTCGAGGGCGTGGATCAGGCAACGATCGCAGCACAAACGAGCGGCGAGGTCGCCGCCGTATCCAAGGAAATCGGCGATCGAGTGTCGGCCGGCGATATCGTGTTGCGGCTGCGTGGTACCCAACAGCGTAGCGGCTTGCAGCAAGCGGAGGCGGCTTTGCACGCAGCCGAAGCGCGTGAGGTGGAAGTACAAGCGCGCTTTGCCCGAATGTCGACGTTATTCGAGCGAAAAGTGATCGCCAAAGCGACTTTCGATGACGCGCTCGCTCAACGCGAGGCGGCCGTAGCGCAAGCCGTGACGGCTCGTGCCGCGGTGACGGCGGCGCGCGAGACGTTGTCATACACCACGGCCGCCGCGCCCTTCGCGGGTGTGGTGACCGATCGGTACGTTCGAGTCGGCAGCATCGTTGCCCCTGGAATGCCGCTCTTTGCGGTGTCAGCAACCGACCGACTGCGCGTCGTAACGGATGTGCCAGAGGAATTCGCCAACGCCGTACGGGCACGTGGCGAGGTCTTGATTCAACATGGTGCCGAACGGATTGCGGGTCGTAACGTGCTCGTGCAGCCGCGCACCGGCGAGGGCACGGGGGGTGTCGGTCTGCGGGTCGATTTGCCAGAGAACGTCAAAGATTTACAACCGGGGATGATCGTCAAGCTGGCCGTCGTCACCGGCGTGGCCGAGCGTCTTGCCGTGCCCGTATCGAGTGTGGCCACCCGGGGCGAGGTGACAGGGGTCTACGTCTTCGATCCGGCGTCCGGCCGCATCGCCTTTCGTCAGCTGCGTCTCGGGCGAGTGGTTGCCTTCCAGGCCGAGGTGCTGGCCGGGTTGACGAGCGGTGAGCAGATCGCCGCAGACCCGGTGGTCGCGATGCGGTATCTCGCGCAGCTTCGGGGCGCGCGATGAGTCGTCTGAGCGAGTCGCCCTCGCTTGGCATCTCCGGTCGCCTCGCGAGCTACTTTCTCAATAACCAACTCACGCCGCTGTTGGCCGTGGCCACGCTGCTGCTTGGACTGTTTGCCGTGTGGGTCACCCCGCGCGAGGAAGAGCCGCAGATCGATGTCACCTTCGCGAATATTTTTATCCCGTTTCCGGGCTCGACTTCCACGGAGGTGGAGTCGCTGGTCGTCGGGCCGATGGAGCGAGTGCTCGGTGAAATCGCCGGTGTGAAACACATCTATTCCGTTTCGCGCCCCGGCATGGGGGTGATCACGGTTCAATTCGAGGTGGGCGAGGCGCGTACCGAAGCGGTGGTTCGTCTGTATAACGCCATCTACTCGAACCAAGATTGGCGTCCCGCTGGCTTGGGCGTGCTGCAACCCTTGGTGAAGCCCGGTGGTATCGAAGACGTCCCGATTCTCACGCTAACGCTATGGAGTCGCGATGCTTCGCGCAGCCCCGATGCGCTAGCGCAAGTTGCGCGTTCGCTGCAGACTGAGATCAAGCGTGTGCCCGGCACACGCGACGTCTATGCCGTCGGTGCGCCAGATCATTTGGTGAAGGTCGAGCTCGATCCGCGGCGCGTTGCGGGCCGAGGGCTGACGTATGGAGACATCATTCAATCCCTGCAGGCAACCAATCGTGCGTTGCACGCCGGTGCTGTGGTGGGCGATGGCGTGTTCGCCCCGGTTCAGGTGGGCAGCTTCCTGGCGGATCGCGACGAAGTCGCAGCGCTGGTGGTGGGTATCTCCAATGGGCGACCGGTCTATCTTGAAGATGTGGCCGATGTTCGCGAGGGTGCAGAGCAGTCCGACGAATATGTGAGCTTCAGCACTGGGCCCGCATGGCAGGGCAGTGAGGTGCGCAGCGCGGTGCGCGGACACAGCGCAGTGACTATTGCGATTTCCAAAAAGCCGGGTGAGAACGCAATCGATGTGGCCGGGCGAGTGCTCGATCGGGTCGATGTGTTACGAAGCGTCTATATCCCAGATGACGTCGAGGTCACGGTCACTCGTAACTACGGCGAAACCGCCAACGAAAAAGCCACGCAGCTGATGCAGAAGCTGCTCTTTGCGACGATTTCCGTCGTACTGCTCGTGATGCTCGCTATGGGGCGACGCGAGGCGATCGTGGTCGGAGTAGCGGTCGTCGTGACCTTGGCTGCGACGCTTTTCGCCTCTTGGGCTTGGGGGTTCACGCTCAATCGCGTTTCTTTGTTCGCGTTGATTTTCTCGATCGGCATCCTGGTCGACGATGCGATCGTTGTAGTCGAAAACATTCATCGTCATCGCCTGCTGTATTCGGGGACGCTCGAGTCTCTGATCCCGCGTGCGGTCGACGAAGTGGGTGGGCCTACGATTCTGGCCACCTTCACGGTGATCGCAGCCTTGCTGCCGATGGCCTTCGTGAGTGGCTTGATGGGCCCGTACATGAGCCCGATCCCGATCAACTCGAGCATGGGCATGCTACTGTCGCTACTGATCGCGCTGATCTTCACGCCGTGGCTCTGTCGCAAGTTACTCGGCAGCCATCAGGAAGCCGACGGCGCGCCCGGCGGATCCAGCCCGTTCGATCAGCGCCTCGCTGCGTTCTTTGAGCGATCACTGCGGCCTTTCTTATCGGGTGATGATCCACGTGCGCATCGGCACAAGCTGTATGCGGGCATCGGTATCGCCATCGTCGCCGCGGTCGCACTCGCGGTGGTGCAGTTGGTGGTCTTGAAGATGCTGCCCTTCGACAACAAGTCGGAGTTCCAAGTGGTTCTCAATATGCCCGAGGGTACACCGGTCGAAACAACTGCCAAGGTGCTCGACGAATTAGCTAGTGTCATCGAAACCGTACCTGAAGTGACCGACTATCAGCTCTACGCTGGCACTGCTGCGCCAATCAACTTCAATGGGCTTGTGCGGCAGTATGGTCTTCGGCGCAGCGCCGAACTGGGGGATATCCAAGTTAATCTGTTACCGAAGTCTGATCGAGACCGTTCCAGCCACGAAGTCGCCGCTACGGTTCGAGCGTCATTGGCGATGATCGGCCAGCGGCACGGCGCCGCAGTGCAGGTAGTCGAGGTGCCGCCGGGACCGCCGGTGCAGGCGCCGATCGTGGCCGAGATCTACGGTACGAGTGTTGCGGAGCGCGCGGCGCTCGCGCGCGAGGTACGCGCCGTCTTCAACGGAACGGCGGACATCGTCGATGTCGATGACACCCTGACCGCCTCGGCGCGGCGTTGGGTGCTCGAGATCGATCGCAACAAGGCTGCACTGCTCGGGGTGAGCCAACAGCAAATCGCCGAGGTCATCACCGCGGCGGTCGGTGGTATCGATACCACCTATCTTCGAGTCGGTGGCGGGCAGGAACCGGTGCCGGTACGACTCGAGCTACCCTTGGGTGACAAGGCACGCGTTCAAGATTTGATGAGCTTGGAACTGCGATCGCAGTCGGGTGCACGAGTGCGACTTGGCGCCGTGGCATCGGCGCGCGAGCGGACGTGGGATGGGGATATCCATCACAAGAATTTACTGCCGGTCACCTACGTGGTGGGCGATATGACCGGCCAACTCGATAGTCCGCTTTACGGCATGTTCAGCATCATCAGGGCGCTAGATGGGCGCAAGATCAACGGCGTCGAGCCCGTTCAGCATTTTATCGCGCCGCCCGAGGATCCTTCGGAGCTCGCGATCAAGTGGGACGGCGAGTGGCAGATTACCTACGAAACCTTTCGCGATATGGGTGCAGCCTATGCCGTGGGGCTGGTGCTGATTTATCTGCTCGTCGTCGCGCAGTTCGGCTCGTACTTCGTGCCGCTCATCATCATGGCACCGATTCCACTCACCATCATCGGTGTGATGCCGGGTCATGCATTACTCGGTGCGCAGTTCACGGCTACCTCGATGATCGGCATGATCGCGCTCGCCGGTATCATCGTGCGCAACTCTATCTTGCTCGTCGATTTCATCAACGCTGAGCGTGCGGCCGGCCGAGATCTGGCAGACGCGGTGGTGGCGGCGGCGACGGTGCGTGCCAAGCCGATCGCCCTGACGGCGCTCGCAGCAATGATCGGTGCGTTCTTCATCCTTGACGATCCGATCTTCAACGGCCTTGCGATTTCGTTGATCTTTGGCATTTTCGTCTCCACCGTCTTGACGCTCGTCGTCATCCCGGTGGGGTATTTCGCCTACCTCTCACGGAGGACTTGATATGGCCCATATCGTCATCGTCGGCGCTGGCATCGGAGGCGTCCCGGCGGCTTTTGAACTACGCAAGAAGCTCAGTAAGGAACACCGGGTGACCCTGCTCGGATCTTCTCCTTTCTTTGAGTTCACGCCGTCGAATCCGTGGGTCGCGGTAGGTTGGCGAAAGACCGAACAGGTGCGAGTCGAGATGCGCGAACCGCTCGAGTCGAAGGGCATTCAGTGGATCCCGGAAAAAATCGTTGCCATCGATGCACCCGGCAACAGCGTCACGACGACCGCAGGCCATCGCCTCGAGTATGACTATCTCGTGATCGCGACCGGCCCCAAGCTGTCCTTTGAAGAGGTGCCGGGTCTTGGTCCCCACGGGGGCCATACCCATTCGATCTGCACCCACGAACACGCTGAAACTGCATGGGCGGCCTATCAGGAATTTTTAAAAAATCCAGGCCCGATTGTCATCGGCGCGGCGCCGAGTGCGAGTTGCTTTGGTCCAGCCTATGAATTTGCAATGATTCTCGATGCCGATCTGCGCAAACGCAAAGTGCGCGATCAAGTGCCGATGACCTATGTGACGAGTGAACCCTACATCGGGCACATGGGCTTGGGCGGTGTAGGTGATAGCAAAGGACTTATGGAGTCGGAGTTGCGTCAACGCCATATCAAGTGGGTGACGAACGCCAAGATCACTGAGGTAAAACCCGGCGAGGTTTTGCTGACGGAGATGGATGAGGTCGGTAAGCCCAAGAAAGAGCATGTCTTAACGTTCAAATTTTCGATGATCTTGCCGGCGTTTAAGGGTGTCGATCCGGTCGCTGCGGTGCCGAACCTATGTAACCCGCGCGGTTTCGTGCTGATCGATGAGCATCAGCGTTCTAAAGCGTATCGGAATATCTTTTCGGCGGGTGTCTGCGTGGCCATTCCGCCCGTCGAAGCGACACCGGTCGGTACCGGCGCACCCAAGACCGGCTATATGATCGAGTCGATGGTCAGTGCAATTTGCGAGAATATCGTTGCCGATATCAAAGGTCAGCCAGCGGACGCGCGTGCCACCTGGAATGCAATCTGTCTGGCCGATTTTGGCGTTACGGGTGCGGCGTTCGTGGCACTTCCTCAAATCCCGCCGCGCAATGTGACCTGGGCGAAGGCAGGCAAGTGGGTGCATCTGGCGAAGATCGCCTTCGAAAAGTATTTTCTGCGTAAGGTGAAAACAGGATCTTTGACGCCGGTTTACGAAACATATGTATTGAAGGCGCTCGGTATCGTTTCCTTGCGAGAGAAAAAATCCTGATGCGACTTTCAGTGCTTCGAACCGGGCTCTGGTTGACGGTGACGAGCTTGTTACCCGTCTTAGGTGACGCGAGTGAGTCGTTGTCGCAGGCGTGGACCAAGGCATTGGCAGCCGATGCTGGCTTGGCGGCAGTGACTCTCGATGCGGATTCGGCACGCTCAAGCGAGCGAGCGGCAAGGGCTGCCCAATTACCGCAGCTTGAAATAAGCGCGTCGTACACGAAGATGGCGGATGCACCCGCGCTGTCGGTGGTCACGCCGGAGTTTGCCTTCGTCTCGCCGCGCATCTTCGATGACGATGATTTCGTGATGCGCAACGCGCAGCTGAGCTTGCCGATATTTGCCGGTGGCAGTTTATCCTCAGGCGTCAAAGCCGCCGCCGCTGCCCGCGTAGCGGCAGAGGCGGATGAACGGCGCGCTCGAGCCGACCTCAAGCTCAGCGTGGCGGAGGCTTACCTCGGTGTGTTACGCAGCCAACGTGCGTTACGGACGGCTGAGGTCAGCGTTGTCGCACTCGAGGCGCACCTGCAGGATGTGACCGCGATGGTCGAGGTACACGCGCGAGCGAAAACCGATTTGCTCGCCTCTCGTGTAGCCACCGCGGGTGCCAAACAGCAACTCACCCGTGCACGCCTCGGCGTTGTTACGGCACTGGGGCACTACAACCGGCATGTCGGCGAGCCGCTCGATCGTGTGGTCGAACTCGAGGTAGTGCCTCCGGCTGTGTTGGAGGTGACCGAGTCTTCATGGGAAGCGCTGCAAGATCGCGCGGTGGCTCAGCGAGGAGAGCTGGCGGGGCTCGCCGCCCGGGCAGATTCACTTCAGGCCGCCTCGCGTGCCGAGTTTGGCAAGATGCTGCCAACGGTCGCGGTCACGGCAAGTTATCAGCAACTCGAGAACACCGTGCTCGATCGTGAGGAGTTCACGATGGTAGGTGTGGGTTTTCGTTGGGCGTTGTTCGATGGCGGGCAGGCTCGGCATCGCGCCGCGGCTTTGCGACGCTCGAGCGATGCGGTGCGCCAACGGCGCAACGAGTTGGAATCACTTGTTCGACTCGAGGTCCGGCAATCGCAACTCGGTATCGAGGCGGCGGATGCACGTGTGATCTTAACTCGTGAGGCGATTGCCGAGGCCAATGAAAACTTAAGGATCACGCGTGAACAGTACGCAGAGAATCTCGTCACCAATACGCAGGTGTTGGAGGCGATCGCGCTCCAGACGGCCGCTGAGGGGCAAGCAGCCGATGCCGCTTTCGATGCTTCGCTTGCGCGTTTGCGCTTGCTCAAAGCGCTCGGAGAGCTGTAGGTCCGATGACGTCGTTAGAATCAGCCTCGACGTTGCCGGCGAAGGTTTATTGTGATGCCGAGGTAGTCCGCGACGAGCGCGACGCTATCTTCCGTCGACATTGGCAATACGTCGGCTACGAGTCGCAGTTGCCCGCAGTAGGTGCAAGCCTGTTTAGCGAGGTGGCGGGTACGCCGCTCGTCATCGTGCGCACGCGCGAGGGATTGCGTGCTTATGAAGCCGTTTGCCGACATCGCGCTGGGTCTCTTGAGGCCTGTCATGCCGGCGGCGAACATTTCCTGCGTTGTCGATATCACGGCTGGTCATACGGCCATGATGGTGCGCTGATCAATGCGACCGAGATGCAAGGTTGCAAAGATTTCGAACCGGGTGAGGTTCGCTTACCCGCTATTGAGCTAGCTAATTTACAGGGATTGATCTTCGCGAGACTCAGGTCGGGGCCGGTGGATTTCGACGCATTGATCGCCGGCATACACGAGCGCGTAGCGGCTTCGGGCCATGAACTCGCACGGCTGCAACACCACGCGACCGTCAGCTACGACATCGACTGTAACTGGAAAACGTACGTCGATAACTTTCTCGAGGGCTATCACGTTCCGCTGGTGCATCCGAGTCTCAATGCCATCCTCGACTACCGGTCATATCGAACCGAGTTGGCCAAATGGTATTCGCTGCAATCGAGCCCGCTCGACAGCGCGCCTAACGCTTACGGCAGCGGCGAGGCTTTGTATTACTTTTTATACCCTGCCACGATGTTGAACATCCTGCCGGATCGCTTGCAGACCAACCGAGTCGTTCCGATCAATGCACAGCGCTGTCGGGTGATTTTCGATTTCTTTTATCCCCGTGAGTGGACAGCCGAGGCCAGGGCGCTCAAGTACGCGAGCGACGCTGCCTTCTCCGAACAAGTGCAGCAAGAAGATATCGAGATTTGTATTGCCGTGCAGCGCAATCTCGCAAGCGGGAGCTATGTCTCAGGTCGACTCAACCCGAAACGCGAGCGCGGTTTGCCTCATTTTCAGCAGTTGTGGCTCAACGACATGTCCTCGTCGTGACCGAGCGCTCAGCTTGCGCTACAAGAAGACGTCGCCGCCGTTCGGGCTGATGCACTGCCCTTGGTAGTGTCTCCCCGCAGCGCTCGCCAGAAACACGAAGCTCGGCGCGATGTCCTCGACCTGGGCGATACGACCGAGCGGAATCGCCTTGCGAATCTCCTCGAGCACATCCGCGGGAACATCATCCAGCATTAGCGTATGCGTCGCACCGGGTGCGACGCAGTTGATGGTGATGTCGCGCGCGCCGATCTCGAGCGCCACGCTGCGCGTGAAAGAGAGTATCGCGCCTTTGGCGGCGGTGTAGGCGGTGAATCCGGGTGCGCCCTTGTAGGCCAGTTGCGAGGCGGTGTTGATGATGCGCCCGTAACCACGGGCGTACATCTGCGGTAGCACCGCACGCGTCATCAAAAAGGTCCCCCGCAGATGCACGGCGAGCACGCGATCCCATACGGCAACATCGAGTTCATGCACCGGCGCGGCGGCGGCAATACCGGCATTGTTGACGAGGATGTCGATACGACCGAGCGCGCGGCTCGCTTGTTCGACCATAGAACTCACGGCCTGCTCGTCGGCGACATCCGCTTCGATGATCACGGCGCGACGACCGAGTGCGCGGATTTGCTCAGCGAGTTCTGTGGCCGGGGCCGCCTCGCGGGCCGAGGGGTGATTGATCACGATATCGGCGCCGGCGGCTGCCATGGCGAGCGCGACGCTGCGACCGATGCCGGAGCTGCTGCCGGTGATGAGGGCGGACTTATCACGAAGCGGCATCGGGTTCCTCTCGCATTGATTGAGTAGCTCTGGCAAAGATGGTGGATGTTGGCCAGAATGTCTACATGCTGAATGATACCAACGCCGCCGAGATGTCCGCTGCGCTGCAAGCGATGCGCTCTGCCCATGTTGCTGAGCGCCCTGTATCAGCGAGCGTCCGCGAGGATCGTCTCAATCGATTGCTAATCCTGCTCGATCGATATGCCGAGCGTTTCATCGAGACGCTCGATCGCGACTTTGGTGGTCGTTCTCGTGAAACGAGTCTGATGAACGATTTGCTTGCGAGCGCTGAATCGATTCGCTACGCGAAAAAACAGCTCCGAGACTGGATGAGGCCGGAGAGTCGTAAGGGGGTGATCCCCTTCAATCTGTTCGGCGCTCGAGTCGAAGTGAGGCCTGTTCCCAAGGGTGTTGTCGGTATATTGGGAACCTGGAACGTGCCGTTGTTCACCTTGCTCTCGCCCTTGGCGTTCGTGATTGCAGCGGGTAATCGAGCCTTACTGAAGCCCTCGGAGAATACGCCTGCGACATCGGCGTTGCTGCGCGAGGCGATCAACGAGTTATTCGCGCGCGATGAGATTGAGGTCGTGTTGGGCGGCGCCGAAACGTCGGCGGCGTTCAGCGCATTGCCATTCGATCATCTGGTGCTGACGGGCAGTGATCGTGTCGCTCGACTCGTCGCCGCCGCTGCAGCGACACACCTCACGCCACTCACGCTAGAGCTCGGTGGTAAGTCACCGGTCATCATCGGCACCTCGGCTGACTTGGCGATCGCCACGCGCCGAGTCCTCATTGGCAAGATCATGAATTCGGGGCAGATCTGTGTCGCCCCAGATACCGTCTATGTTCCCCGTGCACGGCTCGCCGACCTGCTAGCGCAAGCCCGTGCGACTTTCGCTCAGCTGCAGCCAAGTGGCGCGAGCGAATCAACCGCGATCATCAACGATACGCAGTTACATCGCCTGCAATCGATGTTGCAAGAATTAGCCGGAAGCAATGTCGATGTCGTCACGCTCGGCGTCACTGAGACGGCTTCGGCGCGTCAACTGCCATTGTCGTTAGTGATCGATCCGCCGGAGGCGAGTCGTATCGCCTGTACCGAAATCTTTGGGCCGATCTTGCAGATTCGAACCTATGAGCAAATCGATGAGGTAATCGCGGCGATCAATGCGCGTCCTTCACCCTTAGCTTTGTATTATTTCGGTCGCGACACGCGGGAGGAGGCGAGGATCTTGGAGAAGATTCGCGCGGGTGGCGTCACGATTAACGACGTCTTGATGCATGTCGCCGCCAGCGATGCGCCGTTCGGTGGCGTTGGCGGCTCGGGATATGGTTGCTACCACGGACGCGAGGGATTCTTACAGTTCAGTCACTCGCTCACGGTGTATAGAAGCGGTTGGTGGGACCCGCGCCGCGCGTTAGGACTCGAACCGCCTTACGGTTCGAAGACCTTCGAGCGACTGCGCAAGGTCTTACGTCCCTAGAGAGTGGTTGTCTCTGGCGTTGTCGACTCTCGGTAGGCGATCTGTGCCCCCTCAGCTTCCACCTCGACCGTGCTGAAGCGGCTCCGGATGGACGTAGGGCTCAGAAATGAGGAAACCCCGCCAGATAGAGTAATTCGTAAAAAATAAGACTGTTTTTTGCGAAAAACGATAATATCGACCCTCATAACTATTCAAGGACGTAGGAAATCGGGGTGGATAGTTCGCAGGGGGCTAAACTAGGACCGCTTCGGGGTCTGCGCATCGTCGAGTTCGCCGGTATCGGGCCTGCGCCTTACGCCGGGATGCTGCTCGCGGATCTTGGCGCCGACGTCATTCGCATCGACCGTTACGATGCCGGTTTGGCCGACCCCGGTCATCGGGTGCTGGGGCGTGGCCGTCGCAGTCTTGCGCTCAACTTGAAACAGCCTGCAGCGATCGCACTCGTTCGTCGTCTGCTGCGGGATAGCGACGCGCTGATCGAGGGATTTCGTCCCGGTGTGATGGAGCGCCTTGGCCTCGGGCCGAGCGAATGTCGCGACATCAATCCGCGCCTCGTGTTTGGTCGAGTCACGGGTTGGGGTCAAGAGGGTCCGCTGGCGAACGCGCCCGGTCATGACATCAACTACATCGCCATCACGGGTCTTTTGAACGCGATCGGTACGCGCGACAGTGGTCCGGTGGCGCCGCTGAATCTACTCGGTGACTTCGCGGGTGGTGGTTTGTTTTTGGCCTTCGGCGTGCTGGCTGCGATTCTCGAAGCGCGTAATAGCGGCCAAGGTCAGGTGGTCGATGCAGCGATGGTCGATGGCGCATCGTCGCTTGGTTCGCTGATCTGGGGTATGCGCTCGGGTGGATTCTGGCCAGGTGCGCGCGGCGAAAACATGCTCGATGGCGGGTCGCATTTCTACGGTGTCTTCGAGTGTGCTGACGGCAAATGGGTGACGCTCGCGAGCATCGAGCCGCCGTTTTATACGGCGCTACTCCAAGCACTCGAGCTCGATCCCACGCGTTTCCGCTCGCAGATGGATCCGCGGAATTGGACTTCCCTACGAGCCGATGTCGCCGCCGCGATTCGTCGACGGACACGCGACGAGTGGTCCTCGCAACTCGAGGGTAGCGATGTGTGTTTCGCACCCGTGCTCGATTTCGACGAGGCGCGACAGCACCCCCATAACCGCGTACGAACCGCCTTTGAACAGTCCGAGGGGATGGTTTATCCGGCTGCAGCGCCGCGTTTTTCCCGCACACCGGGTGCCGCGGCAGTGCCAGCGGGTAAGGCGGGTGAAGACGGTCGCCGAATTTTGACGGATCTTGGTTTCTCGATAGAAGAAATCGCTGGTCTCGAGTCGGCAGGGGTCGTTCGTCCCCCAAGCGATCGAGACATCGGCGCAGGAGGTTGAGTCGATGCCAAACATGTTCGATCAGTGGCGCAAGCGCAGTCCGTATTACAACGACAGTCATGAGGAGTGGTCGACGACCGTCAAAAAATTCGTCACCCGCGAGATCGACCCCAATATCGATGCATGGGAGCGAGCAGGAACCTTGCCGCGAGAGTTGCATCGCAAGGCGGCGGAAGTTGGCATCCTCGGGCTTGGATTCCCCGAGGAATACGGTGGTATCACTGAGGGTATCGATCGTTTCCACGGCCTCATCACCGGCATCGAAATGGCGCAAGTGGGTGCCGGTGGCCTGTTGGCGAGCCTCATGATCCATGGCGTCGCGTTACCGCCCGTGATTGCCGCCGGTTCGACCGCGATCAAAGAGCGCGTGGTGCCGTCGGTGCTCGCGGGGGAGAAGATCATCGCGCTCGGCGTGACCGAGCCGTCAGGTGGTTCGGATGTGGCCGCTCTGAAGACGCGTGCGGAGCGACGCGGTGATCGTTACATCGTCAACGGATCCAAGATTTTCATCACCTCAGGGATGCGAGCAGATTTCTATGTGGTCGCCGTCAGAACGGGCGGCCCCGGCGCGCGGGGCATCAGTTTGCTTTTACTCGAGAAGGGAATGAAGGGCTTCACGCAGACACCGCTCGAGAAAATGGGCTGGCACTGTTCCGACACCGCAACGCTGTACTTCGAAGACGTCGAGGTGCCGGCTGAGAATTTGATCGGTGAGGAGGGCGGCGCGTTTCGCGGCTTGATGGCGAATTTCAATGGTGAGCGTATTGGCATTGCGAGCTCTTCGAATGCCTTCGCGATGGTCTGTCTCGAAGATGCTCTGACATGGGCGCGCGAACGTGAGACTTTCGGGATGAAGCTCAACCAGAACCAAGCGATCCGTCACAAGTTCGCAGAAATGTCACGTCAAATCCTCGCCACGCAAGCTTGGGTCGATCGCGCCTGTGATTCGGTCATGCGCGGACAAGACGATGCCGGCGAGATTGCGCTGCTCAAGATACAAGGCACGCGAACGCTCGAGCACTGCGCTCGAGAAGCGGCGCAGATTTTGGGTGGGGCATCGTATTTACGCGGCTGCAAGATCGAACGGATCTATCGCGAGGTTCGTCCGAACGTCATTGCCGGCGGATCCGAGGAGATCATGCTGGATCTGGCGGCAAAACAACTCGGCTACGCTTGAAGGAGTCATCACCAATGGACGCATTCATCTACGATCATGTTCGAACGCCGCGAGGCCGAGGTAAGAGCGACGGCAGTCTGCACGAGGTGACACCCGTCAATCTCGCGGCCCAGACGCTCGGTGCGTTGCGTGATCGCTCCTCGCTCGACACCAAATTGGTCGACGACGTCATCATGGGATGTGTCATGCCGGTGGGCGAGCAGGGCTCCAACGTCGCGCGTATCGCTGTCCTGATGGCGGGATACGATGAGTCGGTACCCGCTTTCCAGATCAATCGATACTGTTCGTCAGGGCTCGAGGCGGTCAACGTAGCCGCCTCGAAAGTGATGGCGGGTCAGGCGATGGCCGCGATCGGCAGTGGCGTCGAGAGCATGTCCCGCGTGCCGATGGGCACCGGCGGCGGCGCATGGGCGACGGACCCTGCCGTAGCGTTTGCGACCTATTTCGTTCCGCAAGGGGTGAGTGCGGACTTGATCGCCACATTGCACGGCTATAGCCGCGAAGACCTTGATCGGTATGCCGTGGCGAGCCAGCAGCGTGCTGCTGCGGCATGGAGTGAGGGCCGCTTTGCGCGTTCGGTCGTGGCCGTCAAAGATATTCTCGGTGTCCCATTGCTCGAGCGCGATGAGACGGTGCGCGGCAGCGTCACGCTTGAGGCGCTCTCAGGTCTCAAACCCTCGTTTGCCGAGATGGGCGAGAAATATGGCTCCAATGGTGTCGCGCTGCTTCGGTATCCGCAGGTCGAGCGGATCGAGCATCGACACCACGCGGGCAACTCTAGCGGGATTGTTGACGGCGCCGCGGCAGTGCTGATCGGTAATGCCGCTTTCGGTCGAAAGACGGGATTGAAACCACGGGCACGCATTCGCTCATTTGCCTCGATCGGCTCTGAGCCGACCATTATGTTGACCGGACCGACGCCTGCCACCGAGAGGGCGCTTAAATACGCTCGGATGAGCACCTCCGACATCGATTTGTTTGAGCTCAACGAGGCGTTCGCTGCGGTGGTTCTGCGTTATATGGAAGCCCTGTCGATCCCGCACGAGAAAATCAACGTGAATGGCGGCGCGATCGCGATGGGGCATCCGCTCGGTGCGACCGGCGCCATGATCCTAGGCACGTTACTCGATGAAATGGAGCGGCGAAATCTCGGTACCGGACTCGCGACGCTCTGCGTCGGCGCCGGCATGGGCACCGCCACCATCATCGAGCGCGTCTGAACAGAGGAGTGAGCATGAATAGCGTGATTCGTTACGAACTGGATCAAGACGTTGCCGTTTGGACCTTGGATAACCCCGGCAAATCGACCAACACCATCGACCAGGCCTTCCTCGACGACCTCGATGCCTGTATCGAGCGCTTGAAGAGTGAGTCGGGTACGAAAGGGGCGGTCATCACGTCCGCCAAAGCTCTCTTTCTCGCCGGCGCGGATCTCAACGATATCGAACGCAACAACGAGGCGATGCTGCGTCTGCCGCCCGCTGAGATGTTCGAGAAGGTGTTCTCGCTGTCGAAGTTGTTACGTAAGTTGGAAACCTGCGGTAAACCCGTGGTGTGCGCGATCAATGGCACGGCGATGGGCGGTGGATTAGAGATCGCGCTTGCTTGTCATCAGCGTTTTGTTGCGGATATGCCGGGCTTGGTAGTGGGACTGCCCGAGGTGCAGATCGGCATGCTGCCCGCTGGCGGTGGCACCCAACGTCTCTCGCGCATGCTCGGCATTCAGGCTGCTATGCCCTTGCTGCTCGAGGGCAAGGCGCTGGATCCGAAAGCGGCCTTGTCCGCGAAGGTAATCGATGCTGTCGTGCCCGTCGGAGATCTGCTCGATGCAGCTAAACGCTGGGTGCGCGAGGTTGGTGATTGCATCAAGCCGTGGGACAAGCGCGACTTCCGGATGCCAGGTGGTGCAGGGCCGATGGAGCCGCGGGTGGCGGGTCTCTTGGTTGCTACCAATGCGATGGTGCACGAGAAAACTGCAGACAACTTGCCCGCACCGCAAGCGATCTTGTCTTGTCTTTTCGAAGGTCCGCTATTGCCGATGGATCTCGCACTGCGAGTCGAGTGCAAGTACATGACGCGGCTCATGATCGAGGGTACGACCCGGAACATGATCCGCACGTTGTTCATCAACAAAACTCGATGCGAGAAGTTGTATCGACGGCCAACGGCACCGCCACCGACGGAGTTTCGGAAAATTGGTGTGCTCGGATCGGGATTGATGGGAGCGGGTATCGCACAGGTCGCGGCGCGCGCGGGTGTCGAGGTCGTATTGGTGGATGTCGATGCTGCGGCGGCCGAGCGCGGTAAGGCAGGTATTGCCAAGCGCCTTGGCGATGCCGTTGCCAAAGGTCGTCTCTCGGCCGAAAAGGCGGATGCTGCACTCGCGAAGATCACGCCAACGGCAGACTACGTTACCCTGCGGGGTGCTCAATTGGTCGTCGAGGCGGTATTCGAAAACCGAGACGTCAAGGCAAAGGTGATTGCTGCCGCTGATGGCGTCCTCTCGGGCGATGCCGTGCTCGCCTCTAACACGTCGACGTTACCGATCACGGGGCTCGCGGAATACTCGAAGCACCCGAAGAATCTGATCGGCTTGCACTTCTTCTCGCCGGTCGATCGAATGCCTTTGGTCGAGGTGATTCGGGGTAAGAAGACCTCGGACGCGACGCTCGCACGGGCCTTGGACTTCATCAAACTGCTTCGCAAGACGCCGATCGTGGTTAACGACTCGCGCGGCTTTTTTACAAGTCGCTTCTTTGGCAGCTACGTCAACGAAGGCATCGCGATGGTCGGCGAGGGTGTAAGTCCGGCGCTTATCGAAAATGTGGCTCGTATGCTCGGTATGCCGGTCGGTCCGCTTGCCGTGCAGGATGAGGTCGGCCTCGATCTCGCCGTCAGCGTGACGAAGCAGACTCGAGCGGATCTTGGCGAGAGCTGGCAACCCGGTGCGTCCTATCCGATCGTCGAGCGCTTGTCGGTCGATTTCGGTCGGCACGGGCGCAAAAGCGGCGGCGGGTTCTACGATTATCCAGCGGAAGGCAAGAAGCGTTTATGGAGCGGGCTGGCGGACATCTGGTCACCGATGTCGGTACAGCCTGAGCCTCGTGACCTTCGGCATCGCCTTTTGTATATCCAGTTGCTCGAAGCGGTGAAATGCATGCAGGAGGGCGTCATCGAAGATCCGGCTGACGGCGATGTCGGTGCCGTTTTCGGCGTCGGATTTCCTGCTTATACCGGGGGTCCGTTTTCGTATATCGACCACCTCGGCGCCGAGCGCGTCGTCCGTGAGTGTGCCGTGCTCGCCAAGCGCTACGGCGAGCGTTTCAAGGCGCCGCGGTTGCTCAAACAAATGGCATCGGCGAAGCAGCGCTTCTATCCAGTCGCAACAGACGGTGCAGCTTAAGCTGCACCGTCTCTTCGACGATTAGCGGATATCGATGACGATTTGACGGATCCGTCCGTCGAAGTCGTCGAAGGCGCGTGAATCGGTGGCGATGAGGCCGCCAAGGTCGGTGCCTACGTCGAGTGTTTCATGGATCGAGAACAAATACGGGATGGTCTGCGTGAGCCGCAGACGGCCAGCGTCCTTACCGTTGACACGCATGGCGACAGTCGCAGGACCTCCGCTCATCGGCTTGTCGTAGTCGAAGACCACCTCGATGGTGTTCTCGCCTGCAGATAGCGGTAGTTTTCCGCGCAGTTCGATCGGTGTGTTGTCGGCGAAGCGATAACGGTATACCGGAACACGGCTCGCTCCGACGCTAATCTGCCAACCGCCGCCGACGCCGCCGTACGAGAGAATGTTCCCGCCGCGATCGGCGCGGCCGACGTTCACCTTCGCGGTGATGGTGTGCGAGCTGAACATCACCGGTGGCGATTGAGTCTCGGGGATACCAACGGCACCGTCGAAAAGCACGTACCGTCGTTGCCCCATCAACAAATGCGGAAGTCCGCCGCTTTGCTGGTTGTCGATCAGGGGCAAGACTTGGTTACGACCGGCTTCATGCCAAAACAAGGATTTCAGCTCCTCGAGTTTGGCAGGGTTGTCGGCTGCGATATTGTCCGCTTGCGAAAAGTCGCGAGTCAGATCGTACAGCTCCCATTGATCCTCAAAGATCGAGCGCGTAATCGGCTTGCGCACATCCCAGGGTGCGCGGCCTCGAAATGCCGATGCCATCCAACCGTCATGGTAGATCGCGCGATTGCCATAGACGTTGAAATATTGCGTTTTACGCGGGGAGGGTGCCTTGGGATCGTCGAAGGTCGCAAGCAGGCTCAACCCGTCAATGGGTTGTTGTGTGACTCCGTTCACGACCGCTGGCGCCTCGATACCCGCCGCGGCGAGCAACGTCGGCGCGATATCCGCGACGAAAGCGTACTGGTCGCGCAGACCGCCGCGATCGCGGATACGCCTCGGCCAGGAGACGACCATCGGATTGCGTGTTCCGCCAAGATGAGAGGCAACCTGTTTCATCCACGGAAAGGGTGAGTTCAGAGCCCACGCCCAGCCGGCGTTGTAGTGCGCGTGGACGCTAGACCCGCCGATTTCGTCGAACCGTTGCAGGAGTTCCTCGTTGGTTTCGGTGACTCCCTGCAACTTCGCCATGTAACGCAGGGATCCCGTGACGCCACCTTCGCCACTCGCACCGTTATCGCCGACGATATAAATGAAGATCGTGTTATCGAACTCCCCCATGTCTTTGAGGCTTTCGATCACACGACCGATCTGCGCATCGGTATGCTCCAAGAAACCGGCGTAGGTTTCCATGTAGCGTTGCGCAATTTTCTTCTCATCCGCCGAGAGCGATTCCCATGCGGGCAACGCCTCGGGTCGTGGACTGAGTTTGCTGTCGGCGGGAATGACGCCTAGTTGTTTTTGTCGCTCGAAGGACTCTTGGCGCAGACGATCCCAGCCGCCAGCGAAACGACCTTTGTATTTCGCAATCCAGGGCTTTGGAACTTGCAAAGGCGCATGCGCCGCACCGGGTGCAAGATAAGCGAAAAACGGACGCGAGGGTGTCGCTGAGCGATGTCGCTGGATCCAGCTGACCATTTGATCAGCTAAATCTTCGGTGACATGGTAGCCATCGCGGCGCGGCGTCGGGATGAAGGTTTGATCTTGTACGAGAGTGGGCGCGAATTGATCCACCTCTGCGGGCAAGAAGCCGTAAAAGTGGTCGAAGCCCTGACGGATCGGCCAGCGATCGTAGGGGCCGGCCGGCGAACTCTCCCATTCGGGTGCGAGATGCCACTTGCCAAACATGCCGGTCCCGTAGCCGTTTTGGCGTAGCACCTCGGCGATCGTCGCAGCGCTCTTTGGCATGACGCCGCTGTATCCCGGATAGGCCGAGGGTGTGTTGAGCACGGCGCCAACGCCGACGGCGTGTGGATTACGGCCGGTCAGCAGCGCAGCTCGAGTCGGTGAGCAGATAGCCGCGGTGTGGAAACGGTTGTAGCGCAAACCCTCGTCGGCGAGTTTTTGCAGCGCGGGGGTCGCGATCGGTCCACCGAAGGTGCTCGCAGCGCCGAAGCCGACGTCGTCGAGCAACACGATGACGACGTTCGGGGCTCCGGCGGGTGCCTTGATCAGACTCATCGGCAGCCGCGGAAATTGTTTCGGGTCGACGGTGCCTTGTACCGACTGCGGAGCAGAGACCCCACTCGGGTCTGCATGGGTGTTCGCCGTGACCAGCGTGAGCGTTGCTGAGTACGCGACTGTGAGCAACAGGCGGCCGATGTTCATTTTTGATCTCCCGCAGGGGCTGTATAACGTGGCGGCGCGACACCGGGCGGCGAGCCGGGTAATCCAAAATAATAGTGACCAGCGGTCAGTCCCCCGTCGACGGCCAACTCGCTGCCCATGCAATAGGACGAGGCGTCGGAGGCGAGGAAGACGAAGCACTCGGCGGCTTCATCAGCATGACCAACCCGCTGAGCCGGAAATTGTTTGAACGCCATATCCAGTTGTGCCGTCGGCAGATTCTGCGGATTGGCCATCGGCGTGTTGATTCCGCCCGGGTGCACAGAGTTGACGCGGATGCCATGCGGTGCCAGCTCGAGTGCGGCCACCTTCGTCATGCCGCGGACAGCGAACTTCGAGCCCACGTAGGCACACAAGGCGTTGGCACCCTGCAGACCGTCGGCCGAGGAGTTATTGATGATCGAGCCACTGCGCTGACGGATCATGTGCGGCGCGACCGTGCGCATGCCGTTGAAGGTACCGACGACGTTGACCTCGAGGATACGACGCAAATCGTCTGCCGACGTATTGACGAGATCGCGAAACATCAAGATACCGGCATTGTTCACGAGCACATCGACACGACTGTGACGCGCGATGATTGCATCGACGAGTGTCGTCCACGCGTTTTCGTCGGACACGTCGAGGATATGCGCCTCGGCTGCTCCGCCGAGTGTCGCTGCTGTCGCGTGCACTTCGTCGAGGATATCGGTGAGGATGACCGTCGCGCCTTCGGCGACGAAGCGACGAGCGATCGCAGCGCCCATGCCCCGGGCTGCACCTGTGACGATGGCAACTTTACCGTTCAGTTGGTTCATGCGCGTTTTGCTCGCGCCATGTTGAGCGCAACGTCTTCGATCATGTCTTCCTGCCCGCCGACGGTCTTCATTCGTCCCATCTCGATCAGAATGTCCGCTGAGGAGACGCCGTACTTGGCAGCGGCGCGCTTGGCGAACAGCAAGAAGGACGAATAGACGCCCGCATAGCCCAACACCAACGAATCACGATCGATTCGGATTGGCATATCCATGATCGGCGTGACGAGATCTTCAGCGACGTCTGCGAGTTTCATCACATCGACTCCCGTCGTAATCCCCATACGATCACAAACGGCGTTGAAGACCTCGAGTGGCGTGTTACCGGCGCCCGCGCCGAGACCCGCAGCCGAGCCATCGATGCGATTGGCACCACACTCGACCGCTACGATCGAGTTGGCGATCCCCATCGCGAGATTGTGGTGGCCGTGGAAACCCAATTCGGTCTCCGGTCGTAAGCGTTCACGCAGCAGGGTGATACGCGCAGCGACATCGGCCGGGAGCATGTATCCAGCGGAGTCGGTGCAGTAGATGCAGTTCGCGCCATAGCTTTCCATCAATAGCGCCTGCTCGAGGAGTTTTTTAGGATCGAGCATGTGTGCCATCATGAGAAAGCCGACCGTATCCATCTCCAACTTGCGGGCGAGCGAGATGTGCTGCTCCGATACGTCGGCCTCAGTGCAATGGGTGGCAACACGAATCGTTGCGACACCTAAATCTTTGGCCATGCGCAGATGTTCGACGGTGCCGATACCTGGCAGCAGTAGCGCAGAGACCTTGGCGCGCTTGACGGTGCCGATGACAGCCCGTAGATACTCCTCGTCACTATGCAGCGGAAATCCGTAGTTCACCGACTCGCCACCCAAGCCATCGCCGTGGGTGACTTCAATCAGTGGCACGCCGGCCTCGTCGAGGCCGCGCGCGATCGCTTTCATCTGCTCGACGGAGATCTGGTGGCGCTTCGGGTGCATGCCGTCGCGCAAACACATGTCGTGCAGAGTGATTTTCGGCTGGCTCATCGGGCGGCTCCTTCGGTGTAGTGGCCCGCAGCGATTTCTGGCGCGAGCATCTCGGCCGTGCGCAGGGCGGCGGCGGTCATGATGTCGAGGTTGCCGGCATATTTCGGTAAGTAGTCTCCGAGACCTTCGACCTCGAGATAAATCGAAACCCGATTGCCGTCGAACACCGGTCCGTTTTTCAGTGAGTAGCCCGGTACGTAGCGTTGCACCTCGGTGATCATGCGATGCACCGATTCGATGATCTGGGTTTGATCGGGTTCAGTCGCCGTGAGGCAGTGCACCGTGTCGCGCATGATCAACGGTGGTTCCGCAGGATTCAGGATAATGATCGCCTTGCCGCGTTTGGCACCGCCGACGATCTCGATTCCGCGCGCGGTGGTGCGGGTGAACTCGTCGATGTTCTTACGAGTTCCAGGTCCCGCAGAGCGCGACGAGACGGTCGCTACGATTTCCGCGTAATCAACTGGTTGAACTCGACTCACTGCCGCAACCATCGGAATCGTCGCCTGACCACCGCAGGTGACCATGTTCACGTTCATCTCACGTCGGCCGGCATGCTCGGCGAGATTCACCGGCGGAACGCAAAAGGGGCCGATCGCTGCGGGTGTGAGATCAATCACGACCACGCCGGCTTCGCGTAACTTGCGCGCGTTGTCGTGATGCACGTAGGCGGAGGTCGCATCAAATGCGATACGGATGTCGTCCTCGAGCAAGTGCGGCAGCAAGCTATCGACGCCTTGGTCGGTTGTTTTCAGTCCTCGGTCGCGCGCCTTGGCGAGTCCATCGGAGGCGGGGTCGATTCCGACCATCCACACCGGGTTGATGTCGGTGCTTCTCAAAGCTTTCACCATGAGGTCGGTGCCGATATTGCCGGACCCGATTAGCGCGGCATTGATTTTCTTTCCCATCGAAAAACCCCGTTAGAGATGCGAAACACACCGGTTTTTCCAGTCATTTTATTACCAATTCGTAGAAATAAACGACTATATTTACGAAAACAACGGTTTTACGGGGGCATGACAATGAACCAGTCCGCTTCGGTCGAGTCCCGGCTCGATCGGCTCGAGTCCATCGAGGAAATTAGGCAGTTGGCTGCCCGTTACGGCTTGGCGCTCGATATGCGCGATGTCGATGCGCTGGCTGGCTTGTTCGTCGAGGACGTGAGGGTGGGGCGCGACAGCCGCGGGCGCCGCGCCCTGCGCGATTGGTTGGACGAGACGCTGCGCGTGCAGTTCACCGGTACCTCGCATCACATCGGTAATCACATCATCGAGTTCGAAGATCCTGACCACGCCCGCGGCGTCGTCTACTCCAAGAACGAACATGAGACACCGACCGAGTGGGTCATCATGCAGATGATGTACGTCGACGATTACGAGCGCAGGGCAGGGCGCTGGTATTTCAAGCGTCGACTGCCACTTTATTGGTACGCCACCGATCTGAACAAGCCGCCGCTCGGAACCCAGAAAATGCGATGGCCTGACGTCGAGCCCTACGATGGTGGTTATCACTCGCTGTTCCCGAGTTGGCAGGAGTTTTGGGAGCGCGGTGGCCCACCCGATGCCGACGTGCTCGAGCCCGCGCCGCTCGATGAGTTCATCAAGCGTCTACGTCGCGGCGCCGAGGCACCCCGTATCAAGGTTCGCTAGGGAGCTCCGTTCAATGAGTGAAGACGTCACAAGACGAGCGGTCCTTGGCGGGTTGGCCGCGAGTGCCGTCGCGGTCGGTGCTTCTGATGCGAGTTCCGCGACCAGCGGAGACGTCGTGCCACCTTGGGATGCGTTAGATGAGCTCGATGCAACGGGCCTAGCCGAGTCGATTCGCCGAGGCGATATCACTGCGCCCGAAATGCTCGATCGAACGATCGCACGGATCGAGTCGCGCAATCCCGTTATCAATGCGGTCAGCTTGCGCCACTTTGAGTTGGCCGCGGAGTCGTTGCGACAACTCGATCGACAAGCGCCTTTTTCCGGTGTGCCTTTTCTTCTCAAAGATTTATGGGTTGCGATGGCAGGGACCCGAGTCACTAACGGGAGTCGCTTTTTCGAGCAGCTGAGTTACGACCACGATGGCGAGCTCATTAAGCGTTTTCGACGTGCAGGGTTCGTGATCGTCGGCAAGGCGGCCAGTCCGGAGCTAGGTCTCACCACGACTACCGAGTCCGCGCTGCACGGCGCCGTCCGAAATCCGTGGCAACTCGATCGGGTCGCCGGTGGGTCCTCCGGCGGATCGGCGGCCGCGGTCAGCGCTGGCATGGTGCCGATTGCCCATGCGAGCGATGGTGGCGGATCGATTCGTATACCCGCGAGCTGTTGTGGTTTGGTCGGACTCAAAACCTCGCGCGGTCGTGTGCCGTTCCCGATCCAGCGTTTCCAAGGTTGGGGTGGCTTGAGCACGCATTTCGCCGTGACGCGCAGCGTTCGTGATGCCGCGCGTTTGCTTGATGTCGTGGCGGGGCCCGAGGCGGGCGCCTCGGTGTTGCAGCAACCGGCGGCGGGGCTGTTCATGCGAGCCATCGAATCCTCACCGCGGCCGCTCAAAATCGCTCGGCTGCCGGCACCGTTCTCCGGTGGGGCGGTTGACCCTGAGTGTGAGCGTGCAGTCGATGCCGTGGCGGCACTGTGTCGACAACTTGGGCACCGCGTTGAAGTGGCAACGCCGGTCATTGACTACAAGGGCTACACCGCAGCCTTCGGCACCATCATCGCTGTGCAGACACTCGCGGCGTTGCGTGAGCGCGAACGTCAAATGGGTCGGGCTTGCACCGAGGCGGATGTAGAGCCGGTCACATGGCTTATCGCGCAGTCCGGACAGAGGATAGACGGATTGACCTTTGCTGCCGCTGAGACGACGCTCGATGAGGCTGCGCGCCAGTCTGCTGACTTTTTCAAGGATTGGGATCTGTTGTTGTCGCCAACGTTGGCACAGCCTCCGGTGGAGCTCGGCAAACTCGGTTTGTCGCCGACGAATTTCGCGCAATACGCCGCAGACGTGACCGCGTTCTCGCCCTACACCTCGTTGGCGAACGTCACCGGTCAGCCGTCGATTTCGTTACCGCTGGGTTGGTCGCGCAGTGGTTTGCCACTCGGGGTGATGTTCACGGCGCGATTTGCCGACGAGACGACCCTGTTGTCGTTGTCCCAAACGCTCGAGCGTGAGCTTCCCTGGGGCGACCGCAGACCGAGCTTTAGGGCGAGTTGAGACCATCAAGCTGCTGACGCAGCGTCACGACATGCTCCACGTATTCGATCGCTTCCTGCGTGGGAATCACGGTGGTCTCCAGTCGGTGTAGCCAGACCCGGCTCGCAAGTTGCAGGACATCTTTGTTGCCGGGGTTGGCTAACCACGCCAGGTCGGCCAAATGGCAGGCCATCACGATGTCCGTGATGCGCAGCGTTTCGATACGTTGAATGAATTTCTCGAGGCCGCCGGCAAGGTCGATGATCTCGCGCGCTTGACGTTGACGACTCGCGGGGGACCACTCGGACGGTAGTTCGTTCCACCAGCCGGAGTATTCTTGGACCACGGTACGAGAGATATCAGCCGGTGTGCTGTAGAGCTCTGCTGCATCGGGATTACCGTCGAAATCTTTGGGTAGACCGACTGTTGCCGCGACATCGTACTTTCGGATACCACTATTGAGTGCTGCTAAACTTTGCTCAGAGATTGTTTGAAGCATGCGAGCTTGGCCGCCCAGTCGTTTTGAAATTTCCGAATAGCCAACCAAGGCAGGTCCATGCATGGGAAGGGCGAGTTCCGGCTCTGCATCGACCATGGCGCGCAGCGCCTTTGACCACGACTCCACATAGCGCTGTCGACGCTTACCATTACCGGCATTGGGCAGGAACGGCTGGAAATAATCGGCAATCACGACGGCCTTGCGAGTGGGCACCGATACCCACAGTTGGTCGACCGTCTCCCCGGGAGCGTGTTGCAGAATGAATCGATCATCACCGATTGCGAGTTCGAGCCGGTCGTGGAATGTGCGGGTCGGCATGACGAGTTCAGTCGTGCTCTTCGGGAAATCCTCCAAACGCTGGTTATTCAGTCGCGAAGTGAATTCACGGCTGCGAATGTCTCGCTTGACCTCGTCCTCGAGTAGATCGGTAGCGATGATCTGCGGTTTTTCACCAGCCTCGAGCAATGCCCAAGCGCCTAACATATGATCAATATGGTGGTGGGTGTAGATGATGGTGTGCACGGGTTTATCGCTAATCGAGCGAATCGCAGCGAGCAGTGCCGGACCGGCAGGCGCATAGGCGGTATCGACGAGAACGAGTCCTTCGCGCGTCTCGAATACGGCCACGTTGACCCATGGGAATCGCAGTAGCCAGACGCCGTCGCCGTGCTTTTCGATCGTCGCGAGGTTTTTCGCGTCTGCGAGTGCAGCGTCGTCCGTGCGGCTGTACATCCGATTGGCCACCGCGATCGACATCGCGTTACCGAACCCTTGCACTCGACCCACGGCTTTTCGCAAGAACGGATTCTCTTGATACACCGCTGCGCGGGCGACCGTTCGTTCGTCGTGTGGTTCGTTGGCGAGCAACACCGAGCAATGCAGGATGGTGGTCGCAACGAGGCAAGCGTTCAGGAGTTTCATGGCGCCCTTTTGTGCGCGGGGTAGTCGACATATCCGGTGGCGCCCGGCGAGTAGAGTGTCTTGCGATCAAAGCGGGCGAGTTCAAATTCGCCGGCGATCCGCTCGACGAGATCAGGATTGGCGATGTAGTGCCGGCCGAAGGACACGGCGTCACCGATCTTTGCCTCAATCGCTGCTGCTGCTGCTGCGGGCTGGAAGCCGTCGTTGATGATCACGGCGCCGTCATGGTGGCGACGCGCCAACGCGAAGGCGTCTATTGATTTGTCGGGCGAGGCGATCACGTGCACCCAGCCGCAGCGCAAAGGCCTGATTGCCTGGAGCAAGGTCGTATGCGTTTCGAGAGGGTTGAAATCGAGCACATCGTTGAACGGATTGGCCGGGCAAATCCGCAGGCCTACGCGACCGGCGCCAATACGGGCCGCGAGTGATTCCATAACTTCGACTACGAAACGGACTCGACCTGCTGCGCTACCGCCATAGTTATCGGTACGCAGGTTGGTGTTGTGGGCCATGAACTGCATGGGCAGGTAGCCGCTCGTGCAATGCAACTCGACGCCGTCGAAACCGGCTGCTTTGGCCATCGCGGCTGATTCGGCGTATTCGTTTATCACGGCAGATATGCCGGCAGCCGAGAGTGCCTCGGGCGTATCGCAGGGCTGCATTCCCGCTGTGTCGGTGAACATCTCGATGTTGGCTTTGATCGCGCAGGGCGCAACCGTTCTCGCGCCCGCCGCCTTGTTGTGGTGCGAGCTGATACGGCCGACATGCATCAGTTGTGCGACGATCCGTCCGCCGCGCGTGTGTACGGCATCAGTTACTCGGCGCCATGCCGCGACCTGTTGTTCATTGTGCAGTCCCGGCGTGCGCGCATACCCTTTGCCATGTACCGAGGGTTGAACGCCTTCACTGAAGATGAGTCCCGCGCTCGCACGCTGTGCGTAATACTCGACGTGCAGATCGGTGGGACAGTCGTTGGCATCGGCTCGACTGCGAGTCATCGGTGCCATGAAAATGCGGTTCTGGCAAGCGATCTCGCCCACCTGTACCGACTCAAAGAGCGCCTTCATCGAGTTCATAGCGGCCAAACCGTTGCTTCGGCGCCACCGTCGAGCTCTAAGATTTTACCGGTCATCCAAGACGACGCGGGCGAAGCCAAAAATAGCGCGGCAGCTGCGATGTCTTCGACGGTCCCGAGTCTCGCGAGCGGCGTCCGCTTTTCCATCGCGGTGCGAACCTCCTCGGTGAGGAATTTCGCGAGCGCATCGGTGACGACGGGGCCAGGTGCGATGGCATTGACCCGGATGCTCGGCGCGAAATCTTGGGCCAGCAAGCGGGTCAATTGCGTGAGTGCCGCCTTTGCGGTCCCATAGTTCGAGAAGCTGCGCTGCGCGTAGCGGGCCGCAGCCGAGGTGATGTTGATGATGCTCCCGGCCTCCGAGCGACGCAGGTGCGGTACCGCAAGCCGCGTAACCGCAAATGCCGGCACGACATTCCACTCGAGTGCTTTCAGAAACTGCTCCGGCGTCGTATGCAATGGATCATTGGGCCCCGCGCCACCCGCATTGTTGACCAGCACATCAAGGCGGCCCAGTTCGCCGACCGCCGTTTCGAGGGCCTGCGACAAAGCTTCGCCATTAGCGACATCGCAGGGCAGCACGATGGCTTTGCGATCGAGGCGCGCTACCGCCGCAGCGACATCGTCGAGGTCACTGCGTGTTCGTGACAGCAGCGCGACGTTCGCGCCGGCTGCCGCAAAGGCCAGCGCGATACCACGACCGATGCCGCGACCGGCGCCTGTGATCAGCGCGGCCTTGCCGTCTAGCCGGAAGTGTGTGGTCCAATCCATCCCGGCTTACCAGCGCGCAGCGACTTCGATGCCGTAGGTGCGGGGCATGCCGAAATACGCTTGTGTCAGATTGCCGAAACCGGGGCCGAAATCGATCATGTTTTGGATGTATTCTTTGTCGAACAGATTTTTCGACCAAATCGCCAGATCAAGCTCGTTACCGCCGAAGCGGATACCGTCGAACGACAAGCGCGCATTGACCACGCTGTAGGACGGGACGCGCGTGTCATTGGCCAGGGCCGAGCCAACCGATGCCGGATCGCGTGCGGCGTCGACGACGATCGGATAGGGATACAGCGTGTAGTCGTCCATGCGGGTCGCGTCGATCAGCAAACGGGTCTCGGCACCCATGACGGTGCCAAGCGCTGCATCGAGCGAGATGCCGAGCGTCATCTCGGGCAGGTGCGGCAGCGAACGGTTGAAGGCGACATCGACGCCGCGATCGATGTAACGATCGAACTCTCCGTCCATCTTGCCGAGTGAGAACTGTAAGCGCGTGCCCTGCACGAACTGCCAACCGAGTTCGAGCTCGAGGCCTTTAACATTCGCTTCACCCGCATTCTTGATGGACGAGTTGGCGGCGCCTTTGGCCTCAAAGATCGACAGCTGCATCTCCTTCGAGTTGTTGTTGAACAGCGCCACGTTGGCATAGCCACGATTGCCGGCGAACAGCCATTTCGCACCGACTTCCGTCGACTCCAGCGTCTCCGGGAGGTAGGGCGTTTGCGCCTGAGCGATGTTGACGGGGATCGGATTGGACGGATCACCGGCCTCACCGTTGAAGCCACCGCTCTTGAAGCCTTCCGCATACTTAACGTAGGCCGAGACAGTGTCGTTCGGCTTCCAAGCCAAGATGGCGAGCGGCGTCGTATCGCTGAAACTCGTCTTCGCGCGCGTGCCGCAGGGTACGTAATCAAAGATACCGACGAGGCCTGCGCAACGATCGATGGTCTTCTCCTCGTCGGTGTAACGTAAACCTGTCGTGACGGACCACTGTTCGTTGATCGCGTAATCGAGTTGACCGAACACCGCTTTGGCTTTGGTCGTGAATCCGTACTGCGACTTGAATCGGACGCCTGCACCGGGCCCGAATTCCATGAAGAAGGCCTGCGGGTTATCGGTGAAACCATCGTCCTCGAAGTAGTACAAACCGGCGACGTAAGAGAGATTTCCGGCGTTACCGATCCACTGTATTTCCTGCGAGCTCGAGTCGTAATCCGACAAGCGTTGCGTGTGGGCGATGTCGAGCGGCGAGCCGTCGAGATCTAAACCGTCTTCCCAAGTGAGTTGTCGTTGCGCGGTGATCGACTTCAACGTATTCGATTCGTTCAGACGCCACTCGAGTGTCAAGGAGTGTCCCTGCGTGCGCGATCGTTCGAACGACGGGCCATCTACCGTCGCTTTATCTTGGCGACTCGTCGACACGTACGGACTGAGGAAAGGCAACAACGATCGGTACAACTGCGAGTGCGAGGCGTTTTGATCGATGTCGTTGTAATCGCCGCGATATGTCAAGTCGACCGAGTCGCCAAGCGGCATATCGATCGCGAGGCGAGCACTGTTGTTGTCGACGTTGTTGAGCTCGCTCGTCGAGGCCTTGCGACCCGGCGGAGTGGGGTAATTACTCGTCGAATTGTCGATCCACCCGTCGCGCTGCTGTGTGCCGAGCGCTAGATTGACCTTAGCGTTTCCAATGGCTGGCAAGTCGAGCGAGAGACGTCCGTTGAGTGTCGAGAAGTTACCGACTTGCAGCGAGGCGGTACCCGACGCTTCGCCACTCGGCTTGCGGGTGATGATATTGAAGGCGCCCGCGAGCGTGTTCCGTCCCCATAAGGTTCCCTGCGGTCCGCGCAGAACCTCGATGCGATCGATCTCGACTAAATCGAACAGCGCACCTTGAGTCTTACCGACGTAGACGCCATCGACGTAGATGCCGACCGCCGGATCCCACGTGAGCGCCGGGTTCGCGGTCACGCTACCTCGGATCGCGAGCTGTGCGGCCGTGCTGTTGCCCGGTGTGGGGCTGATTTGCAGATTGGGTGCGAACCCCTCGAGACCTTGCACATCGGTGATTCCACGCCGCTCGAGCGCGCTGCCACCGAGCGCCGTGATGGCGATCGGCACGTCGACCAAGCGTTGTTCGCGCCGCTGCGCCGTGACCACGATCTCCTCTAGACCGGGATCGCTTTGGGCTGTGCTCACACCGCTCAAACTGGCGGATACGACGGCAGCCACGAAACACCAAATTCGGACCTTAGCATTGGACGTCATGATCAATCTCCTAAGAAAGGAAGACAGGCGCAACGGTTAGGGATGAGAACGCTCGCGATCAGAAGAAATACGAACCGCCGTTGGCGACCAGCACACTGCCAGTCACGTAGGACGCTTCGTCACTCGCCAGAAAGCGCACTGCGGCTGCCACCTCGGAAGGTTTTGCCAAACGGCCGAGGGGAATCGCTTTCTCGAGGCTGCTGATCCATTCATCTGGGATGGAACGCATCAGCGGCGTATCGGTCGGACCAGGCGCGACAGCATTGATGCGGATGCCTCGCGAGGCGACTTCACGGGCGAGGGCACGAGTCATGCCGACGAGTGCCGCTTTGCTCGTGACGTAGTGCAGAGGGCCCTCGCCGGATTGCACCGCCGTTGAAGCGATGTTGATGATCGATCCGCGGATGTCGTGAGCGGCCATGATACGGAGGGCTTCACGCGTGCAATAGAACGCGCCATCGAGATTGACGGCCATCACGGCTCGCCAGCCTTCGTCCTCCATGTAGATCGCTTGTTCGACATGGGTCTTCGGAGTCTCGCCACGGGCGATCTCGGCGTTTTTCTCCGCCATCAATTCGTACATTTTCGCACTGCCGTCGTTCGGGCCCGTGCCGGTCCCCGCGTTGTTGACGAGGATGTCGAGTCTGCCGAAGGCGGTAGCGGTTTTGGCGAACGATTCTTTGACTGCAGCGCTGTCGGCGACGTTGGCTGTCAATGCGAGATGTCGCGACGGCTCGGGCAGCAAGGCGAGAGTGGCGTCCGCCGCTTCTTGTTTCAGATCGACGACGGCAACACGTGCACCAGCCTCGGCGAGCGCCAACGCGCAGGCTCGGCCAATACCTTGTCCCGCGCCGGTAACCAACGCTGCTTTACCTTCAAGACTCATGGTCCACCTCGGGTTCGTTCTTGGGATTTATTTGAGTACGTGCGACGCGCGTAGAGCTGCTGATCGCGGTGTTCGCGGTATTAAGGAGCCGGTACGACGAGCTCAGCCGCCTTACCGCCATCTACGGAAAGGCAGGTGGCGGTAACGTAGCTCGCGTCGTCGCTGGCGAGGAAGGAGGCGACGCCCGCAATTTCATCCGCCTCACCGAAACGACCCATCGGAACTTGCGCTGCGATCTTCTTGCCCCATTCGGCATAGGGTCCGGCAAAGCCGGCTGCGGTGGCGGGGGTGTTGATGACGCCGGGTGCGATCGCATTGACGCGCACGTTCGACCGCGCGCCTTCCATCGCCGCGCAGCGGGTAAAGTGGATCAGTGCCGCTTTGGCTGCGCCGTAGGCCGACATGTTGCCGAGCGCCAGCACGCCGTTGATCGAGGAAATGTTGATGATCGAGCCGCGTTGTGCGGGCAACATGACTTTGAAGGCTTCGCGAGTCGCCACGAAAGCGGAGTTGACGTTGACTTCGAAGTCTCGGCGAAAACTCTCGGGCGTCATATCGACGATCGCCGAGTAGGTGACCGACGGCGCATTGTTGACGAGGATGTCGAGACGTCCGGCGTTTGCCGCAGTCGACGAGACAAAATCAGCGAGGGCAGCGTGATCGGCGACGTCGAGGGCTCGATGCGTCACTTTGCCACCTGCAGCTTCAATCTCGGCGGCGACGGCGGCGAGTTTGTCGAGACCTCGCGAGCAGATCGCGACATGTGCGCCTTCGGCGGCGAAACGTTTTGCGATCGCGGCGCCGATGCCCTGGCTCGCGCCCGTGATGATTGCCACTCGGCCCTCTAGACGTCGATTCATGTCATCCCCCGGCGGCCGTTGCCGCATTGCATTTGCGTATAAGTTGACCATCAACTTTACGCATTTGTACGGTCTTTGGTCGCATTAACCGTCGAAAACGTTGTTTTCGGGCTTGCAACTGCTACTATCGATACATTCCACAACAAGGTGGTCGGGGTGTCAACGGAAGGTCAATTCGAACTCGCCGATGAGGTGTTTCGCGGCATCCGGTGTCGTGTATTTCGCAACGCACCACGGACTCTCCCCGCAATGCTTGCGTCAGTGCCATGGGCATCTGACTCTGTCTGTATCGTCTATTTGGGTCAACGGCTGACTTACCGGGAAGTTGCCGTGACGGTCGATCGAATCGCCCGAACCCTCCAAGGTCGTTACGGCATCGGTGTCGGCAGTCGCGTCGGCCTTGCCATGCGCAATCTCCCGGACTGGATTCACTGCTTTTTGGCACTGGCCCGTTTGGGCGCCATCCCCGTGGTGTTGAATAGTCGCGCGGCGGGCGAGGAGTTAGCGGCTGCGCGCGATTCGATCGGTGTGTCGCTGATGCTAGTGGACAGTCGCTGTGGGCGCGAGTTGGCGGTGCACGTGGGCGGAGCGCCCGTCGTCGTCGCGGTTGATTTGGCACTGTCGGCTGCCGACGCCGCGCGGGAGCAGACGGGCGTGGATGTGGCGGTGCGTGCGGGGGCAAACCGTCTCGATGAGTTGCTGCAGCAGGACGCAGCGAGCGCCTCTCATGACCGAGAGCCCTTGCTGTCGCCTGCGGTTGAGCCTGCCGATCCGGCGACTATTCTTTTCACATCCGGTACGACCGGCCGCGCCAAGGGCGCGGTGTTGAGTCAACTCGGTACCTGTAATTCCGTTTGGACCAACCTGTACGCGGGTTATCGCATCGCCATGGATGTCGCCGCGCGGTATGGCATCTCGATGCAGCAACTTGCGGCCATGTCGCCGCAGACGAGCATTTTATTGATGTTCCCGTTCTTTCATACGAGTGGCCTGCACACCGGCTTGCTCTCGACGCTCGTCCGCGGCGGCAAAGTTGTCTTGATGCGTCGTTGGGATGCATCGACGGCGCTGAGTCTGATCGAGAGCGAGAAAGTCACGCAGTTCCCGTGTGTCCCGACCATGATGTGGGATCTACTGAAAACGCCGGATTTGCCGAGATACAAACTCGATTCTTTGGTTAGCGTATCAACGGGTGGTCAGGCACTTCAGAAGGGATTGCTGGGCGAAATTACCAAGGCGTTCCCGCGTGCCGTACCGGGGACCGGGTTCGGTATGACCGAAACGACTGGCGCAGTCGCCATGTCGGTGGGCGAGGAGTACCTCCAGCGGCCGGGCACGGCGGGCCGCGTGCTCGCAACGACCGAGGTCAAGGTGGTCCGCGAGGACGGCAGCATTGCTGCGAGCGGAGAGCCTGGTGAGATTTGCCTACGTACCGCCTCCAACATGCTTGAGTATTGGGGCGATCGTGAAGAGACCGCGCGAGCTTTCGATACGGAAGGTTTCATGCGCTCCGGGGACATCGGCTATGTCGACCACGAGGGATTCCTCTACATCGTCGATCGTAAGAAGGATATGGTGATCTCGGCGGGCGAGAATATTTATTGCGCCGAGGTCGAACGTGTACTGCTTGCTCATCCGTCCTTGGCCGAGGCGGCGACTTTTGGCGTGCCCGATGGGCGCCTTGGCGAGCGTTTGGTGGCGGTGGTGGTGCCGCATGCATCGGCCGGTGAGGTGACGGCGGAGCACGTGCGGGAATTCGTCGGTGAGCATCTGGCCGCCTACAAGATACCGACGGAAGTTCGCGTGCAGCACGAGGCGCTGCTGCGGAATCATTTGGACAAGGTCGACAAGGTATTTTTGCGGCGTTTTTACGCGGGAGAGTGACGGCTCATGGGTTTTCCGAAGGACGTGAAAGCGATCGATTTGATGATGGGTATTCCCGTTAGCGCCACCAACACCGAGTGGTATACGCCGTATCTGCCGTTGCTGCTCGATCAGCAAAGTCGTGAAGCTTTCAAGATGCCAGCGCAGTACATGTTCAAAGATATTCCGGTGCTACCTTCGGATTCCGATTACGTCGATTTCACGGTCAAAGAAATGGATCGCTACGGAATCGTTCGGGGTCTCGTTGGATATTGGGAGGGATCCGAGGGGGTCAAGCGTGCGCGGGAGAAATACCGGGATCGGTTCCTGTTTGATTATCACGTCAATCCCAATCGCGGTATGGATGACGTCCGCGAAATTCGTCGGCTGCATGCGGCAGGTCATATCCAGGCAGTGAGCTTTTTTCCTTGTGGTAACAATCCGCAGGTTCCGATCAATGACAAGAAGGTCTACCCGATCTACGCCACCTGCGTTGATTTGGGTTTGCCGATATTCGTGAACGTCGGGGTCCCGGGCCCGCGCTTGCCCATGGCGCCGCAGCACACCGAACTCGTCGATGAAGTGTGCTGGTTCTTCTCGGAATTGAAGTTCGTCATGCGACACGGGGCAGAGCCTTGGGAGGACTTGGCCGTCAAGCTGATGGTGAAGTGGCCGAACCTCTACTACTCCACGAGCGCCTTTGCGCCGAAGCACTATCCCAAGGCCATCATCGACTACGCCAACACTCGCGGTGCCGATCGCATTATGTACGCGGGGTATTGGCCGATGGGGCTTTCTTTGGAGCGCATTTTCCGTGAGCTACCCGACGTGCCATTCAAAGACAACGTTTGGCCGCTTTTCTTGCACGACAATGCCGCTCGGCTGTTTGGAGGATTGTGATCATGAGCCAAGAAGAAATCGCCTCGAATACGGCTGCGCGCCAGTACCTCGCGCGATTTTCACCGGAGGAGCTGACGCGTTGGAGAATGGCGCCGCTCGACAATCCGTTACCCGCGGCGGCTCGGGGTATCGACTTGCCGATGCCGTTCGGCTGGTTCGTCGTTTGCTACTCCGACGAGTTGAAAGCGGGTGAGGTCAAACCGCTGCGTTATTTCGATCGCGAGCTCGCTTTGTGGCGTGGCGAAGATGGCGCACCGCGAATGGTCGATGCCTACTGCCGTCATCTCGGCGCACACATGGGTTATGCGGGTCGGGTGCAGGGCAATGATCTCGAGTGTCCGTTTCACGCGTGGCAGTACAACGGGAGCGGCGAAGTCACCAAGATTCCGTATGCGAAGATGATTCCGCCACAGGCCAAGCGCAGCTGCGTCCGTCCGTGGCGCCTGGTCGAGCGCAACCGTTTCATTTGGGCTTGGTACCACCCGGAAAATGCCGAGCCGACCTTTGAAGTCGAGGACTTGCCCGAAGCGGGTTCAGCTGATTGGAGCGAGTACGAAAAGCACGAGTGGCTGGTGTGGGGGCCGCTGCAGAACATGGCCGAGAATGGCGTGGATGCGGCGCACTTTCGCTACATCCACGGCACGGCCAGCATGCCGAACTACGACGTCAAGTTTGAAGGGATTCGTCGCGTTGCCTCGGTCGCCGCGAAGATGACGACCCCTCGCGGTGACGTCGATGGCACCATCTCGTACGGCACTGTCGGTGCAGGGCAGGCGTGGACGCGATTCACGGGCATTTGCGAAACCTTGATGGTCGCAGGCATCACACCGGTCGCGCCCGATTGCACTCACGTGCGCTTTGCATTCACGCAATTGCAATCGGCGATCGGTGGTCCGTCCGCGGGGGTCGCGCGCGCGATGATCAAAGATATCTGTCGTCAGCTCGATCAGGACAAGGTCGTGTGGGATCGACAGCGCTATCGGCCAGATGCCTTGCTGTGCGACGGGGACGGTCCGATCGCGGCGTTCAGAAAGTACTATCGGCAGTTTTACGCGGAGTGGCCGGCCGAAGACGGCTCGGGTGAGGTTAATCGCAGTTACGTGCGGCAAGCGCGCTGAAACCGCACAACGCCTGAGGGTCGCGCGGTGACCGATGCAATCGACAAGGTCGCGCTTGTGACGGGTGCTGGCAGCGGCATCGGCGCGGCTCTCACCCTCGCGGCCGTAACGCGTGGCATGCATGTCGTCGCTTGTGATTATCGGGTCGAGACGCTCGAGCCGCTCGCGCACCAGGCCTCGCGGGCGGGTGCCGCGTCGGTCACTTGCCGCGCACTGGATGTTCGTGACGCGGCGGCGTTCGAGCGACTCGCTGCTGAGGTCTGTGCTGATACCGGTGGTATCGATCTACTTTTCTGTAACGCGGGCGTGTTGTCAGCTGGGCGTTTGTGGGAAAGTTCGGCGGACGAGATCGATCGCCTGATCGACATCAATGTCAAAGGGGTGATCAATGCGATCCGCGCTTGCGTGCCGAGAATGATTGAGCGCGCGATGCCGAGCCGCGTTGTAATCACAGGCTCCATGGGTGGATTCGTTCCCTCGCCGATGCTGGCGACTTATTCGGCGAGCAAGGCCGCTGTCGCAGCGATCGCCGAAACTTTGCATTTCGATTTGCAAGCGAGTCGTGCGCCGGTAGCGGTGTCTTTGTTGGCGCCGGGTGCTGTGCGCACCGGTATCTTTGCGACTGATCGAGTCGATGCCGTGATGCAACCGATGATGGAAGCGATGCGTGTCGGTGCCGAACGGGTCGGAATGGATCCGACGCGCGTTGCCGAGTTGACCTTCGACGCGATCGATCGCGGCGACTTCTGGATCTTTCCGCATCCGGAGATGCTGCCTGCGGTCCCAGAGCGAATCGAAAGGATGCTAGCCGGAGAGGCTCCGCACTTCGATTTTCAGCGTTCCTTCAGGCAGCCCGCATCGCGTTGAGCGCTGGATCGTTCGGTCCGTTCAACACGCAGCGGACTCCGCCGGGCGTCGAGAATTCGGCGACGCAGCGATTGCAGTTGATGCAGTTCGACTGAGCGCTCGAATCGGCGCGGATGCGGGCCACGAAATCGGGTTGCGAGAGCAGAGGTCTGCCGAGTACGACAAAGTCGAATCCGTCGCCCATGGCAGTCGCTACGTTGTCTGCGCTGCGCAAGCCGCCGAGCAAACCGAGCGGCATTTTGACTGCCTCGCGCATCTGACGCGCGAGCTTCAGGAAATACATTTCCTCGAAAGGCATATCACGGAACGCGGTCTTGGCGCCGAGTTTGAGCAGAAAGCGATTCCAACGGCTGGTCTCGGTCTGCAGCATGGCCGGTACCGGCGAATTGCCTCGGAAGAGATACATCGGTGAGAAGGGCGAAAAGCCGCCGGTCATCACGAGGCCATGCAAGCCGACCGACTCGAGCGCGCGAGCGGTGACGATCGAATCTTCGATCTCGACTCCGCCACGTGCACCATCGCGCAAATTCAGCTTGGCGAGTACGGCGATACGATCACCGACGGCATCGACGACCGCTTCGGTCACCTCGCGCGCCAATCGGGCGCGCTTCTCTGGCGTTCCGCCGTAGTCATCCTGGCGTCGATTGGCGAGCGGACTCAGGAATTGGCTGAGCAGGTAACCGTGACCCATGTGCAGTTCGACGGCGTCGAAGCCGGCGTCCGCCGCATGCCGCGCCGAATCGACGAAGTCGCGGACGATGTCGCGGATATCTTGTTGGGTCATCACGCGGGTGAACAAAGCGCCGACCATTGCCCCGTAAAGGTTTAAGGTTTTCGATGGACCGCCGGGCTTGCGGACCGTACGGTTGGGCGTGCGCGTCATCGTGCCGCAATGGCCCAGCTGCAACGAGGCTTTGCCGCCAGCCGCATGTACTGCGTCTGTCAAAGCCCGGAAGGCGGAAAGGTTGTTCGCGTGGATCCAGCTCTCTTCGGCGAAGGTACGTCCATCGGGGTGAACCGCCGTGTAACCGAGGGTCGTCATCCCGACCCCTTGGGCGGCTAAGTCGGCATGGTGTTTTACGAGCGCGCGGCTAGGCGCGTTACTCGCGTTCATCCCTTCGTAAGTGCCGGCTTTGACGAAGCGATTGTGCAGTTCGATCGGTCCGAGTCGCAGCGGGGTGAAGGCTTGGCCCAGTTTGGCTTGGTTGGCTGCGGTATCCGATGGCATCGCGCGACTCCTCGATGACTCTGGGCTGATATCTCTGGGCTGATAACTCTGGGCTGATAACTCTGGGCTGACTTCGAAAGGACCCTCGCCTTGAGCGAGTCATTATGACCCCAGCATTCGAGCATCGACAAGCAAGTGCGTAAAAAACACCCCCTTAAATTGACGAAAGTGATGATTAGAGCTTATCGAGATGCCATAATCTCGCAAAATAGACGTACGAAAAGCGCGGTTCCGACGGATTCGGCGCAGCGCGATAAACGGGGTGTTCTGTATGTCGGTACAAGGTCTAGGTTACGTCAGGATATCGGCGACCGATCTCGCTGCATGGCGCAAATTCGCGGTCGACACCGTCGGCATGATGCCGGCGATGGCACCCGATGGCAGTTTGTGGTTGAGGGTCGACGACCGTCCGTTTCGCTTCGTCGTCGAGCAGGGCAGCGCTGATCGCTTCGTGGCGGCGGGTTGGGAGATGCCATCCCAAGCTCATTTCATTGCCTGCGTCGAGGGCTTGCGCCGTGCCGGTGTCGCTGTGCGCGATGGCACTGCCGAGGAGGCGCGTGCGCGTTGCGCTAACGCCGTCGCGATGGCGAGCGACCCGGCAGGGAACGCGTTTGAATTGTATTGGGGTCGAGTCCGCGCCTACGACAACTTCGTGTCAGCCGTCGGCGTGTCTGGATTCGTCGTCGGCGATCTCGGTCTTGGGCATGTCGTGTTACCCGCCCCGCAGCTCGACGAGACAGCGAGCTTCTACAAATCTTTGTTGGGGTTTGGTGATACCGATGAGATGCGATTGGCGATGTCGCCCGATCCTGCGGTGCCCGAGTTGCGTCTGCAATTCCTGCATGCGGCTTGCCGACGTCATCACAGTGTCGCGCTGATTCCGATGCCGGCGCCTTCTGGTTTGATCCACACAATGGTGGAGATGCGTGAGGTTGACGACGTCGGTCGTGCGCTCGATCGTTGTGTTGCGGCTGGTTACCACATCTCGTCGTCACTCGGTCGCCACTCGAACGACGGCATGTTGGGTTTTTATGTCGCGACACCCGGCGGCTTTGACCTCGAGATTGGTTGCATGGGTCTCACGCCGGATTGGAACACCTGGGTGCCGACGCGCAGCCTGATCCCATCGATCTGGGGTCACCAGTGGTCAGCGCCTCCGCAGTGACCGTTGAGGCAATCGCCATGAAGGGGAAACCGATGGATAAGCGACTTACCTCCACCGACGTCGTCGCTCGCTTGCGTGACGGGATGACCATTGGTATCGGTGGTTGGGCGACGCGGCGCAAACCGATGGCGCTGATTCGTGAAATTTTGCGCTCGCCGTTACGCGACCTGACCGTCGTCTCCTACGGTGGGCCTGACGTGGGACTGCTCGCGGCAGCGGGCAAAATCCGCAAACTGATCTTTGGTTTTGTATCGCTCGACGTCTTACCGCTCGACATGCATTTTCGTAATGCGCGCCAAGCCGGTGCCTTCGAGGTCATGGAGCTCGACGAGGGCATGGTGCAGCTGGGTCTGCGCGCGGCGGCGATGCGGGTTCCGTTTTTGCCGACGCCGGTCGGTCTCGGGACCGACATTCTCAAACGTAACCCCGAGCTTCAACTGGTCCGCTCGCCCTATGCCAACGCTGAGGAATTGGTGGCGATGCCTGCACTCAAGCTGGATGCGGCTTTGCTACACGTCACCGAGTCCGACGCGCGCGGGAATTGCGTGATCATGAGCCCCGATCCGTTTTTCGATGATCTGATGGCACGCGCTGCGAACGAGGTGTTCATCAGCTGCGAGCGGATCGTCGCGACCGAGAAAATCTGCTCGCACGAACGTGCGCGTTACCAGCCCTTCGAGCGATCGATCGTCACGGGCGTGGTTGACTCGCCTTTCGGTGCTCACCCGACCGCCGGGGTTCCGGGCTACGGCATCGATGTCGAGCATCTGAAGCAGTACAACGCTGCCACGTCGCCAGAAGCGTGGGCGGAATACCGTCGTTGCTTCGTAGACCTCGATTCGCACGACGATTACATCGCGGCTGCCGGTGGCCGAGGAAAGCTCGCGAGCATTCCTCCGCCCGTTTATTGAAACCTGGGACGGGTCTGACATGAACGCATCGACGTATTCACTCGCCGAGTTGTGCATCGCGCAGTGTGCCGAGATATGGCGCGACCAAGGCGAGGTGCTCGCTACGGGTTTTGGTGTGTTGCCGCGTCTTGGCGCTGGGCTCGCGAAACTGACCTTCAATCCCGATTTATTGATGACCGACGGCGAGGCTTATCTGTTGTCCGAGCCCGTGTCGCTCGGGCCGCGCGCGTCACGCGATGCGGCCATCGAAGGCTGGATGCCTTACTCACGTACTTTTGATCTGCTCTGGGGCGGTCGCCGTCACGCATTGGTTGGCCCCGTGCAAGTGGATCGCTTCGGTCAGATGAATATCAGTCTGATCGGCGATTACACCAAGCCGAAGGCGGCCATCTTGGGCGTGCGGGGTCTTGCGGGGAATTCCATCTCGCATGCCAACAGTATGTTCGTGCCGAATCACTCGCCGCGCGTGTTCGTCGAGGGTGAGGTCGATATGGTGTGCAGCGCGGGTTACAACCCGGCGCGGTGGCCGGGCGGCCGCATTCCCGCTGATCTACGAGTCGGTCGCGTGGTGACGGATCTGGCGGTGCTCGACTTCGGCGGCGCAAACCATGCGCCTCGGTTGCTCTCCGTGCATCCCGGCGTCACCGTCGATCAGGTACGAGCAGCTACCGGGTTTCCGCTCGAGGTGGGTGCCCGAACTCCGGAGACGGCGCCACCGACGGCCGAGCAACTGGTGGTGATCCGCGAGCGTCTCGACCCCAAAGATTTGCGCTCCACGGTCTTCAAGGGGGATCCGCCCGGGGACCGTCGCTGAGCATTACGGGAGAGTAGGCCAATGAGCGAGATTCACTACGAAACCGATACCCCGATCCTGTATGAGGTCAAGGGTCCCGTCGCTTGGCTCACGATGAACCGCCCGGAGTTTGCCAATTCGCAGAACTCACAGATGACCTATGCGATCGACGATGCACTGCGTCGCGCAGCTAATGACGATGCGGTGAAAGTGATCGTCCTCAAAGGTGCTGGCAAGCATTTCTCAGGTGGTCACGATATCGGCACTCCGGGTCGCGATGTCAAAAAAACCTGGCCAGAGCGGCGCACGCTTTGGTACGACCACGTCAACAAGCCGGGAGCCGAGTTTTTCTACGCGCGCGAGCAAGAGGTCTACCTCGGTATGTGTCGACGTTGGCGCGAGTTACCAAAACCGACGATCGCCATGGTGCACGGCGCGTGTATCGCAGGCGGGTTGATGTTGGCGTGGGTGTGCGACCTGATCGTGGCTTCTGATGACGCCTACTTCGCCGATCCTGTTGTACGGATGGGTATCCCGGGGGTCGAATATTTCGCGCACCCATACGAACTCAATCCACGTATCGCCAAAGAATTTCTGTTCACCGGCGATCGCATGAGCGCCGAACGTGCTTATCAGATGGGTATGGTCAATCGCATCGTGCCGCGCGCCGATTTGGAAGCAGCAACGAATCAGCTCGCTGAGAAGGTGGCGGCGATGCCGCGGCTCGGCCTTGCGCTGACCAAACAAGCCATCAACCATGTCGAAGATCTGCAAGGTAAGCGCGCTGCGATGGATGCCGTGTTCCACATGCATCATTTCGCCCATGCGCAGGGCGATCTGACGGTCGGCAACAACCTAGGTGGCATGGACGCCAAGTCGATGGCGGCCGCCAACAAAGCCGGTGACAAGTCGGGCGATGAGGGCGGCTCACGATGACCGCTCACGATGCACTCAATACGCCGCTGGTCGGAATGCTCGGTTGCCGCTATCCGATCATACAGACCGCGATGGGGTGGGTGGCGCGGCCTGAGTTGGTCGCCGCTTCCTGTAATGCGGGCGCTTTCGGATTTCTCGCCGCCGCTTCCTTGTCCGCTGACGAAGTCGGTCCGTCGATCGCTCGGGTACGCGAACTCACCGATCGACCCTTCGGCGTGAACTTCCACATGTTCCAGCCGGGCGCTGCACGGATCGTCGATACCATCATCGCCGCCAAAGTGCGCGCAGTGAGTTTTGGTCGTGGACCCGATAAGAACATCATCCGGCGTTTTCGCGACGCCGGCATCGTGTGTATGCCGACCGTCGGTGCGTTGCGACATGCGCAAAAAATGGTAGAGATCGGAGTCGATGCGATCACCATCCAAGGCGGTGAAGGTGGCGGTCACACGGGTTCGGTACCCACCACGCTGTTGCTGCCGCAGGTGCTCGATGCGGTCAAGGTCCCGGTGATCGCGGCCGGCGGATTTTTCGACGGACGAGGTCTCGCTGCCGCGCTTGCCTATGGTGCTGCGGGTGTTGCGATGGGAACGCGATTCCTGATGACGCGAGATTGTCCGGTACCCGAGGTGACCAAGTCGCGCTACGTGGGCGCGGGTCTGGATGACATCGTACTGACGACTCGACTCGATGGCTTGCAACATCGCCTGCTGCGAAACGAGGTCCTCTCAGAAGTCGAGAACGCCGGTTCACTATCGTTACTGGTATCGGCGCTCAAGAATGCTTGGTTACTCAAGCAGCGCACCGGTGCAAGCGTCGCCGAACTTGTAGCCGCAGCTCGCGGTATGCAACGCGAGAGTGGGTTGTCGTTTGGTCAGGCACTGATGGCGGCGAATTCGCCGGTGCTGATCGAGCGTTCGATGATCCAGGGTCGTCCCGCCGAGGGTGTGATGTCGACGGGAATGGTGGCAGGCATTCTGGGTGACCTGCCGAGTTGCGACGAATTGATTACACGCATGGTCGACGACGCGCAGCAGCGTTTGCATCGCCTTGCAGGAGGTTGAGCTCATGCCGATCCGGGTCAATATCAGAGATACAGTCGCCGAGATTGTGCTCGCGCACCCTCCGGTCAATGCCTTCGATTCGCAAGGTTGGCTAGCACTCGCTCGGACGATCGAGGAGACCGGTCGCAACCCTGACGTACGTTGCGTGATGATCTACTCCGAGACCAAGGGTTTTTGTGCGGGAGTCGATATCAAAGAATTGCAGGCGCACCCGGGTCGTATCGTCGATGTGAACCGCGGCAACTACCTAACCTTTCGTGCGATTCGCGCCTGTGAGGTTCCGGTGGTGTCGGCGGTTCATGGTTTCATCATCGGCGGTGGCATCGGCATCTGCGGCGCGAGTGATGTCGTGATCGCAGCCGACGATGCATTTTTCTCGCTGCCGGAGATCGACCGCGGCGCGATGGGCGGCGCTTCGCATCTGTCGCGGATGTTGCCGCTGCATAAAGTTCGGGCGCTATTCTTCACGGGCGGGCGCTGTCCCGCCGAAGAGGCGTATCGACTCGGCGCCATCGAGAAGTTGGTACCGCGCGCGGACTTGCTCGCGACGGCGCGCGAGTTTTGCGACGTCATCGCATCGAAGAGTCGACGAGCGCTCGTGCTGGCGAAGGAGTCGCTCAACGGCATAGAGCCTCGTGATGTCGATCTTTCATATCGTTTCGAGCAGGGCTTCACGCTCGAGATGTACATGAGTCCCGACTCCCAGAAATCGCGCGACGCCTTCGTCGAGGGCAAGGCGCCCGCGAGGTTTTGAGCGCCGTGTCCATCGAACTTCAATACACGGCCAAGCAACGCGCCCTTCGGCAGGAGGTGCGCGAGTGGTTGCAGACGAACGTCCCAAAAAAATCTTTGGCCTCGTACGATACGGCAGAGGGTTTCGAAGCACATCGGCAATGGGAGCGCACGCTGCACTCGGGTCGCTGGAGCATGGTGACTTGGCCTGAGAAGTTCGGCGGTCGCGGACTCGATTTGATCGAGTGGTTGATCTTCGAAGAAGAGTACTACCGTGCTGATGCGCCAGGGCGTGTCAATCAAAATGGCGTATTCCTCTTCGGTCCCACCCTAATGGAATACGGTACCGACGAGCAAAAAGCGCGATTTCTACCGCGACTGGCCTCGGGAGAGGATATTTGGGCCCAAGTGTGGTCGGAGCCACAAGCGGGTTCGGATCTCGCAGCGCTGAGATCTACTGCCATACGTGATGGCGACCATTACGTCGTCAACGGACACAAGATCTGGTCGACACGTGCGGTGTTCGCCGATTGGGGTTTTGCCTTGTTTCGCACGGACCCGGCGTCTGAGCGACATCGTGGTCTCTCCTATATCGTCTTTCCGCTCGATACGCCGGGTGTGCGCGTGCGAGGCATTCCACAGCTAGACGGTGAGGCGGGCTTTGCGGAGATCTTTTTTGAGGATGCGCGTATCCCGGTGACGAATCTCATCGGTGCCGAGGGGCAGGGCTGGTCAATTGCTATGGCGACCGCAGGCTTCGAGCGCGGGCTCATGCTAAGAAGTCCCGCTCGATTCCAGCGCACGGCGCAACGACTCGTCGAGTTGGCTCGACGTGCGCAATCCGATGCTGATCCTGGACTGCTCGCTAGCGTCACACAATGCTGGATGGATGCGGAAGCCTATGCGTTGTCGACCTACATGACCGCATCACGTTTGATGTCTGGCGGTTCCATCGGCGCCGAAGCGAGCCTGAACAAGGTTTTCTGGTCCGAGCTCGATCTCCGCATGCATCGCGCGGCGATTGGTTTGCTCGGTGCGCGTGCCGAGTTGCGTGATCGGCTTGGCGAATCGGCGCAAGAAGACTTGCGCGAAGCGATGCGCTGGATGGACGGATTTCTTTTTTCTTTGGCAGGACCGATCTACGCCGGCGCCAACGAAATTCAACGCAATATCATCGCCGAGCGTGTGCTCGGGATGCCGAAGGTCTAATCCCATGCAGTTCACCTTCGACGAGGATCAACGACTCGCTGCGCAGTCGTTGCGTGATTTGCTCGACGATCTGTGCACAGGAGCCGATTTGCGTCGTGCCGCCGAGGCATGTGATGCAACGAGTTTCACCGTGGCATGTGCGACCCGAAGAGATCGAATCAAAGAACTCGGATTTGATGCCGCGCTGGTTCCCGAAGCGCAGGGCGGGCTGGGTTTGCGCCCCGTCGATCTCGTGTTGCTGGCGGAGGAGGCTGGTCGAGCGGCGTTACCTGAGCCGTTGGTGGAAACGGCGGGTGTCGCACTGCCATTGTTAGCCGCATTGGCGGCTATCGACCCGCGTGCTGACGCGGTGTTGCCGGCGGCGATCGGCGGAGCCGGCATTGCCCTGCGATGGCCCGACAGTGACTTAGTGGTAGGGATCGATACCGCCGACCTCGTCCTCACTGCCGAGAGCGAGACCTCGCTCGCTTTGTATTCCGTCGATCAGTTCGAATGGGTCGCTCGCGAAAGTGTTGATCCGTTGCGTCGTTTGACGCAGTTGCGCGCTCGCGCCGTTGAGCCGATTACCGTGTCTCGTGATGCAAGTATCCCGTCTCTTTGGCGAGAGGCGCGTCGATGCGCTGCGGTGTTCGATGCGGCGCAGTTGATCGGCCTTGCAGATCGAATGAATGCGCTTGCCGTCGCTTATTCGCTCGAGCGAAAGCAGTTCGGCAAGGCCATCGGTGCCAATCAAGCGGTGAAGCATCAGCTCGCCAACGTCCAGATCCAGATCGAGTTCGCCCGACCGGTGGTCTACTCCGCGGCCGGGTCTCTAGGCGGTAGCCTCTCAGCGCCGACCGATATGGATACTAGGTGGTTGGATGCGCGGGTGGCGCACGCGGCGATCGCCGCTCGCGATGCCGCGGATCTCGCCGCTCGAACGGCGATTCAGGTTCACGGCGCGATGGGCTACTCGTGGGAGCTCGACCTGCAGTTCTATGCCAAGCGCAGTTGGGCTTTGAGCGGCTTACACGGCGGCCGTTCGGCGCATTTCAGGAGTTTGCATGAGGCACTCATGCAGCAGCGGATCGAACTGGGTCCGGATCAGTTGTTTGGCCGTTCGCTGCCGAGAGGAGCTTAAGTGATGAATGCAGCTTATATCGTTGATGCGGTACGAACGCCGATCGGACGCAAGAAGGGTAGCCTAGCTACGGTTCATCCGGCCGATCTGGGTGCGCATTCTTTGAAAGCCCTCGTACAGCGCACGGGAATAGACGCAGCTGCAGTGGATGACGTGATCTTCGGCTGTGTCGATACCATCGGGCCGCAAGCGGGTGACATCGCGCGTACTTGCTGGTTGGTGGGCGGTTTGCCCGAACATGTCCCCGGAACGACGGTCGATCGACAATGTGGCTCCTCGCAGCAGGCGCTGCATTTCGCTGCGCAGGCGGTCATGAGTGGTACGCAGGATCTGGTCGTCGCCGGTGGCGTGCAGCAAATGAATGCGATACCTATCTCGCAAGCGATGATTGCAGGACAAGCACTCGGTTTTCGAGATCCGTTCCGTGACTCTCCCGGCTGGCTCGCCCGCTACGGTGATCAGGAGGTCTCCCAATTCCGTAGTGCGGAAATGATCGCCGAGAAGTGGACGATCAGTCGCGAGGATATGGAGGTCTTTGCGCTTGCGAGCAACGAGAAGGCTATCGCGGCGATCGATAGTGGCCTGTTCGATGCGGAGATTGCGCCGCTCGGTGAACTGCGTCGAGACGAGACGCCGCGCCGCGGCACCTCACTCGAGAAGATGGCAACTCTCGAGCCCTTGATGCCGGGCGGTCGAGTGACTGCGGCTGTGGCGAGTCAAATCGCCGATTGTTCGGCTTCGCTGTTGGTCGCTTCGGAGCGAGCGCTGCAGCAACACCGTCTAACGCCGCGTGCGCGCGTCGTGCATCTTGGCGTGTTGGCTGCAGATCCCGTGTGGATGTTGACAGCGCCCATCCCGGCCACGCTGCACGTACTGAAGCGCAGCGGCTTGGGTCTGCAGGACATCGATCTGTTCGAGATCAACGAAGCCTTCGCCTCGGTGGTGTTGGCGTGGCAGCAAGAGCTCGGAGTCGACCCGAGCAAGGTGAACGTCAACGGTGGTGCGATCGCGTTGGGGCATCCGCTCGGCGCCACCGGCGCACGCTTGATGACCTCCATGATGGCGGAACTCGAGCGTCGCGGCGGTCGTTACGGACTTTTGACGATGTGCGAGGGCGGCGGACAAGCGAACGTCACGATTATCGAAAATTTGCGCGCGACGCGTCGCTAGCACTGTAGGGAGACACGTATGGCGGGAATCTGTCAGGGAAGAGTGGTCGTCGTCACGGGTGCCGGGCGAGGCCTCGGCCGCGAGTACGCGTTGGCATTCGCCGCCGAAGGCGCGAGTGTCGTTGTCAATGATTTGGGTACCTCTCTCGGTGGCGAGGGTCGCGATTTGTCGACTGCGCAGGCTGTCGTTAACGAAATTCGCGCCGTTGGTGGTAAGGCGGTTGCCAATGGCGATGATGTCGCCGATTGGGACGGTGCAGCCAACATCATCCGGACGGCTCTGCAGGCGTTTGGGCGTCTCGATGTGATCGTGAATAACGCTGGCTTCGTGCGCGATCGAATGTTTGTTAGCCAGAGCGTCGATGAGTGGGATGCCGTCATTCGTGTGCACTTGCGGGGGCATTTTTGCGTCACGAGTCATGCCGTGGCGCACTGGCGCAGCGAGCAGAAGGCCGGTCGTGCCGTCGATGCGCGCATCATCAACACGAGTTCCGGCGCTGGACTACAGGGGAGCCTCAGCCAAAGTGTGTATTCAGCCGCCAAGGGCGGGATCGCGAGTTTGACCTTGGTGCAAGCGGCGGAGCTCAAGCGCTATGGCATCACCGCGAACGCTTTGGCGCCTGCAGCGCGCACTCGCATGACCGAGCAGGCTTTTGCGGAAAAGATGAAAGCGCCTGCCGATGGATTCGATCGACAGGATCCGGCAAACATCGCACCCGTCGTCGTTTGGCTCGGCAGTGAGCAATCGCGCGATGTGACCGGTGTGGTGTTCGATCTTGAGGGAGGCCGGATCACGGTGGCGAACGGATGGAATGATGGTCCGACGATCGACAAGGGAGCTCGCTGGCGGCCAGATGAGCTGGCCCCGGTAATCGGCGAGCTACTGGCAGAGCGTCCGCCTCAAAAGAAAGTGTGGGGAACCTGATTATGCAGTTTTCATTCACCGACGACCAAAACATGATCCGCGATACCGCGCGCGAGTTCATGAGTGAACGCTGCGGCTCGCAGCAGTTACGTCACGACTTGGAGAGCGCTGAAAACTTTGATCCGAGTTTATGGCAGACCATCACGCGGGAACTCGGCTGGGCCGGACTCTCGTTACCGGAAGCAGTTGGCGGTAGTGGACTCGGTATGGTCGAGCTCGCGATCATCCTCGAAGAGCAAGGGCGTTGCCTCTATGGTGGGCCCCTGTTGGCGTCGATCGGCTTGGCGAGTGCGATTTTGCTGGAATGTCCAGCCGCCGAGGCGCGCGACGCCTTGCTGGCTCGCCTGGCTTCCGGCGAGGCGACAGCAGCGCTCGCCATCACCGGTGATCGCGGGCTGGCGGGTCTCGATGCGATCGGTGTGACCTTGTATGAAGACGAGGGTGGTTTACGACTCGACGGTGTTGCCTCTTTTGTACTCAACGGCCATGTCGCTGATGTCTTTGTGGTTGCTGCCAAGGATCAACGCGCCGGACACTCGGGTTACGCAGTGGTCGCAGTCGATACAACAGCCGGCGGACTTCGCGTCGAGAAGAAACTGGCGATGGACACAACGCGGCCCTACGCGCGTTTGACGTTCGAGTCGGTGCGCGACGTCGTATTGCTTGCCGCTGACGTCGATGGTCGCACGATCGAGCGCGGCGTACAGGTCGCACAGGTTGCCGTTGCTGCCGAGCAGCTCGGTGCGATGCAGGCGGTGCTGGATCTGACCACGAGTTACGTGTCGCAACGCGTTCAGTTTGGCAGGGTGATCGGCAGTTTCCAGGCCATCAAGCACCGGCTCGCCGACATGATGGTCATCTGTGAGGCGGCACGCTCCGCGGTTTACTACGCCGCCTGCGTCGTCGACGAGTATCGAGCCGACCCGGTGACCCATGCGCAGGAACTCGCCGAGGCGGCGGCGCTCGTCAAAGTACATTGTTCAGCTGGTTTTCATGATGTGGCCGGCAATGCCATCCAGTTGCACGGGGGCATCGGTTTCACCTGGGAATACGACGCACAGCTGTTTTTTAAACGAGCCCGCGCGACCTACAACCTGCTCGGTGCACCGATGGTGCATCGTGAGCATATAGCCCGCTTGATGGGTCTCGATGACGACAAGGAGGTTGCATGAAGATCCGTTTCACGCCTGAACAAGAGGCGTTCCGCGCGGGCTGCGCATCTTGGTTGCAGCAGCAGATGGAAGGGCCGTTCGCCGATATCCGCGGCATCATGAGTCAGACCTTCCGCGCCGATCGCCGGCTCGAGTGGGAACGAGTATTAGGTCAAGCGCGCTGGAGTGTCATCGGTTGGCCGGAGAAATACGGCGGGCGTGACGCTTCGCTGGCCGAGCAGGTGATTTTTGCGGAGGAGTATGCCCGCAGCGGCGCCCCCGGTCGGGTCGGACATTTAGGCACGGAACTCGCCGGTCCGACGATCCTGCACTTTGGTAACGATCTGCAGCGTGAGCGCTTCTTGCGGCCCATCGCCAAGGGTGAGGAGTTTTGGTGCCAGGGCTACAGTGAGCCCAACGCCGGATCAGACTTGTCCAACGTACGCACTCGCGCTCGTCTGGAACACGGTCCGAACGGTCCAGAGTGGGTCATCGACGGTCAAAAGATTTGGACCTCGCTCGCCCAGTTCGCCGATTGGTGTTTTGTCGTTTGCCGCACCGAAGAGGGTACTAAGGGCCCGGCGGGTATTTCCTACCTCCTGGTGCCGATGAAACAGAAGGGCGTCACGGTCAAACCGATTCGGCAGATCACCGGGGATGCCGAGTTCAACGAAGTATTCTTTGACGGGGCACGCACCAAAGCGGAGTACTGTGTCGGTAATCCAGGAGAAGGCTGGAAGGTAGCGATGGGTACGCTTGCCTTCGAGCGAGGGGTTTCTACGCTCGCGCAGCAAATGACTTTCCGCAACGAACTTGAGCGGATTGTCGAGGCGGCCAAGAGTAACGGGGCTGCAAGTGATCCGTTGATTCGGCAGCGTATGGCTGAAGCCTGGGTCGGACTTCGAATCATGCGTTATAGCGCACTGCGTATGCTCTCGCGCGCGACGACCGGTTCGCTCGGCGGTGAAGCGTTAACCTACAAGCTGCACTGGGCGTCATGGCGCAAGAAGCTCGGCGAGCTCGCGATGGATGTCGCCGGCGCGCCAGGTGAACTGTGTGTCGGCGAAGGTTACGAATTGGCGGATCTTCCCTACCTTTATCTTTTCTCGCGCGCCGACACCATTTACGGCGGGACGAATCAGATCCAGCGCAACATCGTCGCTGAGCGCGCTTTGGGCTTGCCAAAGGAGGCGCGTGGTGACCGCTGAAGCAATGTCCTTGCCGCAGCCGCCACCCTATCCGGCGGGGCGCAACCTGCTCGCAGGCCAAAACGTATTGATCACGGCGGCCGCGGGCACTGGTATTGGGTTTGCGGCGGCCAAACGAGCGGTCGAAGAGGGCGCTCGAATCTTCGTAAGTGATATCCACGAGCGTCGCCTGAACGAGACGGTCGAGCGACTCAAAGCGATCGGTCCGGACCGCGTCTGGAGTCGCCCCTGCGACGTCACCTCGCAAGGTGATGTCGATGCTCTGGTCAGCGCTGCGGTGTCCACGCTAGGTCACGTCGATGTACTCATCAACAATGCGGGACTCGGCGGTACGGCGACTCTGATCGATATGAAGGACGAGGAGTGGTCGCGCGTCATCGATGTGTCACTGACGAGCGTGATGCGGATGACGCGGGCGATCCTGCCGCACATGCAGGCGCGCGGTCGCGGTGCGATCGTCAACAACGCGTCGGTGTTGGGATGGCGCGCACAAGCTGGCCAAGCGCATTACGCGGCGGCCAAGGCCGGAGTGATGGCGTTGACTCGTTGCGCTGCAATTGAGGCGGCGCCGTATGGCGTTAGAATCAACGCGGTCGCGCCGTCGATCGCGATGCACGCGTTTCTCGCCAAGACGACCACCCCCGAGTTGTTGGCCGAGTTGGCGCGACGGGAAGCATTTGGTAGGCCCGCTGAAGTGTGGGAAGTTGCCAACGTGATGATCTTTCTGGCTTCCGATTTGGCGTCTTATCTGACCGGTGAAGTACTGTCCGTATCGAGTCAACATCCATGATGACCGTCTTCAAGTCCGTCGAAGAGCTGACTGCAGCGGTCGGACGCGATCTCGGTGCGACGCCGTGGGAGACGATCGAGCAAAGCCGTATCGACGCGTTCGCTGAGGCGACCGGTGACCACCAATGGATTCACGTGGATCCCTCGCGCGCCCGCGAAGGACCGTTCGGTTGCACTATTGCGCACGGCTATCTCACCTTGTCCCTCTCCAGTTTGTTTCTGCCGCAGTTGATGCGCGTGGAGATGTCCGGCATGGGCATCAACTACGGGCTCGATCGAGTCCGCTTTCCAGCCCCGGTGCGGGTGGGTAGCCGAATCCGTGGCCGCGGTGAAATTCTGTCGGTAACGCCGGTAGCGGGCGGTGTCCAGGTCGTGGTGCGCGTCACGATCGAGATAGAGGGAAGTGAACGTCCCGGCTGTGTCGCTGATACCATCAGCCGCTTCATGGTGGGTTAACAGGATGTCTGCGGATAATGGCAAAGGCTAAAGAGGTCGATCCCTCGGTCAAGCTCGATGCGATCGATCAGAAGATCATCGCGATACTGCGTAAGGATGGGCGAGCGACCAATCAGGAGTTGGCGCGTCGATTAGGCATGGCGGCTGCGACGGTGAGTGCGCGGATCCGTCGGCTCGAGGCCTCGAAGGCGATGAAGGTGGTCGCCGTCACCGACTTCGCGGCAATTGGATACAAGGTCTTGCTGGCTGTCGGTGTTCAAGTGCAGGGTCGCCCTGCGGAGCACGTTGCGCAAGATCTCGCCAAATTGCCGGAGGTTTTCAGCGTTCACGTCGTTACCGGTGCCCGTGACATCGAAACCTTGGTCGCGCTGCACGATTTCGACGAGTTGCATTCTTTGCTACTGCGCGATATCGCGAAGATCAAGGGTATCCGAACGATTGAGTGCGGTATCGCCGCCGAGGTGGTCAAGTACAACTTTGAAGTGGCGCCGATATCATGATCCAGTATCAAGTCGACGAGTTGGATCGTAAGATCATCGACAAACTGACCAATGACGCGCGGGCCAGTAATAGGCATCTTGCGCAATCGCTCGGTGTCACCGAGGGGACGGTTCGCGGTCGAATCAAGCGTCTCGAGGCGGCCAACCTCATTCGCTTCACCGCGGTCACCAACGTTGCGTCTATCGGTGCGCCGAAAGTGGTGCTGATCGGTATCCAGGCACAACTGAGTGAAGTGCAGACTTTGTGTAGCAAGATTTCGGCGATGCGCGAAATCGGCTGCGTGATTGCGATGGCGGGTCGGTACGACATCCTCTGCATCGGACTGTTCTCGTCGCTCGAGGAGGTCGTCACGATCGCCAACAACCGGATCCTCGCGATGCCGGGAGTTCGCCATGTCGAGACGTCCATCGCCGTGTCCACTTTGAAGTATGACCATCGCGTCGCCAAAATCATCGACCGAAAACGCGACGCCTGAAGATAGGAGTCTGGCCACGTATGACCCAAACGGACGGTGGCGAGTTTGACTATGTCATCATTGGCGCAGGCTCTGCGGGCTGTGTCTTAGCCAATCGCCTGTCGACCGATCAGCGCTGTCGCGTGGCTCTGCTCGAGGCGGGCGGCGATGGCGGGAGTTTCTTCATTCGCATGCCGATCGGCTACGGCAAGATCGCCTTTGAGCCCGGCCTCAGTTGGCACTACAACAGCGCGCCGGAACCGGGCCTCGATGGGCGACGCGTGTTACTGCCCCGCGGCAAGGGTCTCGGTGGCTCCTCGAACATCAACGGATTGATCTACATTCGAGGTCAGGCCGCCGATTACGATGACTGGGTCGTTCAAGGTGCGACGGGTTGGGGTTGGTCCGACGTTTTGCCGTGGTTCGTGAGCAGTGAACGGCACGGATCGCGCGCTGCACCCGACCACGGCACCACCGGCCTGCTGCGGGTCGAGTGCGGTGCAGAGCGCGACACCACCAACGATGCCATTGTCGCTGCGTTCGAGGCGATCGGCGTGCAGCGGCGCCATGACTTCAATGACGGCGTGCAGAGCGGCGCTGGTTACTACGACTCGATCATCCACGAGGGCGAGCGATGGTCGGCCGCTCGAGCGTATTTGCAGCCGGCGATCTCTCGACCGAATCTCAAGGTCATCACCGGAGCGATAGCGCGCCGTATCTTGGTCCGAGAGGGCCGTGCAGTCGGTGTCGAGTTCGACCTTGGCAAGACGCGTCAGACGCTGAAGGCTCGGGCCGAGGTGATCCTCAGCAGCGGGGCCTACCACTCGCCGCAGATACTGCAGCTCTCGGGTATCGGTGATCCAGCTCTCCTGCAACGGTATGGCATACCGCTCGTTGTTCCGCGAACCGAAGTGGGCCTCGGACTGCAAGATCATCTCGTTGTGCCGATGGGCTTTCGTGTTCGTCCTCATGCGTTCAGTTACAACGCGGAGCTGTCGGGCTGGCGCTTGATTCGTAATTTCGTTCGCTACCTCCGAACGCGGCGTGGACCGATGGCGATTCCGGCAGCGCAGACGGGCGCCTTCGTCGCGAGCCTCAAGGGGGATGCTCGTCCCGATATCCAGTTCCATTGTTTGCCGGTGACGGGTGATCTCGAAGCGGCTGCTGCGGGCGGGAAAGGTAAACTGAGCGCCTATCCCGGAGTGACCTTAGCTCCGTGTGTCGCTCGCCCAACCTCGCGCGGTACCGTTCAACTCGCGTCTCTCAATCCGGCCGAACCACCAGAGATCGTGCATCACTATTTGATGACAGAGGCCGATCGTGCTGGCACCGTTCGCGGCATGCGAATCGCGAGAAGCGTTGCTGCCGCTGCAGCCATGCAGACGATCGTCGAGTCCGAAGCGGCGCCCGGGCCCGAGGCAACGAGCGATGAGGATTTGCTCGCCTTCGCGCGGCGTTTTGGCTCGACTGGATATCACCCAGTAGGCACTTGCCGTATGGGCTCTGACGAAGGCGCCGTGGTTGATACTCAACTCCGGGTCAGAGGAGTCGAGGGTTTGCGTGTCGCAGACGCGTCGGTGATGCCATCTTTGATCTCGGGTAATACCCACGCTGCTTGCGTGATGATCGGGGAACGTGCGGCCGACTTCATCCTTCGCGACAGCTAATTTCGTAGTCCTCTGAAACGACAAAGCCCGGTCGTTTCCGACCGGGCTTTGCTTTTTGGGTAGTAGCCCCGTTACTAGCGCGTGATCACTCGCCCATCAGGACGGAGAAGTCGACGCCGTAGGTACGCGGCTCGCCATATTGCGCGACGTTCAGACCGAGTGAGGCGCCGTAGTTGAACGAGAATTCGCGATAGTCCTCGTCCGTGAGGTTGCGACCCCACAGACTGACACGCAGCTTCGACGATCCCATCTTCACTTCACTCAGACTCAAACGGGCGTTGACCAAGGTGCGCTCGTTGTTGGGCGCTTGCGCAAAGATCACGGGTCCGGACGCGTAAGAGTCCGACGACAAGGCGAGAGGGAAGGTCTCACCCTGATGATTTGCGTTGAGGTTGAGTGAGAGTTTGCCAAGCTCGGTCGCGGCAATCTGCCAATCCACGTTAGCCGTGAGTTGGTTGTCAGGAGCCAGACCGCGTGTTGCGAAGTCCACCGTATTGGCGATCGAGGTTGTTGCATTCCGGACGACCGGGTAATCGTCGAACGTGCCTTTGACGCCAGCCCACGCCAGGGCGATCGTGAGTGTATCGATCGGACGCGCCGTCAGCTCGACCTCACCGCCATAGCGCTTCGCACGACCCGCGTTCTGGATACGACTTACCACGCTGCCGTTGGGGCGTACGAACAACGAGTTGATGTGCATATCCTCGTAGTCGTAATGGAAGAGGCTCGCATTCAATCGCAAACGCGGATTCAAGTCAGCCTTGATGCCTGCTTCAATATTGGTGATCTCTTCCGGCAATAGCAGATCGCCGGTGTTGTTCACCGAGTCGTAGAAATCGCCGTTGTAGGTGCCACTCTTGTAACCGGTGCTGTACGTGACGAAGCCGTATACGTCATCGTTGAAATCGTAGCCAAGAGTGAGCTTTCCGCTGGTGTTGCTGAAGTCCTTGGAAAACGCCTTACCGAAAATGCCGTTAACCGGCGCCTGCGTTTCCGCTGCTGAGTCGGCAACGTAGGCGCGCGACAACGGCTGGCCCGCGAAGAAGAAGCCGAAGAAGCCGGACGCGTTGGCGCTGCTGCGCCAAAGGTAGGTGACATCCTTGGTTTCTTTGGTGTGACGAAGGCCGGCAGTGACCGCGAGCGGACTCTCGTCCGACGGGCGCCAAGTCATCTGTCCATAGACCGCGGTCGACTTCGTCTCGTTATCGTGCGAGGTGGTATCCGACGCGGAGATCGGGAAGAGCGCCCAACGGTTGTTACGGAACTTGCCTTCGTCGGTGTAGTAGAAGAGACCCGCGGCGTAATCTACGTTACCCGACCGTCCAACCATCGACAATTCCTGCTGGAAGGACTCGAACTCGGTGTTTGCATAGTTGCTGAAGGACGGTGCTCGACCAAGTGTGTTGATCGCATCGACGATGCCCTGACCGACGGCAAATTCAACCGCTCCCGGAATCGCCGGGGATACCGAGTTGAAGAACAAGCCACCGATCGTCGCGAGTACGAGATCGTGCACAACGCCGGTATTCAGGCCGTTACCGAGAGGGCGCATCGTCCCGTCGACGCCGTCGAGATCGCCTTGGTTGAGATTCTTCGCATCGCGAAAACCGGTAATCGACTTGAACTCGACATCGCCGAGGGCGCCGAGCCCGTCACGGCGCCAAGACAGCGTGATGCCGTGGGCGTCGACGTCGTTCGACGAGAACAGGGGGATATCGCCCGACACATTATCGGGTCGACCGAGCCCGGCCTTGTACATCGACGCTTCCCAAGCGCGGTAGTCGGTGATCCACTGACTCAACTGCCGAACTTGCGGGGTCTGTGCCGCGGGCCCAAGAAATGCCAAGTTGTTTTGAATCGCAGCCAGGGTTGCGGAGCGGCTAGTGCTGGTCAGCGCGACATTCGTGGGATAGCCGGGTGTGCTCGCGACGGCCGCAGCGGTCGGCGTCAGGCCAAATACTTTGAGGCCTTGAGAGAACTCGGCCAACTCAGAGTGGGTGTAGTTGTAGCTGGCAGTGAAGGATTCGGACGGTTTCAACACCAACGCGACGCGCCAGCCTTCGCGGTCGAGATTTTCCGATCCCTTCAAATTCGAATTCGTGTTCCCGTAGAGAGGGTCTCGCTCGCGCTTGAAGTAGGTGAATGAGCTCGAGAGCGCACCTGCGGTCGGCAGATCCAAGGACAAGCGGTAGTTGCGCAAGCCGTAGTTGCCAGCACCGACTTGAGCATCGAGGCGAAAATCACCGCTCGGTTGACGTGATACGAAGTTGACGGCGCCACCGGTGGTATTGCGTCCGTAGAGCGTGCCTTGCGGTCCGCGCAGGACTTCGATGCGTTCGAGGTCCACGACGTCAAGACCGACTCCAAAACCCTTCGCTACGAAAACCCCGTCGACGTAGAACGCCGATGCCGGGTCGTTAGACACGCTGTTGGCGTTTCCGGAGGGGATACCGCGGATATTGATCGAAAGGTTGCCGCGCGAAGAGGGCGGTTCGAAGCCTTGAACGTTCGGGATAACGCCGAACAGATCTTTGTTGTTGGCGATGCCAAGCTCCGCAATGGTCTTGGCGCTCAATGCCGTGATAGCAATTGGCGTGGTCTGCAAATTCTCGGCGCGCTTCTGCGCCGTGACGACGATCTCCTCTAGACCGCCTTGATCGGCGTCCTGCGCCCCCGCTGTTGCGGCTGCGACTGCAGCGATCAAGCCCGTCACGATCGACGGCACTGAGTGATTCCTCTTCATGTTCCCCTGTCCTCCAGTAAACGTGTGTTTCTTGTGCGGCACTGGTCACCGGGTCGGCGTTTGTTACACCGGACCCCCGTTTGCCTATGCTTTCAACATGCGTAATCCATGTCAATAAAAATTACGCAAAGTGACGTTATCTCGATCCGAGGACTGCTAATATCGCAGCGGAGTGGTTCTTTTGCCACGAATCCGCCCGATAGAGCGGAGTGCTGCAGGTTCAGACCGGAGCGGCGAGGAGGGGGCATGACATCGGAGACGGGGGATCCAGGCGAGAGCGTCGCCGAAACGGCCGTCAGCAGGCGTCCGGGCGGCTACGCTTGGTACGTTGCCGTCGTGCTGTTCTTCGTTTACCTCGTCAACTACGTCGACCGTTCCGTCCTTAATGTGCTCTCGCAACTGGTGAAGGACGATCTCGGCGCATCCGATACCGTGATGGGTTTTCTGGTCGGGCCCGCGTTTGCTGTGTTTTATGCACTCGCTGGTATCCCGATTGCGCGTTATGCCGATCGATCCAATCGAATCCGCATCATTGCGATCGGTTGTTTGGTTTGGAGCGGCTTTACGGTGGCGACGGCCTATGCGCAAACGTGGCAGCAGTTGGCGTGGTTCCGTATCGGGGTTGGCATTGGCGAGGCCGCTTTTCTGGCACCTGCGTACTCCATCCTCGCCGATTATTTCCCGGTTCGCTATCGGACTCGGGCGCTGTCGCTATTGGGGTTGGCTGTCTATTTTGGGCAGGTGACCGGTATGGTGACCGGCGCGATGCTCGGCGCCTCGCTCGGTTGGCGTGATGTGTTCATTTACGCGGGGCTCCCGGGTATCGCGGTGGCGATGATCGCGTGGCTGACGGTACGAGAGCCGGTGCGCGGCGCGCAGGACTCGATCGAGAGAGCAACCGAAGGGCTCCGCCTCGACCTGTGGGGGGCGATCCGACAACTATGGGCGTATCGGAGTTTTCGCAAACTTTGCTTTGGAACCGCACTGGGCGTGTTTGGTGGTCAGGCGTTCGCCGGTTGGTCCGCACCGTTTCTGATGCGTTCGCACGGCGTTGATCTTGTCGCCATCGGGACCGTATTCGCACCGCCATATCTGTTGTCGGCACTCATCGGCACCGTCCTGGCAGGTTTTGTCGCCGATCGCCTCGTTCGGCGTAATCTCAATGTGCCGGTTAAAGCGTCGAGCTATGCGCTCGGTCTAGCGACCGCGATCCTGTGCATGGCCTGCTGGGTCCCGAGTTTCACATGGCTCGTAATTTTGACGATTCCGATGGGGTTGGTCGGGGGCGGTTGGGTGTTGCCGATGCAGTCGAGTACTCAAAACGCACTGCCGCCGGAGTTGCGTGCGACGGGAATCGCCGTCTTTTGGTTTGTCGTCAATTTGGTCGGTATCGCTGGTGGCCCCTGGTTCACGGGCTTCGCTTCGGATCTTCTGGCAGTCCGGTTCGGCAACGACTCTCTGCGTTACGCCTTGTTGCTCGCCGTTTCGGTGAGCTTCATCGGAGCGGCCATCATTCGATCGGCGGGAAGGCAACTGCATGCAGAGGCCCTGTCGATGGGTATTCAGCACCGGGGTTGAACATGACTAGCGCCAAACAGCTTACCTTGAACTTCGCCGACCTGTTGCAGCTCGTGGCGAGCACCGTTCCCGAGCGAACGGCGTTAATCTGCGGCGATGAACGCATCAGCTTCGCCGAGTTGTCCACTCGTAGTGAGGCCTTGGCGGCCTACCTGCACAGCAAGGGTCTCGTCGCCGGGCAAACCATCGCGCTGCACTCGGGCAATCGTCCTGAGTATTTGATCGGCTTCTTTGCAGCTTGTCGCTTGGGTTGCCTGCCATTCAACGTCAACTACCGCTATCTCGAGGCGGAACTCGATTACCTCTACGGCAACGCACGCGCGGCTGCGGCCGTCATCGAACCGGAGTGGTTGCCGAGGGTGGCAGGTATACGTGCGCGCCCGCCGCTGCTCCTAGTGACGCAAGGCGTGTCGGATCAGACGTCACCGCCCGAGGGGACCGTGTCACTCGCGCAAGCGTTGCAGGCCGCGCAAGCGCTCGCTCCGGTGTCGCGCCAGACAAGTGGTGACGATCAACTGATCATCTACACGGGTGGCACTACCGGTATGCCAAAGGGTGTCGTGTGGGCGCAAGCCGATATGCTGATGGCCTCACTCGGCGGCGGCGGCTTTTTCTCGAAGCACGGACCGATACGCTCAGCACAAGAGATCGTCGATCGTGTCCGCGAAGCGCCGCACCTCGTGATGTTCCCCGTCGCACCGTTGATGCATGGTGCAGCGCTGTGGGCCGCCTTGGCCTCTTTGTTCGCAGGACATACGCTCGTACTGCAATCAGGTAAGTCGTTCGATCCGGCGGGCGTCTTCGATCTCTGCGAGCGTGAACGGGTCAACTTGCTGGTGATCGTGGGTGATGGCATGGGTCGACCGCTCGCCGATGTGCTCCATGAGAACCCCGGTCGGTGGCAGCTGCCGGCGCTTAGCTATATCGGCTCCGGTGGTGCGGTGTTCTCCGCGGCAGTGCAACAATCTTTGAAGTCGGCGCTTCCTAGACTAGTCACGAGTAGTTCGCTCGGCTCCACCGAGTCCGGTACGCTTGGCGCGGGCGGGGCGACCGTGACCGGTGAAGGACTGATGCGGTTTGCGCCGCGTGCCGATATGCATGTTATCTGTGACGGCGAACGCTACGCAGAGTCCGGTGAGACTGGCATCTTGGCGCGGAGTGGCCCGCTGCCGGTTGGCTATTTCGGTGATCCAGTCGCGACGGCACGCACCTTCATTGAGCTCGACGGTCGACGGATTTCATTGACTGGCGATGCCGCTCGTCTTGAGACAGACGGGTCCATCACAGTACTTGGCCGCGGGTCCACCTGCATCAACAGCGGCGGCGAAAAAATTTTCCCCGAAGAGGTCGAACAATGCCTCAAACAGCACGAGGCCGTCGTGGATGCTTTGGTGGTGGGCCTGCCCGACTTGCGCTTTGGTGAACGGGTCGTGGCGGTCGTGTCGTTACGCTCGGCTGACGCCGTAGACGAGGAGACTTTGCGTCAACACTGTCGTGCCGTGATTGCCGGCTACAAAGTCCCGCGACGCATCGTGTTCGTTCCACAAGTATCACGCACGAACACGGGCAAGCCCGACTACACGTGGGCGAAGAGTCACGCTGGCGAGCTGTTGTCGCAATCGAGCGGCTAAGTTTTCGAATCGAGCTTGCGGTCGATTAAGAGACGCGCGCGAGTGGCCAGCCGGGTGTGCCCGGCACTACGTGCACACCCTCAATCGGTGCGATCAAGCGTTTTGCTTCGCTGCGCGGATGGTAGAACTGCTTGTACCAAATCCGGGCTTTGTGAAATGGACCGTCGGTCGGGATCTGCAGGATATTAAAAGCGGGCCGTTTGTTGCCCCAGACTTCGAAGTCTTGCAGAAACGCGAGACGACTGGATTCATTGAAGCCACGAGCCGCGTCGAAATCGGCCTCTGTCGGCACGGCGTTCGCACCCTTAATGAGAAGGCCGTGCCAGACCTCGATGACGCCATCGTCGACTGGCGTGTGCGTGATCATCAAGACGGTCTCGAACAAGCCCGTCAGATGGGAGACCAAAATACCGGGACCATGATAGACGGTATCGGTGTAGAGCTTGTCACCCGGTCCCGCCACGAGGGTGCGGTGTCCGCCGGCTTGGCGCTGAATCGCTTTGTGTCCACGGAATTCGTTCTCAAAATATTCCACCGTCGAGCCGTGAATCGGACCCAAGTGTGGCAGATCAGCGATGTTGTCGATGATCTCCTGCGGATGGCATGCCATCACGCCGAGCTTGTCGATGTTCCAGGGCACCCAGTTCGGCTGACCGTACTCGGTGAGAGGCGGCAGGTCGAAGTCTGGCTCACCCTCTTCCGGGTCGAACCACACGAAAACCACACCGGCGTGTTCTCGTACCGGCCAACTTTTGACGCTGGCGGCTTTGGGAATGTTGCCGTCGTAGTAAGGGATGTGATTACACTTGCCATCTGGGCCGAATCGCCAAGCATGGTACGGGCAGCGGATGTCGTCGCCCTCGACGTGACCGTCGCGCGCCGTGTAAGACGATTTGTTCTTCGCCAAGTGCGTGCCCATGTGTGGGCAGTAGGCATCGAGCAGGACGACCCGACCGCTCTTGCCGCGATACAGCGCAAAGTCACGACCGAAGTAACGGACGCCTTGCGGCTGATCTGTCACCTCGCTCGAGATGGCGACCATGAACCAGCCGCGCGGGAAAGTCTGAGGACCGATTTTGTAGTCCGCGGTGGTTGCCATGGCGTCAGACGAAGAATTCTTGCGGCTGCTCGCCGAGATACAAGTTGCCAAGGGACATACCCACGAGGGCAGGGTCGTTCGCCACGTGAGCACGAGCGGCATTGGTGTCGAGCCAGTAACGCACGACTGGGCTGTCCGTGTAGATCGCCCGTCCACCGAGCAGCGGCATCAGTTCGTCGATCAAATCGGCACAGCGGCGCACGATCTGTGAGGACTGGTAACGGTAGCGGATGCGCTGTTCCATGCTGAGTTGGCTGCCTGCACGCATCGTTGTCATCATGTCGTCGAAGTTGCGATATAGCACCGCCTTCATTTCGTCGATGGCCGATTGCGTACGAGCCACGGCGAGAATTGAGTTGGTGTCTTGTCGCGTTGCCTTGCCGGTGTTGGTCGAGACTCGCTTCTTGGCGATGTCCATGAACGCATTGAGCGCGCCCTGAGTCGAGCCGATGGCGGCCGTCGAGACGGAACGGACGAATACCTGGGCCCAGGGCAGACGATAGAGCGGACCGTCGTTTACGGCCTGCCCCGGATTTTGGCAAAGAAATCCGTCGACCGCCTTATGCGTGCGATAGTCAGGCACAAACGCATTTTCCACGACGATGTCTTGGCTACCCGTGGCCTGCAAGCCGAAAGTGTGCCAGTTGTCGAGGATCTGATAATCCTTGCGCGGGACGAGGAAAGTGCGCATCTCGGGCGCGCCGCCGTCTTTGTTGAAGATCAATGAGCCGAGCAGCACCCAATCGCAGTACTCGCTACCACTCGAAAACCCCCAGCGGCCCGAGAGCCGAAAGCCGCCCTCGACGACCTCGACCTTACCGACCGGCTGATAGGACGAGCTAACGAGCGTGTCTGGGTTCTTGCCCCACACTTCCTGTTGAGCGCGATCGTCGAACAGCGCGAGTTGGTACGGATGACAGCCGACCACGCCCAATACCCAAGCGGTCGACATGCAAGCTTCGGCAATGGTCATTTGGACGTCGAAGAAAACCTGTGGGTCCATCTCGAAGCCACCGTAGCGCTTCGGCTGAAGAATTCGGAAAAATCCAGCGTCGACCATTTCGCGCATGGTTTCGGCTGGCAGCTTGCGGTTCGCGTAGGCTTCGTTCTGACGCGCTTTCAGCGCGGGGAGCATCGCTCGGGCGAGCTCTAGGAGCTCATCGCGAGTTGGCAGATGAATGTCGAGGACGTGGGCAGCGGCAGTGGCCATGGATGGTTCCCTCGGTTAGGCGTTAAGACCCAAATCCGATGCTAGCTTGGGCGCGCGGCGTCTGCAAGCAACTGCGTAAAATACATAGGTGTTTTTTACGCGTTTCGATTGTTCCCGGGGTGCTCGGGCAACCAAAAGCGCCGTCAGGTGCCTCTAACTTTACGAAGCAGGTTTGCCGAAGCCGACGAAAGCCACTATCTTTCGTCGCTCTGCAACCAGCCACGGGGGGAGGGTATGGCAAGTCAACAAGAGCCGCTCAAGACGGCCACCGGCGGACCACCGAGAGCGCGAGCGATCCCACTTCCGAGCGGCTACGAGCTGCATTTCCACGATACCGGACCCTCGCCAGGCGGTAGCACCGTAGTGTTGCTTCAAGGAAGCGGACCCGGCGCGAACGGTTGGAGCAACTTTCGTCACAACATCGAGCCGTTGCGAGCGGCAGGGCATCGCGTCATCGTCCCGGATTTGATCGGTTTCGGTTATTCCTCGAAGCCGACCGGGCTCGACTACACCTTGGATTTGTTCGTCGAGACCACACTGGAGCTGCTCGATGCGTTGGGGGTGCGGCAGTGCGTACTCGTCGGTAATTCCTTGGGTGGGGCCGTCTCGATTGGTATCGGTCTGGCGAGGCCGGGCTTCGCCCAGAAACTCATCGTCATGGGTTGCGGGGGCATCGAGTCGACCGAAACCTATTTCAAGATGCCCGGGATTCAAAAAATGGTCTCCGGTTTTGTCGGTGGCGAAATCAACCCGACGTGGTTGCGTGGCATCTTACAGATGCTGTCGTTCGATCCGATCCACGTCACCGACGAATTGGTTGCGGAGCGGTTTGCCATTCTGCAGTTGATGCCGAAAGAGGTGCTCGGCCGGATGCGTATTCCAGATTTGACGCCGCGCCTCACGGAGTTGTCGATGCCCGTGCTCGGTTTTTGGGGTGTCGAGGATCAGTTTTGTCCGGCCTCGGGCGCCCTGAAAATCACGAGCCAGTGTCGTGACAGTCGCGTCATCCTGTATTCGCGGGTGGGCCATTGGGTGATGATCGAAAGGGCGCAGGAGTTCAACCGACATGTCATCGACTTCATCGCCGCCTGACGCGGTTTCGCGCGCGGCGCTCATCGATTCGGTGGCGCAAACACTGCATAAGGCGTGGCGGCAGCGCCTCACGATAGCGCCGCTGCGAGAGCAGCATCCGTGGCTGACGCTGGATGATGCCTACGCGATTTCTTTGGGATTCCTGCAGCGACGCACTCAGGCGGGTGAGCGCGTGGTTGGCAAGAAGATCGGTGTGACGAGCAAAGCCGTCCAGGACATGCTTGGGGTGCATCAGCCCGACTTCGGATTTCTCACCGACGCCATGCAAGTACCGAACGGCGGCAACATCGAGATTGGGCAGCGGATGATTCAGCCGCGCGCAGAGGCCGAGATCGCACTGATCTTGCGATCGAGTTTGCACGGGCCCGGAATCACCGAGCAGGACGTATTGAACGCGACCGACAGCATTGCAGCCTGTTTTGAGATCGTCGACTCGCGTATCGATTCTTGGAATATCCGCATCGTCGATACCGTCGCCGACAATGCATCCTGTGGTCTCTTCGTGTTAGGAAATGAGCGCGTATCACCGCGAGGTCTCGATCTCGCTGCGATGGAAGTACGCGTCAAGAAAAACGGCCGTCACCTGTCGCGTGGGGTCGGTGCGGCGGTGCAGGGATCGCCGCTTGCGGCGGTCGCGTGGCTCGCCAATACCCTCGGCGCATACGGCGTCACGCTCGATGCCGGCGACATCATCCTGTCTGGTTCTCTCGTGCCACTTGAGTCGGCGGCGCCCGGCGACGTCTTCGAGCTGGATCTCGATCACGTCGGTTCGGCGATCGTGACGTTTTCTTGAGGAGTTGATCCCTTGGAACCTAATGCTTTGCCTGACGTGATGACGGATGTGCTCGTGGTCGGTAGTGGTGCGAGTGGGCTCACTGCCGCGCTGACCGCTGCAGACCAGGGCGCGAAGGTACTCATCATCGAGCGCGGTCATCTATTCGGCGGGACGTCGGCCACATCGGGTGGGACGATCTGGATTCCGAACAACCATTTGATCGGCCCGGCCGGTGGTCGAGACACGCCGTCCGAGGCGGAAGAGTACATCCGGGCGTTAGCCGGAGAATTCTCTTCGATCGAGCGTATCAAAGCTTTCGTGGAGCAGGCACCGCGCATGTTCCGCTATCTCGATGAGAAAACCGACGTCAAGTTCGAAAGCCTTGAAAAGTACTGCGACTATCATCCGGAGTTGCCTGGCGGTAAGCCGGGGTTTCGCAGCTGTCAGGCGCTGCCCATCCAGTGCGATGTCTTAGGTGGCGAATTCGATTCCTTGCAGCCACCGCATGTTGGTACGACTGCCTTTGGTCGCATCAATTGGACGGCGCGTGAGGCCCATCCGTTGATCACGCAGTCCAAGGGCGCCAAGCAGATTTTTTTGAGAATCGCCGCGAAGTATTACCTCGACGTGAAACAGCGCTGGAAAACGCATCGCGATCGGCGATTGACGGGTGGTGGTGCATTGGTTGCCCGATTGCGCTGGTCGCTGCGCAAGCGCAAGGTGCCTTTGCAACTCTCGACCGAGTTGGTCGATCTGTGTATCGAGAGTGGACGAGTGGTCGGTGCGAAGGTGCTAAACAACGGTCTGCCGCAAATCATCCGCGCGAGTCGCGGAGTGATTCTTGCCGCCGGTGGCTTCGAGCGCAATGCGCAGATGCGTGCGACGCATCTTCCAAGTCCAACCACGACAGCGTGGTCGGCCGGCAATCCCTTCAACACCGGGCTCGCCACGGAGGCGGCCATCCGTATCGGGGCGCAGACGGCGAACATGGACTCGGCGTGGTGGGCGCCCGGTTACAAACTCGCCGATGAAGATCGCGCGCGACCCATGTTCGTCGAACGTTCGTTGCCGGGTTCGATCATGGTCGACGGGGCAGGTCGACGGTTTTGCAACGAGGCTGCGTCATATCACGTGACGGGTGGCTTGATGGCGCGCGGTCACCGACCTGCCGATGGTGGCACAGTCCCGAGTTGGTTCATCTTCGATGCGCGCTACCGCGGCAAATATGCGCTTGGACCCATCTTCCCTGGGCCGCCGAGTTTCGATCGCAGCATTCGACCGAGCATGCGGGCCATCCTGCGCTCGGCTAGCACGATCGAAGAATTGGCGGATGCGATCGGTGTGCCGCGTACGAATCTCGCAGCTACCGTGAGCTCGTTCAACCAGCATGCAGAGCATGGCCGGGATCCAGATTTCGGTCGCGGCGACAGTCTTTACGATCGCTATTACGGCGACCCGGCTGTTCAGCCGAACTGTTGTCTCGCGCCGTTACGCAAGGCACCGTTCTATGCCATTCCGATCCAACCGTGCGATATCGGTACCAACGGCGGCATGCTGACCGATGAACAAGCACGTGTGATTGACGGAGCGGGTGCGCCGATCGAGGGACTTTACGCCGTCGGTAATTGTGCTGCCTCCCCGATGGGTAAGAGTTACCCGGCAGCGGGTGCGACTTTGGGGCCCGGCATGACGTTCGGTTATCTGGCAGCGCTGCATGCGGTGAACGGGACTGTCGACATCGCGCGATGAGACCGCTCGAGACCGACATCACCTCGCCGCAGTTGTACGAAGATCCGCGGCTACTCGCGCCGGTGTTCGCCGACTTGCGCGAACGCCATCCCATCGCCTGGGTCGACCGTGAGCCGTACCGGCCCTTTTGGGCGATCACGCGTCACACGGACATCGTCGCGATCGAGCGGCAGCATCGTTTGTTCATCAACGAGCCGCGACTGTGTCTGATACCGAAAGAAATCGAAGCACAGTCGGCCTCCGCTATGGCGGGCGGTGTTCGCGAGACCTGCAAAGTGCTGATGTCTCTGGCGCGATTATCGCAGCGCCCGCTGGGTGATTTGCTCGACTGGCTGCAGGCGCGCGAAGAGAATCGTCGGCGGGGTCGTCGCGAGCGTGTCCGAACGCTGATCGATATGGATGAGCCTGAGCATCGCGCGTTCCGCGAGCTCACCCAAAGTTGGTTCATGGGCGCCGGCGTGCGGCGACTCGAGGGGCAGGTCACTGCGATGGTCGAGCGATCGATCGCCCGGATGCGTGAGTGTGGATCCGAGATCGATTTCGCCAAAGACGTGGCCGTTTGGTTTCCGCTGTCGGTGATCATGTCGATTCTTGATTTGCCGGAGAGTGACGCGCCGTTCATTTTGCGAACGACGCAGCAGTTGCTGAGTGCAAGTGACCCGGAATTGCGTAAATCCGAGGCCTACGGCGTCGACGTCGTCGGAGAATTATTTGCCTATTACGAAGACATCGTGCGGCATCGTCGTCGCAATCCTGGCGACGATTTAACAAGCCTCATCGCCAACGCCCGCATCGATGGCCGACCGCTCGGACCGGTGGAAACACTCTCGTACCTGCTGATCGTCACAACCGCAGGGCACGAGACGACGAGCGCCGCATTGGCTGGCGGTATGCAGGCGCTCACCGAGAATCCGGATGAGCGTCGTCGAGTAGAGCCTGGCGTAGAGTCGACCAAATTGTTGGCCGATGAAATCGTTCGTTGGGTCACGCCGGTACGTCATTTTTGTCGTACCGCTACCGAGGATACCGAGCTCAGCGGCGTCAAGATTGCCGCAGGCGAGTCCGTAACCTTGTTCTTCAATTCGGCGAATCGCGATTCGCAGGTCTTCGATCAGGCTGAGCGTTTCATCGTGGATCGACGCCCGAATCCCCATCTGAGTTTTGGTCACGGTGTGCATCATTGCCTCGGGCGCGTACTCGCGCTGACGGAAATCCGCGCATTCTTTTCGACCTTGTTACCGATGCTGTCGGACGCGTCGATCGCAGGTCCCGTCAAAGGAATCGAGAGTAATTTCACCGGCGGATTGAAGAGCCTTCCCATGCACCTGGTGTGGCGATGACGATCAACGAGGTGATGATGCAAGTGCGCGAGGCCTGGCGGTCGCTCGCCGGCGGATGTCTGCTGTGGGGGCTGATCTTCGCGGTGGCGGTGACACCCTTGACCGCGGCGACCCCAACGGAGGAGTTGGAGGAGGCGCAGGCCTTCCACATTGGCACGATCGCTTATCTGTACGGATTCCCCGCGGTCGACATGACGCAGGCGATGTTCAATGAAACCCACGCTGTCAGTTCCGAGCAGCGAGTGCTTTCGCCGGTGAATCAGTTCTTTCGATTCCGTGAACGAGTTACGCCGAAGAGTGCCGGTTCGTTGCGTGCTCCGAACGCGGATACGCTGTACTTGAGCGGATGGTTCGATCTGCAGTCGGAACCAGTTGTTATCCGCGCTCCTGACACCCGAGGTCGCTACTACACACTCGCCGTCACAGACTTCAACTCGGAAGTACAGCATGTCGGTCGACGGACGACCGGTACCGATGCGCGCGATTTCGTATTGGTAGGCCCGACATTCGAGGGCGATTTGCCGAACGGGTTGCATGTCGTTCGTGTGCCCACTCAGCGTGCTTGGGTGCTCGGGCGCGTCATGGTGGGCGGCGAAGATGATCTCGAGTCGGCTCGTCAGATCCTTGAAGGCTTCACGACGATCGGCTTATCCGACTGGAAACGCGGTCTTGCAGCCACTGCGTATTCGCCGCCAGAGGCCGCCAAAGCCGTTCGCCTAGTCGATTCCTTGCCGTTTTACGAGACGCTTAACCTGTGGCTGCGCACGAATCCGCAGCGTTCGGAGGAGTCGGCGTTGCTTGCGCAGTTCGATGCTGCGGGCTTTGGACCTGCGCAGCGTTTCTCGGCAGAGCAGGCGAGCGCGGCAACCCGTCGAGGTCTGACGCGAGCGATCGAGTCGGGCCGTCAAATGTTGGTGACCGCTTCGCGTCGTCCGTTGTCCGATATTCGACGTGGTTGGATCTTTCCGCTCGCGCTTGGTCGATACGGTTACGACTATCTGATGCGGGCGACGGTCGCCTTCAGCGGCTATGCGAATCTGCCCGAAGAAACCGTGTACGGCGCGCTGACGAGTCAGGGTAGTGGTGTCGAACTGAATGGTGCGCGACGGTACCTATTGCGCTTCGCGCCAGATGGTGCGCCCCCGGTCGGCGCCTTTTGGTCGATCAGTGCCTATCGAAGTCGTGATTATTCTTTGATCGAGAACCCGCTCGGCCGCTACAGCATCGGTCCGCATGTATCCGGATTCAAGACCAAAGCGGATGGTTCGTTCGCGATTGTCGTATCGCGCGAGGCGCCCGCTGACGATAGCGTCAACTGGTTGCCCATCGACGAGGACCCGTTCTATCTGATCATGCGGATGTATGAGCCCGCACGCGCCATACTCGATGGTCGCTACCAACCGCCTGCCATCGAAGTACTCGAGCCCTGATCAGCAGGTCGAGGATCCGCCGTTGAGCGGAATGGTTTGTCCGGTCATCCACGAGGCCTCACGCGAAGCGAGATAGGCAACGGCTGCACCGACGTCCTCAGGGGAGCCGGCGCGTCCGACTGCGGTCACCCGTTTGGCGATTTCGTCATAGCCGTAGTTGTTCATGGCGCCGAGCGAGAGAACATTGACCGTCACGCCATCGGGGCCGACCTCTTTGCACAGGTTGCGCATGAAGCCGATGGTTGCGGCTTTCGCTGCCGCGTAGTCTGAGAGTCCCATGCTTTGACCGAGTCGCCATGACTCCGATGAGATGGTGACGATACGGCCAAATCGGGCGGCCTGCATCGCGGGCAGCACGGCTCGGCACAAATGAACGACCGCGTGGAAGTTCAGGGCCAGTTGTCGATCAAAGTCGATGCTGCCGAGTTTGTCGAAGGTGCGAAGCGAAGTAGACATGCCGACCGGCACGCCCGCGTTGTTGATCAGTGTGTCGATGTTTCCGTAATGCGATCGCGCCAAGTCGCACAGACTCTCGGCCGTGGTCGCTAGGGTGATATCGCCCGGCGCAGCCACCGCTTCATAGCCATTGGCGCGTAAGGCGCTAGCCGCTGATTCGGCTCGTTCAGCGTAAAAGTCATTGACGAGAACTCGCGCACCGAGTGAGGCGAGCGTTTTGGCGATGCCAAGTCCCATCCCTTGTCCCGCGCCGGTCACGAGGGCGACGCGGTCCGTGTACTCGAATAAACGTGTCATAACGGATCTCCTCAATTGAGATCGGCAACCAGCGGCACCGACGGGTCACTCGTGTCGACGGTTGTACCGCGCTGCCGGATCGCGATCGACATCTGCGGCTCGCTATAACTGTGGCAAGCGTCGCGCATCATGGTGTGGTGGGCTACTGGCTTATCGGCGCCTGCCTCGACATCCCAAGCACGGGCACGACTCACGAAATAGCCCTTGTGTAGGACGAGTGCCGCCTCGAGTTCGTCGCCCTCGAAGCGACTCGTCGCCCAGCGTGAGAAGCCGCGCAGCAACGGCTTGTCCGCCAACTCCATAGGTTCGAGAATGCGAGCCTCGAAAGTGCGCCAGCGAAACATCGTTTCGCCATCACGCTGCAGCGTTGTCCATACCGGCCCAGGATGCTCATCTGGCACGGTGACATCGTAGGTGCGTGTGCCGCCTCGACGCGCATGCGCCATCGCGAGTACGGCAAGATCAAATAAATGCGTACAGTGGGACCGCGGGCTCTCGCGCGTAGCCAGTTCCCGCCAGCTGCTATCGAGCGATGTGCCGATCAGTCGTCGCAACGGCAGGGCAGCGGAGGGGCAGGTGGTCAGCGGTACACGATGGAACTGCGGCAGCAGTTCGACGATCCGCTCGCCATCGTGGCGCAGTGTCATGCGGAACGAGTGATAGGCATCCTCGACGCCGGCACGAACCTCGTTACCCTCGGCGATTAAGCGGATTCGACGTCGAAGCGCTCCCTGACCGAAGTCGGGGTTGTGTCGCTCGAAGCCTTTGGGCCCGGCCTCATCCATGCGCGGGGCGACGAGCGACGTTCCAGAACGCGATCGTCGGGATGGCTGCACAAGCGACGGCAAGTACGAACAGTGGAGTGAAGCCGCCGGCTTCGGCCAGGCGTCCTGCGAGTTCGGGGCCAATGAATGCGCTGACGGCGAAAGCGGCCGGGACGAGCACGACGAGACGATTACTCTGATCGAGTTTGGCGATTGCCGCCGTTTGATAGACGCAACCGATGGTGAAGGCTCCTTCCCAGATCCATGCGCCGAAAGCGTAGATCCAGAAATTGACCGGGTTGGCGAGCATCAATACGCCAAGCGTCAAAAACAACAAAACGAGCACGTGAGGCCAGCGGTTGCCGAGTCGATCACCGAGCAGTGCGACTAGCGCGGCGCTTAGTCCGCCGACCACTTTCAGAGCAGCGAATACGAGACCCATGTCGCTCGCGCCAACTTCGATGCTGCGTCCGATTCGTTCGATGAAGACCCAGAGTGCGACCTGACCGCAGGCGAACAACACGAAAATAGCCAGCGCGATCCATGCGAGACGATCGATAGCGGAGCGGTCCGCTGCAGTGTCTGTCGTTACGGTCTCGGCACCTTTGGGGATGACGAGCGCCGAGAGAGACATCACGAGAACGGCAACCGCCAAGAGCGCAATACCACCCGCGATACCCTTAGATGCAATCAACAAGGGCAGGAAGTACAGCAAGGTGGCGACGATCACGAGTTCTGTGAGCAGGCGGACGCCGAAGGCTCTCTCTTTGTTGGCGACTTCGCCGACCATGCGCATACCAAGCGAGTGCATTAAGCCCGCTGCGAAACCGAATACAGCCAAGGGTAGGTAGGGCGTTGGGCCGCTCGAGCCACTCCACCACAGCGCGATCGCCGTCAGCCCTGCAGCAAGCGCGGTGGCGTAACGCCAGTGAACTCGATCTACCCACAGCGGCCCGAGCAAGGTGCTGATGAGGTAGCCGCCGGTGCAGGCGCTGCCCAAGGTGCCAAGCTCGGCCGGGCTCAAGCCACCGGCATCGGCGAATGCGCCAAGCAGGATCGGCAAGGTATTGAACGGTAAACCGCCGATCGACGAGGCCACACTCGCCGCTAGCAAGAAGGCCGCTCCGCCGCGGATCCAGAGACCTGATTGAGTCATGATGCGTTCCCACTCCAAGTGATGCCCCGGGCCGCATGCAAGCCTGCGCGCCTGCCGGAGAAGATGCCATCTGCAATAGATAGTCCCGACACGTACAGCCCGGAACTTACGCCGACGGCATTGCGACCTGCCGCGTAGAGTCCCTCGATAGGTCGACCCTGTGCATCGGTAACGACCCCGGTGGCTTCATCGACGGTCAGACCGCCCAGCGTCAGTGTCGGGCAGGGCAGTAGTTTCGCCGCAAGTCCCACATCGATCGCCATGAAAGGACCCTCAGTCAGAGCCGCGCAATCGGCGGACGCTTTGCCGAATCGGTCTGCCTGTTGGCCTGATGCGCTGCGGTTGTAGTCGCGAACGGTGTTCATAAGTCCGTTCGGATCCACGCCGATTTTTTTGGCAAGTGCCTCGAGGCTCGCGGCTTTACGTCGTCCCAACAACATATTCAACCGGGCGAGATCGCGCTGAAAAGCGAGAACATGACCTGTGCCAATTTGTTCCCAGGCGCGTTTTGTCAAACGTGCATCGAGGATGAGCCATCCACGGCCCTCGTTTTTTTCCGCCAAGGCATGCCCAAGTGTAGCGCCGTACGACATTTCGTTGGCAATTCGCTCGCCGGCTGCGTTGACCACGATCCCCTCGGCCCACGCTTTGGGTGGGTTGATGAATCGCCACGCCGACACATTGTCCATTCGAGCCGCCGCTGCGCCCACGGAGAGCCCAAGGTGAATGCCGCTGCCATCATCGCCCGGCGTTCCGAGCGGATAACCACGACGATAGCGGGGGGCATGGTGAGCGAGCATCTTGCGATTGAAGACGAAGCCGCCTGCCGCGAGACAGACGCCGCGGCGTGCGCGCACATAGCGCGGCTGGCGACACGACGCCTCCAACTCGGCAGCTCGTTGCAGTCTTTTGATGGCGAAGCGCAACAGATATTTGGCGCCGGGCAGAATCGGTGGCACGAGTGCGTACCACCGCTCGGCGATTTTTTTGTGTTTGATAAACTCATCTCGAGCCGTGCCTTCCGGCAGTTCCAAGACCTTCACACCAACGACGCATCCGGCGCGATCGCGCAACAGCTGCCGCGCTTCCGTATATCGCTTGAAGGTGGCGCCGTGTGCGAGCAGCCAGTCGTGTAGGGGCCAAACGATCGAACCGCCGAGACCCACCGCTTTCAGCATTTGCTCGCGGGTCAGTCGGCCCGCGCCACGATGACCTCGCGCGGCAGGCTTGGCTTTGGCGGCGTACTCCGGTAGCAAAGAATTATCCGAGTGATATAGGAAGTAGTCGATCTGCGGATACGAGGTCTTGTCGCGATAGAGCGTCGAGCGAAACTCGACGCCTTTGTCTTGCAGCCACTGCACCGTATGCCGGCTCTGCTCGCAAAAACGCATCAGGGTCTCATCGGAGACGCAGCCGCGGGTTTCCATCGACAGGTAGGCGAACATGTTTTGCGGACTGTCGTCGACGTTAGCTTCTTTTTGAATCGTGGTGCCGCCGCCTGCGTAGAGCACGCCACCACTTGCGGCAGTGGCGCCGCCGCCCTCGTAGCGATCGAGCAGCGTCACGCGCAAACCCTGCTCGAGCGCTTCAGCGGCGGCCGCAGAACCTGCCGCGCCCGAGCCGACGACGACAAGATCGGCCTCGTCATCCCAAGCGAACGAGTCCGGATCGTCGATCGTCAAAGCGGGTTCAACTTGTGAGAACCAGGGCGTCGATGTCATGTGTCAGAGGGTCCTGTTGTCTTTGGCGTGTCACGCAACGCGAATCGCTGTACTTTGCCCGACGCGGTAGTCGGCAGTTGCGTCACTAGATGTACTTGTCTTGGAACTTTGTAATTGGCCATGTTGGCTCTGCACCAGCCTAGGAATTCGTCGAGGTCCCAGGGTCGATCGACGCGCGGCACGATGTACGCGGCGGCGACTTCGCCCATTCGTTCATCAGGAACGCCGACGACGGCGACGTGTGCGACGCCCGGATGGGCACTGATCAAAGATTCGATTTCCGCCGGGTAACAGTTGAAGCCACCGACGATGAACATGTCCTTCTTGCGATCGGTGATCCGCAGGTAGTCGCGCCGGTCCATGGTGCCGATATCGCCCGTGTGTAGCCAGCCATCGGTATCGATGGCCGCGGCCGTGGCGAGCGGATCGTCCAAATACCCTTGCATGACGTTGTAGCCGCGAACCCAGATTTCGCCTTCTTGTCCACGAGCGACTTCCGCGCCTTGTTCATCGACGATCTTGACCTCGACCCCCGGCAGAGGGGCGCCGCAGCTGCGCGCGATCGTCTCGGGGTCGTCACCGGGGCGGCACATGCTGACCGTGCCGGTCGACTCGGTGAGTCCGTAGCCGGTGATCACGGTGCTGAATCCGAGATCCTGATGCATCCGCTCGATGAGAGCCGTCGGCACGTTGGCCGCGCCCGTGACAGCAAGTCGCAGCGACGCGGTTTGCGAGCGCTCGAGTGCCGGGTGCGCGAGCATCGACTGGAAGAGCGTCGGTGGACCCGGCAGCACCGTGATGCGATCCGCAGTGATGCGCCGGATCACCTCGCCGGCGTCGAAGACCGCCATCGGTAGGATGATCGCGCCGGTGATCAAGCAGGCAAGCCAGCCGGCCTTATAACCAAATGCGTGGAAGAACGGGTTGACGATGAGGTAGCGATCCGCGCTTTGCAAACCGACGATCGCGCTCCATTCGGAAAAAACACGTACGTTCTGGCTGTGGGATGACATCACGCCCTTCGGTTGGCCGGTCGTTCCCGAGGTGAACATCACATCGGCGAGATCTTCTGGGGAAACAGCGGCTAGGCGTGCTTCTAGCTCCCGCGTGCTCGTGATCGAGCCTCGATCGAGCCAGTTCGTCCACTCAGGCGAGTCGAGCTCGAGGCGTTGTTGCAACGCGGGTAGCGCTTCCGAGGCGATCAGCGCGTTGAAGTCGCTTTGTAGGAAACGGCCCGAGTGGCAGAGTGCCGTGGCGGAGCTGCGCTGCAGAATGTAGCCCGCTTCGCGGCCTTTCAGCCGAGTGTTCAGCGGGACGATCGCGGCCCCGACCGATTGCGCGCCGAGTGCGGCGATGATCCACGGAATGCCGTTTGGCCCCCAGATGGCAACTCGGTCGCCGTGCTGAACGCCGGTGGCGATGAATGCCGCCGCGGCACGTTCCACCTCCCGCTTGAGCGCTGCGAAGGTGAGCTGTCGCGGGCCGTCCTCAATGGCAACCTTATCGGAGTACTGCGCTGCTGCCCGGTGGAGGACGCCCGGCAGGGTCTGAGCGAGGACAGACTGCATGATTCGTTGATGACCCCCGTCTGAAAATTCGCGACCGATGTATAAATTGGTAATAGAATGATCGTTCGCGTAAATAACATAGCAAATTTTTACGCAATCGCCATGCAAACAGGTCAACTCATTAATCTGGGCGACGCGCTCGACCTCACCGGCAAAGTGGTGTTGGTGACTGGTGGTGTCAGTGGCATCGGTGCCGGGATCAGCGCTCGATTTCTGGAGGCCGGCGCGACCGTCATCGCGTGCTCGCGGCGTCCGCCGTTGGAGCTGCCGTCGTTCGGCACCCGTGAAGTCGAATATCATGCTTGCGACGTGCGGCGCGCGGCAGAATGTCAGCAGCTCGTCGCGAGCATTGTGGCGCGACATGGTCGGCTCGATGTGCTCGTGAATAACGCCGGCGGTGGTGGCGAAATGCCGTCTGCCGAAATGGATCCGGCCGTCGTCGAGAAGATCATTCAGTTGAATCTCACGGCCGCTTTCTTCATGAGCCAGGCGGCTTACCGCGGCATGCTCGCGAGCGGCGATGGCGGCTCGATCGTTAATATCTCGAGTGTCTCGGCAGTCCGTGCCTCGCCATTCAGCGCCGCTTACGGTGCCGCGAAGGCCGGGCTCGTGAATTTGAGCGAGTCACTGGCGATGGAGTGGGGTGCGCAGGGTATCCGCGTCAATTCTTTGATCGTTGGTCTCATCGCTACACCAAACTCGCTCGAACATTATGGGGGAGAGGCAGGACTGCATCGTATCGGAGCGATGTTACCGCTCGGTCGCATGGGTGAACCTGCCGATGTGGCGGATGTGTGCGTCTTTCTCGCCTCGCCGCTCGCTCGATATGTTAGCGGCGCACAAATCGCCGTCCACGGCGGGGGAGAGAGACCGGTGTTTCTCGATATAGCCAAAGCTTCGAAGTCACGTTAATCCAAGAACAGCGGGGGGTTTCCCATGTCCGATTACCAACCAAAAGTCGCGATCGTCACCGGAGCGAGCCGGGGAGCCGGCAAAGGTATCGCTCTGGCGTTCGGTGACAAAGGGATGACTGTGTATGTCACCGGTCGTAGCACGCGCGAGGAAGACCATTTCTTGGGTGGCACCGTGCAACGCACTGCCGACGAGATCACAGCAGCCGGCGGCAAGGGGATCGCGGTCATCTGTGATCACGAGAAGCCTTCGGACATCGAGGCGCTGATCAAGCAAGTGGAGCGCGAGCAGGGTCGTATCGACATCCTGCACAACAACGTCACCTTCATCCACGACGATCTCATCCTGCCCGAGCCGTTTTGGAAGCGATCGGTCGATCTCGTGCGTATTCTCGATGTGGGTCTGAAGTCGGCTTACTACGCCTGCTACTACGCAGCACCGACCATGTTGAAGCAGGGGCGTGGGCTGATTTCTTTCTCCTCATCTTTCGGTTCCGCCTGTTACATGCACGGGCCGGCCTATGGCGCGCAGAAGGTGGGCGTCGACAAGTTCGCCGCGGACATGGCCGTCGATTTCGAGAACACCGGCGTGTGCTGCGTCTCGTTATGGATGGGTCCGCTGCTCACTGAGCGTTCGCAAAAGGCGTTCAAGGAACGCCCGGATCAATATGCCCCCTTTCTCGAGGTCGTGGAGACCCCGCAGTTCTCTGGGGACATCCTCTACGCAATCGCCACGGATCCCGATAACGCCAAGCTCTCAGGCAAGACGCTCGTGGGCGCCGAGATCGCGCTGCAGTACGGCCTGAAGGATCGTAACGGCAAGCAACCGCCGACTTATCGCGAGATGCTGGGCGCGCCGCGCGAGCAGCACCCCGCGCGCGTTTACTGACGACGGATCGCGCGATGGACGCGAGGGAACTGCGACGAGTTTTTGGTCTATTCACCACCGGTGTGACGGTGGTGACGGCCGTGAGTCCAGGTCCCGAGCCGGTCGGCGTGACGGCGAACTCGGTCACGTCGGTCTCGCTCGACCCGCCGCTTCTACTTTGGTGTCTTGCCAACAAGAGCAGCAGTCTCGGTGCATTCACACTGGAGGCGCCGTTCGCCGTTCATATACTGGAGGCGCAGCAGGCGGACATCGCGCTGCATTTCGCGCGGTCCGGACGTACCAAATTTGAAGTCGATGCCTGGTGGCAATCTCATCCGACCCCCCCGGTAATCGATGGTGCACTGGCGCGCATCGAGTGCCACGTCGAGGCGCTTCATCCTGGCGGTGATCACACGATCATCGTCGGCCGGGTGCTCACGATGTCCTCGCGGAGCGTGCAACCGCTCGCGTTCCATGCCAGTCGTTTTGGCAAGTTCTCCCCGCAACGGGATTCAGTCAATGTCGACGTTTGGGCCGATCCTCGTGATGCATGGATGTGACTTCGGCCGTGGCGGTCAGCGATCAGCGACTTCACCAATGGTTATCTGCCAGTTTTCTCCATCGCACTGCGCTTTCGATCGACGCTTTGTCCGCCCCGACCGATGGTTACTCGAATCTCACGCTGATGGGTTGCATGCGATGGACTGAGGGGGGGCATGATCGCGCCGAAGATTTCGTGCTGCGAATGCAGCCGCCCACCGACTCGATTTTCCCCGGTCACGATGTGTTGCGCCAGGCGGACATTTTGCGAGCGCTCGAGGACACCGATCTACCGCTGCCGCGGATTCTGGCTGTCGAGTCCAATCCTGAGGTGCTAGGCGCGCCGTTTTTTCTGATGCAGCGCTTGCCCGGGCAAGTTCCGAACGAAAATCCGCTTTATCACCTTGAGGGATGGTTTCATCAGGCATCCGCCGACGATCAACGTCAAATGTGGTTCGACGGTCTTGATCTACTCGCGCGCATTGCGCGCGTCGATTGGCGGGCTTCAGGTCTAGAATTTTTGAAGCCGAGCGGGGGTTCTCCATTGGAGAGCCAATTACGGTACTACCAAGATGCAGTTCGTTGGTCGGAGCAACGCGCGCAGAAAGGTTATCCGCTGCTGCGACGCGCGGGTGATTGGTTGGTGGCGCATCAGCCGGTAGGCGAGCCGCTCGCGTTTACCTGGGGTGATGCGAAGCTTGGCAATTGTCTCTTCGAAGAAGGTAGGTTGGTCGGTGCGCTCGATTTCGAGCAAGCGAGCATCGGCAGTCCGATCGATGATCTCGCTTGGTGGTTGGTGCTCGATGATGCACTGTCACGTGGCTACGGTGTCCCGCGCCTCGCGGCGCTGCCGCCTCGCGAAGAGTCGATCGCCTATTGGGAGTCGAAAACAGGTTATTCCGCACAGCATCTCGAGTATTACGAGATCTACGCTGCATGGCGGTTTGCCTTCATCATGACGCGTATCGCGCAGGCTTTTCGGCAGCGCGGTTGGATCGCGCCGGATTCGAATATGGACACTCACAACGGTGCGATGACGTTGCTGCGCGCGCACGCAGCGTCGCACGGTTTTGCGGAGGACTGACCATGGCGGGAACGATCGGACCATTGGTGGCAGCGGATGAGCAGTTCTCGCATCAAATTGTCGAGACCCACGCGACGGTGTTACACACCGATCCAGCCTGGACCGAAAAGGTATGGGGTAGCGTCTGCAGCCTCGACGGGTCGCTGCAAGTTAGCTTCGGCTTTGGCAAGTACGTCAATCGCAACGTCGTCGACGGGTTCGGTGGCGTCAGTCGCGGCGTGGAGCAGTGGAACGTTCGCGCGAGCCGGGCGCTTTCCAGCGATGTCGACTCGATCAATGTGGGTCCGTTACGTTACGAAATCCTTGAGCCGCTGCGCACGGTTCGGGTCGTGCTTGACGAGAACCCCGTCCAACCCGTTCGATTCGATTTGACTCTGCGCGGAGTGACGCCCTGTGCGGTTGAGGAGCGGGAAGATCGACGAACCCTCACGGGCTACAAACGCAGTGCCGACCAGATTCGCTATCACCAAATCGGTGTCGCCGAGGGTTGGGTCGAAGTGGCCGGCGAGCGTGTCGTGGTTCGAGATTGGATGATGGCCCGCGATCGATCTTGGGGCGTCAGGCCGAGTGTCGGCGGCCCGCAAGTGGGCTTTCAGCCGGATCCGATGGACAGGCATCCGCCGCGAGTGCTCGCGGTCTGGAGTCCGGTTTTGTTCGGTCATGGCGCCGATGCCTACGGCTACATGCAGTATCTTTTGATCTACGAAGGCGAGGGCTGGCGCCACGAGAAGCACCAAGGTAGCTTCGAATACACAGATGGGCGAAGAATCGTCGTATCGCGAATCCAGCCAGAGCTGCGCTTCGATCCATCCAATCGTCGTTTGCTCGATGCCAGTTTCGAACTGGTGCTGGCAGATGGCTCACGACGTCAGCTGACGGCGACCCCCATGCAGGGAACCGGGTTCCATTTGGGTGGTGGTTTGTACATGGGGCTCGATGGCCATTATCACGGCGAGTGGCGTGGAGAGTTTCATCTCGATGGTGAATACATTGATAACTGCGCGGCGCCAACGAGTGCGCAACGATTCAATCAATTTCGCGACTGTGTAATGCGTTTTGTAGATGAGCAGACCGGTGCCGTGGGCACAGGTGTTTGTCAGACATGGGTGCAGGGATCATGGCCCAGCATGGGCTTGGAGGGATAGGCGACATGAAGTACGAATTTGGCGGCAAGGTGGCATTGGTGACCGGCGCAGCATCGGGTATCGGGCGCGCGACGGCAATCGCGTTCGCGCAGGCCGGTGCCGCGGTCGTTGTCGCCGACGTGGATGCGACCCGTGGCGAGGAAACGGTTCAGTTGATTACGGGCGCAGGCGGCCGAGCGGTGTTTCAGTCGTGTAACGTCGCGTCTGAGCCCGAGGTCGAGGAGCTCGTGGCACGTGCTGTCGGTGAGTTTGGTCGTCTAGATTTCGCTCACAATAACGCCGGCATCAACAATCTCGCCGTCGACGAGTGGGAGTCTCCCCATTGGGATCGGAGTCTTTCGATCAACCTTACGGGGGTCATGCTGTGCATGCGGGCCGAAGCCGAGATCATGTTGGCGCAAGGTTCGGGCGCCATCGTCAATACAGCGTCGATCAATGGACTCGTTGGCAATGCCTCGCAAGCCGCATACACCGCAACTAAGCATGGTGTGATCGGCCTGACACGACACGCGGCGCTCCGTTGGGCGCGCAAGGGTATCCGAGTGAACTGCGTTTGTCCGGGTGTGGTCGATACACCGATGGTCGAGGAGGTTACAGCGCGCCCCGAGTTGCGCAAGATCGTCGAAGGGATGACGCCGATGGGGCGATTCGGCAGACCCGACGAGATCGCAGCGGGTGTGCTGTGGTTGTGCTCGGAGGCGTCAAGCTTCGTGACCGGGCATCCACTCGTGATCGACGGTGGAGCGACGGCAGATTAATCAAAACCCGCGGAACTCGACGAGTTCATCGAGCGACATGCGCGAGCGCGGGAATTGATTGACCGGCTTGTCGGTCGCGGGGAATCCGACCGACATACCGCAGTAAATCATCTCGTTCGGCGCCAGCTGGAAGCGGGTTGCGAGCTCCGCGCGGTAGGAGGCCCAGGCTTCCTGCATACAGCTACCGAGACCTCGCTCTTCGAGTAGCAACGCCACGGTCTGGATCAGCATGCCAAGATGCGCCCACTGGCCATGAACGACACGTCGGTCGATGACGAAGAAGAGGCCGACCGGTGCGCCAAAGAATTCAAAATTGCGTGCGACGTGCTGGAATCGCGCTGGTTTATCCTCGCGCGGAATGCCAAGCGCGCGGTACATATCCTCGGCAAGGGTGTACCGGCGCGTCCGCAGCGGCTCCCATAACTCCGGCGGGTAGATCGGGTAGGGATCGTCCGTCTTGCCAAAACCGGCGCTCGTCGGGGCCTTGCGGGTGATTTGCACCACGGCATCGCGCTCAGCTCCAGCGACAGCGATGATGCGCCACGCCTGAATGTTGCTACCCGACGGAGCCCAGCGTGCCGTATCGAGGATGTCGGCGAGTAGCTCTTGCGGCACCGGATCGGCGCGAAAATCGCGGATAGATCGCCGCTGACGCACGGCATCGGAGACATTCATGACAGGAACTCCGGAAAAAATGGTGGAGGCGGCGGGAATCGAACCCGCGTCCGCAAGCACTAGACTTCAGGATCTACGCGCGTAGCTCTCTCATTGGATCTCGCCTTGCGCTACCCGAGGAGCAGGGAAGACGCTCAGCCAGCACACGGTGACTCTTAGCGGGACTGCCCCGTCGCACGGCAGCCCGCGATCCTATAAGCGCGTCCCCTGATTCGGTGTTATAGGCACCAGCCGGTCAGAGGTTAGGCGGGATTAAGCCGCCAGAGCGTAGTTGTCGTCGTTGGCAACTGTAGTTTGCAGCAAAGTTTTACGAGGTTCACTGCACCTCGGCACGCCCCTGAAGGTTCGCAACCCACGTCGAAGCCGGTCGCCCCCATCAAGATGCTCTAGTGTATAGACGAACGGGGTGATTACAAGGGCGCGAGGCGAGTTAACGCTTACCGACACCTTGCAAGGTATTGGCAAGTCGATCGATCAGAACCCGCGCGATGCCGAGCGCGATGGCGGCATCTTCTTCAACGAGTCGAACGAATACGTCTTGCCGCAGCGCGAGCAGACGTGTGTCGCGTGCCGCGCGTATGCTCGTCGTGCGGGGTCGATTGGCGAGTAAGGCCATCTCGCCAAATATTTGATGTTTACCGATTTCGGCGACGACCGATTCGCCGCTCGACGTCGATTCGATGACGACCTCGACCTGCCCATCGAGAACGACGTAGGCGCGATCACCGAGATCACCTTGACGGAAAATCACATCGCCCGCGCTGTAGGTGACCTCTTCGCTGGTGAAGGCCAATAACTTGAGTTTCGATCGATCGATACCGGCAAAGAGCGGAATTTGCGCCATGATCTCGGCCGAGCCGCCGAGCCCGACAGCGCTCGGGCGTGAGTTTAGGCCGCGCTCAGATAAGCCCGCGGCAGAGGTTCTTTCGAGCAACCGACCGTTCACAATATCGAATGTTCGCTGCATGAGTGCGACGTGATCATCCGCAGGCTCGATCATCAGCACCGTGCGGTCCGACATGCGCTGTCGCAACGAGGCTAGCAAGGTGTCACGTCGTGATGGTTCGATGCCGGCGAACGCTTCGTTGAGGATGAGGATGTCGGGCCGCTTGATCAAGCAACGCGCTAGCACGATTCGTTGGCGCTGCGAGACACTAAGTCGGCTCGCGCCGATGCCTGTATCGAACTGCATGCCCAACCGCAGGGTCAAGGCTAGCAAGTCGACCTTCTCGATCACCGTGCGCATCGTCCTGGCAATTTGAGTTTGAGTATCCGGTCGTACCGAGATGGCTTTGCCGAAGAGCAGGTTTTCGTACAGGTTACGAGCAGGGTCGACGAGTTGGGGATCGAAGAAAACGATCCAGCGAACGAGATTTTTCGGAAGTGTTTTCTGAAATCGTTGACGTGCCCGCAAGACTTTAATGCGCAATGCATCATCGACGACGCCCAAGGTATGGCGCGACGCAGTCAGCTGCAAGGCGAGTCGGATCAGGGCATGTTGGCCATCCGCGTGAAGTGAGGATACGCCATGCGTCTCAGCACGCCGCCACATCGTCTCGTAGGCGGGCAGATCCTCGGGTCGAATGAAATTAAAATCCTGGAAAAACGCGTCGTGCGGATCTAAATCTTTGAACATTTCGAGCATCAGGCCAGCGACGGTCAGACCGATCCGTAGGCAGTCCTGTTGCAGTTCGGATTCCGCTAGTGTGGCAAACAGGTGTTGATCCAGCACTCGGTGCTCGCTGCTGTCGATCGACCCGATAAAAGTTCCGAAGATGATGTTCTCGCCCAGCGTGCAACCTTCGAGAAATCGTGTCGGATCGAAATGCTCGACGGCATTGGCGAGACCGGCTTCTTGCAGGCGACCTCGAAGATCGCTGCGAGCACGTAGTAGGCGAGCTGTCTCGTCAGCTGAGACTCGTTGCAGTGGACGGCGAATTCCCCAGTCGAAAACCTCCGCCTCCAGATCGGTCGCGCGCAGAAGCTCGAGCAGATTTTCCTCGAGCTCGGTGATATCGCGACACCCGGCCGCACCGTAGTCGATCCAGTCCGCATCAGGATTCCACGCGCAGTTTCCGGTGAGAGTGGCCTCGCGTTCACCGGCATGTGGTGAGGCGGTGTTCGGTCGTCGCAATAGCGGGTAGATCAGCAGCTCGCGTAGCGTTCCGCCTGCAAGCCATACGTCGGATCCGGCGTAAGCGACGCGGCGTCCAATGACACTATCGGGAAGATCCGCGATCGCCAGCTCACCGAGCCTGAGATCGCCTGAGGTCGGCTTCGACTGACGAAGCAGAAGTCGTGCCAGCTCACTTCTGCTGTTGCCCGTGCCGCCGATGAACGCGGCATGAATCGGGAGGTCTAATCGTGCCGTGGCACCATCGAGGGATTTCACGCCATCGCCGCTGTCGACGATCACGTTGCTGAGGATCAACTCGGCTCGATCCAGTTTGAGATGGGGTGCATCGTCGTGAATGACAGAGGCCGCCATCAGTGATTTAGGCGTGAAATACTCGCGCAGTTGTCCGTATTTGACCCGCGCGTCTTCGGCTTTCTGGTAATAGTCGATTAGGTCTTTCCACGGCGCATACATATCTTTGTGCGCCGCAAGCACCGCGACCAATGAGCCTAAGGATATTTCTCCACGAATGACGAGGAATCCGCCGATCGATAAAAAAAAGAAGGGCGTCAGTTGCGAGAAAAACTGGTTAAGGACGTTGACGGTGTAGCGAGAGCTCGCGATCCGCACGCGCAGATCGAAAATGGTTTGCAGGCGTCGAGTGATATTGGCGAGCTCAAACTGCGATGTGTCGTTACCGTGAATTTCCGCTGCGTTGCTGATCAGTTGACTGACATTGTCGGAAACACCGCGAACGGCCAACGATTCTCGTCTCTGTAGGTCGTTGACCCGTTTCTGAATCCTCGGAATGAGATACATCTGAAACGGGTAGAGAGCGATCGCCGCCATCCCCATCATCCAATCTTGGGTGAAGATGAACAGCAAAATGGTGAACAAAGTTCCGGCAGCCACGGTCGGGACCGTTAGAGCCTCCGACATGAAGAACCCGAGCGGCGACGTTTCTGCCGCCACCATGGAAACCACTTGGCCCGAGGATTGATTTCGAAAGTCACCAACCGGAAAACGTAGCAGGCGCTCCACGAGCTGGTAGCGCAAGCGCCGAAGCAGGCGATCGCCAACTTTATATCGGTAAGTCGAGGTGAAAAACTTGAATGCGCCGTTAATCAGAACCAGAGCGAGAAAAATCGCGCACAAAGTAAACAGGTAGGGTAATTGCCCGAGCTCCAGGCCGAGCCAAGCCTTGGGAAACGGTGCGCTGTTGGATAGCGCTTCGTTGACGATGAGTTTCGGAAGCTCGAAGGAATAGTAGAGGAAGGGCAGCGCTGCTACCGATAGCAGCACCAGGACGACTTGATCTCGTCGGCTGTGTCGTAGGATGAACGGATAGATGCCGGATTCCACAGGCGGCCGGGCTAGGTTCGTTGCAAGAGCGAGCGGATCAGCGGGTAGGAGACAAAGAAATCAAGGGTGCCATGCGGGCTGTGTCGCCGCTCTGCAGCATCAACATCATGCTCAGCAAGGCGAAAGTGGTACGCGAGTCGGGATCGGTCGCAGGGATGTAAAACCATTGGTCACGGTAGCGAACCTTGACGGCTGCATCGGCCGGCATGCCCGCAGCAGTTTGAACTTTGAAAAGATCGCCGCCTCGATCGAACACACCACCCTCCAAGCGACGTCTCTGCAGTACACCGTCGCCGACATCGCGAGCAGGAGCTTCGACGCCGTTAGAGAGGAAGTAGAACGATGAATACAGCGATCGCGTAGCGAGAAATACATATGAGTTTGGATCCGGGCGCTCGCCGATGCCAAGTTGAACACGTATCGGACGCCCATCAGCAGGGAAATTCATGAGACGACACGCTTCTTTATAAGCCTCTGTCGCGAGTGCTGTCGCCGTTGGAATCATCGCGAGGATATCGACGTTATTGTAGGTCTCCAGTGCGAATGAGAGTTGATCGGCGCGTTGCAGCGTTCGCAGGTGATCGACCAAGACGCGGTAGTCGCCGGCGCCGGCCGTGGTGTTCTTCAGTCCGGCGAAGGAGTCGCCGGCGACCAGAAGCACGCGCTCGATACTCCAACCAGACTGCAATAACAAAGAAATCGTGCGTAGATCGATTGGTGTCAGGATTTGGCGGACGAATCGTTCGCCTGTGTTGGGTGAGTAAAAAACCAAAGGCGAGTCGCTGAAGCTGCCGCCGATGCCGCCGTTATACGACTCAGGACTGCCGCCGCCTGGGAAAAACCCGGAGAGATTCAAACTGGCGGAGCGCGAAATCGAGCTCGAAACGGACGCGACCTCCAAAAACATCACCGGATCGTTGTACCGCTGGCGAACGATGTTCAACAGCAACTGCTCACCATCGGTACGTTGTATTGCCGAGTTGAATTCGGTTCGCGACAACTCAAGACCCCGTGGACCGATTGAGACGCATCCCGACAAGGCGAGGCTGACCGTCGCCACTGCGCCTAGCGCAAATTGTTTGTTGAGCCGGAGGTGTTGCATGGAAGATCCTGTGGCGGGGCTGGGGTCAAGACGACGCATTTATCGCGGCTGATGCGATAGCGGGGATTGAGTTGCCCCAATCCCCGCTAGCGCGCAAGCGAACGCTCGCGGGTGAAATCAGCCGCCCGGTTGATTCGGTGGCGTGCCGGTCGGTGGCGGCGGTACCGAACCACCCGGGGGCGGCGGCGGTCCCATCGGAGCGCCCTGCGGCGGCTGCTTCGGTCCGCTCATCGGCGGCATTTTTGGCGGCTGTCCCTGCGGCGGTGCGCCCGTGGGCGGCTGTCCCTGCGGCGGTGCGCCCGTGGGCGGCTGTCCCTGCGGCGGCTGCTTCGGTCCGCTCATCGGCGGCATCATTGGCGGCTTCTGGCCACCGTGTGATTGTGAGCCGGGTTGCGGCGGCGTCGGGGGGCTCGGCGGCGAGGGCGGAGTTGGGGGCTGAGCTTGGTCGGCGAGGGCGAGGCTTTGCGGTCCGGTCAGGTTGGCACCGGCAGCAAAAACCAACGCCGTTGCCGCAGCGGCGACACTGAAGCGAATGAGTTTCACGCGGGGACTCCGTGATGTTGTTGTTGGAGAGTCCGATGGATAACTCCATTTTGGAGTGGAGTCAACGACGGTTTCGCGACACCGCCATGAGGCAGTGCCTCGATCGCAACCGTTACAACTTGCGTGCGATTGGCGCGTGCGATTGGGCGAACGTCGAACGTCAACCCCGACGCAACAATCTCGCCTTGTCACGCGACCAGTCGCGTTCTTTCTCGGTCTCGCGTTTGTCGTGCTGTTTTTTGCCCTTGGCAAGACCGATACGAATCTTGGCCTTGCCGCGCTGCCAATACAGTTCAAGCGGCACGATGGTGTAGCCCTTGCGCTCCACCGCACCGATGAGGTGAGCGATCTCGCTGTGATTGAGCAACAACTTGCGCGTGCGGGTCGGGTCAGCGACGACGTGCGTCGAAGTGGTCTTCAGAGGATTGACATGCGCACCGATCCAGAACACTTCGCCATCGCGCACGAACACATGCGACTCGGTGATCTGCGCCTTTCCCGCGCGCAGCGCCTTGACCTCCCAGCCCTCGAGCACGACGCCCGCCTCGTAACTTTCCTCGATGAAATAATCGAAGCGCGCTCGACGATTTTCGGCGATGGTTTTCGGTCCCTCGCTGGTCTTGGGCCTAGTCTCGATCTTCATGGTCTACGGGCATTCTATACAATGCACGGATGCGCGAAGTCGTTCGTTCTGCGATGGTGTCCGTCTCCGCGGAGACGCTCTATGAACTCATCAATGATGTGGCGCGGTATCCGGAGTTCGTCCCCGGCTGCCGTCTTGCTCGTATCGAGGAACGTGGTGAGGGTTATGCGATCGCGACCCTCGGTGTGCAGCGCAGCGCGCTCAACACGGAGTTCACCACGCGCAACGAACTCGAGCCCCCGCGTCGAGTGACGATGCGACTCGTCAAAGGACCCTTTCGATTCCTCGAGGGCGTCTGGGAGATCGAGCCGATTGGGGAGCAAGGCTGCTCCGTCACACTGCGGTTGCGTTTTGAATTCGCGAATCGTCTCGCGGGTGCGATGTTCGCACCGCTTTTTGAAGAGACGGCCGCTTCGTTGGTGGACGCCTTCGTGCGTCGCTCTCGCCGGTCGTGAAGTGTTCTTTCGCGGTCGCCCTGCCGAGTTGGCAGGGAGAGCTACCTCTGACTCTCGAGTCAGGTGCAACCGTCGAGGATTTGCTTCGACACGCGCAGCCGTGGCTCGCTCGGCATATCGAATCGGCGGGGCAGGCCGCCGCCGATGAGACTTGGTGGCGCGAGGCACCGGTCGGTATTTTTGGCGAGCGCTGCGACCGATCACGCACGCTAGCTGAGGGCGATCGGGTCGAGCTGTATCTGCCCTTAAAGGTGGATCCCAAGGCGGCCCGCCGACAGCGAGCGCAACCCCATCAAACGGACAAAGGTCGCAATCCGCTCACCCGAAAGCCGGGTCGTTGAGCAGCCGCGTCAGGGCGTGGTCGCGGCGGGCGTCGGTGCTTCGGATGCCGGGACTTCCGTCGGTGCACCCACGTTCTCGATGCGGGTGACTTTGTCGTCGGTGAAGTAGATCGTAAGCCGCTGTTCTTCGGCTTTCTGCAGGCGACCGACCTTGAGGTAGTAAAGGTAGTCCCAGCGATCTCGATCGAACGCATCGGGCAGCATCGGCGTGCCGAGCAGGAAGCGAACCTGCGCGCGGGTCATCCCCTCTTTGACCTGTACGACTTGGCGTGCGTCGAGAAAGTTGCCTTGCTGCACCGTCATTCGGTACACACAACCGGAGGTGACTAGCGTGGAGAGCAGGATCGCCAGCAGTGCGAAGCCTGGCAGGCGAGGACGAAAAACTGGAGCAGGTCGACGGCGCTGTACCATAATCGCCGCATTCTAACCCAACCCGTCGGGGCTCACGTGGAAAGCAAGGATCTCCGCAAGGCTGGTCTGAAGGTGACGTTGCCGCGCGTCAAGATTCTCGAGATCCTCGAGAGCAGCGGTAACCGGCACTTGTCAGCCGAAGACATTTACCGACGCCTCGTCGATTCGCGCGAGGATATCGGTCTCGCGACCGTTTATCGCGTGCTGACCCAGTTTGAGGCTGCCGGTCTCGTGACGCGTCACCATTTCACCGACGGCATGGCCGTCTTCGAGCTCAACGAGGGTGCGCACCACGACCACATCAAGTGTGTCGATTGCGGACACGTCGAGGAGTTCATGGATGACGATATCGAGCGGCGCCAGCATGCCGTCGCCGAGCGTCACGGGTTCGAGATCACCGACCACGCACTCGTGATTTACGGGCACTGCCGGAAGACGAACTGCCCGCATCGCGCGAACTCGGTGGACTGACTCCGCCACGCAACATTTCGGCAGCGTGTTCGCGCGCCGTGTCGGTGATGGTTACGCCACCAAGCATGCGTGCGATTTCTTCGACTCGGTCGGTGCTTTGCAGGTTGCGGATGCCGGTCTGAGTCCGTTTGCCATCGCTCTGCTTGCGCACCTGCAGATGCTGGGTGCCAAGGGCCGCTACCTGCGGAAGGTGAGTAACGCAAAGCACCTGTGCGGTACGCGCGAGCGCGGCGAGTTCACGGCCGACGATCTCGGCAACGGCGCCACCGACCCCGGAATCCACTTCGTCAAAGACCATGCAGGCAGCGGAGGTCTCGTCGCTCGTAGCACGTGCAGCGAGAGCGACTTGCACGGCCAGTGACAGGCGCGAGAGCTCGCCGCCCGAGGCTACCTTGGCGAGCGGACGCGGTGGTTGGCCTGCATTGGCTGACACTTGGAACTCGACGTTCTCTGCTCCATGGGCTTGCGTGAGTCCCGTTGATGCTTGCGACGGCAGGGTGATGCGAAACTCGCCACCGACCATGCCAAGCCCCTGCATGCGCTGCGTGATGTCGGTCGCGAGCTCTTCCGCTGCTGTGCGTCGACGCTCGCCAAGTTGTGCTGCGACCTTGCGCCATTCGGCGACGAGACGATCACGCTCGTCGGTCAGCGAACCTGAGTGCTGCTCGAGCTTGTCGAGCCGTTCGAGTTCGACGCCAAGTTGCGAGAAAACGAGAGGCAAGCCCTCCGGTCCAACGCGGTGCTTGCGTGCGAGCGACTCGATGGTAGCCAAGCGTTGTTCGACGAGTTCCTGACGACTCGGATCGGCCTCGCGTTTATCCAGATAGCGGGTGAGATCGCGAGCGACATCGCGAAGCCGGATCACGGATTCTTCGAGTGCGGGCAGGCTCTCGGCCAAGGTGGTATCCAGATGCGCGACTTGGCGCACCTGACTCAGTGCGCGAGCGGCCAGAGCGTGCGCATTCGAGGACTCGTTGGTATCGATCAGTTCCAACGCGACACGCGCGGCATCACCGAGCTTTGCGCCGTGCGTTAATCGATGGCGCTCTTCCATCAACGAGACGAGCTCGCCTTCTTTCAGCGCCAGCGTTTCCCACTCGGCGAGTTGATGTCGCAGCAACTCGAGTCGAGAGTCGCGATCGCGCGCTGCGTTGAAAAGATCTTCGAGTGATTCGTCAACTTTGACACGCGCACGGTGCAGCTCAGCCACGCGCTCGGCGAGACTCGTAGCGCCGGCATAGCTGTCGAGCAGTTCACGTTGCGCATGGCTGCGCATCAACGACTGAAACTCGTGCTGGCCGTGGATGTCAGCAAGCCATTCACCGGCTTGACGCAGCAATTGAAGGGCGACGGTGTGACCGTTTAAATAAGCGCGGGATTTGCCATCGCGTTGGATGACGCGACGCACGACGAGTTCGTCATCGCCCTCAATGCTTTGCTCAAGCAGCCACTCGCGTAGCGCAGCGGGTGTACCCGTCAGCGCGAAGGTGGCGGTGATCTCTGCGCGATCGGCGCCATGACGGATCACTTCGGCGCCAGCGCGACCGCCAATGGCCAGCTGCAGCGCATCGACCAAAATTGACTTACCCGCACCCGTTTCGCCGGTCAGCACGGTGAGACCTTCGCGAAGATCGAGCTCGATGCTCTCGATGATCGCGAAGTCGCGGATGTGCAGATGGCTCAGCATGGGGGGATTGGTCAGGTGATTGGTCAGCGCAAGACATCGAAACTGCGGCGACCCCAATTGAGTTTGCTGCGCAGCAATCGGAAGTAGTCGTAACCCGCCGGGTGCAATAGCGTGACGCGTTGGGTCGCCGAGCGAATCGCCAGATTACCGCCGGGAGCCAGACGTCCGAGTGTATGACCATCGCAGGCCACCTCGGCGATCGAGTCAGGCCGATCCAGCATCCGCACTTCAACGATGGACTTGGCGCCAACGACGATGGGGCGATCGGAGAGCGTATGCGGGCAGATGGGTGCCACCACGAACACCTCGAGATCGGGATCGACGATCGGACCGCCGCAGGAAAGAGCGTACGCGGTGGAGCCGGTGGCGCTCGCGACCACGAGACCATCACCACCGTGTGCGTTGACGAAGCGACCGTTGATCCAGGTTTCGTAATCGACGAGACGACCGATTTGACTGGTTTGCAGGACGATGTCGTTGAGTGCGAGCCCGACCTTGCGCTGTCCGTCCGGGGCGGTGAGCTCGGCAGATAGCAACGGCCTCGAGTCGCGCGCGCAGCGGCCCTCAATCGCATCATCGACCGAGGCGAGCATGTCTTCGGGCATGACGTCGGTGAGGAATCCCAGCCGACCACGGTTGACGCCGAGCAGCGGTGTGTCAGTGCGCGCGAAGAGGCCTGCGGCGTGCAGCAAGGTGCCATCGCCACCGATGGCGATCACTAGGTCGGTGTCGTCGGCGAGGGCGTCATCCGACACGAAACGCACCGCGAGATCGGGTAAGCGCGCCGCCTCGGACTCGAGCGCCAACACCTCGACATGCCGCTCGCCGAGGTGGCGAGCGAGCAGGGCCGCGCTCTCGGCGACGCGAGCATCGGCGAAGCGGGTGACGAGGGCGCAGCGGCGAATGAGGGACATGCGTTGGCACCGGATGAAAGCTGCGCCGTTTTATCACGGAGCTGGGGGTGGCACCAACGCATAAACGCTGCGCTTGACGGGATTCGTCGTGGGTCGGTAGCGTTTTACCCATGGCTCATGATTACGACTCCCTGAACGATCGCGCCCAGCAACTGTTGCGGGTGCTCGTCGAGAGCTACATACGGGATGGGCAGCCCGTGGGATCACGCGCTTTGTCGCGCGAATCGGGACTGAGCCTCTCGTCGGCGACCATTCGTAACGTGATGGCCGATCTCGAGGAACTCGGCTTCGTCGTCTCGCCTCACACCTCCGCAGGGCGTATCCCAACGGATCGCGGCTATCGCTTCTTCGTCGATATTTTGCTTCGCTCGCGCCCCCTCGAGGGCGTCGCGGCGGATGAATTACGGCAACAGTTCGGGCCGACCCTCATTGGTGATCCGAAGGCCTTGGTCGCGAACGCATCGCAGTTGCTCTCGAACGTGACCCGTTTGGCAGGCGTGGTTACCGTGCCGCGGCCCAAGGTCGCCTCGATCACTCAGATCGAGTTCGTTGCGCTGTCTGAGAATCGCGTGCTCGTGGTGATGGTCTTCGATGACCGAGAGGTGCAGAACCGCATCATCCACCTCTCGCGTCATTACTCGGGCGAGGAACTGCGTCGCGCGTCGCAATATCTGAACGAGCAGCTCGTCGGACGCACTCCTGAAGAAGCCCGCCGAGAGATCCTGCAGCAACTGCAGGATGCGCACGCCCACATGAACGCCTTGATGCTCGATGCGATCGGCGCCGCGCAGCAGGTAGTCGATCAGACGCCGACGCCGACGGCGGGTCTTGAGTACATCGTGGCCGGCGAGACGAATCTCATGGGCGTGGCGCAGCTCTCGAGCGTTGAGAAGCTCAAGCGATTGTTCGAGGCCTTCAACGAGCGGCGCGACTTTCTGAACTTGCTCGATCAAAGCTTGCACGCCGAGGGCGTCCAGATTTTCATCGGGCAGGAGTCGGGGTATCGCGTGCTCGATGACTGCAGCATCGTCACGGCCCCGTATAGCGGTGACGAAGGCGTCATGGGGGTGATTGGTGTCATCGGCCCCACTCGCATGGCCTACGAACGAGTGATCCCGATCGTCGACATGACGGCACGACTCTTGGGCTCCGCCTTGAATTCGCGTCGGTAGACCCCAATTCCGTCTGCGGGAATCGCGATAAACGGCGGGGAGTTAATCCTCTGCCGACTCTAACTTATCTTCGTAAACCATTGTTTTTTAGGTGATATACTATGAGTGAATCGCCGGAACAGGCGGCTTCGGCCACCCCGGAACTCGAAGCGCTGCGCGAGGAACTGGCGGTGGCGCGAGCACTCGTCGAGCAGCTGAAGGACGAGAAGCTGCGCGTTTTCGCCGAGCTCGACAACATCCGAAAGCGTGCTCAGCGCGACGTCGAACAAGCGCATCGCTATGCGCTCGAGAAGTTCGCCGGTGACCTGCTGCCGGTGAAGGACAGTCTCGACCTTGGGGTCGAGAACGCCGGCAGAGCGGATGCAGCGGCTCTCGCCGAAGGGCAAGCCGCCACGCAGCGTCTGCTCGCCAAGGCGATGGAAAAGGCGGGCCTCGTCGAGCTCAATCCGGTGGGCGAGCCGTTCGATGCGAATCTGCACGAGGCGATGGCGGCGCAGCCTTCGGATACCGCCGAGCCCAACTCGGTGCTCGCCGTGATCCAACGCGGCTACACGCTGAATGGTCGTTTGCTGCGCGCCGCCCGCGTCATCGTCGCTCGAGCCCCCGGTTGAATCCCTCGCCGGGTTGAATCCGAGACGAACACCCCCATCTACAGCGGCATAACGGGCCGGTTGGCCCCCGAAATCCGTAACGGAGCACACATCATGGCAAAAGTAATCGGCATCGACCTCGGCACCACGAATTCCTGCGTCGCCATCATGGACGGCGGCAAGCCGCGGGTGATCGAAAACAGCGAAGGCGATCGCACAACGCCGTCGGTTGTGGCGTTCACCAAAGACGACGAGGTGCTCGTCGGCCAGTCCGCCAAGCGTCAGGCGGTGACGAACCCGTCGAATACGCTGTACGCCGTCAAGCGCCTGATCGGGCGTCGGTTCGACGAGAAGATCGTCCAGAAGGACATTGACATGGTCCCCTACAAAATCGTCAAGGCGGACAACGGTGACGCCTGGATCGAATCGCAAGGCAAGCGGATGGCGCCGCCGGAGATCTCGGCACGGGTGCTCATGAAGATGAAGAAAACCGCCGAGGAGTTTCTCGGCGAGGAAGTGACCGAAGCGGTCGTAACGGTGCCCGCGTACTTCAACGATTCACAGCGTCAAGCCACGAAGGATGCCGGTCGCATCGCAGGCCTCAACGTCAAGCGCATCATCAACGAGCCGACGGCTGCGGCGCTCGCGTACGGCCTCGACAAGGACGGCGGTGATCGCAAGATTGCAGTGTACGACTTGGGTGGCGGTACGTTCGACGTGTCGATCATCGAGATCGCCGAGGTCGACGGTGAGCGTCAGTTCGAGGTGCTCTCGACCAATGGCGACACCTTCTTGGGCGGTGAAGATTTCGACTTGCGAGTCATCAACCACCTGGCTGATGAGTTCCAAAAGGAATCGGGTGTCGATGTCCGCAAGGACCCGCTCGCCATGCAGCGCCTGAAAGAAGCCGCTGAGAAGGCGAAAATCGAGCTCTCCTCGAGCCAACAGACGGATATCAACCTGCCGTACATCACCATGGATGCGACGGGCCCGAAGCATCTGGCGGTGAAGCTTACTCGTGCCAAGCTCGAGTCGCTGGTCGAAGATCTGGTCAAGCGCACGATGGAGCCCTGCAAGGTGGCGCTGAAAGACGCAGGTCTCTCGGCAGCCGAGGTTTCCGAGGTCATCCTCGTCGGTGGCCAGACGCGCATGCCGCTTGTGCAGAAGTACGTCAAAGATTTCTTCGGCAAGGAGCCGCGCAAGGACGTCAACCCGGATGAGGCCGTGGCCGTCGGCGCCGCCATTCAGGGCGGCGTACTCGCCGGTGACGTGAAAGACGTGTTGTTGCTCGATGTGACGCCGCTGTCGCTCGGTCTCGAGACCTTGGGTGGTGTGATGACCAAACTCATCGAAAAGAACACCACGATCCCAACCAAACACTCGCAGGTGTTTTCGACGGCTGAGGACAATCAGACCGCAGTCACCATCCACGTGTTGCAGGGTGAGCGCGAGCGTGCACTCGATAACAAGTCGCTGGGCAAGTTCGACCTGACTGACATCCCTTCTGCCCGTCGCGGCACGCCGCAGGTCGAGGTGACCTTCGACATCGACGCCAACGGTATTCTCAATGTGTCGGCTAAAGACAAGGCGACCGGCAAGGAGCAGCGTATCGTCATCAAAGCGTCCTCCGGTTTGTCGGAAGACGAAATCAAGCGCATGGTTCGCGACGCGGAGGCGCATGCCGAGGAAGACAAGAAGTTCCGTGAGCTCGTCGAGACGCGCAACAAGGCGGATGGTCTCGTGCACTCGGTCGAGCAGTCTCTCAAAGATTTGGGTGAAAAGGTTGCTACCGAAGAGCGCGTCAAGGTCGAGAACGCCCTCAACGATTTGAAGGGCGTGCTGAAGGAAGACGACAAAGACAAGATCGAAAAGAAACTCGAGGCGCTGATGCAGGCCTCCAGTGCCATCGCGCAGCAGGCCTATGCACAACAGTCCGGTGAGGGCGGCGAGGCTGCTGCGGCGTCGGCGGGTTCGGAAGGCTCGAGCAAGGATCGTGGCGATGTGCTTGATGCAGAGTTCGAGGAAGTGAAGGACAAGGACCAGGACCGCAAGGCGTCCTGATCGGCGTCGCGCCGACTGAACTCACATGGCCAAACGCGACTACTACCAGATCCTCGACGTTGCCAAGGGTGCGTCGGAGGCCGACATCAAGAAGGCCTACCGACGCCTCGCGATGAAGTACCACCCGGATCGAAACCCGGGTGACGCCGAGGCGGAGGAGCAATTCAAAGAGGCCAAGGAAGCCTACGAAATTCTCTCCGATGCCCAGAAGCGCGCGGTCTACGACCAGCATGGTCACGATGGCATGGAGGCCATGCGGCAAGGCGGTGGGCCGGGCGGCGCCGATTTCGGCGATATCTTTGGCGAAGTTTTCGGCGATATCTTTGGTGGTGGCCGTCGTGGCGGACGTGCGCAGGTGTTCCGTGGTGCGGATCTGCGTTACGAACTCGAGCTTGAGTTGGCGCAAGCCGTGTTCGGTTATACGACCGAGGTCGAGATTCCGCGCTTGATGGAATGCGAAACCTGTCACGGCAGCGGTTGTGCCAAGGGGGCGAGTCCGGTCACCTGCGAACAATGCCAAGGCAGCGGCCAAATGCGTATTTCACAGGGCTTTTTCCAGTTGCAGCAACCCTGCAACAAGTGCCGCGGCACGGGCCGCATCATCAAGAATCCCTGTGATACCTGCCTCGGTCAGGGGCGCGTCCGACGTACCCGCAAGCTGTCCGTCAAGGTGCCCGCCGGTGTGGCGACAGGTGATCGTATTCGTCTAGCCGGTGAAGGCGAGGCAGGCCGCAATGGTGGGCCGCCGGGCGATCTCTACATCGAGATGAACGTCAAGCCGCACCCGATCTTCGAGCGCGAGGGTGACGATCTGTCCTGTGAGGTACCGATCAGCTTTGCGACCGCCGTGCTCGGTGGTTCGGTGAATGTGCCCACGCTCGAAGGCGAAGTATCGATCAAGATTCCGACCGAGACCCAGTCGGGCCGGGTTTTTCGCTTGCGCGACAAAGGCGTGAAGCCGGTGCGTGGTGGCAGCCGAGGCGACCTTTTCTGCCGCGTTGTGGTAGAAACGCCCGTGAATCTGTCGTCCGAGCAGCGCGATTTGCTGCGCCGATTCGATGAGTCACTACGTGGCGATGGCCAAGGGCACACGCCGCGCGAAGAGGGCTTCTTCGAGGGCGTGAAACGCTTCTTCTCTGCCGGCGACTAAAACCGTCAGGAGTGTTTGCATGCGAGTGGTGATCGTTGGAGCCTCGGGCCGCATGGGGCTCGCCATCACGCGTGCCGCTGTCGAGATGGGCGATGTCATGTTCGTCGGCGCGATCGACCGCGCGGGCGCCTCTGTCGTTGGACGCGACCTTGGCGAACTCGCCGGATTGCCGGCCATCGGTACGCGGGTGACCACCGATTTGGCGGCCGCACTCGGTGATGCCGAGGTGGTGATCGACTTTTCTGCAGCGAGCGCGACGCTCGGTAATCTTGCCGCTTGCGCTAGCGCGGGTGTGCCTATTGTCATTGGTACCACCGGTCTTGATGCCGATGTAGACGGTGCGGCCGAGCGTGCTGCGCTACAGATTCCCGTACTCATCGCCGCGAACACCAGTCTCGGCGTGACGCTGCTACTCGAACTGGTGCGACAGGCGGCGCGATCGTTGCCCACCGACTTCGATATCGAAATTGTCGAGGCACATCACCGCCACAAGCGGGACGCGCCGTCGGGTACGGCGTTGGCGCTGGGTCGCGCGGCATCGTCGGGTCGCGACGTCGAGTTTCAACCGAGCGTGTTGCGGCACCACGCGGACGGCGGCGTTCGACCGGCGGGTGCGATCGGCTATGCCGTCGTTCGAGGCGGGGATGTGGTGGGTGACCACACGGTGTCTTTTCTCGGCGCGGGGGAACGAGTCCTGCTGTCACATCAGGCGACCGACCGAGCAATCTTTGCTCGTGGCGCCCTGCGGGCAGCGAAATTTTTGTCCACACAGGCGCCTGGCCGATATGAAATGGGCGATGTAATTCGATTAAAATCAATAGTTTAGGAGATTATCTCGGTGTTTCGTATCGGTGCGATCTCGTCGCGAATTTCATGGACAGAGTGGGGTCCGAAACCATAGAATTTCCTTCTAATCCGATAGCCGGGTTAGTCCGAGCAAGGCGGGAGGCATTCGAGAGGATGTCTCCCGCTTTGTCCATCTGATACCCGAGCTCTGCGTCGGAGAGTGTTTTTGCAGAGCAACGGGTGACTGAGTGAGCGAAGCAGTGCTGGCGCTCGCGGATGGTTCGACCTTCCGCGGCCAATCGATCGGTGCGACAGGAACTACCTCCGGCGAAGTCGTTTTCAATACCGCGTTGACCGGTTACCAGGAAATTCTTTCCGACCCGTCCTACTCGCGGCAGATCGTCACTCTCACTTACCCCCACATAGGCAACGTTGGCACCAATGACGAGGACATGGAGTCTGTCGCGGCGTACGCGGCGGGGCTCGTGATCCGCGATCTGCCGCCGCGCTGCAGCAACTACCGCTCCACACGCAGCCTGCCTGACTTTCTGATCCAACACGGCGTTGTGGCGATCGCCGATATCGACACGCGACGCTTAACGCGCATCCTGCGCGAGAAGGGCGCACAGAACGGCGCGATCGTGACCGGCGCGGCGCGCAAGTCGGGCGATGTGACCCAACTCGAAGCGGCGGCGCTCGAAGCCGCGTGCGCGTTCCCGGGTTTGAAGGGAATGGATCTGGCCAAGGTCGTTTCGGTACCTGAGCGCTATGAGTGGACGCGGGGCTCGACGTTCGACGCTCCGCCTTCGCGCGCGAGTCATACTCCGTATCGCGTCGTCGCTTACGACTTTGGTATCAAGCACAACATCCTGCGCATGTTGGTCGATGCAGGTTGCTTGGTCACCGTTGTTCCCGCCCAGACGCGGGCAAGTGAGGTGTTGGCGCTGAAGCCGGAGGGCGTGTTCCTCTCCAACGGCCCCGGCGATCCGGAACCTTGTGACTACGCGATACGTGCCATCGGCGAGATTATCGCAGCGAATGTGCCGATCTTTGGCATCTGCCTCGGGCACCAGTTGCTCGGTCTCGCGAGCGGTGCTCGCACGACGAAGATGAAGTTCGGGCATCACGGCGCTAACCATCCGGTGCAGGACCTCGAGAGTCGTCGGGTATTGATCACCTCGCAGAACCACGGCTTTGCGATCGATGAGAGCAGCCTGCCTGACAATCTCGTGGCGACGCACCGCTCGTTGTTCGATGGAACTTTGCAAGGTGTGGCGCGCACTGATCGCGACGCATTCAGTTTCCAAGGTCATCCGGAAGCGAGCCCCGGTCCCCACGACGTCAGCCATTTATTTGATCGCTTTACGGCGGCCATGCAACGCCGCCGTTCAGCTTGATCGAAAAACCGAGTCCGCCATGCCGAAAAGAACTGATATCCAAAGCATCCTGATCATCGGCGCAGGTCCGATCGTCATCGGCCAAGCCTGCGAGTTCGACTACTCGGGCGCGCAAGCCTGCAAGGCGCTGCGGGAGGAGGGCTACCGGGTGATTCTGGTGAACTCGAACCCCGCGACGATCATGACCGACCCCGGTATGGCCGATGCGACCTACATCGAACCGATCCACTGGCGCACCGTCGCCCGCATCATCGAGAAAGAGCGCCCGGATGCGGTGCTGCCGACGATGGGTGGTCAGACCGCGCTTAACACCGCACTCGATCTCGTGCGCGAGGGCGTGCTCGAGAAGTTCGATTGCGAGTTGATCGGTGCTTCACGTGATGCGATCGACATGGCCGAGGACCGAGAGCTTTTTCGCAACGCGATGCGCGAGATCGGCCTCGAGTCGGCTCAGTCTGCGGTCGCCCGAAGTCTCGAAGAGGCTTTTGCGATCCAAACGACGCTCGGCTACCCCTGTGTCATCCGACCGAGTTTTACTCTCGGTGGCTCAGGCGGCGGTATCGCGTACAACCGCGAGGAGTTCGAGTCAATCGTGCTGCGCGGTCTCGACGCCTCACCGACGAGCGAAGTGCTGATCGAGGAGTCGATCCTCGGATGGAAGGAGTTCGAGATGGAGGTCGTGCGCGATCGCGCCGACAACTGCATCATCGTTTGCTCGATCGAGAACCTCGATCCGATGGGGGTGCACACCGGCGACTCTATCACGGTCGCACCGGCACAAACTTTGACGGACAAAGAATACCAGCGCATGCGTGACGCCTCGATCGCGGTATTGCGCAAGATCGGCGTCGATACCGGTGGTTCGAATGTGCAGTTCGCCGTGAATCCGGCAGACGGTCGGTTGATCGTCATCGAGATGAACCCGCGTGTGTCGCGCTCCTCGGCGCTCGCCTCAAAGGCAACGGGATTCCCGATCGCCAAGATCGCAGCGAAATTAGCTGTCGGCTATACGCTGGATGAGCTGCGCAACGACATCACGGGCGGCGCAACGCCCGCTTCGTTCGAACCGACCATCGACTACGTCGTCACGAAGATCCCGCGATTCACGTTCGAGAAGTTTCGCGGTGCCAACGATCGTCTCACCACACAGATGAAATCGGTGGGTGAGGTGATGGCGATCGGTCGTACCTTCCAAGAATCCCTTCAAAAAGCGCTGCGCGGTCTCGAGACGGGTCTGGACGGCTTGTCACCCGTGACCACACTGCCGCTCGGTGAGGGGACTGCTGCCACGCTCGCACACAACCTGCGGATGCCGGGCCCGGATCGTCTGCTGCAGACGGCCGATGCTTTTCGAGCCGGCTGGACTTTTGATCGGGTGCATGAGCTCACCCGCATCGATCCGTGGTTCTTGGCGCAGATCGAAGAAATCGTGTTACTCGAGGGTGAGGTTGCCCAGAGCACGCTCGCGAGTCTCGATGCCGTGCGTCTGCGGCAACTTAAGCGACACGGGTTCTCTGACTCGCGTTTGGCGAAACTCGTCGGCGTCACCGAGGGCGAGATGCGTGCACGGCGTCAGCTGCTCGGCATTCGTCCCGTCTACAAGCGAGTCGATACGTGCGCAGCGGAGTTCTCGACGTCGACCGCCTATCTCTACTCGACCTATGAGCAAGAGTGCGAGGCTGAACCGACCCGCCGCCGCAAGATTGTAATCTTGGGCGGTGGTCCGAATCGTATCGGTCAAGGTATCGAGTTCGACTATTGCTGCGTGCATGCGGCACTCGCGCTGCGCGAGGATGGTTTCGAGACCATCATGATCAACTGTAACCCGGAGACGGTCTCGACGGACTATGACACCTCGGATCGCTTGTACTTCGAGCCGCTGACGCTCGAGGATGTACTTGAGATCATCGACAAAGAAAAACCCGAGGGCGTGATCGTGCAGTACGGCGGGCAGACACCGCTGAAGCTGTCGCGAGCGCTCGAGAAGGCGGGCGCGCCGATCATCGGTACCTCGCCCGAGTCGATCGACATGGCCGAGGATCGTGAGCGCTTCCAAAAATTGGTGCAGGCACTCGGGCTTCGCCAACCCGCCAACGCCACCGCACGCACGGAGTCGCAGGCGCTGGCGCTCGCGCGTGAAGTGGGCTTCCCGTTGGTGGTACGACCGTCTTATGTGCTCGGTGGTCGCGCGATGGAAATCGTCTTCAACGAGGACGATCTGCGCGCTTACATGACCGATGCCGTGAAGGTATCGAATGAGAGCCCCGTACTACTCGATCGATTCTTGGACGACGCGATCGAAGTCGACGTTGACGCGGTCTGTGATGGTCGCAGCGTGCTGGTTGGCGGCATCATGGAGCACGTCGAGCAGGCGGGTGTGCACTCCGGTGACTCCGGCTGTTCGCTGCCGCCGAATTCTTTGTCCGTCGAATTGCAAGACGCGCTGCGCGATCAAACCAAGCAGCTTGCTCTGGCGCTCAATGTCGTCGGCTTGATGAATATCCAGTTCGCGATCCAGAACGGCGTGGTGTTCGTGCTCGAAGTGAATCCGCGTGCATCACGAACGGCGCCGTTCGTCTCGAAGGCGACCGGGCTTGCGCTCGCCAAGATCGGCGCGCGGGTGATGACCGGACAAACGCTGGCAGCGCTCGGTGCCACCACCGAGCGAGTCCCACCGTACTACTCGGTCAAGGAGGCCGTCTTCCCGTTCGTGAAGTTCCCGGAAGCCGATCCGATGCTCGGCCCCGAGATGAAATCGACGGGCGAGGTGATGGGCACCGGACGCAGCTTTGGCGAAGCCTACGCCAAGGCGCAGGCCGCCTCGAGCGTGGTGTTACCCCGCTCCGGGACCTGCTTTTTGAGCGTTCGTGAGCGCGACAAAGCAGGCGTGGTGCAACTGGCGCGTCGGCTCACCGAACGTGGTTTCGACCTCGTGGCCACCGAGGGGACTGCCGCGGTCATCGCGGCCGCCGGGATCGCGGCGCGCAAGGTCAACAAAGTGCGCGAGGGTCGACCCCACTGTGTCGACATGATTAAAAACGGTGACATTGTTCTGATCGTCAACACCACGGAGGGTAAGCAGGCCGTGCAAGAGTCACATTCGATCCGGCGCGAGGCGGTGCAGCGACGTGTGACCTACTACACGACGCTGGCGGCGGCGCTCGCAACGTGCGAGGCTCTCGACTCGCTCGATCAGGTCGACGTCAACCGGCTGCAGGATCTGCATCAGGAGATGCCCGCATGAAGCGTAATCCGATCACCTTGCGTGGCGCTGAGATGCTGCGCGCCGAATTAAAGCGCCTCAAAAGCGAGGATCGTCCGAGCATCATCAAGGCGATTGCCGAGGCGCGCAGTCATGGCGATTTGTCCGAGAATGCCGAGTATCACGCGGCGCGTGAACAGCAGGGCTTCATCGAGGGTCGAATCGCCGAACTCGAGGCGAAGCTTTCAACGGCCGAGATCATCGATGTTGCGCAGCTGACGCCGGGCGACAAGGTCGTCTTCGGCGCGACGGTCGATCTGGAGGCCGAGGAAGACGGTAAACGTGTCACGTATACCATCGTGGGCGACGATGAGGCCGATATCCGTGCCTCGCGTATCGCCATCACCTCGCCGATCGCGCGCGCGCTGATCGGCAAGACCGAGGGCGATGTGGTCGATGTCACAGCCCCCGGTGGCGTTCGCTCGTACGAAATCGTCGCGGTACGGTACGAAGGCTAAGGCGCTCGTTACGGCGCGCAAGCCGCCGCGATCAATCTGGTAAAACGATCTTGCGTAAATCGGTACGCGGCTTGTAGAGCGTGGCCACGTGACCGATGCGACCGACCAGCGCGCTTTCACACTGCACCGCCAGTGCTTCGAGCGCAGCATCGCGCGCTTCGCGATCTGCACCGGTCATGCGAACTTTAATCAGCTCGTGATCATGCAACGCCCGCTGCGTCTCGGCGACGACCGCCGCGCTCACGCCGGCGTTGCCGACGAGGATGATCGGTTTGAGAGGATGGGCGAGCCCACGCAGGTACCGGCGTTGTTTTTCTGTTAGTTTCACGGCCGCTATTCTACCCCTTCGAGCATGGTCAAACGTACGCAAAGCAGCCGCGAGTGGCTGAAGGAACATTTCACTGACCCGTTCGTGAAGCGAGCCTGGGCCGAGGGCTGGCGCTCGCGCGCCGTCTTCAAGCTCGAGGAAATCGATCGCAAGGAAAAACTGCTGCAACCGGGCATGGTGGTGCTCGATCTCGGCTCGACGCCCGGCGCGTGGAGTCAGTACGCCAAACGCCGGGTCGGCAAGCACGGAACGCTGATCGCGAGCGACATCTTGCCGATGGAGCCCATCGCCGGTGTGGACTTCATCGAAGGGGATTTTCGCGAGGAGTCCGTGTTCGAGGCGATCTTGGCCAAAGTGCCGCCGGGCGGTGTCGATGTGGTGCTCTCGGATATGGCACCGAATCTTTCGGGCGTGGATGCGATCGACAAGCCTAGATCGCTGTATTTATGTGAATTAGCACTCGATTTGGCCAACCGGGCCTTGAAGCCGGGCGGTGACGTCCTCATCAAGACTTTTCAGGGCACGGGTTTTGATGTCTTCGTCGCTGAGGCGCGTAAACATTACACTCGGGTCAAATTTGCCAAGCCTGCGGCCTCACGTTCACGCAGCCCCGAACTTTACCTGCTTGCGCGCGGTCGAAAGGCGGTGTGAGCGGCGGTTTTCACTGGTTCGGCGGACGCGCTTCGTGTAGTTTGATCGCAGCGGGGCGAGGGAACGCGCCTTCGAGGTATTGGTAATGAACGATCTGATGAAGAATTTTGTGGTGTGGGCTCTGATCGCGCTGGCGGTCCTCGTGCTCTTCAGCCAATTCATGCCCCGCTCGGGCCCCGTCGCTGAGATCAGCTACTCGACCTTTCTCGGCGAAATTCGCAACGGACGGATCGAGAGCGTCGTGTTGCAAGGCGACACGATCATCGGGACGCGCAAGGACAAGTCGACCTTCGAGCTCTACAACCCGGAGACGGACAACACCGCGCTCATCGGCACGCTCGCCAAGTCCGACGTTGCGATCATCGGCCGTGCGCCGAAGCAGCCGAACTTTCTCGCCCAGTTGATCCTGCAGCTTGCGCCAGCCTTGCTGTTGATTCTGGTGTTTGCCTGGATGCTGCGGCAGATGCAGGGCGGCGGTAATGGCCGCGGCGCGATGTCGTTCGGCAAGAGTCGTGCTCGGCTCTTGAGTGAAGATCAGGTCTCGGTGACCTTCGCCGATGTCGCCGGTGTTGATGAGGCCAAGACCGAAGTCGGGGAAATCGTCGACTTCCTCAAAGACCCTTCCAAGTTCCAGAAGCTCGGCGGCAAGATCCCCAAGGGTGTGCTCATGGTGGGCAGTCCGGGTACCGGCAAGACGCTGCTCGCTCGCGCCATCGCGGGTGAGGCGAAGGTGCCGTTCTTCACCATCTCCGGATCCGACTTCGTCGAGATGTTCGTGGGTGTCGGTGCTTCGCGCGTGCGCGACATGTTCGAGCAGGCTAAAAAGCACGCTCCCTGTATCATTTTCATTGACGAAATCGATGCCGTCGGTCGTCATCGCGGCGCCGGTCTCGGCGGTGGTCACGATGAGCGTGAGCAGACATTGAACCAACTGCTCGTTGAGATGGACGGCTTCGAGGGCAACGAGGGCATCATCGTCATCGCAGCCACCAACCGTCCCGATGTGCTCGATCCGGCGTTGCTGCGACCGGGCCGTTTTGATCGTCAGGTCGTGGTGCCGCTGCCGGATGTGCGCGGTCGCGAGCAAATCTTGAAGGTTCACATGCGCAAGGTGCCGCTTGGCGAGGATGTGAAACCCTCGCTGATCGCGCGCGGTACGCCTGGGTTCTCAGGCGCTGATCTGGCCAATCTCGTCAACGAGGCGGCGCTATTCGCTGCGCGCGCGAACAAGCGCATCGTCAGCATGGAGGAGTTCGAGCGCGCCAAGGACAAGATCATGATGGGCGCCGAGCGGCGCTCCATGGTGATGACCGAGGACGAGAAGCGCATGACTGCCTATCACGAGGCCGGTCACGCCATCGTCGGCATTTCGGTGCCCGAGCATGACCCGGTCTATAAGGTCACGATTATCCCGCGCGGGCGCGCGCTCGGTGTGACGCAGTTCCTGCCGGAGCAGGATCGTTATTCCATGAGCAAGCGCCGCATCGAGTCGAGCATCACGACGCTCTTCGGTGGGCGTATCGCCGAAGAAATCATTTTCGGCGTTGATTCGGTCACGACCGGGGCCTCAAACGATATCGAGCGCGCGACGGATCTAGCACGCAGCATGGTGACGAAGTGGGGTCTGTCCGACCGACTCGGCCCTTTGACGTACTCTGAAGAGTCCGGCGAGGTCTTCCTTGGGCGCTCGGTCACGCAGACGAAGCAGGTATCGGACGAGACGGCGCACGCGATCGACCAGGAAGTACGACGCGTCATCGAGAGTAACTACCAGCGTGCCAAGGACATCCTTCAGACCCATTTGGATAAGTTGCACGCGATGGCCGACGCGCTGATGAAGTTCGAGACGATCGACGACGCGCAGATCAAGGACATCATGGAAGGACGCCCGCCGCGTGAGCCCTCTGGCTGGGATGACTCCGCCTCGAGCGGTTCGACCGGGGGCGACACGCCGCCGCGCCCTGCGCCCTCGGGTGGCATTGGCACCACGCCCGCCGGTGAGGGCAGCGCCGGCTGATGTTGCTGCGCTGCGCAGATCGAGTTCTCGATTTGCGTTTCCCGAGGGTCATGGGCGTGCTCAATGTCACGCCCGATTCCTTCTCCGATGGCGGTCGCTTCGTCGATGTGGCGGCAGCCATGTCGGCTGCCGAACGAATGCGCGCCGCCGGCGCAGACATCATCGATGTGGGCGGCGAGTCGACGCGCCCGGGGGCTGCCGCGGTCTCAGCCGACGAGGAGTGGCGGCGGGTCGAGCCCATCCTGTGCGCCTTGCTCGAGCGAGGGGCTTGCGTTTCCCTCGATTCCAGCAAGCCTGAGGTGATTCGCGCAGGTCTCGCGCTCGGCGTGCACTTGATCAACGATGTCTATGCACTGCGCCAACCCGGAGCACTCGAGGCGGTGGCCTCGAGCGGCGCGGCGGTTTGTCTGATGCACATGCAGGGCGAGCCACGCACGATGCAGCGGGCTCCCCACTACGTCGATGTCGTTGCGGAGGTGGGTGATTTTCTCGCCGAGCGGCTGCGGGCCGCTCGGGCAGCGGGCATCTCGGAGGATCGATTGGTGATCGACCCGGGTTTCGGCTTCGGCAAGAGCCTGCCGCACAATCTCGCGTTGCTGCGGCGCCTTGGTGAGCTCCAGTCGCTCGCGGTGCCGATACTCGCTGGATTATCGCGCAAGTCGATGCTCGCGCAGCTCACGGGTCGTCCCGTGGAGGCGCGTTTGGCCGGGAGCCTCGCGCTCGCGCTCGCCGCGTGTGAGGGCGGTGCGCGTATCATCCGCGTCCACGATGTTGCCGAGACAGTCGATGCACTCAAGGTTTGGCGCGCATGGCGTCACGAGACGACACTCGACTAATCTCGTCGGGCAGTCAGGACAAGGGAACTCAGGTAATCGGGGCTCGCACAGAACATGACCAGACAATATTTTGGCACTGACGGTGTGCGTGGCACGGTGGGGCAGGACCCGCTGACCGTGGATTTTGCGTTGCGCTTGGCCAGCGCTGCCGCGCGGGTGCTCGCGCCGCAGGGTGGTACGGTCCTCATCGGCAAAGATACGCGGCTCTCGGGTTATATGTTTGAAGCGGCACTCGAGGCGGGATTTATCGCCGCCGGGCTCGATGTGCTGCTAATCGGACCTTTGCCGACACCTGGCATCGCCTTCATGACGCGCCACTTCAATTGTCGATTCGGTGTCGTGATCAGTGCGTCTCACAATCCCTACTACGACAACGGCATCAAGTTCTTCGATGCCGAAGGCGGCAAGTTGTCGGACGAGGCTGAGGAACGTATCGAAGCCGAGTTGGCCAATGGGGCCACCACCGTCGAGTCGGGGCGTCTCGGTCGAGCAGTTCGCGTTGATAAAACTCGCAAGGCTTATCAGGATTTTTGTTGCGCGACCTTTCCGGCGGGCAAGAGCCTCAAGGGCATGAAGATCGTGATCGATTGCGCGCACGGTGCTGGCTACAAGGTCGCTCCGCGTATCCTGACCGATCTTGGCGCCGAGATCGTGCCGATCGGCTGCTCGCCGACCGGCCGTAACATCAACGAGGGCTGCGGCTCCACCTCGCCCGAACTGTTGCAATTGACGGTGCCAGGCGTGAAGGCTCAGGTCGGCATTGCACTTGATGGCGATGGCGATCGTCTCGTGATGGTTGATCATCTCGGTCGCAAGGTCGACGGCGATCAACTGCTCTATGTGATCGCTCTGGCCAAGCATGCGATCGGGACTTTGCGTGGCCCGGTGGTGGGCACGTTGATGACGAATTTCGGTCTCGAACGCGCGCTGCGCGAGAGCGGTATCGGCTTCGAACGGGCGGCCGTGGGTGATCGTTACGTGCTCGCCAAGTTGCGCGAAACGGGTGGTGTACTCGGTGGCGAGACGTCAGGGCATCTACTGACGCTCGATCAGACGACCACCGGCGACGCGATGATCGCCGCGCTGCAGGTATTGGGCGTGATGTGCGACACCGGTAAGTCGCTCGCCGAGTTGACGGCCGGTTTGCAGTTGCTGCCGCAAGCGATGATCAACGTGCGCGTGGCTGAGCGGTTCGATCCGTACACGCGCGATTCGGTGAAAAAAGTGGTCGATGCGGTCAACGCCGAGCTCGATGGTCGTGGCCGCGTGGTGTTGCGCGCCTCCGGTACCGAGCCGCTGATTCGAGTGATGGTGGAGGCGGAGGAGTCCGCGACGGCTCGAAGTCTCGCTCAAAGAATTGCCGATGCCGTCCAATCGGGGGTATGAAGATGACACGTCAGCCTTTGGTGGTTGGTAACTGGAAGATGCATGGCTCGATCGCGGGTAACGCCGAGTTGCTGCGCGGCTTGCGTGAATTGTTGCCAACGAGCGGCGCCGCCAGCGCCGTGTGTCCGCCGTTCGTTTATCTGCCTGCGGTCAGCGCCGCGCTTGCGGGCAGCCCGATCGAGCTTGGCGCACAGGATGTCTGCGAACAGGGCGAGGCCGGTGCGTATACCGGCGAGGTCGCGGCATCGATGTTGCGTGAGGTCGGTTGTCGCTATGTCATCGTTGGCCACTCCGAGCGTCGCGCGATCTATGGCGAAACCGACGCACTCGTCGCCCGCAAGTTTGCAGCGGCTGTCGCCGCCGGGCTCGTGCCGATACTGTGCGTCGGCGAGTCGTTGCAAGAACGTGATTCAGGTGCGACCGAGGCCGTCGTCGTTCGGCAGCTCGAGGCGGTGATCAGCACCGTCGGGGTCGGGGCCGTCGGTCGCGGCGTGCTGGCGTATGAGCCGGTCTGGGCGATCGGAACGGGTCGAACAGCAAGCCCGGAACAGGCGCAGGACGTCCACGCTTGCCTGCGTGGTCGGATCGCCTCAATCGATGCTACAATCGCCGGCTCCGTGAGGGTCCTTTACGGGGGCAGCGTCAAGGCGGGCAACGCGAGAGAGATTTTCGCGATGCCGGATGTCGACGGTGGCCTGATAGGTGGAGCCTCACTGAAAGCAGCGGAGTTTGCAGCGATCGTCGCCGCAGCCACTGCAACCGGAAAGTGAACATCACATGCTGCTGACCGCCCTGACCATCTTGCAAGTGTTCGTTTCGATCGCGATCGTCGCGCTCGTGTTGTTGCAGCGTGGCCGCGGCGCCGATGCCGGTGCTGGTTTCGGTGCGGGCGCTTCGGGTAGCGTGTTCGGCGCGCGCGGCGCGACCACGGGTTTGTCGCGCTCCACGGCGATTTTCGCTGCTATTTTTATGCTCAACAGCTTGGCGCTGGCGTGGCTTGGTACGCGCGCTACCGCTGAGACCTCGGAAGGCTTGCTCGGCGAATCCGTCGAGCAAGTGGCGCCGGTCACTTCGGCGCCGACATTGTCTGACGCACCGCCGGTGGCGCCAGAGCAGGGTCAGTAAGTCTGACAACGACGTTGCGGTCGTGGTGGAATTGGTAGACACACTAGCTTGAGGGGCTAGCGCCGAGAGGTATGGGAGTTCGAGTCTCCCCGACCGCACCAAACTCGATTCATACCCTGCTACAATTCGCGCCGCTTGCGGCACGGGGGTTACGCGGTGTTGCGCCGTGTTCGTGCTAGGGCGGTGAACATGCTCTCGAATTATTTGCCTGCACTGATCTTCCTGGCAGTGGCTACGGGTCTTGCTACCGTACTACTCCTACTGGGTACCGGACTGGGTCGGTATTTCTCCAAAGCGCCTGACGATGCGCAAAAACTCTCGGCTTACGAGTGTGGCTTCGATGCCTTCGAAGACACCCGAATGAAGTTCGATGTTCGTTACTACCTCGTCGCCATCCTCTTCATCGTCTTCGATCTGGAAATCGCCTTTCTCTTTCCGTGGGCTGTCGCGCTCGAATCGATCGGCACCTTCGGTCTAGTCGCCATGGGTATTTTCCTCGGCATCTTGATCGTCGGGTTCATCTACGAGTGGAAAAAGGGAGCACTCGAGTGGGATTGAACAACACCGACGAGGCGCAGAGCTTTGCTGAGCGTGGGTTCGTCACCACGCAGGTCGACAACCTCGTCAACTGGGCTCGTACGGGCTCGCTTTGGCCCATGACGTTCGGGCTTGCGTGTTGCGCGGTCGAAATGATGCACGCCGGCGCAGCGCGTTACGACCTCGATCGCTTCGGCGTCGTGTTCCGCCCGAGTCCTCGCCAGTCGGACGTCATGATCGTGGCAGGTACGCTGGTCAACAAGATGGCGCCTGCGCTGCGCAAGGTCTACGACCAGATGCCCGAGCCGCGTTGGGTGATCTCGATGGGATCCTGCGCCAACGGCGGTGGCTACTACCATTACTCCTACGCCGTCGTCCGCGGCTGCGATCGCATCGTGCCGGTCGATGTTTACGTGCCGGGTTGCCCGCCGACGGCCGAGGCATTGCTCTACGGCATTATCCAATTGCAAAAGAAGATTGCTCGCACGAGCTCGGTGCTGAACCCATGACGATCGAAACCACCGTGCAGGCCATCGAGGTTCGCTTCGGTTCGCAGCTGCGCCGGGTTGATTCGCTGCCGGATGAAATCGTCTACGAATGTGACGCTGCGCAGTGGGTCGAGGTCTCGCGCGCATTGCGGGATGATCCGGCTTTGCGTTTCGAGATGTTGATCGATCTGGCGGGTGTCGATTACTCGGAATTCGGCAAGTCGGAGTGGAAGACGCTCTCCGCGACGGGGTCGGGTTTTTCGCGCGGTGTGAATCGCGGCGCGTCGGCACAAGAGCGCGAGCATGGCCCGCGCTTTGCCGTGGTGGTGCAGTTGCTGTCGATCTCACGCAATCAACGTCTGCGTCTCCGCGCCTTCTGTGCCGATGACGCCGAACCCATGATCGATTCACTCGTCGACGTGTGGGCGTCTGCGAATTGGTTCGAGCGCGAGGCGTTCGATCTGTTCGGGATTTTGTTCCGAGGGCACCCGGACCTGCGTCGTTTACTGACGGACTACGGTTTCATCGGACATCCGTTCCGCAAGGACTTCCCGCTGATCGGCAACGTCGAAGTGCGTTACGACCCGATCAAGCAACGCGTGGTGTACGAGCCGGTCAGTATCGAGTCGCGTACGCTCGTGCCGCGCGTCATTCGTCACGACAACCGGTACGATCCGGCGCTCGGCGGAAATTGATCCATGCCTGAAATCCAGTCTTACACCATGAACTTCGGGCCGCAGCATCCGGCGGCCCATGGCGTGTTGCGTCTCGTGCTCGAACTCGATGGTGAAGTGATCCAGAAAGCGGATCCGCATATTGGCTTGCTGCATCGGGCCACCGAGAAGTTGGCCGAGTCCAAACCGTTCAATCAGTCGATCGGATACATGGACCGACTCGATTACGTGTCGATGATGTGCAACGAGCACGCTTACGTGATGGCCATCGAGCGTTTGCTCGGTGTCAAGCCGCCGTTGCGTGCGCAGTACATCCGCACCTTGTTCGATGAAATCACGCGCATTTTGAACCATCTCATGTGGCTAGGTGCGCACGGTCTCGACATTGGCGCTATGACCGTGTTCTTGCTTGCGTTCAAAGAACGTGAAGATTTGATGGACTGCTACGAAGCCGTCTCGGGTACGCGCATGCACGCGACCTACTATCGACCTGGCGGCGTTCATCGCGATCTGCCGCTCGAGATGCCGAAGTATCAAGCGTCGCGCTGGCGCTCGCAAAAAGATGCCGATCGCCTCAACGAGGCGCGCGCGGGCGGTTTGTTGGAGTTCATCGAGGACTTCACCCGGCGCTTCCCGAAAGCGGTCGACGAGTACGAGACTCTGCTCACCGACAATCGCATCTGGAAGCAGCGCACGGTCAACATCGCCGTGGTTTCGCCGGAGCGAGCTATGCAACTCGGATTCTCGGGTCCGATGCTGCGCGGGTCGGGTATCGCTTGGGATTTGCGCAAGCAGCAGCCTTATGAAGTGTACGACCAGCTCGACTTCGACATCCCGGTGGGTGTGAACGGCGACTGCTACGACCGCTATCTCGTGCGTATCGAGGAGTTGCGTCAGTCCAATCGCATCATCGCGCAGTGCGTCGAGTGGCTGAAGAAGAACCCGGGGCCCGTCATGGTCGCCGATGCCAAAGTGCGCCCGCCGCGTCGCGAAAATATGAAGGGTGACATGGAGTCGCTGATTCACCACTTCAAGCTGATGACCGAGGGTTATTGTGTGCCCGCGGGCGAGACGTACGCTGCGGTGGAGGCGCCGAAAGGGGAGTTTGGCATCTACTTGGTATCCGACGGGGCCAACAAACCTTATCGCCTCAAGTGCCGTGCGCCGGGTTTCCCGCATCTCGCGTCACTCGAGGAGATGGTTCAAGGTCACATGCTGGCCGACGTCGTCGCGGTGATCGGCACGCAGGACATCGTCTTTGGAGAGATTGATCGATGAGCGCTCCCCATCAGGTCACGACCAGTGATGGTCGAGTGTTCGAGCCGGGTGATGGCCCGAATGTGGCGTTGCTCAGTGAGCACACACGGCGCGAAATCGACGCGTGGCTTGCGCGCTTCCCGGAAGGGCGTCAGCGCTCGGCCACACTGTCGGCGTTACGTTTTGCGCAGGAACAAAACCAAGGTTTTTTGACGCCCGCATTGATGGATGCGGTCGCCGAGTATCTGCGACTGCCGTCGATTCAAGTCTACGAAGTCGCGACGTTTTACTCGATGTTCGAGACGCATGAGTGTGGTCGGCATCACGTGAGCGTCTGCACCAACATCAGCTGTTGGCTCAATGGTGGTGAAGACATCCTCGCGCACTGCGAGCGCAAGCTCGGGATCAAAGTCGGTGAGAGCACGCCGGACAAGCGCATCTTCCTGAAGCAGGAGGAGGAGTGTCTCGCCGCTTGCACGGGCGCCCCGATGATGATGGTCGATCACGAGTTCCATGAATTTCTGACGCCCGAAAAAGTCGACAAAATCCTGGATGACTTGACATGAGTGCATACGACACATGGCGCGATCGCATGAATCTGGTGGTGTTCGAGCCGCTTGCGCTCGAGCGTCCATGGACGCTCGAGAGCTACCTCAAGATCGGCGGCTATTCGTCTTGGAAGAAAATTCTCGCTGGTGAAATCACGCGCGAACAGGTCATCGAGGCGGTCAAGGCCAGCGGCCTGCGCGGTCGCGGTGGTGCGGGTTTTCCGACCGGCACCAAATGGTCGTTCATGCCTCGCAATGCGCCGATCCAAAAATATGCCGTGTGCAATTCGGACGAGAGCGAGCCCGGCACCTGTCACGATCGCGACATCCTGAGGTTCAATCCGCACTCGCTCGTCGAGGGAATGGCGATCGGTGGATACGCGATGGGGGCCACCGTCGGTTACAACTACATCCGTGGCGAGTTTTTGGGCGAACCCGTGCCGCGTTTCGAGGCGGCGGTGAAAGAGGCTTACGAGGCGGGGCTGCTTGGCAAGAACGTGCAGGGCTCGGGCATCGACTTCGACCTTTACACCTTCGTCGGCGCGGGTGCCTACATTTGCGGTGAAGAGACCGCACTGCTCGAATCGCTTGAGGGCAAGCAGGGTAAGCCGCGTTTCAAGCCGCCATTCCCGGCGGCCTTTGGTTTGTACGGTAAACCGACGACCATCAACAACACGCAGAGCTACGCCTCGGTGCCAACGATCCTGCGTAAGGGACCCGAGTGGTTTGCGCAGCTCGGCACGACGAACGCCGGCGGTACGGTGATTTTTTCGGTGTCGGGGCATGTCAACAAGCCAGGCAACTTCGAGCTGCCGCTCGGTATCGCCTTCAAAGATTTGCTCGAGATCGCAGGCGGCGTCCGTGGTGGGCGCAAACTAAAGGCGGTCATCCCGGGCGGATCCTCGGTCAAGGTCGTACCTGGCGACGTCATGATGGGCGTTAACATGGATTACGACTCGCTGCGTGCAGTCGGATCGTCGGTGGGCTCCGCGGCCGTCATCGTCATGGACGAGACCACCTGCATGGTGCGGGCACTTGAGCGTATTTCGCGCTTTTACAAATCCGAGTCGTGTGGACAGTGCACGCCCTGTCGCGAAGGTACTGGTTGGTTGAATCGGGTGCTCAAACGCATCGTCGCAGGGCAGGGTCGCATGGAAGACCTGCAGTTATTGATCGACGTCGCCAATCGTATCGAGGGGCACACCATCTGCGCATTGGGTGATGCGGCAGCGTGGCCGGTGCAGAGCTTCGTTACGAAGTTCCGGCATGAATTCGAATATATGATCCAGCACGGTGGGCGCAGCCTCGTGGATGGAACCAAGGAGGCGGCGTAAGCCGCGCGCGGGAAGATGGCAGCGAATCCGCAGGACGATTTCGTCAACGTCGAAGTTGACGGCAAGCCAGTTAAGGCGCGCAAGGGTGCAATGATCATCCACGTCACGGATGCGCATGACGCGTACGTGCCGCGCTTCTGTTATCACGACAAGCTGCCGGTGGCGGCGAACTGCCGCATGTGTCTCGTCGAGGTAGAGAAGGCGCCGAAGCCTTTGCCGGCCTGTGCGACACCGGTCGCTGAAGGCATGAAGATCTTCACGAAGTCGAAGGTCGCTATCGGTGCGCAGAAGGCGACGATGGAATTCCTGCTGATCAACCATCCGCTCGATTGCCCAATTTGTGATCAGGGCGGCGAGTGTGAATTGCAGGATCTCGCGGTAGGGTTTGGTCGCGACATCGCACGTTTCGACGAGCGCAAGCGCGTCGTCAAGGACAAGAGTCTCGGACCGCTCGTCTCCACTGACATGACGCGTTGTATCCACTGCACTCGCTGCGTTCGCTTCGGTCAGGAGATCGCGGGTATTCCTGAGCTTGGCACGACGGGTCGTGGCGAGAATATGGAGATCGGCACGTACATCGAAAAGAGCGTCGATCATGAGCTCTCGGGCAACATCATCGACTTGTGCCCGGTCGGAGCCTTGAACTCAAAACCCTTCCGCTACCAAGGTCGCTCGTGGGAGATGTCGCAGGTGCCATTCGTGGCGCCGCACGATGGCCTCGGCAGCAACCTCTTTGGACACGTATTGCGCGGCAAGCTCAAGCGCGTCGTGCCTCGAGCCAACGATGAGATCAACGAGACGTGGATCTCCGATCGTGATCGCTACAGTTACGAGGGCGTGCACGCCGATGATCGACTCGCAAAGCCGATGCTCAAGCAAGACGGGCACTGGCAGGAAGTCTCCTGGGACGTTGCGTTGCAGGCTGCTGCTCGCGGCCTGAGGGCTGCCGGTCACCATCTTGGCACCTTGGTCCATCCGTCTTGCACGACGGAAGAGGCATACCTTGCGGCCAAGCTCACTCGTGCCTTGGGTTCCTCGAACGTCGATCACCGTTTGCGGCAACGCGATTTCCGCGATGCGGCAGCCGATGCGCGGCAGCCCGCGTTGGGGTTGCCGATCGCCGAGGTCGATGCCCTGACCGGTGCGCTCGTCATCGGTTCGAATCTGCGTGCCGAATTGCCACTGCTCGCGCATCGACTGCGCAAAGCCGCGGTCAAGTCGGGCGCGAAGGTGGCATTCGTCGACACCATCGCCCGCGAGTATCGTTTTCCTGTCGCTGTCCAAATTGCGTCTGAGCCGGCGCATTGGGCGCAGCAGTTGGCGGGTGTCCTTGCCGCGGTCATCGAGAAGGCGGGTGTACAGGTTGGCGAGGGCTATTCGACTTTGCTGCGCGGCGTCGTGGCAACGAATGAGCAACGCGCGGCAGCGGAGGCCTTGCTGTCCGGTTCAAAACGAGTCGTGTGGCTAGGCGCTTTGGCTCTTCGTCATCCGGCATGGGCGGATCTGCGCTCGCTCGCGGTCGAGATTGGGCGTGTCGCGGGCGCGACGCTGGCGGTACTCGCCGAAGGCGGTAACGCGGCCGGTGCCTCGATTGCCGGTGCGTTGCCGCATCGCGTAGCGGGCGGATCGCCCGCGGACGTGATCGGCCTCCATGCCAGCGCAATGCTCGAGTCGTCACAACGGGCGTATCTGCTCGTCGGCGCCATCGAGCCGCAGCACGATTTGGCTGCTCCGGCTGTCGCGGAATCTGCGTTCGACTCAGCGGCTTGTGTGGTCGCGTTGACGCCGTACGCTTCCAAAGAATTGTTGGCGCGTGCGCACGTATTGCTGCCGATCGGCAGTTTCGCCGAGACCTCGGGCAGTTACGTGAATCTCGATGGTCGTTGGCAGTCGCAGGCGGCGGTCTCCAAGTTGCCGGGCGAAGCTCGGCCGGCCTGGAAAGTGCTGCGCGTGCTCGGCAACCTGCTCGAGTTGTCGGGCTTCGACCAAGAAAGTTCCGAAGAAGTTCGGAGCGAGTTACAGACGTGCATGACCAGCGCCGCCGGATCTGCAGCGCCGTCGGTCATCGTGACTCAACATATTCCGGCGATCGCGGCCGTCAGCGGCTCTGCGGATCTTGAGATTGGCGATCTGGATGTGCCGATGTACTCGATCGATGCCGTGCTGCGCCGTAGCCCGGCGCTTCAGCAAACCGGGATCGCGCGTCGTGCCGCCGAGGGAGCAGCGCAGTGACGGACTTCATCCTGAACACGTGGGCCGCGTTGCCGTCCTACGCTCGCTCGACGTTTTGGATCCTTGTCGTGACGGTGACGGTGATTCTCTCGGTCGCATTCACGACGCTTTGGGAGCGCAAAGTCATCGGTTGGATGCAGCTGCGCAAGGGTCCCAATCGAGTTGGCAGCATCTTCGGTTTGGTCCCGGGAATTTTTCAGCCCTTTGCGGATGTCATCAAGCTACTCCTCAAAGAAGTCGTCATCCCGTCGGCATCGAACAAGTGGTTATTCCGGATCGCGCCGGCGATCACCTTGATTCCGGCCTTCGCCGCTTGGGCGGTGGTGCCGCTCGATCCGAACCTCGTCATCGCCGATATCGACGCTGGGTTGCTGTACGTTTTGTCGCTAACCTCGGTCGGTGTCTACGGAGTCATCCTCGCGGGATGGGCGGCGAACTCCAAGTACGCATTTTTGGGAGCGATGCGCTCGGCAGCGCAGGTAGTCGCGTACGAAATCGCGATGGGTTTTGCGCTGGTTGGCGTGGTGATGGCAGCCGGAACGCTCAACTTGGGTGACATCGTTCGCGCGCAAGCCGGTGGATCGTCGAACTGGTTTGTGATCTGGCTCTTTCCGCTGTTCGTGGTCTACTTGATTTCAGGCGTCGCTGAAACCAACCGTGCGCCGTTCGATGTGGCCGAAGGCGAATCCGAAATCGTCGCGGGCTTCCATGTCGAATATTCGGGCATCGCCTTCGCGCTGTTCTTCCTGGCCGAATACGCCAACATGATCCTCATCTCGGCGTTGACGGCGGTGTTTTTCTTGGGCGGTTGGCTGAGCCCCTTTGAGGGATTGCTCGGTTCCTCGCATCCGCTCGGTGAGCCGGGCTTCCATTGGCTCTTCGCCAAGCTCTTTTTCTTCCTGACCTGTTTCATGTGGTATCGCGCTACGTTTCCTCGGTATCGCTATGACCAGATCATGCGTCTTGGCTGGAAGATTCTCATTCCAGTTACGCTGGTTTGGATCGTCGTGCTTGGGGTGATGGTGCACTTGCAGGTCGGCCCCTGGGCCGCGTGATCGTCAACGGACACAACTTCATGGCTCTTCACAGCATCATCAAGACGTTCCTGCTCACCGAACTGCTCACGGGTTTGTCGGTGACGGCACGGACGCTCTTTCGTAAAAAGGTCACCGTTAACTATCCGGAAGAGAAAACGCCGCAGTCGCCGCGCTTTCGAGGTCTGCATGCGCTACGTCGCTACTCCAACGGTGAGGAGCGTTGCATCGCCTGCAAGCTGTGCGAGGCTGTGTGCCCCGCACTCGCCATCACGATCGAGTCCGACGTGGCTGCCGATGGCACCCGTCGCACGACGCGGTACGACATCGATCTCTTCAAGTGCATCTACTGCGGATTCTGCGAAGAGGCCTGTCCCGTCGATGCTATCGTCGAGACGCGAATCCACGAGTACCACATGGAAAGTCGTGGCGAGAACATCATGACCAAAGACAAGCTGCTCGCCGTTGGTGAGCGCTATGCCGCGCTGATCGATGCCGACAAGGCCGCCGACGCGCGCTATCGCTGATCGGGGGACGACAGGGTGCTGGTTCAACTGCTTTTCTACGGATTCTCGGCCATCCTCATCGCGGCAGCGCTCGGGGTGATCGTGGCGCGTAACCCCGTCTACTCGGCTTTGTCGCTGGTACTCGCCTTTTTTACGAGCGCGGCGCTGTGGCTGTTGATCGAAGCGGAGTTCCTCGCCATCGTGCTGGTGCTCGTTTACGTCGGCGCGGTGATGGTGCTCTTTCTCTTCGTCGTGATGATGCTCGACATCAACGTGGAGGAGATCAAGCGTGGTGTGACGCGCTACGCCGGGCTTGGCTGGTTCATCGCCTTCGCGGTCATCGCGCAGATGGTGGCGGTATTCTGGTTCCGTGGTTTCGGTATCGACGCGACGCAGGGCATGGCACTGCTGCCCGCGGATCACAGCAATACGCGCGCCCTCGGTGAAGTGCTCTACACCCAATACGTTTATCCGTTCGAGTTGGCCGCCATGGTACTGCTCGTGGCCATCATCGCGGCGATCACACTCACGATGCGCAAGCGCCCAGGCCTGAAGCCGCAGGATGTGGCCAAGCAAGTCGCCGTGCGTCGTGAAGATCGGGTGCGCCTCGTGAAGGGCGTCGGGCCCAAGACCGATCCGGCGCCGGAGAGCGATACATGATTACTCTGCAGCACATGCTGACCTTGTCGGCGATTCTGTTCTCGTTGTCGATCGCCGGTATCTTTCTCAATCGGAAGAATGTGATCTTGCTGCTGATGTGTATCGAGCTGATGTTGCTCGCGGTCAATTTCAGCTTCGTGTCGTTCTCGCGTTATCTCGGCGATCTCGACGGACAGGTCTTCGTCTTCTTTGTGCTGACGGTGGCCGCTGCGGAGTCGGCGATAGGTTTGGCCATCCTCGTCGTGCTGTTCCGCGAGCGTCGCAGCATCAACGTCGAAGATCTCGACACGCTGAAGGGCTGAGTCACATGGATCCGAATGTACTGCTTGCCATCCCCTTACTGCCGCTCGCGGCGGCTATCATCGCTGGGCTCTTCGGCAAGCTTATCGGCCGTGCGGCCGCTCATGTGGTCACCATTGCCGCGGTCGGTTTCGCGTTCTTGTTGAGTGCGCAGGTCGCTTGGCAGCTGATCAATGGCGAGGTCGGCGTCTACAACGACTCCGTCTACACCTGGCTGATCAGCGATGGCATCCGGATGGAGGTCGGCTTCCTGGTCGATCAACTATCGGTTCTGATGATGTGCGTCGTGACGTTCGTGTCGTTCTGCGTACACGTCTATACCATCGGCTATATGCACGACGACCCGGGCTATCAACGCTTCTTTTCGTACATTTCCCTCTTCACGTTCGCGATGCTCATGCTCGTGATGTCGAATAACTTCCTGCAACTGTTCTTCGGTTGGGAAGCGGTGGGCGTGGTCTCGTACTTGCTTATCGGCTTCTGGTATACGCGACCGAGCGCGATCTTTGCCAACATGAAGGCGTTCCTCGTCAACCGAGTCGGCGATTTCGGTTTTGTGCTCGGTATCGCGGGTGTCGTCTACTACACCGGCTCGCTCGACTACCGCGCGGCTTTTGAGGCCGCGCCGATGTTGGCTGCTGCCGAGTTTGCGTTGAGCGATACCTGGACGGTCTCGGCGATCACGCTGATTTGCATCCTGCTGTTCATCGGTGCCATGGGCAAATCAGCGCAGGTGCCGTTGCACGTCTGGTTGCCAGATTCGATGGAAGGCCCGACACCGATTTCGGCGCTCATTCACGCCGCGACGATGGTGACCGCCGGTATTTTCATGGTGGCGCGCTTCTCGCCGCTGTTCGAGCAAAGTGAGGTCGCGCTCTCGTTCGTGCTCGTCATCGGCGCCACGACCGCGCTCTTCATGGGCTTCCTCGGTATCGTCAACAACGACATCAAGCGGGTGGTGGCGTACTCCACGCTCTCGCAGCTTGGCTACATGACGGTGGCGCTCGGCGCCTCGGCCTATGGCGCGGCGATCTTCCACTTGATGACGCATGCGTTCTTCAAGGCGCTGCTGTTCTTGGCTGCCGGTTCGGTGATCATCGGCATGCACCACGAACAGGACATGCGCAAGATGGGCGGTCTCGCTAAGGTGATGCCCATCACGGCAATCACGTGTTGGGTCGGTGCGCTGGCGCTGATCGGCACGCCGTTCCTGTCGGGCTTTTATTCCAAAGATTTCATCATCGAGTCGGTGCACGAGGCAGATCGATGGGGTGCGACTTACGCCTACTGGTGCGTACTGATCGGCGTTTTCGTCACGGCGTTCTACACCTTCCGAATGATCTTCATGACGTTCCACGGCGCGCCGCGCTGGGCGGCAGGTGAGGGGGCTCATGACGATCATGCACATCACGAAGCTCACGGGCATCACGGTGGAACGCCGCACGAGAGCCCGTGGGTGGTGACGCTACCGCTCGTGTTGCTCGCGATCCCGTCGCTGGCGATTGGTTACCTCACGGTGCAGCCAATTCTCTTCGGTGGGTTCTTTGGTGAGGCGATCCAGGTGCTGCCGGATAACGACGTTCTAGCAGTGCTGTCGGGTCACTTCCACGATCCGGCCTCGTTTGCGCTTGAGGCGGTGAAGCATCCGCCCTTGTGGCTCGCGCTCGCAGGCGTCCTTGCTGCTTGGTACCTCGTGCTCAAAAATCCGAGCGCTGCCAATGCCATCGGCAAGGCACTCACGCCGATCCGCCGTGTGCTCGATAACAAGTACTACTTCGACTGGTTCAACGATAACGTGCTGTCGGCGGGGAGCCGTCTGCTCGGTCGTGTCTTTTGGAAGGCGGGCGATCAAGCGGTCATCGACGGCGCGCTCGTCAACGGATCAGCGCAGTTGGTGGCGACCGTCGCGGGTGTCGTGCGGCGTCTGCAAACAGGTTATCTCTACTCCTACGCGTTTTGGATGACCATCGGCCTTGCGCTGCTGCTGGCTTGGTTCCTGATCCTCGCGTGATGCTCGGCGGAAAATGACCATGCAGGATTTAGGATTGTTGTCGCTACTCGTCTGGTTGCCGATCCTCGGCGGCCTCGTCGTGCTGGCGCTCGGCCAGTCACGGGTAGCACTCGGACGCTGGGTGGCGCTCGCGACCTCGCTCGTGGCGCTCGCACTGTCCGTGCCCTTGTACCAAGGCTTCGACACCACGACGGCCGCGTTTCAGTTCGTCGAGCAGCTGCCGTGGATCCCGGCGTTTAACGCCACGTATCACTTGGGCGTCGATGGCATCTCGCTACCGCTGATTTTGCTCACGACGTTCATCACCGTGCCGATCCTCATCGCCGCGTGGACGGTGATAGAACAGCGTGCATCGCAATATTTCGCTGCCTTTCTCATCCTCGAAGGTTTGATGGTCGGCGTGTTCACGGCGCTCGATGCGTTACTGTTTTATTTCTTTTGGGAAGCGATGCTGATTCCGATGTTCCTGATTATCGGCATCTGGGGTGGGCCGCGACGCGTCTACGCGACGATCAAGTTCTTCCTCTACACCTTCCTGGGATCGGTGTTCATGTTGATCGCCATGATCTACATGTACGTTCAGGCTGGCACCTACGATATCGCGACCTTCCATGATCTACCGCTCACGATGACCGAGCAGTATTGGATTTTCCTCGCATTCTTCGCCGCCTTCGCGGTGAAGATCCCGATGTTCCCGGTGCATACCTGGTTGCCGGACGCTCACGTCGAGGCACCGACCGGCGGATCGGTCGTCCTGGCAGCGATCATGCTCAAGATGGGTGGTTACGGCTTTTTGCGGTTTTCTTTGCCAGTCACGCCGGATGCCGCGCGTGAACTCGACGTGCTGATCATCGTGTTGTCGCTGATCGCCGTGGTGTACATCGGGTTTGTCGCGCTCGTGCAGAGCGACATGAAAAAGCTGATTGCGTATTCGTCCATCGCACACATGGGTTTCGTGACTTTGGGTAGTTTCCTCGTGTTTGACATCGTCGCGAATTCTGGCGACCTGCGAGGCGCGGGCATGGGGATAGATGGCGCCATGGTGCAGATGGTGTCGCACGGTTTGATCTCCGGTGCGATGTTCCTCTGTGTGGGGGTGCTGTATGACCGACTGCACAGCCGAGAGATTTCCGCTTACGGCGGTGTGATCAACCGCATGCCGATGTTCGGCGCCTTCATGGTGCTCTTTGCCATGGCGAACTCCGGTTTGCCGGGTACCTCGGGTTTCGTGGGCGAATTCCTCGTCATCATCGCGAGCTTCAAGGCGAACTTCTGGTATGCCTTCCTTGCGGCGACAACCTTGATTCTGGGAGCCGCCTACACTTTGTGGCTCGTCAAGCGGGTCATCTTCGGTCCGGTCGCCAATGACGGCGTGGCGACACTCGATGATCTGAACGGCCGCGAGTTTCTCATCCTCGGCGTGCTCGCCGCGGCCGTGCTGGTGCTTGGCATCTGGCCGGCGCCCTTGCTCGAGCTGATGCAGGCCTCAGTGCAGCATCTCGTCGAGCAGATCGTCACCAGCAAGTTGCCGTTCTGAGGGACAACGCCATGACACCGACATTGACCCTCGAATCCGTGCTGCCGGCACTGCCGGAGATCTATCTTGCCATCGCCGTGTGCGTGGTGTTGCTCGTGGATGTGTTCGCCGGACGCGCGGCGCCGCGTGTGACTCCGACATTGACTCTGCTCGTTTTGGCAGCGGGGGCGGCTCTGTTGTTGGCCTTCGCTCAGGTGCCCTCGACGGTCGAGTTGTTCTCCGGCATGTATGTCACGGATCCGCTCGCGAATCTGTTGAAGCTGTTCGCCATGTTGTTCGTCGCGGTTGCGTTGCTGTATTCGCGGCATTACCTAGAAGCTCGCGGTCTGCTGAAGGGCGAATACTACGTGCTGGTGTTGACGGCGCTGCTCGGTATCTTCGTGATGATCTCGGCGGGCAGTTTGCTAACCCTGTACATCGGCGTGGAGTTGCTGGCGCTCTCGCTCTATGCGCTCGTGGCTTTCGATCGTGACAACGGCGTCGCCGCCGAGTCGGCGATGAAGTACTTCGTGCTTGGTGCGATTGCGTCAGGTTGTCTGCTCTACGGCATGTCGCTGGTCTATGGATTGGGCGGTAGTCTGCTCTTCAGCGAATTGGCCGTCGCATTGCAAGGGCCGGCGAGCCTCGGGCTCATCATGGGCGTGGTATTCCTCGTGGTGGGTGTGGCCTTCAAGTTCGGTGCTGTCCCGTTCCATATGTGGGTTCCGGACGTGTATCACGGTGCACCTTCGTCGGTGACCCTCTTCGTCGCTACGGCACCGAAGATCGCCTCGTTCGCGTTAGCTTTCCGTTTACTTGCCGGTGGCCTCGAGGGCATCAGCGAGAGCTGGACTCAGATGCTCGCCATCGTGGCGGTGCTGTCGACCTTGGTGGGTAATGTCGTCGCAATCGCCCAGACCAATCTCAAGCGCATGCTCGCTTATTCAGCTATCGGCAATGTCGGATTCATTTTGCTCGGATTCGTCGCGGGCACAGAGCAGGGCTATGAAGCGGCGCTCTATTACACCATTGCCTACGTCATCATGACACTCGGCTCGTTCGGCGTGATTTTGCTGGCGAGTCGTGCAGGCTTCGAGGCGGACGAACTGGATCACTTCAAGGGTTTGCATGCGCGTGACCCACTGCTGGCCTTGATGATGATGTGCCTGATGTTCTCCACCGCCGGTATTCCACCGTTCGTCGGTTTTTGGGCGAAGCTGCAAATCTTTGAAGCACTCTGGACCAGTGATCACCTCGCGCTCGTCGTGTTTGCTGCCGCGGTTTCAGTGATCGGCGTGTTTTACTACTTGCGCGTGGTCAAAATCATGTATTTCGACGCACCGGGTGATTTGCCGACTGCCGAGCGGCACACCGGCGTTCGACTGGCATTGGGTTTGAATGCACTGGCCGTACTCGTGCTTGGACTGTTCCCGCAGTCGTTGTTGAGCCTTTGCGAACAAGTGTTGAGCTGAGAGGCGCTTAGGGGTATAGTTCCGCCCCCTCCTGGTGCGGGGTGGAGCAGTCTGGCAGCTCGTCGGGCTCATAACCCGAAGGTCGTAGGTTCAAATCCTACCCCCGCTACCAATTTCATCGGACCCCTCAGACGAGCCTTTCGGGGGGGTTGTCACGACGTGATCTGCATCGCGACTCGATTTCCAAGGTCCTATTGCCACTGATCCCGCGATGACTGCCAACGAACAAACTGATCTGACTTTCGCCGAACTCGGTCTGAATCCCGCTTTGGTTTCTGCGCTCACTGCCGTGGGCTACGAGACGCCTTCACCAATTCAGCGCGCCACGATCCCGGTGTTGCTCGAGGGTCGCGATCTGATTGGGCAAGCGCAGACCGGTACCGGCAAGACCGCCGCCTTCGCCTTGCCGGTGTTATCGCAAATCGATGTGGCACGGCGCGAGCCGCAGGCACTGGTGCTGGTTCCGACCCGCGAGCTCGCGATTCAGGTTGCCGAGGCCTGTCAAAAATACGCTAGTCACATGCCGGGTCTACACGTGCTACCCATCTATGGTGGGCAGAGCTACACCCCGCAATTGAATGCCTTGCGGCGCGGCGTGCATATCGTGGTCGCAACACCGGGTCGCGTGATCGACCACCTCGAACGAGGGACACTCGATCTGAAGACCATTCGTCACGTCGTGCTCGACGAAGCGGATGAAATGCTGCAGATGGGCTTCGTCGATGCGATCGATCACATTCTGGGTCTCGTACCGGCCGAGCGACAAGTGGTGCTGTTTTCGGCTACGTTGCCGACGCAGATCAAGCGTATTGCGCAGAAACATCTGCGCGACCCGCGCGAGATCACCGTCAAATCCAAGACGGCAACTGCAGCTAACATCCGGCAACGTTATTGGTTGGTCGCCGGCATCCACAAGCTTGACGCCCTGACACGGTTGCTCGAGGTCGAGACCTTCGATGCGATGCTCGTCTTTGCTCGAACCAAGCAATCCACGGTCGAGCTCGTCGAGAAACTTGAAGCGCGCGGCTTCGCAGCGGCCGCTTTGAACGGCGATATCCTGCAAGCGCAGCGCGAGCGAACGATCGCGGCATTGAAGAGCGGCAAGATCGATATCGTGGTGGCGACCGACGTCGCCGCACGCGGCATCGACGTCGAGCGCATAACGCACGTCGTCAACTTCGACGTGCCTTACGATAGTGAGTCGTACGTCCATCGCATCGGTCGTACCGGTCGTGCCGGTCGCTCGGGCGAGGCAATTCTGTTCATCTCCGCGCGCGAGCGAAATATGCTGCGCATCATCGAGCGCGCTACGCGTCAGCCGATCGAGCCGATGGCGTTGCCGACCGTTCAAGAAGTGAACGCGCGTCGTGCTGAGAAGTTCAAAAAAGAGTTGAGTGGAATGCTCGAGTCGCAGGATCTGTCGGCCTACCGCGGCGTCATCGAGGAGTTTGTACGAGAGAGTGGTGCCGACGTGTTCGATGTCGCTGCGGCACTCGCGTCGTTGGCGAAGTCGGGGCGTTCTTTGTTCGTCACCAAGCGCACAGAACCCACCGAAGAAGTACGAGAAAGCGTGGCGCAAAAGGTGTCAAAGCCGCGTCGCCCCGAGGGTCCACAGGGGTTTTTCCGACTTGAAGTCGGTCGCCGTCACGGCGTGCAGCCCGGTAACATCGTCGGCGCCTTGGCGCACGAGGGCGATATGCACGGCAGCGAGATCAATGGCATCGACATCCGCGATGATCACACGATCGTGCGTCTGCCGGCACAAATCCCCGATCACGTCTTGACTCACCTAGCCGGGATCGTGGTTCGCGGACAGCCGCTTGCGATCAAGCGCATTACGGCGGACACCATGAAGGGCGGTAAAAAGCCCCGCGGCTCGCGCTACTAATCGCGACGAAAAACGACCAAATGGTCGTTAGCGAGACGAAATCCCAGCGTCTCGCCAACATGATGATCGTGATGACTCGGTGCCAATGCCAACACGCGCAGACCGCTCGGCAGCTCCACCGTGTAGAGAAAGTCGGCGCCTCTGAAGACCCGCGCGACGATGCGCGCCTGGGTGGGTGAGTGGTCATCATGCAGCAGGTCGTCGGGTCTCAGCAGCAGTTCGGCTGCGCCTTCGGCTACCGGATCTTCGATGGCTCCCAGCTCGGTATGCCAAAGACCGTCTTTGCCGATCGCGGGTAGCATCACGCCATCACCAATGAAGCGGGCCACCGCCCGTGTGCGCGGCCGGTGATACACATCGTAAGGGCTGTCCCATTGTTCCAATCGTCCTTCACTCATGTATCCCAAACGATCGGCTAGACCAAAAGCATCGTGTTGGTCGTGGGTGACCACCAACGTCGTGATGAAAAGTCGCTTGAGCAAATCGCGCAGTTCGCCAACTAGTTCGGTCCGCAGTCGCGCATCGAGATTCGAGAACGGTTCGTCCATCAACAGCAGATCAGGTTGCGGCGCGAGTGAGCGGGCGATCGCAACGCGTTGTTGTTGGCCACCCGAGAGATCCTGCGGCAGGCGTTGTTCAAGGCCTCTGAGTCCGAGCAGAGCCAGCATGTCGGCGACGCGAGACTCGCGTTCGTCGCGCGCGAGCTTGCGCAAGCCAAAGCGAATGTTGTCGGCCACGCTCATGTGCGGGAACAGGGCGTTGTCTTGCATGACATAGCCGACCCGGCGCGCTTCGGCGCTGAGGCAGTGATCAGCGGACGACACGACGCGATCGCCGAGTTGGATTTCGCCGCGCGTGATCGGCTCGAGGCCGGCGATACATCGCAGCGTGGTCGTTTTGCCGCAGCCGCTCGATCCGACAAGAACGCCGATATCGCCCGCCTCCAGTTGCAGCGCGACGCCGCGCAGAATCTCGGTGGCCTCCCGTCGGAAGTGTAGATCACGAAGTTCAAGTCGCATGAGGCATTCTTCCTGCCAGCCATTTCAACGGCCAAAGTCCGGCGAGCACGAGGGCGAGCGCTGGCACCGCAGCACGCTCCCATTCGCCCTCGGAGGTGAGTTCGAACACCCGAATCGCCAAGGTCTCGAAGCCGAAGGGCCGCGTCAGCAAAGTGATCGGTAATTCTTTCATCAGATCGACGAAGGTCAGCACGAAAGCGGCCGCAACACTGCCTTTAAGCAGAGGCCAATGAATATGTTGCCAACGCTCGAGTGGGCGACTGCCGAGGAGTAAGGCGGACTCATCGAGGGCCGTCGGCAATCTCGCGAGGCCCGCAGCTATCGGAGCATGCCCGACTGCAAAAAAACGGGTGATGTAGGCGACGAACAGTACGAACAGCGTCCCCTGCAACCACGGCAAGGCTTGGGTCATGGGTGCAAACAAGCCTACCGCCAACACTGCTCCAGGTATGGCGTAGCCTGCCGTGGCGAACGGCGCGACGACGCGCGCGATCCGGCCGACCGCGTTGCGTCGTGCGTACACGAATAGGGTGCTGATCGACACGATCAGTAAAGCACCGAGGCCGGCTAGCATGAGGCTGCGGACGAAATAGCCCCAGTAACGCGCATCGAGATCTGCCGTCAGATGGGCGCTTGCCCACGACAACAGGTGCATGACGGGCCAAGCAAAGGAGATACCGAGAATGCTGCTGGCGAACAGGGTGGCCAGAGCGGCCGTCAGTGCCGGCAGCGGTCGGCGTTGCAGAACGGGACCGCTCGCCTCACGCACACGCACCCATGAGCGGGCGCGGTGTTCGAGTGCCAGCAGTAGCAAGGCGGCGAGCACCAGCAAGCCTGCGACCTGCTGCGCCGTCACCAAAGAAAACATGCCATACCACGCGCGATAGAGAGCGGTGGTAAGGGTGTCCACATTCAGCGCTGCGACCACACCAAAATCAGCGAGCGTTTCCATGGCGACGAGAGCGGTGGCGGCTAACACGGCAGGGAGCACCAATGGGAGAAGCACCTCGCGGGTTGCCTGTCGACGCGTTCGTCCGAGTAAGGAGGCTGCTTCGAGATAACGTTGAGCAGCGGATTCGAAGGCGACTCGTGCGATCAAATAGACGTACGGGAAGAGCGTGAGCATGAGCACCAAGGCGGCGCCGCCCAACGAGCGGATCGATGGCCACTGCCAGCCGAACTGCTCGCGCAACCAACTGTAGAGCGGACTCGAGTAATCGAGGCTACCCGCGAAAACCGCTGCCAGCACGTATCCCGGAATCGACAGCGGCAGCAATAAGCTCCAAGAGAAAAACGCTCGACCCGGAAATTCGTAGAGCGCGACAAGTGCGGCAAGCGCGGTGCCCAGAAGTGCCGCGCCCAGTGCAACGGTCATCACGAGGATCAACGTGTTACGAGCGGCATCGGGCAGTAGATAACGCCACTGGTGTTGCAGCGTATCGCCGGCCGGCGTGAGCCATGCCCCGGCGAGGCCGAGCAAAACCACGACTGCCGGTGCAGCCGCCAATAAAATCACGAATGAGGCGCGCCAGCGCGCGAGCATCAACGCCAGCCGGCGCGATCCATCACGCGCACCGCTGTAGCTTGCCGACGACCGGCCTCGACGATGTTGATGCGACTCGGCGTGAAGCTGCCCCAGCTGCGAACGAGCGGATCAATCTCGACGTTCGGGTTGACCGGGTATTCCATGTTCGACCCGGCGAAGAGTCGTTGCGCTTCGCCGGCGGATAGCCATTCCAGCAAGGCTTGCGCTCCGGCCGGATTACGGGCGTGACGTGTGATACCCGCACCACTGACGTTGACATGCGTGCCGTCACCGCGCTGGTTCGCCCAAAATACTTTCACCGGAAACTCCGGTTGCTTCTGCAACATACGACCGAGGTAGTACGTGTTGACGATGCCCACGTCACACTGCCCAGCAGCGATGGCTTCCATCACCTGATTGTCGTTGGCAAACGGTGGAGCTGCGAGATTGGCGACCCAGCCGCGAAGCGTCGTTTCGGTAGCGGTCTCGCCGCGCGCCTTGATCATCATGGCCACGAGGGATTGGTTATAGACCTTCTTCGAGCTGCGTAGGCATAGACGCGCTTTCCAAACGGGATCCGCCAGCGCTTCGTAGGTGCTGAGCGTGCGCGGATCGACGCGGCTCGGGTGGTAGACGATGGTGCGTGCCCGTTGCGACAAGCCGACCCAGCGGTTGCCTGGATCGCGCAAGGTAGCCGGGATGTTGGCCTCGAGTATCTTTGAGCGGGTTGGTCGCAGCAGGCCTCGGTTGGAGGCGTTCCAGAGTTCACCTGCATCGACCGTCATGAGCAGATCCGCCGGACTGTTCTTTCCCTCGGCGGCGAGTCGCTCGATCAGCACGGCCGCATCAGCGGTCGTGAAACGGACCGGGATGCCGGACTCGGCGGTGAATCGGTCGAAAATCGGCTTGATCAATTGTTCGTTGCGCGCCGAGTAAACCACCACGGGTTCGGCTGCCTTTGCCGCCGAGGACGGCAGCGTCGCAAACAACCCGAGGGCGGCGAGGACCGTGGACACAACGTGAGTGCAGCTGCCGAATCGCATGGAGAAAAATCCGCAGTTAAGAATCATTCGCAATTATGGGTCAGCGCTCGGGGCGTCGCAAGCCGGTGCGCTTTTGCCATAATCGCGCCATGAAACGCCAACTCCTAGCCATCGTGACGGCTCTCGGTCTGTCACTCCCCACGCTGTCGATTGCGGCAGCGGTGTCGTCGCCGAGTGCCATCACACACGAGGACCTCTGGCTCATGAAACGCGTCGGCTCGCCCTCGGTGAGCCCGGATGGGCGTTGGGCTGTCTTCGCTGTGACGGAGCCAGCCTACGACGAGAAGGCGCAGGTGTCCGATTTGTGGATCGTCGCGACCGCAGCCGATCGCGATGGCAGGTTGCCGGCGCCGCGACGGCTGACCGGCACGGCAGGCGGCGAGAGCGGTGTCGATTGGAGCGAGGACAGTCGGCGTCTCGTGTTTTCGGCGCGGCGCGAAGGCGATGAGTCGGCCCAACTCTACCTGCTCGACCTGTCGGGCGGTGAGGCGATTCGGTTGACGCAACTGGTCAACGGCGCGCGGGCGCCGAAGTTTTCCCCGGATGGAAGGTCGATTGCTTTCGCCAGCACCCAATTTCCCGGAGCCAAGAACGAGGCCGACAATCAGCGGATCGCCGCCGAGCGCAAGGCGCGCAAATGGAACGCGCGTGCCTACGACGGTTTCCCGATCCGCAACTGGGATCGGTGGCTCGACGATTTAAAACCCGTGTTGCTCATCCTCGAGCTGCAAGCGGGCAGTGCCGTTGCCGGCGAGCCACGTAACTTGTTGGCGACAACCGAGCTGTTCGCCCAAGCTGGTTTCGGGGCCGGCGGTGAAGAGGGCGTGAGCTTCGCGTGGGCACCGGATGGGAAATCTTTGGTCTTCGCAGCGAGCTCTGATCGCAATACAGCCGCTTATCAATTCACGACTTCGCAGCTGTGGCAGATCGCGGTGTCGGGCGGTGAGCCGCAGCGACTGACGGACGGCGTGAATTCCTGGTCGTCGCCCACGTTCACACCCGACGGTCAGACCTTGATCGCGCTCTACACGCCCCGAACCGATAAAGCCTACAACGAAGCGCGTCTGGCGGCTTTCCCTTGGACGACCAACCGACCGTCCGCGGCGGGCTTGTCTTCGGCACGAGTGCTGACCGAAAAAATCGATCGCACTCCGGGCTCGTTCGCGATCACGGCGGATTCGAAACAGATCTATTTCACGTCGGAGGAAGCCGGACACGAGAAGTTGTTCGTCACCTCGATTCGCGATGGTTCGACGCGACTTGCATTCGACATGACGGTCGGCGCGTACACGAACGTCGCGATCGGCGAGCGCAGTCGCGCGCTCGTGCTGCTCGCCAATTTCGAGAGTGCGACGCGCCCGCCGCAAGTGGTGCGCATTGATCCATCCCAAGCCGGGCACACCACGTTGGCCTCGTTCGACGAGGAGCGTCTCGCGAAGCTCGATCTCGCGCCGCTGCGCCACTTCTGGTTTACGAGCTCGAAGGGAAGGCGTATCCACAACATGTTGCTGACGCCGCCCGGGTTTGATCCGTCAAAGAAATACCCGCTCTTCGTCGTCATCCATGGTGGTCCGCACACCATGTGGCGAGACCAGTGGGTGATGCGCTGGAACTATCACTTACTCGCGGCGCCGGGTTATGTGGTCTTGTTGACTAACTACAGTGGTTCCACCGGATTCGGTGAGGCGGCGGCACAGACGATCCAGGGTGATCCGCTGCGCACGGCTGGTGAGGAATTGAACGAGGCGGCTGATTTCGCCATCCGTGACCATGCGTTCATCGACTCGACCCGTCAGTGTGCAGGGGGCGCGAGCTACGGCGGGCACTTAGCGAACTGGTTGCAAGCGACCACCACCCGCTATCGTTGCCTTGTCAGTCACGCGGGGCTTATCAACCTCGAGTCCCAATGGGGCACGAGCGACACGATCTACGGCCGAGAGATCAACAACGGCGGACCGGTCTGGGATCAGGGGCCGGTTTGGCGTGAACAGAATCCGATTCGCTACGCTGCCCAATTCCGAACCCCGACGCTGGTCACGGTCGGTGAGCGCGACTTTCGTGTTCCACTGAACAACTCGCTCGAGTATTGGTCGATTCTGCAGCGCCGACAGATCCCAAGCCGGCTGCTGGTCTTTCCGGAGGAAAATCATTGGATCCTGAAGGGCGAGAATAGCCGCTATTTTTACGCCGAAGTGCACGCGTGGCTGGCGCGGTGGTTGCCGCCGGTACCCGCCAACTAGCGCGCCACAGGCTTTTCTTGTAACATCGCGACCCTGCGAGGCTCCTCGGGTCTTGCGGGAGCGACAAAAAGCGTCAAGCTTGAGTCGCAAGTGCTTGTTTCCGAAGCCCCCCGAGGGGCTTTTTGTTTTTGTGCCCCTGGCCGGGGCGGGACGACAACAGGGGGCCCTCGAGGCCCTTTTTCATTATGACAACGGCGTCGGTGGTCCGGGAAAAGATGATCGCCCTGCTCGAACCCTTGGTCGAGCAGTTGGGCTATGAGCTTGTCGACATCGAGTGGGTGTCGGCGCCGCGTAGTGCGATTTTGCGTGTTTTCCTCGACTTACCGGCTGGGCGCGAAGGACATGTCGGCATCGAAGACTGCGAGCGGGTCAGTCGTGAGGTGTCGGCGTTGCTCGATGTAGAGGACCCGGTCGCCGGTGCCTACAACCTCGAGGTGTCATCGCCCGGTTTTGATCGGGTGCTGCGTAAGCCGACCCATTTCGAGCGCTTCAAAGGCGCGCGCGTGTGGGTGGAGTTGAACGTTGCCCGCGACGGCAGACGTCGTTACACGGGCAATTTGTCCGGCGTGAACGCGCAGGGCATCACGCTCGATGTCGATGGGCAGGTTGTGTCGATCGGTTTTGGTGAAGTGGGTAAAGCGCGGCTCGTCGCTTGATGCGCACGGGCGGGCAACGGGAGAGGACGAACGACGATGAGCAAAGAAATCATGATGGTGGTCGATGCCGTCTCGAACGAGAAGGGCGTCGATAAAGAAGTCATTTTCGAGGCGCTCGAGGCCGCCCTCGCGTCTGCCACGCGTAAAAAGCATGGCGAAGAGTGGGATGTGCGCGTATCAATCAACCGCAAGACAGGCGATTACGACACGTTCCGGCGTTGGAAAGTCTTCGCCGATGACTCCAAGGAACTGGAAGTGCCGGATCGCGAGTTGCGGCTCGAGGACGCTCTGGACGTCGACAAGACGGCGGTCGCAGGCGGTCACGTCGAGGAGCCGATGGAGTCGGTCAGTTTCGGTCGAATCGCCGCGCAGCAGGCCAAGCAGGTTATCGTACAGAAGGTTCGCGAGGCCGAGCGCGCGCAAGTCGTCGACGCTTATCGTGACCGCGTCGGCCAGCTTGTCAGCGGCGTCGTCAAGCGTGTCGATCGTAATGGCATCTATGTCGATCTGGGTGGCAATGCCGAGGGTTTCGTGTCTCGCCAGGACATGATCATGCGCGAGCAGGTCAAGCCGCAGGATCGCATCAAGGCATATTTGAAGGAAGTGCGCTCCGAGCCGCGCGGTCCGCAGTTGTTTCTGACACGTTCCGCACCGGAATTCCTGATCGAGCTGTTCAAGCTCGAGGTGCCGGAGGTGGGTCAGGGACTCATCACTATTTTGGGCGCCGCGCGCGACCCGGGCATCCGGGCCAAGATTGCGGTACGAAGCAACGATAACCGCGTCGATCCCGTCGGTGCCTGTGTTGGTATGCGCGGATCGCGTGTGCAAGCCGTCTCCAACGAGATTGCGGGCGAACGCGTCGACATCATTCCCTTCGACGAAAATCCGGCTCAGTTTGTGATCAATGCGATGTCGCCAGCCGAAGTGATCTCCATCGTCGTCGATGAAGATTCACACAGCATGGACATCGCCGTTTCCGAAGAGAAATTGTCGCAGGCGATCGGGCGCGGCGGTCAAAATATTCGGCTCGCCAGCCAGCTGACCGGTTGGGAACTCAATGTCATGACCGAGTCCGACGCCGAAGCGAAGAGCGAATCCGAAGCGCGTCTGCTCGTCGAAAATTTCATGAAGCAGCTCGACGTCGACGAAGACGTCGCGACCATCCTCGTTCAAGAGGGCTTCTCGACCGTCGAGGAAGTGGCTTACGTGCCGCAAGGCGAGCTCATCGCGATCGAGGACTTCAGCGAAGACATCGTGAAGGAGTTGCGTAGCCGCGCGCGTGATGTCCTGCTGACGCAAGCCATCGCTAGCGAAGAGAGCCTCGATTCACAGTTGCCCGCCGACGATCTGTTGTTGCTCGAGGGCATGCAGCCGGATCTCGCACTGGCACTCGCTTCGCGCGGGGTTCGTACCCGCGAAGATCTAGCCGAGCAGGCGGTAGACGATTTGCTCGACATCCAGGGTTTGACGGCCGAAGAGGCCGGCAAGCTCATCATGAAGGCCCGCGAGCACTGGTTCGCCCCGGGTCACGGCTGATGGCCTAGGGGGGCGCGACAGATGGCAGACGTAACAGTTGCCCAATTCGCCGAGGTGTTAAAGGTTCCGGTCGAGAAGCTGCTCGTGCAGCTCGATCAGGCCGGCATCAAGGTGGCAGGACCGACCGACAAGATCAGTGACGAGGCTAAGCTCGAATTACTGAGTCATTTGCGCCGCAGTCACGGGCAGTCCAGCGAGGAAGCCGGCGCTGCGGCGGCACCACGCAAGATCACCTTGCAGCGCAAGCAGCAAAGCGAGATCAAACTTGCTGGCGGCGCCGGTCGTGCGCGTACCGTAAACGTCGAGGTGCGCGTCAAGCGCACCTACGTGAAGCGCGACGTGCTCGAGGAGCAGGCCAAGGCTCACGGCGGTGACGACACCGAAGCCAAACGCATCGAAGCTGAGGAGGCCGCACGCTTTGAGCGCGAGCGGCAGGAGAACGAGCGTCGCGAGGCCGAGCGCATGGAGGCGGAGAACCGCCGGCGGCTCGAAGAAGAGGCCGCTGCGCGGCGTGCTGCGGAAGATGCGCGGCGTGCGGCCGAGCAACGCGAACGCGAACAGGCCGAGGCCGCTCGATCGCGTTCGGTACCGGCTGCAGCTGCACCGGCACCCGCTGCCGCGAACGATCGCGATCGACGCACCAAGTACGGCCGCGAACAGTTGCATGTCAGCACGGACGCCAGCTCGCGTCTGAAGAAGAAAAAGAAGGTGCGTGAGCGCCGGAGCGCCGTTGGCGTTGAGACGCGGCATGCGTTCGAGTTGCCGACGGCACCTGTGGTACGTGACGTCAGTATCGGCGAGACGATCACGCCGCAGGAACTCGCTCAAAAGATGGCGGTCAAGGCCACTGAAGTCATCAAGGTCATGATGAACATGGGCGTGATGGCGACCATCAATCAGCCGATCGATCAGGATACCGCGCTGCTCGTCGTCGAAGAGATGGGTCACAAGGGCAAGGTTCTGCAAGAGAACCAGATCGAAACGGGCCTGCAGGGTGCCGAGGGCGGCGAGCTCGAATTGTTGCCGCGTCCGCCGGTGGTCACGGTCATGGGACACGTTGATCACGGCAAGACATCGCTGCTCGACTACATCCGCAAGGCAAAGGTGGCCGCGGGTGAGGCGGGCGGCATTACGCAGCACATTGGCGCCTACCAAGTGCCAACGCCCAAAGGCACCGTGACGTTTCTCGATACGCCGGGTCACGCGGCCTTTACGGCGATGCGTGCGCGTGGGGCGAAGGCGACTGACGTGGTCATCCTCGTGGTGGCAGCGGACGACGGTGTCATGCCGCAGACCATCGAGGCCATCCAGCACGCGCGCGCAGCTGGCGTTCCAATCGTGGTGGCAGTCAACAAGATCGACAAGTCGTCGGCGGATCCCGATCGTGTGCGCACCGAATTGTCGAAGCAGGAAGTCATTCCCGAAGAGTGGGGTGGCGAGACGATCTTCGTAAACGTCTCCGCACACACGGGTGCCGGTATCGATCAGTTGCTCGAGGCCATTCTGCTCCAAGCTGAAGTGCTCGAACTCAACGCGCCCGCCAAGGGGCTCGCGTCGGGTCTCATCATCGAGGCGAGTGTCGAGAAGGGACGTGGTGCGGTGGCCACGGTGCTCGTCAAGCGCGGGACTTTGCGCACCGGCGATCCGATCATCGCCGGACAAGAGTTTGGACGCGTCCGCGCGATGTTCGACGAGACGGGCAAGTCCGTCGACGAGGCAACGCCTTCCATGCCGGTGCTGGTGCTCGGGTTATCGGGAGCTCCGAATGCGGGCGATGAAATGCTTGCGGTCGAGAGCGAGCGCAAGGCGCGTGAAGTCGCACTGTACCGTCAGGGTAAGTTCCGCGATGTGAAGCTCGCCAAGCAGGCTGCGGCGGTGGGCGATGTGTTCTCGCAGATGACCGAAGAAAAGGCGGGCGTCATCAGCGTCGTCATCAAGACGGATGTGCAGGGCAGTGCCGAGGCTCTGCGCGATGCGCTGACTAAACTCTCGACGGAAGAAGTCACGGTCAAAGTTGTCGCAAGCGGCGTCGGCGGAATCACGGCCTCGGACGTTCAGCTTGCGGCGGCGTCGAAGGCGCTGGTGCTTGGCTTCAATGTTCGCGCCGATGGTGCGGCCCGTGAGGCGGTCAAAGAGAGCGGTGTCGATATTCGCTACTTCTCGATCATTTACGAAGCCATCGACGATATCAAACAGCGTATGAGTGGCTTGCTCGCACCGGAGATCAAAGAACAGATCGTCGGTACAGCGCAAGTTCGCGATGTGTTCCGCTCGAGTAAGTTTGGCGTCGTGGCCGGCTGCCTCGTCATGGAGGGCTCGGTCAAGCGTAACAACCCCATTCGTGTCTTGCGCGACAACGTCGTCATTTTCGAAGGTGCGCTCGAATCACTGCGTCGTTTCAAGGACGATGTGGGCGAGGTTCGCGCAGGTACCGAGTGCGGTATCGGCGTGAAGAACTATCAGGATGTGCGTGTCGGCGATCAGATCGAATGCTTCGCCCGCGTTGAGGTGGCCCGCGCGATCGAGTGATCGCAGCGGGACCGGCTTCTTTTTTCACGATGGCTGGTAAGGCTCGACAGCAACGCATCGGCGCGGAGATCCAGCGCGTCCTGTCGGAGTTGATCGCTCGGGAGGTCAAAGATCCGCGCGTCGGTATGGTGACCCTGACGGCGGTGAAGCTCTCGCCCGATGCGAGCGTGGCGCAAGTGTTTTTTGTACCGTTTGGCGATCGGCATCCGGCTGACGAAGTCGCCGCGGGTCTCGAGCGCGCGGCCGGATACTTGCGTGGCGAGGTGGGTCGTCGTTTGGCTTTGCGGCACGCGCCGCGTCTCGAGTTCGTGTTCGACTCGAGCATCGGTGAGGCGATCCGCCTCACGTCCCTGATCGATCGCGCGGTTCGCGACGATCAGCACAAAGACGATCCCGCTTGACCCCAGTTTCGATCGACGGCGTGTTGCTGCTCGATAAGCCGCTCGGGATGTCTTCGACGGCGGCGGGCCAGCGGGTGCGACGATTGCTTCGAATCGACAAAGTCGGACACGTCGGTAGCCTTGATCCGCTCGCGAGCGGCATGTTGCCGTTGTGTCTCGGCGAGGCCACCAAATTGGCGGGCGAAATCCTCGAGGGCGATAAGGTTTACCGGTTCACCATCAGCTTGGGTGCCGCCACGTCAACGGGTGATCGCGAGGGCGATATCATCGAGACGCGGCCGGTGCCTGTGCTCGATACGACACTCATTGATCGCGCGCTAGCCGATTTTGTCGGCGAGACGCTGCAGACTCCGCCCATGTACTCGGCGATCAAGCAGGGCGGTCAGCCCCTTTATCGGCTCGCACGCGCGGGTAAAACCGTGGAGCGCCAGCCAAGAACCATTCGGATCGAGCGCCTCGAACTCGTTGGGCAGCAGCCCGACGCGCTAGATTGTCGGGTGACCTGCGGAAAGGGCACCTACGTACGGGTTTTGGCCGAGGAGATCGCTAGAAAGCTCGGCACCGTGGGTCACGTCAGTTTGCTGCGGCGCGAGCGCGTGGCACCGTTCGATCCAGCGCAGATGGTTACTCTCGCGGCGCTCGAAGAGTGCGCTCGCGAGGGCGCCGCGTCCGGTCTCACCGCCAATCTGATCGGGCTATCTGCTGCGGTGTCCCATTTGCCGCTGGTCAGGCTCGATGCAGCCGGTGCGCGTCGGATCAGCCAAGGGCAGGAGGTCGCGGTAGCCGGCTTGGCTTACCCGCTTGCTCAGGTGCTAAGGCTGGAGGACAGCTCGGGCGGTTTTTTGGGTCTCGGTCGAGTGGCGGGGGCGGGGCGGATCGCTGCCAAACGACTTGTGAGGCAGGGGTCGCATGAGTAGAATGCGCCCCCTTAAACATAGTCGTAACTATCAAGATTCAAAGGATTTTTCATAATGCCTCTGAGCCAAGAGAAAAAGAGCGGAGTGATGACGGAGTTCCGCCGCGGTCCAACGGATACCGGATCGCCTGAAGTACAGATTGCCTTACTGTCGGAGCGCATCAGCGGGCTCGGACAGCATTTTGCCTCGCATGCGGGTGACCATTCCTCGCGTCGTGGCCTCGTGAAACTCGTCAACCAGCGTCGCAAGTTGCTCGACTACCTGAAGGCCAGCAAGCCGGCCAAGTATCAGGAAATCGTCGAGCGCCTCGGACTACGCCGTTAAGCAGTCCGCAGCGAAGGCCGCGCCCCATCAGCGCGGCCTTTTTGCTTCCATCTTTTATTTCGCGAGGGTTACTCCGTGACCGTTTTTAAAAAGTCTTTCCAGTATGGTTCCCACACTTTAACGCTCGAGACCGGCGAGATGGCTCGTCAAGCCTCGGCCGCCGTCGTCGCATCACTCGGCGACACCGTCGTGCTGTGCACGGCGGTCGCGGCCAAGCAAGCGGCGCCCGGTCGCGATTTCTTTCCCCTGACGGTCAATTATCAAGAAAAGACCTACGCCGCCGGCCGAATCCCGGGTGGCTTCTTCAAGCGGGAGGGTCGACCGACCGAGAAGGAAACGCTGACTTCGCGTTTGATCGATCGTCCAATTCGTCCGCTCTTTCCGGACGGCTTTTACAACGAGGTGCAGGTCGTCGCGACTGTGGTCTCGCTCGATCCCGAAATCGACGCCGACATCCCGGCGATGATTGGCGCCTCGGCGGCTCTTGCGCTCGCCGGCGTTCCGTTCAATGGTCCGATCGGCGCCGCTCGCGTTGGTTATCAGGATGGTCAGTACCTTCTGAATCCGACGGCCAAAGAAACCAAGGCCTCGGCACTGAACCTCGTCGTCGCTGGCACGAAAGACGGCGTGATGATGGTTGAGTCGGAAGCCAGTGGCCTCTCGGAAGAGGTCATGCTTGGCTCGGTTGTTTTCGGTCACCAACAAATGCAGGTGGCCATTCAGGCGATCAACGAGCTGGTCAAAGAATGCGGCAAGCCGCGTTGGGATTGGACGCCGAGCGCGACCACCGCCGAGCTCGAGAAGGCGGTGGCCGATGTGGCACACGCGCCGTTGTCCGAGGCCTATCGAATCATCGAGAAACAGGCGCGTTACGCGCGCGTCGGTGAGATCAAGAAGTCGGTCATCGAGCAGCTTTCGGCCGGTGAGACGCCGAAATTCTCGGCTGACCACGTCGATGATCAGCTCTTCAAGCTCGAGAGCAAAATCGTTCGCGAGCGTATCCTCAATGGTGAGCCGCGCATCGACGGTCGCGATTCGACGACCGTTCGTCCGATCACCATCAAGGTGGGCGTACTGCCGCGTACGCACGGTTCGGCGCTCTTCACGCGTGGTGAAACCCAGGCTCTCGTCGTGACGACGCTTGGCACAGGCCGTGATGCGCAGATCATCGACGCGCTCGAAGGTGAGCGTCGCGAGCCGTTCATGTTGCACTACAACTTCCCGCCGTTCTCGGTGGGTGAAACGGGCATGATGTCGGGGCCGAAGCGTCGGGAGATCGGTCACGGTAACCTCGCTCGTCGTGGTGTGCAGGCTGTGATGCCCGAGATGGAGAAGTTCCCGTACGTGATTCGCGTCGTGTCCGAGATTCTCGAATCCAACGGTTCGTCGTCGATGGCCTCGGTCTGCGGCGCCTCGTTGGCGATGATGGATGCGGGCGTCCCGCTGAAGGCGCCGGTCGCCGGCGTCGCGATGGGGTTGGTGCTCGAGGGCGGGCGCTATAAGGTTCTCACCGACATTCTCGGCGACGAGGATCACCTCGGCGATATGGATTTCAAGGTCGCCGGCACTGCGACGGGCGTGACGACGCTGCAAATGGACATCAAGGTCGAAGGCATCACCCCTGAGATCATGCAGGTCGCGCTCGAGCAGGCCAAGGCCGGGCGACTGCACATCCTCGGTGAGATGAACAAGGTTCTCTCGTCGCCGCGTCAGACGATGTCCGAGTGGGCGCCCTCGATCATCACGTTGAAGATCGATCCGGAGAAGATTCGCGACGTCATCGGCAAGGGTGGCGCGGTCATTCGCCAGATCACCGAAGAGACGGGTACCACCATCGATATCGAAAACGATGGCACCGTGAAGATCGCCTCGGTCAATGGGGCGGCCGGTCGCGAAGCGAAGGCGCGCATTGAACTGATCACGGCGGACGTCGAGGTGGGTCGCGTTTATGAGGGCCGCGTCGCTCGCTTGATGGACTTCGGCGCTTTTGTGACGATTCTGCCGGGCCGCGATGGTCTGGTGCACATCTCGCAGATCTCCAACGAGCGCGTGGAGCGGGTCTCGGACAAGCTCAACGAGGGCGATGTGGTGAAGGTCAAGGTACTCGAGGTGGATCGGCAGGGCCGCGTACGCCTGTCGATGAAAGACGTCGAAGAGCGCTAGTCGTCGATCGCCACCGCGGCGATTCCGGCGAATCGCGTCGGATCCCAACTCAACGCAGCCCGACGGAGCCATTCGTCGGGCTGTGTCGTTTCAAGTGTTGGCCAATCTTGTCGCAACCAGCGCAGGGTTTGCTGCAAGGCCGGGATGACCTCGACTTCACTCACCGAAGCCGCGTGCCGCGATTTGGCGAGCTTGCCGCCATCCCGCTCGGTGAGCACCGGTAAATGCAGGTATTTCAGCGCGGGTAGATCCAGGGCGTGTTGCAGCGCGATTTGCCATGCGGTACTGGCGAGAAGATCAGCACCGCGCACCACATCGGTCACACCTTGTAGCGCATCGTCGACCACGACGGCCAGCTGGTACGTGATGATGCCATCGCGTCGTCGGATGACGACATCGCGATGTACCCGGGGGTCGAACACGATGGCGCCGAGGCTGCGATCCTGCACGGTCATCGGGGGTATTGCGGTCAGATCCACTCGGAGCGCCGACTCGCGCGGGTCGAGTGCGCGCCCGCGGCAATCCCGTAGGCAACAGGGCTCGCCCTCCGCCGCGAGTTCGCGCCGCGTGCAAGCGCAACGAAACAGCAGATGCTTGGCACCGAGTTGCTCTATGGCCGCCTCGTAAAAGGAGTTTCGTTGTGATTGAAGCGCAGGCGCACGCGCGGGGCGCAAACCGAACCGCGCGAGGTCCGAGCGGAAGGACTCACGCCATTGATCGCGGCTACGTGCGGAGTCGACATCCTCGATACGCAGCAACCATTGGCCGGAGACACGCGCCGCGTCGAGCCAGCTGGCAACGGCTGCGAGTAGCGAGCCCGCATGCAGTGGACCCGTGGGAGAGGGGGCGAAACGACCGACGTAGGGAAGCGCTGTGGCGCCTTGCGTCACGGCTCAGCGATAACGATCGTCGCGATCGCCGTATTGTTTTTCACGCCGTTCGCGTCGTTCCTGGGCTTCGATGCTGAGGGTGGCAACCGGGCGCGCCTCGAGGCGTTTGATACCGATTTCCTCACCGGTCTCGAGGCAATAACCATACGAGCCGTCTTCGATGCGCTTCAGCGCCTCTTCGATCTTGCGGATCAACTTACGTTCACGGTCACGCGTACGCAATTCGAGGCTGAACTCTTCTTCTTGGGTCGCACGATCGTTCGGATCGGGAAAGTTCGCTGCTTCGTCTTTCATGTGCGACACAGTGCGATCGACCTCGACCATCAGATCGCGCTTCCAGCTCTCGAGGATCTGCCGGAAGTGATCGAGCTGCTCGCGGTTCATGTACTGCTCGCCGCGCTTGACGATGTACGGTTGTACATTGCGCGGACCCGCTAGCAGGTTGTTCTCGTCGTCGTCGCCGTCCGTTGGCGCGGGCGCAATCGGGCGCGGGTTGCGTTGCACGAACGTGGCGGTGATGCCGGTTGGTTTGCTCTTGGCCGGCGCGGGCTTGGTGGGCGCGCTTTCAACGACCTTGGATGCGACGACAACGGTCGGCGCGGCAGCGGCCGATTCGGTGGCTTTGCCGGATTTCTTCTTGGGCAAGGTTTTGCTCACGGAGTTCGAGGCGACCGACGGCGATGCGTTTTTGCGCGCAGTGGGGGTCGCGGGTTTGACGTTCTTCGCAGCTTTCGCCGCGGGTTTCTTGGCCGGCATCAGGCGCTCCCTAACTCAAGGCGCTCTGCGGGACGCGCGAGTATAGCGGCAAACTTTCCGATGGTGCAGTCCAATGTTCAGGGCAAATGCACCGCCGGCTCGGATACCCAGCCCACCTTGCGACGGGTGGCGACGATCGTGGTGTATACGCCACCGCGCACATTGAATTTACCCGTCAAGCGCAGGAACCTCGGCTGCGTCGCCGCGGCCAGGTGATCGGCAATTTCGTTCGTGACAGCCTCGTGAAAGGCGCCTCGATCACGAAAGGACCACATGTACAACTTGAGTGATTTCAGCTCGACGCAGGCGAGATCGGGTACGTATTCCAGCTCGAACGTGGCGAAATCGGGTTGCCCCGTCTTCGGGCACAGGCAGGTGAACTCCGGAATCGTCATGCGGATGGTGTAGTCGATGTCGCGCTGCGGGTTCGGAAAGGTGTCAACTTGGGTCGAGGGAAGGGTGGTCATGCGAGCGTGCTCATGGGCCGGATGTGACGACGATATGAAGCCGATTAATTTACACTAGCGGCCGCAGGCGGTGGTCAGTCACCGCGGAGAATTTTCATAAGATGCGTTTGACCAAGATCAAGTTGGCCGGGTTCAAGTCTTTCGTCGATCCGACCACCGTTTCCTTCCCGAGCAACCTCACTGGCGTCGTCGGCCCGAACGGTTGCGGCAAATCCAACGTCATCGACGCCGTGCGTTGGGTGATGGGCGAGTTGTCCGCCAAGCATTTGCGTGGCGACTCGATGGCGGATGTTGTCTTCAACGGTTCGAGCTCGCGCAAGCCGGTCGGCAAGGCGTCGGTCGAGCTGGTGTTCGACAACGCCGACGGCAAGATCGGCGGCAACTACGCCGCCTATGCCGAGGTGTCGCTGCGTCGTGAAGTGTCGCGTGACGGTTCGAGCGGTTATTTCATCAACGGGGCGCGTTGTCGTCGCAAGGACATCACGCAGCTCTTCCTCGGCACCGGGCTAGGCTCGCGCAGTTACGCGATTATCGAGCAAGGAATGATCTCTCGCGTGATCGAAGCGAAATCCGACGAGATGCGCGCCTTCATCGAAGAGGCGGCTGGAATCTCGAAGTACAAGGAGCGACGTAAAGAAACCGAGAGTCGTATTGCGGATACTCGAGAGAATCTCGAGCGTCTACAAGATCTGCGCGACGAAGTCGACAAGCAGATTCGGCATCTGCAGCGCCAGGCAGCGAGCGCGCGCAAGTATCAAACCCTCAAGGAGCAGGAGAGGCGTCTGACCGCCGAGTTGCTCGCTCTGCGTTTGCGCGATCTCGACAGCGGTGCCGAGGTACACGACTCGGCGGTACGCGAGAAAGAGCTCGCAATGCAGGCGGCACTCGCCGATCTGCGCGGAGCGGAGGCGGCGATCGAGACGCAGCGCGGCTATCACGCCGAGCAGACCGATGCGCTCTCGCAGGTGCAGGCTCGCTTTTATTCAGTCGGCGCTGATATCTCGCGCACCGAACAACAGATTCAATTCGCCCGCGAGACGCGCGATCGGAAACGTGTGGATCTGGCCGACTCGCGGCGCACACTCGAGGCCCTGTCAGCCCAGATGGCGCGCGACGAGCAAGAACTGCTCGCGATTCGCGATGAGCTGGCGCGGCTCGCACCCGATCTCGAGCGAGCGCAAGCGGCCGAGCGGTCGGCCTCGGGCGCGTTGGAAGCGGCTGAACAGTCGCTCGCGTCGTGGCAGCAGCAATGGGAAGCGTTTAACAGTGAGTTTGGTTCGGTCAACCAGACGGTGCAAGTCGAGCGCGCTCGTATCGAACAACTCGAAAATCAATTACGTCGCTTGCGCGCTCAACGTGATCGCTTGGATGTCGAACGCGATGCGCTGTTGGCGCAGGAGAGCCAAGGTCAGTTGTTCGAGCTCGGTGAGCGCGAGTCGCAGGCGCGAACGGCAGCCGAGGGTCTCTCGCGTAGCCTCAACGAAGCCCTCGCGAAAGTGCAGGGCTTGCGCAGCGAGCAGCTGGCGCAGGAAGAGCGACTGGAAGGAGCTCGTGCGGATCGCGAGCGCGCACGTGCCGAGATGATGTCGGTCGAGGCGCTGCAGCGAGCTGCCCTCGGCCAAGCCGATTCCAAGGCTGGCAATTGGTTGAAGTCCGCGGGTCTCTCGGATCGCAAGCGCGTGGCGGAGCTGCTGTCGGTGGACAGTGGATTCGAGCGCGCCGTCGAGACGGTGCTCGGCGACTACCTTGAAGCGGTGTGCGTCGATGGCCTCGACTCCTTGCTCGACACGCTAGGTGCAGCTGAGGGCGCGCAGCTGGCCATATTCGAAGGCGGTCTTGCCTCGAGTTCTGCCGACGGTGATCGGCTGTCCTCGAAGGTCAACGGACCCGAAGCCGTACTGGATGTGCTCGCCACCGTGCGAGTCGCCGAGAGTCTCGGGGCGGCGCTGGCGATGCGTCGATCGCTCGAACGCGGTGAGTCCGTCATCACACGCAGCGGTGAGTGGGTCGGTCGCGGCTGGCTGCGCGTCGCGCGCGGTGGTGATCCACATTCGGGGGTCATCGAGCGCGAGCAACGTTTGAAGACCTTACGTGGCGAGTTCGATCGAGCAGAGACCAGATACCGCGAAGTTGAAGCGGCATTGCAGACGGCGCGGACAGCGATCGGTGTCGCCGAGTCTGAGCGCGATTCGGTGCAAGGGCGCATCCAGCAAGCGCATCGACAGCACGCGGATCTGCTCGGCCAGCTCGAGGCCTCCCGTGCGCGTTTGCAAGAGTCGAGTTTGCGGCGTGAGCGCCTCGAACTCGAGTCGGCCGATGTCGCGCGCGAAATCGGGGTGACCGATGAGGCCATCGCCCGCGCGCGGGTCGAACTCGAACGTGGTCTGGTCCGAGTGGGTGAACTCGATGGTCGTCGCCCGGAGCTCGATGCCGAACGCGAGCAGGCGCGAGATACCGTCGCGAGTGCTCGTGCGGCAGCGCAAGCGGCACAGCTCGCGGCGCGCGATCTGCTGGTGCGAGCCGAGGGGCGTCGCACTGCCGAAGCCTCGATGACGGTCGGCATCCAGCGTGCGAGCGAACAGTGCTCGGTGCTGACAACCAAGGTCGCCGAACTCGAAGCGGAGCTCGTCGGGGGTGAGGGTCCGATTCTCGAGCTCGAGGGCGTGCTGGATGGGTTGCTGTCGCGACGCCTCGAAGTCGAGGCGGATCTCGGTCAGGCACGGCGTTCGTTAGAACAAGCGGATGCCGATTTGCGTGCCCTCGAGGAGCGCCGTCAGGGCGCCGAGCAACGGGTCGAGCAGACGCGATCGGCCATGGAGCAGGCGAAGCTCGCCGCACAGGAAACCCGCGTGCGCCGTGAGGCGATCGCCGAACAATTCGCTGCGACCCAGTTCGATCTCGCCGAGGTTCAACAAAATCTGGCGCCCGAGGCGGCCGTCCCGGAGTGGGAAGTGCAGCTGTCGGAAGTCCGTACCGACATCGAGAAATTGGGTCAGGTGAACCTCGCGGCGATCGACGAGTTGCAGCAGAGCACCGAGCGAAAAGACTATCTGGATCGTCAATACACCGATCTCACCTCAGCACTCTCGACGCTGGAGGAGGCGATGCAGAAGATCGACAAGGAAACTCGGACGCGGTTCGAAGATACCTTTAATCGAATCAATACTGGCCTGCAGGCAAAGTTCCCGCGTCTCTTTGGCGGCGGCCATGCCTACCTCGAGCTCACCGGCGACGATCCGTTAGCGGCCGGAGTGTCGGTGATGGCCCGTCCGCCGGGTAAGCGTAATGTCACCATCTCGCAGCTCTCAGGCGGCGAGAAGGCACTGACTGCCGTCGCGCTGGTGTTCTCGATCTTTGATCTAAATCCGGCGCCGTTTTGTCTACTCGACGAAGTTGACGCGCCGCTCGATGAGAATAACGTCGGCCGCTTCTGCGACATCGTGCGTGAGATGGCCAGTCAGGTTCAGTTCATTTTCATCACCCATAACAAGGTCACGATGGAGCTTGCTTCGCAGCTGCTCGGCGTGACCATGAACGAGCCGGGTGTTTCGCGCCTCGTCGCCGTCGATGTCGATGAGGCGGTGCGTCTGGCCGCGAGTTGATTCCATGACGATCTTTGAACTGCTGACGGCGGATTTGCGACTGGCACTGTTACTCGTCGGTGCCCTGTTGCTCATAGGCATCGTCGCGTGGGAGATTCTGCAGCGGCGTCGTGCGAGACAAGCCGATGCGCCTCATCAGGCCGGACCGCCCTCGGTCGATCCTCTGCTGAGATCGGAGCCTTCGCTGAAATCAGACGAAGAGTCCGAAGTTCGCGAAGAGGCTTCATTGACCCTGCCCGAGATGCATGTGCGCGATCGTCTCGTCGAGCCGACGCTCGTCGATTTTGACACCGCGATGGCTAAGGAGCCCTCGGTCGGGATTCCCGTGCTCGATTCGGTAACTTTGAGTGATCCGGTGGCGACGGCGCCGCCTAGCGGCGCCGAATCCAGAGCGCCCGAGCCGATGGCGATGCGTCTTGACTGGCCAGCACCGGAACAACAACACATCATCGGCATACGGGTCATCGCCCGACCTGGCGAGCGTTTCACGGGCGTGAGTTTGCGACAGGCGTTGCTTGGCGAGGGCTTTCAGCACGGCGAGCTCGACATCTTCCATCGCCCGTTGTCGGATGGTCGGGTGTTGTTGAGCGCGGCGAGTCTCACCAAGCCGGGGAATTTTGATCTCGCGACTATGGATTCGGGCCTCTTCATGGGTTTGAACCTCTTTGCCGTTCTGCCAGGGCCGCTGGCAGGACGCGACACGGTCGATAAATTGTTGATCGCCGGTCACACTTTGGCGCAGCGTTTGCGCGGTGAGTTGCGCGACGCACGTGGCGAAGCCTTGACCGAAGCGCGACTCACCGAGATGCGTCGCGAGGCCGCTGCGGGCGATCGCTGAAATGGGCGCGGGCCGCGACGGGCACGAGCTGGCTGAACGCGCTGCGCAACTGCGGCGCAGTATCGAGTATCACAACTACCGCTACCATGTTCTCGATGATCCGGAACTGCCGGATGCCGAGTTTGACCGGCTGCTCGTCGAGTTGCGCGAGCTCGAGACTCAATACCCGGAACTCGTCACACCCGATTCGCCAACGCAACGCGTCGGCGGCGCGCCAAGCGATGAGTTCCAAGAGGTGCGGCACCGTGTACCGATGCTCTCGATCGACAACGCCTTCAGTCGCGAGGATGTGCTCGCGTTCGATCGACGTATTCGCGAACGCCTCGGTGTTGATGCGGAGCTCGATTACTCGGCAGAGCCCAAGCTCGACGGCCTCGCGATCTCGGTCACTTGGGAGCACGGCCATCTCGTCCGCGCTGCGACTCGCGGTGATGGTACGACGGGCGAGGATGTCACGTCGAATGTGCGCACCCTTCGCTCAATCCCGTTGCGATTGCGCGGAGCGGCACCGGCGTTACTCGAAGTGCGCGGCGAAATTTTCATTTCCAACGCGGGTTTCAAACGCCTGAACGCCGAAGCACTAGCGCGCGGCGACAAGGTCTTCGTCAATCCGCGCAACGCGGCCGCCGGAAGCTTGCGGCAGCTCGATCCAACGATTACCGCCACACGTCCACTTGAGGTGTTTTTCTACGCACTCGGTGTGCTCGAAGGCGCGGCGCTGCCGCCGACGCACACCGAAGTCCTCGCAATGCTGCGTGACTGGGGCTTACGCGTTTCGCCGGAGGTCAAGCGGGTGTGCGGGGTCGAAGGCTGCCTCAAATATTTTGCTGACATGGCACGGCGCCGGTCCGCACTCGCTTATCAGATCGACGGTGTCGTTTACAAAGTCGATCGCTTGGCCTTGCAACGTGAGCTTGGCTTCGTCTCGCGCGCCCCGCGCTGGAGCGTGGCGCACAAGTTTCCGGCAGAAGAGGCTCTGACCGTGCTTCGCGCCGTCGAGTTTCAGGTGGGTCGTACGGGCGCCATAACGCCGGTGGCGAGACTCGAGCCTGTCTTTGTCGGCGGCGTGACCGTCAGCAACGCGACGCTGCACAACATGGACGAAGTGGAGCGCAAAGATGTGCGTCTTGGCGATACCGTCGTGGTGCGACGCGCGGGCGATGTCATCCCCGAGGTGGCACGCGTGCTGCTGGAGCGACGTCCTGCGGAGGCCGGACCAATTTCCTTGCCGAGCGTCTGCCCGGTCTGTGCGTCCCCGGTGTTACGCGATGCGGACGCGGCGATCGCGCGATGTACCGGAGGGTATCGTTGCAGCGCGCAGCGCAAAGAGCGCTTGCGCCATTTCGCCGCGCGGCGTGCGCTCGATATCGAGGGTCTCGGCGAGAAGCTGGTCGATCAACTGGTGGCGGCGGATCTCGTGCGCTCACCCTCGGATCTTTTCGCCCTGACCGAGTCTGCCTTGGCCGCGCTCGAGCGGATGGGTGTAAAGTCAGCAGGCAATATCCTCGCGGCCATAGAGCACTCGAAAAGGACAACTCTGGCGCGCTTTTTGTTTGCGCTCGGTATTCGTGAGGTGGGCGAAGCGACGGCCGCGGCGCTCGCGCAGCACTTCGGTACCGTTGAATCTTTGATGGAGGCCGATCTCGAGACTATCCAGCGAGTGCCGGATGTGGGGCCGGTCGTTGCGAGTCACATCCAGCGGTTTTTTGCTGATCCACTCAACCGCAAACTCGTTGCCGATTTGCAGTCTGCCGGGGTGACTTGGCCGGCTCCGGTGGCACAGCCAGCCGGCGAGCAGCCGCTCGAGGGTCTAAGCTTCGTCTTGACGGGGACACTCACTTCGATGTCCCGCGAGGAGGCGGAGCGGGCCTTGCGAGCGCTCGGCGCGAAGACTTCCGGCAGCGTTTCGCGCAAGACGAGTTATGTCGTGGCGGGTAGCGATGCGGGCTCGAAATTGCGTAAAGCGGGCGAGCTCGGTGTAACCGTTCTAGATGAGCCGGCCCTGTTGCTCATCCTCAAAGAAAAACGCGTACCGTAACGGCAACCGCAAACGAAAAGGCCGCGAGATCTCTCCCGCGGCCTCTTGTTGACTGCTCGAGTTCGACGCAGTGGGCTTTACTTCTTCTCGTCGCTCTTGCCTTCGGCCTTGGCTTCATCGAGCTTGCGCTCGATCTTGGCGGCCTTCTCGAGTTCCTCGCTGTAAGTGCGGAACTTCTTGGCTAGCACTCCTTGGTTGAGCTGTGCTTTCACCTGCTCGAACGGCGGGGGCTCGACCTGACGAATGTCTTCGAGACGGATCACGTGCCAACCGAACTGCGTCTGCACGGGCTTGGCGATCGTCTCGCCTTTCTTCAACGCCATTACGGCATCGGCGAAGGGCTTCACCATGCTCGCTGCGCTGAACCAGCCGAGATCGCCACCACGATCGCGTGAGGCGTCGAGGGAGTCTTTGGCGAGCGTTTCGAATTTTTCACCGCGATTGAGACGCTCGAGAATCTGCGTCGCAGCGATCTCCGTCGGCACGAGGATGTGACGCGCGCGGTATTCGTTCGGCGCCATCTGCGCCACCTGCGCGTCGTACTCGGCTTTGAGCTCTTCGTCGGTCGGTGTCTTGTCCTTGAGATACTTCTCGGCAGCCGCTTGCTGCAGCATGTTCAGGCGCATCAACTCGAGCTCGGCCGCGAGGGCGCTCTCTTTGTCGAGTCCATCTTTCTGCGCTTGACCGGCCACGACATGCATCGTGATGAGCGAGTCGAGGGCGCGCTTGCGCTGTTCGGCGTCGAGCTCCGAAGCGGGTCGACCCGTGGCCGACTGGACGAAGAAATCGAAGGTGCCTTGCGTGATGGTCTTGCCGTTGATCGTCGCTACCGGCTTCTTGGCGGCCTCGTTGGCTGCATCGGCTGCATCACCCTTGGGTTGGCAAGCGGCGAGGGCGATGCCGACAGCGGCGACGGTCAGGAATCGAGAAATCTTCATGTGAACGGTCTCGGTCAGAATGGAGGGACGGATTATGAGGGCAAGCGGGCGTCGATGGACAGAGCATGGATGTCCGTCTGCATGAGCTGCGCCACCGCTTGGTAGACGAGCTGATGGCGCCGCAGCGGTGGTAGCCCCGCAAAGCGCTTGCTGCAGATCGTGACATGAAAATGACCGCCTGCAGCCGCGCCGGCATGGCCTGCGTGCAAGGCACTGTCGTCGCGAAGCTCCAGCAGTTCCGGTTGCAAGGCTTCCTGCAAACAAGTTCGTAAACGGTCGATGCGAGACGTCATGACGGTATCATACCCGCGGAATGCAACGCTTTGACCTGCACCCCGTTAACCCACAACGTCGCCTCATCAAACAGGCGGCCGATTTGTTGCGTGCCGGTGGGGTGATCGCGTACCCCACCGACTCGTGCTACGCACTCGGCTGTCATATCGGTGACAAGGATGCGTTGGAGCGCGTCAGGCGGATACGCGAGGCAGATCGACAGCATCACTTCACGCTGGTCTGTCGTGACCTGACCGAAATCGCCAAATACGCGCGCGTCGATACGCCGCAGTTCCGCCTGTTGAAGTCGGCGACTCCCGGGCCTTACACATTTTTACTCGAGGCCACCAAGGAAACACCGCGACGGCTGCAGCATGAGAAGCGACGCACCATCGGCATTCGCGTGCCCGATCACGCCGTGCCGCAGATGCTGTTGCAAGAACTTGGCGAGCCCATCATGAGCTCCACGTTGATACTGCCGGGTGACGATCTGCCGCTCAACGATGCAGACGAAATCGTCGAACGTCTGCAAGGGCGTCTCGATGCGGTCCTCGATGGCGGCCCCTGCGGTATCGAGCCGACCACGGTCATTGATCTCGCGGCGCATCCGCCTGTAGTGCTGCGCCGAGGGCGGGGTCGAACGGCAGCTTTCGGTTTGGCGGACGACGAGTCGGTATAATCGTGCTCCGTCATGGTTCGAGCAGTGACAATTCGCTCGAAACCACGAGAAATTTCATAAAAAACAGGGTGTTGTGAATTTGTCTAGTCTTCCGCAAGCCAATCGTGTGCTCTCGGGCATGCGTCCGACCGGTCAGTTGCACCTCGGTAACTACCACGGCGCCCTGCGAAACTGGGTCGATCTGCAGTATCAGTATCCTTGTTTCTTTTTCGTCGCCGACTGGCATGCGCTGACCACCGGCTATGAAGACACGAGTCGTTTGCCCGAGTACACCCACGAGATGGTGATCGATTGGCTAGCGGCGGGACTCAATCCGGGCGTGGCCACCCTGTTCGTGCAGTCGCACGTGCCCGAGCATGCCGAGCTGCATCTGCTGCTCTCGATGATCACGCCACTTTCGTGGCTCGAGCGCGTCCCCACCTACAAAGATCAGCAGGCCGAGTTGCAGGAGAAGGACCTCGCGACCTACGGATTCCTCGGTTATCCGTTGCTGCAGTCGGCCGACATTCTGCTGTATCGACCTGGCTATGTGCCCGTCGGCGAAGACCAGGTTGCGCACGTGGAAATCACGCGCGAGGTGGCGCGTCGATTCAACCATCTTTTTGGTCGCGAAGTCGGCTTCGAGGAGAAGTCGGAAAAAGCGGTCGCTGAGCTTGGCGGCAAGAACAGCAAGATCTATCGCGAGTTGCGTCGCAAGTTTCAGGAAACCGGCGATGTGGCTTCGCTTGAACAGGCGCGCGCGATCGTGCAGGGCAACACGCGTATCACGGTGGCGGATCGCGAGCGCTTGCTCGGCTACCTCGAGGGCAGTAGCGTATCGATCCTGCCGGAACCGCAAGTGCTGCTGACGCCCACGCCGAAGTTGCCCGGGCTCGATGGCCGCAAGATGTCGAAGTCGTACGGCAACACGATCGGTCTGCGCGAAGAGCCCGACTCGATCGCCAAAAAGCTCAAGACCATGCAGACCGATCCGGCGCGAGTGCGTCGCACGGACGTGGGCGATCCTGAGAAATGTCCGGTGTGGTCGCTGCATCAGGTCTACTCGGATGAGCCCACACGCACCTGGGCCGCCGCGGGTTGCCGCTCCGCCGGTATAGGCTGTCTCGAGTGTAAGAAGCCGCTGATCGACAAGGTCGTGGCCGACGCATCGGCCATGCGCACGCGCGCGGAAGAGTACGAACAGAATCCCGAGCTCGTGCGCGCGATCCTCGCCGAAGGCAGCGAGAAGGCGCGTGAGGCAGCACGCGAAACACTCGATGAAGTGCGTCGCGCCATGCATCTGCGCGGAGACTGAAGCGCCATGTCCAAACCCGAGTTGCGCCTGGTGTCACCGCCTGCGGATCTGGCCGAGGCGAGTGCGGTGAGCGTTCCGACCCAGGAAGAGATGCCTTTCGCCGTGGTGCAGGGTGAGCCCGTCACGCAGCTGCCACGCGATCTTTATATCCCTCCGCAGGCGCTCGAGGTGTTTCTCGAGGCGTTCGAGGGTCCGCTAGATCTGCTGTTGTATCTCATCCGTCGGCAGAATCTCGACATCCTCGATATTCCGTTAGCGGATATCACCCGTCAGTACATGAACTACATCGAACTGATGCAGGACATGCAGCTCGAGCTCGCCGGTGAATATCTGCTGATGGCCGCAACGCTCGCCGAGATCAAATCTCGCATGTTGCTGCCGCGCTCGAGTGAGGTCACGACCGAGGAAATCGACCCTCGCGCCGATCTCGTGCGTCGTCTGCAGGAGTACGAGCGCTACAAGCAAGCGGCCGAGAGCATCGATCGCGTACCGCGACTCGAGCGCGATATTTGGCTTGCCAGCGCGCACAACGAGCATAGACGCCCGCTGACACAACTGCCGACCGTCACGCTGCAGGAAATGATCGTCGCTTTCCGCGATGTCGTCTCGCGCGCGGCGATGTTCCAGCATCACCACGTGCAGCGCGAGCGCTTATCGGTGCGGGCGCGCATGACCGACGTGCTCGCGGCCGTCGAGGGCGGCGGCTTCGTCGATTTCGGCAAGCTGTTCAAACCGGAGGAGGGGCGCATGGGCGTCACCGTGACCTTCATCGCCATCCTCGAACTGGTACGCGAGGGACTGCTCGATCTAGTGCAGACAGAGCCTTACGGGCCGCTGCACGTGCGCGGCGCACAATCGCCGCGTTTGCAGTCGGTGCCCACTGAAGCCTCTCAGGACGAAGGAACAGCATGAGCGAGAATCACATTCGTAACGTCGTCGAGGCCGCTTTGTTGGCTGCCGGGAAATCGTTGCCGGTCGCGGATCTCGCGCAACTGTTCGACGAAGACGGTCGCCCGGAGAAGCCGCAAATCGTCGCGGCCTTGCAGCAGTTGGAGAGCGACTATGCCGATCGTGGCATCGAGCTCAAAGAAACGGCCAGCGGTTGGCGTATTCAGATCAAACAGGGCTTCGGGCGTGAGGTGTCACGGCTGTGGCCGGAGCGCCCGCAGCGCTATTCGCGCGCCTTGCTCGAAACCGTGGCCTTGGTGGCATATCGACAACCGATTACCCGCGCCGAAATCGAATCGGTTCGCGGTGTTGCGGTCAATCCGAACATCATCAAGACCTTGATGGAGCGTGATTGGGTGCGGGTGGTGGGTCATCGTGACGTGCCTGGGCATCCGGAGTTGCTCGGCACAACGCGCGGGTTCCTCGATTATTTTGGACTTCGCAGCATCGAGGAGTTGCCGCCGCTCGCCGAGCTCAAGGCGATGGCCGATCTCAATCCGCAGTTGACGTTGCCGGTGGCAGGCGACCTCGAAGCGGGTGAATCAGCCGACGGTGGCGATGCGGTCGACACCGCGGCACCCGTGGTTGAGCCAGCGCCGTCCGATGACGAACCGGTGTACGTGGCTGATCGGACGGAGGCGTGACCGGTCGTCGTCCGCCTCGGCGAGCGGGCTCGTATGCAAGCCCACGCATCGGCGCGGTGGAACTGCCGGGTGATCGGCTCCAAAAAGTGCTTGCGCAGGCCGGTCTCGCCTCGCGCCGAGAGGCCGAGCAATGGATTATCGCCGGTCGGGTGACGATCAATGGCGTGCGTGCAGAGCTGGGGCAGCGCGTGCAGGGTCGGGACGAAATCCGTATCGACGGCCGCGTCCTGCGGCGAGCGCGCAATCCCGAGAAACTCTCGGTCGATGCATCCACGTTTCTGTGTAACCGCTCGCCCGGTCAATCTTTGAGCGAGGAGCTCGTGCCGAAATTGCCACGGCGAGCCGGTAAGCGATTTTTGGCGATCTCGCCGATGCCCAACGTCGATGGAGGCTTGGAGTTGCTCACCACCGATGGTGCGCTCGCAAGCCGCTTGCAACGTCGAGTCCGCCGCTGGCTCACGGAGTTCTTGATCCGCGTGCGAGGCGAGTTGACGCCGGAGAGTCTCGATGCGATCGCCGCCGGGCAGCTCGACGATGGTCGAAAGCTGTCGGTCTTGGCGGTCGAGGGGTCGGATGAGTTCACCGAAGGCGCCAACCGCTGGTATCGAATCGAAGTGGAAGGAGCGAGCGGCAAGGAGATACGGCAGTTGTTCGAGCGGCAGGGTGCGCTCGTCAGTCGGATTTTGCGCACGCGCCTAGGCGCACTCGCGCTGACGCGAGACTTGAATCGGGGCCATTTTCGCAAACTCACCGACGAGGAGTCGCAGGCGCTGCAGAGCAGCGAGGCGGGTCAGGTCCCGGTCGACGACGAGGCAGACGCAGCCGTAGACGCCGAGGACGCCGATTGAGCGTCGAAGGCGCAGCCGGTGACGCCGCGCGCCTGTGGCCCGAGTAGTGCGACGAAAGGGGGTGTCAGCGCCGCCGGCTCTGGCAGGGTGTCGATGTTTTCAGACGGATAGGCCTGCCGACGCATCTGGGTGCGAGCCTTGCCCGGGTTCAAAGAATTCACGCGCACCGTTGATTTCTCAAGCTCATCGGCCAACACCTGCATGAATCCTTCGAGTGCAAACTTGGATACGGCGTAGGCCCCCCAATAGGCACGCCCTTTGCGACCCACGGCGCTCGAGGTGCAAACGATCGAGGCATCGCTGGACGCGCGCAGGAGAGGCAACAGGGTTTGGGTGAGAGCGACGTTCGCGGTCACGTTGAGGTGCATCACGCGCACCCAAGTGGGCATGTCGTACTCCTCGATGGGCATCGGCTGACCGAGTAGCGCGGCATTCAACACGAGACCATCGATGCGTCCCCAACGCTCTTGTGCAGCGCGTGCGATCGTATCGAAATCCTGCGCAATCGCCTTCTCCAGATCGAGCGGAGCGATCGCCGGAGCGGCGATGGCCGCGCCGTCATGCGCCTTGGAGGCGAGGATGGCATCGTGCACAGCCTCGAGCTTTTTGACGCTGCGCCCAAGCAGCAACACTTCGGCACCATACCGCGCGCACTCGAGAGCGAGCGCATGACCGATGCCAGCGGTAGGTCCGGTGATGGCGATCACGCGACCGCGTAGCTCGCCCGGTGACAGATCGATTCGCGTTGGGTCGAAGGAAGTTGGGCTCATCGTCTCTCCTGCCAGAGGGGTCTACCGCAAGGCGCTCGGCAAATATCCGCGTGCCAGAGACACCGCGGCGCGCCACGCGCGCATCGTACGCGACAACGGCTCGAACCGAGTGATCGAGAAGTCGGGTAAACGCTGTTGTAGCCGCATCGCCGTGCCGTAGGCGAGTGTGGCCCAGAGCAGCGCCGGCGACGGTAGCGGTGATGTGTCGACGGGCGAGGCGTTCGCGAGGGCGCGCACGGCGACGGCGAGTTCGTGCAAACGTGTGCGCAAGTGTGCCGACTCAATCTCACCCAAAGGATGGCGAGCCCAGCGCGCGTGTGCTTCGGGCGGATCACCCAGAGCACGATACAAGCGACCTCGATGGGCATGCAGTGGCCAGTCAGCGAGCAGTTCGATTTCGCGAATGTGCTTGCCGAGCAGGCGAGCCCTATCCGATGCCGAGCCGCAGACGCACGCAAAGACGGTGTCAGCCCAGAGCGCAAGATAGGCATCGAGTTCGGTTCGGCTGAGAAAGGCCACCGTGGCCAGATCGATTCGGGTCGCCTCGGCGAGTCCGCGCAAATCCGGTAACGACAAGCCCGCCGTCAGCGAAGCCTCGGCGAGGGCTCGGGTGCTCGGGTGTCGCGCGTTCGCGAGGTTGAGTCGGATGAATTCCTCGGACCACCATTCGAGTCGCGTGTGTGCGACGTTGTGATCGAGGTCGGGGCGAAGACTCGCGATGATCTCGTGCTCGATATCGAACAGAGCCTGCAACCGCGCCCGATCGGTGAGCGGGGAGAAGCGCAACACCAGTTCGCGACTCGTGGCACCAGCCGCCTGCAGTTCAGGGGTCATTCGGCGGGCTTACGCAACGCGCACAGATAATTGACTTTAGGTCGCCTCACGAGCGTGGCAGCGTGGGTCAGTGGGTTGTACTCGAGCCCAGCGAGTTCGAGCAGTTCGAGTCCGGCGGTGCGCGCCCAAGCGGCGATTTCCGCTGGCCGGATCAGACGCTCGTACTCGTGAGTACCCTTCGGTACCAGACCCGCGACGTATTCCGCGCCAACGATGGCGAGCAGAAAAGATCGCCAGTCGCGATTGATCGTCGAGAGAAACATCATCCCGCCCGGCTTGACGAGCTTTGCCAAGGTATCGACCGTGGCGCCCGGGTCGGGGACGTGCTCGAGCATCTCCATGCAGGTGACCACATCGAATGCGGCAGGCTCGCGCGCGGCCAACTCTTCGGCGGGCTGCAGGCGGTAGTCGATCTCGAGACCGCTCGCCGCTGCATGCAATCGCGCCACTTCGATCATGCCCGCAGCGCGATCGATGGCGGTCATGCGGGCGCCACGCTTGGCGAGGGACTCGGCCAATAAACCGCCGCCACAACCGACATCGAGTGCACGAGCGTTCAAGAGTTGCACGCGCTCGGCGATGAATTCCGCCCGCAGCGGGTTGAGATTATGCAGCGGTTTGAACTCTCCCTCGGGGTCCCAAAACCGGTGCGAGAGGGCGTCGAACTTGGCCACTTCGGCGGCGTCGAAAGGAGTCTCGGTGGGCATAGGGGAACCAAGGCGTTGACGGGCCCCGTATGGTACTATTTCGAGCTCTTTATGAGCGAAATTGCCCGCGAAGTTTTGCCCGTCAATCTCGAAGACGAGATGCGCCAGTCCTATCTCGATTACGCGATGAGCGTGATCGTGGGGCGCGCGCTCCCGGATGTTCGTGACGGCCTGAAACCTGTCCATCGTCGCGTGCTTTACGCGATGCGTGAGCTCGGTAACGAGTACAACAAACCCTATAAAAAATCCGCGCGTGTGGTCGGTGACGTCATCGGCAAGTACCACCCGCACGGCGACGTGGCGGTGTACGACGCGGTGGTGCGGATGGCGCAGCCGTTCTCGATGCGTTACCTGCTCGTCGATGGCCAAGGTAACTTCGGCTCGGTCGATGGCGACACGCCGGCAGCCATGCGCTACACCGAAGTGCGCATGTCCCGCTTGGCCGGTGAGTTGCTCGCGGACATCGATCGCGAGACAGTCGATTTCGTTGCTAACTACGACGATTCTTTGACCGAACCTGCGGTGATGCCCTCACGCATCCCGAATTTGTTGGTCAACGGTTCTTCGGGTATCGCCGTCGGTATGGCGACCAACATTCCGCCGCACAACCTCACGGAAGTCGTCAACGCCTGTATCGCCGTGATCGACGATCCGGAAATCGGTCTTCCGGCGCTGATGCAACACGTGCCGGGGCCGGATTTTCCGACAGCCGGCATCATCAATGGTGCGCGCGAGATCGTCAGCGCGTACAAGGGTGGCCGCGGGCGACTCTCGATTCGTGCGCGTACCCACTTCGAAGAGGTGGGCAGTCGCGGTGATCGTCAGGCCATCATCGTTACTGAGCTGCCTTATCAAGTGAACAAGGCGCGCCTGATCGAGCGTATCGCCGATCTCGTGCGCGACAAACAGATCGAAGGCATCTCCAACGACGGTCTGCGCGATGAGTCCGACAAAGACGGCATGCGCATCGTCATCGAATTGAAGCGCGGCGAGAACGCTGAGGTCATTCTTAATAATCTGTTTGCGCAGACACCGCTCGAGACCGTGTTCGGCATCAACATGGTGGCGCTCGTCGATGGGCAGCCGCGATTGCTCTCGCTCAAGGAAATGCTCGAGGCGTTCATCCGGCATCGCCGCGAGGTCGTCACCCGTCGTACGGTGTTCGACTTGGCAAAGGCCCGTGCGCGCGCCCACCTGCTTGAAGGTCTGGCTGTTGCGCTCGCCAATATCGACGAGGTCATCGCGCTGATCAAGGCGTCACCGACCCCGGCGGAGGCCAAGATCGGCTTGCTCTCGAAGTTGTGGAGTTCCGGTGCGGTGCCCGAGATGCTCGCGCGCGCCAACAACGTTTCGACGCGCCCTCGAGATCTCGCTGCCGCATTGGGCTTGCAGCGTGAGGGCAGCGGTTATCGTCTGAGCGAGGAGCAGGCGCAAGCCATCCTCGAGATGCGTCTGAACCGTTTGACGGGTCTCGAACAGGACAAGATCGTCGCCGAGTATGCAGAGTTGTTGGCCGAGATCACCGACCTGTCGGACATCCTTGCGCGCGCTGAGCGTCTGACGGAAGTGGTCCGCGATGAACTCATCGCGATCCGCGAAGACTATGGTGATGCACGTCGCACCGAGATCAATCTCGATCACATCGACCTTGCCACCGAAGATTTGATCGAACCACAAGATGTCGTCGTCACTCTCTCGCATACGGGGTATGCCAAGAGTCAGCCGTTGTCTGAATACCAAGCACAACGACGTGGCGGTCGAGGCAAGGCCGCAACGGCGGTCAAAGACGAGGATTTCGTCGAGAAGCTCTTCGTTGCACACACTCACGATACGTTGCTCTGTTTCTCGAGTCGTGGACGGGTCTATTGGTTGCGGGTTTTCGAGCTTCCCCAAGCGGGGCGGGGCGCTCGCGGCAAACCCTTGGTCAATCTCATGCCGCTCGAAGAGGGTGAGAAGATCAATGCGGTACTGCCGATCAAACAATTCGACGACGAGCGCTTCGTGTTCATGGCGACGAGTCATGGCACCGTCAAGAAGACGCCGCTGTCGGCCTACTCGCGCCCTCGTCCCTCCGGCATCATCGCGGTCGACTTGCGCGATGGCGACCGATTGGTCGGCGTGGGTCTGACCGACGGTAAGCGCGACATCATTCTTTGCTCGAGCGGTGGTAAGGCCATCCGCTTCAATGAGGACGAAGTGCGCCCGATGGGTCGCGATGCCACGGGGGTCCGCGGTATCAAGCTCGCCGAGGGCCAAGAGGTCATCTCCTTGGTCGTGGTCGGTGATGGCTTGATCCTCACTGCGTCGGAGAACGGGTATGGCAAATTGACTCCGCTGGAGGACTTCCCCTTGCACGGCCGTGGCGGGCAAGGTGTGATCGCCTTGCAGACCACCGAGCGAAATGGTCGCACGGTGGCGGCGCTGCAATTGCACGCAGACCAGGAAATCATGTTGATCAGCTCCAATGGCACACTCGTACGCACGGGCGTGAGCGAGATCTCGATCGTCGGACGCAACACCCAGGGCGTTCGCCTCATTCGACTCGATGAGGGCGAGCGACTGGCGGGCGTCGAGGGCGTGGGATTGCTGGCGGCCGAGGAAGGTGAGGTGGTCGATGAGGCTGCTGTGCTGCCATCTGTCGATGAGGCAGGCGAGTCGCCGACCACACACTGACATATCGCAAGATTCAAGACGGGGTTAGGCACGATGCGCGTATTCAATTTCGCAGCAGGTCCGGCGACTTTGCCGCTCGAAGTGCTCGAGCAGGCTCGCAACGAAATGCTCGACTGGCAAGGCAGCGGCATGTCCGTGATGGAAGTGAGCCACCGCAGCAAGGCTTTCGTCGCCGTTGCCGAACAAGCTGAAGCGGATTTGCGCGAATTGATGGCGATCCCGGCGAACTATCGGGTTGTCTTTTTGCAAGGGGGTGCGACCGGTCAGTTCACGGCGATTCCGATGAACCTGGCGACGCCCGAATCCACCACTCAATACATCAACACCGGCGCATGGTCCAAGAAGGCGATCGGTGAGGCGAAGCGGTACTGCAAGGTCGAGGTGTTGGCGGACGAGTCAGCTTCCAACTATTCGACTGTGCCGGCCGAGACAGCGCTGTGCTATTCAGCCGATGCCGCGTACGTACACTACACCCCGAATGAAACCATCGGTGGCGTCGAGTTCCCCTATGTGCCTGCCACGGGGGACGTGCCGCTCGTGGCCGATATGTCGTCGACCATCTTGTCGCGTCCGATCGAGGTGGCGAAGTTTGGTCTTATTTATGCGGGTGCCCAAAAAAATATCGGCCCTTCGGGTCTGTGTGTCGTCATCGTTCGCGATGACCTGATCGGCAAGGCGCGGGCCGGCACACCGCCGATTTGGGACTACGCGGCGATGGCCAAAGAAGGTTCGATGCTTAACACGCCGCCGACCTTTGGCATTTACATCGCCGGGCTCGTGTTCCAGTGGTTGCGGCGTCAGGGTGGGCTGGCTGTCATTGGCGAGCGTAATCGCGTGAAGGCCGAAACTTTATATCGAGCGATTGATACCTCCGGCTACTACAAAAGCCCGGTTGCACCGACCGCGCGCTCGTGGATGAACGTGCCGTTCACCATCCCGAGTCCGGATCTTGAGAAGACTTTTTGCTTGGAAGCAGCCAAAGCGGGTCTTGCGAACCTCGAGGGTCACCGCTCCGTCGGCGGTATGCGGGCGTCGATCTACAACGCGATGCCGCTTGCCGGGGTTGAGGCGCTCGTCGCCTTCATGCAAGACTTTCAGCAGCGTCACGGTTGAGGCCGTCATGGGCTATCGAATCCTCACGCTGAACCAGATCAGTGTGCGCGGCCTCGAGCGCTTCCCGCGCGACCGTTACGAGGTCGCCTCATCACTGGCGAATCCCGATGCCATTCTGCTGCGTTCCGCCGATTTGCATTCGGTCGATATCGCGCCCTCGGTGCTCGCCGTAGGGCGCGCCGGCGTCGGCACCAACAACGTGCCTGTTGCTGCGCTTTCCAAGCGTGGCGTTCCGGTGTTCAATGCACCCGGCGCGAATTCGAACGCTGTCAAAGAATTGGTAATTGCCAGCCTGTTCCTGGCAGCGCGCAACATCTGTCAAGCCTGGGATTTCGCACGTGGATTAAGTGGTGATGACAAGGCTATCGATGAGGCGACGGAGAAGGGCAAGAAATCGTTTGCCGGTTTCGAGTTACCGGGACGCACCTTGGGTGTGATCGGGCTCGGTGCGATCGGTGTCGAGGTAGCCAATGCAGCGGACCGACTCGGCATGCGCGTCATTGGGTACGACCCGGACATCACCGTTCAGCGTGCGTGGCAACTGTCCGCGTCGATCGAGCAGGCGCGATCGCTCGATGAGCTGTTCTCGCGCAGTCAGTTCGTCACGGTGCACGTCCCGCTTGTCGAGGGCACCCGTGGGCTCGTGAATTCGGCACGATTGCGCTTGATGCCCGAGCAATCGGTGCTGCTGAATTTCTCGCGTGCACCGATCGTCGAGGACGCGGCGGTTATCGCGGCACTCGAGACCGGTCGACTGCACGCCTACATCTGCGACTTCCCGAAAAATTCCCTCAAAGATCAGCCGCGCGTGATCACGTTGCCGCACCTTGGCGCCTCGACGGGTGAAGCGGAGGAGAACTGCGCCGTGATGGTTGCCGACACGCTGCGCGACTATCTCGAGCACGGCAACATTCGTCACAGCGTGAATTTTCCGGATGCTGCCATGCCGCGGCCGGTTGGCACACGACGTATCGCAGTGGCCAACAGTAATGTTCCCAACATGGTCGGTCAGGTCTCTACCTTGCTTGCAGCGGCGGGGCTCAACATCGCTGAGTTGCTCAACAAATCCCGCGGCGAGTACGCCTATACGCTGATCGATACCGAGGGCACGGTTGACGAGGCGCTGCTGGGTCGCATTCGCGCGATCGAGGGCGTACTCTCGGCGAGAGCTCTTTAACCGCTTAATCACCACAGGTGCCGGCGATGGCCGTCCAGAAAAAGAAGCAACAACAAGGTCGCCTCGCGCCCAAACAAAAGTCCGCGCGCAACCTAGACGCGAAGGCGATCGACTCGCTACGCGAGCAAATCGATCGCGTCGATCGTGATCTCCATGCCTTGCTCAACGAACGGGCGCGCCTCGCGCGCCAGGTCGGTATCTCAAAAGGACAGCAGGGCCGCTTGGTCGATTTCTATCGCCCCGAGCGCGAGTCGCAAGTGCTGCGGATGGCGCTCGAGCGCAACGCAGCCGCGCGGGGTCAGGGCACGCTGCGCGACGAAGAGATTCTGCGTCTGTTTCGCGAGATCATGTCAGCCTGTCTGGCGCAAGAAGAGCCGCTCAAGATCGGCTTTTTGGGTCCGGAGGGCACGTTCTCGCAAACGGCGGTCTACAAACATTTCGGCCACTCGGCACGCGCGCTGTCGCTCGCCAGCATCGATGAAGTTTTCCACGAGGTAGAGGCCGGTCATGCCGACTTTGGCGTGGTGCCCATCGAAAACTCGACCGAAGGTAGCGTCAATCACACGCTGGATCGGTTTTTGACGTCTCCGCTACAGATCTGTGGCGAGGTGGAGTTGCGTATTCGTCAAAACTTGATGGGTCGAATGAAGTCGCTGCGAGACATCAAACGCGTGTGCAGCCACCCTCAGTCGCTCGCCCAATGTCGGCAATGGCTCAAAGAAAACCTGCCCGAGGTTGAACTGATCGCCGAGTCATCCAATGCGGAGGCGGCACGGCGCGCACGCGATGAAAAGGGCACGGCGGCGATCGCCGGTGAGACCGCTGCTGAGGTCTACGATTTGTCGATCCTCTCAGCCGATATCGAAGATCGGCCCGATAACACCACTCGTTTCTTGGTCATCGGTAGGCGCACGTTCGGGCCAAGTGGTAACGATCGTACGACCTTGCTGCTCTCGACCGGGCACACTGAGGCACCGGGTGCGCTGCATCGTCTGCTCGAACCTTTGGCGAAAAATCGTATCAGCCTCACGCGTATCGAATCGCGACCCTCCCAGCGTCGCAAGTGGGACTATGTGTTCTTTGTCGACCTTGAAGGCCATGCGTCGGATACGGCTGTAGCGCGCGCACTGTCGGGCCTCAAATCGCGCGCGTCGCTGTTCCGAGTACTCGGTTCGTATCCGCGCGCGGTGCTATGAGCAGTTGGTCGGTCACGCCGGTGACGCGTCTCGAGGGGCGCATTCGGGTTCCTGGTGATAAATCGGTTTCGCATCGCACGTTGATGTTGGGCGCTATCGCCGAGGGCACGACGACCGCGGATGGTTTTCTCGCGAGCGAGGATTGTCTCGCCACGCTCAAGGCGCTCGCGGCACTTGGCGTGAAAATCGACCGACCGACTGCGACTTCCGTGCGTATCGAAGGCGTGGGTTTGCGAGGACTGCGCGGCACCACGGCCGCGCTCGACATGGGCAACGCAGGCACGGCGATGCGTCTATTCATGGGTTTGTTGTCGGGGCAATCGTTTGATGCAACTTTGATCGGTGATTCGTCGTTGATGCGCCGCCCGATGGAGCGTGCGGCCGCGCCGCTCAGGTTGATGGGTGCCTCGATCGAAACGCGCGAGGGCAAGCCGCCCGTGGTGATTCGGGGTGGGCGTGACTTGATGGGAATCGACTTCGACATGCCGGTGGCAAGCGCGCAGGTGAAGTCGGCGGTGATGCTGGCCGGATTGTATGCGCGCGGTTCAACACGAGTCACCGAGCCTGCACCCACGCGCGATCACACCGAGCGCATGCTGCAGGGCTTCGGCGTTGACGTTCGCCGCGAGGGCGCCACGGTGTCAGTCCATGCACCCGCGAAGCTTGCTGGATGTCATGTCGATATCCCTGCCGATTTTTCTTCTGCGGCCTTTTTCATGGTGGCAGGCTGCCTCGCGACGGCGGGTGAGTTGCATCTCGAGAGGGTTGGTATGAATCCAACTCGAACCGGCTTGCTCGAGATCTTGCTGGCCATGGGCGCCAACATCGAAGTGCGGGATCTGCGAACCGCCGGTCCCGAGCCCACTGCCGATTTGATCGTTCGCCCGTCGCGGCTGCGCGGCATCGAGGTGCGCCCGGATTGGGTACCGCTTGCGATCGACGAGTTCCCGGTGTTCTTCATCGCCGCCGCCTGTGCCGAGGGTGAGTCGCTGTTGCGGGGAGCGGAGGAACTGCGCGTGAAGGAGAGCGATCGGCTGACCGTTATGTCGGCGGGATTGACCGCGCTCGGTGTGGCGCATGAGCTCTTGCCGGATGGGATGCGGCTGACGGGCGCGCGTGGCGAGGACCCGGTGTTTCAGTCGGGTCGTATCGACAGCCATGGCGATCATCGCATCGCGATGTCGTTCGCGGTCGCCTCGCTTCGGGCCACCGGGCCGATCGAGATCGACGATACCGCCAACGTCGCCACCTCATTTCCGGGGTTTGCCGATCTGGCGCGGGCCTGCGGACTGCAGCTACGCGAGGTGACGTGACTTCGCCCGCCGCCCCGATGTCGATGCGGGCGCCAGCGTCACTGCCGGTGCCCGTGGTCGCGGTGGACGGCCCTTCCGGCTCGGGCAAGGGGACGGTGTGTCGGCGCCTCTCGAGCGCGCTCGGCTGGCACTTGCTCGACAGTGGCGCGCTGTACCGTCTCGTCGCGGTAGCGGGCGTTAAGGCGGGTCTCGCGCCGCAGGACGTTGACGGGCACAGCCGGCTTGCAAGCCAAATGAAAGTGCGTTTTGGCTCCGCCCCGAGCGGCGCCGAGCGCATCGAGCTCGACGGTGTCGAGGTGACCGTGCTGGTGCGGTCGGAGCAGACCGGGCAGGGCGCTTCGCGGGTGGCTGCGTGGCCGGCGGTGCGCGCAGCCTTGACCGAGCGACAGCGCGCCTTCGCCGAGTGGCCGGGGCTCGTTGCTGACGGGCGCGATATGGGGACGGTGATTTTTCCGTCTGCTCCGCTCAAGATTTTCCTCACCGCCAGTGCCGAAGAAAGGGCCCTGCGGCGCTATAACCAGTTGAAAGGTAAGGATTCGGGTGTTAGTCTCGCCGCCCTTTCGCGGGAGATAGCCGAACGCGACGAGCGCGATTCCACCCGCGCCGTCGCACCACTTCGGCCAGCGTCCGACGCGTTCGTGATCGACTCCACGGGTGTCACCGTCGAGGCCATCGTCGAGCGGGTGATCGAACTCGGACGCGAGCGCGCCCTGTGGCGCTGACCCCTTGAAAATCTTCGATCGTGTTTTGGGTGATCGCGCAAGGAAGCGTGGTCTTGTTCGGCAATTCCCGTGGGCCATCGGATGAGGGCTGCTCGGGCCAGACGTCGCGGTGACGTTTTCACCGCATTACGAGTAACAACCAATGACTGAAAGTTTTGCGCAACTGTTCGAGCAGAGCCTTGCTAGCCAGCGAATCCGCCCGGGACAAATTCTCTCGGGGCTGATCGTCGAGGTGGGTGATGACATGGTCATCGTCAACGTCGGTTTGAAGTCCGAGGCCGTCATTCCGGTCGAGCAGTTCAAGAACGAGCGCGGTGAAATCGAGGTCAAGGCCGGCGACATGGTCGAAGTGGCCCTCGACTCCGTCGAAGACGGCACGGGTGAAACCCGCCTCTCGCGCGAGAAGGCCAAGCGCGCCCGCACCTGGACGCGTCTCGAAGAAGCGTTCAACGCCGGCGAGATCGTCATCGGCATCATCACCGGCCGCGTGAAGGGTGGTTTTACGGTCGAAATCGAACATGTCCGCGCGTTTTTGCCGGGCTCGCTGGTCGACGTGCGGCCGGTACGTGACACCGCGTATCTCGAAAACAAGCCGCTCGAGTTCAAGGTCATCAAGCTCGACCAGAAGCGCAACAACGTCGTCGTCTCACGTCGCGCCGTGGTGGAGCAAGAGTTCTCCGCCGAGCGCAGCGCGCTGATGGACAACTTGCAGGAAGGGTCGGTCGTGCGCGGCACGGTTAAGAATCTCACCGATTACGGTGCGTTCGTCGACTTGGGCGGCATCGATGGCCTGCTGCATATCACCGACATGGCGTGGAAGCGCGTTAAGCATCCGTCTGAAGTCGTCAAGGTTGGCGACGAGGTCGAAGTGCGTATCCTGAAGTTCGACCGCGAGCGTTCGCGCGTGAGCCTCGGCCTCAAGCAGTTGGGTGCCGATCCGTGGGAGAGCATCTCGCGTCGCTACCCGCCGAACACGCGTGTCTTCGGCAAGGTCACGAACATCGCCGACTATGGTGCGTTCGTGGAGATCGAGGATGGCGTCGAAGGTCTCGTGCACGTGTCCGAGATGGATTGGACGAACAAGAACGTCAATCCAGCCAAGATCGTGCAGACCGGTCAGGAAGTGGAAGTCATGGTGCTCGATTGCGACGAAGAGCGTCGCCGCATCAGCCTCGGCCTCAAACAATGTGCGGCCAACCCGTGGCGCGAGTTCTCCGAGAACTACAACCGCGGTGACAAGGTTTCCGGGCAGATCAAGTCGATCACGGACTTCGGTATCTTCATCGGTCTGTCGGGTAATATTGACGGGCTCGTGCACTTGTCGGACATCTCCTGGGACATCCCGGGCGAGGAGGCCGTGCGCAGCTTTCAAAAGGGCCAGACCATCGAAGCGATGGTGCTGGCGATCGATCCGGAGCGCGAGCGCATCAGCCTTGGCATCAAGCAGCTGGCGAAGGATCCGTTCGCCGGTTACATCGCCGACAACCCGAAGGGCAGCATCGTCCGCGGCGTCGTGAAAGAAGTCGATGCGCGCGGCGCGATCATCGATCTCGGCAACGGCATCGAAGGTCAATTGCGTGCCTCCGAACTCGGCCGTGACCGCGTCGAAGACGCTCGGCAGTTCCTCAAAGTCGGTGATGACATCGAGGCGAAGTTCCTGGGTGTCGATCGTAAGACGCGTTCGATTTCGCTCTCGATCAAGGCGAAGGAGGCATCCGAGGAAGCTGAGGCCATGCAGAGCTACCGCTCGGAGCAGGGTGCCCCGACGGCGGGTACGAGCTTGGGTGAGCTGCTCAAGGCGCAGATCAACTCGGATCGCGATCGCAGCTGAGTCTGAACTGAAATTCGTGGTCGTGGCGGGGGCCCCGTGCTCCCGCCACGACCGCGGATAGGCCTCGCGGGGTCCCACATGACGAAGTCGGAACTCATCGAACTGATCACGGCCAAGCAGAAGCATCTGCCCGCCAAGGATGTGGAGCTGGCACTCAAGCAGATGCTCGAGATCATGAGCGATGCACTCGCCACGGGTCAGCGCATTGAAATCCGCGGCTTCGGTAGCTTTTCGCTGCATTTCCGACCGCCGCGGCAGGGGCGCAATCCCAAGACGGGTGAGGCGGTGGCGCTCGCTGGTAAGTATGTCCCGCATTTCAAGCCAGGCAAAGATTTGCGCGAGCGGGTCAACGAGAGCCTCGCCTACCCTATTCGCGACTGAATTTCTCTGCAGAACGTCGTCATTGACGGCTCACGCTGCGTCGTGAGCACCTCCTAGGCTCGTGCCTCCCCAAGGTCGTACCTGATCCCCCTCGGAGGTTTCCATGAAATTGACTGCGTTCGTTTTACTGGCGTTACCCGTTTCCGCGTTTTCGATAGCCTCGGCTGCACCGCCCTCGACCGCTACGTTGAAGCCTGCTGTCGCGGCTCAACCGACCGTTGCGAGCAAGCCTGCCGTCGCGGGCAAACCCGCCGTCGCGGGCAAACCCGCTGCGGTTACCGCGATCGATCTGAACGCCGCTGACGCGTCGACTCTCGCGCGTGAAATGCGCGGAATCGGTGAGTCGAAGGCTCGCGCCATCGTCGAGTATCGCCGGCTTCATGGTCCGTTCCGTTCCATCGACGACTTGGCGCTCGTGAAGGGAATCGGCGCGCGGACCATCGAGCTCAACCGTGCGAAGTTACGGGTCGGCGCGGTGACACCCAATCGTCACGTTAGCCGCTAAATGCGCCTCTCAACCTGACTCGACGGGGCGTTTCGATTTAACATTCGACTCCAGAGTGTTTGCCGCTGTGGCTCTCGCCGTAGCGGCCCTGCCCGGAGTGGACAATGGCGAAACGCCCCCTCATCGAGACGGCCGTGTTTCCGGTAGCCGGACGCGGTACGCGCTTTCTGCCTGCGACCAAGGCCAGCCCCAAAGAAATGCTGCCGGTGGTCGACAAGCCGTTAATCCAGTACGCCGTCGAAGAAGCACTGGCGGCCGGTGCACGGCGTCTCGTGTTCATCACGGGTGCCTCGAAGCGGGCCATCGAAGATCACTTCGACTCGGATCAAGAGCTCGAGAACTTGCTGAAGTCGCAGGGCAAGTCCGATCTGGTCAAACAACTGCACAGCGTTTTGCCCAGTTATGCGACCTGCATCTACATCCGACAGCCCGCGCCACTCGGTTTGGGTCATGCGGTGCTGTGCGCGCGACCTGCCGTCGGCAATGAACCGTTCTTCGTGCATCTAGCCGATGATTTGATCGCCGCGGACGAGCCCGTGCTGGCGCAAATGGCCGATGTCTATTCGCACAAGCGCGCAAGTGTGATTGGTTGCGAGCCGGTGCCGCGCCAAGACACCGACAAGTACGGCATCGTCGCCGTCGAGGCGGCAGGCGGCACCGCGCGCATCCGCAGCATTGTCGAGAAACCAAAGCCGGACAAAGCGCCCTCGAATCTCGCGGTGGTCGGTCGCTATTTGTTATCGCCCGCGATCTTTGAGCATCTTGCGCGGATTGGGCGCGGGGCGGGCGGCGAGATCCAACTCACCGATGGCATCGCGCGTTTGCTGCAGGAGGAGGCGGTCTACGCGTATCGCTTCTCGGGTAAGCGCTACGACTGTGGCAGCAAGCTCGGTTATTTGCAGGCCACAGTCGCCTATGCGCTCGCGCACCCGCAGTTAGGCGCCGATTTTCGTCGCCATTTGAAAACCGTCGTCAAAACCCCTGCGAAGACCCGGAGACAGTGAACATGCTCGCTTACGAGTCGCCTTGGCTGGATGAAGACCTGAAGTTGTTCCGCGAGAACGTCGCGCGTTTCATCGAAACCGAGATGGTTCCGCACGACGCCAAATGGCGTAAGCAACACCATGTCGATCGTGACCTATGGCGCAAGGCGGGCGAGATGGGCTTGTTATGCCTCGATCTACCCGCCGAGTACGGCTGCGGTGGCGGCGATTTCCGGCACGAGGTCGTCATGTACGAAGAACTATCGCGTCGGGCGATCTCCGGTTTTGGTCAGGGCGTGCACAGCATGTGCGCTCACTACGTCTACAACTACGGCACCGAGGCGCAGAAGCAGCGTTGGTTGCCGCGTCTCGCTAAGGGCGAGTTGATCGGTGCCATTGCGATGACCGAGCCCGGCGCTGGCTCTGACCTACAGGGTATCCGCACGCGTGCCGTACGCGAGGGTGATCACTATCGTATCAACGGATCAAAGATTTTCATCACCAATGGTGGCAGTGCTTCCCTGTTGATGCTCGTGACTCGTACGAATCCGACCGAGCGCAAGCGTGGCTTGTCACTGATCATGGTCGAAACCGAAAACCTCCCCGGATACCGCGTCGGTCGCGTGCTTGACAAGATGGGCATGCCGGCGCAGGACACGGCTGAGCTTTTCTTTGAAGATGTTTTGGTACCCGCTGACTGCCTGCTCGGTCCCGAAGAGGGGCAGGGTATGTATCACTTGATGGGCGATCTGCCCTACGAGCGTCTCGTGATTGCGCTCTGTGGCGTGGGTGCGATGGAAGGGGCGGTGGCGGAAACCTCAAAATACGTCAAAGAGCGCAAGGCGTTTGGCCAAACCATCGGCGATATGCAGACGGTTCGTCACAAGTTGGCGGAAGTCGCTACGCTCACGCGTGTGGCGCGCGTCTTCGTCGACGACTGCATCGTGAAGTTGCTTGCAGGCAAGCTCGATAACGAGACCGCCTCGATGGCGAAATACTGGGTGACCGATATGCAGCAGCAGGTGCTCGATGAGTGCGTGCAGATGCACGGTGGCTACGGCTACATGAACGAGTATCTCGTGTGCCGCATGTTTGCCGACTCGCGAGTGCAACGCATCTACGGCGGCACCAACGAAATCATGAAAGAATTGATCGCCCGCTCCGTGTGAGCTGAGGAGGCTGAGGATGGCTCTCGATTTGGTCCCGACCGGCGCTGACGTTCCGAACGAAGTGAACGTGATCGTCGAGATCCCAAAGGATGCCGACCCCGTCAAGTACGAGGTCGACAAGGCGACCGGCGCGATCTTCGTCGATCGGATCCTCTCGACGCCCATGCGATACCCCTGTAACTACGGCTACATTCCGCACACGCTCGGCGGCGATGGAGACCCGGCCGACGTGCTTGTGATTCTGCCGTTGCCGCTGGTGCCCGGCTCGGTGATTCGATGCCGTCCGGTGGGTGTGCTGTTGATGGAGGACGAGCGTGGCGCCGACGAGAAGTTACTAGCCGTGCCGGTCGACAAGACGTTCAACGGCTACAGTCACGTGCAAGATATCGGCACCGTATCAAAACACTGGCTTGAGCGGATCGGCCATTTCTTTGAGCACTACAAAGATCTCGAAGCCGGCAAGTGGGTCAAGGTGCAAGGTTGGGGTAACGCCGAGCAGGCGCGCACGATCATTCGCGAATCGGTGCAGCGCTTCAACGCGGCGCCGGATAAGCCGCACTTCTGAATCTCTGACGCGCGCGCCCCTTTGCGCTTAGGCGCGGCGGCGTGGGTTGAGCGTGGCGTAGTCGTAGCGGCCCGCGTACACGAGCTCGGCGTGGCAATCGCACGAGCGGGCGGTGAGTCCCTCGAACGTGAGGATCTCAATACGACTTCGCGCGAGGGCCACGATACCGGCTGCTTCGATCTCCGCCAGCGCGCGGGTGATCGCCTCGCGACGTACACCTAGCAGATGCGCAAGGTCTGCCTGCGCGATCGGCAACACGGTCAGGTCTTGGATGTAATGGATCTGCAGCAGCAACCGCGCGAGGCGTTGCTGCAGATTGTGCGTCGCGTTGCAGGCGGCGAGCTGCCCGATCCGTCGATGCGCATGCATCTGTAACCAAACCAGCATGTCACGCAATGCGCCGGAGCGTTTGAATTGCGCGCGGTACAACGCGAGATCGCACACGGCCATATAGCCCGGTATCAAAACCGTTACTCGGCGTGCGCCGAACGGTTGGGTGTGAACGACGTGCGTTCCGATCATGTGATGCCGGCCGAGTAACCCTGTATGTGCATAGCGACCGTCACCGACCGGCGCATCGATATGTGCCATGCACGTCAACGGGAATCCGATTTGAGTTACCGTTTGTCGATCGTCGACCAATATTTGTCCGCGGGTGACTTCGACGATTCGCAGTTGTGGCCGCAGCGCCGCCTGGACGGCCGGTGGCAAGCGAACAAACAGGTGGTTGGCAGCGATGGCCGGCATTGACCGCAGTGTAGCCATGTCGGCGAGATAGGCAACTATTTTGCGAGACTCCGGAGGAGATGGCTCCCCGGCCTGGACTCGAACCAGGGACCTGCGGATTAACAGTCCGACGCTCTACCAACTGAGCTACCGGGGAACGGAGTCTCTCAAAGAGGCGCGCATTCTCTGGAAAGTGCCCCCCCGCGTCAAGCCGGGCGCAGGAAGGCCGCAAGGCGCTCGACGGCGGTCTCCAATTGGGTTTGCGCAGTGGCGAAGGAGAGTCGGATGTGACCCGGAGCGCCGAAGCCACTGCCCGGGACGACGGCCACGCCGGTCTGCTCGAGCAATTGCTCGGCGAAGACCGTGTCGTCGGGCCAAGCCAGACGCTGTAGCGCTACGCTGATATCCGCGAACGCGTAGAAGGTCCCGGCACCCGGGCGGCAGCGGACGCCGGGCAGCGCGTTCAGCGCAGACACGAAAAAATCGTGACGCTCTCGGTAGGCGGTATTCATCTCGGCGACGACCGTCTGATCCGCGTTGAGCGCGACGATCGCAGCGCGTTGCGCAATGCTCGAGGGGTTGGAGGTGCTCTGCCCCTGAAGAGTCGCCATCGCGGCGATCAATTCTGCGGGTCCGCCGCAGTAACCGATGCGCCAGCCGGTCATGGCGTGGCTTTTGGAGACGCCATTGATGGTCACCGTTCGCTCGTGAAGTGCTGGGACGACCTCCGCCAGGGTCGAAAAAGGCTCGTCGGCCCACCAAATTTTCTCGTACATGTCGTCGGTGCCGATGACGATGCGCGGATGTTCGAGCAAGACCTCGCCGAGCGCCTGCCACTCGTGACGCAAATAGGCGGCGCCGGTCGGGTTGCACGGTGAGTTGATGAGCAGCAAGCGAGTTTTGGACGTGATCGCTGCCGCCAACTGCCTTGGCGTCATTTTGTAGCCGCTCTCGGCCTTGGTTGGCACGATGACGGGGGTGGCATCAGCGAGGCGCACCATGTCGGGATACGACACCCAATAGGGCGCCGGTATGATGACCTCATCCTCGGGATCGAGCAGCGCGAGGCAGAGATTGAAGAGACTTTGCTTCGCACCGGTGCTGACGAGGATCTGCTTGCGCTCGTAGTCGAGATGATTGTCGCGCGCGAATTTGGCGCGGATCGCATCCTTGAGTTCGGGTGTGCCGCCGACGTCGGTGTAGCGCGTGTGTCCCTCGCGGATCGCGGTGATACCCGCCTCGGCAATGTGCGCCGGCGTGTCGAAATCAGGTTCGCCGGCCGTCAGACTGATGATGTCACGCCCGGCGGCTCGCAGCGCCGCAGCGCGAGCGGTGGCGGCCATCGTGGGCGAGGGTTTGACGCGTTTCACGCGACGAGAGACTAGAGAGGACACGCCGTTTATATTACGGGAACTCATGAGCGCCTTCCGTCTCCATTCGCACTACTCGCCGGCCGGTGACCAGCCCACGGCGATAGCCGGGCTCATCGAAGGCTTGCAGAGCGGCCTTGCGCATCAAACCCTGCTCGGCGTGACCGGCAGCGGGAAGACCTTCACGATCGCCAACGTGATCGCTGAGGTGCAACGACCGACGCTGGTGCTTGCCCACAACAAAACACTCGCTGCGCAGTTGTACGGCGAGTTCCGAGAATTCTTTCCTGACAACGCCGTCGAATATTTTGTCTCGTATTACGACTATTACCAGCCCGAGGCCTATGTACCCTCGAGCGACACGTTCATCGAGAAGGACGCCTCGATCAACGAACATATCGAGCAGATGCGTCTCTCGGCTACGAAGGCGTTGCTCGAGCGGCCCGATGCCATCATCGTAGCGACGGTGTCGTCGATCTACGGCCTCGGCGATCCGCAGGCCTATCTTGCGATGGTGCTGCATCTCGTCCGCGGCGAGATTCTCGATCAGCGCAAGTTGCTGAGGCGATTGGCCGATATGCAATACACCCGTAACGAGATCGATTTCACGCAAGGCACATTCCGGGTGCGTGGCGATATCGTCGATATCTTTCCCGCCGAGTCGGAGCGCGAGGCTCTGCGAGTCGAGTTGTTCGACGAGACCATCGAGGGTCTATCCGTCTTTGATCCGCTCACGGGCGAGGTCAAGCGCAAGCTGCCGCGCTTCACGGTGTATCCGGGTACGCATTTTGTCACTCCCAAAGAGCGCCTGATCGGAGCGATCGACAAGATCCGCGAGGAGTTGCACGATCGACTCATCGAGTTACGAGCGCTGGGCAAGCTGGTCGAAGCGCAGCGACTCGAGCAGCGCACGATGTTCGATCTCGAGATGATGAAAGAGGTCGGCTACTGCGCTGGGATCGAGAACTACTCACGCTATCTCTCGGGCCGCGAGACCGGCGAGCCGCCACCGTGCCTGTACGACTACCTACCACCCAATGCCTTGCTTGTCGTCGATGAGAGTCATCAAACCCTGCCGCAACTCGGTGCCATGTACAAAGGCGATCGTTCGCGAAAAGAGACCCTGGTGGAATACGGGTTCCGGTTGCCATCGGCGCTCGATAATCGGCCGCTCAAATTCGAGGAATGGGAGCGGATGGCGCCGCAGATGATCTTCGTGTCGGCCACACCCGGTGACTACGAAGCGCGCCATGCGGCGCAGACCGTCGAACAAGTCGTGCGTCCGACGGGGTTGCTCGATCCCGAAGTCGAGGTTCGGCCCGTTCGCACGCAGGTGGACGATGTGCTGTCGGAAATCCAGCAGTGTGTCTCGCGCGGCGAGCGAGTGTTGATAACGACGCTCACTAAGCGTATGTCCGAAGATCTGACGGAGTACCTTGAAGAGCACGGCGTCAAGGTTCGCTACCTGCATTCCGACATCGAGACCGTCGAGCGCAGTGAAATCATTCGAGATCTGCGGCTCGGGGTGTTCGATGTGCTCGTTGGTATCAATCTGTTGCGCGAAGGGCTCGACATGCCTGAGGTTGCATTGGTGGCGATTCTCGACGCCGATAAGGAAGGTTTTCTACGCTCCGAGAATTCTTTGATCCAAACGATCGGGCGAGCGGCGCGCAATTTGAATGGTCGCGCGATTCTCTATGCGGATAAGATCACAGGCTCGATGCAGCGCGCATTAAATGAAACGGCGCGACGTCGTCGCAAGCAGATTGAGTTCAACGAGCAACACGGCATCGTCCCGCAGGGCATCGTCAAGCGCGTACTGGATGTCATGGAGGGCGCCCGCGAGGAGGGTTTCGCCGCCGCCTTGAGTGGACGCGGCACCGGTAAGGGTGGTGCATCGGCAGCGCGCGGTCCGATGAGTCGAGGGGCCGCAGGCCGACACCAAGCCGATGCGGCGATCGATTTGCGACCTGAGCAAGCGCTGCGTCGTATGAAGCAATTAGAGACCGAGATGTTTAAGGCGGCGCGTAATCTCGAGTTCGAGGAAGCTGCCCGATTGCGTGATGAGATCGAGCGACTCAAACGGGCGGGACTGGGCTTGTCCGCCGTCAAGGCGAGTTGATCCGCATGAAAAGACGCACCGTCTTGTGGTGGGGTCTCGGCGCGGTATCGGCAGTCGTGATTGGGTGGGGTGCCTTGCCTGCCGCCTCGCGACTGCGCCGCGGCGATGAGTCCTCGAGCGATGAGATGCTCGAGCCGAACGCGTGGCTGCGCATCGGTGCGGATGACAGCATCCGCTTGTGGATGCCGCGCTGCGAGATGGGTCAGGGCACCCATACCGGTCTCGCTATGCTGCTGGCCGATGAGCTCGATGTCGCGCTTGAGCGCATTCGCATCGAGCCTGCACCGATTCATTCTGTCTATAACAACCTCGCTGTGGCGACCGATGGATTACCGTTTCATCCCGATGACGACGGGCTCATTCGGCATCAGGTCGAGAGATTGACCACCAAAGCGGTCAGACGTATCGGCGTGATGGTCACCGGTGGCTCAACCAGTATCAAAGATTTGTGGGATCCACTGCGCGAAGCCGGGGCGATGGCGCGGGCGACGTTACTTGCTGCCTCTGTGCGCGCTTGGGAGCTTCCGACTTCGCAGGGCTGTCGCATCGACAACGGCCTCGTCATCGCGCCGGACGGCCGGCGTGTTCGCTACGGTGAGCTGGTCGCGCGCGAGGGCGGTGCGCTCGCGCCCGCGACCGAGTGGCAAGTTAAGCAGGCCTCTGAACGCCGCATCATCGGTCGATCGCGGCCGCGCTTGTCGCAGGAGGTGCTCGCCAAGGTGACGGGCAAAGCGCGTTTTGCGCTCGATGTACAAGAGCGAGGAATGCTGTTCGCGCTAGTCGACTGGTCACCCTACCGCGAGGGACGCGTCGCCGTCTCCAACGCGGATGCGCTGCGTAAGTTGCAGGGCGTCGTCGATGTCGTTTCGGTGCCGGCGCTCTCGGGCGGCCCACCGGGTATTGCGGTGCTCGCGAGCAGTCGCTTCGCAGCAGAGCGGGCGCTCGGACAATTGGTTGCGCAATGGGTGGCGGGCGAAGCCGGCATGTTCTCCGACGCTGACCTCCAGCGCGAGCTGCAAGGCGCGCTCGAGGACCCATCGGCGGGACATCGTTATCGCAACGTCGGTGACGTCGATGCCGTGTTTGCGCGAACCGAGCGCAGCGATGCGCAGCGCACACTCACGGCAGACTATGCCGTTCCGTTTCTGGCACATGCAGCGATGGAGCCGCTCGCCTGTGCGGTCAAGTTCGAGACTGATCGGGCAACAGTCTGGGCGGGAGTGCAAGTTCCCGACGCCGCTCGGTCGGCCGCCGCCAAAGTATTCGAGCTCGATGCCGAGCAAGTGACCCTCGAGAGTCTGTATCTTGGAGGCGCTTTTGGGCGGCGTCTCGAAACTGATTTCATCGCCCAAGCCGCGGCGATCGCCAAGGCTGCGCCTGGACGGCTCGTGCAAGTGGCGTGGCGTCGAGAGGACGACACCCGCAATGATTTCTTCCGCCCCGGCGCTCGGGCGAGATTGCGCGCGCGGCTCGATGACAGCGGTCAGGTTGTGGCGTGGTTGGCTCACTCGAGCGGTCAGTCCATCGTGAAGCAGTCGTTCCAGCGGGTATTTGGATTGCCCGCTGCCGGGCCGGACAAGACGACGGCTGAGGGGGCCTTCGATCAGCCTTACGAATTCGCGAACCATCGCGTGACGCATCGGGCCGTCGAGTTGCCGGTACCGGTCGGGTACTGGCGTTCAGTCGGCCACTCGCAGCAGGCTTTCTTCACCGAGACCTTTGTCGATGAGTTGGCACGCTTAGCGCTCGTCGATCCGGTCGAGTTTCGCGCACGACACTTGCGCGAGCACCCACGTCATCTGGCCGTGCTGAACCTCGCGGCTGAGAAGTCGGGCTGGGATACGCCTGCCGGCTATGCTGCCGACGGTGCACCGATTGCCCGTGGCATCGCACTCAACCAGTCCTTCGGTTCGATCGTGGCCGAGGTAGTCGAGGCTTCGTTGAGCCCCGAGGGCGAGCCGCGGGTGCATCGGGTGGTGGTGGCGGTCGACTGTGGAGTCGCGATCAACCCCAATTTGATCGAACAACAGATCGACAGCGCCGTCATTTACGCGCTCTCGGCGGCGCTCTACGGCCAGATCCACTTTAACGAGGGTCGCGTCGAGGAGGGCAACTTCGACCGGTATCGCGTTCTACGCCTCGCCGAGACCCCGATCATCGAGACCTACATTCAACCATCGGATCGTCCGCCGGGCGGTGTGGGCGAGCCTGGGGTGCCGCCCTTGGCCCCAGCCTTGGCCAATGCGATGGCGGTTTTGACGGGTAAACCGGTGCGGCGGTTGCCGCTGATCGGTGCCTAGGGTATCTTTCGCGACCTTTCCGCAGGCGCGTAGCTCAGTGGTAGAGCACCACCTTGACATGGTGGTGGTCGGTGGTTCGATCCCACTCGCGCCTACCAATTCAAGATCGGGCGTTTTCGCTATGCGGAAGCGCCCTTTTCGTAACGGAGCCCGGCGACGATGCCCGTGATCACGCTGCCCGATGGTAGCCAGAGAATCTTCGACAATCCGGTGACGGTGGCCGAGGTGGCCGCGAGCATCGGGAGCGGGCTCGCCAAGGCCGCTCTCGCCGGTAAGGTTGGCGGCAAGCTCGTCGACACGTCTTTTTCGATCGTCAGCGACAGCAAACTCGAGATCGTGACGGACAAGCATCCGGATGCACTCGAGATCATCCGTCACTCGACCGCCCACTTGTTGGCGCAGGCCGTACAGTCGCTCTTCCCGGATGCGCAGGTGACGATCGGCCCTGTCATCGACGATGGGTTCTATTACGACTTCGCCTACAAGCGTCCGTTCACCCCAGAGGATCTTGCGGCGATCGAAGCCAAGATGCTCGAACTCTCGAGCGCTAATCTGCCCGTGCAACGCCGCGAAATGCCGCGCGATGATGCCGTCACGTTCTTCAAGAATCTCGGCGAGCACTACAAGGCGGAGATCATCGCCAGCATTCCGTCGAACGAGGCGATCAGTCTTTATGGGCAGGGCGAGTGGGTCGATTTGTGTCGTGGCCCACACGTACCGACCACCGGCAAGCTCAAAGTATTCAAGCTGATGAAGGTCGCTGGTGCCTATTGGCGCGGCGATTCGCGCAACGAGATGCTGCAGCGGATCTATGGCACGGCGTGGACGCAGGAAAAGGATCTCAAAGATTACCTGCATCGTCTCGAGGAAGCCGAGAAGCGTGACCATCGTCGCATCGGTCGCGAACTCGACTTTTTCCACATGCAGGAAGAGGCACCGGGTGCGGTGTTCTGGCATCCGAAGGGCTGGACGGTGTTCCAAAACCTCATCGCTTACATGCGCGAAAAGCAGCGCGCAGCGGGCTTTCAGGAGGTCAACGGCCCCGAGCTCATGGATCGCAGCCTCTGGGAAGCTTCCGGGCACTGGGAAAAGTTCGGCGAGAACATGTTCACGACGCAGACGCCCGACGAGCGCGTCTATGCGATCAAGCCGATGAACTGCCCGGGTCACGTGCAGATCTTTCGGCAAGGTCTGCGCAGCTATCGGGATCTGCCGATCCGCTTCGCCGAGTTCGGCAAGGTGCATCGCTACGAGCCTTCGGGTGCTTTGCACGGTCTGATGCGCGTGCGCGCCTTCACGCAGGACGATGCCCATATCTTCGTGAGCCCCGAGCAGATCACGGCCGAGTCCGTGGCGGTGACTCAACTCATCCTCGACATCTACCGCGATTTTGGGTTCGACGACGTCCGCATCAAGTTCTCGGATCGTCCCGAGAAGCGTGTGGGTTCGGATGACATCTGGGACAAGGCTGAGGCCGCGCTCACCGAAGCTGCCCGCGTTGCCGGCATCGATTACACGCTCAACCCCGGCGAAGGTGCCTTTTACGGCCCGAAGCTCGAGTTCGTGCTGCGTGATGCGATCGGTCGGGACTGGCAGTGCGGTACCTTGCAGGTCGATCTGAACCTGCCTGGTCGCTTAGGCGCTCATTACATCGACGAGCACAGCCAGAAGCAGACGCCGGTGATGCTGCACCGGGCGATTTTCGGTTCCCTTGAGCGTTTCCTCGGCATTCTGATCGAGCACCATGCTGGCAAGTTGCCCACCTGGCTCGCGCCGGTGCAGGTGGTGGTGATGAATATCACCGATCGTCAGGACGATTACGTTAGCAAGGTTGCCGATTTCCTTAGAAATCAGGGGCTTCGGGTCGAAACCGACTTGCGTAACGAAAAGATCGGCTTTAAGATTCGCGCCCACACGCTGCAGCGCGTGCCGTACCTATTGGTGGCAGGCGACAAGGAAGTAGCAGCGGAGCTTCTGTCTGTGCGCAGCCGCAGCGGCAAGGATCTGGGTCAGATGTCATCGCAGGCATTCGTCGAGCGACTGAACTTTGAGCTGGAGAGCCGCGGGCGCCGAACTTTGGAGGATTGACGTATCTCGACTGCAAGCAAGCGCATCCGGCGCAACGAGGACATTACGGCGCCGCAGGTGCGCGTGATCGCGGCGGACGGGTCGCAGGCAGGAATCATGACCCGCTTCGAGGCTCTGCAGCTCGCACAAAACAGTGAGCTCGATCTCGTCGAGGTGTCGCCGATGGCCGAGCCGCCGGTGGTGCGCATCATGGATTTCGGGAAGTTTCTTTTCGAACAGAAAAAGAAAACCCAGTCCGCGCAGAAGAAGCAGAAGCAACAGCAAGTCAAGGAAGTGAAGTTTCGCCCCGGTACGGAAGAGGGGGATTACCAGGTCAAGCTGCGTAACCTCATCCGCTTCCTGACTGAAGGTGACAAGGCCAAGGTAACCCTGCGTTTCCGCGGCCGAGAAATGGCGCATCAAGAGATCGGGCGTCGCCTGCTCGATCGGCTTTCTACCGACCTCGCCGCCACGGCGTCAGTCGAGCAGAACCCGCTGATGGAAGGGCGACAGATGGTCATGGTGCTCGCGCCAAAAAAGAAGTGATGCACTAACCGCAAGGTCGGTGTATCCGCCCGCGAGCGGGCCCGTGAGGGTCTTGTGAGCGTAGCTACAACGTGTCAGGAGTCTGAAATGCCCAAGTTGAAAACTAACCGGGCGGCTGCGAAGCGTTTTCGCAAAACGGCGAAGGGATATAAATCCTACTCCGCCGGCCGTCGCCATAACCTCGGTCACAAGCCGCGTAAAACCAAGCGCCAACTGCGCTCGGGCGGCTCGAGTCTGGTGCATGAGAGTGATGTCGGTCGTCTCGACCAGTTGCTCCCGCATCTCTAAGAATTCGCTACCGAGGTAATCGAACATGGCAAGAGTCAAACGTGGCGTGACCGCGGGTCGCCGCCACAAGAAAGTATTGGGTAAAGCGAAGGGCTACTACAATGCCCGTCGTAAGGTTTATCGCGCTGCCAAGCAGGCGGTCATCAAGGCGGGTCAATACGCCTATGAAGGCCGCCGTTTGAAGAAGCGTGATTTCCGTGCTTTGTGGATTCAGCGTATCAACGCGGCCGCCCGTCTGTTTGGGTTGTCCTACAGCCGCATGATCAACGGCCTCAAGCTCGCCAACATCGAGATCGATCGCAAGATGCTCGCGGACATCGCGGTGCACGATGCGGACGCTTTCGGCGCGTTGGTGGTTAAGGTCAAGGCAGCGCTCGGCACTCCGTAAGGATCGGTCGTGAGCGATCTCGCGACCCTCTCGCAGCAAGCCCTCGACGAAGTCGCGGCGAGCACGACGCTCGCCGCGCTCGACGAGGTGCGTGTGCGCTGGCTGGGGAAAAAAGGCCTCCTCACCGAGCAGCTCAAATCCTTGGGTGCTTTGTCGGCGGCCGATCGACCGGCGGCGGGCGCCAAGATCAACGACGCCAAGCAGGTGGTGCAGGCGGCGATCGAGGCCGCCGAGACGAAGCTCGCGGCCGCTGAGGTCGAAGCGCAGCTTGCGGCGGGGCGTATCGACGTCACGGTCACCGGAAGGGGCGAGGAGCGCGGCGGCGTGCATCCGGTGACGCGCGCGCGCTTGCGCATCGAGAGCATTTTTCGGCAATCGGGATTCGAGATCGCCACGGGCCCCGAGATCGAAGACGATTTCCACAACTTCGAAGCGCTGAACATCCCGCCTGATCATCCAGCGCGCGCGATGCACGACACGTTCTATTTTCCGGATGGGCGCTTGTTGCGCACGCACACTTCACCGGTGCAGATCCGCGAGTTGCGCAAGGGACGTCTTCCGCTGGCCATGATCATGCCGGGGCGTGTCTATCGTTGCGACTACGACATGACCCACTCACCGATGTTCCATCAGGTCGAGGGGCTTGTCGTCAATGAAAACGTGAGCTTTGCCAATTTGAAGGCGACTTTGCAGGGTTTCCTGCAAGCCTATTTTGAGCGGGATCTGCGCACTCGTTTGCGCCCGTCGTATTTCCCCTTCACGGAACCCTCGGCCGAAGTCGACATGTCCTGCGTATTCTGTGACGGCGAGGGCTGCCGGGTGTGCAAGCACACCGGTTGGCTCGAAGTCGGCGGATGCGGCATGGTGCATCCGAACGTGTTTAACGCCGCCGGCGTCGACGCCGAGCGTTGGACGGGCTATGCCTTCGGCATGGGTATCGAGCGCCTCGCCATGTTGCGCGATGGTGTGAGCGATCTGCGCTTGTTCTTCGAAAGTGATCTGCGCTTCTTGCGCCAGTTCGGTGCCGCATGAAGATCTCGTTGCAATGGCTGCGCGAGTGGGTGGACGCTGAGCTTGAGCCGAAGGCGCTTGGAAGTGCGCTCACCATGGCGGGCTTCGAACTGGAGTCGATTGCGCCGGCGGCACCGCCGTTCGCGGGCGTGCGCGTGGCCGAGATCGTCAGTGCCGCGCAACATCCGCAGGCCGATAAACTGCGGGTCTGCGAGGTGAGCCTCGGCGAGGGTGGCGCGCTGCTGCAAATCGTTTGCGGTGCGCCGAACGCGCGTGCGGGGTTGAAAACCGCACTCGCTACGGTGGGCGCGCAGTTGCCGGGCGACCTCAAGATCAAGGCTGCCAAGCTGCGCGGCGTCGAATCGGCGGGCATGCTGTGCTCGGCCAAAGAATTAGGTTTGAGCGAGATCTCCGAGGGCATCATCGAGTTGCCCGCAGATGCGTCGGTGGGCGCTGATTTGCGCGAGTATCTCGCCCTCGATGACACCGTGTTGGAACTCGCCGTCACACCCAATCGTGGCGATGCAATGTCGATGCGCGGCGTCGCACGCGAAGTGGCGGCGTTGGCGTCCAAGTCGTTGGTATCACCCGATACGACGCCGGTGCCGGCATCAAGGGGCGAACGACCCAACATCGTGCTCGGCGCGCCGGCGGCCTGTCCGCGCTTTCACGCGCGAATCATCGTCGATGTCGACAATACGGGAGCATCGCCCATCTGGTTGCGCGAGCGCTTACGCCGCGCCGGTGTGCGCAGCATCAGCCCCGTCGTCGACATCACCAACTACATCGTGCAAGAGCTCGGGCAGCCGATGCACGCCTACGATCTCGACAAAGTGCAGGGCGGGCTCACCGCGCGCTTGGCGAGGGCCGGCGAGCACTGTGAGTTGCTCGATGGGCGGATCGTCGAATTGCAAGCCGACATGCTCGTCATCGCGGATGAGGCAGGGCCGGTTGCACTCGCGGGCGTCATGGGTGGTGCGCGCACGGCCGTATCCGCCGAGACGCGGCGCGTGTTGTTTGAGGTTGCGTGGTTCGCACCCTCGGCCATTGCCGGTCGCGGCCGTCGTTTCGGTTTGACCACCGATGCGAGCCAGCGCTTCGAGCGTGGCGTTGATCCCGAGATCGGTGCTTTGGCGATCGAGCGCGCCACTCGCTTGTTGCAGTCGGTCGCAGGCGGCCAAGCGGGCCCTGTGGTCACGGTTGAAGAGACGGCCCACCTGAAGCGTTATCCGGCCGTGTCGTTGCGTGTGCCGCAAATCGCGCGACTGCTCGGCCTCTCGGTGAGTGCCGACGAAGCCACGGCGTTGTTGCAGCGGCTTGGCATCTTGCGCCAGAGCGTGGGTCGCGAGTCGTCGGGTGGCGAAACGCTGCGCTTCGTGAGTCCCTCGCATCGTTTTGACTTGTCGATCGAGCGTGATCTGATCGAAGAGATCGCGAGGCTCGTCGGGTTCGAGCAGATACCGACGAGGCCCGCACAAGTTGCTCAAGTCATCCAGCCGCTGGCGTCCGCGGCGGCCACCGAGCAGCGACTGCTTGATACGCTCGCCGCTCGCGGCTACCACGAAGCCATTCATTTCGCCTTCGTCGAGCCGGGCTTCCAATCCGCGCTGTTCCCAGACGTAGCCGCGCATACGCTCTCGAATCCGATCTCGAGTGATCTTGCGGTCATGCGCTTGTCGTTGTGGCCGGGTCTGATCAAGGCCGCCATGGAAAATCAGCGTCGTCAGCAACCGCGGCTGCGGTTGATGGAGCACGGCGTCGTGTTTCCCGTGGGTGCGCCGGAATCCGATCGAATTGCAGGCCTTGCGATGGGGCCACGCTGGCCCGAGCAATGGGGTGGCGGCCGCGAGCCCGTCGAATTCTTTGATGTCCGTGCTGATGTTGCGGCTTTGTTGTCGCTCGCCGCGCCGACGCAGAACATTCGCTTCGAAGCGGCGGTGTCGCGCTGTCTCCATCCGGGCCGCAGCGCGCGCATTGTTCGCGGTGACCAACCCATCGGTTGGATCGGTGAGCTACATCCCGAGCATGTGCGTCGTTTGGAATTCGTCTCGGCACCGATCCTCTTCGAGCTCGAGGTCGAGGTGGCGTTCGCACCGGCGCGTCAAACTTTCGCGGAGCCCTCGCGCTATCCGCAGGTTCGTCGAGATCTGGCGTTCGTTGTCGATGAGGACGTGAGCTACGCCGATATCCGAGAACGCGTTTTGAGCGCTTCGTCAAGTGCTTTGCGCGAGGTAGTCCTCTTCGATATCTATCGCGGACCCGGAATTGAAGAGGGGCGAAAAAGCGTCGCTTTAGGGTTGATTTTGCAGGACAAAGGTCGCACCCTCACGGACGAAGGCACGGATCGATTGATCGAGTCGGTCAAGGGGTCTCTCGTGGCGGGGTTGCGGGCGACTTTCCGTGAGTAAGTCGTCGGCAGGAAGTTTCGATCAGACGGAACAGAACAACAACATGGCACTGACCAAAGCAGAAATGGCCGAGGCGCTGTTCGATCAGCTCGGCCTCAACAAGCGCGAGGCGCGTGAACTGGTTGATCTGTTTTTCGAAGAGCTGCGCACCGCGCTCTCGACCGGCGCTCAAGTCAAACTCTCCGGCTTCGGCAACTTCGACCTGCGTGACAAAAACCAGCGCCCTGGGCGCAACCCCAAGACGGGTGAGGAGATTCCCATCAGCGCGCGGCGCGTGGTGACTTTCCGTCCCGGACAAAAGTTGAAGGCACGAGTCGAAGCGTATGTTGGAAGCCAAGAATAACGACGAACTACCGGCGATCCCGGGCAAACGTTATTTCGCCATCGGTGAGGTGGCGGAGTTGTGTGGCGTGAAGCCGCACGTGCTGCGTTATTGGGAGCAGGAGTTCCCGCAGCTTAAGCCCGTCAAGCGGCGTGGCAATCGCCGCTACTACCAGCGGCAAGACGTCATCGTGATCCGTCAGATCCGTGGCTTGCTCTATGAAGAGGGTTTCACGATCGGTGGCGCGCGCAACAAGTTGCAGGGTGAAGAGGCCCGCAGCGACGTCACGCAAAGCCAGCAGATCGTCCGCCAGATGCGGATGGAGCTCGAGGACATGCTGCGCCTGCTTCGGCGCTGATTCACTCGCCGCGCCGGCAGCGGCGGGGTATCATCACTTTCGGTTCGGTCGGGACGTGGCGCAGCCTGGTAGCGCACTTGCATGGGGTGCAAGGGGTCCCGAGTTCAAATCTCGGCGTCCCGACCATTTCGATCCCTCAGGGCTCATCGCTGAGCCGCCAAGCTTGTTCCGCAGTGATTACCCCATTCAGCGCTGCGCCACCTGTTCCTCCACCGTCACTTTGTACTGACTGCCGATGTGCTGATCGAGGAAGCGATCGAGTTGCGCGAGCATCTCGATGCGGCTCGGGCTGCGCGAGAGCCAGTGATCTTCAGACTTGAGCTTGAACACCTCATGCGGCGTCTTGGCGCGACGCATGGCGGTTTCCATGTACTCGGTCTGAACGTAGGGCACGACCGTGTCGTCGACGCCGTGCATCATCAACACCGTGGCGGTGACCTTGTCGGCGGCCCGTGCCGGCGAAAACGCCGCCACATCCGGGTCGCCCGTCTTGCCGATGTGCTTGCGCCAGAAGCGCACGGCCGGATCTTCGATGCCGCCGCGATCCTCGACCCAGCGCAGCATCTCGACCAAATCCGAGACGCCCGCGACGCTGACTGAGCAGCGATACAGATCCGGCGTGAAGGCCGCACCGGCGAGTGCCGCATAACCGCCGTAGCTCGCGCCGACGATGCAGACGCGATCCGGATTCACCATGCCGGACTCGACCAAATACTTCACGCCGTCGGTGACGTCGTGCTGCATCAGTTGGCCCCACTGCCGGTATCCCGCGAGTTCATGCTTCTGACCAAAACCGGTCGAGCCGCGAAACTGCGGCTGCAACACGGCGTAACCACGCGAGGCCACGAACTGCGACCACCAGTCGAAGCCGACGCCTGAATCACGCGCGCGCGGGCCACCGTGCGGCAAGACGACGAGCGGCAAATCTTTGGTCGATGCGGTCGCGCCGGCGGGCAGAGTCAGATAAGCGGGGACCTTGTAGCCATCGCGGGCGGGGTAGGTGATGTTGCTCACTTTGCCGAGGGCGACCTTGGCGAGCTGCGGGTATTCCTGACCCACGACTTCCGCGCGATTGGTTGCGAAGTCGATCAGGTAGTAGACGCCCGGGTTGTTACGACTCCCCGCGAAAGCGAGGACCGTCTTGCCATCGCGGGTATATCCGGCGATCTGGATACGGCGACCCGGGAGAGCCGCCTCGAGCGACTTGACGCGCGCCTCGGCGGCCGAATCGAGCCACTGAACCCGCTGCTCCAAGCCACCGACACTGACGCCTAGCAAACGGCGATCGTAGATATCACGTACCACGCCTTCGACGTCGTGTTCCGGATCCTGGTAGAGCGGCTGCGGACCGCCACCCGTGAACGGGATGCTCCACAGGCGCACTCGATCGCCGCCGCGCGCGCCAAGGGCAAGAACGGATTGACCGTCTGCTGCCAGACCGATGGTGTTGAAATCGGGATCCGTGTGCTCGTAGATGATGCGGTAGTCGTCACCGTCCTTGATGCGAATCGTGCGGCGCTGCTCTTTACGGTTGAACTCGGACCGGCCAACGATGCGTCCTTCGGCGTCGATGAGCCAACCGTTGGTGGTTCGACTGCCTTTCTCGATGACGCGCCACTTGCCCGTTAGCGGATTCACACTCAGGACGCTGTTCGAGGCTTCATCCGGCGAAGAACCTGCAGCCGCGTTCTCGAGCAACAGGGCGCTCATCAAGATTTCATCGGGCGAGGCGCCCTTACGCGAGAGGAAACCGCCGCTCGACGGGTAGATGCGGCTATTGGTTTTCGCCTCGAGCAATTGCCGCGACGAGCCGTCGCGCACATCGATCGAGAAGACTGCACCGATTTCGGCTTTTTCCTCAGTATTACCGCGCTGCGTGTAGGTGATCGAGAACTGCGCGATGAGCACGTGATCGCTCACGAAGTTCATGCCACGCAGTTTCAGGCTCTGGTCGAAATCGACCCGTTGGGTGAGCTTTTTAGTACTGCGATCGAGGATGACAATAGAGACCTTCTCACCGGCATACGATGAGGCGATGTAGCGCCCATCGAGTGAGAGCGTCACGTTATCGATAATCGGGGTCGTACCAAACGATTCGACCGGAGGCAGAGCCGCCCGAGCAGCGGTGACCGCGAACAGGCAAAGCAGGGTGACCAACACAGGAGCGGAACGCAGCAGTCGCATGATGCAAGCGCCTCAATGAACGCAATTTGGATGACCCAACTGTAGTGCAGTCAGGGAGTGGCCGCCAGAGGGTGACGAGAGACTGGAAAGGGGGGCTGTCCAGACCCCATCGGCGGCTCCTCGGGGCATAATTCGGAGTTGACATGACTGCCCCAGCCACCCCTCGAACGCTCCTCGACAAACTCTGGACCTCCCACCTCGTTCGCGAGCTTGGCGAGGGTGTCGCGCTGATCGCAATCGATCGGATTTTTCTCCACGAGCGCACCGGCTCGGTGGCGCTCAAGAGTCTGAAGGACACCGGACGCCCCGTGCTCGACCCCTCGCGGGTTTTTTGCACGATGGACCACATCGTCGACACCACGCCAGACCGCGGTGACGCGACACGCATGCCGGGTGGCACGGCCTTCATCGTCGAGACTCGTGAGGCGGCGCAGGCTGCCGGCATACACCTCTTCGACGTGCGCGACCCGCTGCAGGGGATCGTGCATGTGATCTCTCCGGAGCTGGGCATCGTGCTGCCGGGGGCAACGGTCGTCTGTCCTGACAGCCACACCTGTACACAGGGTGCGATGGGTGCGTTCGCATGGGGAATCGGCTCGACCGAGGCCGAGCATGCGTTGGCCACGGGCACGCTACGCGTGAAGCGACCGAAGACGATGCGGGTGCGTTTCGAGGGAGCGCTGCCTGAGGGCGTCACCGCCAAGGACATGACGCTCGCGCTGATTGCAGCGCATGGCTCGGTGGGGGGCAATGGCTATGCCGTCGAGTACGCAGGTCCTGCGGTCGAGGCGCTCGAAATCGAAGCCCGACTGACGCTGTGCAACATGGCGACCGAGTTCTCAGCGGTAACGGGCTTCATCGCGCCCGACGCGAAGACGTTCGAGTATCTGCGTGGCCGAGCGCACGCACCTGTTGGTGCCGAATGGGAGCAGGCGGTCGAGTCATGGCAAGCATTGCGCAGCGATGACGGTGCCGTGTTCGACAAAGAAATCGTGATCGACGTGTCGAACTTGTCGCCGATGATCACCTGGGGCACGAGTCCGCAGCATGCGGTGCCGATTCGCGCCTCGGTGCCAGCTCAGGCTGAGAGTGGCACGACGGCCGAGGCCTATTCGCGCGCATTGCAATATATGGATCTAAAGCCGGGCGTCCCGCTCGAGTCGCTCAAGATCGATGCGGCTTTCATCGGGTCCTGTACGAACAGTCGCTTGAGCGACTTAAGACGCGCCGCCCATATTTTGCGTGGTCGGCGCGTAGCCGCCGGTGTGCGCGCGATTTGCGTGCCGGGTTCGATGTCCGTGAAAAAAGCAGCCGAAGCCGAAGGGCTCGACCAAGTGTTTCGTGACGCTGGCTTCGAATGGCGCGAGTCGGGTTGCTCAATGTGCTTTTTCGCCGGCGGCGAAAGTTTCGGCAAGCAGGAGCGAGTCGTGTCATCGACCAATCGTAATTTTGAAAGTCGACAGGGGCCTGAGACGCGTAGTCACCTTGCAAGCCCCGAGACCGTCGCAGCGAGTGCGGTGGTTGGGCACTTGGTGGATTTCCGCCGCTTGACGGGTGAGGTGATCTGAATGGAACCCTTCCGTTTCTTGCGCGCCGTGGCGGCGCCGATTCTACGGGCCAACGTCGATACCGATGCGATCATTCCTTCGCGCGAAATGAAGTCGGTGTCGAAGACAGGACTCGTCGATGGCTTGTTTGCCGGCTGGCGCTACACCGAGATCGGCGGTCGCGAGCCGAATCCCGAGTTCGTCCTCAACCAGCCGGCGTACGCGGGCACCAAGATCTTGCTCGGCGGTGAGAATTTCGGTTGCGGTTCGAGTCGTGAGCACGCCGTGTGGGCGCTGCACGAATATGGTATCCGAGTCGTGATCGCGCCCTCGTTCTCGCCGATTTTTCGCGGCAACTGTGTACGCAACGGCATCGTGCCGGTGACACTGCCTGCTGAGTCGGTGGCGCAACTTGCCGAGTTCATTGCACCCGATCCGCAGGCGCGTCAAATCGATGTGGATCTCGAGGCTTGCCAAGTGCGCGCGGGCGTCCATGTTTATTCTTTTGAGTTGGAGAGTGAGGCGCGTGAGATGTTGCTCGAGGGTCTCGATGGCATTGATCTGACGCTGAAGCATCGCGCGGACATCGACGCCTTCGTCGTGCGCGACCGACTGCAACGCCCCTGGATTTATTCGCTTGTAACTCCGACGAACGTGGAGAAACCGAGAGCATGATTCTGATCAGCGAGGTAGGTCCGCGCGATGGCCTGCAAAGTATTTCGAACATCATGCCGCTCGAGGCGAAGAAGGCCTGGATCGCTGCCGAAGCAGCCGCGGGTGTCACCGAAATTGAAGTCGGTAGTTTCGTGCCGGCAAAGCTTTTACCGCAGTTGGCTGACACTGCAGAGGTCGTGGCTTTTGCCCGCACGATTCCGGGTTTGACCGTCGCGGTGCTCGTGCCCAATTTCAAAGGTGCTGAGGCGGCTATCGCCGCGGGCGCGCACAAGATCACGATTCCTTTATCTACCTCCGAAACGCACAGTCTCAAGAACGTGCGGCGTACTCACGCGCAGATGATCGAAGAGTCGCGCTTGATCGCCGAGCTCATCAAAGCGCAGCCCATCGATCGTCGACCGAAGTTCGAAGGCGGGCTCTCGACGGCGTTCGGGTGCACCCTCGAGGGCGTGGTACCACCCGAGCGGGTGGTCGCGCTGGCGGAAGCCTTGATGAAGGCGGGTTGCGACGAAGTCGGGCTGTCAGACACGACCGGCTACGCAAATCCGACGCAGGTCAAAGATTTGGTCAAACGTGTACGAGCGGCCGTCGGTGAGGATGCACTGTCCGGGCTGCATCTGCACAACACGCGGGGTCTTGGACTCGCCAACGTCATGGCGGGTCTTGAGGTCGGGATCACCACCTTCGATAGTTCCTTAGGGGGGCTTGGCGGTTGTCCGTTTGCGCCCGGTGCCTCGGGCAATATCGTGACCGAAGATCTGGTCTTCATGCTCGAGGCCATGGGTTTACCCACGGGTATCGATTTGCCGAGGTTGCTCGACGTTCGGCGCATTCTCAAAGCAGCACTGCCGAACGATGCGCTGTATGGTTTCACCCCGGATGCCGGGCTGCCGCTGGGTTTCCAGCCAGCGTCGTCCATGACTGGAGTTCGTCAATGAGTTTGCCTGATCCTGCCGATTTGCCTTTGCACGGCATCAAAGTCGTCGAGTTTACGCACATGGTGATGGGACCGGCGGTCGGTGCCATTCTGGTCGAACTCGGCGCTGAAGTGGTACGGGTCGAGCCCATCGGCGGCGACTCGACGCGCAATTTGTTGGGTTCGGGCGCGGGTTACTTCCCGATGTATAACCGCAACAAGAAAAGCATTTGCCTCGATCTCAAATCGGCAGAGGGCCTCGAGATCGCGCGGCGTCTGTGTGATTCATCCGATGTCGTTGTCGAGAATTTTCGCACCGGTGCGATGGACAAGCTCGGTCTCGGTTATGACGCCCTCGCGGCCCGCAACCCGCGGTTGATTTATTGCTCCGAGAAGGGCTTTTTATCCGGTCCCTATGAGAATCGCACGGCGCTCGATGAGGTCACCCAGATGATGGGTGGCCTCGCCTACATGACCGGCCCACCGGGACGGCCGTTGCGCGCCGGCACCTCCGTCATTGATGTGACCGGCGGGATGTTCGGTGTCATCGGTGTACTCGCGGCGATCGAACAGCGACATAAGACGGGCAAGGGTCAAAAGGTCAGCAGCTCGCTCTTCGAAACCACCGTCTACCTCGTGGGGCAACACATGGCGCAGATGGCAGTGACGGGGCAACCTGCGAAGCCGATGCCAGTTCGTATCTCGGCTTGGGCCATTTACGATGTCTTCGAAACGAAGGATCAGGAGCAGGTGTTCGTCGGTATCGTGAGTGATGGGCTTTGGCAAAAATTCTGTCAGGCATTCGCACTCACCGAACTCGGTGCCGATGAATCCTTAAAGACGAATTCGCAGCGCGTTTTACAGCGCGAGGCGCTGCTGCCCAAGGTGCGCGAGCTGTTCAAGGGCTATAACAAGGCCGAACTCGTGCCGATCCTCGAGAAGACCGGGCTACCGTTCGCGCCCATTGGCAAACCCGAAGAAATGTTCGACGATCCGCATCTGGCGGCCAGTGGTGGTCTTGGCGCGACGACGTTGCCTGATGGGCGCGCGACACGGCTGCCGATCTTGCCGCTCGAGATGGATGGTCGCCGACCTTCGCAGGGCGGTGATCTCGCCAAGCCTGGCGAGCATGCGGTCGAAGTACTGCGTGCCCTGGGTTTTGATGCCGCTGGCATCCAAGATTTGCAGACGCGTCAGGTCGTCGGCAAATCGTCTATTTAAGTCAGTTTTTGGTCGGATAGGCACGGGGGACACCATGGCGCACGATCCGCTCGATCTAACGGGCATCGAAGACGAGTTGCAGGAGGACGAACGCCTCGTTCGCGATTCCGTTGCGCGCTTCGTAGACGCTGAGGTTTTGCCTGACATCGGCCGTCACTTTGCCGACCATTATTTTCCGCGCGAACTCGTGCTGCCTTTGGCGCGGCTGGGTCTGCTCGGTTCCTCGCTCGAAGGCTACGGCTGTGCGGGACTCAATGCCGTTTGTTACGGGCTGATCTGTCAGCAACTCGAACGGGGCGACTCGGCACTGCGCAGTTTCGTCTCCGTGCAGTCGTCGTTATGCATGTACCCGATCCATGCTTATGGAAGTGAGGCGCAGCGCGAACGATGGTTACCTTTGATGGCGCGAGGCGAGGCGATCGGCTGCTTCGGTCTGACTGAGTCGCACGGAGGCTCCGATCCGCTGAATATGAACACGACGGCGCGCCAGCGCGGCGGTGATTGGGTGTTGAACGGGTCGAAGATGTGGATCACCAATGCGCCGATCGCCGATGTAGCGGTGGTATGGGCGTTGACAGACGAAGGCGTGCGGGGTTTTTTGGTCGAGCGAGGCATGAAGGGCTTCAGCACCCAAGAAATCGAACGTAAGATGTCGTTGCGCGCGTCGGCGACGGGCGCTCTATTCTTTGATGACGTCGTCTTACCGCAGGCCAACGTCTTGCCAGGCAGCAGTGTGGGCCTCAAGGCGCCGCTGTCCTGTCTCACACAAGCGCGCTTCGGCATCGCTTGGGGCGTGCTCGGGGCCGCCCAAGCTTGCTTGTCCGAGACCCTGCACTACACGCGTGAACGCCTGTTGTTCGGCCGACCGCTTGCCGCCACGCAGGCGGTGCAAATCCGACTCGCTGAAATGGCACGCAAAATTGCTGTGGGCCAATCGCTTGCGCTGCAACTCGCGCACCGAAAAGACCGCGGCATCCTCTCGCCGGTGCAGGTGTCGCTAGCGAAGTGGAATAACTGCCGCGCTGCCATCGATGTGGCGCGAGAGGCCCGGGATCTGCTCGGTGGCGCAGGTATCACCACCGAATATGCGGCTATTCGCCATGCACTCAATCTGGAGAGCGTGATCACCTACGAAGGAACCGAGACCATCCATCAGCTCTCGGTCGGTCGAGAGCTGACGGGACTCAATGCGTTCTAAGAACTAGCCAGTCATCGCGTTTGGTAGGGACATCAGTTGGGCGCCACGGCTGCGACGAGCAATCTTGCTCTGGAATCGCCCCGGCTTGATGACCAACACATCGCAGGTCAGCGCATCGAGAATCGCCTCGGCTGTATTGCCAATCAACAAACGCTTGAGGCCTGAACGCGATACGGCGCCCATTACGACGAGCGATGCCTTCAGTTGGCGCGCGGCGTGTGGGATCACCTCGCGCGCCGCACCCTCAAGGACAGCGAGTTTGTGCGAGGGCAGCGCGTGCCGTGCAACCTCCGCTGCGAGGGCTTGCTTGGCTCGGCTCAAGGCCTTGATGCCTCGGCCAGCATCGACCACGATGGGCCCCGATGCCCAACCGGTCGCCACCAACGTGGACGGTGGAACGCAGTGCACGATGTGCAATTTGCCTTTGAGCGACTCAGCGACGGAGCCGCTCGCCGCGAGCAGGGCCGCGTCGAGGCGCGCCGGCTTTTCGTGCGCATGGAACGGATCGATCGCGGTCAATACCACCGGTCGATGGTAGGGCTTGGCCACCTTCACGAGCAGCACGGCGCAGGGAGCGTGGCGCAGTAATTCCCAGTCGGTATAGGCCAACATCCAGCCGGCCACATGGCGAGAGGCGTGGCGCTCGGCGACGACGAGATCTGCCTTGATACGCATCGCCCGACGCACGATGGCTTCGGCAGGCGGGTAGTCCCACTCGGCCGCGCAGGTGACTTCGATATCGTGTTTGCGGATACGCTGGGCGAGTGCCTCGAGGCGTTTTTGCACGACGGCGAGGCGCTCCGCTTCGAAGTCTTTGAGGCTGATGCGTCTTGCCTCGAGCGCATCGACCAGGACCGTGTCAGACAAGCCGTGGAAGAGTTCGAGCGTCGCGCCCTGCAACTTGGCAAGCTGCGCGGCCTTACGGACGGCGGGCATGCTGCGGGCGTCGAGATCCTTGATTGCAACGAGTATCGTTTTGTACGAGGGCATGGTCGACCTCCAGATGGTTCGTTCCAGTTTTCCGACTGCGGGCGCGACCTACATCAGTAGGATTACCTATATGACTCTAACGCTAAACTCCCTAGACCCGTCTGAAATTTTGCAGGATCAAGCCACCCTCGAAGCCTGTTCGGCCGACGTCTACGCACGCGGCCTCACCGCGTATGCACTTGTTCGACCCCGAAGCGCCGCCAGATGTGCTGCGGCGATCGCGGAGCTCACCGCGGCGCGCCACCCCATCGTCGTTCGCGGCGGCGGCATGTCTTACACGGGTGGCTATGTCCCGGTGCGCGAACGAACGGTCATGCTCGATACCTCGGCGCTGGATACGATCGTCGAGATCAATGCGGCGGACATGTACATCACCGTCGAAGTCGGTGTGACATGGAAACGAATCTATGAGGCCCTGCGACCGCTCGGTCTGCGGCTGCCGTTCTTCGGTACTTTCTCCGGCGCGCAGGCGACGGTTGGTGGGGGTCTCTCCAACGGCGCGCTATTCTTGGGCACGGCGCGGTACGGCACGGGAGCCGATGCGGTGCTTGGGCTCGAGGTGGCGCTGGCGGATGGGTCCATCGTCCGCACCGGGCAGATCGGCTTTGCCGCCGCGCAGAAGCCTTTTTATCGAACCTGCGGTCCGGACATGAGCGGCTTGTTCCTGCACGACGCCGGATCGCTCGGCGTCAAGCTGCGCGCGACGCTACGCTTGATCGAAGCACCCAAAGAAACGGGCCACGCTTCGTTCGTGTTCGACCACATTGAAGCTGCCGCACGTGCGCTGTCGGCCATTGGGCGCAGCGGCGCAGCTGAAGAGGCCTACGTTTTCGATCCCGCGACGACCCGCAAGAATCTCCGCTCGGAAGGGTTGCTCTCGGATGCCAACATGCTCTTGAACGTCGTGCGCAGCGAGAGTGCATGGTGGCGTGGGCTCAAAGAAGGCTGGGGGTTAGTCAAAGCGGGACGGCACTTCTTGCCCGAGCAAGCGTACTCGTTGCACGTAACCTGCGCAGCGCGCAGTGTCGCCGCGCTCGAGGCCGATCTCGAGACCTGTCGTCAGGCCGCTTTGCAGCAGGGTGGGTCCGTGATTCCCCATTCGATCCCTAAAGCGGTTCGAGCGAATCTCTTTCCGCCGCTCGAGGGCGTGGTCGGTGCTGAGGGTGAACGTTGGGCGGCGCTCAATGCCAAAGTCGCACACTCGGATGCCGAGAAAATCATTCGCGCCAGCGCCGAGAAGCTCGCTCCTTATCGAGAGCGGATGCAGACGGAAGGGGTCTGGATGAGCCATCTGCTGATCGCCATCAGTAACCATGCCTTCAGTTTCGAGCCCGTGTTCCACTGGCACGACGAGTGGTTACCGGTACATCAACGCTTTGCGAACGCGAGTCTTCAGCAGAGGTTGGGAGCGCCGCCCGCCAAGCCAGCCGCTCGCGAACTCGTCGCCGAAATGCGCGCGGAGCTGATTACCCTGTTTACAGAATTGGGCGCCGCGTCCAATCAACTCGGTAAAACCTATCCTTACCGATCGGTGCTCCGACCCGAAACCGCGGCGCTCTTTGACAAACTCAAGGCGGCGGTAGACCCGAGGGGCGTGATGAATCCGGGCGCACTCGACTGAGAGTCGAACGCTCGCGTCAAATTTCCGTCGCGAGCATCCGCCCTGACTGGACCCAATGCTGCTCGGCCTGGCGGCCATAAACGTTTGGACCGTCTCGACTGCCCGTGAGCACTTCAAGCACACCCTGAATACGGCGCATGCGCGAGCTCACTAGTGCGCCATTATGATCGTTCAGGGTGCGACAGCGTTTAGCCAGTTCTGCGCACTCCGCCCAGCGGGGCGGCAGTTCACGCTTTGGATCGCATTCGCGAATCAGCAGTAGCATGCCCGCGTTGTCGGTCGGATAGCCTGACATCCGCAAGAGCTGCGAGCGCTCATCCTGCAAGCGCAGCAGCGCGCCCATGCATTCTTGGCGGGAGGCACAGGCTATTTCCAGGCGTTCGGGTGAGTCGTCCTCGAGTAACAAGGCTTTCTCGTCCGCAAGCAACTGCTCGAGGCGCTGCAGTAGTCGCAGTTCATCCTCGAGCAGTTTGCCGATGGCGACGCGCGCGTCGTTCATGAGCCTTTTTGGATATTGCCCGTTACGCGTCCAAGCAGAAACTCGAAGCGCAAAAGCTGGTCGGCGACCTTCTGACCATCGACTCGATAGCTGCCATCGGCGATCGCTGCACGCAGGCGCTCGACTTTGGCCATATCGACGACATCGGTGGCATTACCGCTCTTGGCAAGATCGAGCAAATGACGCGTGGTCGCGCCTATTTCAACGGTACTACCCTCGTTAGCGGCCGGTGCGACTAGCTTGACCGTAGACAAGTCCTCTGACGTCTCGCGTCGAGCGACGCCGCCAGCTCCTCCACTAGCCCCTCCACCTTGCGGCGGGCGGACCTCATTCCCGGTGACTTTGACGTTCATGACACGGTTCTCCCAGTTCCCTCGTAACGGTTAACGGCCGGCTTCGGAAAATCTTTAGGCCGTTCCGTCAACGTTATCGATCCACTCTCGCGACACCCGGAGTATCGGCTCGAGCCTGCACGATGCGTAGGGAGCTCGAGTGCCGAATGCGAACTGGTTCCCCAGATCGCGCATCGCCAAGGGCGACGCCGGTCGCCCGAATCTCCATGCCGGGGTTGCTGGCTACGATCGTGACCCGTTCTCCGCGACGGATTGCGGGTGGGGTATCGAGCGATTCAAAGCGGATCGGCTCGCCACTGCCGATGGGGCGGCGTACGGTCTGGCCGATGATCTCGTCGAGCTCGGTGGCGCAACAGTTACCGAGGCCGGCAATCCGCCGAGACACGATTTCAAGATCCGCGGGCGATACCGCTTGACCCGTGCGTAGCGCGCGCGTGGCGACCACGACGGGCATGTCGGTGCTGACTTCGGCCGTCACGGCAACATTCCAGGGTGTGGGGCCATCGCACTGCACGCGGGTGGTGGTCCGACTGGTCTGGGTCGACTGAGACGGTGGTACCGACGCGCGCAATGCGCTGTCACAACGGGGTAATCGCACTCGCGGATCCAGTGGCGCAATTTCGATCGTCGCTGCGGGTGCGGCCGCGGTGAGTGTCGCTTTGGCCGTTGCGATGATGTCGCCCAGATCATGAGGCGCGGGCGCGGCGTGAAGCGGCGGCGTCGCGAGCATGGTGCCGATAACGGCGACTGCGTTGGTAAATCGCGTAGTCCTATTCATGGCATTGACAGAGCAATCGTCGTGCCATGCGGGTGTGTCAATAAAACGGCACGGGCGAGTGCGTGCGGCTCGCGATTGACGCCCGTGTTTTCAACCTTATCTATAAGGACGTCGCGTCTCTGCCTCGGCTGAAGTGTATCCATTTCGAAGTGAACAACATCGTTGTGGCACAACCGTTGCTGAATACCACCCGAGGCCATTTTTTTGGCGGAGGTTCCGGCGATGTTCGATCTCGATGCTCATCTGCGACTACATACCGAGTCGCTCAAGCTCAGCGCGAAGCGCAGTGAGGTGCTCGCGCGTAACTTGGCCAATGCCGAGACGCCGAATTACAAAGCGGTCGATTTCGATTTTCAACACGCGCTGGCCGCCGCGACGGGTGTTGATCGATCCGCCTCTGGCGCGGCTTTGCACCTAGCGACAACGCGCAGCGGTCACGCCGGCGGTGCGGCATCCGCCGCCGACTCGCTCGTCGATGCCTCGCTCGCGCTCACCGAGCGTGAAGTACGCATGCCGTCGCTCGATGGCAATACCGTCGATGTGCAAATGGAGCAGGCGGCGTTTGCGCAAAACGCGGTTCGTTATCAGGCCTCGCTCAACTTCGTGAACTCGCAGCTGCGTGGTCTGATGACCGCGATCACAGGGCAATAATCATGGCCAGCCTCAAGATCTTCGATATCGCCGGGTCCGGAATGGCGGCGGAATCTGTCCGTCTGAACACCGTCGCGAGCAACATCGCCAACGCCAACAGCGTCGCCTCCAGTGCCGATAAGGTCTACAAGCCGCGCCAAGTGGTATTTGAAGAAGTCCGTCGCCAGACGCGCGAGGTTGAGGCGGCCTCTGCGGTACGCGTCAAAGACGTGGTTGAAGCGGATGTCGAAGCGTTGATGCGCTACGAGCCTGGCAACCCGGTGGCCGACACCAATGGTTATGTCTATGCGCCCAACATCAGCGCCGTCGATCAGATGGTCGACATGATTGCCGCTTCGCGCTCTTACCAAAACAACATCGAGGTCATGAACACCTCGCGTGAGCTGATGCTCGCGACCTTACGCCTCGGACAGTAACGCCATGACCGCACTCGATGCCATCAATACGAGTCAACCTGCCAACGCTGCGGCCTCCAAAGGGGCTCTCGAGCAGTTCGGCTCCGATCAGTTTTTGACGCTCATGCTCGCGCAGTTGCGTAATCAAGACCCGATGAAACCGTTGGAGCCGACCGAGTTCATTGGCCAACTCGCGCAGTTCACGACCGTGAGCGGCATTCGGGAGATGCAGGACTCGATGAGTTCGATGGTCGATTCACTGCGATCGTCACAAGCACTGTCGGGCGCCCAAATCGTCGGTCGTGATGTCTTAGCAGCAGGATCCATCGCGAGATTCGATGGCGCTCGTGCGATCGAAGGCGCGGTGGAATTGCCAGAAGGAGTGCGCGAGGCGAGTGTGATCGTACGCGATGCGAGTGGCGCCTTGGTCGCTCGATTGCCGGTTTCGCCCACTGCTGGATCGCACTCGTTCAGCTGGTCGGGAGCGCGTCTGGACGGCACTGCAGCCGCGCCCGGCGCCTATCAAATGGAGTCGATCGCCAATGTCGGCGGTCGCAATCAGTCGATGGAGGTCATGCTGCGCAGCCGCGTCAATAGCGTGACTCTGGATGCCAACGGACGCGGCTTGACCCTCAATACGCCAAACGGATCGCTGTTGCTCAGCGATGTGCGGCAAGTGATGTAATTTTTCGGAGAATTTACCATGAGCTTCAATATCGCTATCAGTGGTCTGAACGCAGCGCAAAGCGATCTTTCGACGACGGCTAATAATATCGCTAACGCTGGAACTTTGTTGCTGGCTTTCTTTGTTGTCATGTATTCAGTTTCAAGTCTGAATACGGGTAAGTATCGTGTGATGTCCGAGGCGCTGATGGCCGCGTTCCGTGGTGAACCGCAACGCGACATGCCCATCACCGTCGAGGTTCGCGAGGGGATCCCCACCACGGATCTCGTCACGATGCCCGAAAGTGAGTCGCAAGCTGGAGCGCCGCCCGCGCCGGGGCGCACCACCCGTGGTTTGTCCTCGCAGCAAGCACCGGATCTGTCGACCTTGGCCAATCGGATGGCGCAAGCCATGGCCAAATTGGTCATGGTCGACAAAGTCATTATCCGGCAGCACAAGGACTGGCTCGAAGTTGAAATACAGAACGATGTTCTCTTTCCTTCTGGGTCGGCGATTTTGTCCGCGGAGGCCATCGCTTTGATGAGGACTGTTGGACTGGCCCTCGCGGATATCAACAATCCGATTTTCATCGAGGGGCATACCGACAATGTCCCGATCAATACGATCCAATTTCCGAGTAACTGGGAGTTATCTGCCGCTCGAGCGGCATCGGTGTTGAAGTTGCTCAGCGAAAATGGCGTTGCGCCATCACAGATGACGGTGCTTGGTTATGGCGAGCAACGGCCGTTACAAACAAACGAGACGGTCGAGGGTCGTGCGGCGAATCGTCGAGTCATCTTAGCCATACTCGAGCCGGAGAGATTGCGTCGCGGCCTCTACACCATCGCACCGCCGAGTGCGCCGCGTCCGTCGTCGCCGCGCGTTGAGGCGCAACTCAATGCCGTCGGTCCGACTCCGCCATGATGACAACACTCTGGTTGGTGCTACTAAGTACGGTGTCTCTCGGCGGCATGGTGGCATCGGTGCTCTTGTGGCGTGGAAGTGCGCGAGTACTGCAGGATCTACAGCAGCGCGTGCAAGCGCTGTCCGAGCAAGGAGCGGCGTCGCGGCTACGTCTCGATCGTCTCGAAGTGGAGATGCGCGCGGTACTCGAACGTACCCGTCAGGTGGCACCGCCACCCGCAACTGCGCCGCTCGGTGCCGACCTCGCGCCGCGTCTCGCCGCTGCGGGCGCTAGCACCGACGAATTGATGCGGGCCTGCGGGATGACCGCGGATGAGGCGGAACTCGTACGGCGATTGCACGGACGAGGTGGTGAGTGACCCAGCGCGGCTACGAGTTTGTCGATCGAATCAAGCGCCAAGTTGATCAGGGCGGACTCGAAATTGCCTGCTTCCCGGAAGTGGCCAACGAGCTGATCCGTCATCTTGATAGCGAGTTTGTATCCGTCAACGATATCGCGCGCATCGTCACTCACGAGGCGGCACTCGCTGTCCGTGTCATTGGAATGGCGAACTCGGCAGCCTATCGTTCAGGGGGCCGAACGATCACGGACGTTCGCAGTGCGATCACTCGCATCGGTCTGCGCGCGCTGCGCGGTGTGATTTTCGCGTTTGCGGTGATGCAGATCCGCGCTGCACAGCAGCTGCGGCCGGTGCAGTATCGAATCGGCGACGTCTGGCAACGCAGCACGATCGTGGCGACCTTCGCGCACCTGTTGGCAATGGAGCTGCGCACTGAGCATCGGCAACTCGATCCCGAGCTCGCGATGCTCGGCGGTCTGATGCACGGCGTCGGCAAGATTTACATCCTCGCGGAGTCTGCACTCTATCCGGAGTTGGCCGATGACGGCTCGCTGCTGGATGACATCGTACGGGCTTGGCATGCCGCGGCCGGTGCAAAACTGCTTGGCCAGTGGGGGCTTGGCGCGCAAGTCGCCGAGGCCGTGAGCGAACACGAGGCTGCCGACGAGGCATTGCGTAGTTATGCAACGCTCGCCGATCTGCTGCATGCGGCGGTAATCTTTGCACAGTTGCGCGGTGAACCGGCCGAGTTGGCGCTGCAACTGGCGGCGTCGCGCGCTTGCCAGAGACTCGGTTTGTTTCGCTTGGATCTGGCTTATGTACTGCAACAGACCGCCGGTGACGGAGGCTCACTCGATCGCGTGCTGCTCTAGAGGCGCTTTGTCCAGAGCGCTTTGGCTACAATAGTCGTATGCATCGATTGATCGGTTATCTATTCTGTGTGATCAGCTGTCTCGGGTCGGCGTGGGCGACGGAATATCCGCTGCGGGAAGACGGTGCAGATATCTTCGGACAGGTTGAACGTATCCGTACCCGTTATGAAGACACGCTGATCCAAGTCGCGCGTCGCTACAGCTTGGGTTTCGAAGAGTTGCTGCGCGTCAATCAGGGCGTGGATCCTTGGTTGCCCGGCGAGGGCACCGAGATTCTCATTCCCGGGCAACGCCTATTGCCGCCGGGTGAACGCGAGGGAATCGTCGTTAACCTGCCGGAGCATCGTCTCTACTATTTCCCAACGCCCAAGCAGAACGAGCCCGCAACGGTGCTGACCTATCCGGTGAGTGTCGGCAAGATGGATTGGCGCACGCCGATTGGCTCGACCAAGATCGTGCGCAAACAACAAAATCCGAGTTGGACTCCACCCGAATCGGTTCATGAGGAACGGCGACGATTGGGCGAGCCGCCGTTACCAAGCGTGGTTCCGCCCGGGCGTGACAATCCTTTGGGAGCGCACGCCATGCGTCTGGCGATACCCGGTGGCTCGTATCTCATTCATGGCACGAACAATCCGGATGCCGTCGGTATGGCGGTGACTCACGGCTGCTTGCGCATGTATCCGGAGGACATCGCAACTCTCTTTGAGCGAGTGCCAATTGGAACCAAGGTCACACTGATCGATGAACCGGTCAAGATGACTAAGATCGATGGTGAAGTGTGGCTCGAAGTGCACCCGCCGATCGACGATCAGGGTCGTGCGACAACGGTATCGCTCGAAGTTTTCGAGGGAAAACTCGACGCCTTGCTCGGCGCGTCGGAAGTCGTGATCAATTGGGATATCGCACTCGAGGCGTTGCGCGAGGCGCGCGGCATCCCAGTGATCATCGGGTTGGAGTTGTTACCGGAAGAGGCGAGCCCCGCCGAATCAGACCAAGGCGACGTGGTGGCCCCCGTCAACGGGTAAAACGACACCGTTGACATACGAGCCGGCATCCGAGGCGAGCAGCAGGGCAGGTCCCGCCAACTCGCTTAACTGGCCTGCGCGACCGGGTGGGATGCGCTTTAGATAGTCACGACCCGCGTCGGTGGCGAAATAGGCCTCGTTCATTTCGGTGACAAACCAACCTGGCGCCAGCGCGTTGACCCGAATGCCGTAGCGAACGAACTCGAGTGCCAGACTGCGCGTCAAAGAAATCAAGGCGGCCTTCGAGGCGGAGTAGGCGGAGTAACCCGGGCCAACGCCGAGACCCAGCACCGAGGCGATGTTGATGACGCTACCACCCCGCTTGGCAGCGACTAGGCGCTTGGCGACTTCGGCCGTGAGATTCCAAGCGGCAGTGAAATTCGTCGCCATGGTCGAATCGAGCGTCTCGGTTGACGTCTTCAGAAAAGCGGCAGGCTGCGCAACGCCCGCGTTGTTGACGAGCACATCGACGATGCCCAACTCTGCTTCAATCTGTGCAAGTGCGCCGGCGATCGTGTCGTTTCGCGTCACATCGAGTGCGACCGTCGTCACGGCAGCGCCCGTCGCTCGCAATTCGTCGGCCAGCGCTTGCAAGCGTTCGACGCGCCGTGCCGCCAAAGCGACACGTCCACCCGCCGCAGCGAAGTGGCGCGCCAGCATTGCACCGATGCCGCTGGAGGCACCCGTGATCAGGATGGTCTTGCCGTCGAGACGAAAGCTTTTGATAGGGTCAAGCATGCGATGATGATAACGTAATGCCGGTGGATACAGACCGGTGGATACAGAGGTGAGGACCTCGGTGCAGCAGAGCGGTCGCAACATGAGCGGCGTCATCACACTGACCTCCGATTTCGGTCTGAAGGATCCGTTCGTTGGCGTGATGAAGGGCCGGATCTACAGTCACTTTCCGTTGGCCAAGATCGTTGATCTGACCCACGAGATCGTGGCGCACTGGCCTGCGGAGGCCGGCTTTTGGCTGCGTCGGTCGTTCCCGTATTTTCCAGTCGGCACGGTCCACGTAGCTGTCGTCGACCCCGGCGTTGGGACGGCCAGAGACATCGTCCTGATCGAATCGCAGCAGCACTGGTTTCTCGCGCCGGACAATGGGTTGTTGGCGCCGATCGTCGAGCACGACGGCGCAGCCCGTATCTGGTGTTTGCGCAACGAACGCTTGCAAGCACTCGGCTTGCCGAAGCCGAGTTCGACTTTTCACGGTCGCGATATCTTCGCGCCCGTGGCAGCGGAGCTGGCGGCGGGGCGCTGGCTGGCCGATTCCATCGGCGAGCGCATATCGGCGGTGATCCCCGCGTGGGTTGACGAGCCCGAAGTGGGTCTAGGTCACATCGCGGGTGTCGTGATCACGATCGATCACTTCGGCAATCTGCTCACCAACATCGGCGTGGCGTTGCTCGAGCGCTGGGTCGAGCCCCGAGTGCACATCGGTCAGTCGATTTTGCCCTTGCGTCGCACCTACGGTGATGTGCAGCCGGGTCAACCGATCGCGCTGATCAACTCTTTTGGCGTAGTTGAGATCGCAGTGGCGGAAGGCCGAGCCTGCGATGTACTCGGTCTCTCCCGAGGCGCTCCGGTCGTGTTGCGGGACGCGGTTGGCAAACGCTGAACTTGCGCCGGGACGTGGTTTCGTTATAGTGCTCGGCTCCGACCGGGGAGGTTGTTTCTAACTCCTTGATTTTTAAGGATAAGAGAGCATTGATGATGTCCGAACGCGACGCCGAGAGCTTCGAAATTGACGAGGACCTGCTAGGCGAGGTCAGTAATCAGGAAGACAACAACGACTATGACCGGTTTTTGGACCGCGTCGAGCGTCGTGCCAAACCCGTCGCCGGCAAACGCGGCAAGGCGGCCTGGAGCAAAGTCGAAGAAGTCATGGCGGACAAGAAACTCGCCAAGGATTTACGCGAAGTTTACGACGACGAACTTTGATGTCGCGCTCAACCATGGGCACTTCGCTCCCTTGGATCGTGTTGAAGTTTGGCGGCACCAGCGTCTCCTCGCTCGGCAATTGGCGGCATATCGGCGATATCGTCCGTGAGCGTCGCGCCAGTGGTGCGCGCGTCCTGATCGTTCATTCGGCCCTGAGTGGTGTCACGGATCGACTCGAGAAGTTATTGGAGGCGGCGCTGCGGGACGAATACCTCAAACCGCTCGCCGCGCTGCGTCAGCGCCACACGGAGTTAGGCATCGCCCTCGGCATCGCGACACAAGTCGAGCGTGCACTCGATCCGTGGTTCGCAGAATTGGCGCATCTCATCGACAGCGTCGCCTTGATTCGCGAGGTGACCGAGAAATCTCGTGCACGCGTCATGGCGATGGGCGAGCTGCTGGCGACCGAGATCGGCGCCTGCTACCTGCGTAGTTTGGGTCTCGAAGCAGCTTGGCTCGATGCGCGCCGCGTATTGCGCGCGGAGCGGCGCGAGGCCGCAAGTGTCAGAGCGAGTTACCTATCGGCGACGTGCGACTTCGCGCCCAACGCCGAGGTGGCTGCGAAGGTCGCCGCCGTCGGTGACATCGTGATCACCCAAGGATTCATCGCGAGCGACGTTACCGGTGATACGGTGTTGCTCGGGCGCGGCGGGTCGGACACGTCGGGCGCCTATTTCGCGGCTTTGCTCGAGGCGCAACAACTCGAGATCTGGACGGATGTTCCGGGAATGTTCAGCGCGAATCCGCGCTCCATGCCGATGGCCCGCCAGCTATTGGAACTCACTTATGACGAGGCGCAGGAGATCGCGACGGCAGGCGCGAAAGTGCTGCACCCGCGTTGTTTGCTACCGGTCAGACAGTACAGCATTCCGTTGTTGGTTTACGCCACTCAGATGCCGCAGTTGCGCGGCACACGGATCACATCCGTGCCGGGCAGCGATGCGGCCCAAGTAAAGGCGATCTGTGTCAAGAAGGGCATCACGCTCGTCTCTCTCGACAGTCCCGGGATGTGGCATCAGGTGGGTTTTCTCGCCGATGTGTTCCAGATCTTTAAGAAGCACGGACTTTCGGTCGATCTGGTGTCGACCTCCGAGACCAACGTGACGGTATCCCTAGACCCGCAAGCCAACGCGCTCGATTCGGCGGTGTTGGCGCAGTTACAGGCCGATTTGAAGCCGCTCTGTCGAGCGGATCTGATCGGACCGTGTGCCTCCGTCAGTGTAGTTGGACGTAACATTCGTAGCATCCTGCACCAATTGGGCGGCGCGCTCGAGCTCTTTGCCGAGCAAAGAATTCATCTGGTCAGCCAAGCGGCAAACGATTTGAATCTAACTTTCGTCGTCGATGAGAATCAGGGTGATCGTCTCGTCGAGGGCTTGCATGAACGGCTGATTCGACCGGTCCGCGATGACGCTGTCATCGGACCGACGTGGGCACACTTGTTCGGCAGTGACCGAGCGACGGCTGTAACGAAGGTCGAGCCTTGGTGGCACACACGTCGATTGGCGTTACTCGAGTTGATGCGCACGCGTGATTGCCTCTTCGTGTACGACGTTGCAACTGTCGAGCAACGCTGCGCTCGTTTGCGCTCCATGAAATCGCTCTCTCGCGTGTCGTATGCGATGAAAGCCAACTCGAACCCGGAACTGCTCGGCGTGATCTACTCCAGCGGGCTGAAGATCGAGTGCGTCTCGAGCGGCGAGATCGAGCGCGCGTTCGCAGCGATACCCGCGCTCAAAGCGGACGAGGTTCTGTTTACGCCGAACTTCGCGCCGCGCGAAGAGTATGCGGCCGCGTTGGCGCTCGGGGTGCAGGTCACGCTCGACAATCTTCACCCGCTCGAGCACTGGCCTGAGTTGTTTAAGGGGCGCAGCGTCTTCGTTCGGATCGACCCGGGTAGCGGACGTGGTCACCATCAGCACGTCAGGACGGGTGGCGTCCATTCGAAATTCGGTGTCGCACAGGAGGATGCGCCACGATTTGCCGCCGCAGCTAAAGCCGCCGGTGCGTCCGTCGTGGGTTTGCACGCCCATGCCGGCAGCGGCGTGCACGATATCCAGAATTGGATCCATACCGCGCGCTTGTTGCTCGCTCTGCGGGAAACCTTCCCGCAAGTGCGCGTGCTCGATATCGGCGGCGGGATCGGGGTACCGGATCGACAGGGCGGGGCGGATTTCGACATCGCAGGGCTTGACGCTGCGCTGCTCGCACCCGAGTTTTCGAACGCGGGTGTCCAATGGTGGATGGAGCCGGGGCGATATGTCGTCGCCGAGGCGGGCGTACTGCTCGCCAAGGTCACTCAGACCAAGACAAAGGGTGCAGCGGGCTACGTCGGTGTGGCGACGGGCATGAATTCGCTGATTCGCCCAGCGCTCTACGGCGCGCATCACGATATCGTCAATCTCTCTCGATTGAGCGAGGTCACCGACGGAATCTTTGATGTCGTCGGACCCATTTGTGAGACAGGAGATGTGCTTGGCCATGATCGCGCGTTGCCGTCCACGACGGTCGAGGGTGACGTGCTGCTGGTCGCAACCACCGGCGCTTATGGCGCCTCGATGTCCTCTCACTACAACTTACGTTCGCCTGCGACGGAGTGGCTGCTGCGCTGATGGCGCTCGGCGAGACGGGCTGTGACATCTTCCAACGCCACGCCCTTCGCTCGTAACAACACGAGGGTGTGATAAATCAGGTCCGCGGCCTCGTCGATGATCTTGTTGCGATCGTCGGTGGTCGCCGCCAGCGCGAGTTCCACGCCCTCTTCGCCGACCTTTTGCGCTACGCGCTGCGTGCCGGCAGCCAGTAGCTTGGCGGTGTAACTCGATTCAGGTGTCTCGCCCGCGCGCTTGGCGATGATGTGCTGCAGGCGCGCGAGGAATCCGACCCCGGCGTCGGGCTCGCCGAAGCACGTCGAACTGCCGGTATGGCAGACGGGACCGGCAGGTTCTGCACGGGCGAGCAGGGTGTCGTGATCGCAATCGACGGTCAGCGAAACGAGCCTCAAGAAATTCCCCGAGGTCTCGCCTTTTTCCCACAACCGCTGTCGGCTACGACTCCAGAACACGAGCCGCTGGCGTTCGAGCGTGCGCTCGAGCGACTCGCGATTCATCCACGCGACCATCAACACCTCGCCGCTGTGGGCGTGCTGAACGACCGTCGTGATGAGTCCGACGGTGTCGAACTTGAGGCCGTCGATGTTGTTCGCATGCAAATTCATATCCGAACCTCGATGTCGGCGAGCCGCAGCGCTTGCTTCAAATCGGGAATCGCGAGCTCGCCGCTGTGAAAGATGCTCGCGGCGAGTGCAGCGTCTACGCCAGCGTGGCGGAACACATCGATGAAGTGCGCGATGCTACCTGCGCCGCCAGAGGCAACCAACGGTACGCGACACTCGGCGCGTATCGCGCGCAGTTGCGTCAGATCGTACCCGCGACGGACGCCGTCGCTCGCCATGCAGTTGAGCACGATCTCGCCCGCACCACGATCTTGCACCTCCTGCAGCCAACTCGGCGTGTCTCGCCCCGCGTCGCCTGCGCGTTCGGGATCACCGGTATACCGATGCACTCGATAGCCATCGACTGTGGTTTCGCTGTCGATGCCAACCACCACGCATTGGGAACCGAAGCGACGCGCCAAAGCGTCAATGAGTGAGGGATTCTCGAGTGCTGGTGAGTTGATCGAGACCTTCTCGGCACCGGCATTCAAAACGGCTTCGGCATCGCCGACGCTGCGAATGCCACCGGCGACGCAAAAGGGAATATCGAGCACACGGGCGACACGCTCGACCCAGCCGCGATCGACCGAGCGACCTTGGGGGCTCGCCGTGATGTCGTAGAAAACGAGCTCATCGGCACCGGCATCGCGGTATCGGCCGGCGAGTTCGAGGATGTCACCGACGACGCGGTGATCACGAAATCGCACTCCCTTGACGACTTGACCGTCACGTACGTCCAGACACGGGATGATCCGTTTGGCCAGCATGCTCAGCCTTCCAGCCATCGGCGCATCTGCGGCGCGTCGATACGGCCCTCGAGCAGAGCTTTGCCGCTGATAGCTGCAGCGGCACCGGTATCAGCGAGCGCCTGCAGATCGGCGTCGTCGCGCACGCCGCCTGAGGCCTGCCAAGCGATCGTTGGAAAACGCGTGACGCATCGCCGGTAGAGCTCAACATTGGGACCCGCGAGCGCGCCGTCTCGGTCGATATCGGTACATAGAACATGCCGAAGTCCGTGTTCGGCAAATCGTTCAACCGCGTCGAACAGGCCCACGGTCGACGCGTCGCGCCATCCGCGCGTTTGCAGATGCGCCAGCCCATCGTGATTGAGCCGAATGTCGAAAGCGAGGCAGATGCGCTCGGGACCATACTCGCGTAGCCACGCGGCCACCTCGCCGGGTCGCTCTACTGCGGCACTTCCCACCACCACGCGCGCGGCGCCGAGCGAGAGCAGCTCATCGACGCTAGAACGCTGCCGAATCCCGCCGCCGACTTGGACCGATAAACCGGCGACCCCGATCATCGCCGTCAGCGCAGCATGATTGGTGAGTGCTCCGTCGCGGGCGCCATCGAGGTCCACGAGGTGGAGCCAACGGGCGCCGCGTTCGGCGTAATCGCGGGCCACCTCGAGCGGTGGACGCGCATAGATCGTCTCAGCCGAGAAGTCACCTTTGAACAATCGGACACAGTGACCGCCGCGAATATCGATAGAGGGAATCAACAACATGAGTTATGCGTTCAGAAAGTTGCGCAAGATTGTTGCGCCGACGGCACCCGATCGCTCGGGATGGAATTGCACACCCGCGATGTGGCCTCGGCGTACTACCGCCGCGATCGATCGACCGTAGTCGCTTGTAGCGACGACGTCCGGGAGTGCCCCGGACGCAAAGTAACCGTGCACAAAATAGCAGCGATCGGTTGGCTGCAACCCTGCAAGCAGTGGTTCGGTACGCCGCGCGGACACCGTATTCCAGCCCATATGCGGTGCAGGTAATGCGGGCGAGGCCGGAAGTCGCTCAACTCTTCCCGCTAGCAAGTCGAGCGTGTCGGTTTCATCCTCGGCCGAGTGTTCGAACAATAATTGCATGCCAAGGCAAATACCGAGCAGTGGCTTTCGCAAATTACGCAACACCGGTATGAGTCCCGCAGATCGCAGCCGCGTCATCGCTGCACCGGCCGCTCCGACGCCGGGAAGCAACACGCGATCAGCCTTCGCAATGACATCGGTCTCGAGACTTACAATTACATCCGCCCCGAGGCGCTGCAAAGCGTATTGCAGCGACGCCAAGTTCGCTCCGCCCGAATCGATGACGACGATGCTCATGTTGGCGCTCAGAGCGTTCCCTTGGTCGAGGGCAGATCGAGTCCTTCGCGCCGGAACGCGGCGCGCAGGGCGCGACCGGCTCCCTTGAAGCACGCCTCAATCATGTGATGGGTGTTGTCACCCACCACTGAGATGTGAATTGCGGCGCCGACGCTGTCGGCGAGCGAGCGGAAGAAGTGGGGCACGAGTTCGGTGGGCATCGTCCCGACCTGCTCGCGATGGAAGCGTCCTTCGAATACCGAATAAGCACGACCCGACAAGTCGATCGCGACCTGCGCCCGCGCTTCGTCCATTGGCAGAAGAAAGCCGTAGCGGTGTATGCCGCGCTTGTCGCCCAACGCCTTTTTCAACGCCTCGCCAAGAGCGATCGCGCAATCTTCGATGGTGTGGTGCTCATCGATGTGCAGATCGCCAAAACACTCGAGTGCGAGTGCGAATCCCCCGTGCTTGGCGAGTTGCTCGAGCATATGATCAAAGAATCCGATTCCGGTCTTCGCGCTGATCGGTCCCTCGGCATCAAGGTCGACCGTGACCCGAATCTCGGTTTCACGGGTCTGGCGATGGACGGCAGCACGCCGTGCCGTCAGTTCCTTGACGATCGCGGGCCAGCGGTAGGCTGCCTCGCCGTCGGCGAGCACCTTAAAGCCCTTGACGCCGAGGTTACTGGCAAAATCGAGATCGCTTTGTCGATCACCGATCATCGCACTTTGTCGCAGATCGACTGCATTATCGCGCACCCACTGATCGACGAGCCGAGTCGATGGCTTGCGGCAATCACAGCCAGCCGATTGGTGGTGCGGACAGATGAAGATCGCCTCGAAGGTGACGCCTTGGCTGGCAAACGTGTTGAGGATGAACCGTTGCGGGAGTTCGAAGTGCTCTGTCGGGAAGGAGGCGGTACCGAGTCCATCCTGATTGGTCACCATGACGAGGCGAAAGCCGGCGGTTTGCAAGTCGTGCAGTGCAGCGAACACACCGGGTAGAAAGCGGACTTTCTCGAGCGAGTCCACCTGTTCGTCCGACGGCTCTTCGACCAAGGTTCCGTCGCGATCGACGAACAAGACCTTCATGACAGACTCCGGATGATGCGATCGTTTTGTTCTGGGGTGCCGATGGTGATTCGGATCGATTCACCGAGACCGCTCTTGCCGCGAAAATCGCGCACGATCAGACCAACCGCGGCTAACCGATCGAGCACGAGCCCGCCGTCGTAGGCGTCGACCAGCAGGAAGTTTGCCTCGCTCGGCCAGACGCGGGTCAGCAGTGGGCTGCTCGACAGGGCAACTCGTACTCGCTCGCGCTCACGCCGCAGACAATCGATGCGCTCGCGAGTGACGGCAAGCGCTGGCGGTTGCATGGCGATCGTCCCCCAGCGTGCGCTGTCGCAGGGTAGCGCGTAGGGCGGGATGATCTTGCGCAACAACTGCACCAAGGCCCGATGAGCGACCACGGCACCGATGCGCAGACCGGCTAAACCATGCGCCTTCGAAAGCGTTCGAAGCACGATGAGATGTGGGTGCTGTGCCAAAGAAGCGATCCAGGAGGGCGTCGCGTCGAACTCGGCATACGCCTCATCGACGATCACGACAGATCGACCACGGGCAGCCTCAATGACCTGCCGGATGTCGGATGGCTCGAGACGATTACCCGTCGGATTGTTTGGTGAGCACAGCCAAACCAACTTTGGCGTGTTGGCGCAAGACGCCTGCAAGGCTGCCACGATCGCCGGAACATCCAGCTGAAAATGCTCTCGCAATGGGATCGAGAGGGTGCGAGCGCCCTGAATCGCCGCAGCGACGGCGTACATGCCAAAAGTTGGCGGACAGACGATGACCGAATCTTCTCCGGCGCGACAAAACGCTCGGGTCACCAGATCAATGCCTTCATCGCTGCCACGCCCAAGAAGAATTTGGTCAGCGTCGACGCCATAGTAGGCGGCCATTGCCGCAACCAGTGCGGTGGGCTGAGGCTCGGGATAGTAGTGACGTGCAAGACCATCACTCGATGAGATCGGCGGCCACGGCGACTCGTTGGCATGCAGGCGCTCGAGCTCCGGTCGCCACTGCGCGTGCTCGTACGCTTTGAGCGCTCGGATCTCGGCGCGCGCAAGCGACAGAACGCGATCGATCTCGCTCATACTCTGAGCTCCGCCAAACGCAGATCGACGGCAAGCGCATGCGCATCGAGACCCTCGATACCGGCCAGCACGCTGGCTGTCGGCCCGAGCTCTCGCAGCCCGGCGGGTGACAATTCCTGCACGGTGATGCGCTTAAGGAAATCGTGCACCGACAGACCACTGTATGCGCGGGCATAACCGTAGGTCGGCAGCACGTGGTTGGTGCCCGAGCAGTAATCTCCCATCGACTCTGGGCTCCATGCGCCCAAAAATATCGAGCCTGCGGACGTGATCGTTGGCAGATGCTGCCGCGCGTCTCTTAGCTGCAAAATCAGGTGCTCAGGTGCATAGTCGTTCGAAAGACGCAACGCCATCGCGAGGTCACTCACGACGATCAGTCGGCTGCGCTGCAGCGATTGATCGAGAATGTCGCGGCGCGAGAGCTTGGGCAATTGCGCCAGCGCGCTGGCACGAACAGCAGCGGCCATATCTTTGCAGGTCGTGAGCAAAATTGCCTGTGACAACGGATCGTGTTCGGCTTGCGCCAACAGGTCTGCTGCGACGAACTGCGGGTTGGCGCCATCATCGGCGATGACGAGTACCTCGGAAGGGCCGGCAGGCAGATCGAGCGCCGCGCCACCGGCATCTTCGGCGACAACTTGCTTGGCCGCGGTCACCCATGCGGAGCCGGGACCGACGATCTTGTCAACCTTAGGAATCGTTTCGGTGCCATAAGCCATCGCCGCAATGGCTTGTGCGCCGCCGACGGCGAACACCTCGGTGATGCCGAGCAGGCGTGCCGTCGCCAGTATCGAGTGGTGGATGGGATTGCCGCGCGCTGCCGGAGTGCAAAGAATACGCCGCGGACAGCCCGCAAGTTCCGAAGGCACCGCTGACATGATCAAAGCCGACGGCAACGGCGCCGAGCCACCGGGCACGTATAGCCCGACGGAGTCGATCGGCCGGGTGATGCGTTCACATCGAACGCCCGGTGAGGTCTCGACCGATAGCGGAGTGGGCAACTGCGCCGCGTGGAAGCGCCGCACGTTGTCGATCGCGCGCTGCAGGGCGTCTCGCTCGATCGGTGATAGTGAACGCAGTGCCGCATCGAGATGCTCGAGGGGCACACGCAATGACTCAGGTTCGCCACCATCGAATCGTCGCGCGTAGTCGAGCACCGCTGAATCGCCCTCCGCACGCACCCGAGCCACCGTCTCGCGAACCAGTGCGACTACTTGTGCGCGCTCAGCGACGGCGGGACGCGACAGGGCTTCGCGCTGCGCGTTCGCGTCGAGCGTCGCGTAATCGAGGATTGGCAACATCATGCCAGCATCTTCTCGACGGGCAACACGAGCAGGGCACTCGCGCCCGCGGCTTTAAGGCTCTCCAGCGTCTCCCAAAAGACATTCTCGCGACAAACCGCGTGCACGGCGACTCGATCCGGGTGCCCCTCGAGCGGAATGATGGTCGGTGATTCGCTGCCGGGCAGCAGTTGGCGAATGGCGGGCAGGGCACTGCGCGGTGCGTGCAGCATGATGTATTTGCTTTCGCGAACTTGTTGCACGCCATCGATTCGCATCAGCAGACGCTCGACCCATTCTGTCTTGATGGGATCGATAGCAACCGGCGTTCGAATCAAGACGACCTGACTCTCGAGGATGGTTTCCACCTCACGCAGGCGATTTGCGAGCAAAGTGGACCCCGTTGATACCAGATCGCAGATCGCATCGGCGCGCCCGAGACGCGGTGCGATCTCGACTGCACCTGAGAGCGTGACGATATCGGCCTTGATGTCTCTCTCGCGCAGGAAACGTCCGAGTACATACGGATAGGTGGTCGCGACGCGCTTGCCCTGCAGCGAGGCGACTCCTGTCCACGTGATCTCTTCCGGTATCGCGATCACGAGTCGACATCGCCCAAAGTCAAGTGGGCGCAACACCGTGAACTTCGGCTCGTGACCGCGCGCAATCCACTCGAGGCGCTTCTCCTCGAGCACGTTGAGTCCGACGAGGCCCAAATCGCAAACGTCCTCCTCGACCAAGTCGGGAATGTCATCGTCGCGAACGAACAGCAAATCGAGCGGCATATTTTCGCCGAAGCCAACGAGTTGATCCTTGCCGCGGGAAAACTTGAGACCACATCGGACCAGCAGATCGGTCGAATGGTCGGTCAAGCGACCAGACTTCTGTACCGCGAGCTTCAGACGATTCGGATCGGCCGCGGACATCAGCGATTCTCCTGCAAGCGTTGACGGGCAAGCTCGTAGCCGCCGTTGCCATCGCCAACGTAGCGCGCGACTCGCGCGATGGTGGTCACACTGACACCGGTGTGTTTGTGGATCTCGCGGTACGGCACACCGCGCTCGAGCCACTCGACGACGGCCCAACGATCCGACATCGCCTCGAGCTCAGCAGGTGTGCAGAGGTCGCGAAAGAAGGCGCGACACTCTTCGACCGACTTGAGGGTCAGAATCGCTTGGTAGAGCTGTTTTTCGGCGCGGGCCTCTTGCCGAGGCGAGACCGTGGGGTGGGGCTTCATGGAATCTGTTTGAATGTATTAACGTGTTAGTACAATAGAACACGACGGTGAAAAATTCAAGGAGTAACTTGACGCCTGTCGGGCCAGCCACTTACCATCCGCCGCCTCATCGAGACCGGCAGAGGGACAGGCCCGACGAAGCCGGGGCAACCAACGGTGCCAACCACACCGTGAAGGTGCCAACTCCTGCCGCAGCACAGGACTGCGGTCAGATGAGTGCCGACAGGGCTCCGAAAGGGGATGGCTGTCGGTCCCCGCCAAACGCGGGCACTCGTCGAGAGAGTTGGTCGGTGTGAGCTATTGCAACCGGAATACCACTCGAACATGTCGTCTCACAAAGTCCACCCAGTCCGCGAAGGGATTTTGTCCTCTGGCAAGCCGTTTTCTTTGCACCATGGCGGGAAGCTGGCCACGCTCGAGATCGGGTGGCGTTGCGTCGGTGATCCGTCACATCCGATCTTGGTAGCGCTCGGCGGCATTTCTGCACACCGGGTGGTTTGCGATCAATCTGACCCGGATAGCGGTTGGTGGCGCACGATTGTCGGTCCCGGTTTGCCGGTCCCGTCAGACCGTTTCCAGATACTCTCGTTCGATTATCTCGGCGGTAGCGGCCACACGTCAGGTCCAAGGGACTCTCTCGTCTTTCCGAGTGTATCGACCGTTGATCAAGCCGAGCTGTTGAACCGCATCATGGGTCACCTCGAGATCGAGTCGATTCACGCCTTTGTCGGAGCCTCGTACGGCGGTATGGTCGGCCTCGCGTTCGCCGCGCGTTACCCGCAGCTGCTGCAACGACTGATCGTGCTCAGCGCTGCGCATCGCACGCATCCGATGGCGACTGCGTGGCGCAGCGTGCAACGCCGTATCGTCCGGCTAGGTGATCGACTCGGCGATACACGATCCGCACTCGCGCTCGCCCGAGGGCTTGCGATGTCAACCTATCGCTCGCCCGAGGAATTCCTACAGCGCTTTAACGGCAATGCCCGTCACACTGCCGATGGTGCCGTCTTTCCGGTTGAGGAATATTTGATGTCCCGCGGCGAACAATATGCCGCACGCTACTCGGCCGGCAGTTTTGTCACGTTGTCGGAATCGATCGATTTACACCGGATCGATCCGAGCCGGATTGCCGTCCCGGTATCGGCGCTGGCGGTGAGCTCCGATCAGCTTGTTCCGCTCGCTGATATGCAAATGCTCGCCACCATGCTGCCGAACGGTCGACTGACGCAAATCGATTCGATTTTCGGGCACGATGCGTTCCTGAAAGAGCCGCAGCCGTTGCACTCGTTTTTTGATCAAAGCTTAAGGTAACCATGAATCGCAAGACCGAGGCCGCTAGTGATCCGCAAACCCGTGCCGTACGAGCCGGGCTCGAATCCGACCCCACGACCGGTGCGGTCGTCCCGCCGATCCATTTGAGTTCCACATTCGCGTTTCCAAGCTTTGGTGTGAAGGGTCGCTACGACTACTCGCGCTCGGGCAATCCCACGCGCGACCTGCTCGCGGAGGCGGTGGCTGACTTGGAGGGTGGGGCCGGTGCCGTGGTGACGGGATCAGGGATGGGTGCGATCGCGTTGGTCGGGCAAATCCTCAAGCAAGGCGCGCGCATCGTCGTACCTCACGATTGCTACGGTGGCACGTTTCGTTTGTTCACGGCCTGGCAGCGACGCGGCGATTTTCGTGTCGAGTTCGTCGATTTCGGCGATGACAGCGCCTGGCGCGCTGCGCTCGGCACGCCGGCGGATTTAGTTTGGGTGGAGTCACCGAGTAATCCGTTGCTGCGTATCACCGACATCCGAGAGGTCGCACGTGTGGCCCATGCGGCTGGCGCGAAGGTCGCGGTTGATAACACCTTCCTCTCGCCGGTGCTGCAACAGCCCTTATCGCTCGGCGCCGATCTCGTGGTGCACTCGATGACCAAATATCTCAACGGGCACAGCGATGTGATCTCAGGCGCGGTCGTTGCCGCGACGGCAGAGGATGCAACACAGCTCGCCTGGTGGGCCAACGCACTTGGCATGACCGGCGGGGCGTTCGACAGCTTCCTCGTGCTGCGCGGGTTGCGAACGTTACACGCCCGAATGGCGATCCACGAGCAGAACGCGAATGAACTGGCGAGTTGGTTGCAGACTCAGGCGGGTATCCGTCGGGTTCTTTATCCCGGCTTAGTCGACCACCCGGGTCATTCGATAGCGCGAGCGCAACAACGCGGTTTCGGCGCTATCGTGACCATCGACCTGGCAGGTGGCTTGAGCGCCGTCGAAAAATTGGTTGGCGAACTCCAATTGTTTTCGTTGGCTGAATCGCTTGGCGGTGTGGAGAGCCTCGTTGCCCATCCAGCCACGATGACGCATGCCGCGATGGACCCGGCGGCGCGAGCAGCCGCGGGGCTGACCGAGGGTCTGCTGCGCTTGTCGGTCGGTATCGAAGCAGTCAGCGACCTGCGCAAGGACCTCGCGCAGGCCCTGCAAAAGCTGTAAACGCGAGGACGCTAAACCAACGCGGCGAGTACCGCATCGCCCATCTCGCTCGTCGAGAGGGGCTTGACGTCCGGCGTCGCGATATCGGCAGTGCGCGCGCCGGCATCGAGCGCGCGGCCAACGGCTTTCTCGATCGCCGCGGCCTCGGCATCCAAGCCGAGCGAATGCCGGAGCAACATCGCCGCGCTCATGACCGTACCGATCGGATTGGCGATACCCTTGCCGGCGATATCGGGTGCCGAGCCATGGATCGGCTCGTAGAGGCCGCGCTTGCCATCACCCAACGCGGCCGAGGGCAATACGCCCAAAGAACCCGCGAGCATCGCGCCCTCGTCTGTGAGTACATCGCCGAACAAGTTCTCGGTGAGGATGACATCGAAGTCGCGCGGGTTACGAATCAGTTGCATGGCCGCGGAGTCGACCAGCATGTGCTCGATGCTGACCGAGGGGAATTCTTCCCTGATCACACGCTCGCTCACGTTGCGCCACAAGCGTGAGGTCTCCAGCACATTCGATTTGTCAATCTGCGTGATTTTGTTTCGGCGACGGGCGGCGAGGCGGCCTGCCATGCGGGTGACCCGTTCGATTTCGCCGACGGTATACGCACACTCGTCGACGGCGCGATCACCGTCGCGCCACTTCTTGCCGAAGTAGATTCCACCGGTAAGTTCCCGCACGAAGAGCAGGTTCACGCCATCGATGATCTCGGGCTTCAGGGGCGAGGCCGCTTTCAATGTGGGATGGACCCGGATCGGGCGAAGGTTCGCGTAAACGCCGAGCTCGGCGCGCAGGCGCAGTAGTGCCGCCTCCGGCCGAATGGCTGCGTTTGGCCCCCACTTGGGTCCACCGATGGCACCGAGCAGCACGCCGTCAGCGGCGAGGCAGCCCTGGCGCGTGTGTTCAGGGAGGCCGTCACCGAATTGGTCGATAGCCACGCCGCCAAAAGGTAACTCGTCGAGGATGAACTCGTGTTGGTGCAAATTCGCGACGGCCCTCAGCACGCGCAAAGCCTCGGCGATCACTTCAGGGCCGATTCCGTCGCCCCCGAGCACGGCGATTCGCGCCTTCATGCGTGGCGACGCGACTCGTAGGCCTTTATTTTGGCATCTTGCGAAAGCAGGTAGCCGAGTTCGTCGACGCCATGGGTCAAACAATGACGAGCAAACCCGTCGATTGGAAAACTCACGCTGCGATCATTCGGCAGCTTCAACGAGGCGTGCACCAGGTCGATTTCGACCTCAACACCGGGATTCGCGAGCAACCACGCATGCGTTTCGTCATCGACGATAATCGGCAATAATCCGTTCTTCAAAGAATTATTTCGGAAGATATCGGCGATCTCAGCGCTGATTACCGCTTGAAAACCGAAGTCCACGAGCGCCCACGGCGCATGCTCTCTCGATGAGCCGCAGCCGATGTTACGACCGGCGACGAGCACGCGACATCCGACGGCTTCGGGACGATTAAGGATAAAGTCCGGCTTCGGTTGACCCGCGGCGTCGTAGCGCCAGTCGGCAAAGAGTTGTTTGCCCAGGCCTTCCTTGGTGGTCGTCGTCAAAAAACGCGCCGGCACGATCTGGTCGGTGTCGATGTTGGTAGAGGGCATCACGACAGTGCGTGAGCGAATGACGGTAATCGGATCCATGGTGGGCCTCAGATGATGAATTCACGCGGGTCGGTCACCCGACCCCGAATGGCCGATGCGGCCGCGGTCTCAGGGCTCGCGAGCAACGTGCGAGCGCCGATACCTTGACGGCCTTCGAAATTGCGATTGCTGGTGCTGACGGCGTACTCGCCCTTCGCAACGGTGTCGCCGTTCATGCCAAGACACATTGAGCAACCCGATTCGCGCCACTCCGCGCCCGCTTGCTTGAAGATCTCGTGCAAGCCGAGTTGCTCGGCCTCGCGCTTGACCTCTTGCGAGCCCGGCACGACGAGCATGTGCACACCGGGCGCGACACGCTGCCCCTTCAGTACCCGTGCCGCCGCTTGCAAATCCCCAAGCCGACCGTTGGTGCAGCTGCCGATGAACACCACATTGACGGGCGCAGCCGTGATCGGAGCGCCCGGAGTCAGTCCCATGTACGTCATCGCTGCGTCAAATACGGCATCGCCGCGCCGATCCGGGATTCGCCCCGAGATCGGAACGACCATGCCGGGATTGGTGCCGTAGGTGATCATCGGTTCGAGTGAGGCGGCATCGATTTCGATGGTCTTGTCGAACGTCGCGCCTTCATCGGTCGCCAAGGTGCGCCAGTAAGCTACCGCCTCATCCCACGCTGCCGCTTTGGGCGAGCGCGGCTTATCTTTGAGGTAGGCGAACGTGATCTCGTCCGGCGCGATCATACCGGCACGTGCACCGGCTTCGATCGACATGTTGCAGATGGTCATACGCTGCTCCATGTCCATGGCGCGAATCGCTTCACCACGATACTCGAAGACGTAACCCGTGCCGCCAGAGACGCCCACCGTGCCGATGATGGCGAGGATCAGATCCTTGGGAGTCACACCGGGGCGCAAGCGACCGGATACCTCGATGGCGAAGGTCTTGGGTTTCTTCTGCAACAGGCACTGCGTCGCCATAACATGGCCAACTTCCGTCGTGCCGATGCCGAAGGCGAGGGCACCGAAGGCACCGTGCGTCGAGGTGTGACTGTCGCCGCAGACGATCGTTTTTCCCGGCTGCGTCACGCCCAGTTCAGGACCGATGATATGCACGATGCCGCGACGCGAATCCTGCAGGCCCAGCAGTTCCACGCCGAATTCGGCGCAGTTCACCTCGAGTTGTCGAATTTGCTTTGCCGCCGATTCGATCGAAATCGGTGCGCCACCGAAGACCTGCTCGGTACGGGTCGGCGTTGCGTGATCCATCGTGGCGAGCGTCAGATCCGGGCGGCGAACCTTCAGACCGCGTGACTTCAGCATTGCGAAGGCTTGCGGCGAGGTGACCTCGTGGGTCAGGTGCAGGTCAATGAATATGACTGCCGGGGTATCAGCCGTCTGCGGCAACACTTCGTGTGCGGCCCAAACTTTCTCGAACATGGTTTTCGGATCGGACATGGTCTTCTTTGTGAAAGTAGAGTTAAGGAACAAGGCGACGGCCTCGCGTCGCCGCGATTTAGGCGGCCTGCGCCCGCTGTGACAGTTCGATGCGGTTGATCACCTCGAGGAATGCACGGGTCGCCGATTCGACGATATCGGTGGTCGCGCTTGAGCCTCGATAACTTCGATCCTGGAAGTTGACGTACACGATCGCTTCGCCCTGTGCATCTTCACCCTCGGAGAGGCTGCGCAGTTCGAACTTCTGCAACGAGGGCTTGACGCCGGTGATGTCCTCGATCGCCTTGAAAGCCGCATCGACCGGACCGTCACCAATGGAGCGGCGCTCGAGACAACGGCCGTCCTGATGCCGCAGGGTCACCGTGGCGGTGGCGCTCTGCAAACCCGATGACGTGCTGAGCCCCTCGAGCGACCAGGGGCCTTGGTCGTGGCCCTCCGCCTTCAACACCAAGGCCTCGATATCGCCATCAAACAATTCTTTCTTCTTGTCGGCGAGCGCTTTGAACTCCTCGAATACACGAGCGAATTCCGCCTCATCGATATCGAAACCGAGTTCTTTGACGCGCTCGCGCAAGGCGTGACGACCGCTGTGCTTGCCGAGCACGAGCGCCGAGCGGCTCAGGCCGACATCCTGCGGACGCATGATCTCGTAGGTGCTCGCGTGTTTGAGCATGCCATGTTGATGGATGCCCGATTCGTGCGCGAAAGCGTTCTCGCCGACGATCGCCTTGTTGCGCGGGATCGGCATGCCGGTAATGCTTGAAACCAAGCGCGAGGCTGGATAGAGCTTGTGCGACTGGATGTTCGTCCGCGCGTTGAAAAACGTTTCGCGTGTGCGCAGTGCCATGACGACCTCTTCGAGCGAGCAATTACCCGCTCGCTCGCCGATGCCGTTGATGGTGCACTCGATCTGGCGAGCGCCCGCAACCACGGCCATCAAGCTATTGGCCACCGCCATGCCAAGATCGTCATGGCAGTGGACCGACAGGCGCGCGCGATCGATATTGCTGACGTTCTTGCGCAGGTAACGGAAGAGTTCAGCGAATTCATGCGGTACCGTGTAGCCGACGGTATCCGGAATGTTGACCGTCGTGGCACCAGCGTCGATCACGGCTTCGACGACCTGTGCGAGGAACTCGAGCTCCGTGCGCGAGGCGTCCTCGGGTGAGAACTCGACGTCCTCGCAGTATTCGCGCGCAATCCTCACGCCCTCGACGGCGCTACGGATGATTTCCTCTTTCGCCATGCCTAACTTGTATTGCCGGTGGATCGCGCTCGTGGCGAGGAAGACGTGGATTCGGTGCTTAGGCGCAGGGCGCAGAGCACGTGCGGCCTTTTCGATGTCATCGCGCGTGCAACGAGCGAGACCACAGATGATCGGCCCCTCGACCTCGCGGGCGACGGAGTGCACCGAATCCCAATCGCCGGGCGAGGCTGCGGGGAACCCTGCCTCAATGACATCGACGCCGAGGTCGGCTAGCGCCTTCGCCACACGCAGCTTCTCCGGCTGCGTCATGCTGCAACCCGGGGCTTGCTCCCCGTCGCGCAGCGTCGTGTCGAAGATCATCACCCGATCGGCGTTCGATGTCATGGCAGGGTCTCCTTTTATCGGGCTTGGTCCAACCAGGGCATGCGGGCACGCAGCGCGTAACCCACTTTCTCGATCGGACGGTCGAGGTCGTTCTTCAGCATCTTGTCGTACTTCTTGCGGCCGCTCGCGTTCTCGCGGATCCACTGACGGGCAAACTTGCCCTGCTGGATTTCCTTGAGAATCTTGCGCATCTCGGCCTTGGTCTTGGCGTTGACCACCCGCGGACCGCGCGTGAGATCGCCGTACTTAGCGGTCTCGCTGATGAACTTATGCATCTTCCAAATGCCGCCTTCGTGCAACAGGTCGACAATGAGTTTGAGCTCGTGCATGCATTCGAAATACGCGACCTCCGGCTGGTAGCCTGCTTCGACGAGTGTCTCGAAACCCTTCACGACGAGTTCCGTGGCGCCACCGCAGAGCACGGCCTGTTCGCCGAACAGATCGGTCTCGGTTTCCTCAGCAAAGGTTGTCTTCAACACGCCGCCGCGGGTGCCGCCGATCCCGTCAGCGTAGGCGAGCGCCTTCGCGAAGCCCTTGCGCGAGGCGTCTTGGAAGACGGCGATCAGCGAGGGAACGCCGCGACCTTGTTCGTATTGGCGACGAACGAGATCACCGGGACCTTTCGGTGCGATCAGGACGACATCGAGATCCTTGCGAGGCTTGATCTGCTTGAAGTGGATGTTGAAACCATGCGCGAACAGCAGCGTTGCGCCCTTCTTGATATTGCCGAGCACCGACTCATACAAATCTTTCTGCGCCAGATCCGGCGCGAGCATCGCGATGAGCTCGGCGCCCTTGACGGCATCGACAGGCAACGCGACGGGCAGGCGATCCTTCTTGGCTTTCTTCCAACTGTCGCCCTTGCGAACGCCGATGACGACGTCGTAACCGCTATCTTTCAGGTTGAGCGCATGCGCACGACCCTGACTACCGTAGCCGAGCACACAGATGCGCGCGCCTTTGAGCGCTTTCTTGTCGACGTCCTTCTGCGAAAACAACTTCATCACATCACTCCCGTTTGCACTTGATTCGTGAACGAACAATAAAAAACCCCGCATCGGCGGTCGGCCGGTGCGGGGTTTGTCTGATCCTCCTCGGTCGCTGGATCTGGCCCTTGGGCTTCAGACCCCGACAGACAACCCGCACCGGCTGCTTAGGCGTAGCAGCGGCGATAGCCCGACCGCGACCACGCTGCGCGAGGCAACGGGCAACCGGCGAGTCGGGTTATGGGTGCGGATCATGCGAGTAATGTCATCACAGGCACGGATCGGGTGTCAATCGGGATAACATCCTGTCCATGGTCATCCCCCACGCTAATTCCCGGCCGATTTGGCTCGTCACCGAGGCGGCGATGCCGCGATTCTTGGCTGCGCAGGGCCCCGCGTCGCGCGCGGTGTTGTCCGCCCAGAACTTCAATGCAGAACGTCATCGCGTGATGCTTCTGCCGAACGAAGCAGGCGACCCGACGGCGGCGGTCGTGCTCGGCCTCGGCGAGCTGGCGTCGCTGGAATTGCTGCGCTGGTGGCACGTCGCGGGCTTGCCCGATAAGTTGCCGGTCGGGCGTTATCATTTCGCCGACGCGCTTCCCGATAGCGTTCGCTATCAATCCGAGCTCGGTTGGCGCTTGGGCGAATATCGCTACCTCCGCTACCGCGCGGCTCCAAGCAGCGCTCGCGCACAACTAGATAGCCTCGGCAACGAGGCGAGTGAACGCGCCAAACGCCATGCGGTCGCTTGCAGCCTGACGCGCGACCTCATCAACACCCCGGCCAATGATCTCGGCCCCGCTGAGCTCGAGGCCGTCATGCAGGATTTGGCGTTGCGACACGGGGCCATGTTTCGCAGCATCGTGGGCGACGAGTTGCTCACCGCCAATTTTCCCTTGGTGCACGCAGTTGGCCGGGCCAGCGATCGTGCTCCGCGGCTGCTCGAGTTGCGCTGGGGTAGTGAGGATCATCCGCGGATCACTCTGGTCGGCAAGGGCGTGTGCTTCGACTCAGGCGGGCTCGATCTGAAGCCTGCTGCGGCAATGCTGTTGATGAAGAAGGACATGGGTGGCGCGGCCGTTGCTCTCGGGCTCGCCCAGGCGCTGATGCAGCGCGGTGCGCCGTTGCGCCTTCGAGTGCTGATACCGGCGGTGGAGAACGCGGTCGGCAGCAACGCGTTTCGTCCAGGGGATGTCCTACGCTCGCGTCGCGGGCTGTCGGTCGAAATCGGCAATACGGATGCCGAGGGCAGGTTGGTCCTCGCTGATGCGCTAGCCGAGGCGCAAAGCGATCGTCCGGATTTGGTGGTCGATTTCGCGACGCTGACCGGCGCTGCCCGAGTCGCGCTAGGTCCCGAGTTACCGGCGCTCTTCTGCAACGATCCTGTGGTATCGCAAAGTTTGCAGCATCTCGGCGATCTGGAGGCGGATCCGGTGTGGCCGCTACCACTCTGGGATGCCTACGACGACGAACTCTCCAGCCGGATCGCCGATATCAATAACGTCTCGAGTTCCAGTTTCTCGGGTGCGATCTTCGGCGCGTTGTTTCTCCGCCGCTTCATCGAGCCGGGCACGGCTTGGATTCACTTTGATTTGTACGGTTGGAATGCGCGTGAGCGTCCCGGCCGACCCGTCGGTGCCGATGCGCAGGTGCTCCGACTGATGGATCGTTACCTCGCCGAGCGCTTTGGCTGAGCCTCGGTCGGATCTGCGACTACCGTTGATCGAATTCCTTCAACTGAAATCTTTGAGGCTGTCATGACTCGCACGCGTTCTCCAAAAATACCCGCGACTTCGGTGAAGAGCGACCCTCGCCGGTGGTCGCGTCTCGTGGTCGATGGACCGAAACAAACACCATCGCGTGCGATGTTGCGCGCAGTGGGTTTCACGGATGCGGATTTCAAGAAGCCACAAATCGGGATCGCCTCGACGTGGGCGAATCTCACTCCATGCAACATGCACATCAACGATTTAGCCAAAGAGGCCGAAGCCGGCGCCAATGCGGCCGGAGGCAAGGGGGTACTGTTCAACACCATCACGGTGTCCGATGGCATCTCGATGGGCTCACCGGGCATGCGGTACTCCCTGGTCTCGCGCGAAGTGATCGCCGATTCCATCGAAACCGTGGCCGGCGCCGAAGGCTTCGACGGCCTCGTCGCGATCGGTGGCTGCGACAAAAACATGCCCGGCTGCGCGATTGCGCTCGCGCGCCTCGATCGTCCGGCGGTGTTCGTCTACGGTGGCACGATTCGGCTCGGCGCCGAGCGTCGCGATATCGTGTCGGTTTTCGAAGCGGTAGGCGGGCATGCCGCAGGGAAGGTCAGTGATCGCGAGTTGTTGGAGGTCGAGCGCACTGCGATCCCCGGCCCTGGGAGTTGCGGTGGCATGTACACCGCCAACACGATGGCCTCGGCGATGGAGGCGCTCGGCATGTCCTTGCCTGACAGCTCGGCGCAGGATGCGATTAGTCCGAACAAACGGATCGATTGCCGTAAGGCGGGCGAAGCCGTGGTCGCGCTTGTGAAGGCGGGAATCACACCGAGACAGATCATGACGCGCAAGGCGTTCGAGAACGCCATCACCGTCACGATCGCGCTCGGCGGCTCGACCAACGCGGTGCTGCACATGCTTGCCATCGCGCGAGCGGCTCATGTGAAGTTGACGCTCGATGACTTCACGCGGATCGGTAAGCGCGTACCGGTGCTCGCCGATCTGCGCCCGAGCGGCAAATACGCAATGTCCGAATTGATCGCGATCGGCGGAATCCAGCCGCTGATGAAGCGCTTGCTCGAGCGTGGTTTGTTACACGGCGATTGCTTGACGGTTACCGGCCGAACGATGGCCGAGAATCTACGTCAGGTTCGCGATTACCCAACCCATCAAAAAATCATCCAACCCTTTTCTTCGCCGATCAAAGCGGATAGCCATCTCGTCGTGATGTACGGTGGCGTGGCACCCGAGGGGGCGGTCGCCAAGATTTCGGGCAAGGAAGGGCTTGCGTTCGAAGGACGCGCACGCGTGTTTGACGGCGAGGAAAAAGCGACCGCTGCGATACTCGCAGGCAAGGTCAAAGCCGGTGATGTCGTCGTCATTCGGTACGAGGGACCGCGGGGCGGACCGGGCATGCGCGAGATGTTGAGCCCGACGGGCGCGATCATGGGCCTCGGACTCGGCGATAAAGTTGCGTTGATCACCGATGGGCGTTTCTCCGGCGGCAGTCACGGTTTTGTCGTTGGCCACATTTCGCCCGAGGCTGCCAGTGGCGGTCCGATCGCGCTCATCCGTAACGGTGATCGCATTCGCATCGATGCATCGACGCGACGGATCGATCTGGATGTCGGTGCGCAGGAAATGCGCGCGCGCGCGCGGGCGTGGAAAGCACCGAAGCCGTACACCACCACCGGCGTTCTCGCAAAGTACGCGCGCTCAGTTAGCAGTGCATCGTTAGGGGCTGTCACCGATTGATTCGCGACGTTCGCATCCCGCGCCCACATGAAGTTTCGGTGAAGGTGGGTTGTCAGTCGCCACTACCGCGGTTAAAGTTGGCGCCGGTTAGGGGGATCTGCAAGGGACTGCACTGGCGCTGGTTGCGTCTGCTCTAGAGCGGCGCACATCAGGAGTAGGGAAGTGTCTTGTCGCCCCCGGCCCATTCCGCCCGCTGAAAAAGACGGCGCCTCGCGAAGATGCGGTCGTCATCGGATGTGTACGGAGTGAGGGTTCTCCCGATCGGTTCGCGCCTCAGGGGCGAGTGCCGAACGGGAGTCGACGGTTGCGCGGGGTCGAGAAGGCAGATAGCTTTGCGACCCGCAGTTTCGTAACCATTGGATAGCGACCACGAGAGACCATGGCCCGCTACGTAGAACAGAACAACTCACGCCGTATGGCCGTTTTCGGGGCCATCATCGGATTCCATTTGCTGTTGGTGTACGGGCTCGTCAGCGGCCTTGCCCGCAAGGTCGTTGAGGTGGTTGCGCCGCCTCTCGTCACCGACATCATCGAAGAGATCAAGCCGGAGGATAAGCCGCCGCCGCCGCCGCCGCCGCAGATGGAGCGGCCGCCCGTCCAGGTGCCGCCTCCGGACGTCGTCATCGACATCCCGATGGAGACACAGACCACCGCGATCAGCAACGTTACCGACAAGCCCGCTCCGGCGGTGGTCGCACCCCCCGCGCCGCGCGTGGTGATGGCGCCTGCGAAGATCGGTCGCATGCCCTCGAGCGAAGACTATTACCCGGCCGCCTCCAAGCGTGCTGAAGAACAGGGCTCGGCCACCGTACGCGTTTGCGTCGACGCCAAGGGCAAGCTGCTCGGTGACCCGCAGGTTGCGCAGTCCTCCGGTTTCCCGCGTCTCGATGAAGGCGCCGTGAAACTGGCTCGGGCGGGTCGCTATCAACCGGGCACCGCCAACGGTCAACCGCAGGAGCAGTCCTGCGTGTCGTTCCGCGTCAAGTTTGAGATCAAGTAAAGAGTTCACCCGCTGAGGAAATCATGGAAAACGAAGTAGCCACCGCAGTAGTCGAGAACCCGTACGGCCTCGGAGCTCTCTGGGAACAGGGAGATTTCGTCGCCAAGGGCACGCTCATCATTATGGTCATCATGTCGTTGACGTCTTGGTACGTCATCATCATGAAGTTCCTTGACCAGCGTAAGCTTTTGGCTTCGGCCAAGCTTGCGGAACAAAAGTTCTGGACGGCTGGATCCGTCAACGAAGCCGTTGATCGTTTGCCGAAGGGCGACACCTTCCGCACGATCGCTGAGGATGGCGTTCGCGCCCGTCAGCATCACGAGGGTCGCTTCAACGAGCGCGTCGACCTGCACGAGTGGATCACGCTGTCGCTGCAGCGTTCGATCGAGGGTATCAACATGAACCTCACCGGTGGTCTGCCGTGGCTTGCGACGGTGGGCTCGACCGCTCCGTTCGTCGGTCTGTTCGGTACGGTGTGGGGCATCTATCACGCCCTCGTCGCGATCGGTGTGTCGGGTCAGGCGAGCATCGACAAGGTCGCTGGCCCGGTCGGTGAGGCGCTGATCATGACCGCCATCGGTCTCGCGGTCGCCGTTCCGGCGGTCATGGGATACAACTGGTTGATCCGTCGTAACAAGGCAGTGCAGGAAGAGCTCGCGAGCTTCACGAATGACCTGCATGCGTTCTTGGTCGGCGGCGCGCGCATCCCGCTGCCGACTTCGGCTGCTCCGGCGGCCGCTGCCAAGAAGTAAAAGACGAAAATCATTCTCGGGTGAACGCCTGAGGTGCATCGAGTCCCGGTGCACCTCAGGCTCCTGAGGCAGACGAGGAAAACAGTCCATGGCGATGAGTCTCGGTTCTGGCAGCGAAGAAGAACTCAACAGCACGATCAACACGACCCCACTTGTGGACGTCATGCTGGTGTTGCTCATCATCTTCCTCATCACGATCCCCGTGATCACGAAGACGGTCAAGGTGTCCCTGCCCAAGGCAGCCAACATTGCGACCGAAACCAAGCCCGAGAACATCACCATCGCGGTTGATTCTCAGGGAAACGTCTATTGGAACAACGAGCAAGTTTCCGGTCGCGACCAATTGGTCGAGATGATCAAGGCCGAGGCCATCAAGGACCCTCAGCCAGAGATCCACATCCGCGGTGATGCCAACTCGCGTTACGAAGATGTCGGTCGCGTTCTGTACTCGGTGCAACGTGGTGGCATCGTCAAGGTCGGTTTCATTACTGAGCCTGATCGCGGTATCCGCGGCTCGCGTTGATCGAACGATTAGGAGTTCAAAGTCATGGGAATGAATGTAGGCGGCAGCGATCAAGGCGCGATGTGTGACATCAACACGACGCCGCTTATCGACGTCATGCTGGTGTTGCTCATCATGTTCATCATCACCATCCCGGTAATGACGCATGCGGTGAAACTCGACATGCCGCGTCCGACCAACGCGCCACCGCCGCCGGTTCCGCCCGAAGTCATCGACATCGAGATCGACTTCGACGGCACGGTGCTGTGGAACGGCACGGTCGTCGACAACCTCGACAAACTCGAAACGTTTTTTCGACAAGAGTCGCAGAAAGATCCGCAACCCGAGTTGCACATGCGTCCCGACAAGCGCGCGAAGTACGACGTGGTCGCCAAAGTGCTCGCATCGGCGCAGCGCAACCGTATGAAGAAGATCGGCTTCGTCAACGTGGCGGAGTTCCAGGAATAAGGGACGCCGCCGAGTTTGCAGCAGGTCTGGAAATATCGTCGCCGCATCCCCAATCGGGTGCGGCGACTTTTTTTATGAGGAAAGTCATGAACAAGTCTGTCGCTCTGATCCCCGCCATGTTGGTCGCCGCCGTGGTTTTCGCGCCCGTCTCGGATGCACAAGCTGCTAAGAATAGTGCGGCAGCCGCCAAAACCTTGGCCGCGGCCCAAGCGGCCAGTAAGGCGAATCGTTGGGCGGAGTGCAACGCCAAGGCGCGCGACGCGCAAGGTGTGGCTGGCAAGAATGCCTACGACGATTTCATCGCTAACGAGCTCATCGGTTTCTGCGCGACGCGCTCCAACGATTTCGCCTCGGCGGTGAAGGCCTACGAGACCAACCTCACGTCGCCCTTCGTCGACGCGAAGGCGGCACCCGCTCGAACCAAGGCGATCTTGCAGCTGTACTACAGCATGAAGAGCTACCCGAAGGTAATCGAGTATGGTCAAAAGATGATCAAAGACGGTTCGGCTGACGCCGACACCTACTTGCTTGTCGCGCAGACCTACTACCAGCAGGGCGACAACAAGGCGACGCGTGACTTCGTCGGCAAATGGATCGCCGATCAGGAGCGTCGCGGCCAGCGTCCGCGAGAGAACGCCATTCAGATGTACGTTACCGCGTGCATGAAACTCAAGGACGAGGCTTGTTCGGCGAAGGGCTTCGAGAAGCTCGTCACCTACTACCCGAACCCCGCCGGCTGGGCGAATTTGATGCAGTCGTTGTTCGCCAGCCGCAACGACGCCGCGGCCTTCGGCGCGTATCGACTCGCGATGGACGTGGGCGCGATGGGCGGCTCCTCGGACTATACCGAGATGGCACAGCGCGCCATCGAGCTGAACATCCCGGCCGAGGCACAGAAGACCCTCGAAGCTGCCTTTGCCAAGAACGCCTTTACCGAGAAGCGCGATATCGATCGCAACACGCGTTTGCTCAATGCCGCCAAGGAGCGTGCCGTCGCGTCTAAGGCGGCGGTCGCAAAGCAGGAGCGTGAGGCAGCGGCCGGAAAGAGTGGCGATGCCGACCTTGCGGTTGGTCAAGTCCATCTCAGTCTCGGTGACTCCGCAAGCGCCGTGAAGGCAATTCAGCGCGGTCTCGCTAAGGGTAATCTGACCAATGCGGCCGAGGCGCAACTCGTTCTTGGCATCGCGCAGCTGCGCGCCGGTAACAAAGGCGAAGCTACCAAGGCTTTCAAGGCGGTCAAGGGTGACGCGGATCTCGAGCGCGTTGCGAAGCTTTGGGCGCTGCGCGCCAACTAAGGCGTCCGACGAGAGGTGAATTCCATGTCGATGTATCGTCTCAAGCATTGGATCGTCGCTGCCGGACTCGTAGCGGTATTTGCCCCCGCGGCATACGCTCAAAAAGAGGCGGCCGCCAAAGGTCCCTCCATCAGCAAGGCGGTCGCTAAGCAAGTCAAGGCCGCCCAAGACGCGATCAAAAAAGAGAAATGGGCAGATTGCGTCGCCGCGCTTCAGTCCACCGAAGCGGTGGCTGACAAGCCCCCCTACGACGTCTTTGCGGTCGCTGAATTGGTCGGTTTCTGTGCCGCACGCAGTGGCGATACTGCCGGCGCAGAAGCTGCGTTTTCGAAGGGTCTCGAGGCAGGTTTTCTCGATGACTCCAACCGGCTGGTTCGCTACAAGCAGTTGCTGCAATTGAACTATAACTTGAAGGCGTACGAGCGCGCCGCCGGCTTCGGCGAACAGGCTATTGCGGCGGGCAACACCGAAGAGGCTGTGGCACTGCTGACCGCACAGTCGTACTACCTGCTCAATGATTTCAAGCGTACAACCAGCTTCATCGACAAGTGGTTGGTCGCTTTGCAGGCGCGCGCGGAGAAGCCCGCAGAAATTGCGTTGCAGCTGTACGTCAGCTCGTGCTCGAAGCTCGATGACGATACCTGCATTCTCAAAGCCCTCGAGAAGCAACTCGAATTCCATCCGCGGCCGGAAACTCCGGGCAATGTCACGCTCGTGTTGTTGCGCAACGCGGTCGAAGCCAACACCCTCAACGTGTTCCGTTACGCGTTTGAAGCGGGTGGCATGCGCCGAGGTGAGGATTACGCGGAGATGGCGCAGTTATCGATCGAAAAAGGTTTTCCCGGTGAGGCTTTGGCCGTGGTCGAGGCAGGGATCGCGGCCAATGTATTCAACACACCGGCGTTGACGGATCTCAGCAAGCGGCTCTTGGCCTCCGCCAAGACGCAGGTTGCCGCCGACAAACCAACGCTCGCCAAGCAGGACAGCGACGCTGCGGCGCGCAAGAACGGCGAGATCGACGTACGGATCGGGCAAGCCTACCTAAGCTACAACGACTACATCAAAGCGGTCAGCAGCATCGAACGCGGTATTGCCAAGGGTGGCGTGCGCAATGCCAACGAAAGCCAACTGATGTTGGGGATCGCGCGTCTCAAAGCCGGTAACAAGGAGGGCGCTCGGGAGGCATTTGCCGGCGTTCAGGCCGACCAGACCTTGAAGGACCTCGCACGCCTCTGGACCCTGCGGACGCGTTGATCAGCTCTCGACCGCGGCGACCGGGTCATCCTCGGCGCCGCGGTGCGTGCTTCGCATCACTTCATCGAGCTCGGCGTGCACCGATCGCATCATGCGATCGACGAACGCCTTGCGGCGCGTGTCGCGCTGCAGCGCCGATTTCGGATCCGGTCGCCATAAATCGACCTCGTTCGCTTTCAGCACTCGCTTTTTGGCCAGCAGCCTCTCGACGGTATCGAGGCGATCCCGCGTCACGGAAAGCTCCTCCATCAAGGTCACCGTCATCCAGAGCAGTTTGTCGATAGCCGGGTCGCTGAAGTACTGAGGTTTCTTGCCCTTGGCTACACGCGCGATACGCGGCGCGGTTTTTTGGGGTTTGCGGGTTGTCATCCACCGACTCCGTGCTTAGCCGCGACCAAGATATTCCAGACGAAGCGCTCGGTGTAGTTCATCTGCGTGACGTCCATCGTTGGCACGAACTCCTCCAGCGCAACTTCCTCGGCGGTAAAGCCGGCACCACGAGCTTCCGCGGTTAGGTCGATACGGGTCATGTATCGGCTGAACGTCTCGTTGTTGTTGTACGACTCCCAGTTGTGCATGAACTGCTCGATTGGCGTGCGACCACGCGGAATCTCCAGGTGCAGCATCAAGCCGCCTGGTTTCAGTAATCGTCGGCACTCGGCGAGGATGCGAAGGAGCGCGGATTTGGAGGTTTCATGCAGCATGATATGCGAGGTCACAAGGTCAAAGCTGTGGTCGCAAAAGTCGGTGCGCTCGGCGTTCTGTTGACTGAAGTGAATGCGAGCACCGAGCGACTCCGCGCGTGCATGCGCATAGCGTAGGACGGGTGCGCCGACATCAATGCCGTGCACCTCTGCTTTCGGAAACGCTTTAGCCCAAACGACGGTGCTGTTACCAATCGCGCAACCGAGATCGAGAATTCGCTTTGGCTGGCGCGACGGATGCCGCTCGCGCAGGTAGGCGAGCAGCGTATTCCCCATCAAATCATTCTCGGCACCGAGTGCACCACCCATGTAAAGGTTGATGCCCTTGTCGTAAATGGCACCGGCCGCAACGTCATCGGCGGTGAAGTCGGTGTGGTAGCCACCCGGTTGCAGATGGATGTCCGCGGCGGCATGGTAGCGCGGCACCGTCAGGGCCGCGTCGAGACGTAGCGAACCTCGCTTGCGCGCGTTGGTCCTCGCGCTCGCTTTTGCGCCTGCCTTAGAACGTGCGCGGTGGATCAACTTGGACCATTCACGTTCGGTGGGATCGATGACTGACTCCCACAGCAGCTCTTGGCTACGACGCTGCAGCGCGCTCCAAAACTGATAATAGGGCTCGCGCGTCATCCACTCGCGGATCTCCTGCTCATCGGCGGGGGCTCGACCGTGTTCGGCAGCGAAGAGCGGGGCAACCCGTCGCTCGAAGAGCTGGTAATTACCGGGCATCACTCGCCCGGAGAGGTGTCCACGCAAGGCACCAACAAAATCTTGTCGAGCTTGCTCGTCGTGCTGCGGCGTCGGTAGCAGCGCGTGCTGCTTGAAATCCTTCATGCCGGTCGACCTCCCTGATGGCGAACAGATCGCTCGATGCTAGCGCCGGCGGCTGCCGCGTGTGATCCGATCGTCGCGAAATTCGCGGAACGGTCGCAGCAGGCGCTGTGCCAAGTCCGCACGACGGGCTTGCCGCTCGGCCTCGACGACCTCGTTGGGTTTGTAGGCATCGATCTCTGCGCGGCTCATACCAAGACGTTCTTGCAAAAGACGCTCGAGGGTATCGATACGATCGAAGGCAACTGCAAGTTCGGTACCGAGGATGACGTAGCCGTCATACAACTGGTCAATCGCAGGATCAGAGAAAACCTGCGGCCGATGCCCTTTAGGGAATTCGGGTGGCGGCTGGGTCGGGTCGGTCATAGTCACGCCTCGATGACTTCTATCCACTCACCGGTTGGACCCACACACACACCGGCGCGACGCCCGTAATAGGGCGCTTGCGGCAGCGCCCGTGGGGGGGCGATCCATGGTAGGTCGGACGGCCACGCACTGACAGTAAACGACACCATCGAAATGGCGGGCGGAAGTTCACCCTCCAAGGCACGCCGGGGCAGGGTGCCAGGGGGCATTCGGTCCGCCTCGATAAAAGACTGACCCTGCAGCGTTAACGCAGCGAGATCATGTCGTGCATCATCCGGAAGCCCGTGCGCTCGCGAGATCACCGAGATCACCGACGGCACGACGGTAGCCGGCGCGATACCGAAATGACGAGCGTAGAAATCGTTGATCGCAGCACAGGACTCGCCGCCCAAGATCACGATGAAAACGCGATCGACATAGTGCTTCGGGTCCGGTGTATCGAATTCAGGCAGCTTTTCTTTGAAAGACGTGAGATAGATCGACTCCTTCGCCGGTCCGAGCGCCTGCATCGCGCGGATCTTGTCTGAAAACGACAGGTCAGCCGGCGGACCGATGATATCGAAGGGCGAGCCGATCAGGCGCGCCGCGATGCCGTCGGTGTCTTGCACCATGAACTCGGCGGCATTCCAACCCATGTGGCGGAAGGCGACGTACTCGTGATGCGGGCGACTTTCGACAAAGCGCAAAAACGTTTGACCATCACCGCCCGGTAACATCAGCGCATAGCGGCGCCCCGCGAGCTTTGGCAGGTTCCAAAGGTTGGCCTGTGCAGGCGACAAGCGTCCGTGATCGACCAACTGATAGCCGAGATGCAAATGATACGAATCGATCATGTGTTGCAATTCGGGCGCGGCAATCGTCACACACGTAATCGGTCCTAAAGTGCTGCTCATCGAGGAAGACTCCGCAAGTAATCGAGCACATCGGCTAACGAGGCGACCTCGGCGTACTTGGCCTGCAGGTCGAACAGGTTAGCCTCATGCGGACCCGGGGCGCGATCACCCACGGCTTCACGCACCACAACGGGGACGAAACCGTGCTGGCAACAATCGACGGTACTCGCGCGAACGCAGCCGCTCGTGGAGAGTCCCGCGATTAGGACCGTGTCTACCTGCAACGCCGTCAGCGTCGAGGCGAGCGAAGTGCCGAAGAAAGCACTCGCATATTGCTTCGAGATGACGGTCTCGCCCGCTACGGGCTCGAGACCCTCCGCGAACGCCGCGAGATCCGGGTGCGCACCGGCTTCGAAGCAGGCCAGTGCCGGCACTTTGCGAAAGAACACGCCGCCATCGCGACCACCCGGCTGATACACCACGTTGGTATGAACGATCGGGATACCGGCGGCGCGTGCGCCGTTTAACAGCGTGACGCAATCGGTCCGAGCCTGCTCGACGCCGGCGTAAAGCGGCGAGTCCGGCACGAGATAAGCGCTTACGAAGTCGATCACCAACAGAGCGGGACGACGCCCGGGTGCGAGGCGCTGTCCGAAGCCGCCGCGCGCGTAGTTGTCCTGTAACGATTCGCCGGTGTTCATCAGATGACCTTTGCCGCACGCAATTGTGCGAGTCGTTCCGCGGTGTAACCGAGCAACTTCGTGTACACGGCATCGTTGTGTTGACCGAGCTCCGTCGGCGCAGGGGTGCGAATGCTGCCCGGAGTCTCGGAGAACTTCGGCACCGTATTTTGCATGCGAAGCTCGCCGAAATACGGGTGCTGCGTCGTCACGATCGCATCGCGCGCTTTAAAGTGCGGATCCTCGAGCATTTCCGGAGCACGATAGATCTGACCGGCTGGCACACCGAACTGATCCATCAATTCCAGTACCTGCTTGGTGTTCATGGTTGAGGTCCACGCCTCGATCAAGCCATCGAGCAGTTTTTGATTGGCGCCGCGGGCTTGATGGTTGACGAAGCGTGCGTCTTTCGGCCACTCATTTTGACCCATGGCCTCACACAGACGTGCGAAGACGGTGTCCTGATTCGCTGCGATCAGCACCAGTCCATCGCAAGTTTTGTACACATTCGACGGAGCGACATTCGGCAAGATCGCACCAGTGCGCTCGCGGATATAGCCGGTCTTGTCGTACTCGGTGATCAAAGATTCCATCATCGCGAGCACCGCCTCGTACAAGGCCGAATCGACCACCTGTCCGCGGCCGGTTTTCTCACGATAGTGCAGAGCGGCGAGCGCACCCAAGCAGGCGAACGTGGCGGCCAACTCATCGCCGATGCTAATGCCCATGCGCGAGGGTGGCGTGGACGGATCGCCGCAGACATAACGCAGACCGCCCATCGCTTCACCGACGGCGCCGAAACCGGCACGGTGCGAGTACGGTCCGTTTTGACCGTAACCGGATACGCGGATCATGATCAAACGAGGATTGATCTTGCTCAGCTCGTCGTAGCCACAATTCCATTTCTCCATCGTGCCGGGACGAAAGTTTTCGAGCACGAAATCCGCTTCTTTGACCAACTCCTTTAACACGCGTTGGCCTTCGTCCTGACGCATGTCTAGCGTGATGGCCTGCTTGTTGCGGGCGACGACCGGCCACCAGAGCGACGGTTCACCGGCCTTCTGTCGTCCCCACACCCGCAGCGGATCGCCTTGACCCGGCGGCTCGATCTTGATGACTTCCGCACCCAAGTCGCCGAGTAGCTGCCCGCAGAAAGGTCCCGCTAGCAACGTGCCCAACTCCAGCACGCGAAGATCGGCAAGGGGGCCACGCTTGAAATTCGGTTCGGCGGTCATGATCGGCAATACCTCGGCGGTCGAAGGGTTCGAATGAGCAGAAATGTCACGGGGTTTGTACCGAGTGACGTTTGTCCGGTCAAGGATGCCTCGACGATCACACACGAGGCGGTTAACGGGGTTAGAATGCATTGCGGAGTGGATGTCAGGAGGCTCGATGTCGCGCACGATCGAAATCGTCGAAGTTGGCCCACGCGATGGGCTGCAGAGCGAGCCCGGCGTCATGCCGACAGCCGCCAAGATCGACTTCATCGAGCGCCTGATCGACGCCGGTTTGCGTCGTCTCGAAGTCACCAGCTTCGTCAATCCCAAGAAGGTCCCGCAGATGGCCGATGCCGAGCAGGTGCTTGCCGGTCTGAACAAACGCCACGATGTCCGTTACGTCGGACTCGTCCTCAATCACAAAGGTTTCGAGCGCGCTGTGGCCGCTGGCTGCAACGAAATCGGTATGGCCGTGGTAGCGAGCGACACCTTCAATCGCCGTAATCAGGGGGTTGGCACCGACGAGTCGATCACTGCGTGGCTTGAGATCGCTAGAGAGGCCCATGCCATCGGCGTTCGCCCACAAGTGACGGTATCGGCCGCTTTCGGTTGCCCTTTTGAAGGTGAAATATCCGTTGATCGCGTGATCGAGGTCGCCAAGCGGGTCGCCGAGGCAAACCCGTTCGAGGTCGCTTTCGCGGACACCATCGGTGTAGGCGTGCCATCGCAGGTCACCGAGATTCTCACCCGCGCTGCTGAGGCGCTGCCTGGCGTGCGCCTTCGCGCGCATTTCCACAACACGCGAAACACCGGTCTGGCGAATGCTTACGCCGCCGTCGCGGCAGGCGTGTCGGCACTCGACTCGAGTGCGGGAGGCATTGGGGGTTGTCCGTTCGCACCGGCTGCGACCGGTAACATACCAACCGAAGACCTCGTCTACATGTTGCAACGGATGGGTGTATCGACGGGCATCGATCTCGACAAACTGCTCGCGACGGGCGAGTGGTTGCAACAAACTCTCGGGCGCGGTGTGCCTGGCATGTTGCTCAAGGCCGGACGATTTCCTCAATCGACCGCGCAAGCGGCGTGACCGTTCAACGGTTGATGTCGCGCATCGAACGGATTGCAGAGCATGGGGTGAGGCCGGATACTTCGGTCTCTTTGTTTCACCACGGATAGCGAGCCCAAGGGGGGCGCATGTCATATCGATTGGGTGTAGATGTCGGCGGCACGTTCACGGACCTGCTGCTAGTTCATGAAAAGTCGGGCCAAGTGTGGACCGCGAAGGTGCCCTCGACACCGGCCGATCAGTCGATCGGCGTGTTGAATGGGATCCAGAAGGTCTGCGAGCGCGCGGGCATTGATCCTAAGCAGATCGATCACGTGATGCACGGTACGACCGTCGCGACCAACACCGTGCTGACTGGCACCGGTGCGAAGGTAGGCTTGGTCACCACCAAGGGCTATCGTCAGGTTTTGCAGATCGCTCGCTCTTACGTTCCGGGCGGTCTCGGTGGCTGGATCATCTACAACAAGTCGCTGCCGATGGCGCCGCTCGCCTGCACCATCGAAGCGGACGAGCGAGTCAGCGCTAAGGGCGAGATCGTGCGCAAGCTTGACGAGAAAGCGCTGCGCATCAGCCTGCGCTCACTCAAAAAGCAAAACATCGAAGCACTGACGATTTCTTTGATCAACTCGTTCGCGAACACATCGCACGAACAACGCGTCCGCGAGATCGCGATGGAAGAGCTGCCGGGCATGCCGGTGTCGATCTCCTCGGATGTTGTCCCCGAGATGCAAGAGTACGAGCGCACGGTCACCACCGTCGCCAACTCCTATGTTCGTCCGCGCGTCGACCGCTACGTCAAGAATCTCAAAGCGAAGCTCGGTCAAGTGGCTGACAAGGTCAAACTGCACATCCTGCGTTCGGACGGCGGCCTCGCCTCCGCGCAGTCGGCAGCGGATTACCCGGTCAATTTGTTGATGTCCGGTCCCGCCGGTGGCGTGACGGGTGCGTTGTGGGTCGCCAAGCAGGCGGGTTTCCCGAACCTGCTGACCGTTGACGTCGGTGGGACATCGACCGACGTCGCGCTGATCCAGGGCGGTCAACCGCGCCTGCGTCGCGAGACGACGGTCGGCGACGTCACGGTTCGCGCCTCGTCGGTGGACATCCGCACGGTCGGTGCGGGCGGTGGTTCGATCGCCCACGTGCCGGAACTCACCAAGGCACTGCGCGTCGGCCCCCAATCGGCCGGCGCCGATCCGGGTCCGGCGGCCTACAACCGTGGCGGTACGGAGCCAACCGTGGCCGATGCCAACATCGTGCTCGGTTATTTGCCCGAGATGCAAAAGCTCGGCGGTGACATGGAGCTGCGTCGCGATCTTTCGCAGATCGCCGTCAAGAAGGTCGGTGACGCCTTGGGCCTCAAGGTGAAGGATGCGGCTCAAGGTATTTACAACATCGTCAACGAGAACATGGTGGGTGCACTGCGTCTCGTGTCGGTGGAGCAGGGCTACGATCCGCGCGACTACGCACTGATCGCCTTTGGCGGCGCCGGTCCGATCCACGCCAACGCCTTGTCGCGGCTGCTCGGTTCATGGCCGTCGATCATTCCGCCCGGCCCCGGTGTGCTCTGCGCACTCGGTGACGCCACCACGGCAGTTCGTGACGAACGCGCGCGAACCTACGTGCGTCAGTTCTCTGAGACCTCGGCCAAAGAAATCGAGAAGATTCTCAAGGAGCTTGCGACCGATGCCTCGAAGGGTATCGAGGCTGAGGGTGTCAAAAAGTCGGAAATGACCACGAGCTATCAGGTCGATCTGCGATATCACGGCCAAGGTCTGCGCCTAACGGTCGAAGTCGACCTGAAGGATCTGCAGAAGAAGGGTCTGAAGTCGATCAGCGACAAGTTCGACGCTGAGCATAAGCGCCTCTTCACTTTCGCGCTGCCGCTCGAGCACGAGCTCGTCACGCTGCGCTCGGCGGTGCAGGGCCAAGGCATCAAGATCAAGCGTCAACTGCTCAAGAGCGGCGGTTCGAATCCGAAGGCCGCGATCGTCGGCAAGCAGAAGTCCTATATGGACGGCAAGGATGTCACGGCTACCGTTTATGCTCGCGGCAAACTGCAAGCCGGTAACAAGATCGCAGGGCCTGCGATCGTGATGGAAATGGACTCGACGTCGGTGATCCTGCCGAAGCACACCGGCCACGTCGATAAGTCTGGCTGCATCCTGATCTACCCCGACAACCACAAGGCGCCCAAGAAGGCAGCCTCGAAGAGGAAGTAATCCATGCCTGCAACTATCGTTCAGCGCAACAAGAAGCCGTTCAAGAAGGTCAAGGTCGACACCGTCACCATCGACATCATCGAGAGCGCACTGCGCAATGCGCGTTACGAGATGGACACGGTGCTGTTCCGCACGGCGATGTCTCCGGGCATTCGCGAGCAGCATGACGAGTTCCCGATGATCGCCAACACCGACGGCAAAATGGTCGTTGGTCAGTTTGGTTCGTTCATCTGGGGCTTTATGAAGGGCTACGATGGCACGATCGAAGAGGGCGATATCTTCTTGACCTCTGACCCGTACTCGGTCAACGGCGCGATCAGCCACGCCAACGACTGGCTGATGTTGATGCCCGTTTACCGCGGTGGTCGCATCATCGCTTGGGCGGCGATGTTCGGTCATATGACGGACGTGGGTGGCAAGGTCCCCGGTTCCTTGCCGACCGACGGCACCACCATCTACGAAGACGGCATCGTCGTTCCGCCGACGAAGATCTTCAGGGCGGGCAAGCTCAATGAGGACGTGCTGCGCGTCGTGCTGCACAATTGCCGCCTGCCGGAATGGAACCTCTCGGACTTCAACGCGATCACGGCCGCGCTGCGTACCGCAGCGGCCCGCTGCGTCGAGATTTCCGAGCGCTTTGGCGACGACGTGTTCTATTCGGCCATGGATGCCATGCTCGATCGCAACAAGCGTGCGATGCGAGCTCTGATTCGTCAGAACGTGCCGGAAGCGAAGCAATTCTTTGAGGACTATATCTGCGACGACGGTCTCAACATGGGACCGTATCGCATCAAGTGCAGCATGTGGCGCGAAGGTGACAAGTGCATCTTCGACTTCACGGGCACCGACCCGCAGTCGATTTCCTCGATCAACTTCTTGTTGAACGAGGAAATGTTCAAGATGTTTGCTGGCATCTACATGATCATGGTCTTCGACCCGCAGATCCTGTTCAACGACGGGTTCTACGACCTGATGGAAGTACGCATTCCGCCCGGCTCGCTGCTAAAGCCCTTGAAGCCCGCTGCGCTCTCGTGCCGCACGCACGCTCTCGGCCGTATCTTTGACATCTTGGCCGGGCTTCTCGGCCAAGGTAATCCCGACTTTATGTGCGGTGCCGGCTTTTCCGACAGCCCGCACTTCATGTACTCGGGCTACGACAAGAATGGCGAGTGGTACCAGCTCTACCAGATCACCTTCGGTGGTATACCGGGTAAGCCCTTTGGCGACGGTCCGGACGGTCACTCGCTGTGGCCGTCGTTCACCAACGTGCCGAACGAGTTCCTCGAGAGCTATTTCCCGCTGCGCATCGACATTTACGAAACCATCGCGGACACCGGCGGCGCAGGTAAGAACCGTGGTGGCAACGGTCTGCGTATCGGCTACCGCTTCCTCGAGCCAGGCGAGATCTCGATCCACGACGATCGTTGGCTTACCTATCCTTGGGGAGCCAATGGTGGTGAGCCCGGTGCCCGTAGTCGCAAACTCCTGCAGCGTGCCAACGGCACCGAGGAGTTGCTCCCGTCCAAGATCGACCACGTCAAAGTCGAAGCGGGCGACCTGCTGATCGCCGACACCTGGGGTGGCGGCGGTTGGGGTGATCCGCTGGAACGCGACGCCAAGCAGGTGGCGTTCGATGTCGTTGCCGGTCTTGTGACCGTCGAGGGCGCCAAGCGCTATGGCGTGATCGTCGATGCGGACGGCAATGTCGACGAGACGGCGACCGCGAGCCTGCGCAAGCAGATGGCAAGCAAGCGTGGGAAAAAGAAGATCTTTGATCGCGGATTTGAGTCGATCGAAGAGCTCAAGTCGCGCTGCAAGGCCGAGACGGGTTTCGATCCGCCGGCAACGCCGCGCTTCACCAAGTGGGCTGCCGTAGCTGCCGAGGCGATGAAACGCGCTGAAGCGGCGGCGAAGAAGGGCTCGAAGGCTGCCTGAGGTCTTGAGCCTGACCAGGCCTTGAACGAAAGTCCTCGCATCAGAGTATGGTGCGGGGACTTTTTCTTTTGTAACGACACTTGAGAACGTCGAGCGGGGGAGAGCATGACGGACAAGTACCTCGGAGTGGGTTACGCCAGCAGCCAGATCGGGTTCGGGCGCCGGGCGGCGGTACTGGTGGTCGATTGGCAAGTCGCCTTCACTGACCCACGCTACGAGCTTGGCGGTCTCGATCGACTGCATCAGGCTCGCGATAACACCGCCGATTTTTTGAAGGTCGCAAGAGAACACGGTTTGCCGGTGGCCGCGTGTTACACCGCTTACTGCAGCAGCAAGGATATGCCGCTGTGGAAAGTCGCCGCCGTTCGCAAAGAGTTTTTCTACGGCCACGAGTGCACGCTCATGGATCCCAAAATCCATGATCCGTCGGACTTCACCTATTGCAAGAATGCTCCGTCGATGTTCTTCCAGACGCCGCTCATCACCTTTTTAGTCAAAGAAAACATCGATACGGTATTGATCACCGGTTGTACGACGAGTGGTTGCGTGCGCGCCACGATCGTCGATGCCTTCTCCTATGGTTTTCGGGTGCAAGTGCTCGCCGATTGTTGCGGTGATGCCGAAGAGGGGCCGCACAACGACGCCCTGCGCGATGTCGGTCGGCGCTATGCCGACGTCACCGACCGAGCTTCGGTGGAGGCGTGGATACGCGCCACCGTTAACCGCGGGCACTGACGCCGTGACTCTCGAAAGTCGGCAACGTCGTCGGCTCCTGCAAGCGGCTGTTGCGGTCAGCGGCGGTCTCCTCCTGCGTAGTTCGCCAGCAACCGCGCAAGTCAGTGCGCTACCAGATGGTGCGTCCGCCCGCTTCAGTGTTTATCTCGAGATCACACCGGCGGGACGCATCCGCATCACGAGTCCGCAATCGGAAATGGGCCAGGGTATTCACGATGCGCTCGCCAAGATTCTCGCCGAGGAGCTCGAAGCGAGCTGGGAGGATGTTGAGATCCTCTCGCCGACAGCCGACGATGCCTTGATCAATCCGATTACTCGTCGTCATCGCACCGCCGCAAGTGAGTCGGTCGTGATCTACCGCGATGTCATGCGTCGGATGGGCGCGAGCGCGCGCATGATGCTACAGCAGGCCGCCGCGGATCGATGGCAAGTCGACCCCAGCGAGTGCCGCGCCGAAGCGTCGGCAGTCCATCATGTCGCGTCGCAACGGCGGCTCGATTACGGTGTCCTCGCGCCGCTGGCGGCCACATTACCGATCCCGGATAACCCTCTTCTCAAGCCGCGCGAAGCCTATCGCTTGGTCGGCCACTCGACCCCGCGCAAGAATACGCCAGCCAAAGTCACAGGACGCGCCGTCTACGGTATCGACGTCCAGTTACCCGGCATGCTTTACGCCGCCTTGCGTCGCTCGCCGCTGGTGGCCTCGCGAGTCAAACACTTTGATCGCGCTGCCGCTCTCGCACAACGAGGTGTCGTCGACGCCTTCGAGATCGACGAAGGTGTGGCCATCGTCGCCAACTCGACCTGGACCGCTTGGCAAGCGGCCAAAGAAATCTCGGTCGAGTTCGACGAGGCGCCCGCCGAAGCCTTCGATAGTGAAGCCCTGCGCAAAGCCATGCGGGCAGCCCTCGATGCCGACAACGAAGCACGACCCGGACGTGCACTGAGTGGCCCGCCCTACGATAGAGCGGCGACCTGGGCGGCGCTGTCCGACGCGCCGCGACGAGCCGAGTGGGTTTACGAAGTGCCGTTCCTCGCGCACGCCGCACTCGAGCCGCTGTGCGCCACGGCGGTGGTACATGCCGATCGCGCCGAGGTCTGGGCACCCACGCAGCAACCGGATCGGTGTCGCGATGCCATCGTCGCGATCACCGGCTTGCCGCGTGAGCGCTGCATTTTGCATGTCACGTTGTTAGGTGGCGGCTTCGGCCGAAAATGGGAAACGGACTTCGTGAGACAAACCATCACCATCGCGCGTGAGGTGGCCCGCCAACGACCCGGAACACCTGTCAAACTCACGTGGACGCGAGAGCAGGACTTTCTGCACGATCGATTCCGGCCAGCGCACACGGCGCGCTCGCGAGCGGGCTTGAGCGAGGATGGTCGTCTGCTCGCATTGCACAGCCGAATCACCGGCCCGAGTATTTTCTCGTTTCAGAAGCGTAATCTGCCGCCGGGCGTCGCCGACCCCTTCGCCAGCGGACTATTGATTAACGATTTTTATCGGATGCCGGTTCGACTCGCCGACTATGTAGAGACCAAAGCGCCGGTTCCGATCGGGACGTGGCGCTCCGTCGCGCAGTCGCAAAATGGTTTCTTCTCCGAAAGCACCATCGACGATATCGCGACAACCACCCGTCGCGACCCGCTTGCCTTGCGACGCGAGCTGTGTGCGCACGACCCAAGAGCACTCGCCGTGCTCGAGCGCGCTGCGCTATTAGCACAGTGGGATCGGCCACTACCGAAAGGACGCGGTCGGGGAATTTCGTTGAGCATCGCTTACGGCTCGTACTGTGCCGAAGTCGTCGAGGTTCGAGTCACGGGGCAGCGGGTGCGAATCGAGAGAATTACGGCCGTATTTGATTGTGGCTTGATGATCGACCCGGGCACGGTCGATGCGCAGATCTCGGGCGGTATCGTCTTTGGACTCTCCGCCGCCCTCGATGGCGAGATCCGTTTCATGCACGGCGCGGCAACCGCCCAAAACTTTGACGCGGCGCCAGTGCTGCGTATGCAGCAGGTTCCCGTCATCAAAGTGGAGCTCCTGCGCACCGATCATCCCCCCGGTGGTGCAGGCGAGGCCAGTGTTCCCGGAGTCGCGCCGGCGCTTGCAGGTGCCATCCACGCGGCTACCGGTCAGCGGCCCCGTCGCTTGCCGCTCGTTGCCGAAGGCTGGAGTTTCTCGTGAGTTTGCAGCGGGTCGGTTTCTGGTTAGGTGCAAGTCTCTTTTCTTTGATGCTTGCGTGGCCAGCACCGGACGGCTTATCGCTCGAAGGCTGGCGCGTAGCCGCGCTCACGGTGCTGATCGGCTGCTGGTGGTTCACCGAGGCGGTACCTGTGACGCTCACAGGCAGTCTACCGTTTCTGTTGCTTCCGCTACTGGGAGTCTCTAAGGCCGAGACGGTCGCCGGGCAATACATGTCACCGGTGCTTTTCCTGATTCTCGGCGGCACGCTCATCGGTGCTGCCTTCGAAAAATGGAATCTGCACCGACGAGTTGCCTTGTTTGTGGTGTCGCACGCAAACCCGGAGCCACGCTCTTTGCTGTTCGCCGTGATGTCGGTGACCGCTGTCGTGTCGATGTGGGTCAACAATTCGGCGACCACCGTCATGATGTTACCGATAGCGCTCGCAGCCATCAGCGCCATCGTTCCCAATCTTGATGCACCGGAGACGGACGGCCATCGACGTAATTTCGCCGCTGCCATGATCCTCGGCATTTCGTTGGCTTCGAACATCGGCGGGTTCGCCACACCGATCGGTACGCCCGTAAACTCGATCGCGGTCGGCATTCTCGAGCGTAGTTTCGATACCTCCATTTCTTTTGCGCAGTGGATGAGCTTCGGCGTTCCGTTCATGTTGGTGATGCTGCCGATCACTTGGTGGGCTCTCTGCCGGGTTACCTTGCCGTTCCAATTCGATGGTGGCTCGCGTGAGTCCATTCGGACAGCGATCGGCGTCATGGGGCCGATGGGAACGCCAGAGAAGAGGGTGGTGATCATCGTAAGCGTGGTGGCGCTCGCGTGGGTATTTCAGCCGTTCGTCGAACGACACGTGCCGGGTATGACCGATGCCGGTATCGCGATCGCGGCGGCTTTGTTGCTGGCGCTGCTGCCTTCGGGCTCGGCTGGCACGGATCAGCCCAAAACGCTGCTCGAGTGGGAGGACGCGAAACGGGCCCCGTGGTATCTCATCCTGCTGTTGGGTGGCGGACTTGCGCTCGCCGATGCCGTCGTGAAATCGGGTCTGTCGGCGTGGCTCTCACAGGCTCTTAGCGCCGTGAGCGATTTGCCGTTGCTACCGATGCTGCTCGCGATCGCGTTACTCTGTGCATTGATCACCGAGGCGGCGAGCAACGTTGCCACTGCCACGATATTCATGCCGATCGCGGCGAGTCTCGCGCTCGGTGCGGGTTATGACCCCGTGCTCGCGGCATTGGCCGCCGCCATGGCGGCGAATCTCGGCTTTGCGAATCCCGCGGCGACGTCATCCAATGCGCTCGTCTACTCGACCGGTCGTATCCCGATCACGGCGATGCTGAAAGCGGGTTTACTGGTCGATCTTGTCGGGGCGATCACCATTGCCGCCGTGTGCCTGTGGATCGTCCCCGCCGTGCTGTAAGCGATGAGTTTCTACCCGTTGCTCGTCGCGCTGTTGGCTTGGAGTGCGGCAACGGCTGCTGCGCTCACACCCGGTCGAGTCAACCGGCCAGCAGCAATGTTTGTCGCGATGCATGTCATTGCCGTCGGTGCGGTGACCGCGCTCGTGGCCACGCAGACCATCCACTGGGGTGCACTGGTCTTGCCGCTCGCAACCTTGCGTAGTGTCTTTAGCGTGGCCAACGATTGGTCGAACAATGGCGATGAGGCGGCGACTCGTATCCGTGGAACTGCGATCAAAGTTCCGTTAGTCGGCCTCGGGTGGGTCTTGGGCTGGGCGATCGTGGGTGCGACGGCCTAGGCTCTAATGCCGCGGCCAGTGCCGCAACACACCGAGCGCGGTCGCGCCACTGCGATGCGCTAGGGCGTACACCTGCTCTGGGGTCAAACGCGCATCGGCGTGGTCGGAGATCATGCGCAGACAGGCGTAGGGGAGTCCGAACTCGTGACAGACCTGCGCGACGGCAGCGCCTTCCATTTCGACGCAGAGTGCCTCCGGTGTGATCTTCCGAACGCGCTCCCGGGCGAGTTCGTCGCCGATAACCTGATCGCCGGTGGCGATCGCGCCACGGTACAAGCTCGGAGCCACGCGACCGGCTTGTCGTTCCGCCGCCGCCCAATGCCCATAGGCTTCCTCCAGGCGTGCCGATAGCGACGCGCAGGCGGGCAGCGCGGCGAGCCCGAGCAGCGGTACCTCAGTAGGCGCAAAGAACGGTCGCGCATCCAGATCGTGTTGGTACAGACGGTCGGCAAGGACCAAGTCACCAATCTGCAGATGCGATTGAAGAGCTCCCGCGATTCCAGTGAAAACAATCGCTTGGATGGGATATCTCGAGAGTGCGTGTGCTGCAGTGGCCGCCGCGGCAACCTTGCCCCAGCGCGAGAACGCGAGCACGACCGGCTGCACACCGATCATGCCCAACGCAAATTCCCGGCCGGCCCCGTATTCCAGCTCGACGACCGATATCCCAGCGCGGAGGGCGACTATCTCCTCGGGCATCGCCGACAAGAGAAGGATCATATTTTATTTAACATAATATACATTATACGTACTGAATCCCGGCACCGAGAGTGCCGAGAGTGCCGAGAGTGTCGCATTCCTTCGCGTAAACTGCGCGTCGTGTCGATCGCCGAACCCCCCCTGCGTTTACTGGTTTACAACATCCGTTACGCGACCGGAACAGGTCCGGCTTTTCATCTGCCGCTGCCCGGCGCGGGCTACCTGCGCAGCAGCCGGCGGGTGCTCGATGACATCACGCAATTTGTCCGCCGCGAGGATCCCGATATCGTCGGTCTCATCGAAGTCGATTCCGGGTCGGTCCGCAGTGGGCTCGTGAATCAGGCTGAGTACATCGCAGATCGCCTTGGCCATTACACCGCTTACGAATGCAAATACGGCTCCGCATCGATCAACCATCAGCTGCCGATCGTGCGCAAGCAAGGCAACGCCATCTTGGCGGCGCCACGGGTCACCGGCGAGCGCTTCCATTATTTTCCGACCGGGATCAAGCGGCTGATCATCGAGATGGAACTCGACGACGTTTGTATCTTTCTCGTGCATCTGTCGTTGCGCTATCGACATCGTCAGGAACAATTACGTCACTTGCACGATCTGATTTTGAAGGCGCAAAAGCCCGTCGTCGTGGCTGGCGACTTCAACACCTTCTCGGGGACCAACGAGCTCTATCTTTTTATGAGTGCCACGGGCCTTCGTAGTGCGAACATCGGCGGGCTCGCATCGTTTCCGTCGCGCTATCCGCAGTTCGAACTCGACTTCGTGCTGGTGTCTCGCGAAATTGACATACTCGACTTTCGAATCCCTGATATCCGGCTTTCGGATCATCGGCCGATCGTGTGCGACTTTCAAATCAGACGTGAGGTTGGCGCGTGACTGCAACTTGTTGGACTCGAACCCAAGATAACGACGGTATCGTATGGCTGCTGCTCGATCGCCCGGGGAGCTCCGCGAATGCGCTCTCGAGAGTCGTCCTTGAGGAGCTCGATGCCATCTTGCGCGAACTTGCCCTTGCCGTTCCGCGAGGTCTCATCATTGGTTCGGCGAAGGCCTCCGGTTTCATCGCCGGCGCCGATATCAAAGAATTCACCACCTTGAGTAGCGTCGATGAAGCGCGGCGCCTTGTACGCGCAGGTCAATCGGTATTCGAGCGTCTCGAGGCACTGCCATGTCCGACGGTTGCGATGATCGAGGGCTTCGCCTTAGGCGGCGGACTGGAATTGGCGCTCGCCTGTCGCCACCGCGTTGCACTTGATGATGGCCGGCTGACGCTTGGCTTGCCGGAGGTCATGCTCGGTATCCATCCCGGCTTCGGTGGCACGGTGCGCTCTGTTCGTCTATTAGGCGCCGCAACAGCGCTCGACCTGATGCTCACGGGTCGAAGCGTACGTGCCGACAAAGCCCGCCAGATCGGCTTGGTCGATGCGATCGCTCGCGACCCCGATGGTCTGAAGGCGCTCGCGTGCGACTTCGTTATGAAGCCGCGCGCGCCCCACCGACCGTCGCTCGCCCAGCGCGCTTTGTCGTGGGCGCCGGTGCGTCCCTTCGTCAAGCCGCGCCTCCTCGCCCAAGTGCGTTCGAAGGTACGTAAGGAGCACTACCCTGCCCCCTATGCGGTCATCGAACTGTGGTCAAAATATGCCGCGAAGGCGGCGAAAGCTTACGAGGCGGAAGCGGACTCGATCGCCCAATTGTTTCTGACACCGACAGCGCGAAATCTCGTCAGGGTCTTCCTGTTGCAGGATGCGCTAAAAGCCCAGGGCGACTCGTCGTTGGCCGCCGCTAGGCGTGTTCACGTGATTGGCGCGGGCGTCATGGGCGCGGACATCGCCGCACTCTGCGCGACACGAGGTCTTGAGGTCACCCTGCAGGATCGTGATGCAGCGATCGTGACGGCGGCGATTCAGCAACAGCATGCCAAGATGACTGAGCGCATCAAAGATCCGGCACGACGCGATGCGGCCATCGCGCGCTTGCGAGCCGATGTCGACGGTACCACCGTTGGCGAGGCGGATGTCGTGATCGAGGCGATCGTCGAACGCGCCGAGGTCAAGCGCAGCGTGTTCGCCGCGCTCGAGCCGCGTTTAAAGGACGATGCGATCCTTGCGACCAACACCTCGTCGATCCAGCTGGAGGCGTTGAGTTCCGCCCTGCAGCACCCGGCTCGTTTGGTGGGTCTGCATTTTTTCAATCCGGTCGCTTTAATGCCCCTAGTCGAAATCGTTCGTGGAACCTTGACGGACGAAACCACGATGAATCGCGCGATCAACCTGGCGAGACGCATCGACAAATTGCCGTTGCCTTGCCGAAGTTCACCGGGATTTTTGGTGAATCGCATCTTGGTGCCCTACATGTTCGAGGCCATGCACGCAGCGCAGGAAGGAGTCCCGAAAGAAATCATTGATCGCGCTGCAATGGATTTCGGCATGCCCGTCGGTCCGGTTGAGCTCTCAGACATGGTCGGGCTCGACGTTTGCTTGCATGTTGGCACCATCGTTTCCAACGCGCTCGGTAAAGCGACACCGAACTTGGCGCCGCTCGAGGAATTAATCAAGGCGGGTAAGCTCGGCAAGAAATCCGGCGCGGGTCTCTATCGCTGGATCTCGGACAAGCCACAGCGCGCTGCAGTCAGGGGCGCTACACCGGCTGATCTCCAAGATCGACTATTGCTGATTCTGGTGAACGAGTGTGTCGCCGCGCTGCGCGAGACGCTCGTCGAGCGCGAGGAGTGGATCGATGCCGGCATGATCTTCGGCTCGGGGTATCCGCCTTTCCGAGGCGGCCCTCTCCAAGCGGCGCGCGAACGTGGTCTCGACGACTGCGTGCGGCGGCTGCAAGAGTTAGCCGCGCGTTACGGCTCGCGCTTTACGCCCGACCCCGGCTGGGAGCGCCTGCGCCAACCGAATTAAAGCTCCACAACAGGCGCTCGAGCGCGAGCGACTTGTTGATTGGTGAGTCGATCCACTGGCGCGCTTCGCGCAATGGCTCTTGTAGCTCGAACAGCCGCGCGGCTACCTCCTTCTGGTCCGTCGCGACACACTGACGTAGCTGCTGCAGCAACCAGTGCTCCATGCAGGCGATACGCAAACCGTAGGCATCTTTGCCCCAGATTTCCGCGGTCTCGATGGCATCAAGCGTGCCGCTTCTCGCTCGCTCGAGAGATCTGACGGTCTCGTCATACAAGGCCACGATCGCCGCTGCATCCACCTCGAGTGCGGCGAGCGGGTTGGCACCGATCACCGCCAGCACCCGCCGCCAATCGATCGAGTCGTCGCACTGACTTTGCAGCCACTGCACCAACGAGGTCTCGGTGGGCGGTGCGATTCGAATGCGGGTGCAGCGACTCTGCACCGTCGGCGGCAGACGTTTGGCCTCGCCACTGACGAGGATCAACACCGACCCCCGCGTCGGCTCTTCCAGGGTCTTCAGCAATGCATTCGCGGCTGCGCGGTTGAGCTTCTCGGCAGGCGACACGATGGCGACCTTGCGACCGGCGCCGTAGGCCGTCAACGACAGCTCCGCTGTCAAATCGCGAACCTGATCCACCCGAATTTCTTTGGATTCTTCGATGGGTCGCAGCACGAGGCAGTCCGGTTGCTCATCCGCTATCACCCGGCGGCAGCTGCGACAGCTTCCACACGGCCGATGCTCGAGCGTTTGTTCGCAATGGAAGCTGGCCGCCAACCAATACGCCAACCACTCGCCGCCCTGCCCCGGCGATGCCGTGATCAACAGCGCGTGCGAAAGACGGTCCTGTGCGATCGCCTCGCGTAACTGCGCCTGAGCCGGGGCGAGCCAGGGAATCGGCGTCGTCAGCGGCAGCATGGGCTTAAGCCTCGCCGCGCTGCGTGAGCGTGTTCAGCAGTGCTGCCTGTGCGGCCGCCACGACCGCCTCGAGAGGTTGGGTCGCATCGATGACGACGAACCGCTGCGGCTCAGCGGCCGCGCAACTCAAATAGGCGTCACGAACTCGTTCGAAGAACTCGATGGTCTCACTTTCGAAGCGATCCACCACCGTTTCGCCGCGCGTCAAACGGCGCGTTCGCGCACGCTCCAGCCCGATCATCACCGGCACGTCAAGCAGCAGAGTCAGATCGGGCTCGAGACCGGCGTGCACCTCTCGCGCAAGCTGATCGATCCATCCGGCATCGACGGAACGCCCTGCGCCCTGGTAGGCCCGAGTGGCGTCGGTAAAGCGATCACAGATGATCCACTCGCCGCGTATCAGGGCCGGCCGGATTCGATTCTCGAGATGGATGCAGCGTGCTGCGAACATCAGCAGCGTCTCAGCGACGGGCGACATCGTTTCGGATCCACGGGTTAGCAATATACCCCTGAGTTGCTCAGCAAGCGGCGTTCCACCCGGTTCACGCGTCGCCTGTACCGAATGCCCGCGTTCCTCGAGTAGCGACATCAACGCGGCAGCGATCGTCGTTTTGCCGGCTCCCTCAATACCTTCCAAAGTGACGAATCCGCCTTTCATGAACGACCCGCTCACGAGCCTGATGCGGGGGTCGGCGCGCGCGACATCTTTTGACTCTCGAGCATGGCTCGAACAGCCCGCCGATGTTCGGCGTAAGTCTTGGAAAATCGATGCGAACCGTCCGCATCGCCCGTCGCGACAAAGAAAAGGTCACCCGTGATATCAGGCTGCAACGCAGCCCGCAGCGCCGACTCACTCGGCAAGGCAATCGGCGTCGGCGGCAAGCCGCGACGGGTGTAAGTGTTGTACGGGGTATCGGTCGTCAAATGAACGCGACGGATATTGCCGTCGTACTGATCGCCAAGGCCGTAAATGACCGTCGGATCCGATTGCAGTCGCATACCTAATCGCAGGCGCGAGACGAACACCCCCGCAACGCGTGGTCGTTCCGATACGACACCGGATTCCTTCTCGATAATCGACGCCAGTACCAGAGCTTGCTCGGGCGTTTCGATGGGCAAACCGGCCGCACGATCTCGCCAGAGACGCGCGAGCAAATCCGTCATGCGGCGATACGCAAGCAGTAGAAGCTCGCGATCAGAGGTACCGGCGGCAAAGCGATACGTGTCGGGAAAAAACCGGCCCTCAGGGTGTCCTTCTAGCCCGAGCTCGCGCATGACCTCGGTATCGCTCAGGCCACGTAGCGTCACCTTGACCTCGGGATGCGCCTCGAGTGCCCGTCGAAAATCCGCCAAGCGCGTCCCCTCGATCACCGTCAAAGATTCGAGGAGAACCTTGCCTTCAATCAACTGCGCCACGATTTGCCGAGGCGTCGCACCGGACGGGATCGCGTAGCGCCCCGTTTTCAAAATGAAGTGAGGGTACTGCCAGCGGACCCAGCGTTCGACGACTCTCGGATGCTGCAGCACGCCGGCGTCTGACAGCCGTTGCAGACTTCCCCTCAGGCTGTCGCCTTTAGCGACACGCAGTTCGATCATCGACACTGGGGCACTGCGATCGAGAACGGACTGAAGCCACACCCAGCCCGCGCCCGCTACGAGCGCAAGACTCAGCAGGACGGCAACGAGAAGACGGCGCATCAGCCGCGAAAGCGACTGAAGATCAGCGTGCCGTTGGTGCCGCCGAAGCCGAAGGAATTCGACATGGCAACGTCGATCGACATCTGACGGGCCGTGTTCGGCACGTAATCAAGATCACACTCGGCATCGGGTTCATGCAGGTTGATGGTCGGCGGTGCAACTTGATCACGCACCGCAAGGACCGAGAAGATCGCCTCGACGACACCCGCTGCACCCAACAAATGCCCCGTCATCGACTTGGTCGAACTCACGGCTAACTTGTAGGCGTGATCACCGAACGCTCTCTTGATCGCGACTGTCTCGGCACGATCACCCAGATTGGTCGAGGTCGCATGTGCATTGAGATACCCGACGGCCGTCGCCGAGATCGCCGCATCGCGCAGCGCGTTGCGCATCGCAAGCGCCGCCCCGGCACCATCGTCCGGCGGCGCCGTGATGTGATACGCGTCACCACTCATGCCAAAACCAATCAGCTCAGCATAGATCCTCGCGCCGCGACGCTGCGCGTGCTCGAGCTCTTCGAGAACCAAGGCACCGCCACCATCGGCTGCGACGAATCCGTCACGCTCGCGATCCCAAGGACGCGAGGCCCCTTGCGGGTCGTCATTGCGCTGCGACAGCGCCTTGGCTTGCGAGAAGCCGGCAATACCCAACTTGGTCGTCGACATCTCGCCGCCGCCGGCGAGGATCAGATCGGCATCACCGTATTGAATGGTACGCAGGCCAAGACCGATCGCATGGGTCGAGGTCGTGCACGCCGTGACGACTCCGAGATTCGGTCCACGCAAGCCGTACCGAATCGACAAATGCCCCGAGATCATGTTGATGATCGAGGACGGAATAAAAAAGGGCGAAATTTTACGCGGGCTGCCGCTAGCGAGCAGCGTGTCGTACTCAGACTCGATGGTCGACAGACCGCCAATGCCGGCGCCCGTGATGACGCCGCAACGCTCTTGATCGACCGTGGTGAAATCAACGCCCGAGTCGGCGACCGCTTGGATACCGGCCGCTACGCCGTAGTGGATGAACTCATCCATCCGACGGGCTTCCTTCGCCGGAATATATTGACCGACATCGAAATCACGAACCGCGCCACCGATGCGAGTGGCGTAATGGGTGGTATCGAAGCGGCTGATCAGACCGATGCCGCTCTGCCCGCGTAATATTGCACCCCACGCGGAGTCGATGGTGCTACCGACGGGAGAGACGATACCCAGCCCCGTCACAACGACGCGACGTTTGCTCATGACTTCCCTAAAAGCCGAAGGCCGGCTTACGCCGGCCTCGGTGGTGGACCTTAGGACTCAGGCCTTGCGGCGGGCCGTAACGTAATCGATGGCCTGCTGCACCGTCGTGATCTTCTCGGCGTCTTCGTCCGGGATTTCTGTCTCGAACTCTTCTTCCAACGCCATCACGAGTTCCACGGTATCGAGCGAATCGGCGCCGAGATCGTCGACGAACGAGGCATTGGGGGTCACTTGTTCGAGTTTCACGCCCAACTGCTCGGCAACAATGGCTTTGACTTGATCTTCGACAGTGCTCATCTGTGATGTGTCCTCTAAACGACCTGTAATGGCCGTCGACCCGAAGCGGGCCGCCGACCGCCCGTATTGTAGGCCAAGGGGGGTACAAAATCACCCGACGGTATCAAAGTGATTGAAATATATCAGAAAAATGCTCGTTCAAGGCATGTACATGCCGCCATTCACGTGCAGAGTTTGACCGGTCACGTAGGCCCCAGATGGAGCAACGAGGTAGAGCACCGCCATCGCGATGTCCTGCGGATCGCCAAGACGTGCCAGCGGAATGCCCGCGGCGAGCGCCTGTCGCTGATCCTCAGGCAAGACGCGCGTCATGTCCGTATCGATGAAACCCGGCGCCACGGCGTTCACCGTAATCCCGCGACTCGCCACCTCCCGCGCCAACGACTTCGTAAAACCAATGACGCCGGCTTTGGCTGCGGCGTAGTTGGTTTGACCGGCATTGCCCATTGAACCGACCACCGAAGTGATGCTGACGATGCGGCCGTAGCGCTGCTTCATCATGTGTCGCATGCAGGCGCGACTCAGTCGGAACACCGAGGTGAGATCGGTCAGCAATACCTGATCCCACTCCTCCGGCTTCATCCGCACGAGTAAGTTGTCGCGCGTGACGCCGGCGTTATTGATGAGGATGTCGGGCTGTTCGCCACGGGCCTCGAGGTCCTCGAGTAACGCCGCCACGGATGCCGCATCGGTCACATCGAGCACCGCGCCTCGACCCATGGCCCCAAGCGCATCACCGATCGCATTGGCACCGGTTGCCGTGGTTGCCGTGCCAATTACCTTGGCTCCCGACGCGCCGAGCACCTGTGCGATAGCCGAGCCGATACCACGGCTAGCTCCCGTAACGAGTGCCACGCGCCCCTGCAAAGCCGGTGTGTTCGATGTCATAGCGATACACCATCTCCGAGGGCCATCTCGAGCGTGGCGAAATGCTGGGTGGTCTCGAGCGTCGTGATCTGCAACTCCGGACGTTTGTCGATACGACGTGTGAGCCCGGCCAACACCTTGCCCGGTCCACATTCGACAAACTGGGTGACGCCCCGCGCCAGCAAGGCCTCGATGGTGGAAACCCAGCGCACCGGCCTCGCAAGCTGTCGATAGAGCAAGTCACGGATGTCTTCCGGTTCTACATATTCGCTGGCATCGACCGAACTCAAGAAACGGATCGACGGCGCCGCCACACGACAGCCGCGCAAGCGCTCGCGCAGGCGCTCTGCAGCCGGCTGCATCAAACTACTATGACATGGCACGCTGATCGGCAAGGGTAACGCACGCTTGGCGCCACGCGCTTTGGCCACCTCGATCGCCCGACGCAGCGCTTCGACGTGACCGGCGATCACCACCTGCCCGGGCGCATTGAAATTAACAGCCTCGACGACTTGGTCGCCCGCCGCCTCGCGACAGGCATCGACCAATGTGGCGTCATCGAGCCCAATGATCGCCGCCATGCCGCCTTGCCCCTCGGGGACGGCATCGCGCATGATTTCACCGCGAAAGCGCACGAGATCGACCGCTTCCGAAAAATCCAAGACACCTGCAGCAACCAGTGCTGTGAACTCACCCAAGCTGTGTCCTGCCACCCAAGTCGGGTCGGCGCCGCCCATCGCACGCCACACGCGCCATGTCGCCACACCCGCCACCAACATCAGGGGCTGGGTGATTTCGGTGAGCGCGAGGCGCTCGGCCGGGCCTTGCTGCGATAGTTCCCACAGGTCGAAACCGAGCACCTTGGAGGCGAGATCAAAACTCTCACGCACCTGCGGATGGTGGGCGGCAAGATCCGACATCATACCGACCGATTGGGATCCCTGACCTGGGAACAGAAAGACACTATTCATGCGGGGCATTATAGCGAGCGGGCCAATCACGAGAGCGTCATGCCCGTTTGCTATGATCCGGTATCCGTTTTGCGGGAGTCTCGCGTGCACACCAGCTTGCATCCAACCACGCTTCGTCGCACCGACCGCGGCTTCACCCTGATCGAGATCATGGTGGTCGTCGTGATCATTGGTTTGCTCGCCGCGTTCATCGTCCCACGCGTGATGGGTCGTGTCGACGAGGCTCGCATCACCAAGGCGAGGGCTGACATCCAAGCGATCGAGACGGCGCTCTCGATGTACAAGCTCGACACCGCCCGTTACCCCACCACCCCGCAAGGCTTGCAAGCCCTCGTACAAAAACCCGACGATCCGTCGTTGGTGAACTGGAAAGTCGGCGGCTACATCGCGCGGGTTTCCAAAGACCCTTGGGGCAACGACTACCAGTACCAATTCCCGAGCACTCGCGGACGCGAGTTCGATCTGTACTCGTTCGGACCCGATGGCGTACCGGGCGATGTCGCCGGCGGCGGCGACGATATCGGCAACTGGAACCTCGACAACTGAACCGAGCGCCGCCCATGCGAAGCCACTTCGGCGGCTTCACCTTGCTCGAGTTATTGGTCGTGATCACGATCATCGGCGTCTTGATCGGCGGAGCGGTATTGACTCTAGGCTTGATCGGACGCGATGCGGGCGTCGCAAGCGAGCTACAACGATTACAGCGCCATTTGTTGTTCGCGCGTGACCGCGCAGAGATCGAGCAGCGACCCTACGGTGTTCTCATTGAACCGGAGGGCTATCGCTTTCTCGTTTTCGACTCTCGCATCTTGCAATGGCAACAGGCCGATGACGACGCACTCGCGCCTCATGCGTGGCCCGCCGATTTGACGGTCGAGCTTGATGTCGACGGTCGCCGTATCGTGATCACACCGCGTAACGGCGAGTCGGCACCGCAAATTGGCGTGGATGCAAGCGGCGAATTCACCGCCTTCGAGTTGCGTCTCGCGCGCGCCGGGATCACGGGTGTGGCTTGGTTGCGACCAGATACCGACGGCGCCTTGCGATCAGGTACTACGCCGTGAAACGGCGTGGTTTTACTTTGGTGGAGGTATTGGTCGCGCTCGCTGTCGTCGCGTTGGGATCCGCTGCCGTGATGACGGCCCTCAGTACCGGTTCGCAATCCACCGCGCGCTTGCGCGAGCGCAGTTACGCCGAGTGGGTCGCGCTTAATCGAATGGCCGAGATTCGGGTCTCGCGCGAGTGGCCGCTCGCCTCGAACGAACTCGGCGAGGAAGCGATGGCTGGCCAGCGCTGGCAATGGCGGCAAACCATCGAGCGTAGTGATGTCCGCGGCGTCTGGCGTATTCGCGTCGAGGCCAGACTGCTCAGTGGTGCGAGCGAGGATCGCTGGATCGCCACCGTGCACGGTGCGCGAGGCGATGACCTCGCGAGTCTTGGTCGTGACGATTCGATCTGGGACACGGCTGACCGGAGCGCGCCGTGAGCCCGCCGTATTCTTTGACATCTAACCGACGCGGCTTCACGTTGCTCGAACTGTTGGTTGCGCTGTTCGTATCGGCGGTCATGTTCGCTGTCGGATATGGCGCCTTGATGCAAGCAACCCAACAACGCGCGGGTATACAACTCGCGCAGGATGAGCTCGCTGGCTTGCAACGCGCAATGCGACTGCTCACGCTCGACATCACGCAAATGACGCCGCGACCGGTCACCGACAGACTTGGTCGCGGCGAGCTCGCGGCCGTGATCGGAGCCGATGGTAGCGGTCGCGTGCTAGCGCTGACTCGCGGTGGCGAAGGGGATGCGCGCGCGAGCGGACGCCCTGCGCTACGACGCGTTGAATACCGACTCGAGCAAGGCGAACTGCGACGACTCTCGTGGCCCGTGCTGGATCCGGTGGCCGGGGTTGAACCGCGCGTTCGAGTTCTGCTGCGTGACGTCCGATTGTTGGAGTTTCGCTTCCTCGACAACGACGGACAGTGGGGTGGCGTGTGGCCAAAGCCAAGCACAAGCGCCACGACCGGTACGTCGCGGCAGCGACCGCGTGCGGTCGAAATGCGTATCGAGACGGCTCGCGACGGCGTGTTACGTCGGGTGTGGGAGATTCCCGGGTAATGCCACACTCGTCACGCGACGGAATCGCGCTGTTGACGGCGCTCATCGTGCTTGCGATCACGAGCGCCCTCGCCTACGCACTCAGTGCCGACACCGGTTTGGCGATTCGACGAACCGCAGGTGGCGCCTCGCAAGAGCAAGCGCGTGAGATCGCCGCGGCGACCGAGGCCTTGGCTGCATCGCTTCTGAAAGAAGCGCTGGAAGATCCGAATGCTGCGCTGCATGGCGCGCAGCGCTGGGCCCGTCCGTATGGCCCGGTGGAGATCATTCCGGGTTATGTAATGGAGGCGCGACTCGACGACCTGCAGGGTCGTCTCAATTTGAACGGCTTGGTGACTGCGGATGGGCGGCCGAACGAGCTCGCGCGTCGCACCCTCGAGCGCCTGTTGCAGAACTTGGATCTGGAACCGCAGTGGGCCCCTAAGATCATCGACTGGATTGACACCGATGACCAACCGCTCGATGGCGGGGCGGAGGCGAGCCGCTACAGCGGGCTCATGCCGGGCTACAGACCCGCCAATCGCATCATCACCTCGACGAGTGAACTGCTCGCGCTCGAGGGCTTCGATCTCGCTCGCTATCGCCGACTCGAGCCGCATATTTCCGCCTTACCACGTGATGCCGGCTTGAACCTCTGTGATGCGACGGGTCCGCTGCTGGACGCCTTGACGGGCGAGCGTCAGTGGAGCGGGGCGACGGAGTCCTTGCAGCGCAATCGCGAGGGAGGCTGTTTCCCGCGGCTGGAGGTCTTGCGCAACAGCCTCGCTGATCCAGCCGAGTTCGAAGCCCTCCGCAGCGCGCTCGGCCTCGCCGAACGCAGCCGTTACTTCGCTCTGCTCGGCTACGTGTCGAGCGGGCGTTCCGGCTACACTTCATACAGTTTGCTGCGTCACGAGGGGCCGGGTGCCGGCCAGATTCGGGTTCTGCTCCGACACACTGCGCCATGAACCAACCGCTCTTGCTGCACATCCCGATCGGTGCGAACTGGGAAACGACGGTTTCGTCGTTCAAGACCGCGCTGCGCTTCGACGCCGCGGATGACGCGCACTCGATGCCCGCCGTGATCGTTCTAGTACCCGCGGCGCTGGTTCCCCGGCTCGCCGCAACGATCCCCACCGTGTCGTCGCCAAAGTTGCGGCACGCCGCCGCTTCTGCGATCGAAGATCGCCTCGTTGGCGATATCGAAGCGCAGCATGTGACCCTCGTCGACTCCCATCCCGCATCCGGCGGTCGACTCGAGGTTGAAATCGCGGCGATCGAGAAAGACCGGTTGAACACCCTGCTCGCGGCACTCGGGGCAGCCGGGTTGAAGCCTATCGCAGTTCACGCCGATGCCGATTGCATCGCATCGAAGCCCGGGGATGTATTGCTCTGGATCGACGGTGCCGATGCTCATTGGGTCACCCCCGCCGGCCTGCGACGAACGTGGCCCGTGGACGCACTGGCCGACGCGCTCGACTGGTCGCTCGGCGCGACACCGCCGGGAACTTTAGGGTTGCGTGTGTACGCCAGCGAGGTCGACCTGCAAAAGCACGCCGCCGTGCTTGATACGCTGCGAATTCGCCTGGTCAGCGTTCACTTGCATGCCATGGAGCGACCACTGGACTGGTTGGGCCGCGAACTCGAAACCGCGCGTCCGCCGAACCTGCTGCACGGCGAGTTCGCACCCAAGCCAAGCCACACTGCGCGCTGGCAACGGTGGCGCTGGCCGTGGCGAATGGCAGCGCTTATCGTCCTCGTGTTGCTTGGGCAATTGGTGCTCGATTTGACCCTTGCGAATTCACGTGCGCGCGCGATTGAACAACGAATTGCCGCGCAGGCAAGTGCGTTACTCCCTCCGGCCAGTTCGAGCACGAACGTCGTGGCGCTGCTCGAGCGTCAGCTCGTAGCCATGTCCGGCCAAGCAGCTTCGCCCACACTCGAGGCGTTGAATTCTTTGGTAGTGCCTGCGGGCGCAACAGCGCTGAAACTCGATGCGATCGATCTGCAGCCGGGGCGAGCGACCCTCCAGTTCGCGAACGCAACTTCCGAAGACCTCGCGTCTTGGCGAGCGGCGTGGTCGGCAACCGGATGGCAGGTCTCCGAGCGTTCGGATCCGCAAGGCGGCCTCGTGATCGAGTTGGTGCGGCCGTGACGCTGCCGTCAAACCTGCGCCGATGGTTCGAAGCACTGCAAACGCGGGAGCAGCGCATCCTTCGCGCCGGTTTGCCGATCATTGGCGCGCTGCTTCTACTCGGCGCAATCAGTTGGTTACTTGACGCCCGCGACGCTGCGATGCAACGCTGGCACCGAACCGTCGCTTTGGAGCCACGCATTGCACAGCTCGCGTCAACCGGCAGCGCGATTTCGACGGACTCCGCATTGCTTGCGGGGGTACGTACCGAGGCGGGCGTGAGTACGCTCGGTATTACAGATCTGCCTGTCGAACAGGTTTGGGATCACATTGCGGCATGGGAGCGATCGGGCGGTCGTATTCAACGGCTGCAATTACGTCGCACGAGTGACGGACGCGTCAGCGGCGAAATCCGTGGCAACCTCGGTCAGCGCTGATCGCAAGCGGCGATCGCGAACGCCCGCCCTTCTGTTTTTTCTCGCCTGTTTTATCGGCGTGATTGTTTGGGCACCGGCAGCATGGCTGCTGCCGGCACTGCCCGCCTCAATCGCCTGCGTGGAGACAGCCGGCACCGTCTGGCAAGGTGAATGTCGCGGGCTGCAACGCGTCGACTCGTTTGGCTCGCGCGCCGAGCTCGGTCAGCTGCGATGGCGCATCTCGGCGTGGTCACTCTTCACGCTGAGCCCGACCGCTGAGCTCGTGTGGCAGCTTGGCGACGCGAATGCCCGTGCGGAGGTTAGGCGGGCGCTGAATACGACTTGGCAAGTCCGTGACCTGCGTTTCGCCTCAGATTACCGATCGCTCGGCCCGCTTGTCGACTCTGACCTTCGTCGACTGTGGCGTGGAATGCCAAGTACCGAAGGCGTAACTCTCACGATCCCCTTGGCTTCTGGCAATACCAAAGAAATTCAGCAACTCCAGGGTGAACTGCGATTTTTCGCCTTCGGCAAGCATGTGCTTGCTATCAATCCCGATGGCAGCGGTGAACTACGCTCCGACGATGGGGCGCTGCGCCTCTCGGGGCCCCTCGAGTGGCAACGCGATGGACGCTATCGTTTACAGCTGAAGATCCGTCTCGGCGGAACGGCCGATGCAGCTTTACGTGCGGCGCTGCGTTCCTTCGGTCCGGTCAACCCGAGTGGCGAGTACGACCTGACTATCGAAGGCTCGATTTGGACGCTGCTGCGCTGACAGCACTCTCGATACGCTCACTCAAGTCAGTTCAACAAACAGACCCGTCGCCGGGAAATACAGCGCCGACCGCACGGGCTCGGGGCCTAGGCGCGCGAGCAGACTTGAATAACGCGCCAGTTGAGCCCGGTGCGCTTCGCGTTGCGCGCCGAGGAACTCCGACACGTTCCCATCTGACGGAACCGCCGTCTTGTAGTCGATCACCCAACGCTGACCGGCTTCAACGAAACAACGATCGATCACGACGTTGACGATACGTCCTGCAACCTTGCCGGTCAGTGCAAGCTCGATTCCGTCGCGCTCGTCACGCCGACCAAGAATCCAACGTCCGCGTTCATCACGCAATGTCTGTTGTATCGCGTCGCGAACCCGCTGCAGTGGCGTGTCACAGCGGTCACGCGCCACGCCCTCGAGCAGTAATCCTTGACGCCACCGCGCAGTTGCAGACTCATCGACCTCGACGGGTAGCTCGGATTGACGAGCAAGATGTTCAAGCTCTCGGTGGATCACGATACCCACCGCGCGTGCATATGGATCACCGTTTTGACCGATGAGCCGCTGCGAGACTGCCTCGAGTTCCGTGCTGGACAAGTTCAGCGTCGATACCGACAAATCGGCAGGCCACTCAGGCGGCTCGAAATCAACCGGCCAACGACGCCACCCTGCCGAAGCACTCGCCGCGATCTCCACTACACCCGCGATCCGTGGCTTGCGGGTTGCCTCGTCAATGAGTCCGCTAATCGCCGGACGCAGCACGCCGAGTGGGGAGCGACCGGGGATCGAGGCAGCGCCGTCCTTCTTGAGGGTGAAGCACGCGATCGGTGCGAGACGGCGCTTTGCTCGCGTCATCGCTACGTACAACAATCGCGCTCGCTCACGATCGATCCGACGGGAGCGCAGCCGACGTATCCAAGCCGCAACCGACGGTCGACCGACAACCGCATCGCTCGCCTCGATTGGTCCAAAAAGCGCAAGAGTCTGCTCACCCTCACGCCACTCGACCAGTTCGAGCAAGTCACGCGGATCACCCTGCACTCGACGAGACAATCCCGGCACGATCACGGCATCGAACTCGAGTCCTTTGGCACGGTGGATCGTCATTACCTCGATCGCGCCCGGCATCGTGCTACCCGCCGCATAAAGCCCCTCGAGCATCACGTTCAAATCAACGGCAGCGCGCCAACCGGGACGCCGCGAGGCTTCGTCCAAGGCATCGAGATACCGACGAGCGTCATCGACCGCGCCATCGTCTTCGTAACAAGCGGGTGCATGCAACTGCAACCAAACCGACTCGACCCGCACGGACAACCCGATATCGGTACGCATCAACATCGGTGTCATTAGCACGCGCAACCGCTGTAGCCGCGCACGACCTTCGACAGACAGCCGGGTGAGTCGCGCCTCGTCCGCCCACAAATCGGCGATCGCGGCCTGCGGCTGACCCTCAAGCAGCGCCGTCAAATCGGCGAGTGTCATCCCGCACCAGGGGGCTCGCAACACCGTGAGCCAAGCAATCCGATCGAGTACCGAGCTCAATGCCCGCGTCAGTGCGAGCAAGTCTTGAACAACGCTGGTCTCCGAGAGTGGGACTAGATCGACACCGCGAACGGGGAAACCTGCGCTCCTCAGCCCAGCCGCGAGCGTGGTGGCGTGGTGACGCGCTGCAACCAGTATGGCGATCGACTTGATCGTGGCATCCGAGCGCCATCGTCGCACGCAATCCACGACCGCCTCAGTCTCCCAGCGCTGACAAGCCAGATCATCACCGACCATACCGGCGAGTCGCCACTCGACCGCGGGATCGGTGGCGCTGACATCAGGCTCCGAGTGATCCAGCTTGCGTCCCGCGATACTCGCCGCGAATGGCACGGCCGACTCGCGCGGCTCGACCGTCTTCGGGAATACCGACGTGAACAGGTGATTCACCTGCTCGACGATTGCAGGAACCGAGCGAAAGTTCTGCGCCAGCGAACGCGGCTCGAGTTTCACATCGCCAAAGCCGTCGCGCAGCGCTGCTTCGAACAGATCGACTCGAGCCTCGCGGAACTGATAAATCGACTGCATGGGATCGCCCACTACGAACAACGTGCGACCATCGCCAGACTGCCAATCGCGAGTGAGCCCGAGGATCAACTCGAATTGATCTCGCGAGGTATCCTGGAACTCGTCGATCAGTAAATGCTGTAGACGGCTACCTTGATGCAGAATCTGCTCACGATCGAGATCGCCCTCTTCCCGAAGCGCTTCGCGCGCAGCGGCCGCCACGCCGATGAAATCGACCTCGCCTCGCTCGCGGAACGCCAAGTCCAGCTGGCTGGCCGCCAGTAACAGCAGTCGAACCAGCGCTTGCATGAGTTCGCTCTCGTCGGCATCGAAGCACGCCGGCGGCGCTTGTCGCGCCTCGTCCAACAACGCCGCACGTTCGGGTGACGACCAATCCGCCAGCCACCGTTCAAAAACCTTCTTATTCGGGTCTTTAGGGCCGAACCCCTGACGGACATCGACGCGGCGACGAAACTGCACCGCACCAGACTTGTTTTCTTTGGTCAAGACAAAATGCGCTATCGCCCGCCAGCACTCGATGTCGAGCACAATGGAGTCTTCGACACTTGCGAGGACTTGTAGCTGCCGCCGTAGCTCGACATCACCGTCGGCTGCGTTGAGCAGGTTCTGCGCATGGCGCGCCAACCCGACTATTTGACGTCGCCCCTCTACATCAAAGGCCTCTTCCAACTGCGCCCTCAATGCGCGTAACACGTGCGCGATCGCTTGCGAGAGTTCCCGCGACAGATCTGCGAAACGTCCGGCAATCAGATGCGGTAACCAGCGTGCGCGCTGCGCCAACATCTTGGCGAGCAACTCCTCAACCCGTACCCAGGCATTGTCGAGATGTTCGAACAGTCGACCTGAGGCCGCTGCCCACTCGGCATCGAGTTCGGCCTCGCGCAAGCTACGACGGGCCACCTCGCGGTACAGCAACATCGGCTGTGACGCGAGCGCAAGCTGTCCGGCGCCGCCGGCGCTGATCGGTACGGCCGCCGCAAGACTGCGGTGGACACCATCGATAGTCTGGATGCGCAGGCGACCGGGTGTGTCTTGCAACTGCCAACCGCGTAACTCCGCACGTTTCAACGCAGTCTGTGCGAGCGACACCGTCTGACGTTTGGCCGGATCGTTGGGCCAAGTGGACTCGGGCAGTGCGGCCTCAGCGAGCGCCTGTTCGACTCGCGCAAGCATCTCGCCGGCCGCTTTGCGCGTGAACGTCATGGCCAGAATCGCCTCGGGCTCATCGACTGCGGCCAGGAGACGTAGATAGCGCTGAATGAGCAGTGTTGTCTTGCCCGAACCGGCCGGTGCCTGCACGATTAGCGAGCGCCTGATGTCAAGCGAATCGACCCGCGCCTTGGCATCGTTCGCGAGCAGCGTCATTCGGCGCCTTCTTCCGAATCGAGTTCGTCGAAGCCGTCACCGCCAAGTTCGGCGCGCCGACAAAAACCTGGTAATTCGCAATACCGACACGCGCGCCGGCTCGGTCGGACCGAGGCCACCCCGCGCATGAAGCGCGAGGCCAACGCCGCAAGTTCGCGCCGAACGTCATCGCGTTGATCCGACCAAGCGATGCCCGCTTTGGCGCCGGGCAACAAATCGTCCTCCGCCGTCGATGCCACGTAGCGGCATGACGCTGAGCTCAAATGAATGTTGGCAAGCGCGACGATGCTCTCTTGCGCCTCGGTTTCGACACAGAGCGCGTACAGCCACAATTGGACCGCATCGAGCTCGGCGAGTGAAAACGACAGCGAACGAGGGCGACCGCTCTTGTAGTCGAGGATCATCAAGCCCGGTGATCCTGTCGCAGTGGGAACGCGATCGATTCGATCGATCCGAAGTTCGAATCGTGCATCACCGAGGGTCAAAGACACCGGATGCTCGCGACGCTGAACCGTGAATGGCGGGCGTTGCAACTCGAGTGCGAGTAAGCGTCGAATGACCCGCGCCGACCGACGTCGCTCGCGAGAGAGTAAACGCTGCTGCGCGCGCGGTTCTGCACCATCGACACCCGTCGACAAGGCTGGGTCGCTCATCGCCTCCGACAAGCTCCGCTCGATCACAGCGTCAAGTTGGTCAGCGTTCAGGGCACGCAGGCGCTCGGAGTCGATGACGTCACGCCACAGCACATTGAGTGCGCGATGCAATAAGCTGCCGCGGACCAGCGCTGAAATGCCGGGCTCGAGTTCGTCCTCCAGTTTGCCGAGGAGACGACGCTCCGCGTAAGCTCGAAAGTCGCACAACGCTTGCGTCGCGAGGGTTTCGGCGCCACCCGGGACACGGCGGGCGGTATCCCACGGACTGCCGACGTTGTCGGCCGGCTCCGAGATCGGGAGTTGCGGCTGTCCGCCACGACGGAGTCGAGCGAACGAGCGCGGTGTGGCCTCAGTCTGCACACCGTACGCACGCAACAAGGGACTGGCCTGCAGCTCCGTATCACCATCGCGAGCTGCACTGGAGTAATGCAAGTCCGACGTCGATTCCGCCCACTGGCGCATCGCCAACTGCGCGCGCTGCGACTGACCTCGTGCACTCGACTCCGGGACACCGAGCGCTTGTTGTAGTGGGTAAGGTACGAAAGGATCGGCTCGAGCGGGCGACGGCCAAGCATCGGCCTGCAAACCACACACGTAGATCCCGTCGTAGCGAACACCCGGATGATCGAGCGAGCGTGTGATGGTAACGGGCAACTCCCCGCGCGATGGCGCGACGAACTCGCGCTGTGCCAACGATGTGATCAGCGCCACGCTCTGCCGAGCATTGGCAGCCGGACGTGAGCGCTCAATGTCGCCGAAGACCTGCATCAAGTCACGCCACTGCTCGCGAATCTGACGCGTAGTCGAGTCGCGCGCGGGGCGATGATCGAACACAGCCCGTTTTGCGATTATCTCGAAACGATCTGCCCAGCGTTGCTCGGCTCGTTCGAACTCGGCATGCATACCCGTAAGTCGCGACACGATGGCATCGGCGACGGCCGTATCGCTCGCGATCGACGTTCGCAGTCGCCCCAACACCGCGAGCCAAGCGCTGGCGGAGCGTTGCTCGAACGGGTCACGGCGCAATAATGCGGCCAATCTCGCGCGGGTCGACATCGACAAATCGTCGAACACCTCTCCTTCGAGCAATCGTGCGAACGCTTCTGCCTCCTCAAACGAGGCTAACCAGCGCAACATCTGCAAAACTTGACGCGGTTCGGAGTACTCGGATAGCGGACGTCCACCCTCGATGTCGAAAAGCGTCTCGAGGTCCGGATCGCGCCAGCGCGAGGGTGTCAGTTGCGCGGAGAAATGGCTTTCAACTGCGGCGCGTTGGACTTCAAGCGACGGCACGACGACGTACAGTCGCGCCTCGGGGTTCCGTTCCAAACTTGTTCGCGCCCACTCGGCAGCGGCAGCGATCTCATCGGCCGGCGTCGGGAGGCGGTGGTGGGTGACCTCTGCATCGGGGCGACCGACGGATTGCTGCGCCGTGACACCTCGAGTGACAAACAAGTCACGCAGCAACGGCGGAGGTGATCCGCCCAAATAGGTTTGCTGGACAGACGGACCATCGCGCGCGAGCAACGCCCCCCTAAGCACGCGTTCGCCGTGCTCAAATGCGACACTCGCTTCCTGCTCGCGTGCGGCGGCAATGACGGTCCGACGCGCGCTTAACAACCACTGCGCCTCCGTCGAAGCGTGCCGCGCCAAGCTGGCATCGTCGATCCGCCACTCACTACAAAGGCGTGCGGATCTTTGCAATGCATCGGCCAACGCATCGACCGACCAGATGAACGGCCGCGGATCGTCACGCGCCGACAGCAGCTCTCGAGCCGCATCGTGCCAAAGACACCACTCCTCGTGCGGTCCGAGCGGACGCCCGAAACGCTGACCATGGTGAAGATAGGCGTCCCGAACCAAAGAGGCGAACCACCCGTTGACGGCGGTCACGAGCGGCGTGTGCCACACGTCGAGCGATCGCAACTGCGCACGCGCGTAAGCGAGTCGAATCGCCGCAGCGCGCGAGCGGGTCGGAACTATGAGCCCCGCCCCTGCGCGCAGACGATCGGCGATGTGGTCAAATGGTGCCAATCAACCTCGGAAACGCACGCTCGCTTCGACCACCCGTCCGACCGGCACCGGTGGACGGGACCGATATTCAGCGAGCAATTCGCTCATTCGCGAGAAAACGATGCGCAACTGGGCGGAATCCGGAAGATTGGTGATACGGAAATGGTTCTTGTAGGGCACATTGAAGCTCGTGCCCGGCGCAACCAAGACGTGTTTTCGCTCGAGCAGATCAAGCGCGAATGCTTGGTCGTCAAAATTCTCGATCGAGTCGTTGACCCCAACGAAACCATACAATGCGCCTTTCGGTGTTGCGAGCTCCAACGAGGGCTCAGACGCCACGGCCTCAACGATCGCACGACGCGATTCGAACAAGCGACCACCGGGTCGCGTCAATTCCCGAATACTTTGATAGCCCCCGAGAGCGGTCTGTACCGCCCACTGGCCGGGCACATTGCTGCACAAGCGCAACGATGCCAATAACTCCAGCGCACCGAGAAAATCCAAAGCGGCAGATATCTTGCCCGACACCACCGCCCAACCGACGCGATACCCGCAAGCGCGATAGACCTTCGAGAGACCGGACATCGTTACACAGACCGTATCGTGCACGAGGCTCGCCATCGGCACGAACTCCGCATCGTCGTACAAAATCTGATCGTAGATTTCGTCGCATAGCAGCATGAGGCCGTGCTGCTCGGCGAGTCGCGCCATACCCTCAAGGACCGAGCGCGGATAGACCGCACCTGTCGGATTGTTCGGATTGATGACGACTATCGCTCGCGTGCGCGGCGTGATGAGCGCCGCCAGCTCATCCACATCCGGGACAAAGCCGTTCTCCGGATGACACGGATAATGAACCGCCTTGCCGCGATTGAGCGTGACTGCCGCACTCCACAACGGGTAATCGGGGCCTGGGACCAATACCTCGTCGCCCTCATTCAGCATGGCACGAAGGCACAGATCGATCAGTTCGCTGACGCCGTTACCGATAAAAACCTCTTCGGCACTGACACCCGTGACTCCGCGCGCCTGCTGTTGCATCACCACGGCCTCGCGCGCCGGGAAGATACCCTTCTGGTGGCAATAGCCTTCGCTCTCTGGAAAGTTCTCGATCATCGCGAGCCGCATCGTCTCCGGCGTTCGAAAGCCGAACAACGCGGGATTACCGATATTCAACGAAATGATTTCGTAGCCCTTGCGTGCAAGCTCTTGGGCGCGTCGTGCGAGCTTGCCGCGAATCTCGTAACGAACGTTGCGCAGAGCGTCGCTAGTGCGGATCGGGTTGTCGGCCGTCATAAGTTGGTTTTATTGCTGTATGGAACCCGCAGGCCGGGCAGGTCACAAGAATAACCACTTGCCCCGCTCACTGCATGATCTTGATGAGCGTACTGCGGATGTTAGCCTGCGCGTCACATCGCCAAGGAGGCCCGGCACCATGACTTTCGATTTGCGCGCACACATGCCTCTGCTGACCCGCCAAGAGGGCGTGTGGGAAGGCGTCTATCGGTATTACGACGCCGACGGCAACAAGATCGACGAACATCGTTCGCGACTCGTTTGCCGAGTCCCCGATTCGGGTCCCCATCATTACCACCAGTCCAACGAGTACACCTGGCCGGACGGTCGACAGGAGACCCGCGAGTTCAAGGGCTCGTTCCGCGACGGGAAACTCTGGTTCGACAGTGAACTGATCGAAGGTTGGGCGGCAGAGGAGCCGCTCGATGAGCACCGCAGAACGCTGCTGCTCTATTGGGTGCGCCGCGGCGAGCCGGACACCTATCTCTACGAAATGATCCAAGTCGACGACGCGTGCCGCCAACGTACCCGCGTTTGGCAATGGATACGTGGCGGCGCGACGCGCATGCGCACCCTCATTGATGAAGTGAAGGTCGCAGACGACGGGCGGTCCGTCGCTTAGCGGCGACGGCGCTTTTTCTTCTTGTGTCCGTGATCGACACGCCCATCACCATGGTGGTGCGGCGTGTCGCCTTGGGCATGGCCGTGATCGTAGTCGAAGTCGATCGGATGATTATGGCCGTGAGTGTTGACCCACTTGTAGAGTTCCGGATTGCGATGCAGCAAGCGACTCGCAGCACGCTCCTGGTTCTCTTCGGGATTCGTCCACGGATTGAAGTGGAAATGGTTATATAGCTGCGAGTCGGTGCGACCGATCGCGAGTGTGCCGAGCTTGCAACCGAAGGCGCCGTGGTTGATGTACGGCGGCCGCCAGAAGTACCCGCCGGTCGGCAGTTCACCGAACTGCATCATCCAGGACGTGCCCCAAATGTGATATGCCTCTTCGACGCAGTCGTGGTAGGAAATGTTGTCCTGCCAGAAATTCGGCGTCATGCAATAAAGAAACGTGAAGGCATGCGTGCGCTGATCGAAACGCAGTACCTTGACGAGACAGCCCGGCGCCGTCGCCGGGAAGAAATTCGTCGAGGTCCACTGCATGTTCTCGTAGGCGTTGACCGAAGCGAACCGATCGCGCTCGGCGCGCGGATGATCGCTATCCGACTCGACGAACGACGGTTCGCCATGGTTGTAGAACAACAAGCCGGTCGCGCCGCGCGATGAGCTCAGCGCTTCGATGGCCACACCGGCCGGTACAAAAACGTAACTCCCCGGGCCGTGAACCTTTTCACCAATCGTCACGGAGCCCGTCATGATGAAGAGTTCGTACTCGGTGTAACTCATGCCCGGCGGTTGCTTGTAGCCAGGCTCGAACAAGACCGTCATGGAGCAAGCTCCGTTGTCGGTGTCGATCGAGAGCATTTTGTACTGCATACCCTTCGGAAAACCCGGCAGGGTCATTTTTTTGAAGGGAACGTCGCGGTCGACAAACGGTTCGATATGGGGGCGTGCCATGGTTCAATCCTCCGCGGCGCTGATCAGAATACGACTCGGAACTTGCGTTTCGGCTTAACCGGAATCTCTTCCGGACGAACCTTGCGCATTTGGTCCCAATGGACGTGGGTACCGCGCGTCTGGATGCGCTGCAGGAACTCTGCTACCCACTTGTCGCGCTTCGGTGCAAGTGCATCCTGCTCGGCGACGATTTTCTTGTAGCGCCTCTTTTGCTCGACCAACTCTCTCTTCAGCCAAGCTTCGACTTCGCGGCTGCGCTTATGGGGAATGGCTTTCATGCGGCTCCTCGCGTTCGGGTCGGTTTCGACCCCTATCCCGTCGGATATTAACCCCGAGGCGGGCAGTTGGAACCAGCGACAGCCACTCTCAACGCGATATGACCACCCTGCGAGCTTTCCCTTGCGTCAACTGGCTACGTCCAAAAAGCGCCTCGCGGGCCTTCTCATCGGGATTACCGATCTTCTCGCGCCGATCAAGCAGCGCGACGCCGCGCTGGACGGCCGGCCGCTGACCAATCGCTTCGTACCACCGCGCTACGTTCGGAAACTCGGCCAAATCGATTTGGTGCAACCAGCGCACACGCACCCACGGCCAGGTCGCCATATCGGCGATCGAATACGCGCCTGCCAAATACTCGACATCGGCGAGGCGCCGATCCATCACGCCGTACAAGCGCAAGGTCTCGTTACGGTAGCGATCCATCGCGTAGCGGATCTTGCGGGGCGCATAGCCGAGAAAATGACCGCATTGACCGAACATCGGTCCGACGTTCGCCACCTGAAACGTCAGCCACTGCAACACCTCGTAACGGCCCCGTTTCGCGCGTGGCATGAATTTCCCGCTCTTCTCGGCGAGGTACTGCAGGATCGCGCCCGACTCGAATAATGTGATCGGCTCGCCCCCCGGGCCGTCACGGTCGACGATGGCCGGAATCTTGTTGTTCGGATTGATCCTGAGGAATGCCGGTCGAAACTGCTCGCCGCGCAACATATTCACCGGCTTGACGCGGTACGACAGACCGCATTCCTCGAGCATGATTGGGATCTTGTGGCCGTTGGGCGTCGGCCAGTAGTACAGATCAATCACGAGACCCCCTTAAGCACTCGACATTCAGATCCCGAGATTCGAACATACGGCGCATGCTCAGCGCCATCCTCGTCGTCACCCTGGTGGTGGCCGATTTAGATTCCACCCGCCGTGCGTACGTCGAATGGCTCGACTACCAGCTCGTCAACGACGACTCGATTTCCGATGATCTCGCTGCGAGCTGGGCGGCGCCCGCAGCAGCGGGCAGTCGCTCTGTCTTGTTGCAACCGGCGAGCGGCGCGTCCATGTGGTTGCGATTGATAGAGCGCCCGCATGCGGCCGGTTATCGAGCGATGCACTCGACGGGCTGGACGGCCAATGAAATCCTCGTCGAGGATCCGTTCGATCTCGCTGAGCGCTTCAGAGAGCCGGGCTCACCCTTCAGAGTCGTGGGGCGGCCGGCGCCACTGGGCTCGAACGGCAAAGTCATCGCCATGCAGGCGATCGGGCCTGCGGGTGAACTCAATTACTTCACCCGCATCCCAACCGAGGGCGGCACGTTCATCAAGACGCCTGCTGCCGGCCGTGTCGATCGAACCTTCATCGCCGTCGTGGGCGGACGCTCGATGGCAGCGATGAGCCGTTTTTATCGCGACGCACTCGGTATGAACGTCCTTGCGCCCTATCCATCGGCCGTGCAGGTCGTCAATGATGCACGCGGCCTGCCCGCTCACCATCAAATGTCGTTGTCGGTGGTACCGATTTCACCAGCGGCCATACTCGAGTTGGACGAATACCCGAGCGACACGCTCGATCGGGTAACGCCGATCGACGACTTACCGGCCGGAATGGCCATGGTGAGCTTTGTTGTCGGACCGCTGGATTCTACGAAACTCGTCTGGCGATCACCGCCGCGTCTGCGCAGCGAACTGCCGTACGCGGGGCGCCGCGCCGGTGTCGTGGTGGGCGCGGCGGGAGAGTGGATCGAGTTGATCGAGCGTGAGCCGCGTTAACGCGGCTCGAAAACCTGATACTCGGTGAGCTCGTAGCGGGTCTGCATGTATCCCGTCACATAAGCCAGCAAACAGATCCGCTCGTCCGGCGTGCACCAAAGATCATAAGGCGGATGCTTGCCGGGTTCGTTGCTGGTGTCATCGCCCTCGCTGGTCTCGATGATGCGGTAATGCAACGCATCGAACGTGCCAGCCGCGACCGTGATGCGATCGGGACCGACATACTGCAGACGCACACCCAACGGGTGACGCATGATCAGGGGTCCGGTGGCACCGCGATGATCGAGTGAGCACAGCAGCACGTTCGTGTAGAGACCGATACCCGGACCACGCGTGATGTCGAAGATACTCATCAACCAGGCATCGGCCTGAATCGGATGGGTGCCAAACGCATCCAGTTTGCCCTGCAAGGGGTAGCGCTGCGAGATGCGACCCTCGGCCACCGTGTATCCCTCGCACTCGGCTTCGGTCTCGGTGAAGCGAAACCAACTCGAGCCCACGAACCGATCACCCACGGACAAACGCACGAAGCAATCTTCCGGGCGCCAGTCTTTATCGAGACTGAGCGTCACGTCGCGCATGACATTCGGGGCATCGTCGATCTCGGTATAGGCGCGAATGGTGCGTCGACCGTCGCTGTGCACCGTGATGGTGAAGTCTTCCCGGCCGCGCTCTACGCCTTTGCGACCTTGCTTATCGCTCGTGTAATGCAATTTGCCTTTGATGCGGCGATGCGGAATGGGCATGGTGACTTACTCCAGACGAATCAGCGGTTCACGAAATAATTTCTTGCGCGCCAGCGGCTTGAACCAAGCGGCCAGTGCCGGTCGATCAATCAGTGGATCGAACTTGGCATCGAGGCTCGGGATCGCCGCGGCCACCTGGGCCATCTTCAGGCGGAGGAACTGGACTGCGCCGACGCCACGCATCTGTCCGATGTCGAGCTTGGCGTAGCTCGGCACATCCTTTTCCATTTGATCCAAGATGGCGATGATCTTGCGCCAGCAACGATCGACGTAGGTCGCTCTCTGCTGGTCCTGCGGAAACCAAGACTCGATGATCAGCAACACGAAAGTATCGAAGAGCCCATCGGCCATCCACGCTTGGCGCAGCGTAGTCCAACGCTGAGGCCCTTTCGACGGGTACAACTTGCGGCGACGATGGAGCGAGTCGAGATATTCATAGATGACCGGGCCACCGGCCAGGTATTCGCCCGAATCGAGTAGCAGAGTCGGCACTTTGCCGAGTGGATTGACGTTCACGAGTGGCGTATCAACATCGAACGGCTTGGTCGCGACCGCTTCGATCTGATCGTGTAACCCGGCGTAGTGGATCAGTGCCTCGACCGTATGGACATACCCTTTGATCGGCGTGTAGAGCAACTTCATGTCAATGTACCTCTTGGCCGCCCGACACATTCATCGCCTCGGCCGTGATGTAGTCCGCCTCGGACGAGCAAAGAAATACACAGGCCTTGGCGGTGTCCTCGGCAAGACCGACCCGCGCGAGCGGGATGCGCGAGCGCATCTCGACCAGATATTCGTCGATGCTCTGACCCCGTTGCTCGGCACGCAGCGCGTTCTGGACGCTGCCCAAGCCCGTCGTGACATGGTTCGGGCAGATGGCATTCACCGTGATTTTATGACGGCCTAGCTCCAACGCCGCGCTGCGCGTAAAGCCGATCAGGCCGTGCTTGGATGCCGCGTAGGCGGACAGATACATCGAGCCGGACTTGGCAGCCACGCTGGCGATGTTGATGATGCGTCCGCCTCGGCCCTGCTCGATCATCGCCTGCGCCGCATGTTTACTACAAAGAAAAGCACCGGTCAGATTGACACCGATGACAAGATCCCAACGCTCGAGCGGCATCTCGGTGAACGGCGCCATGAGATACCCCACACCCGCGTTGTTGACGAGGATATCGAGACCCCCATAAGTCGACTTCGCGAAGGCAACCGCCTCCTGAACCTGCGTCTCGTTGCGAACATCGAGCACGAAAGCCGTGGCTTCACCGCCCGCATCGCGTATTCGCGCGACCACCTCATCGAGTTCACTTCGAGTGCCGATGCGATCCGCCGGCAAATCCGCCGCCGGAAAGCCAAGGTCCGTCACGATCACTTTGGCGCCTTCGCTTGCCAAGCGCTGGCAAATCGCCTCGCCCAAACCGGTACGCCGACCAGCGCCCGTGACGAGCGCCACCTTGCCATCCACGCGTTTCAATTCCTGACTCCTTGGCATGCCGCTCGTCATTTCTCGCGCCAACGCCAGCAAGCAACCTGATGCCCCTCGCTGACCGGGTCTAAAGCCGGCGCCTCCTCGGCACACCTCGACTCCGCCATCGGACAACGCGTACGAAATACGCAACCTGAGGGCGGCGACAACGGCGAAGGCAACTCTCCGCCAAGGGCCGTGCCGAGCCGTAACGGCTGAATCTCGGGATCGGGGATCGGTACTGCCGCTATCAATCCGCGTGTATACGGATGACGCGGATTGGCATACAGCATCTGCGTCGGCGCGAGCTCCATGGGCTTGCCTAAATAGAGTACGAGCACGCGTTCGCACAGCTTGCGCACGACGGCGAGGTTGTGACTAACGAACAGGATGCTCATCCCGAAATCGCGCTTGAGGTCTTGCAGCAAGTTGACGATCTGTGCCTGGATCGACACATCGAGCGCACTGACGGGTTCGTCGCAGACCAACAACTTCGGTCGCAGCACCATCGCGCGCGCGATGCCGATGCGCTGACACTGCCCACCACTGAATTCATGCGGGTAACGATTGATAACATCGGGCGACAAACCTACTCGACGCAGAATATCGGCCACGCGTTCGCGACGCTCTGCCCGAGAAAGCTCGGGCGCATGCACTCGCAGCGGCTCGGCCACGATCTCGCCCACCGTCATACGCGGATCGAGGCTCGCCAGCGGATCCTGAAAAACGATCTGTAGGTCGCGACGAAGCGGCCGTACCTGACGGGTCGACCAGCCCTCGATCGACTGACCCATCCACACGATTTGTCCTGCGGTGCTCGGCACCAACCGAAGAATCGCGCGCGCCAGTGTGGATTTACCGCAACCGGATTCACCGACAATCCCGAGCGCTTCACCGGCATGCAGGTCGAAGTCGACGCCATCGACTGCGCGCAGTTGCGCAGGCTTTCCGAACAGCGCAGCGCCCACGGGGAACCACACCCGCAAGTTACGGATACGCAGCAGAGACTCAGTCATGGGTATCGACTCGGATCGGCGCGACTCGGATCGGCTCGACTCGGAAAGGGAAGTGACAGGCAACCGCCCTACCCGCGGCCGCACTCAACGCCGGACGCTCGTTTGTACAACGATCCGTGGCGAGCGCGCAGCGCGGATGGAATGCGCACCCACTCGGCAGACCACGCGGGTTCGGAGGTTGGCCGCCGATGGCTTGTAACGGCGCATTGCCCACCTCGTCGATCCGAGGCATCGATGCCAACAAGGCGCGGGTATAGGGATGCTGCGGCGCCAGCAGAATATCTTTGACACTTCCCTGCTCGACGATCCGACCACCGTACATCACCACAACCCGATCGGCGATTCCCGCCACCACACCGAGATCGTGGGTAACGAGGACCATCGACATACCCCTCTCACGCTTCAACTGGGCAAGTAGCGCCAAGATCTGCGCCTGAATCGTGACATCAAGCGCCGTCGTCGGCTCATCGGCTATCAACACCGCCGGATCACAGGCGAGCGCGATCGCGATCATGACGCGCTGGCGCATACCGCCCGAAAGTTCGTGCGGATATTGATCGAGGCGTCGCTCGGCATCGGTCACTTGCACGAGTCGCAACAATTCGAGTGCCCGTTGTCGCGCTTGCGCCTTGGAGAATCCGCGGTGACGAATCAACGACTCGCCGATCTGATCGACGACTCGTAAATGCGGCGTCAACGAGGTCATCGGGTCTTGGAAAATCATCGCCAGCTTCGCGCCGCGAACGGCGTTCAGCGCCTCGCGATCGTCGCCGAGCAACTCCAGCTCGCCAAGTTGTGCAGAACCGCTCACCGCGGCATTCCCCGCTAGCAAACCCATGACGGCCAAAAACGACTGGCTCTTTCCGGCACCGGATTCACCGACGATACCGACGCACTCACCGGACGCGAGTTCCAGCGAGAATTCATTGACGGCCGGAACCACCCCATCCGGGGTGACGAAGCGCACAGCGAGATCGCGGATCGACAGCATGGCGCTCATCGTTCGCGCGGATCGAGCGCATCGCGCAATCCGTCACCGAGAAAGTTGAAGCAGGTCAGCAACGTGACTAGGAACCCCGCCGGGACGAGCAGCATCCAAACGGCCGACTCCATTTCTTGGGCTCCTTCGTTGATCAGACTACCGAGGCTCGCCTGCGGCTCCTGCACACCGAGCCCAAGAAACGACAAGAAGCTCTCGAACAAAATCATCTGCGGGATCGTGAGCGTCGCGTAAATGATCACCGGTCCGATGACATTCGGTACGATATGCCGCGCCAAGATCGACGCGGTGCCAACGCCCGACGCGAGCGCGGCCTCGATGAACTCTTTGCGTTTGAGCGACAGGGTTTGGCCGCGCACGATACGCGCCATGGTCAACCACCCCACTGCGCCGATAGCGAGGAAGAGCACCAAGATATTGCCGCGATCAAACAACGTCGAGAGGATGATGACGATGAAGATATAGGGCAGCGAATACAGGATATCGACGAATCGCATCATCAAATTGTCGATACGGCCGCCTAGATAACCCGCAGTCGCGCCGAAAGCCACACCGATACATAGCGATACCAAGGTCGCAAGCAAGCCGATCTGCAAAGAGATCTGAACGCCCGCTAGCGTGCGCACGTACAGGTCACGCCCCAAGCGATCCGTACCCAACCAATGTTCATTCGGGCCACCGGGCGGTACCGCCATGTGGTCCCAATCGATCGCATCGAAAGGATGCGGCGATAGAACCGGACCGATAAACGCCAGTAAACTGATCAACACGATCAAAGTCGCCGAGACCATGGCGGCACGATTGCGTCTCAATCGGCGCCAAGCATCCGCCCAAAATCCTCGTGCGGTCGGTTGTGCCAACTCAGTCATAGCGTACCCTCGGGTCTAGCCACCCGTAGAGCAAGTCGGCTAACAGATTAAGCGTCAAGGTCAAGCCACCGTACACCACGATCATGCCCATCACGAGCGTGTAATCACGATTGATGGCACCTTGCACCAGATAGCGACCGCTGCCCGGCAAACCAAAGACGGTCTCGACAACGAGGGATCCGGTAATGACAAACGCCGTAGCTGGCCCCAAATAACTCACAACTGGCAACAGCGCGGGACGCAATGCATGGCGCAAGATTACCTGTCGCTCAGGCAGCCCTTTGGCGCGCGCGGTACGCACGAAATTCGTCCGCAGCACCTCAAGCAGACTGCCTCGGGTCAACCGAGCGATGTAGGCAATGACCGGCAAGGCCAAAGTAATCACCGGCAACACGAGATAGCGATACTCGCCCGCCTCCCAACCAGCGACCGGAAACCAACGCAACTGCAAACCAAAGATGAGCGCGAACAACGGACCCGTCACAAAGCTTGGCAAAGCGATTCCGAGCACCGCGACCGCCATGATGCCGTAATCAGTCGGACTGTTCTGCCGCAAGGCCGCTACAGTCCCGAGCGGGATACCGACCAGCAAGGCCAGCAGCACGGCCGATAGGCCGAGCATGAGACTGACGGGCAAGCCCTGCGCGATCAGTTCGGTGACCGTGAAATCTTTGAACTTATACGATGGACCAAAGTCACCCTGCGCGAGCCCGCCGAGATAGCGAGCAAATTGCTCGGGGAGCGGCTTATCGAGGCCGTAGGCCGCCTCCAAGTTCGCCTTGACTTCGGGTGGCAGCGTCTGCTCCTCATCGAACGGACCACCCGGCGCTAGCCGAATCACGAAGAACGACAACGCAATGATGATGAGCAACGTCGGAATGACGCCGAAGATCCGACGCAACGCGTAACGCAACACGACGAGCTACAGGTTGTCTGTGATGATGAACTGCGGCGAGTCAGCAAATTCTCGAAACTGTGTCGCGACCTGCTGCATCTTCTCCGTCGCCACATCTGCTCCGAGCTGCTCAAGGCTCTTCAAATCGATGATCTCGATATAGGCATAGGGCGAGGCGCCACCACCGAGCAGCCCACTCGCCTTGAGCACCTCAAAACGATTGACCGACGGCAACGAGTTGACGATTGGCAAGTCGGTGTCGCGCGCGAAACGCTCGTAGGCTTCGACACTAACGCCAGATTTCAAATTGAACAGCACAACGACTTTCGTCACGGATCCCCCTTCCTTCAAAACGAGACGCATGCAGATGCGCCGTTCGAGTCTAGGGGCCTCACGCCGCTTGCCGCAAGCGATGGCCGACCGCCGGTCAGACTGTCGGCGTGAATCCCATGAGACTCACCGCAATCCCATCCGGATCCAGGAAGATCAGTTCCTCGAAAGTGCCGTCGGCGCGCGCGTACGCTGACGGCCCAGCCATGATCGTCACGCCCTCGAGCGCCGCGAGTTTTGCGGCGATCTGCGTCACGGCGGTGGTCTCGAAGACGAGCGTGGCCTGACCGTAAAGGGGAAACTGCCGCGGACTGCCCGTCTCAGCCATCGGGCGCGGCGCCGTGTCGCGAATCTCGTACAGCCCGATCCAACCAAATGACTCACCCGGACGCCCGAGATGCACAATTCGCAGGCTCGCCTCGTCGAGCCCGACCATCCGCGCAATCGCGGCACCTTGTAGTTGCTTCTCCTCGAGCACAGCCAGACCGAGCGCATCGCGATAAAGCGCCAGCGAGCGCTCGAGGTTTCGAACCCAGAGCGTGACTCGCTTCAACGGCGGTACTACAGCCGGCTCAGTCACAGTCCAAGACAACCCGGATTCATACGCCCAGCCGGATCGACGTGCTGCTTGAGCGACTTCAGCAGGCTCGCCGCCGACGGCTCAAGCGATTCCTGATAACGATAGAACTTGCCGATCTGGAAGCTGACCGCGCCCGCTTGCATGAACGCCTCGGCCAGATCGCCACGCAGCGCAGCGACCGCCGCTGCCGCGGCTGCGTTTGGCTCGAACCGAGGTAACTTAGCGAGGTAGTCGGCATCAAGCACGCGCTCGTGGAAGCCGAGGCGCGCATCGGGCCAATACAGCACGGGCTCAATCAAAGCGGCAGAGCCGGCGATCGTGGCACAAAGATAACCGCGATCAATCTCGTACTTGTTCATTGCCTCGGCATGCTTAGCGAATACGGCTTCGCATCTCTCGTACATCTCGAGCGTCTGCGAGAACGGTACCGAGCCGTGCACCGGTACCCATCGCTCGCCTCCGGGCCCCAACATGCTGTTGAGTTCGGCGAACGGATTCGCGCGCATCACCTTGGGCACGGTGTTCTCCACCTCGATTCCCTCACGCGTCATGATCTGCCGAACGATGGCCGCTTTGGTATCGGCATCCGTGGCATCGCGTCCATCGACGGACAGGTGCACGGAGAAAGTGCCTTCCTCGAGAAAGTGACGCCCGGCCATGACGACCTTCGCGCCTTCCCTCAAGCCCTTGAGCAGTGAGCCCGAGTTCTGCACTACCTGACCGAGCGCTTTCACGTCAGCCGTTAAGCTGCTGCGCTTCATGCGCACGGCCTGTAACCCGGGGTCAAAACCGAACTGCTCGGAGGCCACATCAGCACGAGCCACATCAGCCATCGCTCGGAACAAAGGGCCCGCTTCGCGGAATGTGAACGAAAGATAACGGCTTTCGGGCAGCGGCCGAATCAGGCGGAACGTGGCCCGCGTCTTGATCCCAAGGGCGCCACAATCCGAGAGGAACATGCCGAGCAGATCAGGACCGATCTGTCGAAAGAAAGGCGCGCCGTTTTTGTTGGCATGACTGCCGAGCTTGAGCACAGTGCCATCGACGAGCACGACATCGAGACCAATGACGCTCTCGGCGACCGGACCATATCGACCCGAACCCAAAAACATGCTGCCCTGCGACAAAGCGCCGCCGACGGACGAGCGAAGGCCGGAGAGTGGGCCATAGAACGGCGTGCGTACGCCCTGCGGCGCGAGCGCATCAAACAGCGACTTCCAGGTCGAACCGCACTCGACCGTGACGTAACAGTCCTCCTCATTGATGGTGATCACGCGATTCATCGCAAGTAAATCCACCATGATCGAATTTGCGCGCGCTGGAAGATAACCATCGGTGTAGGACATGCCGCCGCCGCGCGGCACCACCGGTAGCTGAGTTGGTGCGATTGCGCGCAGCGCCGCAGACAACTGCTCGGTGGTTTGCGGACGGATGACAGCCGCCGGCAACTGACCACTGCGATAGACGTCTTGCGAATAAAAAGCGAGTTCGGCAGGCGCGGTAACCACCGCCGCCTCGCCGAGCACTTGTCGCAAACTGGCCAACGCCGTCGGAACGGCGGATTCGGCAGAAATCGGCACCACGGTTTGCATACTCATCGATCCTCAAGAGGTTCAAGTCGACTCGAAGAAGTTTAGTCGCGGCAGCGCGACTCTAGGCCGATGTTAAGATTGCACGGCCATCAGGCAGGTTCCCATGAGCATTTTGCGCAACACACTCACCTCTCCGCTACCGGAATTCGAATACGCCATCGACGTCGCTGTGATCGGTGCCGGAGCCTGCGGACTGACCGCTGCGCTCGCGGCCCGTGATGCCGGTGCGGATGTCTTGGTGTTCGAGCGAGACAAGCGCCCCTGGGGCAGCACCTCGATGTCATTAGGGGCGGTGTGTGGCGTCGGCTCGAAGGAACAGCAACGCCACGGCATCGAAGATACTGCGGCGGCGTTTGTCGCCGACGTTATGGCGAAAACCGCGCAGCGTGCAGACCGACGGCTTGCCCGATTGATCGGCGAGCGTAGCGGCGGCGTGCTCGATTGGCTCAACGAGACCCACCAAGTACCGCTCTTACTCGATGCGAAGTGGACCGGCCTTGGGCATTCGTCACGTCGCTTGCACATACCACCGGGGCGAAGCGGTGAGGAACTGCTCGCGCTGCTGCTCAACGCCTGCGCCCGTGCCGGTGCCGAAGTGGTCACCGAAGCAACCGTCATCGCGCTGTATGCAAACGAGGCCCATCGAGTCGTCGGCCTAAAGATCGAGCGCCCCGGCGGCGTGATCGAGAATATCGGTTGCGGCGCGGTCGTGCTGGCCACCTGCGGCTTTGGCGGAAACGAGTCGATGATCGCGGAACACATCCCCGAAATGCGCCACGCGCGTTACTTTGGTCACGAAGGTAATCGCGGCGACGGTATTCTTTGGGGCCTCGCGCTTGGGGCGGCGGCTGCCGACATGACGGCCTATCAAGGCCTCGGCACGCTGGCCGATCCGCAGCAGATTGTCGTGCCGCACCCTCTCATGATCGAGGGCGGCTTTCTGGTGAATGTCGAAGGTAAGCGCTTCACCCACGAGCTCGCGAACATTTCGGGTATGTGCGTACCCGTGCTTGAGCAGCCCGAGGGTCGCGCCTGGGTCATCTTTGACGAACAACGACACCGCGCCTGTCTCGAGCACTCGGTCGAGCAGCGGCAACTCGCTGAGGTGGGTGCCATCAAGCGCGCCGACGATTGGGCGACGCTCGAGCAACTCTGTGGCTTGCCCGCCGGCTCGCTCGCTGCCGAAAATGCGCTGATCGATGCAGCGCGTGCAGCCGATCAAGAGGATCACCTCGGTCGATCGTTCAAATATCTCGCACCACTAACACCGCCGTTCTGCGCGGTACGCGTCACGGGTGCGCTCTTTCATACCCAAGGCGGGCTTTGTATCAACGAAAAAGCGCAGGTCGTCAGAACGGATGACTCTGCTCTGCCGAACCTGTACGCCGGCGGCGGCGCGGCGCGCAGTATTTCGGGCCCCGCCGTCACCGGTTATTTGCCGGCCGTGGGCTTGAGCATGGCGATCACGCTCGGCGCCATCGCGGGTAGCTCGGCGGCCGCGCACCGTATCAGCGGGTAGCGGCTTTCAAGGCCGATACAATCTGACGCCGATCTTCGGGATCCGTAATGGCTTTGTAGCGCATGCGATGTCGGCCACCTAAAAAACGCTCAGGATCGGCGATCAACTGCTCGATCGTCTGCTCGTCCCAGACCAGACCGTCACGCCCGGCCGATACGAAAGCGTCGCTATAGTAAAAACCGGCGGCACTCGCAGCGCGTCTGCCAAACACGCGGTGCAAATTGGGACCCACCGCATGCGGTCCGTTCGCCTCGAAACTGTGGCAAAAGCGGCACCACATGAAGTCCTGTTGTGCCTGACCGACGAGTGCCACCGGATTGATGGTGCCGGCATACGGATCGACCACCGGCGGCGGGCCTGAGGCGACTAGTTGCGCTGAGGTCGTAAACGGCACCACGCCGAAGATGCGATACGGCGCGTAAGCCGCGAGCGCCAACATCGCGAGAATGACCACGGCGTGTGTGCCCTGCATCGGCAAACTGACTGACGTTGCCCCCGCGATCGCCAAACGCGGCCCGCTCTCGGACGACCATGGCACGGCGGGCAACAGTCGCCACGGTACGACCCGATAGCGCAAGGACTGCCAAAGACTGGTCAACACCGCGACACCAAATGCGAGGATGACCAGAAAACCCGTGGCGCTGTGCAGATAGCCGAAGGTGACTGACAGTCGATAGCTCGCCGGCACGATCGCGGGCAACGTCACCCAACCGAACCAACTGACGGCGTGCCCTTCGCTCCAAGCGAACAGCGGACCGGTCACGACGAAGGCCGCAAGCGTCCACCACAACAACGCGACGATACGACGCGCGAATACATCGGCCGCTCGTGGCATGCGGCTTGAAAACAACTCCGCTGGTAAGCGCGCAACCCACCAGGATCGAATCAACAACAAGACGAGCAGTGTCACCCCGTTCGAGATATGCAGGTGTTGCAACGCCTCACGTGCCGCTGTACCGCGCGGTGTCACGCCAACCTTGCTGGATTGGTACATCTGAAATAAAACCAACGCAAAGATGGCGACCGAGATCACTCTCAGCCAGCGGCGCTGCACACGACCGAAATGCATGTCGCTGGGTGTCACGAGGAGGCTCCTTCATCAGCAGCGTGAATAATTAAGTTGATCAACGGCGCGTCGTCCCAATCGAGGCGCGACACGCCGGTGCGCACGACGATCAAATCACGAGAGGGAACGACGTAAACACGCTGTCCACCGAAACCGTCGATGTAATAGATGTCGTCAGCCAAAAATCTCTCCGAGTGGAACGCCTTGACCGAGTAGTCGTTGTACTTACGTTCCTTCTGCGCTGGAGAGCCCAACCACAGGTGCATACCAAAGTTGGGATTCGTTGGACTGGGTGTCTTCATCGCCACAACCCACTCGCTCGCGACCAATTGGCGCTCGCCCACCCTGCCATCGGCCTCAAGTAATAACCCCACCCGCAACCAGTCGCGCGCACTGGCGAACAAACAGCAAAAGCCCCGCGGCGTGCCACCCTCTCGATCCATCCACAAACCGGCCTCCGCGGCTCCCAACGGCTGCCAAAGGCGCGACGCGAGATAATCGGCGTAGCGCTGCCCCGTCGCTCGCTCGAGTAACATCAACAACAGTTGCGAACTGGCATTGTTGTACTCGAAATAAGTGCCGGGTGCGCGTGAGTAACCCAACGACAGGACCGCACCCGGCAAGTCGGAACCGAGTAACAACCTAGTCGCCTTCCAGGTTCCGAAGCGCGGCAACTCGATGCCGCTCTGCATGCGCAGCAGATCTTCCACGGTCACATCGCGGCGTGCATCGCCTTGCCATTCGGTCAGCCAACGAGACGCTCGACTATCTAGGGAGGGAATCACGCCGTCGGTCACCGCTGCGCCGATCGCGAGCGCGAGCACCGTCTTGTGCATCGAGTTCGGGTTGGTTCGCGTCGTCGCATCGAATGGCGGCCAATACTTCTCGTAACGCAGCGCACCCCGATGCCAGACGAGTAGCGCGACGGAACTTGTCTTTGAGGCGAGCGCTTCGGCCGCAGCGAGCGGTTGCGCCGCGAGCGTCGTCGGCGCGGCGGTCGGAATATCAGTAACCTGCCGCGCACCCATCACACGGGCTTGTGGCTGCGACAAATAAACACGGGTCGGCTCATCCAACGGTTGTCCGAACACGAGGTTGCGCAGCACAGAGGGATCGGCAATCCAAATCGTCGTCGGCAAGACGATCGCGACCAACAGCGCGAGCGCCAGGGTGCCTTTCAATAAGCGCCATATCCAACGCATCACACATGCCTCCGCTGCGAGCGCCGCTGCTCCAATTTTTGGCGTATCTCAGCATGACTCGCCGCATCGATCGGATATCGCCACATGATCAAAATCGGCAACATCAGCAGTCCTGCCGGTAACCAAGCTGCACCAAGTCGCACTCCGAGCTCAACCTCGCTCGTCAAGACCTGACTCATGCCTTGGTAGCCGAACCACGACAGAAAGCTGAGCCCGGCGAACAGACCAAGGCCCATGCCGAATTTAAAAGTGGAGGCGAGAAACGCCATGTGTCCGCCCATCTTCGCCGTACCGCTCGCCAGTTCGTCCGCATCAACCGCATCGGCGGTCATCGCAGGCGGCGTGATCATCGTGCCGCCATTACCGAAAGCCATCAGCACGTTAGACAGCAACACCGGCCACACCACCGCTGCAGGCACGAAGAAGATCGAGATGTAGGCCGCGGCCGTGACCAGATTGGCGAGGCAGTAGGCTCGATGCTTTCCAAGGCGTCCGGCGATGGGCACCCACAGCGGCGCGAGCACCACCGCCGCAACGGTGTTGACGAGCGCAACGGTCAACACATGTTGCTGCAGACCGAGCGCCTGTGAAATCAGGATGGGTTGGACGCCAAAATAAATTCCCATGGTAAAGCGATCAATCGAATACGCGATCGCCAATCGTCGAAAAGGCGCATTGCCGGCGAGTATCCCGAGCAACTCACCCCAGCCGGGCGTGCGCTCGTCGTGCGCTGGCTGGGTCGGCACCTGCGAAAAGCACCACAGCACCGCAATTGGTAAGAACACGACGAAGAAAACGCCGACCGCAGCGACGATCTGCGCATAGCTCGGAAACGACACGCCCTTGAACCAGATCCAATAAAAGATACCGACGGCGGTCGCGCAAAGAAATCCGACAAAAGCGCCACTCTCGCGATAGCCAGCGATGCGAGTGCGTTCGGCGTAATCACCCGACAGCTCGCCACCCCAGCTCTGATGCGGCACATAGATCATCGTCCAACCCGCGTAGAACAGCATCAGCCAGAACAACAGGTAAAATGGCGACGCACCCGAGGGCGGTTGCAACAGAAACCACGCGGCGATGATCGACACCGGCATACCGAGAAGCATCCAGAGACGACGGCGTCCCAAACGGGACCGCGTTCGATCGGAAAGAGCGCCGATCACCGGATCGATGATCGCCTCCCAAAAGCGCCCGACCGCAAAGATCGTCGCGACCGTGAGGGCTACCATGCCAACCTCCGGCGAGTAGTAGACCGGCGGCAAAAAGTTATAAAGCGGAACGAGCATGGCTTGCAGCGCCACAGTCGGCGCCGCGTAAGCCAGCAACTGGCGACGGCTGAGTGACACGAAACCCCCTGTTCGATCCCGCACCGAAACTAAACTCCCAATCGCAGCGGGGCCGACAACAGCGCACTTGAACCACCACCAGATGATCACGCTACGGACAGAAACCCTTATTCGGCGCTCAATCCAACCCTCGGGCAGCGTCCACCCGTTGGACATCCTCGGCGGCTCCGGCCTAGACTCAGGCAGAGCTGGGGTTTTCAACGGGGGTTGACATGGAATCCACTCGACCGATCCGCGCACTCATTCGCGGCCTTGATGCTTTGACTGTTCTCAATCTTCGCAACGGGGCGACCGTCTCCGAAGTGGCGCAGGAAATTCGCTTACCGCGAACGACCACTTACCGCATTCTCGAAACCTTGAGTCATGCCGGCTTCGTCTATCGCGATGCCACAGATGATCGGTATCGCCTGACGATCATGGTGCGTGGCCTCTCTGATGGTTACGACGATGAAGCCTGGGTCACGCAGATCGCTCGTCCTTTCATCCACGAGCTTGGCAAAGACATCGTCTGGCCGGTGGCGATCGCCTCGCTCTCGGGAACGACCATGATGGTGCGCGAGTCGACCGATCATCGCAGCCCGTTGGCGGTGGAACGCTATTCCGCCGGATTTCGCGTGCCACTGTTGCTGTCGTCGTCGGGACGCGTCTATCTCGCCTTCTCGCCACCGACGCAGCGTGAGTCGCTGCTTGATATTCTCGGCCGCTCCAACAAGGAAGAGGATGCCCTCGCACGAAATCGACCGGAGCTCATGAAGCTGCTGAACGATGTCCGGATGCAGGGCTACGCCTCGGCTGTCAGGCAGCGTCGGGTGTCCGACGAGATCAGCATGGCTGTGCCGATTTTGATCGACGATCGCGTGTTGGCGGCGGTCAGCATTCGTTTCAGCGGCACCGCGGTGCCTTTGAAGCTCGGCGTTGAGCGTTTCCTACCGAAGCTACGAGAGACGGCCAACAAAATTCGACAAAGCTTCGTTGAGCAGCAACGTGAGACACCGCCGCCACTGCGCGCCGTCGGTAACTCGCGGGGTTGAACATGAACGCTAACCCTGCGATGGAATCGACCAGAACGGCCTTACTACGACAGTTACATTCGTTGCTGGGCAACGAGCACGTCGTGACGGACCCGGCCGAGTGCGAGTTTTATTCGACTGACATCTACCGCAGTGGCGAGTTAGCCATGGCGATCGTTCGACCGGGCAGCAGCGCCGATGTCGCGCAGATCGTGCAACTCTCGGTAGCCGCCGGCGTCTCGGTTGTCCCGCGCGGCGGCGGCGCCTCGTATACAGATGGATACGCACCCGCCGAGCGCGAGTCGATCTTGATCGACACCTCGCGCATGGATCGCATCCTCGAGCTCAACGAGCGCGATGGATACGTGATCGTCGAGGTGGGCGTGACGTGGGCGAAGCTCAACGAAACGCTCGCGGCGAAAGGACTGCGCACGCCATTCTTTGGTCCATTCTCCGGGCTCGCCGCCACGGTCGGTGGCTCGCTGTCGCAGAACAGTGTGACCTGGGGAACCGGCGTCTTCGGTGTCTCGGGTGAGACGACGCTCTGCGTCGAAGTCGTACTCGGCGATGGCCGTGTCGTGCGCACAGGCTCTTGGGGCGCCGCGAACGGAGTTCCGTTCATGCGCTCGTATGGTCCAGACTTAACCGGTCTTTTCATGGGTGATTGCGGCGCCCTCGGCGTGAAAACCGCCGTTGCCTTACGCCTCATGCGGCGTAACGCCGTGGTGATGGGGCTGTCGTTCGGATTCCCGGATTTCGCGAGTCTCGCCGCAGGGATGGAAGCGGCCGCGAAGGAGGGACTCAACCTGACCAATTTCGGGCTCGACCCCGCACTCCAACAGGGACAGCTCGGCAAGGCCGATCGTGCCACGGCCATCCAATCGGCGCTCGCGGTGTGGAGAACCTCGCGCGGTCTCGCCGATGGCGTGCGGCAACTCGTGAAGATGGCGCTCGCCGGTCGTCGCTTCCTCGATGGTGCCGTGTTCTCGGCCCACTGGATCGTCGATGGTCTCGATGATGTGAGCTGCCGCGCCGCCGTCGCCCGCTTGCGCTCAAGTCTGCAGCCCTTTGGCGCGGAAGTGCCGGCTACCGTGCCGACGGTGGCCAACGCGATGCCGTTCATGCCGCTGTATAACGTGCGCAGTCCGCGCGGTGAGCGCTGGGTACCCATCCACGGTTTGTTGCCTTTCTCGAAGGTGGAGGCGTTCCGTGCCGACCTCACCCACTATTACGCGGAACACGAAGCCGATATGAAGCGCCTGAAAATCCGCTCCGGCGCCATGTTCATGACGGTGGCTACCAACGCGTTCTTGTACGAGCCGGTGTTTTATTGGGAAGACGGCTACAACGCCACTCAATCTCGACTGATGCCCGAGGGATATCAAGCGACCTTGCCGCAATTCCCGGACAATCCGGAAGGGCGCGCGCTGGTCGATAAGATGAAGCATGGCATCGCCGACATCTTCCAGCGACACGGCGCCGCCCATTTGCAGATTGGCAAGTTCTATCCATACCTGCGTGGTCGCGAGCCGAACAACGCAGCCTTGATCCGCAACCTCAAGCAGCTGGTCGACCCTCAACGCCGGCTTAACCCGGGCGCTCTGGGCCTGTAGAATAGCGGGCTGTTCGAAGCTCGCAGCGGAGTCTTTCTCGCGATGAAACGCATTCTGGTCTCCATCAAACGCGTCGTGGATTACAACGTCCGTATTCGGGTCAAGCCCGACGGCTCGGGGGTCATCACCGATGGCGTCAAGATGAGCATTAATCCGTTCGATGAAATTGCGCTCGAAGAAGCGCTGCGGATCAAAGAAAAGGGTCTCGCTGAGGAAGTTGTGGCGGTGTCGATCGGCCCTGCCGATTGCCAACAACAGTTGCGCACGGCGCTGGCAATGGGCGCCGATCGCGCCATCCACGTTCAGACCGATGCCATCATTGAACCGTTGACTGCCGCACAAGTGCTCAAGGCTCTCGCCGATCGCGAACAACCCATACTCGCGATCCTCGGCAAGCAAGCGATCGATGACGACTGCAGCCAAACGGGTCAAATGTTGGCGGCGCTGTGGCAACGCCCGCAGGCGACCTTCGCCTCGAAAGTTGAGGTCGATGGCGACAAGGCGCGAGTCACCCGTGAGGTCGATGCAGGCCTCGAGACGCTGGAAGTGGACCTGCCAGCCGTGATCACCACGGATCTGCGTTTGAACGAACCGCGCTACGTCAAGCTGCCCGACATCATGAAGGCAAAGAAGAAACCCCTTGATAGCATCGAGCCCGCCTCGCTTGGCGTCACGCCGACCGAAGTCGTCAAGGCCGTGCACTTCGAACCGCCCGCGTCGCGCAGCAAGGGCAGCATGGTCAAGGATGCACAGGAACTCGTCGCGGCATTACGCAGCAAAGGATTAGTCTGATGGCCAAGGTACTCATCGTCGCCGAACATGACGGCAGCAAGCTCAATCCGGCAACGGCCAAGTGCGTTGCCTGCGCCTCACAAATCGCGGGCGCCGAGATCAGTATCGCTGTGTTCGCCGCAAATCCGACCCCGGTCGCTGCGCAGGCTGCGGCGCTACAGGGCGTCGTACAAGTCCATACGGTCGCGCACCCGCTACACGCTCAGCCGATGGCAGCAACGATCGCACCGCAACTAGCGGAGTTGGCCGCCGGTCATTCGCATGTCTTCGGACCGTCCACAACGTTCGGCAAGGATCTCATGCCGCGTGTGGCTGCGCTGCTCGGCGCGCCGCAGATTTCCGATGTCATGGCCGCCGAAAGCGCCACGCGCTTCAAGCGCCCGATCTACGCGGGCAACGCGATCATCACGGTCGAGATTCCGGCGGATCGTCAAGTCGTCGCAACGGTGCGTGTCGCCTCCTATCAGCCTGTCGCCGCGCAGGCGGCGTCAGCGTCGATCGTGGCAGTCAATCCTGCCGCGTCGGTGCCCACGCACACGCGTTTCGTCTCGGTCACGGCCGCTCGTTCGGATCGCCCAGACCTGCAAACGGCTTCGAAGGTCGTCTCGGGTGGAAGAGCCCTCGGTAGCGCCGAGAACTTCCAAATCCTCTACTCGCTCGCGGATCGGCTCGGCGCCGCCGTCGGTGCTTCTCGTGCTGCCGTCGATGCGGGATACGCCGCCAACGACATGCAGGTTGGACAAACTGGCAAGATCATCGCGCCAGAGTTGTATCTGGCTTTCGGTATCTCCGGCGCTATCCAGCATCTCACCGGCATCAAGGATGCGCGGACCATCGTCGCGATCAACAAGGATGCCGAAGCGCCCATTTTCGAAGTGGCAGACATCGGTCTCGTCGGCGATTTGTTCCAGATCGTGCCGGAGATCGAGAAGCTGATCGCGCAGAGCAATTAATCATCGAGACGTCCGTCGGTGACAGATCGGCCGCGCCGCGTTGGGGCTTCATCATCCTCATGGGGGTGGCGAGTAGCCTCTCCGCCTTCGGGATGGCGAGCGTGGTGCCGGCATTGCCGACCCTCTCGCGCGCGTTCGATACCGACTACGCGTCGTTGCAGTTCGTCATCTCCGCCTACCTGCTAGGCCTCGGCCTCTTCCAGCCCGTCCAAGGTCTGCTTTGCGATCGATTCGGTCGGCGTCCGGTGTTCCTGCTCGGGTTTGCGCTATTTGGTATCGCGAGTCTGTTCGCAAGCGTCGCCTCGAGTGTGTCGATGTTGGTGCTGGCGAGATTTCTCCAGGCGATGGGTGTCAGTGTCGCGACCGTCGTCTCACGCGCGATCGTTCGCGATTCCTTCGAGCCCGGCCCCGCCGCAATCGCTCTATCGTTCATCACTGCGGTTATGGGGGTCGCGCCGGTGCTTGCGCCGTTGGTGGGCGGTGTCATCGCCGACTATCTCGGCTGGCGCGGCATCTTCTGGATCCACGCGGGAGTGAGCCTGTTGCTCGTTGGCGTTTTGTTCACTCGGCTGAAGGAAACTCGACCAGCCGGCACCGAAGCGATGACGTTCTCTGACCTGCTGCGCGGGGGTCGTTTTCTCGTGACGCAACCCGGATTCATGGGCCCGTCGTTGACCTATAGTTTCTTCAGCGCCTCGGGCTTTATTTTCATCACCGTCGGCGCTGCGCTCTACGAGACCCTGTTCGGAATGAGTGGCGCCGAATTCGGCCTGTTGTGGTCGGGTCTCGCGTTCAGCTTCATCGCCGGAGCAACCGCCGCTGGCCACCTCGCCCGCCGCTTCGGTTCTGCGCGCAGTCAACGTATCGGCATGGGCTGTAACGGCGTTGCGACGGCTGCTTTTTGTATCGCGGCCTTTCTTGCGGCGGCGCCGATGTGGTTATTCAGCCTCTCGCTTGCCTTACTGATGTTTGCTAACGGCGTGGTGCAGCCACTGGCGTTGACGGCGGCCGTCGACGATCACCCGCAGCTCGCCGGCGTCGCGGCCGGTTTGTCGAGCTCAATCGCGATGTTGATTTCCATGGTGAGCGCCGTCTTGACCGGTGCCATCTACGATGGTTCCGCACGCGGTTGCGCGATCTTGATGAGTGCGACCTGCCTACTCGCCGTGTCGGCGCTACGCCTCGGCGAGCAGGCTCACCCCATCAGAAGTTGAGGGTTAGGCGACCTTGACGAGCGATTTTCCGAAGTTGCGCCCTTGCATTAACGCGCAAAACGCCTCAGGCGCGTTGTCGAGACCGACTACGACGTCTTCGCGATAGCGAAAACGGTCTTCGTGTATCCAACCGGAGACAACCCGGGTCATCTCGTCCATGCGATTCATGTGGTCGTAGACGACGAGGCCTTTCATGCTCGCGCGAGCGCCAACCACCGGTCCGAGCCACGGTCCGGGCGGTGGCGATTCCATGCTGTAGGCTTCGATCATGCCGCACAACACGATACGCGCGCCGATCGCGAGATTGCGCAGCACCGCAACGAGGGTATCGCCGGCCACGTTGTCGAAGTACACATCAATGCCGCGCGGGCATGCCGACTTCAACGCGGCCGCCAGATCGCCGTCTTTATAGTTGACGCAGGCGTCGAAACCTAATTCTTTGACGGCGTAGTCGCACTTCAGGGCGGAACCCGCTATACCGACAACGCGCGCACCCATGTGCTTAGCGACCTGCCCCGCGGTAGAACCGACTGGCCCGGTGCAAGCGGAGACCACGAACGTCTGCCCCGGCAACGGTTGACCGAGATACACGGTACCCGCATAGCCCGTGAGACCGGGCATCCCGAGCACACCGAGCGCGGTTGATACCGGCGCGATGGAAGGGTCGATCTTACGCACGCCAACGCCGTTTGAAACGGCGTACTGCTGCCAGCCGTTGCGCACCGCCACGACATCGCCCGCTGCGAATTGCGGGTGACGCGACTCGACTATCTCAGCCACCGTTTCGCCAACCATTACATCGCCCGCGACGAGCCGATCTGCATAGATCTGGCTGTTCTTCATGACGTTGCGGTAATACGGGTCGAGCGACAACCACAGCGTGCGCGAGAGAAATTGTCCCTCGGCGACCGTCGGAACCGCCGTCACGTCACGACCGAAATCCTCGGGAACCGGCAGGCCCCGAGGACTTCGCGCGAACGTGATTCGTTGGTTGGTCGTTGTAGAGAAGTTCAACATCAAAGCTGGCCGAGCACGTGCTCCGCCGCTGACACCTTGAACTCACCGCCCGCTTCGATGTTGACGTGCGTGGCGAGGCCGTCTTTCACGACGATCGCGAAACGCTGGCCGCGCATCCCCATGCCGAAACCGCGAGCATCGAGCTCGAGACCGAGCGCGCGCGTGTAATCACCGTTGCCGTCAGCCAACATCAGTACCTTCTCGCCCACATTGCTCGACTTTCCCCAGGCGTTCATCACGAACATGTCGTTAACCGCCATGCAAGCGACCGTATCAACACCCTTGGCCTTCAGCGCATCGAAGTGCTGCAGGTATCCAGGCAGATGCCGTGCGTCGCAGGTCGGCGTAAAGGCGCCCGGCACCGAAAACAACACGACCGTTTTATCGGCGAACAACGCGTCGGTAGCCACTTCCTTCGGCCCTTCCGCGGTCATGGTCTTGAACGCGCCCGCAGGCATCTTCTCGCCAGCCTTGATGGTCATTGCCCCACTCCTGTGTGCGTTGGTTGAGAGCGCCGGATTCTAACCCTAGAAGTCGGCTCTCAGGCGTAGGGTCGATGCAGATATTGGCCGATCGGCGTGCCGACCGGCTTTCCGTCGTCGTAGATCAGATGTCCACGCAGGTAGGTGCTCATGACCGACGCCGACATTTCCATACCCTCGAAGACCGAATAACCCTGATCGGACTCGGACACTTTATTACCTGCGACGAAACTCTTGTTCGGATCGACGAGGACGATGTCGGCATCGAATCCGGGCGCGATGTCGCCCTTGCCCTGCAGACCGAAACGACGGGCTGCGGTCCACGAAGTGAGCTCGGCCACGCGATTAAGCGAGAGCCCGCGGCGCTTACCCTCGGTGATCAGCGCCGGCAGCATGAACTCGGTGCCACCGAAGCCCGACTTCGCCAAGAAAATATTCTTCTTGTCCTGCTTGCCGAGTTTCATCTCGGCGCGGCAACAGGCGTGATCGGAGCAGACCCAATCGAGCTTACCCGCGAGCAGAGACTCCCAGAGGAACTCGACGTCGGCGCGCGAACGAATCGGCGGATTCACCTTGGCTTTGTTGCCGATCTTCGAGTCGTAATCGAGCAGCAAGTGAGCGATGGTCACTTCGCGACGGAAGTCGACGTGCGGGAAAGCCTTGGCCATCTTGAGCGCGGCCTCGACCGCCTTGCGCGACGTTAAATGCAATAAGTTGATGTTGAGGCAGTTGGTTTCGTTCGCCAAATAGCTCGCGATCGTGATCGCAAGCCCTTCCGAATGCGGCGGACGTGCCGCACTGTAGGCGCGCAGTCCCGTCAGGGGCTTGCAGTCGATGCATTCGGGATCGTGGGTCTCGCCGGTGAGGTAGGTGTCGAGGTCGGTGACCTTGGCTCCACCTTCGACCATCTTAGTGTAGGCGCTCAGGATGTCGGCCAATTCGCAATGCAGACCGAGCGAGATGGAATCTTTGATCTTCGGGTTGCGCAACATGGCGCGATGCACGCCGCGCATCACGAACTCGAAATGCGCGATGTCGTATTTCTCGTCTTCGCCGATCATCAAGAACTCGCGCTGCGAGTTCGAGGCGCCGTGCAAGCCATAGCCGCCGTAGAACATGAAAATCTTGAAAGAAGTGACCCCGAACTTGTCGATCAGCGTGTCGATCTCGCCGATATGCGTGCGATCGAGCGGTGCCAAGTGATACGCGTAGTCGACCCAAAAGTTGTCTTTCGATGCCGCGAGCACCTCCGGATAGACCTCGGCGTAAGGACCGCCTCGCTCCATGTAGTAGCCACCCGTACGCATGTAGTTGAGGCTCGAGGTCACGCCACCCTGCGCCGCAGCCAAACTTTCGCTACGCGCATCTTGCGACAGGGGACCGTAAATACCCGTGTGCATATGCGGATCGACAAGGCCCGGAAAAGCAAGACGATTCTTGCCGTCGACGACCTGCTTGGCCTCAGCCGCCGGAATTCCTTTGGCGACTTTCTTGATCTTGCCATCGACGACGCCGATATCGAACTTCTCCACAATGGTCTTGCGCGGTCGAACGACACGCACGTTCTTGATCAGCAAATCGTATTTCTTCGGTTTCTCAGCCATGGACCACCTGTGGATACAAACTCAATGAATGATGCAAAAGAGGGAATGACACCCGCGCAGCGAACCTATCGGGCGTCTACGAGGTATGACGCAGGTGCATGTGGTACTGGTACGAGTCGGCCCGATACAGCGCGACGACGCGCTCAACGGGCCGCTCACGCTCGTCGAACACGGTGCGCGTGATGCGCAGCAAGGGAGCGCCGAGTTCAATCTCCAAGGCGCGCGCAGCCTCGACACTCGCGAGCGTGGCGCCGATGTATTGATCGGCGTGCGCGACGCGCACACCCACTTTGCCGAGCAGCTCGAACATCGGTTGCTTGGCCATCTCCTCTGGTGTCACCTTACGCGCGATGTCGAGTGGCACATATGTCGTGATCAACCCGAGCGGCACACCCTGATGGGTACGGACATGTGTCGCCCGTTGCACGAGCCCACCGGGCTCGATGCAGAGTGCCGCGCGGGTCTCCTCGTCGGGTTCAAGATCGAGCACTTGCAGATCCTGCACGTCGGTGACGGCGGCGAAACTCGCCACCTGACTGCGCACTTCCTCGATATCGAGCGAGGCGGCCGTGCGCGAGGCGGACAACTGCACGAAGGTGCCGCGCCCCTGCTGGCGCACGAGCCAACCTTCGCGTGCCAAGTGATCAATCGCCTTGCGAACGGTGATACGCGACACATCGAACAGCTGGCACAACTGTGGCTCGGTCGGAATCTGATCGCCCGGTTTGTATGTACCGTCGCGAACCCACGTGCGCAGCGTGACGTACACTTGGTGGTAACGCGGAGTCGCCATCGAGCGCACCGCCTCTGCCGTCGAAGACTTCGATTTCACGATATGCAACGCCATCTCAATCGAGGAGCAGTCCGCCAGAGAGATTCATGACGGTCCCGGTAACGAAGGATGCCGCAGGACTGGTCAGATAGTCGATGGCATGCGCCACATCTTTCGGATCACCGATCCGCCCGAGCGGCACGCTCGCTTGCAGGGCCGCGAGTACCTCGCTCGAAAATCGACCCGTAACCATCGGCGTATCGATAGGTCCCGGCGCGAGACAATTGACCCGGATGCCATCGGGCGCCCACTCCTTGGCGAGGTAGCGCGTGAGATTGATCAACCCCGCCTTGGCCACCGCATACGCCGGACCCGATAGCGCGCTGCCCCCGTTCAGACCGTTGGTGGACGCCGTGAGCACCAATGAGCCGCGAGTGGCCGCGAGCGGCGCGTACGACGCCTTCGCGAGCAGGAAAGCCGAAGTCAGGTTGGTATCGATCACGCGCTGCCACTCCTCGCGCGTGACCGACGTCAACGGCCCTGCACCGGCACAGCCTGCCAGATGAATGACATGGTCGAGACGCCCCCAATCGCTTAGCACACGCTCGATGCAGGCGGCGATCGCCGCCTCGTCCGTGACATCCATGCTCATCACGCCGACCGGTGCACCGCAGGGAATATCCGCAAGTGCCCGATCCGCGGCGAATACGCGCATACCGCGCTCACGCAATTTGGCGACGGTCGCGCGACCGAGACCGCCGGCTGCACCCGTCACGAGCGCCACCGGCGATCCAGGAACGACAGACTTCGATGTCATCGCGAGGAAGTCATCTCAGTGTGATGCACGATGATTCAGGACGATTCAGGATGATTCAGGCCGCCTTGCGCGCGAGTACGCTCGCGTAAATGCCATCGAGCATGGAGTAGCGCATCTCGGCCGAAGCACGCACTGCGGCGATCGCGCGAGTCTGGATCTCAGCTGTCGTGGCGTAACGCGCCGTCAATTCGAGACCGATGTGAGCATGCTCGGTATCGCCTTCGATGTGGACATGGAAGAACTCCATGTCATCTTCCGTAAAGCCCATCTTGCGCATCGCATCGACGTACTTCGGATACAGCGTCGGCAGTTGTCCCTCGAGCGCAACCATGATGCCCGCACAGGATTCGCTCAAGTGGCGGATGCTTGAGAGCTCCCAGATCCACGCGCGCATAGCGCGGGTCGTCGGCAAAATCTCACCGTTATCCTCAGCGCGCAGAATGCGCTCGTCACTGACACCGCAGGCGCGCGCAAACTTTCGAAGCAAGTCGGGGTGACGCTTTTCCGGACACGCGGGCATCTCCTCGCCGAGCAAATTTTCGAGCAGATGTTGACGCGCATCGAGATCGGGCAGTCGCGCATACAACTGCGCGAACTGCTGCGGGATCGGATCGATGTAGTAGAAATGCTGGATCGCCCATTCGCCGAGCTGCGCTCGCGAAAGTTCGCCAGCCGCCCACGCCCGACTGAACGCATGGCCGCCGCCATGCTTCGGCATGCGCGCCGCTTCCAGACTCGCGAAAAATTCGGTTTGATTCATCAGCTTTGACATCGTCATTCCACTCCAACCAGATACGTGTTCATCTCAGATCATCGGCCAGCGAGTCGCATCGCTAGCCGACAACCAATCAGCCACTTTTCGTCGCACCTCGCGCGGTACCGTCGCGACCACCGGATAGTTCGGCGTACGCGTCGCATCGATACCGATCTTCGCTGTCGTCGCGACACCCTCGGGCAGCACCGGATCAAGCGATGACCCTGAGAGGCCTTCGACCGTGATCGCATCGCGCGACCACAGCACGCGCGTCGCGAGCGCCCAGAGCATCGCATCGGGCGAGAACAGATCGACGTCCTCCTCGACCGCGACGACCATTTTGACGCGCCGATAGGCCATCGCCGCCAGCAAGGCGTCGCGCACTTCGCCCGGCCCCGGATGCTTGAATTGCAGATACGCGTGGAACCGTCGACCCTCGGTCGGCACATGCACGTTGACGAGCGCGGGCGCCACGGCTTTGACGAGCGAGTACAACTTGCCCTCCATCGCCATGTTGTCGGGCACCAGCATGTCGGTGAGTCCCGATGCATAGTCGTGATAGATCGCCTGCTCGCGGCGCGTGATGCACTCGATATCGACCAACGGCGCGGTAACTTCGCCGCCAAGGTAGCCCGTGTATTCACCGAACGGCCCATCGGGCGACAATCGGCCGGGCCGCGCCCAGCCCTCGATGACGATCTCGGCATCGGCGGGCACCATGATGCGCTCGCCGTGCAGCACCGAGGGCACGAGTCGCAGCGGTGCACCGAGTACGCCGCCCGCTGCCTCCCAGTGACTTTCGGGATATTTGAGTTTCGCTTGGGTACCGAGCAAAACCGCTGGATGGTGCCCTATCCAGAATGCAACGGGACATGCCTCACCACGCGCATGAAACTTGCGCAGGTTGCGGGCGTTGTGACTTGCCGGATACGGGAACCAAGTCATCTGCCGTGCTGACTTCACCCAGCAACGCTGGATCGCGGTGTTGTCGATTCCGGAGTCCGGATCGAAGGTCGTGGCGTGTGCCGCCGTCAGATACGGACCTGGCTCCGACTCGTGCTGAGTCAACACCGGCAAATCGAACAGACTCGCCTGCTCGTCACGCATGACGTGTTGCTGAACGGGTGCGTCTTCGCGCGAGACGATCACGGGGGCGATACCGGCTTGCGTGCGTGATGCGAACCACTGCGCGGTACCGCGATGATCCGCAATGCCGAGCGCACGTGCCGTGAGTTCGCGGCTCGCGGTCAAATTGGTCACGACCGACACATCACCGCGATCGCCCGCGAGGTTTCGCACACCCTTGGCATGCAGGATGGGATACTGGTGGCGTTCGTCGAGCAGGTGTTGCAACGCGGTGAGTTCGTGCACGGACGACACCTCGCCGGGTAACTCCCAGACGGACTCGCTGTGCTCGGTGAGGAATTGACGAAGATCGGCCACGTGCAAACCAGTGGTTTAAGTCGTTATAGTCATATGATGACAGGTCGTTTGCCGAATCGGTAGCAGCCTGCCGAAGTTAAGGAGCCACACCATGGTCAGAAGCGTCACCCACGACATGCTGCCACAGGCGACCGCCGACGAGGTTTCCCGCCAACAGTTCATCGTCGCGCTCAAGCAAGGGCTCAATCGGGGACTGCGCAGCAGTCAAAACGATTTGTTCGAGTGCGTTGTGGCCCCCGCCTACACCGCCGAGCATGGCCACCCACCCCGCCAACGCGAGGAAATCCGTGCCGCGATGCAAGCCGAGCCGGCCTACCAAACTTGGTCGGCCCTCGCCCGCGCCGCGCAGGAGCAAATGTGGGTCGCTGTCAGCGATAGCGTCTTTCGCGATCGATTCCGGATGGCGCGCCGCGCGGCAGAGCTCGATGAGTCACCGCAGCGCTTAGGCTCGCTGACACTGAACCCCGACTTCGCTCCGCCCCGCGGTGTGACTGCCGTTGATATCCATCTACAGACCGGCGGCTATGCGCTCGATCTCGGCGGGTACGACTGCTCGGCCGGCGCGTTGTATGAGGTGGGTGGCAATCTCTATGCCTTTGGCCAAGGCATTAGCCGCACGGATAGTAAGTCTGCGCACGTACAGCGCTTCATCGCAGAGCGCTTTCCGCAGCTGCAGCCCCAACGCATCCTCGATATGGGTTGCTCAGCAGGGTCAGCTAGCGTGCCCTATGCGCTCGCCTTTCCCGCGGCCGAAGTGCACGCAATCGATGTGGGTGCGGGCATGCTGCGCTACGCGCATGCGCGCGCCGAGGCTCTCGGTGCCGCCGTACACTTCCATCAAATGGATGTCTCAGCAACGACCTTTCATGATCAATACTTTGATCTGATCGTGTCGCACAATGTGATGCACGAGATTTCCGACGCGACACGACGCGGCATGTTCCGCGAGAGCCGTCGCTTGCTACGCCCGGGTGGCGTTTGCATCCACCAAGACGTACCGCTGCGTTTTAGCGGGCTGTCGGAGTTCAAAAAATTTGAACTCTCCTGGGATACGCGCCACAACAACGAGCCGTACTGGGAGGTCTACGCACACTGTGACCCGCAACCCGAACTCGAAGCGGCCGGTTTCGCCCAAGATTGCATTCACGTCGGAAGCCTGTCGGCCGCAGCCGGCTCGCTACCGTGGTTCGTTGCCTGCGGATGGATTCCAGCATGAGTCTCGAGATTACCCGTCGTTTTCCTATCGTCGATACGGTCACTAGCCTGATCAATGGCGAACGTCTGCCTGCGCGATCCGGCACCCATCGAATTCCGATCATCAATCCCACCGATGAGCGAGTGCTCTCGCATCTGCAAGAAGCCGATGCCGCCGAAGTCAACGCTGCCGTTGTGTCCGCGCGCCGCGCATTCGATCAGGGGCCGTGGCCTCGAATGGACATCACCGAGCGCAACGATATCCTCTATTCGATTCGCGATCACCTACGCAAGCATGCCGAGGAGCTCGCTTACCTCGAGTGTCTGAACACGGGCCTGCCGCTCATCAGTGTGCGTCGCCATGTCGATCGCATGGCTCGTAATTTCGAGTTTTTTGCCGAGGTCGCCAGCACCACTCACGGCGAGACCTACACACAGAGCAAAGGCTACGTGACCTACGTCACGCGCGAGCCACGTGGCGTCGCCGGCTGTATCGCACCTTGGAATGCACCGTTGTCGCTTGCCTCGATGCGGGTGGCGACCTGCATCCCCTTTGGCAACACGTGCGTGCTCAAGCCCTCCGAATACACACCGCTCTCGATGCTGCGCATGGTCGAGATTTTTCATGAGGCGGGTCTGCCACCGGGCGTGGTGAACTTGGTCAATGGCCGCGGGCACATCACCGGCGACGCACTCGTCAACCATGCGGGTGTCGATATGATCGGCTTCACCGGTGGCACGGGTACCGGTCGCGCGATCGCCGCTACCGCCGGGCGCAACCTGAAGCCCGTGGCGCTCGAACTCGGCGGCAAGTCCGCCAACATCATCTGCGACACCGCCGATGTCGAACGCGCGCTCGATGGCGCCCTCTCGGGCATCTACGGCAACAACGGTCAAGCTTGTCTCGCGGGGTCACGTATTCTTTTGCAGCGTGGTATCGCCGACGCATTCATCGAGCGCTTCGTGGCGCGCAGTCGAAAAATCAAGATCGGCGACCCGATGCTGCCCTCGACCGAGATCGGTCCGTTGGCCTTTGAGCAGCACATGCAGCGCGTGCTCTCGTATGTCGAGGTCGCCAAGTCCGATGGCGCCACGTTGTTGACGGGCGGTCGTCGCTCGCCCGCGCACGATCGGGGCTGGTTCATCGAACCGACGGCGGTGTTGGCACCGCATAACGAGGCACGTGTCTGTCAGGAAGAAATCTTTGGTCCGTTTGCAAGCTTTCTCATCTTCGATACGGTAGAAGAGGCGGTTGCCATCGCCAACGCCTCGAAGTTCGGCCTTGTGAGCTATGTGTGGACGGAAGATCTGTCGACGGCGATGCGCTGTGCTCGCGATATTCGCGCTGGAACGGTGTGGGTCAACACGGCGATGATCCGTGATCTGCGGGCGCCCTTCGGCGGCTACAAAGAATCGGGCATCGGTCGCGATGGACCGCAGGCGAGTCTCGAGTTCTTCACGGAACTCAAGGCCACCATCATCCCGATCGATCCGGTCAAGGGGCACCGTTACGGCGCCGCTTGAGACCCGGAAAGCGATTGGAAATCCCGACTGAGCCACCTTTGATGTTCTGGATGAAATTGACAAGAACGCCGTTGGGGTCGCGCATCGTCATCTCCTTCGAGAGAACCCCGTGGGCTGCGATCTCGAGCAGCGTCGGCGGACAGAGCACAGGCAAACGCAGTGCCCGGGCGCCACGATAGATGCGATCAACATCAGGACTGTGGAACACGAGACAAGCTTCGCCTTGGTTGGCGCGGCTCGGATCGCGATGCCGATTGATCGGAGGTGAGGGCCGCTTGAGTTCGAACAATCCCACCATACCCCAATCAACATCTTCCGATTGCAGGATGGTCCAACGCGTGGTGCACGGCGGGGCGCCGAGCAATTGGTACAGCTCGGGCAATTCCTTGCCCGCTTCACCTGAAATCCAGACTTTGAGTCCGAGCAGATCGCGCCAAAAGCGCAGACTGCGATCCATGCTCTTCACGATGATGGCCGTTCGCTTCAGCGGTGTGACGAGCGGAACGCGTGAACGACGAACTTGTTTCATGACCCTCTCCTGAAGGATGACTCCATGATAAACCTGCACACGGTAGCCACCGCCAATGGCTACAAAGCCTCGATCATGCTCGAGGAAGTCGGCCTACCTTACACGGTTCGTGAATACGATCTCGTCAAGGGCGAGAACCTCACAAGCGAGTTTCTGAGCCTGAACCCGGTGGGACGATTGCCGGCCATCGTGGATCACGACGTCCACGAGACATCCGCCGGCAAACCCCTCTCGGTGTATGGCTCAGCCGCAATCCTGCTGTATCTCGCGGAAAAAACCGACCAGCTGCTGCCGCGCACGGCGTGGGCGCGCGCCAAGACCTTCGAGTGGATCGGGATCGTCTCGGGCGATGTCGGTCCGGCGTACAGCGGCCAGTTCGTCTTTAACATTGTGGCGCCGGAAAAAATTCCGTACGCCATCGAACTCTACAATCGTCTGTGCCTGCGCATGGTAGCCACGCTGGAACAGCAACTCGCCAAGACCCACTACCTCGTGGGCGATGAGTACACCATCGCCGACATCATCGCGTATCCCGTTGCGACGGTGTCGATGCAACGCTTTCCCGGCAACCTCGATGCCCATCCGAACCTCGCGCGTTGGGCCGCCGAGGTTGGCTCTCGTCCTGCTGTGCAACGCGGCATGAAAGTGCCGCACTGAGACGGCAACGCCGATTCACGGCCTGTTCAGCTGAGCATCGGCTTGGCCAGACCGACGAAGGCGGCGACCAACAAGAGCAACCAGATTGCGAGAATGAACGGTCGCGTCCGATCGAAGCCACGCACGAGTTCCGCTTCAAGCTCAGGCGAGGAACCATCGCTCAAGATTTTGCGCAGTGACGGCCCGATCGGCTTGCCGCGCAAGCGGATCATGATGCCGCAGAACACCAACACGCCAAACAGCGCAACCTTGACCGCAATCCAGTCGGTCGCGAGTGGGCCCTGACCCGCGAGACCTGCGGCACCCGTCAAGAGAAGGATCGCCACGAGCACGAAGCGCCACACGAGATCGATGCTGCGCAAGCGCTCGGCGAGCGGCGTACCTTGGTGATGGTGGATGGCCCACACAAACCACAACCAGCCTACACCGATGAGCCAAGTCATCAGCGCCGCCGACGCGGGCAAGTTGATTACACCGGTCGCGACTCCGAGTGTCGTACCGACGGGCAGCATCAGCACCAGCGAATAGCGTGGTAACTGATCGATCCAGCCCATGATGCGTAGCGCGGTTCGGCGTGACTCGAGCGTGAGCGTCGTGTCCTGAACATAGCGCGCGGAGTAGAAAACACCGATGTCGGCGCCTAGCCAATACACGAACAACAACAAGTGCAACAACACGAGGAGCGCATAGAGCTCGCTGGACATGATCGAGTAATCCCCCGGCACATTTCGTAGAATCAACTATATGGACCATACCATCTGGGTCTTTCTCCATGTGATGCTGCTCGTCTACTGGTTGGGCGGGGATCTCGGCGTCTTCCTGTTGGCCAAGGCGGCAAAGCGACCCGATCTGTCCTTTGCGGAGCGCGCTTTCGCGCTGCAGATGGCGGTGCGGATCGATCTGATTCCGCGCCTGTGCTTCACTTTGATGTTTCCGGTCGGCCTGCAACTCACCTCCTCGGGTGGATTCGCGGTCATCCCCAACTGGGCCTTGGTGCTCGCTTGGTTTGCGAGTGCTGCCTGGATCGTCCTGTTGCTCGCCGTCGGTCGGGCGGAGGGAACTCCGCGGGCCGAGACGCTCAATCGACTACATCGCGTCTGGCAAGCCCTGCTGCTGGTGGGTGTCGGCAGCTTGGGCGTCTTTGCGCTGCTTGGCCTCGGCCCGTTGCCCGGCGGTTGGTATGGGCTCAAGATCGCGCTCTTTGCGCTGATCTTCGCGCTGGCTATCGGGATCGATATCGCGTTTCGCCCCATCGGCCCGGCGTTCATGCGTCTGGCTGTCGAAGGAAGCAAGCCCGAGATCGAGCAAGCGATCAGCGTCGCCGTCGATGGAGCGATTCGCTACGTACTCGGTTTGTATGCGCTGCTGATTGTCATCACCTTCATCGGCATCACGAAATTGATTTTCTGAATCGATTTCTAAATTGATTTTTCAACACGAGATCCCAAGGAACTGTCATGCCCATTACGCGCATCAACGACCACGATATGTATTACGAAGTCCTCGGCCACGGCGACCCGGTGTTGTGCATGGGCGGCTGGGGTACCTTCTGTCGTGACAACCACCACCATCTGGCGCGCGGATTGACTGATCGCTATCAAGTGATCCTGTTCGACTACCGCGGCATTGGCGAATCGAGCGACGATCTCACGCGACCCTCGACGATGGGGCTGCATGCCGATGATGCGATCGGTTTGCTCGACCACTTGGGTCTCAAGCAGGTGCATTTGGTCGGTCTGGTCGGCATGGGTGCCTGCGTCGCCCAAGAAATCGCCATCAAGCGTCCCGATCTTGCTCGCAGCATGCTTAACACCGGCGCTTGGTGTGAGGTCGACGATTTCCTGCGGGATCAGCTCGACATGTTCCGCGAGATCCACCGCGACGCGGGATTTTTCGCGTTCCAGAAGGTGGTGACGCTATTGTCTTTCACGCCCGAGTACTACAACGCCAATCACGCCAAACTGCTCGGTCCGCAAGGCGGTTGGAAAGAATTGAACGGACGCTACGAAGCCCACTCGCGTCTGGTCGAAGCCTGCGTGAACTTCGAATCGCGCAGTCGACTCGGTCAGGTCAAATGTCCGACGCTCGTGATTCACGCGGCACTCGATGTCGTCACGAGTCCGCGCACGACGGTACCGATCGAGAGAGCGATCCCGGGGGCCATCGGTGAGACCTGGGATGATCTGGCCCATGTGGTCGCAGGTAAAGAGCAAAAAATCCGCTTCTGCCATCGTCTGTTCGACTGGCTCGATACTCACTGACCATGTTTGGCAAACTGCAACCGATGACGCGGCTGCTGCTGATCGTGAATGTCGCGATCTTCGCTGTGCAATGGTTCTCGCCAGCTTTGCTCGACGTCTTCGCGCTGTGGCCGATCGGTAGCGGTTTCCAGCCATGGCAGATCGTGAGCTATGCGTTCTTGCATGGCGGCCTCGCACACATTGGCTTCAACATGATCGGCCTACTGAGCTTCGGCAACGAACTCGAGGCATGGTGGGGACCGAAGCGTTTCGTGCAGTTCTATCTCGCGAGCGTGATCGCCGCCGCGTTAATGCAACTGGTTGTGACGATGTCGCTCGGCCAGATCGCACCGACCGTCGGCGCCTCGGGTGGCATCTTCGGCTTGCTACTCGGCTTCGCAATGATGTTTCCGCGTCGCAAGATCGTGCCGTTGATACCACCAATCCCGATGCCGGCGTGGGTCTTTGTCACGCTGTATGGCGTGCTGGAGCTCTATCTCGGCGTGACCGGTACGGCGAGCGGCGTCGCGCACTTTGCGCATCTCGGCGGCATGATCGGCGGCTGGTTCATGCTGCGACGCTGGCGAGCCGAGAACGCCTAGTCAGTCTTCGCTGCGCCACAGATCGATGTGCTGCCACCGATTGCTGCGCCAACGGCGGTACATCACAACGCCGAGAACCATCGCGTAACCCATCAAGGCGAGCCATCCTCCGAGCGCGCCGAGTCCCGCCTGTGGCAGTCCGGGGATCCACGCTTGCGACGCATCAAAAATCAGCGTGTGCGCGAGCGGCACGAAGAACCCCCAAGACAGTACCAACGCCGTCAGCGCGGGCACGCGGGTATCGCCAGCCGCGCGCAGACAGAAGCTGGATCCGAAATAAAGCCCGTCGAAGAGCTGATACGCCGCGGCCGGTATCAACAATACCAGCGCCGTTGAGACCACCAAGGGCGCACTGGCATCACCGCTAGCGACGAACCACGGCAACAACCAAGGGCCGATCAACAGCAGCAGCATCGCCACGCCAAACATGAAACCCGAACAACTGCGCGCGATCACCGTGCCAACCTGTGCTGCCCACTCGCGGTTACCCGCACCAATCGCTTGCCCGGTGACCGTGGTGCCTGCCGTCGCCAAACCGAGCGCAGGCATGTAGGCCAATGAGGTCAGCATCATGACGATCTGCGTCGCCGCGGCACCCACATTACCAACCTGGGTTACCATCAACTGCATCAGGGCCACGCCGAGCACATCGGCGCCGTACATGACACCGATCGGCAAACCGACCGCGAGTTGCCGGCGCACCATGGCCCACCGCGGTCGCCACGTCAGACGAGTACGGTAACGGGCCGCAAGCTTCGGCCCCAGCATGATCGAGAGCCCTGCGATCAAACCACACAGTTGCGCGACGTTGGTGCCCCAAGCCGCGCCGGCCATGCCCCAACCCAGCTCGAACATGAAGAATTCATTGGCGGGCACATTCGCCACCGTCGTGACCAGCGCTACGGCCAAAGTCGCTCGCGTCTGTCCGATGCCGTTGAAGAAACTCATCAGGCCCCAGCTCATCGCACCTAAGAAGGCGCCGGCGATACGCGGCTCCCAATAGTCGACAGCCGAGAGGCGCAAGCTTTCCTCGAGGCGGAACCACGCCAGCACACCATCGCCAAAGTAGGCAGCGAGAAGAAAGAGCGGAATGGCGACGATCGAGCCCCACAAGCCATTCCAAGCCGACTGCGACGCTCTCATCCGACGACCCGCGCCGTCTGCTTGCGATACGAACGACTGGGAGGCAAGCCCAACTCCACCGAGCACAAGGATCACGCAAGTCATCAGCCAGTAGATGGCGCCGATTGCAGCGACGGCATCCGTCGAGAGACGGCCAATGAACCAGACGTCAGTGAGATTCAGCACCGCTTGAATGGCATTGGTGATCATCAGGGGCGCTGCAATGATGAGCAGCGCGCGCCAGTCGACACGGCGCCGCCCGGCAGCATCCAGTCGCGCTGCGGGCAAAGTCTCCTGCGCGGAATTCATCGATCGTGCGTTCCGCTATCGCGCTCGTGCCGGCCGAACACGCCACCGAGCCACACGGCGACGACCAGCATGATGAGACTCACACCACTTAACACCCAAGACACTCCGACGAGACCGAGCCCCGCCACGAGCGGATAGGCCAGTTGGCTGATGCTGTCACCACCACGTTGCAGCAAAGTGTCGATCAGGCTCTTGCTCTTGAATTTGCTCTCGGGGTTGAGCACCGTGAAGAGCATCTCGCGCGTTGGCTTGAACATACCGTAGTCGATCGCCCGACGAAAAACCTGCGTGGCGATGAGCACGGCACCGATCGGCATGAGCGCAAGCAGCACCAGCGACCCAATCAACATCGTTGGCACGAGACCAAGCGCGATGCGCAAGCCCCCCTTCGCAGCGACCCAACCCACCACGCCGCCTTGAAAGATCAGCGCCAGCATGCTGACCGCGAGATCGATACGCGCGAATAAAGCAGCACGATCCGCGAGGGTCGCGTATTCCGCCTCAACGTACTTTGCCTGCTCCTGATACATGAATCCGCCCAAGATCTGACCACCGATAATCAAGCCGGCGATGGCGAGCAGATAGGGCGAGGTCACGAGGCGCTTCAGATCGTCTATGGCGCGTCCACCCACGGGCATCGCGAGGCGCACGTTTGGATCGACTCCGGCGCTGTCGGATTGCACTTCGAGTTGCTGCGCTCGGCGCCCAAGGACGATTGCTAGTGCGATGAAGCAGCACGCGACCAAGATGGTTGTCGTCGGACCGATGCTCTGCACGAAAAGCGCGTTGAAGAGCGGTCCGGCTATCGCCCCGGCACTGCCGCCGGCGGCGATGAAGCCAAACAAACGCTTCGCTGCATCCGATCTCCACGCATCGACCATCACGCTCCAGAAAACCGACACGATGAAAAGGTTGAGTGAGGTCACCGCAACGAAATACACCGCGGCGAGCGTCTTGTTGCCCGGTTGACCTGACATACCAAGAGCCAATGCAGCGAACAACACCACCACGCTGGCATAGATCACCGGAAACAATTGGCGGCGCGGCAAGCGAGCGACGAGATACCAGTACAGGGGGAGCACCGCCATCATCACGACGAAGGTGACGTAGAAGAGCGAGGCGATATAGTCACGCCCTACCTCGAGCGCGAAGGCCTCGCGCAAACTGCGCAGCATGTAATAGCCCGCGAGCAGCAAAAAATAGGCGCCCGCCGCCGCGAACAAGGCTCGACCCTCACCGGGTGCCACCAACCAGCGCAACCGAGCTGCGGTCCCCGCGGCGGCTGCGGTCATCGACTGAGCTCATCGATCACGAGGCGCTTGAGACCATCTCGTCCCACTTGGTAGGCGATGCTGCCGATCGGATCGCCGGCACGCGGCGTCGCGACGCCGTCCTTGGACCATTTGGCCGACACTTCGACCGCTTGTCCCGCTTGAATGGCAAGGCCGGGGACCATGCTGTCGCGCGCCGTCAACTCGAGTGTGACCGGCAAGTCGACCGAGACGCGCTTAACCGCGAGCGGCGGACCCGGCTGGCCAGGCACGCGCACGAAGACAAACAACACGCCACCACGCTCGAGACGCGGTTTCATCGCCGCCGAAACAGACACCTCCACTTGTACTCGCGCCGCCGCGTCTGCCGAGGCTGGTTCAGATGGCGGTGACGAGGGCAGTGACGCTCCCTGCACACCCGCTCCCTTCAAACTCGCCACCTGCTGCTCGAGGATGCTGCGAACTTCGGGCGGCGGTGACATCGCGAGCATGGTTTCGAAGCGTTCGATCGCTAGAGCCATCTCACCGCGTTTTTGCGCCGCGACCGCCGCGAAGAACAAAGCTTTCTCCGATTGCGGCGCAAGCACGAGCGCCATCTCGAACAAGCGACCGGAACGCTCGTCGACCTCGCCATCGGCTTGCAACACCATCGCCTCGGCCATGCCCAGCAGAGCTTCGGGGTTGCGGCCCTCCTCGAGACGGTCGGCGCGTCGGAACGCGCGTTGTGCGAGCGGATACTGGCCGATCGCCAACTGCGATCGCCCAAGCATCATCCAACCTTCGACATCGTCGGGGTTTTTTTCCAAGCGTCTTGCGAGACGCCCCACCATGGCCGACTGTTCGGCCGCCTCGGCAGCCTGCGTTCTATCCCAGTTCGACCATTCGCGGTACAACAAAAGGCTCGTCACCACGACGGCGATAGCGACAGCCACGGCAACACCGCGCTGCGTCCTTTCGCGCGCCAGAGGCCAAACGAGAGCCGCAATGGACGCGATCAAAAGAACGATCGCTCCGATCCAGAATAGCGTCACCGCCCAACCCCCTCGATATCGTTATCTTCGGCCTGATCCACCATCGCCGCGCGTTGTCGCACGATGCGTACAGCCACAAACAACCCGATCGCCAGCAGCAAGGCCGGTGTCAACCACAGCCAGGCCGTACGCCAAGACCAACGCGGTCGAAACAGGATGAAATCACCGTAGCGTGCACTCAAATGATCGCGGATCTCCGCATCGGTCTTGCCGGCTTCAAGCAACTCGCGAACCTCGCGACGAAGATCGCCAGCCAGACCGACAGGAGAATCGGCGATCGATTGGTTCTGGCACTGCATGCAACGCAACTCGTGCGTCAGACTGCGATAGCGCTCTTGCAATACCGGATCTGCCAATTCGATCGGATCGATCGCAAAGACAACCGACATCGACCAACCGAGTATCAGACTCCAAAACACCGCCGCCCAGCGCGGCCGAGCAATTCTCATTTGACACCTCGGATACGCGGCAAGAACTCGTTCTGCCACGCGAGCGGATGCAGAGCACCCACATGCTTGTAGCGCACGATGCCCGCCGCATCGATCAAAAACGTTTCGGGTGCGCCATAGACGCCCCAGTCGATCGCGACACGGCCCTCACGATCGGCCGGGATGACGGTGTAGGGATTACCGAGTTGCTCCAACCATTGTTGTGCTGCCGCAGGATCGTCTTTCCAGTTGAGACCGACGATCGGGATCTCGCCGGCACCGGCGATCTCGAGGAGCATGTCGTGCTCGCGGCGACACTCCGCGCACCAAGTTCCCCACACGTTCAGGAGATACCAACGCCCACGCAGGGACTCATTCGCGAACGTCTCGGCAGAGCCGAGTACGGGCAACTCGAACTGCGGGGCAGGCTTGTCGATCAGTGGTGAGGCAATCACCGATTTATTGGGCGATCGCTGAATGCCGACGAACAACAACGCAACCAATGCGGCAAAAATGCCTGCAGGCAACAGAAACCGATTCATGCGGCCTCACCGCGCTTACGGTAACGGCGATCAAGCGTGGCGATGATGCCACCGATCGCCATCAACAGCGCGGCCAGCCAAACGTAGTTGATCAGCGGACGAACCTGCGCGCGCACGCTCCAGCGTCCAGCGCCGAGATCTTCACCCAAGGCTGCAAACACATCGCGCGACCACTGCATGTCGATACCAGCTTCCGTCATCTGCTGACGTTGTACCCAATAATTGCGCTTCTCCGGATGCAGCACGCTGACGGGTTTATCGTTCTCGCTAACAGCAACTTCGCCGCGTAACGCGTCGTAGTTTGGACCCTCGACGAACTCGAGCGAACGCAATTCGTATTTGAACTCACCCACCGTACCGGACTCACCGACGGCCAGCGCGATGTCACGCTCCCGCGTGTAACTCTCGACGGCCGTCACCGAGATGACGAAAAAGCCCAGCGAGGCGTGCGCGATGGTCATGCCGATGATGGCCGGCGTCATCGACAAGCGACGACGCCAGCGATCGATCGGATCGACCAACGCGGAGAACAGCAGCCAACCGCCGACCAAGAATCCGATCGGCGTGAGCACCTTCGCGCCTTCCCAAACGGCAAGCACCAACACGGCGGTGAGCAAGGCGGCGGCGACCAGCGCAACCAAGATACCGGTTCGACGCTCGCGCAAGCGACCTTTCTTCCACAGCGAGTGGCTACCGACCGCCGAGAGTGCGATCAAGGGCAAGGTCGGCAACAAGAACACGGGGTCAAAATATTGTCGACCTACCGAGAGCGTGCCAAGGCCGAGCGAATCGGCGATCAACGGCGCCATCGTGCCCGCGAACACGGCAGCCGTCGCCACCACGAGCAGAATATTGTTGAACAGCAGGAAAGACTCACGCGAGGTGAACTCAAAACCCGCATTACTCTTGAGCACGGGGGCTCGCCACGCATAGAGTGTCAAAGCACCACCAATAACGATGACGAGAAAGGCGAGAATGAACAGCCCGCGCGTCGGATCGGCGGCGAAGGAATGGACCGACACCAGCACACCCGAACGAACGAGGAAGGTGCCGAGCAACGAGAGAGAAAATGCCAAGATCGCGAGTAACAAAGTCCAGCTCTTGAAAAGACCGCGCTTCTCGGTCACGGCCAGTGAGTGAATCAAGGCCGTGCCAATCAACCAGGGCATGAAAGATGCGTTCTCCACCGGATCCCAGAACCAATAGCCACCCCAGCCGAGCTCGTAATAGGCCCACCAGCTGCCAAGACCGATGCCCACCGTCAGAAATGCCCAGGCGATCGTCGTCCAAGGTCGCATCCATCGCGCCCATTGCTGATCGAGCTTGCCCTCGATCATCGCGGCGCAGGCAAAGGCGAACGCCACGGCGAAACCGACATAGCCGGCGTACAACATGGGTGGATGTGCAGCGAGCGCGGGATCCTGTAACAAAGGGTTGAGATCACGCCCGTCAGGCGGCGCTGGCCACAGTCGCTCGAACGGATTCGACGTCGCGAGCGTGAACAGCAGAAAGCCCACCGAAATCAGACCCATCACACCGAGCACGCGGGCTGCGAACTCAACCGGCAGGGAGCGCGAGAGCAGCGCGACCGCGAGCGCCCATCCCACCAAGATCCACGCCCACAACAATAGCGAGCCTTCGTGTGCGCCCCATACCGCCGAGACCCGGTACAGCAGCGGTAGCGCCGAATTCGAATTCGAAGCGACGTAGAGCACCGAGAAATCGTTCTGGACGAAAGCGTAAACGAGCGCAGCGAGCGCCAAACTCGTCAACGCAAATTGCGCGTAGACCGCCGGTCTGACGGCCGCCATCCAACTGGCCTGCCCCTTCGCGGGCCCCACCAGACCAAAGAAAGACTGCGAGAGTGCTGCAATCAAGGCGAGCACCAACGCAAAATGTCCCAGTTCAACGATCACGTTTGACCTCAGGTTTCCGGTTTGGCTTTGCGCGGGTCGGGATCGACCGGCATCACGCCACCGTGCTTGCTTTTAATGGCTTTAGCCACCTCGGGCGGCATGTAATTCTCATCGTGCTTGGCGAGAATTTCATCGGCGACGAAAATCCCATCATCACCGAGACGGCCATGGGCTACGACGCCTTGGTTCTCGCGAAAGAGATCCGGGAGGACACCCGTGTAAACCACTTTCACATCGCGCTCGAAGTCGGTCACCACGAAACTCATGTCTAGGCTACCCGCTTCGCGCTCGACCGTACCCGGTCGCACCATGCCGCCCAAACGAAAGCGCTTGTCGATCGGCGCGTCGCCGGCCGCCACCTGCGAAGGATCAAAGAAAAACATCACGTTCTCTCGAAACGCACTCAGTGCGAGCAAGCCCGCCACCGACACGCCCGCCAGAATTCCGACCACCAGAGCGACACGACGTTGGCGTGGCGTCATGTTTGCGTCCCCGCCGGGTCACCCTCGAGTCGACGCAATGCTGCGGCACGCGCGCTCGCGTGGGCTTTAAGCGCGATGACGATATTGGCCACGATGGCCACGAAGGTGATCAGGTAGGACGGCCAAAGAAAAGCCGCGTAACCGTCCATGGCGAAAAACTCACTCATCGCAAAGCCTCTCGTATCCAACTCGCGCTGCGCTCACGCCGCAGGATCTCCGCCCGCAGACGCACCAGCATCACCGCTGCGAAGTAGAGGGTGAAACCTAGGAACATCAGCAACAACGGCACCAACATCTCCATCGGCATGGATGGCTTGGCCATTTTCATCACCGAAGGTGCCTGGTGGATCGAGTTCCACCACTCGACCGAATAACGAATGATGGGGATGTTGACAACGCCGACAAGTGCAAGCACCGCGCTCGCCCGATCGGCGCGACCGAGGTCATCGATTCCCGACCGCAAGCCAATATAGCCGAGGTACAAGAACAGCAACACCAACTGGGCCGTCAGGCGTGGATCCCACACCCAATAGGTTCCCCACATCGGCTTACCCCACAGCATCCCCGTGACGAGCGAGACGACCGTGAACCACGCGCCGATGCCAGCACAACTCGCTGCGGCTGCGTGCGCGACCTTCATGCGCCAGATGAGGCCGACCCCGGCGGCGGTCGCCATCACCGCGTAAATCATGACCGACAGCCAAGCGGACGGCGCGTGCACGTAGATGATGCGAAAGCCTTCACCCTGTTGATAATCGGGCGGTGCAAGCACGAGCCCGCCATACAGCGCGGCGAGGATAGATAGCGCGGCGGGCCATGCGAACCACGGTGTCAGCAGACCCGCCAGACGATAGACGTGCGGCGGCGACCCGAAACGATGAAACCAAGCCCAGTTCGTCCCCATCCCCTACTCCAAGCCCTATTCCAAACCGATGCGTACGGCCGCCGCAGCAGCCAACGGCGCCAGGGTCAATCCGAGCACCGCCAGAGAACCGAGAAGATACAGCGCTCCTGTCGGACTGTCGCCGGTGATCGCGAGTTCCGTCGCCCGCGCGCCGAAGACCAAGACCGGGACGGCCAACGGCAAGGTCAGCAGCGACAACAGCACGCCACCCCGACGCACGCCGAGCGTCAGGCCCGCGCCGATCGACCCCAACAGACTGAGCGTCCACGTGCCGAGCGCCAAAGCGCCCATGACGCCGGTGGCCGCGGTCAACGGCACGCCAAGCACCACACCGAGCCACGGCGCCATCAGGGTGAGCGGCAACCCCGTCAACAACCAATGTGCGATCGTTTTGGCCAGCAGCAGCCACGTGAGCGACTGCCCTGAGAGAACGTACTGCTCGAGCGTTCCGTCACTGGCGTCTTCGCGAAAGAGATGCTCCAACGCGAGTAACGACGCCAGCAACGCCCCCACCCACAGCACGCCTGGCGCGATCGCACGCAACTTCGCGAGCTCGGGCGTATAGCCCAACGGGAACATGGCAGTGACCACGGCGAAGAAGGCCAGCGGCTGCAACACCTGGGCGGGACGACGGACCGCCAGCAACCATTCACGCTGCAACACGATACGCGCCGCCTGCCAGCTGCTGGCTGCCTTGCTCACTGTCATGACCGTGCTGCGCCGAGCGCCAGCGAATCGCAGCGCAACGGATCCAATCCCAACGGCTGATGGGTCGCAGCGAGCAACATGCCGCCGCCGCTCAAGTGACGGCTCAACGCCGTCTGCACCAGCGCCTCGCCCGCACCATCGAGATTCGTGATCGGTTCGTCGAGCACCCACAGCGTTGCGCCCATCAATCCGAGCGCGGCGAAGGCGATACGTCGGCGCTGTCCAGCAGATAAGGTTCGTACTGCGCGATCGGCGAACGAGTCCGCTTGCATCTCGCGGAGGGCCATCGCGACATCGCTCGGGCCGATGACGCGGCGCAGACCAACCAGCCCGCGCAAATTCTCACGTCCCGTCAGATCCATCTTCAGCGGCGCATCGTGACCGAGGTAGGCAAGTTCCAAGTGGTACTGCGGGTCGCGGAACGAACAAGGCACCGCGCGCCAACACAACTGCCCGTCCTCCGGTTCGACCAGCCCGCACAGCGTGCGCAGCAACGTGGTCTTGCCGGCCCCGTTCGGTCCGGTCACGATCATCACCCGCCCGGCGTCGAGTTCGAACGACACTCGAGAGAGGATCGCTCGCTCGCCGCGGTAAACAGTCAGGTTTTTGACGACGAGTGGTGACATGACAAGCTGTGGTGCCCCGGGCCGGAATCGAACCGGCACGGCCTTGCGGCCAACGGATTTTAAGTCCGTTGCGTCTACCAGTTCCGCCACCGGGGCCGCCAAAAGGAGGCGGTGTAAGACTAACATGTCGGGGCTGACACCGGAGACCCGAGGCCAATATCATGACCACTGCCCTTCGCGCGCTCATCTTGCTATCCGCACTCGCGCTTACCGCCTGCACCACCTCCCCGACCCAATCGACGCTCGCAATCGCCGACGACGCGGCAACGCGTCAACTTGATAGCGGCCTCATTAGGGGATTTGCCAATGTCGCCGGTGGCCATAGTTGGCTCGGCATTCCCTACGCGGCACCTCCGGTCGGCGAGCGCCGCTGGCGAGCCCCGCTCGCACCGGCGAACTGGGCCGGGCGACGCGACACACTGCACGCGGCCTCGCCGTGCATCCAATACGGCTCACCGTTGGGTGGTGTCGGCGGCGCCGGAACGAAGCAAGGCAACGAGGATTGCCTATACCTGAACGTGTACGCGCCGCGCCTCGACCCTACCTCCGCGCGTGGCGCACGCTTGCCGGTGATGGTGTGGATACACGGCGGCGGTAACACCGTCGGTCACGCCGCGTTTTGGGATGGGAGTGTCCTCGCGCAGCGTGAGAATGTGATCGTCGTGATGATCAACTATCGCTTGGGTCCGTTCGGCTGGTTTCGGCCGCCTGCGCAAGACGGCGATACACCGGAGGATCGCTCGGGGAATTACGGCACTCTGGATACCATCGAAGCCTTGCGGTGGGTCGCGCGAAACGCCGCCGCGTTTGGGGGTGATCCGAGCAACGTCACGGTGTTCGGCGAGTCAGCCGGCGGCACCAACGCGCTCGCGCTGCTGATTGCGCCGCAAGCACGCGGTCTCTTCCACCGCATGATCATCCAGAGCTTGGGTTTCGGCTTCGCCCGTCAGGATGAACCGGCGGCCTTGCGCGCAACCGAGCGCGCCCTGCTCGTGGCATTGCAGCGCGCGGGACGTGCCGCCGATGCCGACAGCGCGGCGCCAGTTGCCGCTGCGCTCTCGAGTGCCGAGCGAGCGTCGTTGCTCCGCGCGCTCGACCCGTGGGAGCTGTATTCGACTTACGAGCGCGCTGCCAGCGAATGGGACCGCATCCCCACCGTATTCCAAGATGGTCACGTGCTGCGCAGCGGTCCGATCATCGACTTGCTTGCCGATCCCAACCAGCACCATGACGTACCGGTGATCCTCGGTACCAATCGTGACGAACCGAAGATCTTCATGGCTTTTGATCCGCGCCACGTGCGCACCGCACTTGGCCTGCCGATTTCTTTGAAGGATCCCGTGCGTTACGAGCGTGAAGCCCGTTATCGGTCGCTGCTGTGGAAAGCCGATAGTGTCGACTCGTTGGCCGAGGTACTGGCGCGTCACGGCGCACCCGCCTGGGGTTATCGCTGGGACTGGGACGAGCAAGGGCGCGCCTTCGGCTTTGTCGATATCTCGCGCATCGTCGGCGCCGCTCACGGGCTCGAGATCTCCTTCGTGCTCGGCCAGTTCGACGTGGGTCCGCAAAGCGAGCTGCTATTTCATGCGGACAATGAAGCGCCTCGGCTGCACTTGAGCGAACGAATGATGGGCTATTGGGCGGAGTTCGCGCGACGCGGCGACCCCGCTTCTGGCGGCCGTCCCGATGGGATCGCGTGGTCGCCGTGGCCCAACGATGCGGCAGCAGAGGGTCAACTGCGTGATCGCCTCATGATTTTTGACACACCCGCCGACGGCGGTATTCGGATGGCGGATGTCCGTATCGATCGCGACGCCGTTGTGCAATTGATGGAGCGCGAGATCGACGTCGCGACAGATCGATGCGAGGCCTTCCGTGCCACCTTCCGCAACCGGGTGGACGAGTGGGCGGATCGTGTGTGGCTCGACTTCAGCCGCCGTTCGAGCTGCTTGGGAGCGCGCGTACGCGATAGATGACACCGGCATAGTCATCCGATACGTAGATCGCACCATCACCGCCCTCGACGACGTCCACGGGCCGCCCGATCAAACCATCGGCATTGCGGAAACCCTCGAGAAACGATCGCTCGGAGATACGCCCATCGGCATCGAAATCGAGTGCGACGACCGCATATCCGGCTGGCGTGCTGCGATTCCAAGACCCGTGCAAAGCCACCAGCGCGGTGCGGGCGTAAGCCTGCGGTCTTGCCGGGTGACGCAGAAAGCGCATGCCTAACGGTGCGGTATGAGCGCCGAACTCGTGGGCTGGCGCAAGCGTCCGTAACACTCGCGGATCAGGCGTGGCACCGTACTCGGGGTCGACGATGTCGCGCCCGTGACGGAACGGCCATCCGTAAAAACCACCCTGCACGATGCGATTGAGTTCATCGGGCGGCAAGTCATCACCGAGTAGATCGCGACCGTTCTCGGTTGCGTACAAACTTTGATCCCAGGGCGCCCAATCGAAGCCGTAGGGGTTTCGAGTCCCGCTCGCCAGCACTTCACCCTCGCCGACTTCGCCGACTTCGCCGCCCTCGCGCGCCCAACGCATCAGGGTCGCGCGCCGCGGATCGGCCTCGATGCAAACGTTGCAGGTCGAACCCTGTCCGACATAAAGCGCGCGGTCCGGACCGATGCGGACCGTCTTGCGCCAATGGGTACCATCGGCCGTCAGCCCAGCAACTACGACTTGGCGCTCGCCCGTGACGGTCGCGGTCTGCGAGTCGAATGGAATCCGAATAATCTGGGTCGCCTCGGCGACGTAGAGATAGCCCTCGTGTAGGTCGAGCCCATTGGGTCGATCAAGCCCGCTGAACAACACGCGCCGCCCATCGGAGCGCCCATCGCCGTCACGATCGGGCTCGAGCGCGGTCACCAGTCCACCGCGAGGTTGCGAGAGCAGGATCTGGCCACCCGCTGCGACCACCAGGACGCGCGCACTCGGCAAATCGCTCGCGAAAATCGCAACCTCGTAGCCGGGTGCGGCGCGCAACTGACTTGCCACCACCGCCGCGGTTGGCGCTGCAACGCTCTCGCCCCGAATCATGCGCCACAGCATGACGCGATCAGAGATCGCAACACCGCCTAAGAAAAACAGCCAAACGAAGCCCGTCACCGCAAGCGCGGTGAGCGACAACGCGATGCGTAACAACCAGCGTAACCAAAGCGGTCGGGGAGTTCTCATGGCGCTGCAGTATCCCAGAGCGCCCGTCCCGCGGGTAGAATCGGCGGGATGAAATACGCCAGTGCCGCCCTGTTCGGGCTATTCCTGACCTTCGCGTTCACACCTGCCAACGCCAGTAACGGCAAGGGCATCCCAGGAGATGCAGACTTGCGATTCGCGCAACTCGAGACCTTGTTGCCGACCGCGGGCACGACTCGAACGGCCTCGGGTGCGCCCGGAGCCCAATATTGGCAGCAACGGGCGGACTATCGAATCAAAGTCACGCTCGATGAGCAGCGTCACCGACTCGTCGCCTCCCAAAGCATCACCTATATGAATCGCTCACCCGATTCGCTCTCGTACGTCTGGCTGCAGCTCGATCAAAATATTTTCAAGGACGACTCCATCGCGCGTCGCTCGGAGGTCGCCGCTAACTCGGGCACGCGCCGAGATAGCGTCGGCAAAGGCGACAGCTTGAGCTTTGCGGCGATGCGCCGTCATCAGGCTTTCCAGGATCGCAAGTACGGCTTCGAGATCGGCTCGGTACGCGACGCCTCGGGTCGCACTCTGAGCACGACCGTCAATGACACCATGATGCGTATCGATTTGCCGCAGCCGCTGCGCCCCGGGACGAGCATCGAGATCCGCTTTGACTGGGAGTCGAACATCGTCAATGAGGCAGCCATCGGTGCACGCGGCGGCTACGAGTACTTTGAGGAAACCAACACCTACCAATACTTCCTCGCACAATGGTTCCCGCGCCTCGTCGCCTACACGGACTACACGGGTTGGCAGCACAAACAGTTCTTGGGTCGCGGCGAGTTCACGCTTGAGTTCGGCGACTACGACATCGAGCTGACGGTGCCCGCCGATCACATCGTTGCCTCGACGGGCGAGTTACAGAATGCCGATGCCATTCTCACCACCACGCAGCGCGAGCGCTTGAAGCGCGCGGCCACTGCGAAATCACCCGTCTTCATCGTCACGCCCGAAGAAGCCAAGGCGAATGAGAAGGAAGGCACGGATCGCACGCGAACTTGGCGCTTCAAGGCCCAAAACGTGCGTGACTTCGCTTGGGCGAGCTCGCGCAAATACATTTGGGACGCCATGGGCTATCGACAAAACGATGCGGCGCGCCCCTTCGTGATGGCCATGTCGTTCTACCCCAACGAAGGTGAGCCGATCTGGTCAAAATATTCGACTCATGCCGTCATCCATACGATGGAGGTTTACTCGCGATTCTCTTTCCCTTACCCCTACCCAGTCGCCATCTCGGTGAACTCTTGGGAACGCGGTGGCATGGAATACCCCATGATCACCTTCAACGGCTATCGACCGACGGCAGATGAAAAAACCGGCAAGCTCACTTACTCGCGCAATACGAAGTACGGCTTGATCGGCGTGATCATCCACGAAGTGGGTCACATCTATTTCCCGATGATCGTGAACTCGGACGAGCGTCAGTGGACGTGGATGGACGAAGGCCTCAACACGTTTCTCGAGTACATGGCCGAGCTCGAGTGGGAAGAGAAGTTTCCGGCCTTCGGTGATAAGACCAACGTGCTCGATGCCATCACGACATACATGCAATCGAGCGATCAAGTGCCGATCATGACCAACTCCGAGAGCATCGTGCAGTTCGGTCCGAACGCCTACTCAAAGCCCGCCGCCGCGCTGTCGGTCTTGCGTGAAGTGGTGATGGGCCGCGAGCTGTTCGATCATGCCTTTCGTGAATACGCCAATCGCTGGAAGTTCAAGCGCCCGACTCCGGCGGACTTCTTCCGTACGATGGAGGACGCCTCGGGTGTCGATCTCGACTGGTTCTGGCGCGGGTGGTTCTACGGCACGGACCACGTCGATGTCGCCGTCGGCGATATCCGTGAATATCAGGTCTCGAGCCAGGATCCCGATGTCGAGTTCCCGTTGAAGCGCTCCGAGTTCGCTCGCGATTGGCCAGACTCCCACTCGCAAAAGCTCAACAAGGCCGAGGGTCGTACCCCACGGCTCGAACGCTACCCCGAGCTGAAAGACTTCTATAACGAAAACGACGCCTTCGTCGTCACCAACAAGGATCGCAACGAGTACCGCGAGTTCCTTGAGAAGCTCAAGCCTTGGGAGAAAGCAACTTTCGAGCGCGCCGTGAAAGCGGGCGAGCACGTCTACTTCGTCGACTTCCGTAATGTGGGCGGACTCGTGACCCCGTTGCCGCTGACCCTGAATTATGTCGATGGCAGCCGCGAGGACTATCTGATCCCGGCTGAAGTCTGGCGTTACAACGCAATCGAGGTGACGAAGCTTTTCATCCGCGACAAGCGCATCGCGAGCATCGAACTCGATCGGAATCATCTAATCGCCGATGCCGACAAGAGCAACAACGTCTCGCCGCGCCGCATCGCGCAGAGCCGCATCGAGCTGTTCCGCGCTCGCGATGCGGGTCGTAACCAAATGCTCGATGCACTCGCCGAACTGAAGACCCAAGGCAAGAGCGGCGATGCAGCCAAGACCGAGGAGAAAGCACTGCCGCTCGCGCCGGCCCAGCCGTAACAGGACCCTGGAACGAAACGGATGATGGATGTCACTCGACGCCGCTGGATGCTGGGCGCACTGGCGCTCGGCACCGTCGGCGGCTTGGCGCCGAACGGATTACTTGCCCATCGTGCACACGTCACTCTGACGAGACTGTCAGCGAATCGGCGTACCCGGCGTTGGGAATGGAGTCACTCGATCCACTTTCACGATGCCGCCCTCGCGCTTCAACGACTTGCCCCCGGTAAGGATTTGCAACCGGTCGATGCTGCCGGACAAGCTCGGTTGATGTTCGAACTCGAACAGCGCTTCCGTTGGATCACGCCAAGCGGTAATCAACTGCAGCCGCAGGCAGTCGCCGCCGAGCTGCAAGGCGACGGACTCGTTCTCTACCAGGATTGCGGGGCTCCCGATGAAGTCGGCAGCTACGAGGTGGAGTGCCACCTACTACACGACATCTTTGAAGCTCAAAGTAATACCGTCAGCATCGAGCTCGTCGAGCCACCTCTGCGGCGCCAACTGACGGCCACGATGCCGACGACTCGATTCGAGTTGCGGGCGCGTGGAGGCTAGGGTCGGAATCGAACCGGCGTAGACGGCTTTGCAGGCCGCTGCATGACCACTCTGCCACCTAGCCGCACTGCGTTAAGAGAATGGAGCGGGAAACGAGACTCGAACTCGCGACCCCGACCTTGGCAAGGTCGTGCTCTACCAACTGAGCTATTCCCGCTCTGGAACAGAGGGGCAAGATTGTAGGGCCAACCCGCCGTAAGTCAAGGTGCCGACGACGCTCTCCCCTTCAAGTCCGGCCAAGCCGCTCGCAAATAGTCGATCGCAGAAATCACCGTCAGCACCGCCGCGATCGCGGTCAGTAACACCCCGAGCTTGTAGGTTGGGAGGAACCACACATCCCAGCGGATCAGCATCATCGACAAGCCGACGATCTGCAGTATCGTCTTGAGCTTACCGAGCTTGGAGACCGCGACCTTGCGTCGCTGACCGATCTCGGCCATCCACTCGCGCAGCGCGGAAATGGCGATCTCACGACCGATGATGACGATAGCCGGCAACACCACGATCAAACGCGGATCTTTGCTCACGAGCAGCACGAGCGCGACGGCGACGATCAGTTTGTCGGCGACCGGGTCGAGAAATGCCCCCAACCGAGAGGTCTGGCCCAGCTTGCGCGCGTAGTACCCATCGAGCGTATCGGTGATACCAGCGATGGCGAATAAGGCCCCTGCCGCGGGATCCGACCACGGAAACGGCATGTAGAACAGCACCACGACCAGCGGAATCGCAAAGATACGCATCCAGGTCAGTACATTCGGAACGGTCCAGAGCATGGTTCTCTACTCGCCGGGGTGCAACGAATCATAAAGGTTTTGCGCCAACGCAGGACCGATTCCCGGCGCGCGCTCGAGATCCGAACGTGCGGCTTTCAGCACCCCTTGCAGCCCGCCGAAATGCTGCAGCAGGGCCTTGCGCTTAGCCGGCCCCAAGCCGGGTACGGTCTCAAGTATCGACTCATTGAAACGCAGCGCACGACGACGCCGGTGCCCCGTGATCGCAAAACGATGCGCCTCGTCGCGAATACGTTGAATCAGCTTCAAGGCCGCCGACTGCGCACCCGGCACCAAGGGTACTTCACCGCGCCAATGCAATCGCTCCTGTCCCGCCCGCCGATCCGGTCCCTTTGAAACACCGAGGGTCGGTACCGCCGCAAACTCGAGTTGCTGCAATACCTCGCGCACACCGGCAAGCTGCGCCGGACCACCGTCGATTACCAGCAGATCAGGTCTCGCGATTTCGCCCGCTGCGATGCGCGCATAGCGCCGCTCGATTGCCTGCCGCAGCGCACCGTAGTCATCGCCAGCGGCGACCCCCGTGATGTTGAAGCGACGGTAATCCTTCTTGAGAGGACCCTCCGGCCCAAAGACAACACAGGAAGCGACGGTCCCTTCGCCTTGCGTGTGGCTGACGTCGAAGCATTCCATGCGAGCGGGCGGTGCGACCAACTCCAGCAAAGCGGCCAACGCGGTGTAATCCTCTCGATAGCCCTCGCGACGTGCAAGGCGCATGCGCAGCGCGTTGGTGGCATTGTCGCGAGCCATTTCCACCCACCGCGCCGCGAGACCACGTTGTGCGTGTCGTAACCGCACACCGCGTCCGACCAGTACGCCGAGGGCATCGGCAATCGGCTCGGCGTCGTCAAGCGCTAAGCTCGTGTAAATCTCCGGTGGCGGCGTTTGCTCGTGGTAATACTGAACGATGAATGAAGACAAGGCCTCGGCGGGCTCAGCCAGCAAAGCCTGCGGAAAGTAGCTCGATGTGCCGAGGCTCCGCCCACCACGAACCGGCATCACGCTGATGCCATAACCACCGGGATCGCCCGTGATGGCGAAGATGTCGGCATCACGCTCATCGTCAGCTGCTACGACCTGCTGCGACTGCAATTCTTTGATCGCCGCGATCTGATCCCGAATCGACGCGGCCCGTTCGAACTCGAGGCGCTGCGACGCGTCCTCCATTCGATCTGCGAGCTCGCGCAAAACTTCGTCGTTACGCCCCTCGAGCACCCGCACCGCAGCGGATACATCGCGTGCATAGTCCGGCTGCGAAATGAGCCCAACGCAAGGCGCGGAGCAACGTCCGATTTGAAATTGCAGGCAAGGCCGGCTGCGATGCGCAAAATAGCTATCGCGACACGGACGCAAGCGAAACACCTTCTGCAGGTAATGCAATGACTCCGAGACGGCACCGGCGTTCGGATAGGGACCAAAGAAACGCCCTCGCAGGTTTCGACTGCCGCGATACACCGACAGGCGCGGAAACTCATGATCGTCGCTGAGCCAAAGGTAGGGGAAACTTTTGTCATCCCGAAGTACCACGTTGTACTTCGGGTGTAGCGCCTTGATGAGATTATGCTCGAGCAGCAGTGCCTCGGTTTCCGAACGGGTGACGGTCACCTCTATCGACGCAATCTGCGCCACGAGCGCCTGCACCTTCGGGTGAATGTTCGAGGGCACAAAATAGCTACCCACGCGATCGCGCAAACTCTTGGCCTTGCCCACGTAGAGCAGCAAGCCATCGGCCGCGAACATCCGATAGACGCCCGGTCGCCGCGGCAAGCTCGCCACGAAACCGCGGGCATCGAAAGCACTCACCGTGACAAAGCCTCCGCTCGCTGCAGCACCGCGAGAAACATCTCGCGGGTGAGACGACGCGTTTGCGTGTTGTATCGGCTGCAATGATACGAGTCGATCAGCCAACGGCCATCGGCAAGCCGATGCTCGGCCGCATGCGCGAAGTGATACGCGCCGCGTGGCTCACCAAAAGCATCGAGAATCGCATCGTGTGCAATGCGACCCAACGCGAGAATGACTCGCAAGTTTTGATATTCCTCGAACTCCGCCTTCAGCCAGCCGTTACACTCGCGCGCCTCCGCGGGAGTCGGCTTGTTGGCGGGCGGCACGCATTTAACGGCATTGGTGATCCGCACGCCGCGCAGCTGCAAACCATCGTCACGGGACTCGGACACCACCTTGCTCGAGACGCCGACGGTGTGCAGGGTCTCGTAGAGCAGAATCCCGGCGTGATCGCCCGTGAACGGCCGACCGGTGCGATTTGCGCCATGCATCCCGGGCGCCAAACCCACCACCAGCCAACTCGGATTCGCATCACCGAAGGCCGCCACGGGTGCGGCGTGATAACCGGGAAACTTCCGACCAGATTGCTCCCGAAACTCCACGAGCCGCGGACAACGTCGACAAACAGGGTCGAAGCTGCAAGAGGCCGAACTCATGGGTTGATCACGCGCATCAATCACTCATGTGACGGATGATCGCGTCACCGAAACCGGAGCAACTCATCAACTTGGCACCGGGTATCAATTGCTGCATCGCCTCCTCGACGTTACGACGAGCAGCCAGTTCGCGCTTGCTGGCACGAATGGCCTCGCGGAGTCTTGCGAGATCGTAAGTCAGTTCTTTCGCGGCGATCGTACTGGCAACGCCCTTGATGATGAGATCGGCAGCTTCGCCCCACTTGAGGTAACGCAGCATCATCTCGGCCGACAAGATGATCGAGCCCGGGTTGACCCGATCCTTGCCGGCGAATCCCGGCGCTGTACCATGGGTGGCTTCGAACACCGCAAGACCGTGGCCGATATTGCCGCCCGGCGCGATACCGATACCACCGACCTGCGCCGCAAGCGCATCCGAGATGTAGTCGCCGTTCAGGTTTAAGGTGGCGATCACGTCGTACTCTTCCGGACGCAGCAATACTTGCTGCAGGAAGTTGTCGGCGATGACGTCCTTGACCACGATGTCCTTGCCGGTGATCGGGTTGCGGAAGCTCATCCAAGGGCCGCCACCAAACTCGCTCGCACCGAATTCGTCCTTCGCCAACTGGTAGCCCCAGTTGCGAAACGCCCCTTCGGTGTACTTCATGATGTTGCCCTTGTGCACGAGCGTCACCGATACCCGATCGTTCTCGATCGCGTACTGGATAGCCATGCGGATCAATCGCTGGCTGCCCTCCTTCGAAACGGGCTTGATGCCGATACCAGAGCTCGCCGGGAAGCGGATGCCCTTCGCGTGTAACTCCGATTGCAGAAAGTGGATCAAGCGCTGCACTTCATTCGAGCCCGCCGGATATTCGATTCCCGCGTAGATGTCTTCGGTGTTCTCGCGAAACACGACCATATCGGTCAAGGAGGCATCCTGCATGGGCGTCGCGACACCCGGGAAATATCGAATCGGTCGTACGCAAGCGTAGAGGTCTAAAGTCTGACGCATGACCACGTTCAGCGAGCGAATACCGCCACCGATCGGCGTCCCGAGCGGCCCTTTGATCGAGACGACGAACTCACGCAACGCATGCAGCGATTCATCTGGGAACCACGTTCCACAGACCTGATTACCCTTCTCGCCTGCAAAAATTTCCATCCATTCAATGCGACGACGATCACCGTAGGCTTTGGCCACCGCGGCATCTACCACCTTGCGCATGACGGGTGTGATGTCTATCCCGATACCGTCGCCTTCGATGAACGGGATGATGGGACGATCCGGCACGTTGAGGCTGCCGTCCGCGTTGATCGTGATGCGACCGCCGGCGGTCGGTACCTGAATGAACTCATACTTCATGAAAAATCCGCGCCCTTGCTCGTCCGAAGGGCGCGGATTCTACCCGAGGCCGCGAGACTCAAGCGACGGCGAATTGCTCCTCTTCCGTCGAGCCCTTCATGGCCGTGACCGACGATTGCCCTGCCGAGACCGTCTGAGTGACGTCGTCGAAATATCCCGCACCGACTTCACGCTGATGCTTAGTGGCGGTGTACCCGTCTTTCTCGGCTGCGAACTCCGCCTGCTGCAGAGTCACGTAAGCCGACATCTGCGACTCGCGATACCCCTTGGCGAGTTGGAACATCGAGAAATTCAAGGCGTGGAAGCCCGCGAGAGTGATGAATTGGAACTTATAGCCCATCGCGCCGAGCTCACGCTGGAACTTGGCGATCGTTGCGTCGTCGAGTTTCTTCTTCCAATTGAACGAGGGCGAGCAATTGTAAGCGAGCAGCTTGCCCGGGAACTGCGCGTGGATTGCCTCGGCGAAATGCTTCGCTTCGGTCAAATCGGGCGTTCCCGTCTCGCACCACAACAGATCGGCATAGGGTGCATAGGCGAGACCACGCGCGATCGCCTGTTGGAGACCCGCTCGCACATGAAAGAACCCCTCGGAGGTCCGTCCGCGCTCGGTATCGATGAACGGGCGATCACGCTCATCGACGTCCGCCGTCAGCAGATTCGCACTCTCGGCGTCCGTACGTGCCACCAGAATGGTCGGCACATCGCACACATCGGCCGCCAAACGCGCCGCCACAAGCTTATTGACAGCCTCTTGGGTCGGTACGAGCACCTTGCCGCCCATATGCCCGCACTTCTTGGCCGAGGAAAGCTGATCCTCGAAATGCACGCCTGCGGCGCCCGCTTCGATCATGCCCTTCATCAACTCGAAGGCGTTCAAGACACCACCGAAGCCAGCCTCGGCATCGGCCACGATCGGCTGCAGCCAGTCAATCGAGTCATCGCCCTCGGCGTGATGCAGTTGATCCGCGCGCAGCAGCGTGTTGTTGATACGACGCACGACCTGCGGTACCGAGTTGGCCGGGTACAGCGATTGATCTGGATACATCTCGCCGGCGAGGTTTGCATCACCCGCCACCTGCCAACCCGACAGGTAGATCGCCTTGAGACCGGCGCGCACTTGCTGCATCGCTTGGTTGCCAGTCAATGCACCGAGCGCATTGACGTACGGCAGGGTCGCCATGTTGCGCCAAAGTTTCTCCGCGCCGAGCCGCGCGAGCGAATGCTCGATCGCGACCGTACCGCGCAGACGCACCACATCCTGCGCGCCGTAACCACGCTGCACTCCGCTCCAGCGCGGGCTCGTGGACCATTCTCGTTGTAACTCGTCGGCACTCTTCAGGGGCATGTTCGTCCTCGTTGATTCGGGGGATGTTTCAGGGGTTGATGTAGCGGGACATAAAGCTCAGGCCAGCTCGCGGTAGGCGGCCAGCGTCAGGAATGTCGCAAACTCGGGGGCCGTGGTGATCTCATCTAAGAGCGCAGCCGCCTCGGTGTACTTGCCCGCGACGAATGCGGACTCGCCCAGCGCGGTTCGTAATCGCGCGAGCTCTGCATGCAACTCGCTGCGAAACAGCTCGGCCGTGACCTTGCGACCATCGGCAAGCACGCCGCCCGGGTGACGAATCCATTGCCAGATCTGTGCGCGTGAGATCTCCGCCGTCGCCGCGTCTTCCATCAAATTATTGATGGGCACACAACCGTTGCCACACAGCCAAGCGGCCATGTATTGCAGCGACACGCTGACGTTGTCGCGAAGTCCGTCGGCCGTGATGGAGCCTTCCGGCACACGCAGCAGATCGTCGGCTGAAACGGCGACATCCTCTCGCAAGCGATGCACCTGGTTCGGGGTCGGCATCAAACGATCAAACACGTCCAGTGCGATCGACACCAGAGCCGGATGCGCCACCCAAGTACCATCGTGCCCGTCGCCCGCCTCGCGCTCCTTGTCGGCACGTACCTTCGCCAACGCGGCGTCGTTGGCGATTGGGTCGTTCTTGATCGGAATCTGCGCAGCCATGCCGCCCATCGCGAAAGCACCGCGCCGGTGACAGGTACGGATACAGAGCAAAGAATACGAGCGCATGAAGTGGGTCGTCATCGTGACGAGGCGACGCTCCGGGAGGAGGAAATCCGCTCGTTTTGCGAATTTTTTGATGAAGCTGAAGATGTAGTCCCAACGCCCGCAGTTGAGACCGACAATGTAGTCGCGCAGTTCGAACAGGATCTCGTCCATCTCGAATGCCGCGAGGATCGTCTCGATCAATACCGTGCACTTGATCGTGCCGTGCGCGAGACCCAAACGTCTCTCAGAGAAGTCGAACACCTCCGCCCACAGCCGTGCCTCTCGGTGGCTCTCCATCTTCGGCAGGTAGAAGTACGGCCCGGTGCCGCGTGCCGCAAGTTCATGGTGGTTGTGGAACAGGTACAAGCCAAAATCCACCAAGGCTCCCGGAATCGGCTTGCCGGCGAAAAGCAGGTGCTTTTCCTCAAGATGCCAACCGCGCGGACGAACGAACAGCACGGCGACTTTATCGTTGAGCGCATAGCGCTTGCCCTCCGCGCTCGTGAAATCGATGCGCCGGGCCACGGCATCGCGCAAATTCGCCTGACCGGCGATCACGTTGTCCCACGACGGCGCGAGCGAGTCCTCGCAATCGGCCATGAAGACTTTGGCGCCGCAATTGAGCGCATTGATGATCATCTTGCGATCGGTCGGTCCCGTGATCTCGACGCGGCGGTCCTGCAGGTCGGCCGGAATCGGCCCGACCCTCCAGTCGCCTTCGCGGATCGCACGGGTCTCCGGTAAAAAATCTGGCATCTCGCCGGCATCGAGCCGGGCCTGACGCTGCTCGCGAGCGCGCAGAAGTTGTTCGACGCGCGGGCCAAAACGGACGACCAGCTCGCCGAGAAAAGCGACCGCCTCGGCCGTCAGGATTCCCTCGTCGGCCGGACGGGTGGGTAAGCCGGGTAGATATTCGAGACCGGGGACGTTCATGCAGACTCGCGTGGAGTGGAATGACGATTGAACTCTAGCGGCATTGGTGAGAGTATTTACACAATAGAAATTTCACAGTGTGAATTTCACGTATGGTCGGACTGCTACGCCAGGGACATTTTCTCGGCTCCAAATTACGCAGCCTGCGCAAGCGCAACGGCCTCACCCTCGATGAAGTCTCGGCGCGCTGCATCCAACTGGACTCCGAGCACGCTCCGTCGGTGTCCTACCTCAGCATGGTCGAGACCGGCAAACGCGTCCCGTCCGCCCAAATGCTCGAGGTGCTCGCCCAGGTCTTCGGCAAAGACGTCGGCTGGTTCCTCGATCGAACCGAAGCGCAACCGGCGAGCCCGCCGCGCAAAGGCCGAGGTGGCGTCGCTACGGTGATGCCGCTGGAACCGGCTTTCCTGTTCTCCAAAGAATTGCTGCAATCGGCGCTACCGGAACTGCTGGCCCAAACCGGAACGAGTGGTCGGCAGTTCGCTCGATTGCTCGTGCGCGTCTGGCAGGAGGCGCGTCAAAACGATTTCCCCGATATCGAACGCGCCGCCGAATCGGTGGGCCGGCGTCGTATGCCGCTCACGCTCGAAGATGTACTCAAGATCGCCAACGACTTGGGGCTCCTGATTCGGTGGATCGACGAGGATCGCCGCAACCCGCAATCGAAGTTGCTGCGTGCGCGCTTCGAGGCGCCGAGCACCATCGTCATTAATCGGCGTTTGCGCGGCCAAGAGGCCCGCCTCAAGTACACCCTCGCCTTCTTCATCGGTCACAAGATCCTGCATGGCGCCGACGGAGTCGTGCCACCGCACAGCGTGACCGGCGCCACGGCAGAAGAACCGACGACCGTTGATGCCGCCTCGATGGCGCCGCGCGATGTGTTACTTGCTTGGCGCGACTTCGAGTGCAGCGCCTTCGCGGGCGCGCTGCTCTGCCCTAAACAGCCGCTGCGTCAATTCCTGGTGCGCGAGCATCATGAGATTGCCGCCTGCGACAAACTGGGGGTTACTCCAGCCGTGATGATGCGCCGCATGACGGCGGTATCGCCATATCGCCACTGGCATTTCTTTGATGGCTATTCGCCAGGATTCTTGCGTGCCGTCTACCGCGGCAATGGCATTCCTCTACCGTGGGGCAACATGAGTCTGGTGCCTGATCCGTGCCCGCACTGGGCGGTTTTCCGGCTGCTGCGAGATACGCCCGAGTCGCGCGCGGCCGAACACAAACCAGTCTCGCAGATCTCGATCATGCGCGATGGCGGTGAACCCAAGCTCTACTGCTGTCACTCGCTGCGCACTCAGGATGCCGCCGATGTTTCCCACGTCTTGTCCGTCGGCGTGGATCTCGCACCCGCTCTCGAGGCACAAGGGCTCGATGCGCGCGCGATGATTACGATGATCGACGAGAGTTGTCGCCGCGGCAAAGGTGTCGGCAAGGTGCCACCCGAGGCTGCAGCGGGGATTCGAACCGTGAGCCACGTCTTGAACATCGCGTGGGTGGCGCGGGCGCTTGAATCACCGGCCAGCGTCATCTGTCCGCGCAGCAGTGGCTGCCCCCGCGAAATCAGCTGCGGCGACGCTCCGCTCGCCCGCGATCTGCGATCAACATCGCGAGCTCCAACGACTGCTCGTAGTTGAGGCGCGGATCCACCGTGGATTTGTAGGCGCGCTGCAGGTCGGTGTCCGACAGCCCGCGTGCGCCGCCGGTACATTCGGTGACATCCTCGCCTGTGAGCTCGATGTGTACACCGCCCAAGTGTGAGCCGAGATCCCGATGGATTTGAAAACTCAACTCGAGTTCTTTGAGAATGTTTTCGAAGCGTCTGGTCTTCAAACCGCTTTGGCTGTTCTCGGTATTGCCGTGCATCGGATCGCAGACCCACAGCACCGAATGACCCGTCGCGCGAACCGCTTGAATGGCCTTCGGCAAAGCGGTCTCGATCTCCTTGGCACCAAAGCGATGAATCAGAGTGAGCTTACCCGGCGCGTTTTGCGGATTGAGCGTGGTGACCAATCGCTGCAACCAGCCGGCGTCCATCGCCGTACCGATCTTGATGCCAATCGGATTGGCAATGCCGCGACAATATTCGACATGTGCTCCGTCGAGCTGCGCCGTGCGCATACCGATCCAAGGCATGTGGGTCGATAGGTTGTACCAGCGCTGCGCGCGCGGGATAAATCGCGTTTGTGCCTGTTCGTAGTGCAGGATCAACGCTTCGTGACTCGAGTAGAACTCGGCCCGCAGCGCCTGATGCACTTCCTTCGCACTGATGGTTTCAAAAAACTCGAGACCATCGGCAACCGACGCGACGATCCGCTCGTACTCCGCTTTTAGCGGCGAATGACCGACAAATCCCAAATCCCAGTATTCGGGATGATGCAGATCGGCAAAACCACCGTCGATCAGCGCGCGAACGAAATTCAAGGTGAGCGCGGCACGCTCGTAACCCCGCAGCAACAAATCCGGGTCCGGTTGTCGCGATTCAGGGGTGAATTCCGAACCGTTGACGATATCGCCGCGGTATGACGGCAGCGTCACTCCATCGCGTGTTTCGGTGTCGGCAGAGCGGGGCTTGGCGTACTGCCCGGCCATCCGACCGACGCGGATGATCGGTTTCTTCATGCCGTGCGTGAGCACGAGACTCATCTGCAGCAGAATCTTCAGTCGAGTCGCGATCTTGTCGGACTGACAATCGTCGAAACTCTCGGCGCAGTCGCCTCCCTGCAACAGGAAGCTCTCACCGCGCTGAGCAGCCGCGAGGTCCTCGCGCAATCGCTCGACTTCCCACGAGACCACGATCGGCGGCAGGCGCGACAGCTTTGCCACCGCCTCAAGCAGCGCAACGGGATCGGGGTAAGACGGCTGCTGCTGCGCGGGTCGGGTTTGCCAACTGGTCGGATTCCAAGCCTGATGTTCGGGGGTTTTCATGACGCGGCGATTCTATGCCGTTTCAGCAGCGGTTTTAACGGTTTTTTCAGCGATTTTTGCTTCCCGCCACAACGCTTCCCAGGCCTCGAGGTCCAACTGCTCGAGGACTAATCCGCGGTCACGCGCGAACGACTCCATGCACCGAAAGCGGCTCTCGAACTTGGTGTTCGCCTGCCGCAGTGCGGCTTCCGGATCGAGTTTTAGATGCCGCGCCCAGTTGGCCACAACGAACAGCAGGTCACCGAGCTCCTCGCTTTGCCGCTCGACGGACTGCCGCTCGCGTAGGGTTTCCTCGAATTCGCCGAGTTCCTCGTCGAGTTTGGCCCGCATGTGCGAAGCGTCCGGCCAATCGAAGTGCACGCGGGCAGCTCGCTTGCCGAGCTTTACCGCTCGAGTGAGCGCCGGCAGCGACCGGGCCACCCCGGCGAGCGTGCCCTGCTCGCCGGCCTCGGCGCGCTCGCTTTGTTTGTAGCCCTCCCACGCCTGCGTCTGCTGCTCGGCCGTCAAATCTTGGGTTTCGCCAAACACATGCGGGTGACGGCGCACCAGCTTGTCGGCGATGGCTCGAGCGACATCGTCGAAGTTGAACTGACCGGTCTCCTCGGCGATCCGCGCGAGAAAGACCACCTGATACAACAGGTCGCCGAGTTCATCACGAACCGCCGCCACATCGTCCCGCTCGATGGCATCGGCGACTTCAAAAGCTTCCTCGAGCGTATGCGGCACGATGCTGCGCATCGTCTGCTCGAGATCCCAAGCGCAACCGCCTTGCGGGTCTCGCAGACGTTGCATCACCGTCAACAACTGATCCATCGACATGCTCAACGATCCTCGCCACGCAAAACGCGATACAGCGTCAACAACATGCCGGCGGTGGCACCCCAGATATGGTGCGGGCCGAACGGCACATCCGTCAGTTCGACCTCCGAGCCCTGAAAATGCCGGCTCCGACGGACATGATTGCGCTCATCGAGCAAATGCCGCAGCGGCATCTCGAACACCTCGGCAACTTCGGCCGGATCGAGTTGCAGATCAAACCCGGGCTGGATGAAACCCACCACCGGCGTCACGCGATATCCACTGATGATCAGATGATCCGGCAGAAAGCCGGCCAACGCGATACGCGTACGGGATAAACCGATTTCCTCCTCGGTCTCACGCAGGGCTGCACTCGTAATGTCGCGATCGAGTGGATCGACTCGACCGCCGGGAAAGCTGATCTGACCGGCATGCTGCGACAGGTGCTCGGCGCGCCGAGTCAACAAAATGGTGAGACCCGTTTGGTGCTCGACGATTGGCACCAGCACTGCCGCGGGCGTTGGTTGCTCCGGAAAAAAGCGGCGCAACTCCGAGCGACGCTCGGGGCTCAAGGCGCCGTAACGCCAATCCTCGCGCGGCGTGGCGCAAGGCTCGCGCAGCACATACTCGCAAATGCGCGCTTTGAGAGCTGCATCATCGAGTGAAACCAGATCAAGGGAATTCATGGGGTATCATGCGGATTCTACTCCAACCCCGCCGGTCTGATCCGAATGTCACTCGACGCACTCGATGCTCTCTCGCCCCTTGATGGTCGGTATGCCAAAAGCACGGCACCGCTGCGTGCGCACCTATCGGAGGGCGCTCTGATTCGCGAGCGTATTCGCATCGAGGCTGATTGGTTGGTGTTCCTCGCGGATACGCGACCGGCGGGTCTGCCGGCAGCAGCTCAGATCACGCGCGCCTTGCGCGATGCCGCCGTCGAGCTTGCCAAAGCGCCGCCCGCCTCGGCAGCTGCCGCCGTCAAGGCCATCGAACAGCGCACCAACCACGACGTAAAGGCCGTCGAGTACTACGTCCGCGACCAGCTTGCCTCCGCCGGTGCCTCGCCCGAGTTACTCGAGCTCGTGCATGTGGGCTGTACCTCCGAGGACATCAACAACCTCGCCTATGCTCGTCTGCTTCGCGACGCGCGCAACCTGATGCTCGCAGAGTTTCGTGCCCTCTTGCTGCAACTGCGGGAGTTCTCTCTGCAGCATGCCGATCTGCCGATGCTCTCACGCACACACGGCCAAACCGCGAGCCCGACGACGCTCGGCAAGGAGTGGTCGAACGTGGCGGCGCGTCTCGCTCGCGCGATCGATCGCTGGAGTGGCGTCGCCGTACTCGGCAAATGGAACGGTGCGGTCGGCAACTTCAACGCGCACGTGGCGGCGGCGCCGCAGGATGATTGGGCGGCACTTTCGCGCCGCTTCGTCGAGTCGATGGGACTTGGCCACAACGCACTCACCACCCAAATCGAACCGCATGATTGGATCGGCGAGTACGCCGATGCGCTCGCGGCACTCGATGTCGTACTCATCGATTTTTCGCGTGATGTGTGGGGCTACATCAGCTTGGGGTACCTCAGACAACGCGCCGTTGCAGGCGAGGTGGGGTCATCGACGATGCCCCACAAGGTCAATCCAATCGATTTCGAAAACGCCGAGGGCAATCTCGGTATCGCTAACGCCCTGCTGCGGCACTTCGCCGACAAATTACCGATCTCGCGTTGGCAGCGCGATTTGACCGACTCCACGGTATTGCGCAACGTGGGCGTCGCCCTCGGTCACGTGCTCGTCTCGTTACGCGCCCTGCGGCGAGGCCTCGGCAAGATCGAACCCGATCCCACCCGTATGGCGACCGATCTCGCCGAAGCATGGGAAGTCCTCGGCGAAGCTGTGCAGACCGTTTTGCGTGCGCGTGGCGTACCGAATGGATACGAACTGCTCAAGGACTTCACCCGCGGACGTCGTATCGATGGCGTCGCCTATCGCGCTTTCGTCGCTACGCTACCGATCGACGAAGCGTCGAAGTCACGGCTTGCGGCGATGACACCGACGAGCTATCTCGGTCTCGCGGGGTCTCTCGCGCGCGGCTCTTGATCCACCCTCGATGAAGATTGTCGTCGGTCTTTCAGGCGGCGTCGACTCGGCGGTCGCGGCATTGCGGCTGCGTCGCCAGGGACACGAGCTGCAAGGCCTGTTCATGGCGAACTGGGCCGAGGACGACAGCTACTGCACGATCGCCGACGACTATCAGGATGCAAGAGCGGTCTGTCGCGAACTCGACATACCTTTGCATCGGGTCGACTTTGCCGAGCAGTATCGACAGCGCGTCTTCGATTATTTTCTAACCGAGTATCGCGCCGGTCGAACCCCCAACCCCGATGTGCTTTGTAACCGTGAGATCAAGTTTGGCGTTTGCCTAGAGCATGTCCGCCGTCTCGGCGGGGAGCGCTTCGCCACGGGGCACTATGCGCGTCGTGTCGAGGGTGCGCATGGTGTGGAACTTCACAAAGCGCTCGATCACGATAAAGACCAGTCGTACTTCCTGCACGCCTTGGAGCTGCCACAGCTGCACGCCGCGCTGTTCCCGATCGGAGAGTCGCGCAAAGCGGAGATACGTGCCGAGGCGCGAGCCGCTGGATTGCCGGTTTACGACAAGCCGGACAGCACCGGCATCTGCTTCATCGGTGAACGACCGTTTCGCGAGTTTCTTGCGCAGTACGTGAGCGAAAATCCGGGTCCGATCGAGACAGCCGAGGGCGAGCAAATCGGGACGCATCGCGGGCTTGCCTTTTACACGCTCGGACAACGCGGCGGCCTCGAGATCGGGGGACGGCGCGGTCACGACGAAGCCCCGTGGTACGCGGCTCGCAAGGATCTTGCTCGAAACACCTTGGTCGCGGTGCAGGGCCACGATCACCCGTTGATGCAAACCCAGTGGGTCAAGACCGGGCCGATGCACTGGCTGATCGACCCGCCGCGCGCGCCGTTCGAGGCGACGGTCAAGTTGCGATACCGCCAGCCAGATCAAACCTGCCGCGTCGAATTGCAAACCGACGGCGGCATGGAAATGCATTTCGAGTCTCAACAGCGGGCCGTGACCCCGGGCCAGTTTGCCGTTCTGTATCAAGGCACGCGCTGTCTGGGCGGCGCGGTCATCGAATCGCTATAATTTCAACTCGTTTTTGCCCAGTTCACCTGTTTCCGGGGGTTTCCGATGGCCGACAGTTACCGCGCGCGCAAAACACTGAAAGTAGGTTCGCGTTCCTACGAAATGTGGAGCCTTGCCGCGCTGCCGCAGAAGAAAGTGGCACGACTGCCCTATTCGCTCAAGATCCTGCTCGAGAACCTGCTCCGCTTCGAGGACGGTGTCAACGTCACTCGCAAGGACATCGACGCGCTTCTCAACTGGAAGGCGCAGACCACCCCCGATCACGAGATCTCCTTCACGCCTGCGCGCGTGATCATGCAAGACTTTACGGGCGTGCCTTGCGTGGTCGATCTCGCCGCGATGCGCGAAGCGATCCGCAAGCTCGGTGGCGACCCCCAGCGAGTGAATCCGCTGGCGCCGGCTGAACTGGTCATCGATCACTCGGTGCAAGTGGACCACTACGGCACCGCCAATGCGCTGGCAAAGAACACCAAGATCGAGTTCCAGCGCAACGGCGAGCGCTATTCCTTCCTGCGCTGGGGTCAAACGGCATTCCGCAATTTCAAAGTGGTCCCACCGAATACCGGCATCGTGCACCAGGTCAACCTCGAATTCTTGGGGCGAGTGGTATTTGAGAATCGCAACGGGTCGAAGTTGCAGGCTTACCCCGACACCCTCGTCGGTACCGACTCGCACACCACCATGATCAATGGTCTCGGCGTACTCGGTTGGGGCGTCGGTGGCATCGAAGCGGAGGCGGCGATGCTCGGCCAACCTGTCACCATGCTGATCCCACAGGTCGTTGGCTTCAAGCTCACTGGCCAATTACAGCCCGGTGCGACGGCGACCGACCTGGTGCTCACCGTCACCGAGATGTTGCGCAAAAAAGGCGTCGTTGAAAAATTCGTTGAATACTTTGGCGACGGGCTTGCAAACTTGCCGCTCGCCGATCGCGCCACCATCGCCAACATGGCGCCGGAGTACGGTAGCACTTGCGGCATCTTCCCGATCGACGAAGAGACGCTGCGTTATCTCGCACTCTCGGGCCGCAGCAAGCCACAAATCGCGTTGGTCGAGGCCTACGCCAAGGCACAGGGCATGTGGCGCTACAACGGCGCGCCGCAAGCGGACTACACCGACGTGCTCGAACTCGACATGAGCACGGTCGAGCCGTCGCTCGCAGGTCCCAAGCGTCCGCAAGATCGCGTGCCGCTGCGCTCGCTCAAGCAGGTCTACGGTAAAGCCCACGCGCAGATGGCAGAGGAGCGCGCCAAAAAGAATCCGGCGGCGCAAGGCATCGGCAAAGTGGCCGGCAAAACCAACTTTGAAGTCAAAGATGGCGCCGTGCTGATCGCTGCCATTACGAGCTGCACCAACACCTCGAACCCGTCGGTAATGCTTGGCGCTGCGTTGCTTGCGCGCAATGCCGCTGAGAAGGGCTTGAAGGCCAAGCCATGGGTCAAGACGAGCCTCTCGCCGGGCTCGAAGGTGGTCACCGACTATCTCACCAAGGCTAAGCTGCTCGACGACTACGCCAAAGTCGGTTTCCACGTCACCGGTTACGGCTGCATGACCTGTATCGGCAACTCGGGACCGCTCAAGCCCGAGATCTCCGCCGCTGTCAAAGCCGGCGATGTGATCGCGACTTCCGTGCTATCGGGTAATCGCAACTTTGAAGGCCGCGTGCATCCGGAGGTCAAAATGAACTTCCTCGCGTCGCCGCCGCTGGTCGTCGCCTATGCCCTCGCAGGTACCACCGATATCGATCTCAACAACGAGCCGCTAGGCATGGGGCGCAATGGCAAGGCCGTTTTTCTCAAAGATATTTGGCCCTCGCCACAAGAAGTCGCCGAGACGGTTCGCGCCTCGATCGACTCGAAGATGTTCCGCAGCAGCTACGGCAACGTCTTTGCCGGCGATGCCAACTGGCGTGCAATCAAAGTGCCCGCCGGCAAACTCTACGCGTGGGACGAGAAATCGACCTACGTGCGCAACCCGCCGTACTTCGACGGAATGCAGATGCAGCCGAAACCGGTGCAGCCGATTCGTGGCGCTCGTGCGTTGGCCTTACTTGGCGACTCGGTCACCACGGATCACATCTCGCCCGCTGGTGATATTGCACGCGGCAGCCCAGCAGCCCGATACCTCGAGTCACATGGCGTCGAGAAGGTCGACTTCAATTCCTACGGCGCACGCCGTGGTAACCACGAAGTCATGATGCGCGGTACCTTCGCTAACATCCGATTGCGTAACTTGCTGGCACCGGGTACCGAGGGCGGCGTCACGATCCACTTGCCCACCAATGAGACGATGTCGATCTATGACGCGTCGATGAAGTACCAGGCTGCAGGTACACCGCTCGTCGTCATCGCTGGTAAGGAATACGGCACCGGCTCGTCGCGTGACTGGGCTGCCAAGGGCACGATGCTGCTCGGTGTTAAAGCTGTCGTCGCTGAGAGCTTCGAGCGTATCCATCGTTCGAATCTCATTGGTATGGGCGTCATCCCCTGCCAGTTCGTGAACGGGCAGAACGCGCAATCGCTCGGGCTCACCGGTCGCGAAACCTTCGACTTTGGTGATCTCAAAAATGCTGACGCCCGATCGGTCAAGATCACAGCCACGCCGGAAAATGGCGGTAAGCCAATCGTATTCGAAGTCCGCATCCGTATCGACACACCGAAAGAGCGCGACTACTATCGTCACGGCGGCATTCTGCAGTATGTGTTGCGGCAACTCGCCAGCAGCAGTCAGCCGAAACCAAAGAAAAAGGCCAAAGTGAAACCCGTCGCCTCGCGAGCGAAGAAGACCGCTCGTCGGGTAGCGCGTCGTAGCAAATAACGACCGGCAGGCTCGCGTGGATGTTCTCGATCAACCGCGTGAGCCTGCTCCTCTGCTCGTTTTCTTTGATCTCGACGGCACCATCACCCGTCGAGATACCCTCTCCGGTTATTTACTCGGGTTCGCGTTACGGCATCCGCTGCGACTGTTGCGGTTCCTGGCCGCACTGCCCGAACTCGCACAATTCTTGATCGATCGGGATCGCGGCCGACTGAAGGGCGCGTTGATCGCGAGAATCATGGGTGGGACCGCACGTCAGACTATCGACGAGTGGAGTCGAGATTACGTGGCGAGCCTGCTCCGACGCGGGGTGTTCAGCGAGGCGCGTGCGGCGATCGATCGCCATCGCAACGCCGGCGATCACTTGGTGTTGATGTCGGCAACCGTCGATCTCTACGTCCCGGCGATCGCCGACGCCCTCGGTTTCACTGAGCACATCTGCACGCCGGTACGCTGGCGCGCCGACGGTACCCTCGATGGCGCTTTGGCCGCCGCCAATGTTCGCGACCTTGAGAAAACCCGCCAACTTAAGCGGCTGGCGCTGCGCCATACGGGTAAACTCTTGGTAGGCTACGCCAACTCGATGCCCGATCTAGATCACTTGAGGCTCGTCGATCGCGCGGTGCTGATCAACCCGAGCAAGCGTCTGCGTCGGGCGGCCGAAAAACTTCCAGTTGAATTTAAGTACTGGTCGTAATTCGCTGTTTTAAAGGATTTTCTGATGGCAAAGTATATCTACCCGAAGATCCCGCCCTCGGCTATCGAAGCCGCTCCGATCGAGCTTGCACCGCAATCAAGGTCGCGCCGAGAGGCGCTGGCCGCGCTCGCTGCAGGCGCGGGCGCCGCCTGCCTCGCCCCGCACTCGATCGCACAACCAACCTCGCTACGAGCCCCGAGCTCGACGTCTTCGCCGACACCACCGCGTTTTCGACGAAATACCGCGATGTCGGTGAGCGAGGCCCCGAACAGTTGGGAGGAGATCACCACCTACAACAACTTTTACGAGTTCGGCCTCGACAAGGGCGATCCGTCAGAACGCTCCGGGTCGTTCAAACCCACGCCATGGTCGGTCGAGATCGCGGGTGAGGCCGCCAAACCGGGCCGCTATACGCTCGAAGATATCCTGAGGCCCCATGCCCTCGAAGAGCGCATCTATCGTTTCCGCTGCGTCGAGGCTTGGTCGCGGGTCGTACCTTGGCTCGGCATTCCGTTGAGAGACGTGCTCGCGCGCTTCGAACCGAACTCGCGAGCAAAGTATGTCGAGTTTACGACCTTGCTCGATCCCAAGCAGTTTCCCGGGCAACGCTCTCGCGTCATCGATTGGCCTTACGTAGAGGGTCTGCGTATCGATGAAGCCATGCATCCGCTCACGCTGTTGACCGTTGGTCTGCACGGACGCTGGCTACCGAACCAGAGCGGCGCGCCACTGCGGCTGATCGTGCCTTGGAAGTATGGATTCAAGAGCATTAAGTCGATCGTGAAGATCCGCTTCACGGAGCGACAACCCGCCACGAGCTGGAACAAAGCCGCACCCGACGAATACGGCTTCTTTGCCAACGTCAACCCGGCGGTCGATCACCCTCGCTGGAGCCAAGCCAAAGAGCGTCGCCTCGGCGGTGGGTTGTTCGGCGCGCGCGTCGATACGCTGCCCTTCAACGGCTACGCCAACGAGGTGGCTTCACTGTATCGCGGTCTCGACCTGCGTCGCTTTTATTGATGACGGCCGCCGTGGATCCGCGTCGCGCGCGACGCCGCTCAGAGCAGCTCGCGCTACTCACCGCGCTGCTGCCGCTCGTTTGGATGGCGAGCGCCGTGCTCGAGATCTTTGGTCAATCGCTTGGTCCGAACCCCAGTCGAGAGCTGTTGCACAGCAGCGGCAAGACGGCACTCAACGCCCTGTTGATTACGCTCACGCTACGACCCTTGCAGCAATTGACCGGTCGTATCGAATTTCTATGGCTGCGACGCATGGCTGGACTCACGAGCTTCAGCTACGCGACACTGCATCTGCTCGTATACGCCGTTCTCGAACTCGGTCTCGACTGGAGCGATCTCGGTAACGAGATTGCACAGCGTCCCTTCATTATCGTGGGATTGATCGCCCTGATCGGCATGATCCCGATGGCGGCGACCTCCACCGACCGCGCAATGCGACGCTTGGGCCGCCGCTGGCGCCAATGGCACTACGCCATCTATCCCGTCGCGATCCTCGCGGTATGGCACTACTACTGGCAAGTGAAACTCGATGTCACCGAGCCGTTGATTTATGCGGGCATCCTCGCGCTGCTATTCGGTTACCGCCTTTACCGCTAACGAAATACCCACTGCGGCACCTGCTGCCACCCGCGCGTGAGCGCCCGATCCAGTTCGCGCCAACTAGGACATACCGCCTCGACCGCCCTCCAGTAGCGCGCCGAGTGATTCATGTGACGGGTATGCACCAACTCATGCAGCATCAAATAGTCGAGTACCTCAGGCGGCTGGAACGCACCGCATAGATTCAAACTAATGACGCCTCGTCGCGAACACGACCCCCAGCGAGTGCGTTGCCGACGTAATTGCATCGAGTCGTAGTGAAACCCGTGCCGATCGGCTAATTGCGTTAGTCGGCGCTCGAAGTGTGGACGCAAATAGTGACGCAACCAGTCGATCAACAGCGCTCTCGACTCTGCACGGCTCGCGCGCTCGCCAAGGTGCAACCGAAGTTGTCGATCGGGCAGCTCGAGGCAATAGGATCGCGTCGAGGCGGTGGTAGTTTCAGTTACCCCCCATTCCTCATCCAGTGCCGGCAGGCCCAGTCGTGGCGGCGGAAACGGCTCTGGTACCCATTGCTGCAATCGCTCGGCACGACGGGCATCCATCCAACGTCGGTGACGAGCGATAAAGTCATCGACGATCGCACCCGGTGCATACAACGGGACGATGACCTCGACATGACCATCGAGATGCACGCGGGCGGACAGCCTGCGCGCCCGACGGCTGCGGCGAATCTCGATCGGCAACTCGGTCATGATGCGGCACATGATAGCCGCATGAGTTAGCATGCGCGCCCCATGGCGATCTATTTCAAAAGCGATAACACGGCACCGGTGGCGCCCGCCATCATGGCGGCATTGCATGCGGCTAACGACGGTTACGCTCGCGGATACGGCGACGATCCATGGACGATGCAACTGCAAACTCGTTTCGAGCAGTTGTTCGAGCACGACTTGCGCGTATTTCCGGTCTCGACCGGCACCGCCGCGAATGCACTCTCGCTTGCGACACTCGTCCCACCGTGGGGCGCCGTGTTGACCCACGAGGAAGCGCATATCGTTCGCGACGAATGCGGCGCACCCGAGTTCATGTCTGCAGGCGCACGGCTGATTTGTATGAGCGGCGATGGCGCTAAAGTGACCCCGTCGATACTCACTCACACGCTCGACGCGAACCCCACCTCCGTGCACACGGTTCAGCCGCGTGCGCTGTCGATCACGCAGGCCACCGAGCTCGGTACCGTGTACACACCCGCCGAGATAGCGGTGCTGTCCACGCTCGCGCACGAGCGTGGTCTCAAGATGCATATGGATGGCGCCCGCTTCGCCAATGCCGTTGCCTCGCTCGGATGTACTCCCGCTGACGTCACCTGGCGCGCCGGGGTGGACGTGTTGTCGTTCGGTGCCACCAAGAACGGCGCGCTGACGGCAGAGGCGGTCGTTTTCTTCGATGCGCAACTCGTGGCCGATTTTGAGTTTCGACGCAAGCGAGCGGCGCATCTGTTATCGAAGTCACGCTATGTCTCTGCACAGCTACTGGCTTACCTCGACAACGATCTCTGGCTGACACTCGCGCATCACGCAAACCGCTTGGCCAAGCGTATCGGCGCTGCCGCTGGATCCGCGCTGCTGCATCCTGTGCAAGCGAACGAGGTCTTCGTGCGACTCGGTGATGTGCGCATCGCGGCGCTGCGCGAGCTGGGCTTCGAGTTCTACGACTGGGGTGCCAGCGGCTCGGGCGAAGCGCGTTTCGTTGTCTCTTGGTGCCAAGCGGACAGCGATGTTGACGCCCTGTGCCACGCCCTATGCTCGAACTGATCGATATCGGCATCAATCTGACCCATGACAGCTACGATCGCGATCGCGCGGCCGTGCTATCACGCGCCGTCGATCACGGGGTTCGCCAGTTCATCGTCACCGGCGCCTCCGCTGAGAGCTCGAAAGCGGCGCTCGACCTCGCGGGACTCGCGCCGCGAATCCTGCGATCGACCGCCGGTTGTCATCCCCATCACGCGGTCGACTACGATGCGACGGCACACTCGATCGTCGCAGAACTGTTGCTGCATCCGTTAGTCGCCGCCGTCGGCGAGACGGGTCTCGACTACCATCGAAATTTTTCATCGCCCTCGGAGCAACGGCTGGCGTTTGAGAGGCAGCTGGATCTGGCGGTGGCAACACGCAAACCCCTGTTCCTGCACCAGCGCGACGCACATGCGGATTTCATCGCCATGTTGACGGAGCGAGCGACCGTATTGCCTCGAGCGGTACTGCACTGCTTTACCGGCAATGCGACGGAGCTCGAAGAGTCCTTGCAAATCGGTCTGTACATTGGCATCACTGGCTGGATCTGCGACGAGCGACGCGGGCACCATCTTCGGGAACTGGTGGCTCGCATTCCCGTTGGGCGTCTGATGATTGAAACCGATGGCCCTTATCTTCTGCCGCGCGATCTCAAGCCCAAGCCCGAATCGCGCCGCAACGAACCGATGTTTCTGCTGCATATCGCCAAGATCATCGCCGCAGCGCGCGGTGAATCGTTGCAAGAACTCGCGTCCCACACGACGCAGACCGCCAGGACCTTTTTCGATTTTCCGGCGCAGTGACCGCGCCGATGGCCGTGCTAGTGACGCTGAAAGCGGCTCGGACGAGCACTCGTCTTCAAGTGCTGCCAATCAGCCATCCAAGGTTCGACGACACGCTCGGCATGGCGGCGCTCGCCGAGCAAAAAGTCGGCTTCGAGTGATTCCTCGCGCAACGTCATACGCGGCAAACCCTTCGGAAACGTGGCAGCACGCGAGAAGACCACCCGTCCGTCGACCGGAATCGATCCGGCCGAACCACGAACCGCCGCAATCCGATCGTAAAGCGCAGCCTGCGGGTTGGCGAAGGTGAAACGCCGACCCGCCGCCATTACCGTCCACTCGGTCATGCTATCGGCGCCGAAGACATTGCCAGCGATATCACGCACGTCGAGCACCAGCAGACCCCGAGTCGTAAAGAGCAGATAATCGATATGTACTTCGCTCCCCGACCCATCCGCTAACGCGACATCGCGTAGATAATCGACCGAGACCCCGACGATCCGAGCTTCACGGGCGAGTCGCTCGCGGCGCGCCCGATAATGCTTGTAGCCGAATACTGCGAAGCTGCCGACCAGCAAGCCGGCGACGGCCGCCAGCAACACCAGGCTTGCCGGATCATTCAAAGAAAAGCCAAACGTCATTGTCGTGCCGATAACAACGCCGTACGCAGTGCTGCCAAACTCGGCTCCAGAGATTCGACCTGAGTGGGTCGTTGCAGCAATTCCGCCAAAGCTGGCGGTACCGTTATCGATGAGTCGATCAACGGCTCGACGATTTCCGGAAACTTGGCGGGCGATGCCGTCGCTACGATGCACCAAGGCAGTCCGCGTCGAGAACGCTCATCCATCGTCGCCCACACCTCGGCCGCGACAGCCGTGTGGGGACACCAAATCTGACCAAAGCGCCGTCGGTCACTACGTATTCGCGTCGCGATGCGCTCGTCGTCGACGGATTCGGCCGTCACCGCACCCCGCAGAACCTCGATATCCGGGTGCAACGCACGCAAGCGCTCCATATTCGAGGGATGCCCCACGTCCATCGCAGAGGCAACCGTTGCCACACTGCGCCGAGGCGACCACTCGCCCGTCTGCAGATAATCGACCACGGTTCGATTCGCGTTGTGCGCGAGCACAACTCGCCCGATGGGCAGGCCGATGTGACGCGCCCAGATACAGGCGACGGCATTACCGAGGTTGCCGCTCGGAATGATGAAATTGAGCTTGCGCGCGTGTCGACGCCAATACTGCAGCGACGTCGACGCGTAATACGCCGCCTGCGGCAACAGTCGGCCGAGATTGATACTGTTGGCCGAGGATAAACTCATCGCCGTATTCAACTGCGCATCGACGAAGGCCTCTTTGACCATGCGCTGGCAGTCGTCGAAAGTCCCGGCGACCGCAAAACTGCGTACGTTGTCGCCCCAGCAAGTCAGCTGACGCTCTTGCGTCGGCGAGACTAGCCCCTTGGGGAACAGCACCGTCACTGCCATGCCGGGGCGACGATGGAACGCCGCGGCTACGGCACCGCCGGTATCGCCGGAGGTGGCAACGAGGATATTGACGATCGGGTCGCTCGGCGAGCGCAAGCGCTGAAAGCTTGCCGCAAGAAAACGCGCACCGAAATCTTTGAAAGCCGCGGTCGGACCATGGAACAGCTCGAGAACGTGCATCTCGCCGTCACCCTCCGCAGCCGATACCGACACGAGCGGCGCCTCGAAGTTAAATGCGTCCGCGGTGATGTCTGCGACCAGAGAGTCGAGTCGATCGCCGGCTGCAAACGGCGCAATCAGACGCGCGCCGACCTCAGCGAGGGTCGCACAGCCGTCGAAGTCGCCTATCGCCAGACTCGGCCAGACATCCGGTACGTACAATCCACCGTCCGGGGCAAGACCGCGCAAAACGGCCTCGCTCAAACGCAATCCGAGGGGCTCACCACGGGTACTGGAAAAACGCATCGTGTCGCGAACTCAGGTCAGGCTGACACGACGCGTGCACCGTCCGACTCGATGGGCACAACCCAATGGTCGGTCTCGACGCCGTGACGGGCAAATTCCTGCGCCATCGCCAAACGCACCGCGTCGGCTACGTCCGACTGCGCCCACGCGAACAGCGTAGGCCCCGCACCGGAGATCGAACAACCCAACGAGCCGGCGGCGAGCGAGGCGTTTCGCACTGCCGTGAACCCCGGGATCAACTGCCGACGCTGCGGCTCGATCACGACATCGTTCAAACCCTCGCGGATCAACTCGAGATCGTCGGTGTAGCAACCGGAGATGAAGCCGGCGAGATTGGCGGTCTGCCAAACGAAGTCGGCCATCGCGACATCGCGCTTGAGTATCGCGCGAGCTTGCTTGGTCGCTAAAAACATATGCGGATGCACGATCACCGCCCGGATGCCTTTGGGCACGGGGATACGTTTCACTCGCGGATGATCGATACCGACCGTCAACACCAGCCCGCCGAACAACGAAGGCGCGATATTGTCGACATGCATGGATCCGCTCGCGACCGCCTCGCCTTGCATCGCAAACTTCAGCAGATCAATTTTTTCGAAGGGTTGATCGAGCAGTGCATTCGCCGCCACCACGGCCGCCACGGCCGAAGCCGCAGATCCCCCGAGACCCGAACCGAGCGGAATACCTTTCTCGATATGCAATTCGATGCCGAACTGGGGCTTGGCCGCAACCGCGAGCGCGAGGACCGAACGCCCCGCAGTGTTCTTCTCGGCCTCGAGCGGAATGTCGACCACCACACCACTGCAACCGGTGATACGCACCCCGGGAGTCGAACTGCGTGTCGCTCGGACCCGATCACCGAGCGCGTCGACCGCAAATCCGAGAATGTCGAAGCCGATACCGACATTACCGACCGAGGCTGGCGCGAACGCCGTGGCGCTCTCACGACTCACAGTCGCGCTCCAAGGTACGCCGACAGGCGCAGCAGATCGGCAAAGATGCCACCGGCTGTGACCTCGGGTCCCGCGCCAGGACCTTGCACGATCAGCGGGTTATTGTTGTATCGACTCGTCGCAAAACGCACCACGTTATCGGTCAAAGCGATGTTCGCAAACGGATGTTTGCGATCGAGTTCGACCACACCGACGGTCGCCTTGCCATCGGCCGTCAGGCGACCAACGTAGCGCAAAACTTTCCCTGCTGCGGTTGCGCGCTCGAAACGATCTTTCATGGCAGCATCGTGCAGCGGCAATCGTTGCAAAAACTCGTCGATCGAACCGAGCTCAAGACCCGCCGGCACCAGACTCTCGACCTGCACGTCGGCCATCTCGAGATCGAGACCCATTTCGCGTCCAAGGATAATCAACTTGCGAGCCACGTCGGTCCCGGACAAATCATCGCGCGGATCCGGCTCGGTATAGCCGCGCTGCTTCGCCTCACCGACGATGTCGCTGAATTCCCGCGAACCATCGTAAACATTGAAAAGATACGCGAGCGTACCGGAGAAAATACCCTCGATGCTCGTGATCTCATCGCCCGTCTCGCGCAGATCGCGCAGCGTCTGCACGACTGGCAAGCCCGCTCCGACTGTCGCCTCGTAAAGATAGTGGGTACCGCCGATACGACGCGCCTGCTGCAACGCACGGTAGCTCTCCAGCGGCGCACTATTGGCTTTCTTGTTCGGCGTGACGATGTGAATGCCCGCAGCGAGCCAGTTTGCGTAGTGTTTGGCAACCTCACCGCTCGCCGTGCAATCAATGATCACACGATGCGGCAAATAGTCGACTCCGACATGCTCGACAAAGGCCGCAAGATCAGCGGACCGATCGGTCGCTGCAAATTCGTTCTGCCAAAGCGATAAATCGACACCCTTGTCCGACAGCAGCATCCGCTTGGAAGACAGTAGCCCGCGCACGCGCAAATCCAGCTTGAAATCGCGTCGCAGACGCGCCGATTGCGAAGCCATCTGCTCGAGCAATACCTTGCCGACCGTCCCCGGACCGATGATGCCAACCGACACCGTGTGCGAGGAGAGGTAGAAACTCGCGTGCACTGCCCGCAGGGCACGCGTTGCAGCCTTGGCAGGAACGACCACCGAGATATTGCGCTCGGAAGCGCCCTGCGCAATCGCGCGAACGTTGACGCCGGCCAGGCCAAGCGCGTTGAACACCTTGGCCGAGATGCCTGGCATTCCGGCCATGCCATCGCCCACGACCGCGAGAATCGCCAAGTCGCGATCGACCTCGACCGATTGGATCTGACCATCGGCAAGCTCGCGTGAAAACGCCGCTCGCACCACGTCGACCGCGCGATCGGCCTGCTCCTTTGGTACAGCGCAGCAGATCGAATGCTCCGAACTTCCCTGAGAAATCAGCACGACCGAAATCGACTCTTCGCGCAGTGAGCCGAAGAGTCGGTGCGCGGTACCCGGCACACCGATCATGCCGGCGCCCTCGAGGTTCACGAGCGCGATGTTCTCGATGGTCGTGATGCCCTTCACCGCCAATGCCGAGGTCGGCCGAGCGCAGATCAAGGTGGCAGGATGATCCGGTGCGAACGTGTTGCGGATCCAGATCGGAATCTCCCGCCCCACCGCCGGCGCCATAGTCTGCGGATGGATCACCTTGGCACCGAAGTATGCCAACTCCATCGCTTCGTTATAGGACAACGAATCGATGACCTGCGCATCCGGCACGCGACGCGGATCGGCCGACAGCACGCCATCGACGTCCGTCCAAATATGAATCTCACGCGCATCGAGCAGCGACCCGAAGATCGATGCCGAAAAATCGCTACCGTTGCGACCGAGTGTCGTTTGGACGCCGCGAGCGTCGGCGGCAATAAAGCCGGTGATGATCAGCGTTCCCTCGAACTCGGCGGGAATCGCTGCCTTAATCCGGCGCTGTGACTCCTGCCATTGCACCATCGGTCCGAGCGGACCCCACTCGACCACGACCACCTCGCGCGCATCGAGCCAACGAACCTCGCCGGATCGCTTACCGCTGCTGGCATAAAAATCGCGAAACAGGCGGGTCGACCAGATTTCACCGTAACCTGAGATCAGATCCGTGACGTTGCGCGAAGCGGATCGTGTCAGCGAAACCGCCTGCAAGATGCCCTCGAGATCCTGCAGATCGCGATCAATACCGGCGAGATAAGCATCGACGGCAGCCCTCGTGAGCAACGAGGTAGCGATGTGCTCGTGCCGCTGACGCAGGGCGATAAGCCCATCGCGCCACACCGCATCGCGTCGCTCGGCTTGGGACACGAGTGCGAGCAGACTGTCGGTGACACCTTTGCAGGCAGACAGCACGACCCCCATGCGGGACGGAGCCCACGAGTCAAGAATGCTAGCGACTCGACGGAAACAATCGGCGTCAGCGACGCTCGAGCCGCCGAACTTGTGGACAACCCAGTCGGCGGGTGAAGAAACAGCCATGATGATGAGCAAAATCCGCTGAAAAACCTCGACAACTGTATCGGCCGGAGCCCTGCACACGCAAGTTTTGGCGCGCAAATCACGCTATCCGACCGAAAGGCACGCCATGTCCTAGACTTCGCATGTCATGGAATGGATCACCCTCTGGCCTCTGGCCCTCTTGTTGCTGGTAACCGGGCTGGTGGCCGGCCTCATCGCAGGATTACTCGGCGTCGGCGGCGGCATCGTGCTCGTGCCCGTGCTCGATCTCGTGTTGCGTTATCTCGGGGTGCCGGCGGAGGGCTCCATGCACGTAGCCGTCGCTACGTCGCTCGCGACCATCATTCCGACCGCCATCGCCTCGAGCCGGACTCACGCCGCGCGTGATGGCATCGACTGGTCACTGGTCAAAGCGTGGTTACCCGGTCTACTGGTCGGCGGCCTGCTTGGCAGCGCGCTGGCCGCTCGCGCGACGGCGCAGGTTTTAGCGGGCGTGTTTGCCATTGTGGCGACGTTGGTCGCGTTGAAGATGGTGCTGCCGCTCGACCACTGGCGGCTGCGTGACACCGTGCCGCGCGGACTCGGCGGCAATCTCATCGCCACTCTCATCAGCACGGTCTCAACCATGATGGGCATTGGCGGCGGAACGCTGTCGGTTCCCGTCATGACGCTGACCGGCAGCGCGATCCATCGCGCCGTCGGCACCGCCGCGTTTTTCGGGTTGGCGCTCGCCGTGCCCGGAACCATCGGCTATCTGCTGGCAGAACCACCGGTCGACATGCCCGGAACCACCGTAGGCCTCATCAGTTTATCGGCGCTGATCGCGATCGTGCCCACCTCGACCTGGATGGCGCCGATCGGCGCGCGTCTCGCTCATCGCCTCGATCGTCGACGCCTCTCGCAGGTCTTCGGCGTGTTCCTCTGTCTGGTTGCTGTTCGTATGCTGTTCAGGAGTCTCTCACCGTGACCACCCACGCCATTTCTGGACCCTTCTTCGAGGACTTTCAGCGTGGCCTCGAATTCGATGCGCCGGCCGTAACCATAAACGCAGGCCACGCCGCATGGCATCAAGCGCTGTTCGCCGATCGATTGCGCATACCGCTCGACCATCACGCAAGCAGCGCGATCACCGGCGCGCCGGACGCCATGGTGCACCCGCTACTGGCGATCAACATCGCTATCGGTCAGTCGACATGGGCGTCACAGCGCGTGAAAGCCAATCTTTTTTATCGCGGCTTGATCCTGCACCGCAGCGTGCACTTGGGCGATACCCTCTACACCCGAACAAAGGTCGTGGGACTGCGCCAGAACAAAACTCAAGCCAATCGAGCGGCAACGGGCATCGTGGCACTCGAGATGACGACGACGAATCAACACGGCGAGACGGTGCTCCACTTTTGGCGTTGCCCGATGATTCCCTGTCGTGATGCGGCAGCGTGCACGGGTCATGACGATGATCTCGATCAAATCGGCGCTGCGGTGACGCCGGAGAAGGTGATCGCCGCACTACCCACGCACTGGAACCTTGCACCCGCAGAGCGCTGGCTGGGTTGGCGCCATAATGCACTGGCTATCGACGATCATGTTGTCGTCGAAGCGCGTGACACGGTGACATCTGCGCCGGAACTCGTCCGCCTATCTTTGAACATGGCGATGGCACACACAGACTCGACGGTGTCCTATCTCGGTGAGCGACTCGTCTTTGGCGGACACACGATCTTCACGTGCTTCGCGCAGATCACGCGTGCGCTGCCGAATCTGTTGACGCTGATCGCTTGGGAAAATTGTGACCACTTGGCGCCGGTGCTCGAAGGCGACTTGCTGCGAACGACCTTCGATATTCGCGAACGCGTTCCCGTACCGGAGGGCGGCGCCTTGCTGCGCATCACGACCCAATGCTACGCGGCCCGAGGTCTACCTGAGGCCGAAACGGCTGTACTCGATTGGACTTTTTGGGCGTGGAGCGCGTGAGCATGAGTCATCCCGATCGCGTCACCGCGAAACTCATCGACCATGTCATCTCGCATCGTTACGAAGCCCTCTCACCGAGCGCCGTCACGGCGACGTCGACCTTTGTGCTTGATTCACTCGGCGTGGCCCTCGCCGGATCACGGGTGCCCCTAGTACCGGAGTTGATTGCACTCGCCCAAAGTTGGGGGCAGTCAAACGACTGCCGTGTTTGGGGGAGTGGACAGCGCGTTCCGGCCATCACGGCGGCGTTCGTCAACGGCTATCAAATCCACAACCAAGAATGGGACTGCGTGCATGAGCCGGCCGTCGTACATCCCATGGCGGTGGTGCTCGCGACCTTGCTCGCTTGGTCCGAGCAACAGGGTCGTATAGACGGTCGACGCTTCGTCAGCGGTTGCAACGTCGCCGTCGACGTCGCTACCACGATCGGCCGTGCCGCGCGCAACCAACTGCGATTCTTCCGCCCGGCGATGTGTGGCGCGCTCGGGGCAACGGCTGGCATAGCCAATATGTTGAGCCTTGATAGCGAGACGACTCGTAGCGCGCTCGGTCTCTGCTACAGCCAGCTCTCGGGCACTATGCAAGCACATGTCGAAGGATCACCGATGCTGCCGTTGCAGATCGGCGTCAACACGCGCGCAGCGCTGCTGGCGATCGACTTGGCCGTTCGCGGCGTGTCGGGACCTCGCCATTTTCTAGAGGGTGATTTCGGTTATTTCGCCCTGTTCGACTCCGCATGGGATCCTGCGGTCTTCGAGCGGATCGGAACGCGCTCGGAGATGGCGCATTTGTCGCATAAACCCTTTCCAAGCGGACGTGCCACGCATGGGGGTATCGACGGCGCACTGACGTTACAAGAGCAACTCGGCTTCGCGACAACCGATATCCAAGAAATTCGGGTGCATGCCCCACCGCTGGTCGTCCAACTGGTCGATCGGCCGGCGCACGCCGAGATGTTGCCCGCTTACGCACGGCTTTGTCTCCCGTATGTGGTAGCGACCGCCCTGCTCACGGGCGATGTCACCGTGGCCGATTTTGACCGCGAGAAACTCTGCGCTCCAGAAAGACTGGCCCTCGCCAGCCGCATCCGAGTGCAACGGGATACCAACCCGTCACTCAATGCTTTGGCTCCACAACGAGTCGAAGTGCAATTGTGCGGCGGGCGAATCGAAGAGTTACCCTTGCCCGCGGTCCTCGGCGCACCCGGAAGACCGCTGACGCGCGAGCGACATCTCGCCAAGTTTCAGCGGGCCGCCGCTGCCGGCCTTCAGCCTATGCGTCCAACATCGATCTCCAAAGTGATTCAACTGGTCGATGAACTACCCGCCATCACCGACATGACCCAACTGGTCGATGCGATGTTGTTCGAGGACGCGGCATGACTTACCCAAATTATTTTGAGTCGTTTGACTATGCGCAGATGCGCAGAGACTTTTCGCTTGGAACCGACTTCAGCGACGACTTCGCCAAGCGCTCGCGCGACGAAATTCGCGCGCATCAAGATCGACTCTTCCGGCGCTGTATGCAACGCGCCTGGCAGATCCCCTTCTATCAGCGCCTGTGGGGCGCGCATGGCTTGACACCGCATGATGTCAAGGGACTCGACGATATAGCCAAGCTGCCGATCTTCGGCAAAGCCGAACTCATGAAGAGTCTCGCCGATCATCCGCCCTATGGGGATTATCACGGCTTCGACCGATGGGATGTCGAACAACGACCCGTCACCGTTATCCACACCACGAGTGGCACAACCGGGCGACCGCAGGTCGTGCTGTTCAGCCCCAAATCGCGCGAAGTGCAGGCGCTGCTCGTCGCGCGGATCTGGCGCATGCAGGGACTACGGTCGACCGATGTCATTCACTCCGTCTACGGACACGGCATGATCAACGGCGGGCATTTCGTCCGCGAGGCTGCCCTGCACTACACGAACTCGCTGTTTCTATCCGCAGGCACCGGTAAGGAAACGCGTTCTGTCACTCAAATCGAATTGATGCGCGACCTCAAAGTCACGGTGATCGTAGGCTTTGTCGATTACATCCGACAACTCTCCGAAACCGCGCGCGAGATGGGGCTCGAACCAGGCCAAGACTTACCGATCCGCGCGATATTCGGTCACGTGGGACGCGAGTCGCGTAGCGCACTCTCACGCGCCTGGGGCGGTGCAGAAATCTTTGACTGGTATGGCGTCGCAGATACGGGCCCAATCGCCGCTGAAGGCCCCGATCGTGACGGCATGTACGTCATGGAGGACGCCCAGTATTTGGAGCTCATCGACGAGGGGAGCGGACGAGCGGTCAGCGCCGAGGACGCCGGTGACATGGTGGTCACCTCGCTCTATCGCGACGATGTCTATCCGCTGATTCGCTTCAACACCCACGATCTGTCGGCTTGGAAAAGCGGCACCTCCTCCCTCGGTTTTCAATTGCAGCGCACCGTCGGCGTACTCGGACGTAGCGACAACATGGTCAAGCTTCGCGGTATCAACGTTTACCCACTCGCGCTTGCTGCGATCCTCAACGAACGCACCGAATTCGCAGGCGAATATATTTGTCGGGCCCGCCGTGACGCTTCCGGTCGCGACAATCTCTGCGTCATCATTGAGACACGTGCTGGCGCTCACCCGGACCCCGAGATTGCACGGGGATTCGCCAGTCTGCTCAGCCGACGGGTCGGCGTCGAAATCGAAGTGGAACTCGTCGCACCGGGCGCAACAGCAGCGCTCACCCAGATCGAAAGCCGGCAAAAACCCATTCGATTGATCGACGAGCGACCCAAGGCGAGCGCCTGAGACCATGCCGTTTGCGAACGCCGTCGAGCGGCTCGAGGCTGCTATCCAAAAAGTCGAGTGCGATGATCTCAACGCCTGGTGTCATCTCGATCTCGAGGCGGCACGGCAAGCGGCGCGCGAGAGTGTACAGCGCTTAGCTAACGCGCAGAGTCTGAGCACCATCGACGGCTGCATTGTTGGCATAAAGGCCAACATCGCCGTTGCCGGTTGGCCTTGGGCAGGCGGCTTGCGCAGCCGCCACGACGTGCACGCCGAGAGCGACGCCGCCGTGATCAAAGACTTGCGAGCAGCCGGTGCGATCTTGCTCGGACAAACGACGATGGATGCCGGTGCACTCGGCGCGAGCGGACGCAGTCTGCAAGGTGCGATTCGACATCCGCTCGATCCGACACTGTCGGTCGGCGGCTCGAGCGGCGGCTCGGCCGCGGCCGTTGCCGCAGGACACTGCGATGCGGCCCTTGGTAGCGACACGATCGGCTCGGTCCGCATTCCCGCCGCACTGTGCGGCATCGTCGGCGTCAAGCCATCGCCCGCTCGCTTGAGCCTCAAAGGGGTGCTCCCAGTGCACGAGGACTTCGATCATCTTGGGCCGCTGACGCGCGAGGTCACACTGGCGCGTGGCTTGCTCGAAGTGCTCGGCGCACTCGACAAGTCGACCGCGCCGCCAGCCGGCAAATTACGCTGCGCAGTGATGACTTCGTTCGGCGATGTCGCGTTGGATGCAGGCGTCGAATCCGCTTTCCATCGCGCGATCAATCGTTATGCCAATCGATACGCCGCCCCAGAACGACTCGAACCACTATCAGAGAACAACGAGCCTCTGTCGCTACGCAAGGTACGCCGTGCAATCTTTGCTCTGTGTGAACATCGCATGTGGCTTGCCCATCGCGAGCATCTCGAGACGAACCCTGACGATTTCGACGAACCGCTACGCGGAATGCTCGAGTTCGGTGGCCAACTAGACGTTACCAAGCTGGGTCGCTATCGCACGACGGTCGGCGAATTTGCGATGCGCTGGCACGAGATGATGCGAGGGTTCGACATCGTCTTGCTACCGACCTCTCCGGTGCCAGCCTTCGCCCACACGCTGCCGACACCTGATTCTTTGGCAGATCTCACCGTCATTGCGACGGCCACGAGCTCACCAGCTGCCACCATCCCCATCGCAAACGAAGGTCTGCCGGCTGGGCTCCAAATTATTGGACGGCCGGGCCACGACGAACTCGTCATGGCATTTGCCGATGCCTTGTCAGCCTGACTGAATGCTGAGGTAGTGCGCGGCGATATCGCGACGCGTCGCGATCCAAACGCCCTCCGCGCGACTCACGTGCTGCAGGAATCGATCAAGCGCGACGATGCGTCCGGGACGGCCGATGATGCGCAAATGCACGCCGAGCGACATCATCCGCGGGCGCCCGACGGACTCCGCGAGCAGCCAGTCGAAGGTATCCCGAGCGTAGATTAGCCAATCGCTTGGGGTGAGCGCCGGCGCATTCCACATTTTCATGTCGTTCGAATCGAGCGCATAGGGCAGCACCACCATTGGTTTGTCCAACGAGCGATCCATGAAAGGCTCGTCGCGACTGAAATCGTCCATGTGATAGAGGTAACCCTCTTCACTCAACAAACGACGCGTTTCAGCAGTGTGCAGATATCGTGAAAGCCAGCCAACGGGTCGAGTCCCGGTAGTCGTGGCGATGCTGTTGGTGGCCTTGCGAATGAAGTCGCGCTCGACGTCTTCACTCATGCCGAGTTGGTGCGCCCAACGATAACCGTGCGCGCACACTTCGTGTCCGGCACCGGCGATACCGCGAGCCACTTGCGGCGCGCGCTCGAGTGCCACGGCGGCAGCCGTGAAGGTCGCGGAAAATCCGTAACGATCAAGCAAACCTAGTACGCGGGGTGCACCCTCATTGATTCCGTACGCGTAGTTCGACTCGTTGCCGAAATTGCGCACTGGCTTCTTCAAAGTAATCCCGAGCTCATCGACAGGCTCCGGACCGCGATCGCCGTCCTCGATGTTGAATTCGGCGCCTTCTTCCACATTCACGACGAGCGAGAGCGCGAGACGCGCACCACCGGGCCAAGCGTAACTCATGTCTAGTGGTACTCCTCGCCGCCCGAAACGTTCATCGCCTCACCGGTGATATACGCAGCCTCACTGGACGCCAGAAAAGCGCAGGCCTTGGCAACATCTTCCTGCAAACCGGGTCGCCCGAGCGGAATGCGCGCACGCATGTCTGCGAGATATTTCTCCTCACTGCGGCCAGTCGCTGCACTGAAGAACTGATTCTGCCAAGCGCCAAGACCCGTGGTGACATGGTTCGGACAAATTGTGTTGACGGTGATGCCCTGTCCACCGAGCTCGATCGCCGCCGAGCGAGTGAGACCCACCATGCCGTGCTTTGAAGATACATAGGCTGATGCGAACGGGAACCCCGACTTTGACGCTTGGCTACCGATGTTGATGATACGACCGCCCTGCCCTTGGGCGATGAACTGTACGGCGGCATGCTTGATACCGAAAAATGCCCCTCGCAGATTGACACCGAGCACGGCGTCCCAATCCGCCTGAGTCATCTCGATGATCGGCTTCATCAGATAACCGATACCCGCGTTGTTCACCATGATGTCGAGGCGTCCATAGTGCGCCACCGTCTTTGCGACGAGTTCGGCGACCTGCGTCTCTTCGAGCACATCGCACACGAGACCGATCGCCTCGCCGCCGGCCGCACGGATCTCCGTAACGATCTGCTGCATTTCCTTCGATGAGCCAATGGCGGTCTCTGGCATTTCAGCGCCGCGCGCGGCACCGATATCGCTTACGACCACCTTGCAACCCTCGGCCGCCAAACGCCTGACCATCGCTTCGCCCAAGCCCTTGGGACGACCCGAGCCTGTGACGATCGCCACCTTGCCGCGCAGATCCGGATACACGCTCATCAGAACTCCTAGTGAGAACTTCAGACTGCTAACATCATCGCATGAGCGAACTGCTGACGGACATAGCTCCCCCGATGGGTCGAGTCACGTTGAACCGACCCGACAAGCGCAACGCACTGAACTTCGCGATGTGGATGCAGCTCACTGACATCGCCGCCCAACTGTTGCGAGATGACCGCCTGCGAGTCGTCCTGTTGACAGGCGCGGGTGACGAGGCCTTCAGCGCGGGTGCAGACATCCTCGAGATGCGCCAAAGCCTGACTGATCCGCCGAAGATGCAGGCGATGCAACAGGCAGTGCTGGATGCGCAGGTGGCGTGGGAGCGCATTCCGATGCCGACGATCGCCATGATCCGCGGCGCCTGCACCGGCGGAGGCTGCGGGCTCGCCTTGAGTTGCGATCTGCGCATCGCGACGCCGGAGGCCTTTTTCGCCATCCCACCTGCCAAGCTCGGCCTCGCGTACAGCCTGGCTGACACCAAACGACTGTACGATCTCGTCGGCCCGTCACGGTCGAAGGAAATCCTGTACACCGGCAGGCGTATCGATGCGACGGAGGCGCTGCGCTTAGGGTTGATCAACCAGATCGTCCAACCAGATGAACTCGAGCCCTATACGCAGGCACTGGCCAGTGAAATCGCAGGCAACGCGCCAAACTCGGTGCGCGCTGCCAAAGCGGTGGTCAACCTGATCAGCTCGGGCACCGATGCCGAAACCCCCGTCTCGAAGCGCTATTACGACGAGAGTTTTTCATCGCTCGAGTTTCTGGAAGGGGCGCGCGCGTTCATGGAGAAGCGAGCACCGAAATTCTAAGTTCGACTTATTCTTTGAGCTCGTCGAGCTTGTCGTGCTCATCGAGATAACGACGTATCACCGCTGCACTCTCAAGCGGAGCTTCCTGCACCAGCATATGCCCAATCCCGGGCAGCACCTCGAGACGAACTTCCGGTGAGTTCTGCAGCAAGGCTTGCGTCTCGTACGCCAGCGACAAAGGCACGCGCTTGTTCCGCTCGCCCCAGATCAGCAATACCGGCACTTTGACCGCGCGGATTTTCTCCTCAACGCCGCCCGAGACGTACTGCCGCAGCAACTCGATCATCGCCAAGCGATTACCTTCACGGCGCCACATCGAATACCACTCATCGACGACGGCATCACTGACCCGAGCAGGATCACCGTAATCGTTTTCGAGCATGAAGCGAGTGAAGGCTGGCGGCGCGACGTAGGCAATCACGTTCGCCGCTTTTGGAATATCGGCGCCCTGCGTCCGACCACGAACACGCTTCTCCAAAGACCCGGGACTGATCAAGACCAAGCGCTCGACTCGATCCGGATGATCGGCCGTATACCGCATCGCCACCGTACCCCCGATCGAAGTGCCGGCAAGAGTGAACCGCTCGAGACCGCGCGAGTTGATGAAGGATTCGATGAGGTATTGGATGCGCTCGAGCGTGTAGTTGCCGCTAGGTTCCGGTCCGGTCAGACCATGCGCAGGCAAATCGACCCGAATGACACGATAGCCATCCTTGAGCGCGCTGACCCACGGTTCCCACATGAACAAACTCGAATAGTTGGCATGCAGCAGGACCACGACTGGCCCTTCGCCCTCGTCCCGATAATGCAGTCGCACCCCATCGATTTCGACGAATCGCGAGCGCTCATCCGCCCAACGAGCCTCGACCTCGGCGGCAGGCTGATCGCGATAGATCCACGCCGCCGCTGCAGCGATCACGACGGTTGCCGATACGACGAACACCACCGTCCCGAGTAACCATTGAAGTAATTTGTGGATCATGCCGAGCACCTCACCTCGGGCAGATATACTCCAAGCACTCGAATAAAAACCAACGGGGGACGACCGCGTGACCACATCTCAAACGTCGACCTACGCGAACCCACTCTATGCGTGGTTCGTGGTCCTGGTGCTGGCGCTGGCCAACTGCGTGTCCTTCATCGACCGATTGATTCTGTCCTTGCTCGTGCAGCCGATCAAAGCGGATCTACAGATCTCCGACACCGCGTTCAGCCTGCTTGCCGGTGCCGCTTTCGCGATCTTCTATTGCGGCATGGGGCTCGTCATCGCACGCTGGGCTGACCGTTACAGCCGTAAGTGGATCATCACCTCAGGCATCGTGCTCTGGTGCAGCATGACGACTTTGGCGGGAACAGCGCGCTCCTACGCGCAGCTCTTTCTCTACCGCGTTGGTGTCGGCGTTGGCGAAGCCACGCTTTCGCCGTCTGCCTACTCCATGCTGGCAGGCTATTTCCCACCTCAACGACTCTCGCTTGCGATCGGCGTCTTTAGTGCGGGTGTCACGGCCGGCACCGGGCTCGCTTACTTGCTTGGCGGCGTCACGATTGCCTGGGTGATGTCGCAAGGCACGGTCGCCTTACCGGTCATCGGCGACTTGTCGGGATGGCGACTCGTGATGGTCATCATCGGCTTGCTCGGCCTGCCCGTCGCTTTGCTAATGCTCTTCGTCAAAGAGCCCCCACGCGCTCACCAAGGATCACCGGCCACGTTGCAAGAGACGCGCGCCCACTTCAAAGCCAACCTCGCTCGCTACGGCTACGTATTCGCAGGCTACGGCACGACGGCCGTTACCGCCTTCGCGGTGATGACGTGGACGCCAGCGCTGTATCAGCGCCAGTACGGCGCGACGCCTGCTGAGTCGGCATTGACTATCGGCACCGTGGCACTCGTCGGCGGCTTACTCGGTGCCTTCGCAGGCGGTTGGTGGTCCGATCATCTCGAATCGAGAGGCGATCACCGGGCCAAGTTGCGCGTCTTGTTCTACTGTGGACTCGGCCTAGTGTTACCGTCGATACTCGCTCCCTTCATGCCGACGATGCAGGCGCACGCCGCGCTGATCTTCTTCACGTTTTTCTTTGGCTCGGCGGCTACCGGACCTGCAGGCGCCTACGTGCAAGCGATCACCCCTGATCGTATGCGAGCGCAGTTCGGCGCGGCCTACCAATTGTCACTGGTGCTGGTCGGCGCGACGCTCGGGCCGTTCGCCGTGGGTTTTTCCACGGACTTCATCTTCGGTGATGAAAGCAAAATCGGCTATTCGATGGCGCTCGTCTCAGCGCTGGCCAACCCGATCGCCGCCTATCTGCTGTGGCAAGCCTTCAAGCGGGCACGTGCACCGCTTTGAGGCGCGAATAGCTGTATAGCTCCGCCAAACACTCCTCGCCACCGAGACCGCTGTCTTTCCACCCACCGAACGGCGTGCCGACGAAGTGCTGACCTGCGGTGTTGAGCCAGACGGTGCCTGATTCGATCGCGCGCGTCATGCGCAATCCGGTGGTGAGATCGCGCGTCCACACGGCCGCCGTCAATCCATAGGGCGAGTCGTTGGCGAGTTCGACGACTTCGGATTCATCGCGCCAGCGTTGCGCACAGACGATAGGACCAAAGATTTCCTCGCGTACCACTCGCATGCTGCGGGTCACATCCGCGTATAGCGTGGGCTCGAGCCAATAGCCACCCGCAAACGCCTCACCCGGTGGTCGGCGACCCCCGGTGACCAGTCGAGCGCCCTGCACGGTCGCGTCGGTGATGAAGTCCTGCATCCGTTCGAACTGTTTCGAGGAATTGAGTGGCCCCATCTCAGAGGCGGGATCCAGCGGATCGCCGAGGCGAAGCGCCCGCATTCGCATCGCAACCCGTTCGACGATTTCGTCATGGACGTCGGCATGTAACAGCAAACGACTGGTCGAGCCGCACGACTGACCGGCCCACGAAAAATTCATACCAGCGACCGCCATTTCGACGACGCGATCCAAGTCTGCATCGGGAAAAACGATGAACGGATTTTTACCGCCGAGCTCCAAACTCACATGTTTGACAGCCGACTCGGCGGCCGCGCGTTGGATGGCAAGTCCCGTTGCCACCGACCCAGTGAAGCCGATACGACGCACAAGCGGATGCCGAACCAAGGCGTCACCCGCCGGCGCGCCTTGGCCGTGCACAATATTCACGAGACCTCGTGGCAAGGTGTCACGGACCAACTCGCCTAGCACCGAGCCCGACAACGGACTCGTTTCAGGCGTTTTCACCACCACTGCGTTGCCGGCCATCAATGGTGCAGCCAGGTGCGCCGCGGCGAACATGAAGGGATGATTGAAAGGCACGATCCGCGCAACGACGCCATACGGCTCGTGAACGGTGTAATGCAGACCGCGCGCCGTGGCCGGAATGGTCTCGCCTTTCAACTCGCTACCGAGCCCGGCAAAGTATTCGAGATAACCCGCGGCAATCTCGACGTCGGCGCGCAACTTGCCGATGGTGTTACCGGTATCGCGCGCCTCGAGCGTAAGGATCTCATCGCCTCGAGCGCGAATGGCAGCCGCCAGGGCTTTCAACCGATGGGCTCGTTCCCAGACCGACAAGCCACCCCAATCCCGTTGCGCTCGCATCGCAGACTGCACAGCCTGGTCCACATCGAGCGCGGTCGCCGCAGGCACACGCCCGAGCGGCTTGAGCGTCGCAGGCTCGTGACTGTCGATCCAGTCGCCCGCTCGGCCTCCTTCGCCAAGCGTGAGCTCTCCATCGATCAGATGCCGACCTTCAAACACGGCACTTCCTCGTAAAAATCATCAACGCGCAAAAAAATGAGAAACGGGTCGCAACCGCGAGGCTACGACCCGTTGGAGTGAATCGGGGTCAACCCGATGAATCGCGCCCGACTCAGCGACCGCCGAAGCGATACGCGAAGCGAAACCCGACGATACGCGGATCCGGTAACGCGACACCCGAGGTATTCGCCGGCGAGAAGTTGCTGGGGTCCGCCAGCGACTGAGCCACATCACCCGGGTTTGAGCTGCCCGCCTGCACGGTATCGTCATCCGTGATGTTATTCGCGAAGATCTGCAGGTCCCAACGGTCGGATGTCATACCGATACGAACGTTACCGATGGTGAAGGCATCAAGTTCGACTAGGTTGTAAAAGTCGAGGTAGCGCTTCGATTGCTTCTGCACGTCGCCTTCGACAAAGAAGCGCACGCCCGTTGCACCGAAGAGATCACCTATCGGACGTGACCAACGTGCCATGCCGACCAGCGAATGCTTGGGCGCACGCTCGAGCTTGCGACCCTTGAGATTGTGGAAGCACACGCGGGAGTTAGCCAGCGTATCGGTCTTGCGATTGCAACTGCCCACGCGTACCGCATCGGTCGGCGAGGCAGAGGTGAACGGGAAATCAATGAACTCGGTATCGAGGTACGCGTAATTGAGCCCGAATAACAGACTCTCGTTCGGCGCCCACTGCGTATCGAGCTCAAGGCCCCGAACTTCCGCCTTACCGGCGTTCAGCAAGCGACCGACCAAGATGCCCGAGGGCGTCACAAGCTGGGCACCGACCTGCTTGTCATCGTACTTGATGAAGAACACGCCCGGGTTGAAGCGCACTCGACCATCAGCCGACTGAATCTTCGCGCCGAACTCGTATTCTTGGATCTTCTCATCCTTGAACGAGAATTCGTCGTAGGCACCGTCATAATCCGCGTCCTGCCACGATCCGGCCGTGACCGTCGAGACACCACCGGGCTTCACGCCCTTCGCATAGGTCAGGTAAAGCAACATGTCGTCAGCCGGACGAAACTCGATCGTCGCGCGCGGCGTAAAGTAGCTGTGCTCCGTCTCGAGCGTGACTGGCACGCCCGGAGCCTGTTGTACGCCTGAGCCCGGCACCCCCGGTGGCGCGAACGGGTTAAAGAACGGATAGAGGTATCCGACCGACGGGAAGCCGATCTGGAAGCCCGGGAAGCTCGGATCTTGGCACTTCGTTACCGGGCCACCCGGGAACGATGCCGCGTCGAGCGTCGGCGAGCAATTCACACCAGCGACCGTCTCGGTCTCCTGACCGTAGCGCCCCTCGACACTGACACGCCAACGCTCGTTGAGATCGTACTCGATCAAACCGAAGAATGAATTATGTTCGATATCACGCGCGTTCACGCGCGGGATCGGATTGGTCATCAATCCAAGTACCTGGTTCGCCGAGCGATTTTGACAACTTGGGCCGATCGCCGGTTGACCCGGGAAGAACGTGTTTGGCGGAATCGGCGGCAAACAGAAAATATTGATCGAGCGAGTCGTTTGAGCCGCCTTTTCCTGCCAGTACAGATAGCCCAACATGAAGTTTGCGGGACCGTCGAAATCCGAACGGAAGCGCAACTCTTGGCTGAACTGCTCCGTCTCGTTCGCGTTGTCGAACTTCGCCGCGCGCAACGAGGTATCGACCCCGTTGACGACACCGGAATCGAAGTCGCCGTCCTCTTCGAAGGTGAAGTTCGCATCGGTGATACCCGTCAGCGAGGTCACCGTGCCGAAATCGAAGTCCCAGTTGAGCACCGCCGAGAAACGCAGGATCTCACGTGTGCTGCCGACGTAGTCCTTGCCAGTCAATGGATTGGGATCCAACTTGACCTTGAGCTTGTCCGCTGACGGAATGAGACCCGCCGACGAATAGACGTGGTTACTACCGAAGAACGTACCCGGATAGGCGGGGTTACCGGAACCGGGTGGCAGGGTGAACCCCGGCGGCAACACCGTTGTACCCGAATACACTCGACCACTCCCCGCCGGACAACTTCCACGCACGGCAGCAACCACGGCGCCCGTGCCGACGGTCAAGCATTCCGCGCCCGTCGTCGGCCTTACCGACACGAGTGAAATCGGTACCTGCGCCGTTGCCGATTGACCAAACTCGTCGTCGGTGTATTCCGCGCGGAACTTGGCGCTGAAGCTCTCATTCGGCTCCCACTTGGCAGTCAGAGCCAAGCCCCAACCGTCGCCGTCACCGACCTCGCCGCCGGTCACTGAATTTTTGTATATGCCGTCCTGCTTCCACTGCACGGCATTTACGCGAATACCGACGGTATCACTCAGCGGACCGCTCCAGGAACCCGTCACATCTTGTCGACCATACTCCGCGAACGAGGCGCGAATATCACCCTCGGCGACGGTCGCCGGATCCTTGGTGACGTACTGCACGGCACCCGCGAAGGCGCTGCGACCATACAACGCCGACTGCGGACCCTTGACGATTTCGATGGCCTGCAGATCGAGCAATTTATTGGTCGCTAGCAACGAACCACCGCCGAACTGAATACTCTCGCTGGAGGTATCGATACCATCGACGAGTACGGCCACATTGACACGGCCGCGCGTCGGCGAGAGACCGCGAATCGAAATGCGGTTGTCGGTTGCTGAATATCCTTTGTCATAGATCAACGACGCATCGAGCCGGGCGATATCCTCGACGTCGGAAATACCCATCTTCTCGATGTCGCCGGACGTGATGGCCGTGATGGACATAGAGACATCCTGCAGATTCTCCTCGCGCTTGCGCGCCGTCACGACGACCTCTTCGAGACCGACTGCGTCGTTCGCGACCAAAGGCATCGCCATCACGGTGGACATGCCGCCAATGACGAGAGCAACCGACCGCTGCGCCGGCTTGAGCGATTTACTCATTTTTATATGACCCCCAAGTCATGATGTTTTAAAGCTGCACTCGAGATTTCTTCACTGAACCTCTAAGCACAACATTGGCAGAGTGCTACAACCGCTCTGCTCCGTCAAACTTCACATCGCGCGAGCAACACAATCCGACCACCCTGTGCACGCCAGCGGTGCACCACTGCACCCCGAAGGTCTGCCGAGCGCGAGCCCGGCGCTAGCGTTGCACCGGTTTGGCTGACACCGGTTTGGCTGACATGCGTTGCGGGAACTCTCTTTCCGCCCGCTCGCGATAGGCATGCGGCAATTGATCGACGTGCTGCAGTTTCGCGCCCGAGGCGTGCCAGATCAGATGCCCGGGCTGATCCCTCATATCCATCCACTTCAGCCAATTCATGAAGACCACCGAGGAGAAGCTGGCTGCAACCGAGTTTTGGCGTACATCCAACACGGCATCGCGTTGCGCGAAAATGGTCTGTCGTTGACCGTGCATCGCCGGCATACCCGGTGGATAAACCGTCTGATGCTGCAGCCAAAGATGCGTGCCCATCTGGTGCCACTGCAACTGCAATGGCTTCCTGACCGGCTCACCGAGCGGTGTTCCATCCAACCGAACCGGCCAAATTCCCTCTCTGGTATACGCAAATCCGAGGTTGCCACCCTGCACCGCGGGCTTCACAGCCTCGCGTTTGCCCGTATACGGATTGGCGAACTCATACAAAAATTCGCCGGTCTCGAAATCACGAAAGAAGGTCACCGTATGCCCGCCGAGCTGGAAATCGTCACCGCGATGAGAAAACCAATAGACCTCCATCCCCTCGAATCGCATCAGGGGTCTGGGAGTTTCCCCCTCGCCTCGCACACCGAAAATGACACCAGTGAACCACCAGCGCACGTCCTCCTCCAACAAACTGCCTTGCATCCGCACGAGATTCCGCAGCTGCTCCGGCGAGCGCCAGGTTTCCGGGGCCATGGCGCCCGTTGCCAGCGCACTCGAGTCTGCCGAAGTCGACTCGACACCCACACCCGCCCCTAAGATTAGACTGCCGGCCAACCAACGGCGTCGACTGATCGAGCGTGACCTTGAAATCACGTCAGTCGTACCGTGACTTTATTCTCGGCGTCGATATCGGAGACATCGATTTCGACACCCATCACGGCGGCATAACCGTACAAACGCGGCTTTAGCCAGATGTCGTGCACCTCTGCGTCCGTCAGGTCGAACTGACCGATCCGTCGCGAAATAGCGAGGACATGCGAAAAAGGAAATGTGAACCGGCGCTCGCCAGGCAGCACTCGCAGATCGAGACAAAGCTGATAGAGACAGGCGGTGCGCTCGAACATCGCCGTCAGCGCGAGCTCACGATCGCCTGTTCGGAGGATCGCCTCGCGGGTACGCTCCAACATCGGTCGCATGGTCTGCACATCGTGCTCGACATACTGCTTCGAGAGCCCCTTGTTCTTGGCGAACTGCACCGAGTTCAGATGCATCTTGACCAAGGCGTCGTTCATCTCGTGCTGATATGGCATCGAGTCTTTCAGCGTGCGGATCGCGAGCGCAACCGCCTGCCCCAAAATCTCCTCGCGCCCCTCGAAGCCACTGGTGTTATCCGTCACGCTACCCCCTGACGTTGACCATTCAAGTTAAAGCCCTGTCACCGGGCTTGTCATTGATGCTGTTGTAGCCGCGATTGGCTTGTCCGCCAATGGCGGGCTCGAGTAATACGCCCGGCTTGTCCATTCGTTGGACACACAGGGGTCGGAGTACTAGGCTTGCCCGGCCGTAGTCGCGTAAAAGACCCGCGTTCGCATGGAGGTGAAGCGTGTACATCAATTTTTGGTATCCGGTCGTTCGCAGCGAGGATCTCGGCAAGACACCGCAAAAGGTCCGTCTACTCGGTCACGACTTCGTCGTCTTTCGCGACGAACACGGTCAACCCGCCGTCCTCAGTGATACATGCGTTCACCGTGGCGCGAGCCTCTCGGGTGGCAAGTGCAAAGATGACGGCACCGTGCAATGCCCCTACCATGGTTGGCGCTTCAATCGTGACGGAATTTGCACGCGCATTCCCTCGATTGGCAAAACCACCAAGCCGCCGCCGCGTGCGCGCGTTGATGCCTACCCGGTCGAGGAGCAGTACGGCATCGTCTTCGCATTCCTCGGCGACTTGCCGGCAGATCAACGCCCACCCATCATGCCGATTCCGGAGCACGGCACGGACACGTGGCGCGCCACGCTAGTCACGTTCGATATCGACTACCACTACGAGCGCTCCATTGAGAACGGGCTTGATCCGGCCCACAACGAATACGTTCACCCGACGCACGGTTATCAAGGTGAGCGCGAGGACACGTATCTGATGACGGAGCTGAGACCCCATCAAGAGAATCCGTGGGGACACGGCTTTTTGTCGACCTTCGATGCACCACCGTTGAAGAACCCCATTATGCGGCTCTTCAAAAAAAAGGGCGGCAAGATGGAAGCCGGTTCGGGCACCTATGGTCCCAACCACATGTGGACCTACATTCGATTCACCGCCAAGACGGCGATGCACCAGTACATGTTCGAAGCGCCGATCGATATCAACAAGACACGCGTGTTTTTGTTGAACCAGCGTAATATCGGATTTTTCAAACAAAGCAAGATGGGCGTGCTCGGCGGCTGGCTGAAACGACGAATTAATGCTTGGCTCGACACCAAGATCAACGAACGCAATATGTTCATCGCCTCGCAAGACATCAAAGTGATGAACCACGTCATGCCGCGATTGACACCTCCCTCCCGTGCGAAGGAACTGATGATGCCGGCAGACAAAGTCATTCTGCAGTACCGCGACAAGCTCGATGAGTTCGAAGCGCGCGGCTGGCGCATCGATATGGCAGCCGTGCAAGCAGCCCGAGAGCGCGCCGACATCATCTTTGCGATTCCCTCACCTGCTCGTCGTGAATCGCAAGCCTGGGTACTGGATGAGGTTCCCCGGCTCCCGGCGAAAACCGTCAGCGCATAGCCTGCACGTGAAGTCGACGGCCGTTCACGCTCTCGTGCTGGCCGCGGGTGCAGCGCGTCGTTTCGGAAGTCCGAAAGGTCTCGCCGACTACCGCGGGAAACCGCTGATTCGACACGTCGTCGACTCGGTGATCGCCGCGCTCGCGACTCGTCCTTACGCAACCGGTCTGACGGTTGTACTTGGCCCCGCACCCGACCCACTGCGAGACGCACTGCAAGGCTGCAGCGCCGACATCATCATCAACCCTCGATGGTCTGACGGCTTGTCGAGTTCACTGCGCGTCGGGCTCGATTCGCTACCCTTTGGCGTGTCGGCCGTCTTGGTCGCCTTGGGTGATCAAGCGCTCGTCACGAGCGGTGACTACCAGCGTCTATTGGATGTCGCCGAGCTAAATCCGGAGCGCCCCGTCGCGGCGGGCTATCGCCACACGGATGGCTATCACCACACGGTCGGTGTGCCCGCCATGTTCCCCACCCATTATTTCGAGCGCCTTCGTGCCCTGCAGGGCGATCGCGGTGCTGCCAGCTTGCTGACATCGGATAACTCGGTCGTCAGTGTCGATATTCCAAACGCCCTCTTCGATATCGACACACCCGAACAGTTGGCTGCTGCGCTCGCCCAGCGCTGATAATCAATCAGCGAAGCTGCGACTCGCCTGGCATGGATGCTCTGAGCACATGGGCCTTGGCCACGAGCGGCAAGCTCTCACGCGCATAACAGGCTTGATCAAACCAAGACGTCGAGCGTACCCGAAGCAACGCGGGAATGAGATATTTGAGCGGCGCGAAAAATAACTCACGACACCATCGTACCTCGAGCTCCCACGTCTCGAGAGCCGTCGCCGCATCGACTCGCGTGGTTCCAGCAGATCGGTACGTGATGTCGAACAAATCAGGGCGCGCCGCTAACGCCGCCGCAGCGCCCAATGCAACCACACCGCCATCCGACTGATCTGCCAAGGTCGGCAAAAGAGCTCGACCCAAGCGTGCGCGCAGCATGGCGCTATCCGGCGGCTCGGTCGCTGCCTCTGCCACTCGAACCATGTCGAACACGGCGTAACGCAGGTTCTGTTTCGCCACACTCAACTGTGCGAACTCAAAAATCGCCATCAGCGCCGGTAGCAGAATGGCGACGAACACCACCATGAACTCGACCATCGAAGCGCCTGATGCACAACGCTTCGTCCGCCAATATTTATAGTGCCCTGGTCTGATCACGCTATGACGTGCCTAGGCGTTGGCGATCGGAGTCATCTGGCTCAACATCGCCTCGATCGACGAACCACACGTGACACGGTGCGCCTGACAGCTGTCGGCTGGAAACTCCCACGTATCGACGGCGTTGGACACTCGAGCGATCACGATGCGCCACGGCGGAACGCGAGGTCGGATCTCCACGATCACCGCATCATCAGAAACAAAGACCACATCGATCGGACGCGCCAACCCCAGCGTGTGCACCGCTCGACAGCGCGGCAGACATAAGGCATCGAACTCGCGCCAAGTCACGCCGAGACCTACGCCGCACAGGCGGTCCGCATAACGTTGCGCGAGCTTTACTCGCAGCGGTCGCAACTTCACAGAATGCTCACGGCGACAGATTGATGAAACGCAAGACGATCGGTGCGGCCAGTACGATGAACGTGCAGGGAAATATGCAAAGCACCAAAGGGCCTAACATTTTCACGGGCGCCTCCATGGCCGCCTTCTCGGCACGCGCAAAGCGCTCGTCGAGACGTTGCTCCGATTGCGCCCGAAGCACGTCGGCTAGACTGCCGCCGCTCGAATCGGCCTGGATCAAGGCGGCCACGAGGGCGGTCACAGCCGGACTGTCGAGCCGTTCGGCGAGGGCTCGTAACGCCTCGACTCGAGAACGCCCCGCACGCAAATCTCCTTGGACACGCATGAAGGCACGCCTCAATAAAGTTTCCGGTGCACGCTCCGTGCTGATCTTGAGAGCGACACTCAGAGCGCCGCCCGCCTCGAGCGATAAGGTCAGCATGTCGAGATACATCGGCAACTCACGAAGCACTTCCAGACGCTGCCGCGCTGCCGCTTCCTTCAACCACCACCACGGCAACAACGCGACGATCGAAGTTGCGAGCATTGCCGTCGCGACGGTACCGAGGACGATGAGTACGCCAACCCCGACAACCAGAGGCAAGGACACAGCGATCGCCATGAATTGATGAGGCAATAGTCCATCATCGATTTCAGCGACACGCAGCTCGCGCTGGATACGCTCGCGCAAGCCGAGCGACAACCGCGGACCTAACCATAATGCCAATGGTGCACTGAGCACGATCATCACGCGCCAAAGCCAAGGCGCCGAGTATTCGGGTCTGGTGGCGTTTTCGGCGACGCGCCAACGGGCCGCCACCGACGAAACAGCACGCCCGAACAACCAAGCGCCTGCGAACACCGCCACGGTCATTGAGATCGCTATCCACGCGTCTGCCGTCAACATGTCGCACCCCGACTACACACGTATTTGCACGATGCGCCGAATCAGGACGAAGCCGACCCACTCGAGCACGACGAGTACGCCAATGACAGCCCATCCGGCGGGCGATTCCACCAGTTGATTCATTTCACTCGGATTCAACCACCACAAAACGATTGCCAGGCCGATCGGCAACGCACCCATGACCCAACCCTGCAATTTGCCTTGAGCGGTCAGGGCACGAATGCGATTCTCTAACGCCAGACGTCGTCGAACCATCCGTGCGTAGCGCTCGAGTGCCTCGGCGAGACCACCACCGAGTTCGCGAGCAATCGCCAGTGTTGTCACCAGCATGCGCGCATCAGGCAGATCGACTCGTGCGGCAAACCCCTGCAACGCCTTATCGAGTGGAACCCCGAGTCGTTGCTCACGCAGCACCAGTGCGAACTCTTGGGATATCGGTACTGGCTGATGCTTGACGACTTGCTCCAACGCCTGCCCGAAAGCGAGCCCGGACCGTAATGAAGATGCCATCGCGCTGGCCGCCTCGGCTAACTGCGGTTCCAGTGCGCGACGTCGGCGTTGTTTCAGCCAGCGATAAATTAAGGTGGGCGCCACGATCACGATCAATAAGACCAGGGCAGCCGCCTGCGCACCGATCCAAATAAAAGTGATCAACGGTAATGCAAGTGCAGCCATCAGGTTCCACTGCAAAAACCGCACAGGATCGAGAAACAGAAACAACTCGGCGAACTCGACCTCGGTCAAATGCTCGAGATGATGTCGGTGTTCTCGCGAGCCCCACTGCACCGTACGCGACAAGACGAGGGCCAATAGCGCAGCGACCCCGCCGATGACCAGCGCCCAACCGGCGCCGTCGATCCACTCGGCGAGCCTGGCGAACCCCAACGTGGTCACGACGGCGCTCCGCTGCTGAAAAGATCCAGATTCAGGGATGCACCCGATCGCAGCAAGGCTTCATAAAACTGCGGGACGTGTCCACAGGCGCTGAAAACAGACCCGGACGAATCCGAGCGGAAGATATCCTGCATTTGAATGGTTCCCGCCACGATGCCGGTGATTTCGGTGATACGGGTAATGCAGCGGCGTCCGCTCGACAGGCGGGCTTGGTGGACGATCACGTGGATCGAGCCGGCGATCTGCTCTCGGATGGCGCTGACCGGCAACTCGACTCCCGACATCAATACCATCACTTCGAGACGTGAAAGTAACTCGCGAGGGCTATTTGCATGCACCGTGCTGAGCGACCCGTCATGACCGGTATTCATTGCTTGTAACATGTCGAGCGTTTCGCCCCCGCGGCACTCGCCGACCACAATACGATCCGGTCGCATACGAAGCGCATTGCGCACCAGATCCCGAATCGTTATCTCGCCCCGCCCTTCGATGTTTCTCGGGCGGGTCTCCAGGGTGACGAGATTGGCGTGGTCGAAACACAGTTCCGCCGAGTCCTCGATCGTGATGACGCGCTCATCCGCGGGTATCAAACTCGAAAGTACATTCAATAGCGTCGTCTTACCGGAACCCGTGCCACCGCAAACGAGAATGTTTCGGCGCGATTCGACACAGATACGCAAAAACGCCAACATCGCCTCACTGAGCGACCCGTTGGCAACGAGATCCTGCGCCGTCAAACGACGCTTGCCGAAGCGGCGGATGGTCAGCGCAGTGCCTTGTATCGCCAACGGATGCACAATGACATTGACGCGAGAGCCATCCGGCAGGCGCGCATCGACCATCGGCGATGCATCGTCGACACGCCGACCAAGCGGCGTAACGATCCGATCAATAATCCCGCGGAGGGCAGGCTCGCCACTGAAGCGCTGAGGACTGCGTTCGATTTTTCCCGATCGCTCTATGAAGAGGTGCGCCGGTCCGTTGACCATGATCTCACCGACGCGTTCATCGGCCAGCAAGGTCTCCAACGGACCGAGACCTAGCGACTCGGCCAAGACAAAACGAACGAGTTCATCTCGATCACCACCCAAGCCACGCGACTCCTCCTGCGCGAGCGGGCTCAACAGATCTCTGGCCAACGCGCGTAGATGCTCATCGGACATACTCGCCACGTCGCGCCGTCGAATATCGAGTTGTTCGATCAACCGCTGGTGTAGACGCCCCGCGGCCGCAAGCCAGCTGGGTTCGTTCGCCATGATGGTGTCGGCCGTACGCCTCCGCTCGAGATCGGCACTGCCCTCGCGAGCAAGCAAAAATCGTAGGTCGACATCGCCGACTCGAACGATATCCCACGGCCCGAGCGGCCCGGCCGTCACGATGCGCTCGCCGTTCACTCGCGTACCGTGCGCACTCCCGAGATCGACCAACCCGAACTTACCATCGACCGCCATCTCAAGCCGAGTGTGGCGATCGATGACACCGGTACTCTCGAGACAGACTGCGCAGTCGGACTCGCGACCGATCCAGTGGACACCCGGCAGCAACGCCACATCGCGGGCTGGGGTCACCTCACACCCCCTTCAGCTCGTGCGAGCGCGCGGGAGCCGGCCGCTCTGGCGCTTTGCGCTGCGCGGGACCGAGTGAGTCGATACGCTCTTGCGCACGTCGCAAGCGCTCAGCGTCCTCGTTACCACGCGCAGTCGCTGACTCGAGTCGCGGTGTCAAAAAAATCACGACCTCGGACTCTTCTTGTCGTTGACCTTTGACGCCGAATAATCGACCCACCGCCGGCAATCGAGAAACCCCTGGCAAACCCTCGGTATCTCGACTGCGCTGTCGTTGCGTCAGCCCTGCGATCACGACCGTATCGCCATGACGCAAATCGATATCGGTGCTCGATCGGCGCTTCAGCAACCCAGGGATCCCCGCGACCCGCTGGGCGTTGTCGACCTGACTGATCTCCGTCTCGACACGGAGCATCACGACCCCCGGCGTATCGACCACCGGCTTGATATCGAGGATCACGCCATACTCACGAAACTCGACATCGGTCGATCCGACCGAGTTGACCACCGGCACCGGGATTTCTCCGCCGGCGACAAAACGCGCGTGGCCGCCACTGCGACAACTCAAGCGCGGCTCCGCAACGGTCAATGCCTCACCGGACTGCTCCAGCATTCGCAGGCGAGACTCCAGCGTGGTGGCAATCCCGAGATACGCCTTGGCCGTTGTGTGCCCCGGAATACCGTCGAAAGCCTCGGGCGCGGCCGGCGTATCGGGGCCGACGAAGCGGAAGCGGTCGTTCGTGACGAAATCGGCAATGACACCGGCTGAGGGCCCGGCGATATCATCACGCCAGCGAATACCGAGCTCGCGAAACTGACCTTGACGAAACTCGACGATTTTGACGTCGACATGAACCAGGGTCTCTGCCGACGGTTTACTCGTCAGATCAACCAGCGTCTCCGGGAATAATTTGACCACCTCCGAGACTCGCGCGCGAGGACGCGCATCGACGATTTCACCCTCAAGCAGAATGCGACCGCCTGCAACGCGCGCACTGACGCCGGGTACGTCGGCCAGCAAGCGCCGAATCTCGAGTAAGCTTGCCTGTAAATCGCTCGCAGTGACTCGGACGTCGAGCCGACGCTGACCCCCGTCACGCAACCAAAGTTGCACCACCGTATCGCCCGGGGCGTGACCGATCAACACGAACTGCCCCGCGCTCACCAGAGTAGCCGAGACCAACTTGCCATTACCGACAGCGATACGAGTCGCCTCGGCATCGAGTACGCGGCTGTCACCCACGAACAGATCGATACGTGCCGGTATCGCCGCACTTGACTGCACTACGCAAGCAAGCAGCACGATGAGTGCCATCCAGCCGGCCCTGATTCGAAATAGCGTATTTTCTTTGATCATGTCGAGCTTCCTCACGATTCTCTCGCGCAGTCTTCATCGGCGACACGCCGCGTGGTCATGGTCGATCGGAAAACCAGTGCTGACTCTTTGCGAGCTCCCGATCGCCACCCACCCAAAGCTCGACACTGCGTCCCGTGCGCAGCGTCTTCGCCGAGCCAGATACTGTGACGGACTTTTTCCCGTCAGAGCGTTCGCACGCCGGCGAATCCGAGACCCGAGGTTTGAGCGAAACCGGAGTTGCATCACCCTGACCGCGCAGCAGCGGTATCAGGTCACCGACTCGTAGCGCGAGCGCCAACTGCTGAGCCTGTTCAGGCGTTACATCCAACGTCATCGTGGAGTAGGAAATACCGAGCTCCGCGCGCCGCTGCAGCAGTTCGTCGGCGCCGCGCGAGGGATCGACCTGATGCGCGCCGGTCGCCAGCACTTTGAGCGACTCGAGCAGCGGCTTCACCATCACACATCGCACACTCCCTTCGGTCGTTTCCTCCGCCAATAACAAATCCACCTGATCGCCGGGTCGGACCAAGCCCGCTTGCGAGCTGACTTCGTCGACCGGCACCGTCACCGCTCGAGTTCCGTTCAATAAGCGACTCGCGAGCGCCTGCCCGCCGTGACCCGACAAATGGGTCGTACTCAATGCATCTCCAGCAGCGAGCGAAATGACCAACTGTTGTCCGATAACCGTCGCGATCTCATCGACAGGCAAGGTTCCGCCGGGCAAGTAAGCAGCGGGCATCTCGCGCTTTGCCAGATCTTCCACGCTCAGAATTTTGCCGGCCGGTAACGCCGCTGCGGCGACCACCACAGGCGTTGGCCGATATCGCTCACGCCAGTCGACTTCGATCTTGGTTCGCTCCTGCTTCAAATAGCGTTGTGCGCCCACAAATGCGATACCGGCGAAGATCAGCGCCACGATGAAGGTCACTACCGTTGAGTTGAGAGTTGTCGGCCACTTCATGTCATCGTTACTCCTCGGGTACACCCTATTCAAATCACCGCCAACCACCAAAGAAAAATGCGGATCCGATGTACGATCGCATCGAGAAGCTGCTGCGCCGGCGACGGATTCCCCACCCACGGGACGACCAAGGCGAGCACCAAGACGGCGCAAATCCACAGGTACTCGAGCATCGTCTGACCACGATGACACCGCGGCTCGACTGCCCGGCTAACCTTGGTCTTGACGGATATTTTCCTGACGGGTATTTCCTTGACCGACATTTCATTGCTCCGCGCCGTCGAGCTGAATCACGATGCGCGTGCCGGTCTTGGATGCCGCAACGGCAGCTTGCAGCTGCCGCGTGCCGCGCAGACTCATGAGGACGCCGTGGTCCGCGGAATCGAGACGCGTCGCGCTCCAACCTGCTCGGATCAGAGAGGCACGCAGTTGACGAACGACCGTTGGAACCGTTTGATGACTGCGGAAAAGCAGGGTCATGGGCGCGCTGCGCGACAGACCGTGACGAACGGAGGAAATGCGCTGCCAATCCGTCGGCACCACGAATGGGGCGGCGCCCCATGCTTCGATCGGCTCACGGAGGTCGCGGATCGCATATTCGACTCGCGTGCTCCCGGGTAGCCTGCCCCGTTGCAAACTGACCGTCTCGTGATAGGCCTGACGCTGACGACCGAGAATGATGCGGCCATCGCGAAGTTGCATCGTCAGCGGCGCCGGCCCGCTTTCAGCCCAACGACGTGTCAGCCCTTCGGCGAGCGTCTCGGGCTCACCCAACTCGGTAGTCGAACGCAAACGCAGCGGCACACCATTGACGACGACGGTCTCGGATCGTGTTGCGGCACCGACTGGATCAGCGAGACTGCAGACGGCGAGAAGGGTCCCGATCAACCAGGCGTCCACGGGTCGAGATGTCAGCATGGTCTTGGCCTCGCGTCACCACCCTGACTGCCCTCCGTGCGATCGGAGGGCACGATATCGACGTCAAGGCGACCGGGGCAAAAGCGCTCGAATGCCGGCTCAATGATCGCGATGACGGGTCGAACCGCATCGAAGACCGTGGTCGCCTCCGCGAGTCGCGCTTGAACGGTCATCCCAATGACATGATCGCGGGTGTCAGTATCGCTGCGCGAAGACCATCCGTGATGCAGCGCGGCGAGCTGCTCGGTGAGCAGGATGGGCGTGTCAGTTTGTGCGGCGGCTAGAAAATCAGGTAATCGAAACGACCACTGCGCTCGCGCTTGGATGCCACTGGATGTCGGCAGACGGAAGTCGCCGCCAGTGACGATACCCGCCGGCAACAACGTGCTTTGGGTAATTTCGTGCAACTGCTTGGGCGAGGGTAACGGCTTTGCCTCCGTTAACTCCAGTTGCAAGCGTAACGAGCTCGGCATCCACGGTGCATCGGCTGACATGTCGCCGTAGCGGCTGCGAGCGATCGCGGCGATCTCGGCCCTAGGTAGGGCTCCATCGGTCAGGTGTGACAGGATCACCGCATGGCGCACCGACGAAATCGCCGCCTGTTGTGCCGCCAAGAGCTCGGCAAGAAACAATAAAGCGAACCATAGCGGAATCAGCCAAAAGAGAGCCACCATGGACTCGACCAGTGCTTGTCCGCGTTGCGTAACCCGCGCAACGTGCGCTCGGATCAACGCCGTCACGGCGCCACCGCAAGCCATGCTGGCGAGCCGTCGAGCGCCGCAAGGCGAACGCGTTCGTCGCTCGTGAGAGTGGCAAGGCGTGCCCTCCAAAAGGGGCTAAACAGACTTGCTCGTTCGCGCGCACCATCCAACCGAGGATGCGGGCGCTCGAAGGACGTCGTGGCGGCCGATTCGGCGAACCAACGCGGCGCAGACCCTTCAAGATGCTGCTCGTGACCCGTCGGAGTCGGTACGCTCGCGAAGCCGAGCAGTGCTTTGGCCCCCCGACGCGCCGAATCGTCGAGTGCCACGCGCACGAGTATGCGCGGTGGCGCGAAACTATCGCGCTGTGCAGCAGAAAGATCATAGAGCGAAGGCAAACCGAGATAACCGACAGAGCGTCGAACGGAGCGATCCGCCAGACGACTCGCACGCGGATTGCGACGATAACTGTCACCGTGCTCGCCGCGACTGAAGGACGGTTGACCAGTTTCGGACCCGCCCCAGGCGATGGGTGTCCGCTCGCGGATCGAACCGAACAGGAGCCCTCGACGCGCATGCAGCGACAGCGTGTCGAGGCCGCGCCAGTTATCGAAATCGACGAGCTCGGTACCGCCGCGTTTCTCGAACCGTACGATGCTCGTACCCAGTAACGGCGCGAGCGTGTACCGGCGATCACTGGAGAACCCGTCGAGTGAGCGATGCACCACATCGCGTTGCCGCCAACGAAAAGACCCGCCATAGAACGACGCGAAGCGCAGCCACTCGCTCGCCCAAACAGCCACCGCCGCTTCGCCGCCCGTGGATAAGCGATATCGCGAATCGGTCTGGCTAAGCGACTCGCGCAGTATCGCGGGAACCACCGTGACTGTACCGAGGTGCATGACGCGTTGCGCCGCGGCGATATCGTGCGAGACGAGACTCGTCGTCGCTTCGAGTGTCATCAGACTCGGCTGTAGCACGGCATCCACGACGTGCCACAACCGCTGCAGTGTCATCATGGCGGTGTTCAGATACGGCACCCAGGCCGTCACCAACGCAGCACTAGGTAGTAGGCGAGTCATGTACGACGACCATGATCTCAAACTCACCGACTGCGCCAATGCAGCCTCGTTCGCGACAATCGCTCGATTGGTATAGGCATCGAAGTTCAAGGCCCGCGCTTGCCATACCGCCGCACTCAAGGCAGCCGCATCGGCGGCATTGGCGAGGCGCTGCTTTTCATTGACAGCCGACCCCGCCTCGGTCGTCCACCACAGCGCGCTCAAGAGCGCCCCGAGTAGAACGACGAGGACGAGTAACGACTGACCGTGTTGATGCGACGGCATGAATGTCGGTCGATTCGCGCGCTTACTTTTCGAAATCCTTGAGCGACTTAGCGGTCGCCTGCTCATTGGCCTTGGTTCGACCGCCCGTGACCAGTTGGCGCCCGGTCGTGTTGCTCTCACCGGACAAGGCGACGGCGGCGACCGAGGTCTGACCACGCAGGACATCGCCGAACGCAGAGTAAACACCGATCGCCGCCACGGCGATCAAAGCGACGACGATGATGTACTCGGTCATGCCTTGACCCATGACCTTCGGCTGGATTGCGGACTGACGCATACAGAACTCCTTTGCTGGCTCGGGGTGAAACTCGTGGAGCGCATTGCATGCCGGTACCAAAGCAAGGTCACGGTGAGAATCGACGTGATTTCACGGTATTAGCTGGCAAGTCGGGATTTCTCGGTATCGAGCGGTTTAATCGACAGTTGTGCTGTAATGGCTGTCTGTTTTCGTCTATCGAGGTTAATCCGATGCGTCGTTTGCTATCGATCGCCCTTGCCTGCGCCGCCGTGATCGGCAGTGCTCGCGCCGATGAAGGTATGTGGACTTACGACAACTTCCCCTCCGCGTTGGTACGCGAGAAGTTCGGAGCCACGATTGACCAACCGTGGCTTGATCACGTTCGGCAAGCAACCGTTCGCCTCGCTGGCTGCACGGCGTCGTTCGTCTCCGAAGATGGCTTGATCCTCACCAACCATCACTGCATCACGGCGTGCCTCGCCGAAAACTCGAGCAAGGAAAAGAGCTTGTTGGAGGATGGCTTTCTCGCTAGGCAGCGCGAACAAGAATTGCGGTGTCCGACTCAGCTTGCGGATGTTCTCGTCGGCATGGATAACATCACCATGCAAGTTGAAGCCGCATCGACAGGGCTCGACGATCGTGCCGCCAACGACGTACGCAAGCGCACATTGACCGCCCTTGAGCAAGAGTGCGAGAAAACAAGCGGTCAAAAATGTCAGAGTGTCTCTCTCTACAACGGCGGACAGTATTTTCTCTATCGTTATCAGCGCTACACCGACATTCGTCTTGTCTTCGCACCCGAAGCGGGCATAGCTGCCTTCGGCGGAGATCCTGATAACTTTCAGTTTCCGCGCTGGTGTCTCGACATGGCGTTCCTGCGCGCCTACCAAGACGGCAAGCCTGTGCGTATCGCGCAGCCGCTCAGGATCAATTTCGCAGGTGCCGAGGCTGGCGAACTGATCCTCGTGTCTGGGCATCCCGGCTCGACGGATCGCTTGTTGACGGTGTCGCAACTGCAACGACTTCGCGATACCGATCTGCCAGCCGCGCTGCTGCGCAGTAGCGAACTGCGTGGTCGCTATATCCAATTCGCGAAAGGCAGCGAGGCTAATCGCCGTATCGTCGATGATTCTTTGAGCGGTCTCGAGAACGGCATCAAGGTGCGTCGTAAACTGCTCGATGCACTCCTAGACGAAAATCTGCTCACGAAAAAGCAGCGAGACGAAGCGGCCCTGCGTGAGCGCGTGGCCGCTACACCGTCGTTGGCTACGATGGGTGACCCGTGGGGTGACATCGAACGCGCCAATCGGGTTGCGCGCGGACTGAGCAATGAACTCACTTTCCTAGAGGGAGCTGCCGGCTTCAACAGCCGCTTGTTCCGCTACGCACGCACGCTGGTTCGCGCAACGGCCGAGCGCGAGAAGCCGAACGGTGAACGCCTGCGCGAGTTTACCGATGCGGCCCTACCGAGAATCGAGCAACAACTCAAGGCACCCGTGCCGGTGTACCCAGAGCTCGAGCGTCTGACGCTGTCCTTCAGCCTCGAGCGTATGCGCGAGTGGCTCGGCCCTGACGATGTGACGGTCCGTCAATTGCTTCGCGCCGACTCGCCCGATACCTTGGCGAACAAGCTGATCGAGGGCTCGGCGCTTGCTGATCCGGCCGTGCGCCTTGCGCTATGGAATGGCGGTGTCGCAGCTGTCGCGGCATCGACCGATCCGATGATCGTACTCGCCCGGCAGATCGACACTCGTTCACGCCACATCCGCAAGCGCTACGAGGATGAAGTCGAGGCGCCGGTCAGCGTTGCCGAGACCAAGATCGCTAAAGCCCGCTTTGCGATCTACGGAACCAATGTATATCCCGACGCCACCTTCACCTTGCGCCTGAACTTCGGCACGGTGCAGGGCTGGGAAGAGCCGGGCAAGCTTGTCCCGCCTTACACCACGCTAGCGACGCTCTTCGAACGCGCCACCGGCGAGGCTCCGTTCGCGATCCCTGCGAGTTGGTCGGCGGTCAAAGACCAACTCGATATGTCGACTCGCTTCAATGCATCGGGTAACAACGACATCGTCGGCGGCAACTCCGGCAGCGCGCTACTCAACGCGAAGGGCGAGGTCGTGGGCTTGATGTTCGACGGTAACATTCATTCGATCTCGGGCTCGTACTGGTTCGACACCGAGAAGAATCGCTCGACTGCGGTGCACCCGGCGATCATGCGAGAGGCGCTTGCCAAGGTATACAAGGCCGATCATTTGCTGAAAGAACTTCAGCAGCGCCGGCGCTGATTGAGGCCGCGCTGATCGGTTCAGAAGCCCGCCTCGGGCAACCTCAACACGGCATCGTCGAAATTCGCGACGATGCCGAGTTGGGCCCGGGCGCGTGGCAGGTCCTGCGCGAAAAAATGTTGTGCAGCACATAATTTTCCCTCGAGAAAATCCTGCTCGTCTTGCGTAGGCGACTCGTTGCGCAGCCGGTTGATCGCGATGCGCGCCCTCTCGAGCCAACGCCAGCCGACGGTGATCGTCCCGATCGCATCGAGATACACGGTCGCATTGGTCAAAGCGCGCTCGATCTCACCGGCGCGTTGAAGCTTCATCACACCTCGTGTGGTCTCAGTCGCAAGACTGACAAGCTCACGCAGGACGATGGCGCTCTCGCTCAACTCCGCCATCGGCACAATTGTCTCGATCGTTCCCGTGATGCTCCGACGCCAAAGATCGAAGGCGGCACCGCCGTTCGCTGTGACCTTGCGACCGAGTAGATCGAGCCCATGAATGCCCCAAGCTCCCTCGTGAATGTGATTCAGCCGATTATCGCGATAGAGACGCTCGAGCGGCAGATCACGCGTGTAGCCGGCGCCGCCTGCGACCTGAATGGCGAGCTTGTTCGCTTCGAGCCCATACTCGGCTGGCCAACTTTTGGCGATCGGTGTCAAAAAATCGAGCAGCAACGCAGCCTCGTTTCGCGCAACTGCCTCACCCGTAGAGCGCGAGACATCCACGAGATTCGCACAGTAGAGCAATAGATCGAGTGCGCCCTCAACCCAGGCCTTTTGCGATAGCAGCATCCGCCGAATGTCTGGGTGCTCGATGAGCGCGACCTGCTCCGAGCGCGGATCGCGATTGACGAGCGAGCGCCCTTGTCGACGCTCGCGTGCGTATTGCAGCGAGTAACGGTAACCCGCGAAGCCAATCGCGGCGGCCGATAATCCGACCGACACACGCGCTTCGTTCATCATGAAGAACATGTAGGCAAGCCCTTGATGCAACGTGCCGACCAATTCGCCGATGCACTCTGCGTTATCACCGAAGGCGAGTGCCGTGTTGACGTGAGCACGCCAGCCCATCTTGTGATTCAGACCGATGAGACTGACGCCATTTGGTACGCGGCCCGACTCTTCCTCGCGGTAACGGGGTACGAGAAACAGCGAGATGCCCTTGACACCGGGCGGCGCATCGGGCGTGCGCGCGAGCACCAGGTGCACGATATTCTCGCCCAGCTCATGCTCACCACCGGAGATCCACATCTTGCGCCCACGCAAAGCATAGCGCCCATCCTGTCGTGGACTCGCCATCGTGGTGATATCTGCCAGGGACGAACCCGCCTGCGGCTCCGACAAACACATGGTGCCGTAGACCTCGCCCGCCAGCATGCGCTTAATCCAATGCTGACGCTGTGCCGCACTGCCGAAATGTCCCAGCAAATTCGCGGCTCCCTGAGTCAACATGGCATAACTGTGGAAGCCGACGTTCGCCGCTGCGAACAAACTGCCGCAGGCCTGCGACAGCGTGAACGGCAAACCGAGGCCGCCGTGCTCTTCGGCAAACGACGTCGCCAGAAAGCCACCATCGGCAAGCGATCGCATCGCCCTTGTCAGTTCAACGGGCAATACCACCCGACCCTGATTCAAGTGAGGCTCCAGTCGATCGCCGAGTGCGGCATGCGGCGCGAACTGCTCGTCTGCCAATCTCGCGGCGGCCTCAAGTACGGCGTCGAAAGTTTCTCGGGTCGAGGCCGAATCTGCAAGGCCCAACACCTCGAAGAGGTCGAACTGCAATTCGCGTAGAGGTATGCTCATGAAAGGATTATAAGCAGCAACCTTGAGACCCCATGTCGATCTCATTCGCCTTCGAGCCCTATGCACCGGTCACAGCGCCGATTAGCGCCTCGGCACTTCGCTTTCCGGTGCATCGTATCTATTGCGTCGGTCGTAATTACGCCGAGCACGCCAAGGAAATGGGATCGGACCCCACCCGCGAGCCGCCCTTTTTCTTCTGCAAACCCGCCGATGCCATCATCGCCGATACGCTGCCCGTCCCTTACCCGCCGCGCACCCAGAACTTCCATCACGAAGTCGAGCTCGTCTTGGCACTGCATCGCGGCGGTAAAAATCTCACGCTCGAAGCGGCAGCCGGGTGTATCTATGGCTATGGGATCGGAATCGACTGGACCCGTCGTGACTTGCAGAACGACGCCAAAAAAACCGGTCGCCCCTGGGATACGGGTAAAGCCTTCGATGCCTCGGCGACGCTCGGACCGATCCACTTGCACAGCGTCGTTGGCGAACTCGGTAGCGGCAAGATCTGGTTGAGCGTGAACGGCGAATTACGCCAACAAGGTGATCTGGCCGATTTGATCTGGAACAATGCCGAGATCATTGCGGAGCTCTCGACTCTCTTTGAACTACGCCAAGGCGATCTCATCTACACCGGCACACCCGCCGGCGTAGCGGCGGTCGTTCGCGGTGATCGACTCGAAGCGGGAATCGACGGTCTCGGTTCGATCCAGCTCGCGATCTGCTGAAATTCTCGCGCGTATCGTATGAATATCTTGCACGATTACTGGCGTAGCTCTGCATCGTGGCGCGTTCGCATCACGCTGGCCATCAAAGGCATTGACTGGCAATCGAATAGCCACGATCTCACCGGCGACGAGCAACGGGACCGTGACTACCTGACTCTCAATCCGCAGGGATTCGTCCCAGCGTGGCAAGAAGCCGACGGCTGGACGCTCGCACAATCGGTGGCGATTCTCGAATATCTCGAGGAGCGCTTTCCGACACCGGCGCTGTTACCTCCCTCGGCCCGTGCCCGTGCCGAGGTGCGCTCGCTCGTCCAAACGATCGCTTGCGACATTCATCCACTTAACAACCTGCGCGTCACTCGTTACCTGCGCACGCAATGGCAAGCCGATGACGCCCGCGTGAGCGCGTGGCTTTGCCACTGGATGCACGAAGGCTTCATCGCCCTCGAAGAACGCGCCCTGCAACAAGGATCAACGCGACATTTACACGGTGAGTCTTTGACGCTCGCGGACGTGTGCCTCGCACCGCAGCTTTATAACGCGCGACGCTTCGGCTGCCCGCTCGATGATTTTCCGACTTTGGTCGGGATCGGCGCGCATTTGTCCTCGTTGACCGCGTTCGCTGAAACCCGACCCGAAAATCATCCCGGCGCACCGCGTTGAATCAAAAGCCGAACAGAAAGGCCTCCGGTGCCGTCTGCACGAGCAAGACGAGTACCGCGATGACGACTGCAGCGATCACGATGGCAATAAACCCACGCGATGCCTGGATCTCCTCACCCTCGGGTACGTCCTTGCGCGATTTTCTTCCGGAGAACATTGGTGCGATCAGGTTGCGCCGCTTGATGATCAAATAAAAGATGGCCGCCAACACGTGGATCAGGATGGCGCCCCACAGCACATCGAAGATTTGCTTGTGCAGTGTGGTCACGCGATCACTCATCTGACCCGTGACATAACCAAACAGCGGACCGGTCTGATAGACCTGATCGTTGGAGAACAAACCGGTCACGCCTTGGGCCAGCAGCATGCCGAGCAACGCCAGGATCATCCATGCTCCGGCTGGCGTATGACCGACCGAGCCCTCCGCATCGCGTTTCCACAATGTCCGCAGATCACCCAAAACCGCCCTCGGACCCCGCACAAAGGCGACGAAGCGCGCATGCCGCGTACCGACGAAGCCCCAAACCAGACGAACGACGGTAACGACGAGCACGGCATAGCCAAAGCGAACGTGCCACGCGAACCAGTCGCCCTCCAATTCGTGGGTCAGCCACGCCCCGAATACCGACAGTACAAGGCACCAATGCATGACACGCACCGGCCAATCCCAAACCAACACTTGGTCATTGCTCGAACTCATACGGGGTGCTTCTCACGCTGGTTGTATTCGACAAAGTAATCCTCGGGGCCCCAGAGACGGAGCGACGTCATTTGCAGTATCTCGCCGTTCGCCCCCTTGACGCTGAAATGAGGTGGCGCTGCGTAGGATCAGCGTCGTGGCCTTGACGAGTAGCGGCGAAATCGAATCGTTAGCCATAACGATCAGCGCGTTCTCATGATCAATAATAACGACGCTGCCGCAAGCAATAGGGTCGGCGTCCACGCCAGCAACGCTGGTGGCCCTCCGAAAACGATGGCGCCACTCTCGAGCGTGCGTTGCAGCGAGAAAAATCCGATGCCGAGTACGAAGCCCATCGCCACCCTTGCTCCGGAGCCAGAGTCGCGCAATGATCCAAAGACAAATGGCAACGCCAACATCAACGCAAAAAAGATCGCAACCGTCCGCGCAATCCGCGACCAAAACGCAAACAACGGTTCACGGTCATCCAGTCCGTTATCTCGCAGGTGCATCACGACTCGCCACACCGACAGCGTCGACATCTGAGCTGGCGCACTCGCCGCATCACCAAAGAAATCTGCGCTGAGGTTCGATACGAACGGCTCCTTGCCACGACGCCGCGCGGTCACCTGAGAGTCGTTTAACACCGTCGTCTCGGCGTACTGACCGAGCAGCCAGCGACCTTCCGCCTCAAACTGGATCGATGTCGCCTGTGCCATCGATCGCAGCCGATTTCGATCGTCTAGTTCGAATAAAGTAACTCCACCATATCCGTCACCGCCACCCCGTCGCTCGATACTCACGATCAACCGACCGTCACGGACCCAGGTCGCGCCAAGCGTGCCGCCCCCTTGCCCGGCCGTCTTCTGCAGCGTTTTTTGTTGCTTCGCCAACTGCTGCATCGGCGGTGCAAGCGACTCGCCCAATACCACAGCGATGACCAACAAAACGACTCCCGCCGCCACCACGCCGCGGGAGAGACGCCAGACGGACCAGCCGGCCGAGCGCATCACCGTCAGCTCACTCCCACGAGCCAGATTACCGAGGCCCAGCAGCCCGCCGATCAACGCACTGATCGGTAACAGATCCCATATCTGCTGCGGCAGACTCAGAAACACGAAGACCGCAGCACTGGCAGCCGTGTAATTACCGACTCCGATGTCGTTCTGCTGACCAATCACAAGGAACAGGGTGCCGAGCGAGGCCAGGACGGCCGCAACCATCGCGACCCCCGAGAGCACCGCGCGCATGACATAGCGATCGAGAACGCCAAGCAGAGGTCTCATATCGGCGAACCTCGGTAGCGCCAGCGCGCCCGCCAACGTGGCGACAACAACACCAGCATCGTCACAGCGATCACGAGCAGATGGACCCACCAAAGACCGAGCGAGGCCGGAATCACGCCCTTTTCGATCCAGACACGCCCCGCCGAGATGAGGCTGAAATAAACGAAATAAAGCACTACACCGAGCCAGATCCGCGCGTATCGGCCCTGCCTCGGCCGCAACCGAGCCAGTGGTACGGCGAGCATTGCCAAGACCAACACCATCACCGGCGCGGCAATACGCCATTGCCATTCGGCGATCGCCGCCAAATCCTCGGAGGCCAGCAACTGCGTAGTTGATTGAGCTTCGAGTCGCGGTGGCGCGAGCAACGCATCGGGAACCGCGACCGGGATGACGCTTTGCTCAAAGCGGACACGGCGTAACTCGGCAGAGCCCGGCGTACCCTCGATGCGCTCACCCGAGTACAGCGTCAACAAATGCAACCGTCCGTCTGACGAGACAGTGTGTCGACCGCGATCCGCTAGAACGATTTCCTGTCGACCGTCGCTGTATCGCTGAATGAAGACATTGCCGAGCATGCCGTTCGAATCGAGCGTTTCGGCATAGAGCACGATCGAGCCGCCACCAAAGCTGCGGAAACGCCCCTCGGCGATCGGCGAGAACTCGCCATCACGTAACGCCTCGCTGCGAACCTGCTGGGTCTTGGAGACGGCCATCGGCCCGACGACCGATGTTAAAAAACCGACTGCGACCGCGCAGACCATCGCGATCAACAGTACGGGCAGCCAAGCGTATCGACCCCCGACGCCACAGGCCTGCATCGCCGTCATTTCACTGTCGTGATACAGCCGGCCCAGCGCGAGCATCACGCCCAGTAATAAACCGATTGGCAACAACACGGCGATGTTCTGGGCCGTGCCGAGCGCGACCAGCGTGAGGACTACCTGCGGCGGGAATCCCTGCTCAGCCGCACGGGCGAGCACCGTCCCCAGTTGATTGGTGAGCAGAATGACCGTCAGCACGGCCGTTACCGTCAGCCAACTGCCGATGGTCTCTCGAAGGATGTACCGCGCTAGCGTGGGGATCACGATCAGGCCCAGCAGAAAAACGCTAGAATGTTACGTCACTTGCAAGGGTTCGTGGTGCATCGCTGCACCCACCCCTACCGGACTTGGAGACCTCACGATGAAGTTCGATATCCTCACCAGTAGTCCCGCCCAAATCACCGTCGACTGTCTGGTCGTCGGCGTACACGACTCGGGCGCGCTCTCACCGCTTGGCGTCGCGGTGGATCGTAAGAGTGGTGGCGCTCTGATGCGTTTTTTGGCACAGGGTGATTTCGCGGGGCGACTCGGCGAGTCGCTGTTGCTGCCCGCCTTTCGGGGTCTTAAGTGCTCGCGTTTGTTGTTGGTGGGCCAGGGCAAGTTGGAGGTCTCTCGCCGAGCCTGGCGCAAGGCCCTGGCGAGCTCAGTCTCGGCATTGGCGAAAACGCGAGTGCGATCCGCCGCGATCGCGTTGACCCGCCCCGCCACACGCGATCTCGACGACTATCTCTACACGCGCTCAGCAGTGGAAGCCACCGGAGCGGCGCTGTATCGCGTCAACGATCTGAAGTCGGGGAAAAAAGCCCCGCCGCCCGCGCTCGAAGTCGTCAAGCTCGCCGGCGTTCGTCCCGCCTCAGCCGCGGCCGCGCGGCGCGGAATCCTGCACGGCTTGGCCTCGTCGAGCGGAGCCAAACTCATGCGCGATCTCGCCAATCTACCGGGCAACGTCTGTACCCCGACCTACCTCGCCGAGCAGGCGTTGGCGTTGGCAGCCCGTTATGAACGGCTCAAAGTTCGCGTGCTCGATGAAGCCGAGATTCGCGCCGAAAACATGGGCTGCTTCCTCGCCGTCACCCGCGGTAGCGACGAACCACCCAAGTTCATCGTGATCGAGTACAAAGCGCCACGGGCAGCGCGCGCGCCTGTCGTGTTGGTTGGTAAGGGCATCACCTTCGATACGGGCGGAATCTCGCTCAAAGATCCCGGCGCGATGGACGAGATGAAATTCGACATGTCGGGGGCCGCGACGGTCCTCGGTATGATGGCGGTCGTAGCCGAACTGAGTCTCAATCTGAACGTCGTGGGCCTAGTGCCCACTTGCGAAAACATGCCGAGCGGCCGAGCGATCAAGCCGGGTGATATCGTCACCAGTGCCGCCGGTCTCACGGTCGAAATCCTGAATACCGATGCCGAGGGTCGTTTGATCCTCTGTGACGCACTGCACTATTCGCGTCGCTACAAGCCACAAGCGGTCATCGATATCGCGACCCTCACCGGTGCCTGTGTCATCGCGCTCGGTCATCATCACACCGGTGTGATGACCAACGACGACAAGCTCGCCGCGGAACTGGTCGAGTCCGGCGTGCGCGCGGATGATCGCGCCTGGCAAATGCCGCTCACCGACGAATACGGAGACCAGTTACGCAGTAACTTCGCTGATATGGCGAACGTCGCCGGGCGCGATGGTGGTGCGATCACTGCAGCCGCTTTCCTCGGCAAGTTCACCGAGGGTCTGCGCTGGGCCCACATGGACATCGCGGGCTCTACCTATGTCGGCGGTGCAGCAAAAGGCAGTACCGGCCGGCCGGTTGCGCTGCTGTCGGACTTCCTGTTGCGACGCGCCAGCCGCTAAGCGTTCACGATGGATAAGTCCTACTCACCGCTCGACATCGAGCGGCGCATCTACGAGCGATGGGAATCCTCGGGTCTCTTCGCCCCCGCGGGCGAGGGAGTGGGCTACTCCATCGTGATCCCACCGCCCAATGTCACCGGCACGCTGCACATGGGGCACGCGTTCCAAGACACCATCATGGATGCCCTCACCCGCTACCACCGTATGCGTGGCGAGGCGACGTTGTGGCAACCGGGCACGGACCACGCAGGCATCGCCACCCAGATGGTGGTCGAGCGCCAACTCGAGGGTGAAGGCTCTAGCCGCGCCGCATTGGGCCGCGACGCCTTCATCGAGCGCGTCTGGAAGTGGAAAGGGGAATCCGGCGGCACGATCGCGCGGCAGATGCGGCGCCTCGGTGCCTCGGTCGACTGGTCACGCGATCGCTTCACGATGGATGAGGGTCTTTCGCAGACCGTTACCGAAGTTTTTGTACGCCTCTACGAAGAGGGACTCATCTATCGCGGTAAGCGATTGGTGAACTGGGATCCGGTGTTGCAAACCGCCGTATCGGATCTCGAGGTGTTGAGCACTGAGGAAGACGGATCGCTTTGGCATCTGCGTTATCCATTGGCGGATGGCAGCGGACATCTCGTCGTTGCTACGACCCGCCCCGAGACGATGCTCGGCGACACCGCGGTCGCCGTGCATCCGGACGATGAGCGCTATCGGCATCTCATCGGACAACAACTGCGGCTACCGTTGACCGATCGAACGATTCCGATCATCGGTGATACGTACGTCGATCCGGAGTTCGGATCCGGTTGCGTGAAGATCACCCCGGCACACGATTTCAACGACAACGAAGTCGGCGAGCGTCACCAACTCGCCGTCATCAACGTCTTTACGCCTGACGCAAAAATCAACGAAAACGCACCCGCTGAACTGCAAGGGCTCGATCGTTTCGAGGCGCGCGTGCGCATCATCGAAAAACTGACCGAACAGGGCCTGCTCGAGCGTATCGACAAGCACAAGTTGATGGTGCCGCGCGGCGATCGCTCCGGGTCGGTGATCGAGCCGTATCTGACGGACCAGTGGTACGTCAACATCGCGCCGCTCGCCGAACCCGCCGTCGAAGCCGTGACGTCGGGCAAGATCAAATTTGTGCCGGAGAACTGGTCGCGTACCTACTTCGAATGGATGCGTAACATCAAAGATTGGTGCATCAGTCGCCAGCTTTGGTGGGGGCATCGTATCCCTGCTTGGTACGACGCCGAGGGGAGGATCTACGTTGGCCGTTCAGAAGCGGACGTTCGCGCCAAGCACGCACTTGCCGCTAATCTGGCGCTTAAGCAAGACGACGACGTTCTCGATACCTGGTTCTCTTCTGCCCTTTGGCCGTTCTCGACGCTGGGCTGGCCGCAGTCGACAAGCGAATTACAACGCTTCTACCCCACCTCGGTGCTGGTGACGGGGTTCGATATCATTTTCTTCTGGGTCGCCCGGATGATCATGATGGGCATCAAGTTCATGGGGGATGTGCCGTTCCGAGAGGTGTATGTGCACGGACTCGTGCGCGACTCCGAAGGCCAGAAGATGTCGAAGTCAAAGGGCAACGTACTCGACCCGCTCGATATCGTCGATGGCATCGCGCTTGAGGATCTCGTTCGTAAGCGAACGACGGGACTCATGCAGCCGCGGCTTGCTCCGAGTATCGAAAAGGCCACTCGTAAGACTTTCCCCGATGGCATCGAATCGCACGGCACCGACGCACTGCGTTTCACGTTTGCGTCGCTCGCGACGCAGAGCGCCGACATTCGATTTGACCTCGCACGGGTCGGTGGCTACCGCAATTTCTGCAACAAGCTGTGGAACGCCGCGCGTTTCGTACTTCTGATGCTCGAAGATGACACCGGCAAGCCACTCGATCCGCAGCTGTTGAGCGGCGAGATCGCGCCGGGCGTCGTCGATCGGTGGATCGTGTCGCGCTTGGGACATACCCTGCGCGAAGTCGATCAGGCATTTGCCGACTATCGCTTCGACTATGCCGCTTCGGCACTCTACGAATTCACTTGGTACGAGTTCTGCGACTGGTACCTCGAGCTCGCCAAGCCGATCCTGCAATCGGAGCAGAGCAGCGAAGCGACGCGGCGCGCCGTCCGTCAGACGCTCGTACAGGTGCTCGAAACGCTGCTACGCGCACTGCATCCCTTGATGCCTTTCATCACAGAAGAAATCTGGCAACGTGTAGCACCTCTTGCAGGCACGGCGATGACTCGTGGCGGGACCCTCATGACAGCCCGTTGGCCTGAGGCCGCTCGATATGGTGCGGACCCGGATGCCGAAGCCGATGTGGCCTGGATAAAAGCCTTCGTGCTCGGTATCCGCCAGATCCGCGGCGAGATGGACATCAGCCCGTCGCGCAAACTCAGCGTGCTGATCGAGAATGCGAGTGCCGCCGATCGGCACCGTCTCGACTCGCAAAGCTCTTACCTTGCGCGTCTCGCGGGTCTTGAATCGTTACGCGAACTCATCACTGGCGAGATCGCGCCACCTGCGGCATTGGCTGTCATCGGTGACATGCGGGCGATGGTGCCCATGGAAGGCCTCATCGATCCGCAGGCCGAGGTGACACGTCTTGATAAGCGTGCGGCCAAGACACGCGACGAAATTCAGAAGGCACGCAACAAACTCGCCAATGAAAACTTCGTGCGTAATGCGCCGCCCGAGGTTGTCGCCCAAGAGCACGGTCGCGTCGCCGACTTCGAACGTACTCTCGCGAGTATCGACTCGCAGTTGCAGCGCGTTCGAGCGCTGCTAAAGTAACGGCGGTCGATCTCGCGTGGCCCGCTTAGTCATCATCCTGCTGCTCATCGCGATCGCGATGGCGTGGTGGTATCTGCGCAAGAAACGTGGCGGTGTGCCAGCCGAGTCGGCTGCCTCGCGGGCGACTCGCTGGCAGAGCCTGCTGGAGCGTGACTGGCCGATGTGGCAGAGACTTCCTGCCGATCTGCGCCCCATGCTGCTAGATCGTCTCGCCCACTTCCTCGAACGCATCCCCTTTAATGGTGCGCATGCTCTGGTCGTCACCGAGGAGATGCGCGTTCTGGTAGGCGCACAAGCTTGCCTCATCACCTTGGGTAACGAGGATTATCCGTTCGACGACCTGCACGGCATCACCCTGCATCGCGACGAATTTGTCGTCGAAGAGGCTGTGGAGGATGAAGATACGGGTGTTGTCACCGAGGGCTATCAAACCCTGTCAGGTCAAGCCATCGAGGCCGATCGAATCGTGTTGTCATGGGCGGACGTAATCGAGTCGATGCGTCGCCAGGATGGCTATAACGTCGTCATCCACGAATTCACGCATTTTCTCGAACACACTCGTCCGGGCGGTGATCGCGCTGCCCGCACAGCTCTCGAGTCTTGCTTGTCAGAGCTGCGTGCCGCAGTCGATCGAGGCGAGCAGACGCTGCTCGACCCATACGGCGCAGAGGACATCACGGAGTTCCTGGCGGTCGCCGCAGAGTTTTTCTTTGAGCGTTCGCAAGAATTGCGGGAGCAGCATCCGTTGCTTTATGTCTTGTTGCGCGACAGCTTCCATCTTGACCCGGCAAGCTGGGCAGCACCTGTCGCGCTGCCGGCGCAGAACCCGCTCTGATCATCAGCGAAAGTTCTCGGGGTGCCGCGCCATCTCGGCGCTGAAGAAGGACTTCAGGTGAGCGTAATCGGCCTCGTAATCGTTGCACGGCGACAGCGGCTCGCCGATCAAGACGCGTCGCTGTCCAAAATCGATCGCGACCGGCACGATCGGCACGCCCGCGGCGAGCGCAATGTAGTGGTAACCCCGCTTCCAACCGTCAACCGCGCCACGAGTTCCCTCGGGGGCGATGACGAGCATCATGCTCTCGCGCTTGGCGAATTCGACATTCGAACTCTGCACCACGTTACCGGCCTGACTGCGATCAACGGCGACGGCACCCAGATAACGACCGAGCGGCCCCCACGGGCCCCTCAATGCCGTGTGCTTAGCCAACCAATTCGCATCGAGACGCAACGCGAAGTAGGTGAGGATACCGACGACGAAATCCCAGTTCGACGTGTGCGGAGCGACGATGACGACGAACTTCCGCAAACTCGGAAAGTTACCCTCGATGCGCCAACCCATCAGCCATAGGCCAAGGATACCAAAGGGACGACGCCACCAACTTCGTACCTGAGGGACATCTCCCGGTGTCTTCGGAAATCGCCGGCTCATGTTGAGCTACGTACCTCGGGGACCCGCGACAACAGCAAGCCCCCACCCAAAAACAGGATGACGAGCGAGGTAATCGACAGTCGGGAGTCGCCGGTGCCGTACGCGACTGCTGCGATCAACAAGGGACCGATGAAGCTCGCGAACTTACCCATCATGTTGTAGAAACCGAAGAACTCGCCGCCCTTGCCCTCGGGCACGAGCCTCCCAAAGAATGAGCGCGACAAACTCTGTACACCACCCTGCACGAGACCGACTACGACCGCGAGTGCAAAAAACTCGACCACGGAATCGAGAAAGTACGCGTACAGCGTTGCTGCCAAATAAACGCCGATACAAATCAAGATCCCCTGCTTAGGTCCGATTCGGTTACCGAGCCATCCGAGCAGCAGTGCCGATGGAAAGGCCACGAACTGGGTCAACAGCAGCGCCGCGAGCAAACTCGAACTCGGCAAGCCGAGCGCCACGCCGTAATCGACTGCCATCGTATAGATGGTGTGTACGCCGTCGATATAGAGCCAATACGCCAACAGAAACAGCGAGATGTCGCGATGCGCCCGAATTCGTCTCAGGGTGTTTCCGAGCTCGCGCAGACCTGCCGTCAACGACTCAAAAAACGACTCGCTCTTGGCTTGGCTTGACCGCTCTCGCACGTGACGAGCGAGCGGGATGGTGAATATCGACCACCACAGGGCGACGCTCAGAAAAGACCATTGCACTGCCTCGGCGGCACTCGACAAACCGAACCAAGCCGGTTTGAGCGTCATCAGGACATTGAAGGCAAACAAGATACCGCCACCCAAATAGCCCAGCGAGTAACCGAAAGCGGATACCGTGTCGAGTTCTCGCTCGGAGGCCACATCGAGCAAAAGCGCATCGTAGAAAATATTCGCGGCGTTGAAGCCGATCCCGGCGACGATGAAACAGGCGGCCGCCCAACCCCACTCGCCCTGCCCGACGAATGACAATACCGCCGTACCCGCAATACCAATGGAACTGAACAAGATGAGCTGCGCTTTGCGACCGGCCGTCCGATCGGCCAAGGCACCGAGCACGGGCGCCAGCACAGCCACGACGATCCCGGCTATCCCATTGGCCAGACCCAAACGCGACGTGCTGATCGTCGGATCAACTCCGGTGCTCCAGAACTGCTGGAAAAACACCGGGAAAAATCCCGCAAGCACGGTCGTCGCGAACGCCGAATTCGCCCAGTCGTACAACGCCCAGGAAACAGTGTCACGGCGCTTGTACGGGCTTGTCATGGTTAGTGTGCCTGCTCGCGCGTTTCGCGGAAAACGATACCGGGCCAACGCTCGACGGTAAGCTCGAGATTCACCCTAGAGGGCGCAAGATATACGAGCGCTCCGCTGTGATCCACCGCGAGGTGATCGTAGGCCTTCTGCCGAAATTCCTCGAGCTTCTTGGCGTCGTCGCACTGGATCCAGCGCGCCGTCTGCACGTTGATTGGTTCGAATGCACATTGCACGGCGTATTCATCCTGCAGCCGAAACGCCACCACCTCGAACTGCAACTGGCCCACCGCACCGAGGATCTGATCGTTGTTACGCAAGGGCCGAAATAATTGGGTCGCTCCCTCCTCGCAGAGCTGACCAAGACCCTTGGATAGCGCCTTCATCTTGAGAGGATCTTTGAGTACGGCGCGCCGAAACATCTCCGGGGCAAAGTTGGGAATACCGGTGAAACCGAGCTTTTCACCCTCGGTGAAAGAGTCTCCGATGTTGATCGTCCCGTGGTTGTGTAGACCGATGATGTCACCGGCATAGGCATCCTCGGCGGCCGAGCGGTCAGAGGCGAGAAAGGTCAGCGCGTCGGCTATCCGGACATCTTTACCGAGACGCACATGGTGCATCTTCATTCCTTTGGTGTATTTCCCCGAGCAGAGCCGCAGGAACGCGATTCGGTCGCGATGCATCGGATCCATATTAGCTTGGATCTTGAAGACGAAGCCGGTCAGCTTTTCCTCTTGAGGCTGAACGCCGCGCTGGCGTGTCATGCGGGGTAAGGGGCCGGGCGCATCGCGCGTAAAGGACTTCAACAACTCTTCGACGCCGAAATTGGAGATCGCAGAACCAAAGAAAACGGGTGTTTGCTTGCCAGCTCGATAAGCCGCGAGATCGAAACTCTGTGTTGCACCTTTGACAAGTTCGATCTCGTCGTCGTAGGCACTCGCTGCCATGCCGAGCAACTCGCGGCCCGCCGGACTGTGTAATCCTTCGATGACGATATTTTCGCCGACGCGCCCTTTCTCACCAGCCTCGTAGACGTAAATTCGATCTTCGATGAGATGATAGATGCCCTTCAGGTCACGACCCATACCGATCGGCCACGTGATGGGTGCGGTTGCGATACCGAGCACTTTCTCGATTTCATCGAGCAGCTCGATGGGCGCTCGTCCTTCGCGATCGAGCTTGTTGATGAATGTCATGATCGGCGTGTCGCGAAGGCGACATACCTCCATCAGCTTGATGGTGCGCTCCTCGACGCCCTTTGCGCAATCGATGACCATCAAAGCCGAGTCGACGGCCGTCAGCGTTCGGTAAGTGTCTTCGGAGAAGTCCTCGTGACCCGGCGTATCCAGAAGATTGACAATGCAGTCGCCGTACGGGAACTGCATCACCGAGGAGGTGACCGAGATGCCGCGCTGCTGCTCGAGTCGCATCCAGTCGGAGGTTGCGTGTCGCGCCGCCTTGCGCCCCTTGACAGTGCCCGCAAGCTGGATAGCGCCGCCGAACAGCAACAACTTTTCGGTGAGTGTGGTTTTACCGGCGTCGGGGTGAGAGATGATCGCGAACGTACGACGCCGCGCGACTTCGTCGCTGAGTTTCATGGCCGATATTGTCGCCTATCGGACCTGTAATGACAGCCGCATCACGATCGCATCCTCGCGACCTTGCTCGGCCTGGTAGTAACCACGCCGTAGGCCGACCTGCTGCAATCCCAGCGATTCGTAGAGTCGTATTGCCGACACGTTGCTCGGTCGTACTTCGAGAAACAAATCATGCGTGCCGCACGCGCGAGCCACATCGAACAGATGCTCCATCATGCGACGGCCTAAACCACGAAACCGGAATTCTGGTCTGACGCACACGTTGAGCACGTGAGCCTCGCCCGCACCCGTGCTGAGTACCGCATAGGCTGCGAACTGCTCATTGATTTCCATGACGCGACAGTGATAACCCGCCCGGATGCAGTCGCGGAAAATCCCCTCGCTCCACGGGAAGGCGTAGCCGAGCCGCTCGGATTCGGCGACCTTTGGCACATCGATTTCGACCATGCGCCGGATGACGACATGGGCATCAGCTGCGGCTTGTAGAGCCTCGCGTGGCAGGCTTGCCATCAGACCTCCGTCGGCAACTCGGCGAACACCTTCCGCGCCAATTTCAAATCCTCCCACGCCTTACGTTTGTCGCCCGGCGTCCGGAGCAAGTAGGCCGGATGGTAAGTGACGACGACCGGGATTTGCCTCGGACCGAAACGATGTACCGTGCCGCGCAACTTCGCGAGCGTGGTGTCGGTGCCCAGCAAACTCTGTGCAGCGACTCGACCGAAGGCAAGCAGAATGCGTGGCGCAACCTGCTCAATCTGCTGATGCAGGTACGGTAAACACTCGTTGATCTCCTCTACGCTAGGATCACGATTCTCCGGCGGTCGGCATTTGAGGATGTTGGCAATGAACACCGTCTCGCGAGGCAACTCGATGGCGCCGAGCATCGCGTTGAGCAACTGTCCGGCGGCGCCCACGAAAGGCTCGCCACGCCGATCTTCCTCGGCGCCGGGCGCTTCGCCGACGACCATCCACTTGGCTTTCTGATCACCGACTCCAAACACCGGCTGTGTACGCGAACGATGCAAATCGCAGCGTGTGCACTTTGTGACGCAGCGCTTCAGTTCGCCCCAACCATCCGTAGCCGCTGACGCCGTAGCCGCTGACGGCCGGGCCGCCCAACGATCGATGCCCAGAGCCTCGAGGTACGCGGCGCGACGCTGCGGGTCGATCATGCTCCGAGGGAGCGTCGCAACTTCCGCCATATCCACATTAAAGGCGCGAGCGACACATAGCATGTGAACAGCAAGAGCAACATCGGCGGTGGATTCGCCACGACGAGAGCGAGCGAGAGCGGCACGATGACGAAATAGAAAAATTTGACCCGCGCATTCCAATCGATTTGTTTGATGCTTTGGTACGGGATCGCCGAAATCATCAAGACGCCTGCGATGGCACACACGCCAAACGACAACGCGAGACCCGCCAGATCCGGCTCGAGCCATTCGCTCGAAAACCACACGAAAGCGGCGACTAGCCCCGCGGCGGAAGGACTCGGCAAGCCTTCAAAATAGCGCTTGTCGGCCGTTGCCGCGCGCGCATTGAAACGAGCGAGACGCAACGCGGCACACACTGCGTAAAAGAACGAGGCGATCCAACCGAAACGCCCCCAACCGCTACCATACTCGGCGATCGCTGCGACGCCCCATTGATAAGCGACGAGCGCCGGCGCCACTCCGAAAGAGACCATGTCGGCGAGGCTGTCGAATTCCTTGCCAAAAACACTCTCGGTGCGAGTCCAGCGGGCGACTCGACCGTCGAGTCCGTCGAAGACCATTGCAGCGAAGATCGCTTGCCCCGCGCGCGCAAAATCACCGTGAATGGCCGAGACGATCGCGAAAAAACCACACGCGAGACAACCCGTCGTGAGGATGTTGGGGAGCAGGAAAACCCCGCGCCTAGCAGGCGACGAAGGCTGTGGGGTGGATGCAGAGTCGGAATTCAAGGCGGGCCACAGCTCCGGGGAGGTAAAAACCACGTCATCATAGGGGTCGAAACCTTTCGGGACAATCTCCGCATCCGTAACATGGCACACCTGCATCGTCACGCGAGTAGCTCCCCTCCATGCGTTGGTCTCGATACCCCATCAATACCGTCAAGGAAACCCCCTCCGAAGCAGAGGTCGTCAGTCACCAATTAATGCTGCGCGCGGGGCTGATCCGTCGGCTCGCCGCCGGAATCTACACCTGGACCCCCTTCGGTTTGCGGACGCTGCGAAAGGTCGAGAACATCATCCGCGAAGAGATGGATCGCGCGGGGGCGCTCGAAGTGCTGATGCCGGCCGTACAGCCGGCTGAACTGTGGCAGGAATCGGGGCGCTGGGAACTATACGGTCCGGAACTGCTGCGACTGAAGGATCGGCACCAGCGCGACTTCGTCATCGGACCGACCCACGAAGAGGTCATCACCGATCTTGCGCGCCGAGAATTGAAGAGCTACCGGCAGTTACCCGCGAACTTCTACCAGATCCAACTAAAGTTCCGCGACGAGATCCGCCCCCGCTTCGGGGTTATGCGCGGCCGTGAATTCATCATGAAAGATGCGTACTCGTTCCATGCGACGCAGGAATCGCTGCAGGAGGGCTACGACCTGATGCGCGATGCTTACATTCGGATGTTCACGCGCATGGGCCTCGAGTTTCGACCGGTCAAGGCCGATACGGGCTCTATCGGCGGAACCGCTTCTGAGGAATTTCAGGTACTCGCGGACTCCGGCGAAGATGCGATCGCCGTCTCGGACGGCACCGATAACTACGCCGCCAATCTGGAACTCGCACCTGCACTACCGCCGTCGACGCCGCGTCCCGCGGCGCTCGCCAGTCTCACCAAAGTCGCCACACCGCATAAACGCACTATCGAAGAGGTGGCGATATTTTTGAAGGTCACTCCGCAGCAATGTCTCAAGTTGCTACTGGTCGAATCGACCGACGGTGGTGTCGTCGCCCTCGCACTGCGCGGCGATCACGAACTCAACGCCATCAAGGCGCAGAAATTGCCGCAAGTTGCCCAGCCGCTGCGCATGGCATCGCCTGAGGCGGTGGTCGCCGCGACGGGATGCGAGCCCGGCTATCTCGGACCTATTGGACTTAAATGCCCGCTGTATGCGGATCACGCAGCGCTCGCCGCGGCGGATTTCATCTGCGGCGCCAACGAGATGGGTCACCACTACATCGGTGCCAATTGGGGTCGCGATCTGCCGGAGCCCACGCGCGCAGACTTGCGTAACGTCGTCGCTGGCGACCCGAGCCCCGGCGGCAACGGCAGCTTGCGAATTCGTCGCGGTATCGAGGTCGGCCACATCTTCCAGCTCGGCAAGAAATACAGTGAGGCCATGCAGGCGAGCGTGCTCGATGAAGCCGGCAAACCTGTGGTGATGTTCATGGGTTGCTATGGAATCGGCGTCACTCGTATCGTCGCGGCCGCTATCGAACAAAATCACGACGCAGCCGGTATCCGTTGGCCTGCGCCGATCGCGCCGTTCGATGTCGTCCTCGTACCACTGAATGCAGCCAAGTCACCCAAAGTGGCTGAGCTTGCCGAAGCACTGTATGCGCAGTTGCAGCAACGCGGCTTTGAGGTACTACTCGATGATCGCGATGCACGTCCGGGCGTCAAGTTTGCCGACGCCGAACTCATCGGTATTCCACACCGTATCGTGATCTCTGATCGGGGTATCGAAGCCGGTGCACTCGAGTATCGGCATCGGCGCGCGAGTGAAAACGAGGCCTGGCCACTAAGTGAGGTCATCGAGCGACTTGCCGCTGCGCGGAGCGCAACATCAACATGAACACCGCCACGAATGTCGAAGTACTGGTCGTCTTCGATTCGCGCCACGGCGCTACGGCAGAGCTCGCGCGACATCTGTGTCGCGGTATCGAATCGGTCGACGGTGTCATCGCCACGCTCAGGCGAGTCCCAAGTGTTTCCGCCGATAACGAGCGACCCGTCGTACAAGTGCCCGACTCTGGCGCGCCCTGGGTCACTCATGAAGATCTGCGACGGTGCGACGGATTGCTGCTCGGCAGTCCGACGCGCTTTGGCAACATGTCAGCCGCGATGAAGCACTTTCTCGACGGCACGAGCACCTTGTGGGCGGAGGGCGCTTTGAGCGGCAAGCCCGCGGGTGTTTTCGGTGGCAGCAGCAGTTTGCATGGCGGCCAAGAAAGCACGCTGCTGACGATGCTCATACCGCTGCTGCACCACGGCATGGTGGTCGCCGGCATTCCCTATTCCGAGCGCGCCCTTTCGGAGACGCGCAGCGGCGGCACGCCCTACGGTGCAACGCACTTCACACCGCATGGCCAATCGGTTCAGCTGAGTGAACACGAGCGCGTGCTCGCGCGTGCGCAGGGCGAGCGCATCGCCTCTCTCTCGCGCGCGCTCAAGATTCGCCGAGGATAGATTTGACGAAAGGAATCGTGAGACGACGCTGAGCCGAGAGCGAGGCGAGATCGATCTCATCCAACAACCGGCCGAGCGTGCTCATGTCGCGGGGGAAACGCCGTAACAAATAGCGCGCCGTGTCGTCCGGCAAATCGAGTCCGCGCGCGACGGCGCGCATGCGCAGTGCCTCTCGTTCGTCATCCTCGTCGAGCGGCTTCAACTGAAAAATCTCCGCTGCGCCGAATCGCGATCGAATATCGGCCAATACCCAAGGTAACCCGGCCGGAGGTTGCGCGGCCGCAACGATGAGTCCACCGCCGCGCTCATCGAGACTGCGATGCGCCGAGAACAGTGCGAGTTCAAAATCACGACGACCAATCAGCGAATCGATGTCATCGAGGCACAGTAGGTCTAGCAAGCGGACATCGTCGAGAAAGCCCGTGGCCTCTGCGCCCAATTCGCGCAGCGGCAGGTAAGCAGCACGACGCCCTCCGGCTGCGGCGCACGCGGCTTGCAAGAGGTGACTGCGGCCGCTGCCACGAGCACCCCACAACCAGATCACCCCGCGATCGCCGTAAGCGAGCGACCTCAAGCGCTCGACGGCCATGGTGTTCGGGCCGGGATGAAACGAAGCGAAATGGGCGCGATCTTGGATCGACACCCCGAGCGGCAATTGCTGCATCAGTCCGTCGCCGCCGGCTGTGCCCACGCGCGCACGAAAAAGCGTGTCACGTAATCGACTCCCGACCAAATGGTTGTCAGCAGCGTCAGCACCATCAGCGCACCAAAGACGTCCGGCCAGATCACCCACCAACCCGCTTGGATGATCGAGCCCACCAACACCAACAACTGCAGCGTGGTGTTGAGCTTCGATATCCATGTTGGCTTACCGCGCAACTCACCAAACCACAGTCGGAACACGACCGAGCCTGTCGAAATGAGCACATCGCGCGCGATCGCCGCCGCCGCCAACCACACCGGCACCAGCTCTTGCCAGACACAAGCGAGGAATACGCTGACGAGCAATATTTTGTCGGCCAGCGGGTCAAGGAATTTACCGAGCTCACTGATCCAGCCAAAGCGTTTGGCGAGATACCCATCGACACCGTCGGAGACGGCCGCGATCGCGAACAACGCGAGGGCGAGACCGTAGCGCCCTTGTTCCAACGCGACGACGATCGGTAGCGTCAGCACGATGCGCAGGATACAAATCGCGTTCGGAAGATGACGCCATAGGGTCATGGTTAATCGAGCCTCATGGCGCGTAGCGATAGACCAGCAGATCGCGACCACTGCCCTCGCGCACCAGCTTGGCGTTGCTCTTCAGTGCATCGATCAAAACCCGCTCGCCACCGGCAACCTGTACCTCAAAAACCGCCGCTCCAGCGCCCACCTCGACGACCTCGACCTGCTTGACGCCGATCAGAGCCGCCAGCACGCGCTGGACCGTCAGATGCTCCTTGAGGCTGACAAGCCCGGTGATCCTCAGGCGAGTGACCGAGAGTGGCTGCGACAAGACCGATTGTGAGGCTAATGCGAGCACATCCGCCGAACCCTCCACCCCTGCCGTGACGTCGCCCGGGAAAACCGTGCTCGCGCTGGCGTCGACCAACGTCCACTGCCAGTCCGATCCATCTGCCTCGCCAATCAAGGCCATGTCCGCTCCCGCGCGACGCGCAGCCTCGAGCACCGCAGCTGCCGAGGGTGCGCTGTCGGCTCGTAGGCCCGCGGCTGCAGCCGAACTCAACCGTAGCGGCAACCCGCGTTGCTCGGCTGCGATATCGAGCGCCTCGCGCACCCGCGCCGGATCAGCACCACGCGGCGCCGAGAGAATGACTCCGAGCAGCACCGGACGTTCGCTCACCCAGCGCGGACGACCGAGCTTGTCGATCGCTCTTTCGATGGCTGCGCTATCGAGCGTGATTCGCGCCGGTGAAGTTGCCGTCGCCGGTCGTCGAATCTGTACATATCGATCGGCATCGACAATCAAGGGTCGGTAGATCGGATCATCGGCGGCACGACGATCGCCGGTGGCGCGAACGATCGCCGCTCGCATGGCCTGCGCGTTGATCGGCTCATCACCGGAGCGAATGCTGATCTCGCCGATCACGACCTTTTGTGTCGCCATCAGTGGCACCGGGGCAAAGACGAGCCACAGCACGCTTAGCAGTCGGCGTAGCCAGAGTTTCGATGTGGATATTCGCGACGACATAATCGGGACGTCGTACAATATCACACGCGTTTTTCCAGCCCGTCCGCTCATGAACACACCCGCCAAACCCACCGGATTGACCTATCGCGATGCCGGTGTCGATATCGACGCCGGCGATGAACTCGTCGATCGCATCAAGCCGTTGGTCAAGCGTGCAAGTCGCCCTGAAGTACTGGCGGGTATCGGCGGCTTCGGTGCCTTGGTCGAGCTGCCGCTCGATCGATGGAAACGTCCCGTGCTCGTCTCGGGAACCGATGGTGTGGGCACCAAGCTGCGACTGGCCATCGATACGGGTCAACACGACGGTATCGGTATCGACCTGGTCGGCATGTGTGTCAACGACGTCGCGGTGCAGGGTGCCGAACCGCTCTTTTTTCTCGACTACTACGCCACTGGCAAGCTGGAGGTCGACGTGGCCGAGCGCGTCGTCGCCGGTATCGTCGAAGGCTGCAGACTCGCCGGCTGCGCACTCGTCGGCGGCGAAACAGCCGAAATGCCGGGCATGTATCACGAGGGGGACTACGATCTCGCAGGATTCTGTGTCGGCGTCGTCGAGAAAGACGCCATCATCGACGGTTCCAAAGTAGCCATCGATGATGCGGTAATCGGCATGGCCTCGTCCGGGCCACACTCCAACGGTTATTCTTTGATTCGCAAGCTGATCACCGTAGCTGGCGCAGACGCCTCCACCCAGCTGGATGGGCGTTCCTTGTTCGAGCAGTTATTGATACCGACGCGCATTTACGTGCCCGCCATGCTGGCGCTGAGTAAAGCAATACCGGTGCACGGGTTCGCCCACATCACCGGTGGCGGTCTGACTGACAATATCCCGCGCGTGCTACCGCAGGGCTGCGGCGTGACTCTCGATCGTCGCAGTTGGCAACGCGCTGCCGTCTGGGAGTGGCTGCAAGACGCCGGCAACATCGCCAACGACGAGATGCACCGCACCTTCAACTGCGGAATCGGCATGGTCGCCATCGTCGCGGCCGCCGATGCCGAACGTGCCCTGGCCACACTGCGAGCCTGCGGCGAGACGGCCTCGATCATCGGATTTGTCCGAGCCGGGCACGGCGACGTCGTCATCGAATGAGTCGAGCTCGACTCGCCGTCATCATCTCGGGTGCCGGCTCCAACATGCTGGCGATCGACGACGCCTGCCGGCAAGGCGCCCTGCACGCCGATGTGGTTTGCGTGATCAGCAATCGCGCCGATGCGGCCGGACTCGCGCATGCCGCTGCGCGTGGTATCCCAAACTACCTCGTCGCACCGACTGCCGGTGAGTTGCGCGAGTCGTACGATGAACGGCTCGCAGCCGCCATCCAGGCAGCCACCGTCGATTACGTCGTGCTGGCCGGATACATGCGCATCCTCTCCCACGACTTCGTGCGCGAGTTCGCCGGTCGCCTGCTCAATATCCACCCCTCACTGCTGCCCGCCTACAAGGGCTTGCACACCCATCGCCGGGTAATCGAAGCGGGCGAGACGCAACATGGCGCTACGGTGCATTTCGTGACCGCCGAACTCGACGGGGGTCCACGCATTCTGCGTGGTGTGTTGACTTTGTCCCCGACCGACGACGAAGAGAGTCTGCAGCGACGGGTACAACGCATCGAACATGTCATTTACCCAGAGGCGCTCGAGTTACTGGCGCGAGGTCGCTTGCGACAGCTCGACACCGGCGCGGAACTTGACGGTCAGACGCTCGTCGAACCTTTGGAGCGCCGCTTCGATTTCTGAAGCCGGCGCGGGAGACCCGACCATGCACATCCGCTCTCATTGGATCGCGATTGCGCTATTGCTCCTCGCGGTACCCGATGCGCGCGCAGACAGGGCTACCTCGATAGCCCCCTTCAGCGTCTCCTACGAGGTGACCTTTCGTGGGCTGAATGCCGGCACAGCGAGTCTCACTCTGCAACGGGAAAACGGAGATCGCTGGCGCTACGAATCGCGGAACGAGGCACGCGGCCTGTTCCGTCTCGCCTTACCCGGCGAGATCATTCAAACGAGCGTCTTTCGTATCGACAACCACGTCGTGATCCCACTCCAGTACCGCGCTGACGACGGAACGGACTCGACCGACAAAGATATTTCATTGACCTTTGATCACGCAGCCGGAAAAGTCACCGGAGTGGCGGGACGGACCAACTTGAGCCTACCCATCGAGGCGGGCGCACAAGACCCGATGTCGGTGCAGATCGCCGTCATGCAGGTTCTGATGCTCGACCAATCTCCTAGCCGGTATACGCTGGTCGACAAGCAGGAGGTCAAAACTTACGAGTATCGATCTTGGGGTCGCGAACGCATCGCCACTCCGATCGGCCCGGTCGAGACTGTGATTTGGTCGAGTGCTCGGATTGGATCCAATCGCGTGACCAAAGTGTGGTACGCCGCGCAAATGGGGTATATCCCCGTTCGCGCCGAACGACGTCGTGGCGACAAACTCGAGTGGACGATGAACCTCAAGACACTCAAGTCTTCGGCAAAGTGACGCCGCGCTGACCTTGGTACTTGCCACCGCGATCGCGGTAGGATGTTGAACAGACTTCATCGCTCTCGAAAAAGAGCATTTGCGCAACGCCCTCATTGGCGTAAATCTTGGCCGGCAGCGGCGTCGTATTCGAAAACTCGAGCGTCACATGCCCCTCCCATTCGGGCTCGAGCGGAGTCACGTTGACGATGATGCCGCACCGCGCATAGGTCGACTTACCGAGGCACACGACGAGCGTGCTGCGAGGGACGCGGAAATACTCCACTGTGCGCGCCAACGCGAACGAGTTCGGCGGAATGATGCAAACGTCCGAATCGACATCTACGAAACTCTTCTCATCAAAAGCTTTCGGATCGACGATAGTTGAGTTGATGTTAGTGAATATTTTGAATTCACGAGCGCAACGCACATCGTAGCCATAGCTTGAGGTGCCGTAGGAGACGATCCGCTGCCCATCAACGGTACGCACCTGCCCGGGCTCGAAGGGCTCGATCATGCCGTGCTCGCTCGCCATGCGGCGGATCCAATGGTCGGACTTGATGCTCATGTATCCTCTACGACGATTTTGGGAAATGCCCCACTGCGATCGCGGGAGCGCCGAGCTAATTCGCCAGCCGTGCGCCGGGCCAACGCGAGATACGCTTCGCCGCGTGCGCTATCGGGTGCAGCGGCGACGGTCGGTCGACCGCTATCGACCTCCTCGCGAATTCGTCCATCGAGCGGCAACGCCCCGAGTAATTCGACTCCATACTGCGATGCCATGCGTTCGCCGCCACCGGCGCCGAAAATGTGCTCGGCATGGCCGCAGTTCGAGCAGACGTGCACGCTCATGTTCTCGACGATACCGAGCACGGGCACATTGACCTTCTCGAACATCTTGAGGCCCTTGCGTGCATCGGCCAGCGCAATGTCTTGTGGCGTCGTCACGATCACCGCACCGGCGACGGGCACCTTCTGCGCGAGCGTCAGTTGGATATCGCCGGTGCCAGGCGGCATGTCGACGACGAGGTAATCGAGCTCACCCCAATCCGTCTCGGCTAACAGTTGGTTTAGTGCCGACGTTACCATCGGCCCGCGCCACACCATTGGCTGCTCGACATCGACCAAAAATCCGATCGACATCGCAGCAACACCGTGCGCGCGCGGCGGAATCAACCTCTTGCCGTCGCGCACACCCGGCTTCTCGCCTTGTAACCCGAGCATGATCGGCTGACTCGGACCGTAGATATCGGCATCGAGCACGGCCACCCGCGCCCCCTGTTGCGCCCACGCGAGTGCTAGGTTGACCGCGACGGTCGATTTGCCGACGCCGCCTTTGCCGGAGGCGACCGCTACAACATTGGCGATTCCGGGCAGCGGCGTCAGACCGCGCTGCACCGCATGCGCCGCGATCCGCGACGACAGCTGCAACTCGACCGACGCAGGCACACCGATGTTCGCCAGATGAGTCGCGAGCCTTTGATGCAAATCGGCCGCGTAACCGCCGGAAGGATAGCCCAGCTCCACGGTGACTCGAACGCCCGAGGGTGTTGCCGTGATACCGCGCAGGACCCGCGATTCCGCCCAGGTCTGGCGGGTATTCGGGTCGAGGTACTGACCGAGAGCCGCCTCGATGGCAGCGGAATCAAAGCTCGTGGACATGGCCTCATTCTAGCGGTTTCTGGTCGCTCACGGCCCGGCTACCGGTGACGCTGTGCGATAATTCTATTCATGTCACGCCAGATTCTCGTCACCAGCGCCCTGCCTTACGCCAACGGGTCATTGCACTTAGGTCACATCATCGAGGCCGTTCAGACCGACGTCTGGGTACGCTTCCAGAAGATGCAGGGACACTCCTGCCTCTACGTCTGCGCCGAAGACACCCACGGCACACCGATCATGATTCGCGCACAATCCGAGGGGATTCTTCCCGAGGATCTCATCGCGCGAGTCGCCGAGGAACACAAGGCTGATTATCGCGACTTCCTGATCGGACACGATCAGTTCCACTCGACACACTCGCCGGAAAATCGCTACTTCACTGATTCGATGTTCGAGCGTCTGCAGGCGGCGGGGCACATCACACGCCGCAGCGTGCGCCAAGCCTATGACGAAAAGGCCGGGATGTTCCTGCCCGATCGCTACGTACGCGGCACTTGCCCCACTTGCAAAGCGCTCGATCAATATGGCGACAGCTGCGAAGCCTGCGGCGCCACCTACACGCCTGCCGAACTCATCGAGCCACGTTCGACAATCACTGACACGGCGCCTGTCTGGCGCGAGTCGGAACATCTTTTTTTCGCACTCGGCCACTTCGAGGCGATGCTTCGCGAGTGGGTGAAGAGCGGCTCCTTGCAGGATGCCGTTCGATCAAAACTGGACGAGTGGTTCGACGCCGGCTTACAGGACTGGGACATCTCGCGCGATGCACCCTACTTCGGCTTCGAAATCCCGGGTGCGCCGGGAAAATATTTTTATGTATGGTTCGATGCGCCGATCGGTTACTTAGGCAGCTTCAAGGCGTATTGCGATCGTACGGGCCTCGACCTAAATCATTATCTGCGTCCCGACACTGCGACCGAGCTGCATCACTTCATCGGCAAGGACATCAGCTACTTCCACACGCTGTTCTGGCCAGCCGTGTTGCACGGTTCGGGCTTCCGTCGACCGACCGCCGTGCACGTGCATGGCTTCCTGACGATCAATGGCCAGAAAATGTCGAAGTCGCGCGGCACCTTCATTACGGCGCGTCGCTACCTCGATCATCTGCCCGCAGAGGCACTTCGTTATTATTTTGTCGCCAAGCTCGGCGCTGGGGTGGATGACATCGACCTCTCACTGGAAGACTTCACCGCTCGCGTCAACTCAGATCTCGTCGGCAAGCTGGTGAATATCGCAAGCCGCTGCGCCGGCTTCGTCGCGCGCGGTGGCGGTCGTCTTGCACCCGCGCTCGCCGATGCTACGCTCTACGCCGAGTTCACCGCTGCGGCGCCGCGGCTTGCGGCGCTGTACGAGGCACGCGACTACTCGCAAGCCATTCGCGACATCATGGCGCTTGCCGACAAAGCGAACCAATACGTCGATGCGAACAAGCCTTGGGCGCTCGCCAAAGATCCCGCTCGCGCCGCAGAGGTCATTGCCGTTGCGAGCCAGGGTATCAACCTGTTCCGTGTGTTGATGGTTTATCTCGCGCCCGTACTGCCGCAGATGGCGTGCAAGGCTGCCGCGTTCCTCGGTGCACCTCTCGCACGCTGGAGCGAAATCGACCAACCGCTACTTGGCACACCACTCGCCGACTACGAGCCACTCGCGCTCCGTCTCGATCCAAAACAAGTTGCCGCGCTAGTCGAGACGACGGGCGCTGCCATGGCGACAGCCGATTCGGCGCCGAGCAAGCCTCTTATTTCGATCGACGACTTTGCGAAACTCGATCTGCGCACGGCGCGTATCGCCGACGCGAGCGCCGTCGAGGGTTCTGACAAACTACTCAAGCTCACGCTCGAACTCGGCGAGACGCGTCGAACGGTGTTCTCAGGTATCCGCAAGACGTATTCACCCGAGGCACTTGTCGGCCGTCATGTCGTCGTCGTCGCCAACCTGGCGCCGCGTAAGATGCGCTTCGGCGTTTCCGAAGGCATGGTGCTGTGCGCATCGGATGCGGCGGATCGACTCTTCCTGCTCGGTGCCGACGAAGGGGTGACGAGCGGTCTGCCGGTCAGCTGATCCGAAGCTCGCCTCATGAGCGCTCGAGTCGATGCCATCCACGCGCTGTTACCGCAGACCCAATGCACTCGCTGTGGCTTCCAGGGTTGCCGACCGTATGCCGAAGCGATCGCTGCCGGCGCGAGTTTGATCAATCGTTGCCCCCCGGGCGGCCGAGCGACGATTCATCAACTGGCGAGATTGCTGCAGACCGATGAACTCGCGCTGGATCCCGAGTGCGGCATCGAAAGCCCTGCGATGGTCGCCCACATCGACGAGGAGCGCTGTATCGGTTGCGCGCGCTGTCTACCGCCCTGCCCAGTCGATGCGATCATCGGCGCGCAGCGGCAGATGCATACGGTGCTGAATGATCTTTGTACCGGCTGCGAGCTATGTGTCGCACCATGCCCCGTGGATTGTATTTCTTTGATACCTCGCTCGGAGCTACGACCGTCGTCACCAGAGCCTAAGGCCGCCGAGAACCTTCGGCGTTACGATGCTCACGAGACGCGTCGCGCACGACGCGAACAAGACCGTACCGCGATGCTAGCGGCGCGCAAGCGCCGCATCGACGTGATGACGCCGTGAAACCGGCGGCTCGACAACAGCTGTTCGAGCGTCTGCGCGCTGCGAACCCGCAGCCCACGACTGAGCTCGAATACCGTTCGACCTTTGAATTACTGATAGCCGTCATCCTCTCGGCACAGGCGACCGATCGCAGCGTGAATATCGCCACGCGAAAGCTGTTTCCGATCGCCAACACACCGCAAGCACTGCTCGCGCTCGGAGAAGAAGGCCTGCTCTCCTATATCCGTACCATCGGTCTGTACAAAAATAAGGGTAAGAACATCGTTGCCACGTGTCGTTTGCTGATCGAACAACACGATGGTGAGGTCCCGCGCGAGCGCGAAGCGCTCGAGGCACTGCCCGGTGTTGGTCGAAAAACGGCGAATGTGGTGTTGAACACAGCTTTTGGCGAGCCGACGATGGCTGTAGACACGCATATCTTTCGTGTTTCGAACCGGACCGGGCTCGCACCCGGTAAAACCGTACTCGCCGTCGAAAAAAAGCTGCTCAAGAATATTCCTATCGAGTTTCTACACGATGCCCACCACTGGCTGATCTTGCATGGTCGCTACGTCTGTAAGGCTCGCAAACCGAACTGCCCCGTCTGTCCGATCGCCGATCTGTGCAGTTATCGACGCAAAACCCGCGCCGACTAACCAGCCGACTACCAAGGGGGATACCCTACGCATGTTCTTTGACAAGACCCGCGACGATCTACGCCGAGACTGGCTGACAGCGTGGCAACGGCACACCGCGCAGTTACCGGTGACACCGCTCGAGGCACAGCTGGTCGATCTCATCGCCGTGCATCCGGAGTATCACGTTTGGCTCGAGCGCGGTGAGGAGCTCTTGCAACACGAGTTTTCCCCCGAGGGTGGCCGAATCAACCCTTTCTTGCATCTGTCGATGCATATGGCACTGCGCGAACAGGTCGGCACTGATCGACCACAAGGCATTCGTGCGATTCATGCTCGGTTGGCCGCGCGCAGCGATGCGCATGAGGCCGAACACCAGATGATGGAAGCGCTGGGGCGCGCGCTGTGGGAGGCACAGCGAGCCGGTCGCATGCCCGATGAACAACTCTACCTTGAAGATCTACAGCGACTCGCGGGTCGCTAGATACCGCGCTCGAGCTTACTTGCGCTTTGGCATGTAAAGATCGGTCAAGGTTCCTTCGAAGGCCTCTGCTGCCATCGCCACCGACTCCGACACCGTCGGATGTGGATGGATGGTGAGTCCCACATCAGCCGCATCCGCGCCGAGTTCGACGGCCAACGCGACTTCGGCGATGAGTTCGCCGGCACTCGGACCCACGATGCCGCCACCGATGACGCGATGCGTCTGCGGATCGAACAGCAATTTGGTAAGACCCTCGTCGCGACCCTGGGCGAGTGAGCGACCACTCGCTGCCCACGGGAACACGCCCTTCTCGTAAGGGATGCCCTTGGCTTTCGCCTCGGTCTCGGTCACCCCGACCCAGGCGATCTCGGGGTCGGTGTAAGCGACCGACGGGATCACCCGCGCCTCGAAGGCGCGCTTTTCACCCGCAACGACTTCGGCTGCGACCTTACCCTCGTGCGTCGCCTTGTGAGCGAGCATGGGCTGACCCACGATGTCACCGATGGCAAAAATATGCGAGACATTGGTACGCATCTGCTTATCGACCGCGATGAATCCCCGTTCGTCCACGTGCACGCCCGCGGCATCCGCACCAATCAGCAGACCGTTCGGCTTTCGACCCACCGCGACAAGCACGCGATCAAACAATTGCGGCTCGGGTGCCGAGTCACCCTCGAAGGTGACCTTCAAGCCGGCCGCTTCGGCCTCGACCGCCTTGACCTTCACACCAAGCAGGATGTGCTCGTAACGCTTGCGCAGTCGCTTCTCCAGCGGCTTGACGAGATCGGCATCGGCACCCGGCATCAGTTGTTTGAGCCATTCGACGACACTGACCTTCACGCCGAGAGCATCGTACACACAGCCCATCTCGAGCCCGATGATGCCACCGCCGATCACGAGCATGCGCTTTGGAAGATCCTGCAACTCGAGCGCCCCGGTCGAATCGATCACGCGCGGGTCGTTCGGTACAAAGGGGAGTTTCACCGGTTCCGAGCCGGCCGCAATGATGCACTGGTCGAAGCTCAAAGTGCTCTTGGCGCCGTCGTCCGCGGTCACTTCGAGAATTCGCGGACCTAAGAACCGCGCCTGACCGCGCATCACATCGACTTTGCGCTGCTTGGCCAGCATCGTGAGGCCGTTGGTCAATTTACCGACGACCGCGTTCTTCCAGCTGCGGAGCTTATCGAGATCGATGCTGGGCTTACCAAAGACGATGCCATGATCGGCCATCGATGCCGCCTCATCGACTACCTTGGCCGCATGCAGCAGCGCCTTCGATGGAATACAACCGACATTGAGACAAACGCCACCGAGCGTAGGCCAGCGTTCAATCAGCATCACCTGTAAGCCGAGATCCGCTGCGCGAAACGCAGCCGTGTAACCGCCCGGGCCGGCGCCGAGCACGACCACGGGCGAGTGGCGATCGGCTCGCGGAGCCGGTCCCTGCGGGGCAGCGGGGGCTGTCGTCGTGGCAGCCGGCTTCACAGCGGGAGCCGCCGGTTGACTCGCTTCAGCCTCGACGCGAATCCGCGCGACCAGATGCCCTTTCGACACCTTTTGACCACGCGCCACCAGAATCGCCTCGACGGTACCGGCTACAGGCGATGGGACGTCCATCGAAGCCTTGTCGGTCTCGAGCGTCAACAGGGGCGAGTCGATCTCGATCACCTCACCCACTTTGACAAGTATTTCGATGACCGGTACCTCGGCAAAATTACCAAGGTCAGGGACAGTGATTTCTTTGATGCTCATAACGACCTCAGACGCGCGCCGCGCCGAGCAACTCAGCGGGCTTGGCGAGGCAAGCGGCGAGCCACGTCGTGAAGCGCACGCCCTCCGCGCCATCGATCACTCGATGGTCGTACGACAGGGACAACGGCAAAGTCAGCCGCGGCACGAAGCTGGATTCTCGCCACACGGGTTTCATCGCCGACTTCGACACCCCGAGAATCGCGACTTCCGGTGCATTGATAATCGGCGTGAAGGCCGTACCGCCAATCCCGCCGAGACTCGATACGGTGAAACAACCACCCTGCATGTCGCTACCCGGCAACTTGCCGGCTCGCGCCTTCTCGGACAACTGCGCCAGATCGCGCGCGATCGCAAAGATGTCCTTCTGATCAGCATCACGGATCACGGGCACCAGCAAGCCATTTGGCGTATCGGCTGCGAAACCGAGGTGACAGTATTTCTTCTGAACGAGGTTTTGCCCCGACTCGTCCAACGAGGAAGCAAAGTTCGGGAATTGCAACAAGGCGCGCGCGCATGCAGCAATAATGAACGCGAGCGGAGTGAGTTTGACGCCCTCTGCCGCTGAACGATCCTTCAAAGATTGGCGCAAGGCATCGAGCTCGGTGATATCCGCCTCGTCGAATTGGGTGACGTGCGGCAGATTGATCCACGAAGCGTGCAGCCGCGGACCCGAAATCTTGCGCACACGACCGAGTGGCTGCACCTCGATCGGTCCAAAAGCCGCAAAGTCGACGACCGGAACCTTCGGCAGCGCCGGCGCCGCGGGTGCGAGCCCGCCTTGCAGGGCGCGCTTGACCCAGGCCTTCACATCCTCGTGACTGATTCGGCCCTTCGGTCCCGACCCTGCGACACGGGCGAGATCGACACCGAGTTCGCGCGCGAGCTTGCGAACCGACGGGCCCGCGTGAGCCGTACCGAAAGACGGGGCATCGAGAGAAACGCCGAGCGACATCGCCACCGCAGCGGACGCGGCACTCACCGAGGCTGCGCCCACAGGAGTCGCCGCTTGAGCGGATGGCGTCGCAACGGCCGCGGGTATAGGCACCACCAGCGGCGCTGCTACAGGCGCCGCTGCCGCAGCCTGAGTCGGCAACTCGCCCTCCACGATGGCGACCAGATCACCGCCGTTGACGCTGCCACCCCGGGCGATGTGTAGCGATAGCACTTTGCCACTGACCGTCGAGGGCACATCCATGGTGGCCTTCTCGGTTTCAAGCGTTGCGATCGAGGCATCGATCTCGATTTGATCGCCTGGCTTGACCAGCAACTCGATGACTGCGACGTCCTTGAACGTTCCGAGATCCGGAACACGCACTTCAATGCTTGCCATGGTTGCTTCCGTCAGCTGTTGAGCGGGTTGGGCTTGTTGACATCGATACCGAGTGCATTAATCGCCTCGGCGAGCAGCGAACGCGGCACCACGCCCTCGTCAGCCAAGGCTCGCAACGTGGCGAGCACGATGAATCGGCGATCGACCTCGAAGTGTGCACGCAAGGCCTCGCGGCCGTCGGATCGACCGTAGCCATCAGTGCCGAGCACGACGTAACGACCCGGCACCCATTGACGGATTTGCTCCGGCACGTTGCGCACGTAGTCGCTGGCGGCCACAAAGGGACCAGCGCAGTGCTGCAGGACCTCGGCGACGTAGGGCACACGAGCAGCTTCGGTCGGGTGCAGCAGATTCCATCGATCACAATCGAGTGCGTCACGACGCAGCTCACTGAAGCTCGGCGCCGCGAGCACTTCACAATGCACATCGTAATCTTTGGCGAGCATTTCAGCGGCGGCAATGACCTCTCGCAGGATCGTACCCGCGCCTAGCAGAGTCGCATTTCGCGCACTTGTCGCACTCGCTGCGTGCCTCGAGAGCGGGTAGAGACCCTTGAGGATGCCCTGCTCCACGCCGGCCGGCATCGCCGGCATGGGGTAGTTCTCGTTCATCACGGTGATGTAGTAGAAAATGTTCTCGCCCTCGGCATACATGCGACGCAGACCATCTTGCATGATGACGGCGAGTTCATAGCCGAAGGTCGGATCGTACGACCGGCAGTTCGGCACCATGGTCGCGAGCAACTGGCTGTGACCATCTTGGTGCTGCAAGCCTTCACCCGCCAGCGTCGTGCGGCCGGCCGTTGCGCCGAGCAGGAAACCACGCGCCTGCATGTCACCCGCCGCCCAGATGAAATCACCCACGCGTTGAAAACCGAACATCGAGTAAAAGATGTAGAACGGCACCATGCTGATGGCATTGTTGGCATACGAGGTTCCCGCAGCCATCCAAGAGCACATGGCACCGGCTTCGTTGATACCCTCTTCGAGGATCTGCCCCTTCTTGTCCTCTCGATAAGACATGAGCTGATCGGCGTCTTGCGGCGTGTAGAGTTGTCCCATCGAAGAGTAAATTCCGACCTGACGGAACAGACCCTCCATGCCGAAGGTACGCGCCTCATCGGGCACGATCGGCACGATATGCTTGCCGATGCCTTTGTCCTTCAGCAGCGCAGTCAAGATACGCACGAACGCCATCGTGGTGGAAATCTCGCGCCCCTCGCTTCCCTCGAGCAAGGGCTTGAAAAGATCGAGCGACGGCACCGGCAAGGGACTCCCCATGCGGCGACGCGCCGGCAGATAACCACCAAGACCCTTGCGCTTGCCGCGCAGATAGCGCAACTCCTCGCCCTGTTCATCGGGTCGGCGGAACGGCAGGCGCGATACCTCTTCGTCCGATACCGGAATGTTGAACCGGTCGCGGAAGCCGCGCAGATCCTCATCCGAGAGCTTTTTCTGCTGGTGGGCAACCATCTGGCCCTCGCCGGACTTGCCCATACCGAACCCCTTGACGGTCTTGGCGAGGATGACCGTCGGTTGCCCGCGATGCGTTGCTGCCGCCGCATACGCTGCGTAAACCTTGCGCGGATCGTGACCACCCCGGTTCAAACGCCAGATTTCCTCGTCCGACATATTGGCCACCATGGCCTTCAACTCGGGATACTTGCCAAAGAAATTCTCGCGCGTATACGCACCGCCCTTGGCCTTGAAGTTCTGATACTCGCCGTCGACACACTCTTCCATGACTCGGCGCAGCAGGCCTTGCGAGTCCTTCGCCAAAAGTGGATCCCAACGCGAACCCCACAATACTTTGACGACGTTCCAACCTGCACCGAGGAACGCCGCCTCGAGCTCTTGGATGATCTTGCCGTTACCACGCACCGGTCCGTCGAGCCGTTGCAAATTACAGTTGATCACGAAGACGAGGTTATCGAGCTTCTCGCGCACGGGCATCGTGAGCGCGCCCATCGACTCGGGCTCGTCCATCTCACCATCACCGAGGAAAGCCCAGATTTTGCGATCACTCGGCGCGATGAGACCACGGTGCTCGAGATAGCGTTGAAACCTTGCCTGGAAGATCGCCTGCATCGGACCCAAGCCCATCGAGACGGTCGGAAACTGCCAGAAGTCCGGCATCAACCATGGATGGGGATAGGAGGATAAGCCGTTACCCGCCACCTCCTGCCGGAAATGACGCAACTGATCCTCGGTCAATCGGCCTTCGAGAAACGCGCGAGCGTAGATGCCGGGGGAAGCGTGACCCTGAATGAAGATCATGTCGCCGGGATGGTTGGCGGTTGGCGCGCGCCAGAAGTGGTTGAAACCGACCTCGTATAGCGTCGCTGCCGACGCGTACGTCGAGATGTGCCCGCCGTACTCGGACGAAATACGGTTGGCCTGAACCACCATCGCCATGGCGTTCCAGCGAATGTAGGCCTCGATCCGCCGCTCCATCTCGCGATCGCCGGGATACTCCGGCTGCTGCCCGGTCGGGATGGTGTTGAGGTACGCCGTGTTCGGCTTGAACGGCAGGTACGCACCCGAGCGACGCGTATGGTCGATCAGTTGTTCGAGCAGATAGTGTGCGCGCTCCGGTCCGTAGGCCTTGAGCACCGAATCGATCGATTCCAGCCACTCGCGAGTCTCGGCCGGGTCGACATCCTGGATGGGGGCCAGCGGCGTGGGGGTCATTCGCTCATCCTGCTTGTGAAAATGGCTATGTTAACTTTTCCGGAGCGCCGAGTGTAGGCGAGTCGCTGTGTTAGCATCCGGCGCCTCCATGAGCGATACCCTCACCCTGCGCCGACCCGACGACTGGCACGTGCACTTGCGCGATGGCGCCGCCCTAGCGGCGGTCTTACCGCACACCGCGCGGCAATTCGCCCGTGCGATCGTCATGCCCAATCTGAAACCACCGGTCACCACGACAGCATTAGCACTCGCCTACCGAGATCGTATCCGGGCGGCACGCCCCGAGGGCTCTGATTTTGAGCCGTTGATGACGCTCTACCTGACAGACAACACCGCCGCTACCGAACTGGAGATCGCGAGTCGAACCGAGTCGATCGTAGGGTGCAAATTGTATCCCTCAGGCGCGACAACGAATTCCGATTCGGGGGTGACGGACGTGCGTCGGCTGGATGAGGCTCTAGCCGCCATGGCGCAGTTCGGACTCGTCCTGCAGGTGCACGGTGAAGTCACGGCCGACTCGGTGGATGTGTTCGAGCGCGAACGTCGTTTCATCGATGAGATCTTGGCGCCGCTCGTCGAGCGATATCCGACGCTAAAGGTGGTCTTCGAACACATCACGACGGCCGCCGCCGTCGATTTCGTCAGTCGTGCGCGAGCCGGCGTCGGCGCTACGATCACTCCACAACACCTGCTCTACAACCGCAACGAAATGTTCCGCGGCGGCATCCGCCCGCACTTCTACTGTCTGCCGATCCTCAAGACCGAGTCCGATCGCGAGGCACTCATCGCTGCCGCGACCGGCGACAACCCGCGCTTTTTCTTGGGCACCGACAGTGCGCCACATGCGCGTCACACCAAAGAAAATGCCTGCGGCTGCGCAGGAATGTATTCCGCTCATGCAGCGCTCGAACTCTACGCGGAGATTTTCGATTCTCGGGCCGCGCTGAGTCGCTTCGAGGCGTTCGCGTCCGAGCGGGGACCGGATTTCTACGGACTGCCGCGCAATGAGACTCGAATCGAAATGCGTCGCGTGGAGTGGCAGGTGCCAGCCGAATACAACTTTGGTAGCGATGTCGTCGTACCGATACGCGCCGGAGAAAAGTTGCGCTGGATCATGGTGCGCGCATGAGCCTGCTCGCGCGACGTTTCCGGGGGTTTCTACCGGTCGTCGTCGATGTCGAAACCGGTGGTCTCAACTGCGCCACCGACGCACTGCTCGAGATCGCTGCCGTGCTAATTGACGTAGCAGCCGACGGCACGTTGCTGCGCGGTGCAACCCACAGCTATCACGTGAAACCCTTCGCGGGCGCCAACATCGAGGCCGCCTCGCTCGCCGTCACCGGCATAGACCCGTTTCATCCGCTGCGCCCCGCCCTCGATGAAAAAGAGGCCTTGACCCGCATCTTCAAGGAAGTGCGCGATGCGGTAAAACTGCATGGCTGCAAGCGCGCCATCTTGGTCGGACACAACGCCTCGTTTGATCTCGGCTTTCTGAACGCCGCCGTTGCGAGAACGGATATCAAGCGCAATCCCTTCCACCCGTTCTCGAGTTTCGACACAGTCACCTTGGCGGGCGCCGCGCTCGGACAAACGGTGCTGGCCAAAGCCACGCTCGCCTGCGGACTCGATTGGGATTCCTCCGCGGCCCACGCCGCGGCGTACGATGCCGAGCGCACGGCCGATCTGTTTTGCCGGGTGTGTAATTTCTGCCAGCCGAGTTATCTCGCCGCCGAGAAACGCGCGCGTGAACTCGGTTGGCACGATGACAACAGCGGCAACGGAGGACCGAACTCGCCGGTTGCGGACGAGTCGAGCCCCTAAGATCGACTGTGTGGCGATTAAGCCGTTGCGCCGGCTTCCGAGAGCACCTTCTGCAACTCACCGCTGTGGTACATCTCGAGAGCGATATCGCAACCGCCGAGCAATTCCCCTTTGACGTACAACTGTGGATAGGTCGGCCAGTTCGAATATCGCTTCAGAGCCTCGCGCAGCTCCGGGTCTTCGAAAATATTGACGTGCTGAAACTTCGCACCGCAGGCGCGTAATGCACCGACGGTCTGCGCAGAGAAGCCGCACTGCGGAAAATCGGGTGTGCCTTTCATGAAGAGCACCACCGGAGCAGCCGCGAGCTGCGCTTTGATTCGTTCGGTCACATCCATCGTTGTCATTCCCCCTTGCGAGATCGGACAGGCAGCCCGCGCGCCTCCCGACGAAGTTCCAACTCCCGCAGCAGCGACCATTGCTCCTGCGGACTCAATTTGATCCAACCGGCGATTTCGTCGCGCGTGCGCAAACAGCCCGCACAGTGGCCCGAAGGATCGAGTGCACAAATGCTGATGCAGGGCGACAACGGTCGCTTGGAAATCGAATTCTCGGTCATCATGGTCGTCGACCCGTCCTTAGGTCCGCTGACGCGAGCTCACCACCCGCGTATCGCGTTGAATTATGGGGTGTCGTCGCCTATTCTTCAAAGCCGTTTTTGTCTGCCTGTCTGCAATCTGCCGGAGAACTCGAATCATGAAAAACCCTCTCGATAGCGTCGGCGCCACAGTCTCCTTGGGTGTGGTGTTTGCGATCATCGTCATGGCGCTGCCGCAAACCCCCGACGTCGGCGGCTTCAACCACTTAGGTCTCGGTCGCTGGGCGCACATCGTGACCGGCATCTTCTGGATCGGGCTGCTGTACTACTTCAACGTAGCGCAGATCCCGGCTCTCGCGGCGGCCAATGCCGACACGGGTGGTCCGGGCGGTGCCGGCATCATCAAGTACGTCGCACCCCGCGCGCTGCTGTGGTTCCGCTGGATGGCGCTCGCCACCTGGATCACCGGTGGCTGGCTGCTCGGTGGAAACCTCCTGAATGCCTTTACGCTGCAAGAGGGTCATGTCGTGATCGGTATCGGCGCGTGGCTCGGTACGATCATGCTGTTCAACGTTTGGGTTTTGATTTGGCCGAACCAAAAGAAAGTGATCGGCGTAGTCGAGGCGACCGCGGAAGAAAAGGCGAAGGCTCGGCGCGTTGCGTCGCTGACCTCGCGCGTCAACTTCTTGTTGTCATTCCCGATGCTGCTGTGCATGGGCGGCCACTCGCACGGCCTGCCGTTCTAAGCAACGGTCACGGTTGATAGCGAATCGCCTTTGACGGGTTGCCGCGCGCGATGCACTCGCGTTGCGGCAACCCCTCGACGAACCACCAGAGATCGTCGCTGCTCTCCCCAGCAAGGCGTCTGGTGTTCGCCTCGAAACACGGCGCAAGCAGGTACTCGGGCACCAACAAGATGCGCCCCCTCGTATCGTCGGCAAGCCAACGCGCGGCATCCGCTACCTCCGCCGTGCCCTCTCGCCAACGCGCGTGCCCAAAGTTGGTCACTTCGCGATCGAGGTACAACAGGAATTGCTCTTTGTAGCCGACCAGCCCGAGCTCTCGCCCCGGCGGCAACTTCGCGAGCATGCCCTGCGTGAAACCCGAGGCAGATCGCTCGGCATTGATCTGCGGCGCGATGAACAGACCCCAATGCATCGTCAAACACGCGAGCACCAACGGCCAAGCGAGTAATGGTCTGCGCCACGTCGCAAAGATCCACAGCAGCGCGGCGACGATGGCGTAGCTGACGACGGGCCATACATGACCCAATTCGATCTCGGCCCAGGCACGCTCGACGCGGTCGATACCGAGCAGTCGACCGCCGACGAGCAGCCATGCGGGCACGACGAGCACGGCCGCCAGTACGCACGATGCACGTCGCACGCCCACGCGCCGATAAAGCTCGGGCAAATACGCCGACGCGGCCAAGGCCAACGCCGGGAGTGCGGGCAGGATGTAGACGCCCCGCTTGCCCGGGCTCAGGCTGAAAAAGACGATGAGCGAAATCGCCCAAGCAAGCGGCAGCAACGTCGCAGCGCGTCGCTCCGCAAAGTCCGCGCGCCAGCGCGGCACGAGCCACCAGAGCAGCAAACTCAAGGGTAACCACAGGACCGGTACGACCTCGAGCAGGAAGTAGTACCAAGGCCGCAGGTGATGCCAAGCAGCGGTGTAACGGGTCACGGTCTGTTGGAACAACAACTCGTCGCGGTACGCCACCAACTCAGCGGATCCGGAATTCGCCACGTGCCAAAGCATCGGCGCGAGCCAAGCAGCCAAGACCAGCGCGAATGCGGCCAACGCCGCTAGACCAAAACGCCAATCCGCCGGCGATCGCGTCGGCGACGAACCCTGGGCGAAGATCGCAGGCTTGCGGAGCAACCACCACGCCAGTGGCCAAATGAGCAGTGTCAGGAAGCCGACCGCTTTGTCCATGACGCCCAGACCCGCCGCGATACCGCCGAGCACGACGAGGCTGAAGCTCGGCGAAATCAGCCAATGCCGCAGGAAAGCCCACAAGGCCAGTGTGCAGAAAAAAATCAGCGTAGCGTCGATCTGCGCGCCGCGCGTCGTGATCGTGAAGTGCAAGCTGCAAGCGAGAGTGACTGCCGCGAACAAGCCTGCCTCGCGCCCGTGCAAGCGCTTGGCAAGATCGTAGACGAGAACCAACGTGCCGAACGATGCGAACATCGACGGCAACAGAAACGACCAGCGCAAAGAACCGATGATCGAGTAAGCCGCTGCGATCATCCAAAAATGCAACGGTGGTTTATCTTGGTATAGATCGCCGCCCACACGGGGGAACAGCCAGTCGCCCGTTGCCACCATGTCGCGCGCAACCGAGGCAAAGCGCGGTTCGTCCGCCGGCCACGGATCGCGCAGACCGAATCCGGCCAGAATCAGCAGCACGAACCACAGCGCGATCCAGAGGAGATCCTGCGTCGTGGAGCGAGAAAGGATCACGCGTCAGCCTGTTGCTTGCCCGCGCGGATCAAATAAAGATTCCGCAGATAGACCACCAGACCCAAGCCCTGCCCCGCGATAAACACCGGGTCTTGCCGGTGGATCGCATAAGCGAGCAAGGTCACGCCACCGGCGAGACTGAAATACCAGAACGCCGTGGGAATGACGCTGCGCTTGACGCGCTCGCTCGCCAACCACTGCACGAAGAATCGGGCCGAGAACAACGCTTGTCCTAGAAACCCGATCACGATCCAAAGTGTCGTATCGCTCGCCTGCATATCATTCCTCTCGGATCTGAAGACCACTCTGATGGCGCCTTCGCAGCCACATCACACCAAAGATATCGACGATGCCGACCCATAAGCGATCGAACAAACCGTATTTGGACACACCGCGCTCGCGCGGCCGGTGGCGAACCGGCACCGACTTCACCCGACAACCCGCCCGTAAAAACAGTGCCGGGAGAAAACGATGCATGTGGTCAAAGCGCGGTAAATCCATGAACGCGTCGCGCTGCATCACTTTGATGCCACAGCCCGTGTCGGGCGTGCCATCACCGAGCAGGGTGCCACGAACACCATTGGCAACGCGCGACTGAACATGCCGCAACCAGGTATCGCGCCGGGACGTTCGATTGCCCATGACGAGCTCGGCCGTATGTCGCTCGGCGTACAACGCCGGGATATCCGCCGGATCGTTCTGACCATCGCCATCGAGCGTGGCGATCCACGGCGCCCGCGCTGCGCGAACACCCGAACACACAGCGGCGCTCTGTCCACTGCGAAACGAGTGTTTCAACAAGCGAATTTCACCAAGGCCCTCGCGTCTCGCCTGCAGTACGGCAGCCGCCGTCCCATCTGTACTGCCATCATCAACGAAAAGAATTTCGAAAGGCGTTGCCTTCAGCGCCACCGCGATCTCCCGTGCCAATGGGATGACGTTACCCTCTTCGTTGCAAACAGGGATGACGACAGAAATCTCGGGCGTTGCGGAATCGCTCATGGTTTTACTCGTTCAAAGTCAGACGCAAGGTCAAACGGACGCACTCGGCGCCTGCAAACGCCAACGCTTGTGCGACCAGGGCCAATCTGCCGGCGCTTCACGAATCTGACGCTCGACGCGGCGCGCATACCTCTCGGTGAACTCACCTTCACTGAAGTTTTCGTCTGCGTGTGACAACGACTCGAAGCGCACACGATAGCGACCACGACCAGTACGCTCGATCGCACAAAAAAAACTGGGGTAGCCGAGTCGCCGTACGAGAACTTCAGCACCCATAAAGAAGGCCGACTCGCGATTCAGAAAACGCGTCCAGTAGCGACGATCACTCTCGACGGGCTCCTGATCAGCCACTAGCGCGATCAGCCTCGGTACCCGACGACGTGCCAACACATCTCGAGTGAGCTTATCGGCTGGAATCAAACGCGCACCAAAACGACTGCGCAGCGCAAGCATCTCTCGGTCAGCCCACGGATTTTTCAGAGGTTTGTAGGCCACATCGAAGGGGTGTCCCAATCGACGCGAAATGGCGAGCAGGATCCACTCCCAATTGCATTGATGCGCCGCGAGCAATAGTGCCGGTGTGCCACCTTCGAGTGTGGCTTGCACCGCCTCGAGACCGACAAGCTCCATCCGCCGATCGAGCTCGGCGCCATCGAGAGTTGCGGACTTGATGATCTCGATCATCACATCCCCGTAGCCGCGGTAGTAATCGCCCTTGATGTGTTCGCGCGCTGCCGGATCGAGCTCGGGAAATGCCAACGCCAAGTTTTCGTCGATGACCCGCGGTCGGTAAGGGAACACCTTGAGCGCCATGAAGGCGAAACCGCGGGAGAGCACATGCAAAGCCCGCATCGGCAGGCGCGAAATGGCGCGAACCCACCAAGCTGGGATCGGAGCGGATGCGGACTCGGAGGCCATTTCGGTCGCGAGTTTACCGTACAATTCGCGCGAGCATGAGCACGCTTTTCCTAGTCCGGCACGGCCAGGCCAGCTTCGGCAGCGAGAACTACGATCGACTCTCCCCGCTTGGCGTTCAACAAACGCACCACCTGCGCGATCACTTCGTCGAAAACGCGGTCGAACTACACGGAATTTTTAGCGGCCGACTGCAGCGCCAACGCACGACGGCCGACATCCTAGCCGGCCCATCGCAGCGAACGGTCGCCGTCTCGGCTGCCTTCGACGAGTACGATGCGCACCGCCTGATGCAACATTACGCAGATATGACGGGCGAGCCTTTGCAGTCGCTGCAGGGCACATCGCAACGGCTCGAGCCACGCATCTTTCAACAACACCTCGAGAAGGTGAGTCGTGCTTGGGTTGCAGAGCAAATCGCAGCACCCGAGCTCGAGTCGTGGAAGAGCTTTCGTGCTCGCGTCGGTCGCGGCATCGATGACATCACGACCCAGACGCCACGGAGTCAGAATGTCGCCGTCGCCACCTCGGCGGGCGTGATCGGTGCGGCGATCGCGCATGTCTTAGGACTCGAAGATTTCGCGGCGCTGCAACTGTCCTACGTGGTCCTGAACTCTGCTGTCACGCGGATCGAATTCGATGGCAGACGCCGCACCCTCTCCTCTTTCAACAGCACGTCACACCTTGAGCGCGCGGGTCGCCGCGAACTACTAACCTATCTCTAGGCCCTGCCGGTCGAGCCGGCGGTGTGGTACAGCCCACCGGTGCGTGTCGCGAAAAATCGTGCGAGTGGAATTTCTTCCTGTTTCAGAAAACCCTGTGTCGGTAACAAGCCCTCACGCACCATCTCGATGATCGCCACGACCGAGGCCGAGGTCGTCCAGGCGATCGCGGTGCGCGAGCGTCCCTGAATCTCGATCGGCCGATATGCGCGAACAAACTCGCGCCGCTGCAATCGCCCGTCCGCCCAGCCCTCAGCTGCGGCGTGCAAGTAAACGACATCCGCATCGACAGGCGGCTTGGCATTGGCAAGGATTTGACCCGCGAGATCACGTCGCTCGCGCATCAAAAGTTCGTGGAAGAAAAAATTCATCAGCTGCACATGACCCGGATAGCGCATAGTTTTGTAGTCGAGATTGGCGACTCGACCCTCGAAGGTCTCGCACATCGTCCCGAGACCGCCCGAAGTCGTAAACGCCTCAAGCTGCATGCCGTCGATGTAGAGTGTTTCGATCCACTCCATGGCACTGACGGTCTTACGCACGCCCTCTTCGATGACTTCGCAATCGTTGAGATATTCATTGACCACGCCTTCGGGTGACCAATTGAAGGCATAACCGAGCAAACCCGTCGGATTTTGCGGTAATGCACCGACTCGCAAGCGGATTGAGCGTACACGCTCGAACTGATTGGCGAGATCCGCGCCAACGATCCCGATGAATCCCGGTGCCAGCCCACATTGCGGCGCCATCAGGGCGCGCGAAGATGCTGCCAGAGTTCGAATGTGCTGCGTCGTCGGCACATCCTCGGTGAGATCGAAGTAGTGGATACCGAGCTCATGTGCACAGCTCGCCACGCCTCGATTGAGCGCGTAAGGCAAGCACGACAACACGGCATGCTGCTCCGACAAGGCGCGTCGCAAGGCAGCGCCATCAGCTACGTCGACGATCTCGGCCTGCAACGTGGGCGTCTTGACGGGTCGCCCGTCAATCGGTGTGACGACAAACCCGGACCCCTGCAACAACTCGGCGGCCAGATGACCGACCTTACCGAGACCCAAAACAGCGACTTTTTCGATGCTCATCCGCCCGCTCTCAAATATCGAAGGTCACGCCCTGCGCGAGCGGCAGATCACGTGAGTAGTTGATCGTCGCGGTTTGCCGACGCATATATCCTTTCCACGAGTCCGAGCCGCTTTCGCGACCGCCGCCCGTCTCCTTTTCGCCGCCAAAAGCGCCACCGATCTCCGCACCTGAAGGACCAATGTTGACATTGGCAATTCCACAATCAGAGCCCGAAGCGGCCACGAACTGTTCCGCCTCACGCAGATCAAGCGTGAAGATGCACGAGGACAAACCCTGCGGCACTGCGTTTTGCATCGCGATCGCATCCTCGAATTGCTCGTACGTCACCACGTACAGAATCGGCGCGAACGTCTCCTCGTGCATGACCGCGGTTTGCGCGGGCATCGCGACGATCGCGGGATGCACATAGGTGCCACCCGCAGGCACGCCATCGATCACCGTGCCACCGCCCCAGACGTCGCCACCCTCGGCACGCGCACGCTCGAGTGCCGCGTTCATACGCGCAAGAGCCGCCGTATCGATGAGCGGACCGAGCAAGGTTGTTTTGTCGCGCGGATCACCGATGCGAAGAGACGAGATCGCTTGCTTCAAACGTGCAATCAAAGAATCACGAACCGAGCGATGCACGATCAAACGTCGCAGCGTCGTACAGCGCTGCCCCGACGTGCCGATGGCCGAGAAGACGATCGCCCGGACCGCCAGATCAAGATCGGCGGACGGTGTGACGATCATGGCACTATTGCCGCCCAGCTCGAGAATGCTGCGACCAAATCGCGCCGCGACGATCGGTCCTACGATCCGCCCCATGCGCGTGGAGCCCGTCGCAGAGACGATCGCGACCCCTTTCGAGCGCGCGAGCGCCTCACCCTGCTCAGCACCGCCCATCACGAGCTGCACGAGCCCCGCGGGCGCATCAGCACCGAAGCGCTCCAGTGCACGCGCGAGGATGCCCATCGTGGCAAGTGCGGTCAGCGGCGTTTTATCCGACGGTTTCCAGATCACCGGATCGCCGCACACCAGTGCGAGTGCCGCGTTCCAACACCAGACGGCGACCGGAAAGTTGAACGCCGAAATCACGGCGCAAGGTCCCATCGGATGCCAAGTTTCCATCATGCGATGACCGGGGCGTTCTGAAGCGATCGTCAGGCCGTGCAACTGACGCGAGAGACCGACGGCAAAATCGCAAATGTCGATCATCTCCTGCACTTCGCCCTGACCCTCGGAAACGATCTTGCCCGCCTCGAGCGTCACCAAGGCCGACAAGGCCTCTTTGTCGCGCCGTAGTTCTTCCCCAAAAAGTCGTATGAGCTCGCCGCGACGCGGTGCAGGCAGGTTACGCCAAAGACGAAAAGCCGCTTGCGCGCGTTCAATCGCCGCCTCGACATCGGACAATTCGGTGATCGGTACTTCGCCGATTTTTTTGCCATCGATCGGCGAATGACTGGTGAGTGTGCTGACCGGATTCATGCAGAGCTGCCCCGAAATTCTTGGTTCTGATGAAGCCATTATGAAGGATCGGCTAGCCTCCGAGCCATAAACGCCGGTAAGCCCCGTCGACATCGTACTGGCGTGCTTGCCGATCCGGGTCGAAACGCCGGCCGACGCGCGGATCAGTCCCGCGGCCGCTGACATAGAGCCAATTACCCTGATTGCTGTAGATGTCGAAGTCGACGAGTTGATGCTCGAACCATGCCGCACCCGCGCGCCAATCACCCGGCTGATCGTGCACCAGATAGCTGGCGACGTTTTGGCGCAACCGATTGGACAGGTAACCCGTCAGTGCGAGTTCACGCATACCGGCGTCGATAAAACGCTCGCCTGTCGCTCCCTTGCACCATTGCAGGAACGCCGATCGATCGTGCCTCGGTACACCCTGCGAACTCAAACCACCAGCGCGGTAGAGATGCTGACCGTGCTGCAAGTGCAGCAGCCGAAAATAATCGCGCCACAACAGCTCAAACCAAATCCAATAGGTGCTTTCATTGGCGCCATGCAAGGCTTCATGCGCGCGGAGCGCCTCAAAGACGCGACGGGGCGAGACTGCGCCACTCGCGAGCCACGGCGAAAACTTGGTGGAATAGTCCAAACCAACCAGCCCATTACGAGTGATCTTGTAAGTTTGCGGCTTGTCGCTCCCGAAGTAGTCTTGCAAGAACGCGAGCGCCGCTGATTCACCACCGCGACACCGATCGCTCGAGTAGGGAAACGCCGAGCGCGAATCGACGGTAACAACACCCACACCCAATGCCGCCTCGATATCGAACTCACTCAGCGCCGCATCCGGCGGCGGTGGCAGCCTCGCGGGCGCGGCAATCGTGGGGCGCGGCGATATCTGTGCCTTCTCGACTGACTCCCGAAATCGCGTAAAGACTCTCGGTAGTTGCTCGACCTTGAAAGGCAGGTCATTCGGCTCAAGCAACGACGACTGCCAATGCGTACGAACATCGAGACCCGCCGCGCGCAAGGCCGTCACATCGGCCTCTTCTTCCGGGGCCGCGATCTGCTCGCAATGAATTTGCTGGATCCCCAAGCGCCGCGCATGGTCGATGAGCAGCTCGATGCCGCCACCTGACAGTACCGCGACGTGCTGCGGATGATCCCCACTTTGATAACCAGCCAATCGTGACCGCAGATCCTTCAAGGTGTCGGCGAGCACGCGACGTCGATGCAGACCCATACGCCGATCGGCAAACGGAAGCCAAGAGCTCGGTCTATCGTGTCGCGCATCGTGCAGATAAACGAGTGCCAGTTCACTCGCCTCGCTTGCGACGGCCATCAGACCGGGCTGATCGTGCAAACGCAGATCGTGACGAAACCAGTAGAGCGCGCGGGTCATGGACTCGCCGGCGCGCGTCGACACCGCTCGGAGCAATATTTCACGGTGTCCCAATTCTTCGCCCACGACTTACGCCAGACCATTTCTCGGTTGCAATGCGCACAGAGTTTGCGTGGCAACGCGGCTTTGTTGCCGCGGAAGCTTTCTTTGGTCAACGATCTCGTCAACGTCGGTCTGCCGCTGCCAAGACGCGCTGCGCTTTGATCCAATGCGGTCGATCGATGAGCTTGCCCTCGATACGCAGCGCCCCAACACCCGGTGCGGCATCGAAGGCTGCAATGATCTTACGGGCGTCATTGATCTCGGCTTCGGTCGGTGTAAACGCATCATGGATCGCTGCAACCTGCGCAGGATGGATCGCAAGCTTGCCGACATATCCCGCGCGGCGCGATTCACGCGCTCGAGTGCGCATGGCATCGAGGTCGCGGATCTCCGTATCGACGGTATCGATGCCAAGCACCCCGGCAGCGGCAGCGGCCGTGAGACACAACGAACTCGCCCACACATACGGCGCTTCATACCGACCGCTCGCATCGCGGTTGCCGAGCGCACCCAAATCCAAAGCCAGATCCTCGGCACCCCAAGTCACGCCGAGCACACGAGGAGGCAACGACGCAAAGGTCGGCATGGCCAACAAGGCGCCCGCTGTCTCGGTGATCATCGGAATCACTCGAACCGCGCCGACCGGCAATCCGGATACCACTTCGAGGGCCTCGAGCCAATGATCGAGCCGACGCACATCCTCACCGTGGCGCGCCTTCGGCAACATGATTCCATCAGGGCGTGCCGCAACCACAGCGGACAGATCGGCTAAGGCGACGCTCCGGCCTGACTCGGTCGCATCGACCGGATTGATCCGAACCCACAGTGGCACGGACCGATTTGAGCGACGCAGGTAGTCGGTGATGTGGCCACGCGCCTCCGCACGACGTTCAGCCGCAACGGCATCCTCGAGATCGAAGATCACCGCATCAGCGCCACTTTTTTCGGCCTTTTCGAAGCGCTCGGGACGATCGCCCGGCACGAACAACATCGATCGCATACGAGGTATTCACTCCAAAACGGAATCAAAACACCTCAAGTTTGCCATGGCCCCACCTAGGGCGCGGCAAGAACTTGCCTCATCATGCCGTGGTTTACCGAAAGATCATTTCGAAATCGAGTTTTTGTCGCGCTTGAAAACTTGAAATGTGAACCGGTTGGCAGTTTTGTCCCCAGCTATCCACCCCAACGGAGGCGACGGCGATGCCTATCGTCATCAATACGAATCTGAATTCGATCACGGTCCAGCGCAGTCTCGAGACGGTCAACCGTCAGCTCACCCAATCCATCCAGCGGCTCTCCTCGGGTCTGCGTATCAACAGCGCCCGGGATGATGCCTCTGGGCTCGTGATTGCGACGCGACTCACCTCGCAAATCCGCGGCCTCAACGCCGCGGTGCGCAACCTGAGCGACGGAATCTCTCTCGTGCAAACGGCCGAGGGTGGTATCAGCTCGATCACCGACAACCTGCAACGCATCCGCGAACTCGCCGTGCAGTCGGCCAACATCACGCTCACCGATACCGAGCGCGCCGCACTGCAATCCGAGGTTGCACTCGCTCGCGAGGAGATCAGCCGCGTCGCGCAGCAAACGACCTTCAACGGTCGCATATTGCTCAACGGCAGCTTGGGCCCTGGCAACTTCGTCGCGGGCGCTAACATCACCGATGTGCTGTCGTTCTCTGGCATCGAAGATCTGCGTGCCACTGCCCTAGGGTTCAATCAAACGACGGGCGCTCCGCCAACGCCGGTGGGTGAGGGTCCGGGTGGTGTACCCGGCTTCACGCGCACCAATCTGCCGTTGCTACCCACGGGCACGAGCGTTGCGCAAAGCATCACGGTGCTCGGTACCAACTACACCTTGGGCAGCTTTGTGCCAGGCGCGAAGGATCTGACCACGGCCATCAACGGGCTCGGGGTCGCGGGGCTCACCGCCTCGGTTGGCCCGAATAGCATTAACGGCACCACCAACAGTAGTTATCTCAACACCTTCGATCCCGAGGGTACCCTCACCCTCAACGGGGTCGAGATTGCTCTTGTGGGCTCACGCAGCAACAACCTGAGTCAAAACGTCACTGCGGCGGTAGCCGCGATCAATGCACGTTCGATCGACACGGGTGTTATCGCGACTAACGGCGTGTCACAAGGCAACGGTCTTGTCCTGACGGCCGCCGACGGTCGCAACCTGACGGTGTCTTTTGCAGCGACCGATATCAACGAAAATCGTGCGCCGATCGGTCCAGGTCCCGGCGGCGTGCCGGGCTTCATCGCGACCAACATCGATGTCGAAAGCGCAGCCACGGCAGGCGCACAGAACGTCAACGTGCTCGGTACCAACTACGCACTCGGCACATTCACGCGGGATGCGCGAACCCTGGCCGAAGCGATCAATAACGCCGAAATACCGGGCCTCTCGGCGAATGCCGAAGCCAACGTCTACGAAGGCGCCCAGAGCAGTTCGTATTTCAATTTCTTTGACCCCGAGGGCGTACTCACACTCAACCAAGTGGCGATCACGCTCACCGGTTTGAAATCAAATAGTCTCTCACAAAACGTCGATCTCGCCGTGGCCGCCATTAATGCCGTCTCCGGTCAGACCGGTGTCACAGCTTCAAATGGCACGGCCAACGGCGCCGGCATCATTCTGACGGCCGCCGACGGGCGTAATATCACCGTCGACTTTCAAGCGACCGACATCAACGCTGAGCAGACGGTCAGTGGCGCAGGTCCCAACGGATTACCCGGCTTCATCGCCAACGACATCGCCGTGGCAGGCTCGGCAACGGCGGTGGCTCAATCGGTCGAGGTGTTGGGCTCGAGCTATGCGCTCGGCACTTTCGCACCGAGCGCCAACAATCTCGCAAGCGCCATCAATGCCGCGGGAATCGCGGGGCTCACTGCAACCGCTAACGCGAACGTCGTGGAAGGCGAACAAGACTCGAGCTACTACCAGTACTACGCTCCGCAAGGGACGTTGACGATCAACGGTGTGGACATCGGGCTCTCGGCTAATAAAACGAGCAGCATGACTTCCAACATCGCGACCACCATCAACGCGATCAACCAAGTTTCGGCGCAAACCGGTGTTGTCGCGCAGAACGGTTTCTCGAGTGGCAAGGGCGTCGTGCTCACCGCAGCCGATGGCCGAACGATCACCGTCACCTTCCAGGCGACCGATGTCGGTAACGCGTCGGCACCCGATTACTCAACAACCGCCGGCAATTTCGGTGTCGCGATCACCGGTGCAGCGGGCCAAACCGGCACAATCGACCTCGCCTATCTCGCGCCGGCCGGCGTGCTCTCGGGTGATGTCACTTTCAGTTCGAACACCGGCCTCACGCAAACCAACTTTGGTGTTGTCGGACAACTCGGCCCCGATACCGACCCCGCGCCGGATTTTGCCACCGTAGCGGGCAACTTCGGCTTGTCGAAGACGAGCGCTGCCGGTGTCGCTGGCTCCATCTCGATCGCCTATGCGGCTCCCTCGGGCGTGATCAGTGGCTCCGTTCAATTCAACTCGGCGACCGGCCTCGGACAGACGGCCTTCAGCGTACAAGGCGAACTGGGCCCGGACTCGGACCTCGCGCCCGACTACTTGAGTGTCGCCGGCAACTTTGGCATCACTACGACCGGTCCGAACGGCGTGTCGCCCGGCATCAATATCAGCTACGTCTCACCCAGTGGCATCTTGAGTGGCACCGTGGAACTGAGCGAATCAACCAATGTGAGCGATCGGATACTTCAGGTGGTTGGGTCGCTGCAAAGCCCGGATTTCCGCTCTGTCGCCAACATCGATATCTCGACGATTGCCGGCTCGAATCTCGCAATCCAGACCATCGATGGCGCGCTGCAATCCGTCAATTCGACCCGCGCGCGATTGGGCGGTGTCTTGAACCGGCTCGACAGTGCCATCGACAACCTTCGCGTCGCCGAAGAAAATCAGATCGCCGCTCGCTCACGCATCCTCGACGCCGACATCGCCGCCGAAACCGCCGCCCTCGCTAGAGCCCAAGTTCTGCAGGAATCAGGTATCGCACTGCTCGTACAAGCGAATGCCATTCCGAGGAACGTGGTCAACCTACTCCGCAGTAGCTATCTCTAGAAACCGCCGCTTCTAGTATCCTCATCCTCGCCCCGCGATCGGGGCTGAGGTGGGGAGCGTCGATGTCGGAGTGTTCGTTCGATGTGTTGATTATTGGCGCCGGTCTGACCGGTGTCGGCTCGGCGGCCGATTTGCGACGCCGGTTCCCGCAGAAGCGCATCGCCGTTCTCGAAGCCCGTGAGCGCATGGGCGGCACGTGGGATCTCTTTCGTTATCCTGGCATCCGCTCGGACTCGGACATGTACACCCTCGGCTATCGCGCACGCCCTTGGCGCGAGCCGCGTTCGATCGTCGATGGCCCTTCCATTCGACGGTACATCGAAGAGACCGCCGCAGAGACCGGCGTAGACCGACTCGTTCGCTTTGGCGTGCGTGCCGTCTCGGCCGCTTGGTCATCGCCGAGGGCCCGATGGACCGTGCAGATCGCGCATCGGGACGGCACCCGCTCCACCCTCGAGACACGATTCCTGCATTTTTGTAGCGGCTACTACAGTTACGCAGAAGGTCATCGCCCGCAGTGGGAGGGCGAAGCGGATTTTCAGGGCGATATCGTTCACCCGCAATTCTGGCCAGAGAACTACGACTACCGCGGAAAGAAAATAATTGTGATCGGTAGTGGTGCCACTGCCGTGACACTCGTCCCCTCAATGGCCGATCAGGCCGCACACGTGACCCTACTGCAACGATCACCCACGTACATCGCCACGCAGCCCGCCGAGGATCCACTCGCGAAGTGGCTCACACCTTGGCTGCCAAAGCGCCTCGCCTATTGGATCGTGCGTTGGAAATGCATCCTCGCGGGAATGTTCTTCTACTCGCTCGCCAAATCGCGACCGAAGCCCTTCAAGAGGAGCGTTATCAATCTGGCGCGCAAAGAATTACCCGCCGATTTCGATATCGCCAAACATCTCACGCCCGGCTATAACCCTTGGGATCAGCGCCTCTGCGCGGTCCCTGATGGAGATCTTTTCAAGGCAATCTCAGCGGGCAAGGTCTCGATGGTGACGGATCACATTCGACGCTTTGTACCCAACGGTATCGAACTGCAATCGGGTGAAGTGCTCGAAGCCGATCTCGTCATCACCGCCACAGGGCTCAAGATCGAAGCCTTAGGTGGCGCTGAACTGCGCGTCGATGAGAAACCGGTCAGGCTCGAGGAGATGATGGTGTATCGCGGCGCTCTTTTTAGCGGAGTGCCAAATCTCGTCTACACGTTCGGCTATACCAACGCTTCGTGGACTTTGCGGGCTGATCTGATCTCGCACTATCTCGGCCGCCTGCTGCGCCATATGGACAAACACGGCTACGACAGCGTCGTTGCCGAACGCGACCCTACGGTCAGCGAGCAACCCTTCCTCGATTTCACGTCGGGCTATGTATTGCGCGCCCTGCCCTCGCTGCCAAAACAAGGCGATCGCTTTCCGTGGCGCATCCATCAAAACTATTTGCGTGATGTACATGTCACGCGCTTCTCACCGCTCGTCGATCCCCACCTGCATTTCGCAAAGGCATCCTCATGAGTCCGCGTGTTTCTGTCGAAGGGTTAACCGCAGTCATCACCGGCGCCGGCAGCGGCATCGGCCGGGCGCTGGCGCTCGGTCTCGCCGAGCGTGGCTGTCACCTCGCGCTCGCCGATATTCGCGAGCAAACCCTCGCCGAAACAGCTGCGATGCTTGAGACCCATCGGCAGCGCCGACCACAATTGCGAGTCTCTACCCATCTTCTCGATGTTGGCTCTCGGGAAGCCATCGCTGTTTTTCCGTCGATCGTGCTTGCAGCGCATCCGACCGTGAATCTGCTTTTCAATAACGCGGGCGTGGCAATCGAGGGAGACTTCCGCGAAATCAAGCCTGCCGATTTCGAGTGGCTGATGGACATCAACTTTTGGGGTGTGGTGCGTATGACGCGCGCCTTTCTACCCATTCTCGAGCGTAGCGACATCGCACACATCATCAATGTCTCGAGCCTCTTCGGCTTGATCGCGCCGGCGGGTCAGTCCGCCTACGTTGCCAGCAAGTTCGCCGTAAGAGGTTTCTCGGACGCGCTAAGACACGAACTCGAGGATGGACACATTGGCGTGACAGTTGTCTGCCCCGGTGGAGTGAACACCTCCATCGCGCGCAACGCACGCCAGTCGAAGGACCTCGCGCCCGCCGATCTCGAGCGACGATTGGTCCGCGTGCAGAAGCTCTTGCGGCTACCGCCTGAGGATGCGGCAGAGATGATTCTCAGCGCCGTCGAGCGCCGACAGCCTCGGGTCATCGTCGGTACCGACGCTAAGATCGGCGCGTGGGCGGAACGCCTGATGCCGATCGCTTACTGGAAGCTCGCACGCAAACTCATGTTCTAACTTCGGTATCCACGATGCTCGCCACTGCAATTTTTTTGGTCAGTCTCTTCGTGCTCAGTCTGATTTGGCTAACCCTGCGTACCGCACGCGGCGTGGAACAACGCATCCCACCGGTGGGCAAATTCATCGATTTGCCGACCGCTCGTCTGCACGTGCTCGATCGCGGTGTCGCAGGCGAAGCCATCCCGCCCGTGCTGATGCTGCACGGGCTCGGGGGTCAGTTACATCATTTTGCTTACCATCTCGTCGATGCCATCGCGAAGCACACGCGAGTGGTGACGCTAGATAGACCGGGCTCAGGCTACTCGAGTCGAAACACCGGCGCCGCTACGACACTTCGTCAGCAGGCTGACACGTTCGTCGCGCTACTTGATCACTTGCAGATTGAAAAAGCTTTCGTGGTCGGTCACTCGTTGGGCGGCGCATTGGCACTGACACTCGCCATTTATCACCCCACGCGGGTTGCCGGTCTCGCACTCATCACGCCGCTCGCATTCACGCCACCTACAGTGCCGAAGGCCTTTCGTGCCCTCGATGTCGGCAGCCACGTGGCAAGGCAAATCATCGCCTGGACGCTGGCAACGCCGGGTTTCATGTTAGGTCGCGACAAGGTTCTGCCCGCCATCTTCGGACCCGACCCAGTTCCCAAAGATTTCGCCGTTCGAGCGGGCGGTATCCTCGCGATGCGTCCGAGCCAGTTCGTCGCAACCTCGGAAGATCTCCGCGCCCTGCCGGGCAATCTGCCCGAACTCATCGCTCGGTATGACGAGCTAAGTCGCGAAGACGCGCCGCCGGTGAGTATCCTCGTTGCACGCCAGGACCGCATCCTCGATTCGCAAAACCAGGGCGTGGCCTTGGCAGAACGGTTACAGCGCGCCCATCTACAGATCGTCGAGGGCGGGCACATGCTGCCCGTCACGCAACCGGAGATCGTCACCCAATTTGTTGAAGAGTCGCTCAAGCGCCGCGCGTGAAACGCAGGGTCTCTCTCGTATTGCTTTATCTCGCCGCTGCTTCCGTGGGGCTTGGCAGTACATGGTTTATTTTGAAACGCGTTGGGCTCGAGGGGGTGACAGCGGGCGCGTGGCGCGCAGATCTGCTTGCGGGCAGTGCTGATGCGGGTCTCTATACCCGAGCGCGTATCGCGGTAAACGCGGTGCTCGCGCTCGATCGTAGCGAGACGATTTATTTTCTAGCGACGCAGGATGACCGGGGCAAACCTTTGCGCGCCGAGTGTCGTTATCGCTTGAATGGGGTGGCACCCCATGCGGCTTGGTGGAGCATCACGGCCTATGCGGACGACAACTTTCTGTTCCCAGTCGAGTCGCATCGCTACAGCGCTAGCGGCAATTCTTTGAACGTCCGTGCCGACGAAATCTTCTCGATAACGATCGGACCGGAGTCGACAAATCCCGACATCGAAACAGTGGGCACGGGGGCGCTTCGACTGACGCTGCGTCTCTACAAGCCCGGTGCCGCCCTTCAACGCAATCCGGCTACTCTCAAGGCACCGACCATCGAACTCGCGGAGGTCTGCCCATGAGGCGCAGCCTCGATCGCCGCAAGACTTGGCCTTGGCAGCGTCATTTGCTGCTTGCTGTGCTGCTCGCAGCGTCGCTGCATCTGCTCGCCGTATTCTTGATTCCCCGACTCATCATGAATCGCGTCATCGCCACGGCGGCCGCCGAAGGCGCTCGGCCGTACTTACCGCCACCGATCGATCACACTCACCGACGGGTCGTCATGCCAAGCCCGGACTTGCTGTATGCGGTTTGCGCCTATGATCTTGCCGACGGCCCACTGCAAATCAAACTCAATGGGTCTTACCCACGCTATTGGTCGATCGCGCTGTACAACTCAAACTCGGATAACTTCCTCACCATCAGCAGCGACGCCATTGGCGAGCGTGGCGTCGATATCACCATCGATGAAACACGATCAACGCGTCAGGGCTTGCTGTTGATGCGAGTCATGACGGGGGCGAGTCCCCAATGGTTGGCGGAGGCCGAAGCATTTCGGAAGCAACTTGTTTGCCGCCCTGTGGCGCAGCTCACGAATGTCAACTAACGGCAAAGAGGACGTCATCGAACAGTCATGACGTGCGTTGATCCTTCGATGGGTTGAATTCAACCCGCTTTGAGGTCGATCCATGTCTTCGCCTGTGCGCTCGTCGCGTCTGCCCCTCGTTCAAATGGCTGTAGCAGTTGGCCTACTCGCGCAAACTTACGTCTACGCCGAACCACAGCCCACCAAACAGGTGGCTGACCGTGATGAGGAGTCACTGGATACAGTGGTCATCACCGGTTCGAACATCCGACGAGCCAACGTCGAGGGCGTTGCCCCGGTCACGGTGGTTGACGAGTCAGCGATCGAAGTGCGTAACGCGTTCCAGCCTGTCGATCTTTTGACCGCACTTCCGTCGGTCGTGAACCTGCCGGAGAACGAGACGCGTCTCGGCTCCTCGGGCGCGCGCGGCGATAACGCCAATATCAATCTTCGCAACATGGGCGCGACTGCCACGTTGATCTTGGTTAATGGCCGTCGCATGGCGATCAACCCCATGACGGCGGGTCTGTCACAGGCGGTCAATGTCAATCAGTTACCGTCGATCGGCATTGAGCGTATTGAAGTACTGCGCGATGGCGCCTCTGCGATCTACGGTTCCGACGCAGTCGGTGGCGTCATCAACTATATTCTGAAAAAAGAGTTCGAGGGCATCGAGGGCACTGTACGCTTTGGTTTGCCGGAGGCCGGCGGCGGTGAGAGTTTGCAAACTGCGCTGAATTTTGGATCCAGTTTCGCAGGCGCCCGTGGTCGCTTCTTCGGTAATCTCGAGGGCTACCAACGCGAGGCGACGCTACTCACGGAGCGCGACTTTAGTCAGACCGCACTGAATTCGGCTCGCGCACCTGCACCGTTTAACAACTTGGGCGGGCCTTTTGATGGTCGGTCGGCACGCGGCCTGTGGCCCACTTTCCGTATCGGCACCTCGACGGCGAACAACTACTTTCGCCCAGTCAACGGTACGCCAGCGCTGACAACAGCGGCTCCAAGCCGCTCCGCTAACCCCGAGTTTTTTCTCGATCTGAATTCCTACGGTTACGCGTCACCGGAAACCAAGCGTATGACCGGATTTTTCTCAGCCGAATTCGACATTACCGACAGCCTTACCGTCTTCGGTGATGCCAGCTTATACACCTCCGATTCGACCATGCGGCGTCAACCGCTCGCGCTCAACGCGCCGACATCCGACAAATTGATGGTCATGCCGATTGACAGCCCTTACAACCCATATGGTTCTCGGTTTTACCATCCAACCGGCGCCCCGAATTCGGATGGCACGGGGCGTCTAACTGGTACGCCTCGATCGGTGAGTTTCACGCAGATGACCATCCGCGACTTGGCTGCGGAAACGATCGATACACAAGCCGACGTCATCCGCCTGTCCGCGGGACTGCGTGGCAAGATCGGCGAGACTTGGGAGTGGGATGGAACGGTCTTTTATAACGAGGTCAACGGCGAGGATGGTGCTTTCCCCGACGTACGCGAAAGTCTGCTTCAGGCGGCCATCGGCCGTACCGATACTGCGGCTTACAATCCGTTTGGCTACACCTTCAAAGTTCAAAACGGCGCTGTTGTCGCGGACCAACCGTTCACGAATGCGGCGGCAACCGTCGGCTCCTTCTCGGAGGTTTTCGCTCGTTCTGCCCGCAGCTCTCTCGCCTCAGCTGACTTACGCGCCAACGGACGCTTCCTTACGCTGTTCGGCAACGATGTGATGGCTGCCGTCGGCATCGAATACCGGCAGGAAAACCTGCGCGATGTACGCCCGCCGTTCAGTGGCGAGAACCCGGCGAGCTCGGGTCTCGATGTCACTAACAACGATTTTCTGCTGCACCCGCCCCGTCCTGATGTATTCGGCGATCGCGAGGTCACTAGTGTCTACGCTGAAGTGGTCGTTCCGATCGTTGTACGTGCGCAGGCGGTTCCGCTTGTCGATAGTCTCGAGGTTACCGCATCCGGTCGTTACGAGAGCTACAGCGACTTCGGCGATACCACCAAGCCCAAAGTCGGTCTCAACTGGCGGCCGACTGAATGGTTGATGCTACGCGGCTCTTATAATGAAGGCTTCATGGCGCCAAGTCTCGCAGCGCTGTACACGAGTCCCCGCTGGAGTATCACGGCGGGTGCGGGTGATATCGACACCTACCGCAATCCGTATCTGAACGAAGGGCCGTACGTGATGCGTACTTACTTCGGCGGTAATCCTGATCTGAAGCCGCAAGAGTCTGAAGGTCAAACGTTCGGCTTTGTCCTCGATATCCCATTGGTCCAAGGTCTGAGTCTGACCGCCGATCTTTGGAAGATTGACCGAACAAATCTTCTTGGTCAGCGCAGCACGGCGCAAATCAGCGCCTCGGATACGGCGCTGCTGCAGGCCTACACAAAAGCGCAGATTGCGGCAGGCGTCTCCGTCAATCAGATCGACGTTGGCAGCGGTACCAACTACAAGGGGGATCCGGACGTCGAACGTTTTCCACTGACTCCTGAAGAACGCGCGGCTTTCGCAGCGTATAACGCAGCGAACCCGAACAACCCGGCAGCGCCGGCGGGACGGATCTTTTCGCGTAACCAGCCGTTCCTGAATCTCGCTTCCAGTACGCATGAGGGAATCGACTTCGGATTCAATTACGAAATCGCGACAGACTCCTTCGGACAGTTCGCGATTAACTCCGAATGGGCATACCTCCGTAAATCACAATCTGTCTTAGCACCCGCTAACGTCGCGCCGACCGTCAATGAGGGGCTCTTGGGCGACGGTGCTGCAAAGATCCGCAGCACGACCAATCTCAGTTGGCGTAAAGGGCCGTGGAACGCCGGTATCGGCGTCTATCACATCGGCAAAACTCACGATACGGGAGCGACGACGACGCAGGCAATTTACGAGGGCCTCGGTAGTCCGTCCTACATTGAGCCATTCTTTACGGGCGGTCGAACCCTATATCGGCTCGTGATTGATCCAGTGACAAGTTATAATGTTTCGCTCGGCTATCGGTTCGACGAAAACGCACCCGACTGGATTCGTGAAACACGGGTCCGCCTGGCTATCAGTAACGTGACCGACGAGGAACCACCACTCGCTTCTGGCGCCTTCGGCTACGATCCGGCCACCAGCCAATCTTTGATGGTGGGTCGCGCTTGGAGTCTCGAGTTGACGCGTCGCTTCTGAGTCACGAGTGAAAATTTCACGTCGCTCCTGCTTGTTTGGTCTCGCTGCTGGACCGAGTCTTACGCTTGGCGCAGCAGCGCTCGACTCGGACGTCGCGCAGCGCCGTGCAGCCTATCAACGTTGGGTTGAAAGTCTCCCCAAGGCGGCCGCGCCCGTATTGACCAAACACGGTCTCATCGCAATCGAACTCGCGCGTTGGCAAGTTCTTGAGGCCAATCAGGCGGCCGCAGTCGATGCGAGGCACTTTTACGGTATCGGCAATCACGCGATCGTCAAACATCGGCGCGATTCCGGCACGCGAGTTGCCGAGTGGTTCGGCGAGCGCGGCGGACCGATTGTTCACTTCAACTCCGGTTATGTCGACGGTAAGGAACTCATCCTCGCTCACTCGAATTTTCCGCAATTGCCGATGGCAAGCTCACTCGAAGTGTTTTCGACGGAAACTCTAACGCCGATCCGCTCGACAAGTCTCGGGATACGGCTCGGCTCTTTGACCTGGGCGACACGCTATCGCGGACACTGGTTCGCCTGTTTTGCGAACTACAACGACTCGGGTACGACTCCAGGATTCGATCAACGCTGGACTCACGTCGCAAAATACGATGATCGGTGGCAAATGCTCGAGTCGTGGCTGTTCCCACCCCAGGTCGTCGCGACTTGGGGGGCGAGCGCCTGCTCCGGTGGCGACTTCGGTCCTGATGGATTGCTCTACGTCACCGGACACGATGCATCCGAGCTCTATGTGCTTCGTTTGCCGCAGACGGGTGTCACGCTGGAATACCTCACAACTATCGATATTCCTTTCGAGGGACAAGGTTGGGCTTGGGACCGCACTCGCCCAGACGATCGGATAATCTTCGGTATCAACAGACGAACACAGGAAGTTGTCTGCACCCGCGTTCCGGTCATCCCCACAAAAATCCTCGCTTGAGTAGACCCGGCGAACTAAATCCAATACATCTGCGCCGGCGCAACGCCAAATCCAACCGCGCGTGGCGAATCACCGATCGCAAAGACAGCCTGATTCCCGAACTGTCGCGAGAGGGCGCTGGTTGTGCCGATCCAGATGCAACCCGCTTGTAGCGTGCAGCGCAGTAGCCCCGGTGCAACCTGCTCAACCGGTGAGGCGGCATAATTTGAATAACGCAGCGCCGTGACCGCGGGCTGATTCGAGCAAATGACGATCGACTCCAACGCTTGCGCGCCATTCGGGTGCTGCTGCACCTCCGGTTGGTAGATCAACTCCGGCCGTTCGTTTCGAACGAAACACACCAATGCCTCGGGAGTGCTCGCAGCGCCCAGCGCAAACCAACTGAATAAGGCATCACCACGCCGCGCGCCGTAGTGGATCGGACGAGACGCTTGTGCGATCGAGCCGACCGGTACCGGCGAGGCGAGGAGTCGCCGGTGCGTGCCCTCGATCTCCTCAGTGCCGATCGCGATGATCGCGAGCGCGACATCAGCGCGTATCCAAGGAAACAAGTGATGCTGCGGCGTGATCGGATCGACCGCCGTCAACTCGATGTAGCCGCGCTCGAGGATGATGTGGCAACTGTGCTGCCCCAACGAAACACGCCGATCGCTGGCCGGGTCGAGCGCCATCAACTCCTCGGGCTCGGTCACGAAAAAGCCGCGCTCCTGCCACGCCCGTCGTAGCGGCTTGATCGAGTCGCCGATGATTCCGATATGATCGAGAGAAATCATTGAGCTGGCTCCAGGTGCGTCAGCGGCAGTACCGACGTCGACTTAACGGTCGATAATGCAATGCTTGATTTGATATCGCGCACACCCGGCAGCACCGCCAGCTTTTGCCGGAGGAAGCGTTCGTAATCATCCACATCGCGTGCGACGACGCGGAGCAGAAAATCCACCTGCCCCATGAGCATGAAACACTCGAGTACTTCGGGTGCGGCGCGAATCGCCTCTTCGAAGTTATGCAAGGATTCGGGATGCTCGCGACCGAAGCGGACCTCGACGAACACCTCGAGGTTGAGCCCCAATTTGCGCCGGTCGAGTAACGCCACCCGCTGCTTGATGACGCCGAGCTTCTCTAACCGTTGCACACGCCGCCAACACGGGGACGCCGAGAGACCGACCGCCGCTGCCAATTTCGCAAGCGGTTGGGCGACCTCACGCTGAAGCAAGGACAGCAAGGTACGGTCAACCTTATCGAATTCGGGACGCAATTTTTTACCCCTGTAAATGCTTATATACGATTATTTTTGCATATTTACAGATTGAAACAAGATCGCTTGCTGACGAGAGGGCATTGACAGCAAGCATTTTGTTATAGGACAACCCTCATAAGGACCGGTAGATTGATCATCACAACCACTTTTTGAGGGGATTTCCTGATGTTTACAACCCGACTGCCCGCCCGCTCTGCCCGCGTTCGCCGAGCTGTTGCCCTCATCCTGCTCACGCCGGCGACGATCACCGTCGCGCAAGCGCAAACTGCCCAACTTGAGGAGATCGTCGTCACCGCGCAAAAGCGTGCCGAGAACCTACAGGACACGCCGATCGCGATCTCCGCCGTCACGGGCGATACGATCGAGAAACTGAATATCGATGACATTGGCGCCATCGCGGCGGCCAATCCGTCGCTCGTTTACAGCGAAGCCGGTGGCGAAGCGCAGCTCTACATACGCGGCATCGGCAGCAACATCTTCAGCGTCGGCGTCGACCAGAGTGTCGCGACGCATATCGACGGGGTCTATACCGGTCGCGCCAACATGGGCCTGACACAGTTCCTCGACATCGATCGAGTCGAGATCCTGCGTGGGCCGCAGGGCACGCTGTACGGGCGCAACGCCACAGGCGGTGCGATCAATATCATTTCGCGCGCGCCGACCGACGATTTCGAGGGCTATGTTTCCGGGCTTGTCGGCAGCTTTGACCGTGTCGATGTACGTGGCGCACTCTCCGGACCGATTGCTGAAAATTTCTCAGCCCGAGTTGCCGTACGCCGGTTGAAAGATGATGGCTATACGGAAGATCTCGATCCTCGCGGCGCGAATAAAATCGACGATAACGATCTCACGGCGATTCGCGGCTCGCTGCGGTGGAAGACCGACGCGCTTACGGCGACTGTGATCGCAGAACACAGCGAGTTTGAAAACGGTAATACCAGCATCTTTCCGATCGACAACACCGGTCTTGCCGAGAGCCTCGGTGCGAAGCCCAATCGGGACATTCATAAAACCTTCAACAACACTCCGAGCTTCCACGAATGGAATACCGGCGGCGTCACGGGTCAATTCGACTGGACGATCAACGACTCGACCAATCTCAACCTCACCGTGGGCTATCGCGACTGGGACAGCGATTTCCTGTTCAATACCGATGGCACCGATATTGAAATCACGCGCTCGTCATTCATCTACGCCAGCGAGCAACTCTCGGCCGAACTGCGCCTCGCCGGCGAGAGAGAATGGGGTCGATGGTTAGTCGGTGCGTACTGGTTTGACGAAGACAAATACGGCGCGCTCGGTCTCGTTCGCTCTGGTTTCACGCCACCGGCAGTGCTGCCGCCACGCTCGTTCGTTTTCCGCGCTGACGGCACGGGCGAAGCCACCGCGCTCTTCGGCCAAGTCGACTTCAAACTAGCGGATACCTGGACGCTGAGCGCCGGCTTGCGTTACAGCGACGAAAAGAAGGGCGATCTTCTGCGTCAGTCGACCCTACTCCCAGACAACGAACTGCTCGGACTGTTTACACCGAACGCAATCCCCGATGCGACGGCAGCTTCGACTCGTAACGTGAGCCGCCGCTGGGACGCTTGGACGCCACGTATCGGCCTTGAGTATCGCCCCTCAGATGATCGTCTGTTTTATTTGACCTACAGTGAAGGGTTTAAATCCGGCGGCTTCAATGATTTGTCGGTCATCAACCCGCCGTTCAATCCGGAGTTTATCGAGAGCATCGAAGTGGGCGCCAAGACCGAGTGGCTCGATGGTCGGCTGCGGGCCAATGCCAGCGCTTTTCACTATGACTACACCGATCTACAGGTATCGGTCTTCGCCAGCACAGGAAATATCACCACCACCTTCACCACCAACGCGGCCGAAGCAACGGTCAAGGGGGTCGAGTTGGATCTGCTCGCGAAGCCGACTGAGTCGCTCGACATCGCCGCTTCGCTCGCCTTTCTCGATGCGACCTATGATCGCTTTGTAACACCCTACGGCAGCTGCAATGCGGCGAACGTCAGTCTTGACGTACGCTGCACGGGTCGGGTCGGTCTGCCACGCCTGATCGACGCCGCCGGTAACCATCTCAACAACGCACCCGAGTTCAAGGGTTCAGTCTCAGCGACCTACAGCATCAACATCGCGAACGGCGGTGTTGTGACCTTGCAAGGCGCAGTAAACCATCAGGGTCGCGTGTATTTCCTGCCAGCGAATACAGATGTCATGTCGCAGGCGTCCTACACTTTGGTCGATGCGCGTGTCGGCTATGAAAATGCGACAGGGAACCTTGCTGTCGGTGCCTTTGTGAAGAACCTGACCGACGAGGACTATTTCCACAATATCGTGCAGTTCACCTCGACGAGCGATGCGCGTAAGGATGTATTCGCCATTGGTAATGCCCTTGGCTATCCTGCCGCAGGCCGACATTGGGGCCTCGAAGTCACTTATCGTTTCGGAAACTGAGATGGCACGACCGCACATCATGTTCGTCCAGGCACAGATGATTCCGTGGTCATCGGGATGTCATGGCTCTCTCTACAGCGACGTCCACTCGAAAAGCTTGAGTCAGGACGATGTCGACGGCAGCGCCACGACCATTGTGCGCTATCCGGCGAATTGGGGGCGGCAAGAGTCGCACTCGCTCTCCTGCCACGAGGAGTTTCTGGTGCTGGACGGCGCGATCAGCGTCAACGGCCGGCTCTATGAAAAACACACCTATGGCTTCCTGCCCGCCGGGTATCCGCGCGAGCAACTTCAGAGCGCGCACGGTGCCGTTCTTCTAACGATGTTTTATGGTGTACCAAAAGTAACCTCCGGCTCGATCGGCAGTTTCGATGAGAAACTGCTGGTCGAGTATGTGAACCCGCTTGAAATGGACTGGGATCCGGGCTTGGTCGACCCCCAACTCTCGAAGGGCGTCGCGATCAAACCGCTGCGTACCGATCCTTACACGGGCGAGACTTCGTTTTTGTATTGCTCGCCACCACATCGAGTCCCACCGGGCATGTCCAAGCCGCAATGGACACACCCGATGGTTGAGGAGCTCTACACCCTCGAGGGTGATTACGTCTGGGGTGATCTTGGTCGCATGCAGCGCGGTGGCTACTGTTGGTGGCGCGAGGACATCTATCACGGGCCGTCAGGAACAGATACGGGATACAACTTGTTCGTTCGCACCGTCAACGGACCGCTGGTAAACACCTTTGACACGGTCAAAAAGCCGTTTTCTTGGAACCCGGAGCATAAGCCGATCCTGCCGCCCGAGCTGAGACCTTACGGTCAGCCCCTGCCCTTCGCACCGAACTACTGACCATGACCAGAAGCGACTGGCCTCCCGCTTCGCAAGCACGGTACGCGGTCATCGTCTTGATGGTGGCGTACCTTTTCTCGTACGTGGATCGACAGATCCTCTCGATGCTGGTCGGCCCGATCAAGGCGGATCTCGGCTTGACTGATACCGAGCTCAGTCTGTTACATGGCTTCGCTTTTGCGCTCTTTTACACCGTCTTCGGCATCTGGCCGATTGGAACCTGGGCGGATAAAGGTAACCGCCGCAATATCATCGCCGGTGGTGTTTTTCTTTGGTCGCTGATGACCGCGTTGTGTGGACGAATGACCCACTTTGCAGGCCTCTTCGCGGCGCGCGTCGGCGTCGGCGTGGGAGAAGCGGCGCTGACTCCAACCGCATACTCAATGCTGGCTGATTATTTTCCGCCGGAGAAGCGCGGTCGCGCGCTCGGGCTTTTTTCAATGGGTGTTTACTTCGGAATCGGCGTGGCCATCATGGTGACTGGCGCGCTGGTGCAATACGTGGCCGGCCTACCGCCTATCGATCTGCCACTCATCGGCGAAGTTCGCGGTTGGCAAATTCCTTTCTTGTTATTAGGTCTGCCGGGCATGCTCGTGGCACTGTGGGTGATGACGGTGCAGGAGCCACCGCGTCGAGATACGACGGCTGATTTACCAAGCTTTGGAGCCGTGATCTCGCACCTACTCGGAAATAGGTCATTCTATCTGAACTTTTTCTTTGGCATTTCGTGCCTCACGCTGCTCTTCAACGGCATCGCTTTCTGGTTTCCAGCCCATCTGATGCGTAGTTTTGGGGTGGATGCGCTCTTTGTGGCCTTTACCTATGGTCCGATCATGTTCGTCGCGGGTGCAGCCGGCATCCTCACTGGCGGGATTCTGGCTGATCGCTGGCGATCGAGCGGCAATCAAACGGCGGAAATTCGTGTCGCACTCGTAAGCGCCCTTTGCCTTTGGCCGGTCTCGATTGCAACGTTCCAAGTCGACAACGTCACACTGGCGTTGATCCTTGCGATTCCGACGCTGTTCTTCTCAAGCTTTCCGTTTGGAGCAGCCTCAGCGGCTATCCAACTCGTTACACCAAACCAGTTGCGCGCCCGCGTCTCGGCGATTTACCTGCTCGTGATCAACATCATCGGCATCGGCTTAGGTGCGACGGTGGCCTCAGCCATCTCTGATTACGTCTTTGCCGACGAAAATCGGATCGGTGATGGCATTTCGATCGTGGCTCTGTTTAGCGCACCCTTGGCTGCCTTACTGTTCTGGCGTTGTCAGCGCGCTTTCAAAGAAATACAACCAAATTAAGCTCAGCGTCACTTTTTCCGCCTCACCCGTGAAACAAACTCGAGTCCTTTTCGTCTGCATGGGCAATATTTGTCGCTCGCCTTCGGCAGAGGCGGTGCTACGCGAGTTGGCGCGGCTCGAGTTTCCACAACTGCAGCTCTCGGTAGACTCGGCTGGAACCCACGGCTATCACATCGGAGAGCCGCCCGACCCACGCTCGATCGCAGCAGGTCGTGCGCGTGGGTACGACCTCGCACCCTTGCGAGCGCGCAAGGTTGATCGCGAAGACTTCCATCGTTTTGATTGGTTGCTCGCGATGGACGAAGCGAACCTGGCGCGGCTGCATGAACTCGCGCCAACAGGCTCGGCTGGACGAGCCAGACTCTTTCTGGAATTCACTGGCGAGCGTGTGCAACGCGATGTGCCGGATCCCTACTATGGGGAGGCTGCCGACTTCGAGCTCGTTCTGGATCTACTCGAGGGCGCTTCGCGACGACTGCTGCATCAGCTCGCCACCTCGCGCTGAGGCGACGACGTTCACGCCAACGCGACGATCTGAATCTCGACCTTGTATTCAGGCGCTGCGAGTCGCGCTTCCACCGTGGCGCGTGCGGGCTTCGCTTCCGAATGCACCCAGACATCCCAAACGCTGTTCATCGCTGCAAAATCTGCCATGTCGGCCAGATAAATAGTCGCACTCAGGATCTTATCCTTGCTGCTGCCCGCGGCCTTGAGCAGTCGATCGATTTCGTCGAGAACCTGACGCGTCTGCTCTTCAACCGAACACGCCGTGTGGTTGGCTACCTGCCCTGCAAGGAAAACGAAGCCGTTGGCGGCCACCGCCTGTGACATGCGTTTGCCGGATTCGATTCGGGTAATGGAACTCATGGGCGCGTCTCACAGATCGTATTAGGGAAAATTATGGCGAAGGCTAACAGCTGCTGCGTAACGAATAAATAATCCAGCAGACGATAGGTCTCAATTCCGCGCGGCAAGCCCCTGCGACCATGACATGCGAGCGGCATACGACCAATGAGTCCAACTGGCACGCCGCGCGATGTACCGGCACAATAGTAAATCGTCTGAAATACGTGGGACTTGGTTCGATGGATGTCTTTGCGCGTGCACGCGAACAGCTCGCCGGACGTCGGCTGCAGCTCGCGCTGCCTGAGGGTACAGATCCACGCATTACGGCTGCGGCCGCTCGCTTAACGAGAGACCACGGCGTCCGTTGTCTTCTCATCGGTCCAACCGAAACGCTGCGAAACGCCCTTGCGACCGAGAATTTGTCGATCGACGAGATCGACATCATCGACCCGGACACCGGCTCACCCGATCCCGCCCTCATCAACGCATGCCTTGCGATCCGCCCGGATATGCGGCGGGGCATCGCCGAGCGCCTTGTGCGCAAGCCGCTGATGCATGCCGGACTGCTGGTGACCACCGGACGGGCCGATGCCATGGTCGCTGGTGCGACGTGCCCGACCGCGCGCGTGATCGAGGCGGCGATGATGACAATCGGATTGGCGAGCGACGTCCAAACGCCATCGAGTTGCTTCTTTATTCAGGCAAGCCGCAGTAGCGAGGGGCCGCCTCGCACACTCTTATTCGCTGACTGCGCTGTCAACGTCGACCCGACTCCGTCGGAACTCGCCGATATTGCCCTCGCTTCCGCACAGACACTACGCGAACTGACCAACGAGGATCCGCGTATCGCCTTCTTGTCTTTCTCGACAAAAGGTAGCGCGAAACACCCGCATGTAGATCGCGTCCGTTCTGCCGTCGAACTCGCTCGTACACGGGCACCACAACTTATGATCGACGGAGAGCTGCAAGCCGATGCCGCGATCTCACCGCGCGTTGCGAGGAACAAGCTGGGCACTCTCGGCGATGTGGCAGGTCAGGCCAACGTGCTGATATTTCCGGACCTGAATGCCGCGAACATCGGCTACAAGCTCGTCCAGCACCTTGGTGGTGCTGAAGCCCTTGGCCCTTTCTTACAGGGTTTCGCTCGACCTGTAAGCGATTTATCACGCGGCGCGACCGTGGACGATGTGGTTCGAACGGCACTCATGACCTTGATGCGAGCTGTGCGGTGCTAGCCAACTCTCTCTAACCGCGAAGGTCGAGTGGCACAAAGTCTCGCGCCGGCGGTCCGTCGTAAACCGTCAATGGTCGTATAAGAATATTGTTTTCGACCTGTTCGCGTACCTGAATCACCCAGCCCGGTACACGTCCCATTGCAAAGATAGGCACGAAAAACTCCTGAGAAATACCGAGTAGGTGGTAAATCACGCCCGCGTAGAAATCGACGTTGACGTTCACACCCAAGCGCGAGTAAGGCTGCATGGCCTCGACTACAGCTTCCAAAACCGCGTACCACTGCGGCTGTCCATATTCACGCGACAACTGGGCGGCGCGATCGCTTAAGTGCCGTGCTCGCGGATCTGTAGCTCGGTACACTCGGTGGCCGAAGCCCATGATGGGTTCGCGCTTTGCGCGTTTCGCCTTGACCCATGCGGCGGCATTGGCTGGTTCGCCGATCTCACGAACCATTTTCAAGACGTCTTCAGCTGCGCCGCCGTGCGCCGGTCCCGAGAGCGCACCAATGGCTGCCGTCAATGCCGCATGAAGATTGGCACCGGTACCGGCCACGACGCGCGCGGCGAACGAAGAAGCGTTCGAGCCATGTTCGGCATGTAGCACGAGGTCAACATCCATGACGCGTGCCGCTTCTGCTGTCGGCTCACGACCGTGCAGCATGTAGAGGAAATTTGCACCATGTGCGAGTTTACGACTCGGCTCAATCGGATCGAGACCCTGGCGTAGACGGTAATGAGTCGTGATGATCGTCGGTACCTGTGCAGTAAGCCGAAGCCCTTGTTCTAACAGGGGCGATGTCGATGTAGCGTTCGGCTCTGGACACAAGGCTCCCAGGGCCGACACCGCTGTTCGCAACACCTCCATAGGATGCGCGTTCTTTAGTGACGCGATTAGCGCATAGACCGCAGCCGGAATATTACGCGATGCCTTCAACTCGGCGTCGATCTCAGACAATCTTCTACGACTCGGTAACTCACCGAACAGCAGTAGCCCGCAAACCTCCTCAAAAGTAGCATTCTCTGCGAGATCGTGTATTGAGTAGCCGCGATAACGCAGCTCTCCGGCACGACCGTCGATCGAGCTGACACTGGAACGATCAAAATAAACGTCTTTGAGACCCCGGTGCACACGTGGGGCCTCCAGCGCGGATTCGCTCATGGATTACGTTACCGTAAGGATTGCTGGCGCATGTCGGCAGCATCAATTCCAGCGACTACCACCGGCTTCTTCATGGCGTCACGTCGGAACGGTTCGCCAAGCTCCTGGTTCAGCAACACCTCGATGAAGGTCGTCACATTATTTGCCTGTAGGGCGCACGCTGTCTTGATCGCGTCAGTCAATTCCTCCGGTGTTCGCGCTAGAACACCGCGATGACCGCAACCCTCCGCGACCCGTGCATAACTCAAGTTTTGATCAAGCTCTGTCCCGACAAAATTGTTGTTGTACCAAAGAATCGAATTACGCTTCTCAGCGCCCCACTGATAGTTACGGAAAATCACCATCGTCACGTGCGGCCACTCGTCACGCCCGATGGAAGTCATCTCGTTCATCGAGATGCCGAAAGCTCCGTCACCGGCAAAACCAACTACCGGAGTGTCGGGATTACCGATCTTGGCACCGATGATCGAAGGGAAACCGTAACCGCACGGTCCAAACAAGCCTGGCGCGAGATATTGTCGGCCTCGGAGAAACGTTGGATAGGCATTACCGATCGCGCAGTTATTTCCAATATCGCTCGAGATAATCGCCTCACGCGGTAGGCCTGCCATGATCGCTCGCCACGCTTGCCGTGGCGACATATGTCCAGGTTCGCGCGTGCGACAGTCTGCGTTCCAATCTGTGCCGGGATCGTCATCCTCATGATCAAGTGTCGCGAGTACCTTAGCCCACTCGCGCTTCTTGCTCTCAATTCTCTGTCGACGCTCCATCCGTCCGGTATCACCAGCCGCTTTCGGGAGTTGTTGAAGAAGTTGCGCGGCCACCGACTTTGCATCGCCGCAGATCGCCACGGCGACGGGCTTTGTAAGACCAATTCGGTCGGAGTTGATATCGACCTGAATCAGAGAGGCAGATTTTGGCCAATAATCCAATCCGTATCCCGGTAACGTCGAGAAGGGATTGAGACGCGTGCCGAGTGCCAATACGACATCCGCCTCGGAAATCAGCTCCATCGCAGCGCGCGAACCGTTGTAGCCGAGTGGACCGACGGCTAGCGGATGGTCGCCTGGAAAAGAATCGTTGTGCTGATAGTTGTTACAAACAGGTGCATCGAGTTGCTCAGCTAGCGCAACACACTCCGGAATTGCGTCACCAAGAACAACACCGGCACCAGACAAAATAACAGGGAACCGAGCCCGGGCAAGTAGTTCAGCAGCCGCGGCAATCGCCTTGGTACCTCCGGAGGGACGCTCGAACTCGATGATTGTTGGTAACGGGACATCGATCACCTGCGTCCAGAAGTCGCGCGGGATATTGATTTGCGCCGGCGCCGAGAGACGTTTTGCTTTACTGATGACGCGATTGAGAACCTCAGGAACCCGACTTGGATCGCGCACCTCCTCTTGATAACCGACAATATCCCGGAACAACGCCATTTGCTCCATCTCCTGGAAGCCGCCCTGCCCGATCGTCCGGTTAGCGGCCTGCGGCGTCACCAGCAACATCGGCGTATGGTTCCAGTAGGCGGTCTTGATAGCCGTCACAAAGCCCGTGATGCCAGGTCCGTTTTGTGCGATCGCCATCGCGATCTTGCCGGTGGATCGAGTGTAGCCGTCGCAGATCAGCCCGCCGTTGCTCTCGTGTGCAACGTCCCAGAATTTTATACCCGCTTTCGGAAACAGATCCGATATCGGCATGAACGCCGATCCAATGATTCCAAATGCGTGTTCTATGCCGTGCATTTGTAATACTTTTACAAACGCTTCCTCAGTCGTCATCTTCATGAGTTATTCCCTGGTTTCGAACTGATTATTTCGTTCCGAAAACTTTTTCGAGCGCCGACCCAATCGTGGTCGTGATTTGATCGATATCGTCCGCTGTCGCAATCAGCGCAGGGCTCAAACAGAGCGTATTGTTGAGCCCGGGTATTGAACGATTCGTAGCGCCAATGATCACCCCGCGACCGAGACAATCAGCGATGACCGCTTGGACTTGTTTCTCATCGGCTGGCTCACGAGTTTGTCGATCTTTGACGAGCTCTGCTCCGCAGAACAAACCCAATCCTCGAACATCACCGATCACCGGGTGACGACGCTGCAGTTCCGCAAGATTACGTAACAAACGCGCGCCCATGACGGTCGTGTTTTCTAGCAAGCGCTCGTCCTCGATGATGCGCAAGTTCTCGAGTGCTGCAGCTGGTCCTGAGGTACAGCCACCGAAGGTAGAGATGTCGCGAAAGTGCGATAGCGGATCACTCGCGTCATCTTTGAACTGCTCGAAAACTGCCTCCGTGGTAACCAAACAGGAGATTGCGGCGTAACCCGATGCAACGCCTTTGGCCATCGTCACCAAGTCGGGTTTGATACCGAAGTGTTGGTACCCGAACCACTTGCCGGTGCGACCAACGCCACAAACCACCTCGTCGATGTGCAGCAGAACGTCGTAGCGCCGACAAATCTCCTGCACTCGCTCCCAATACCCCTTGGGCGGAGTGATTACTCCGCCGCCTGCCGTGACGGGCTCCAAACAAATCGCGCCGACGGTGTCGGGCCCCTCTCGACGAATCACGTCTTCGATAGCATCCGCCGCGCGTTCACCATAATTGGCGATCACGCCGTACTGACTGCGATACTCCAGACAATGCGGAACCTGGACGAAACCGGGTGTAAGCGGGCCGTAATGAGCGCTGCGCTCCGGTTGTCCGCTCGCCGAAAGTGCACTGATCGTAGTGCCGTGATAATCGCGCTCGCGGTACAAGATCTTGTATTTACGACCACCGTGATGGCGATGCGCAATCTGCCTTACGATCTTAAAAGCCTTCTCGTTGGCCTCGGAACCCGAATTTGCGTAATACACTCGGCTCAGGCCTGGCATCTTCGCAATCAATCGTTCGGCAAATCGAGCGCCCGGAATCGAACCCGCCGCACCAGAGAAGTAGTTCATCCGTACGAGTTGCTCACGAACCGCGTCTGCAATGCTCGCGCGGCCGTAGCCGACATTGACGGTCCAAACGCCGCCCGAGACGGCATCAAGGTATTCTCTACCCATCGCATCCCAAAGGCGCATACCGCGCCCCTCGACGTATAGACGTGGGTCCTGAGTCTCAAATGGCTTGTGTTGCGTCAAATGGTGCCAAACGTGCGACCGATCGGCGGCAATGGTTTGGCGCAGGTCATCGGAGTACACATGTACGCTCACGTCTTTTTTCACTCCTGAGACTGAGTTAGCGGGACGGCATTCACGCCCCTCGTCACAGCGTTACCAAGCTTGGATAACGACGCTAGAGAGCCCTGTCAGCAGACGCTAGCACCAGTCACCGAGGATCGTTAGAGCCAGCCCGCATCGACGATATCATCGCGAACTGATCTTTTTCCGAAGCCAATAGGCTAACAGGAACATGAGTAGGCTCACCACGCCAAATAGCAACGGCACGCGCTGTTCCACAATAAAAGCCATTGCTGTCAGGATGCTGAGCATACCGACGATTGCGACCCAAGTAAGCCAAGGAAACGCCCACATACGAAACTGCAGTCGCTCCGGGGACTCGCGCTCGAGTCGTCGGCGTAGTACCAACTGCGATAGTGCGATTAACAAATAGACGAACACCGCAACGGTCCCGTACGAGCTGACGAGAAACGCAAACACTTTATCCGGCGAGAGATAACTCATGACCACAGCGACATAAGCGAATGCGGAACTCCCGAGGATGGCGGCAACGGGTACGCCCCGACTGTTGACGTGCGCAAGAAATGCGGGGGCGTCACCGCGTCGGGCAAGCGCCATGAGAATCCTCGACGAGCCAAAAACACCGGAGTTGAGGGCAGACAAAAGCGCCGTCAAGATCACTACATTCATTACATTCGCAGCAGCCGGAAGACCGAGTTGAGTAAAGACGCTGACGTACGGCTGCGTCATTTTATCGGCGTCGTTCCACGGCACGATGCAGACGACTACAAATATGGAACCAACGTAGAAAAACAATACCCGCGAAATGACCGACTGAGCAGCGCGCGCAACGGCGCGTGCAGGTTCGGCTGATTCTGCGGCGGCGACCGTAACGAGCTCGGCACCAAAATAAAATGCCGTCGCGGCTACCGCCCCCGCCAATATGGGCGTGATCCCGTTAGGCGCAAAGCCGCCGTGCGCGGTGAGATTTGCAAATCCGCCACCGCTCGGCCAGAAACCCAAGATATAAGCCCCTCCCAAAATCAGGAGGACAATAATCGTCACGACTTTGATCGATGCAAACCAGAACTCGCTCTCGCCCCAGGATCGCACCGACAACAAGTTTATCAACGTGAAGATTATCGTAAGAATCAGCGTACACAGCCACGGCGTGCTGTCAGGAAACCAATATGCAATCAGGTTTGCACCGGCAACTGCTTCCAATGCCACCACAATGGTCCAAAAATACCAATACATCCAACCGGTCAAAAATCCCGCCAACTCACCAAGAGCCA
>JAGWWY010000019.1 GCA_018970145.1 Gammaproteobacteria bacterium
CCTGACGCTCTTCGGAGAGCTTGGCTTTTACCAGGCGTCCTCGTTCCGGTTGCAGCCGGCAGTGATCAACCTGTTTCAGATCTGGATTCCTGCAACCAATTATTGGAATCCGTTTGGCCCGACCACCTTGCCGAATGGACAGGCCAATCCGAATCGGTTGCCTGGGCTTACCAACGTCGCGGCGACTGGCATCCCTGTTCGCATCGACAACTATCGGTTCGCCGATGCGGGGCCTCAGTACGTGGATGTCGATAACTACCAAGCCCGAGTGTTGGTTGGCATCAAAGGCAATAAACTCGGATTCGAATGGAACTCCGCGTTTGTGTACGCCGAAGCCGAGGCTAGTGATATCTCGAATAACGTGAATACGACTGCGCTGCAAAAGAATTTAGCGCTGTCGACTCCTGAGGCATACAACATGTTCAACGGCGGGTGCTTGAACGATCTAACGTTCGGAGATTGCACGCCGAGTTCGCAGTCTGCAATCGATGCCATCAAGATGAATCTTCGCAGGGACACCCGCACAACGTTCACGATGATTGACTTCAAGGCATCGCGAACCGACCTTGCGACTTGGCGGCCAGGAGACATCGGAGTCGCGCTCGGCGCTGAACTTCGCAAGGAGACTCAGCGCGATGATCGAGATTCAAACGTTGATGGATCGATACCGTTCGTTGATGCGGTGACGGGTGCTGTCAATCTCAGTAACGTTGCAGCTGTCAGCCCGAACCCCGACTCCGGCGGTTCGAGAGACGTCGGCGCGGCCTATCTGGAGTTTGCCATCCCGCTGGTGTCGAGTGACATGAGCATTCCGCTTGTGCGCAATCTCGAAACCCAGATTGCGGGACGATTTGAAAACTATAGTGACTTCGGCGATGTAGCAAAGCCGAAGGTCGCACTCGCGTGGGATATCGTTAGCGGACTGCGTGTTCGTGCGTCCTATTCGGAGGGTTTTCGTGCGCCGAATCTCGAAACGACAACGGTGCCATTGATTTCCAGAAATACGACTAATCAGGATTACGTTAAGTGCGAAGTGGATGTCCGTGCTAAGCGTATTGCGTCGTTTGCGAACTGCGCCAGATCGCTGAGTTTTCAGCGCCGGATTGCAGGTAATCCAGACCTAGAGCCGGAGGAGAGCAAAAACAAGTCGGTTGGGGTCGTATTCGAACCGAAGTTTCTTCCCGAGTCGTCGGGCAATTGGACGATGACGGTTGACTACTGGGATATCCGGCAGAAAGGCATCGTCGGAATCCTTGGACCCGAAGGGACGATCGCGCTTGATTATCTGGCGCGATTAAACGGCTCGACTAACCCGAATGTCGTTCGGGCAACTGTCAACGCGGATGACATCGCGTTTTTCGCGCCATCAGGCCTTGCTGCTGCTGGCCAGATCCTCGCGATCGATGACAAGTACGTCAACCTTCAACCCCAGAAGGTTCGGGGCCTCGATATTGCATTGGTGTGGGCCCTCGACGAAACGCCTCTTGGCGATTTCTCTGTCAAGCTCAATGCGACGAAAATGCTTGAGTTCCAGAGAGACCCGGGACCGGTCATTGAAGGACTTCTGGAGGCCCGTGCGAAAGGGTTGATCAACGCTGCGACGGCGCTGCCGGAAGGTAAAGACTTGATTCGTCAGGGTGGCCGACCACAATGGCGCGGAACAGGCTCGATCACTTGGTCAAAAGGCGGGTTTCAGATCGGCACCTTCCACCAGTACACCAGCGACTATGACGAAATCGGTTTTTTGGACGCTACGGGCGTGCCATGGCTCGTTCGGTCACAGCTGACCCATAACCTCTATGTCCAATACAAGACCAATAAATCGCTAGGTATGTTTGGTGATGCGCGAATTCGACTGGGCGCGCGAGATATCACTAATGAGGGGCCGCCGCTCACCTCCGGCGGATACGACGGATTTCTGTCACGCCCTTACGGTCGTTATTTCTATATGAGCCTAAGTAAGAACTTCAAATAAGTCGTGATCACCGCACCCACTCTCAAGCAAATAGGGCGCCACTTGACGGCGCTGCTATGTGCCATCGCCTTATCGGGCAACAATGCTATCGCTGCGGACGGTCAAACAGTTCATGGGCCACAGCGTTTGTTGTATGTAGGAAATAGCTTTTATTACTACAACAACTCTCTGCACGGACATGTAAACCGACTGCTCTCGTCAGCGTTGCCGAAACCCGAGAGAGAGACACTTCAGAGCTTTTCCGTCACGATCAGTGGCGGACATCTTCGATGGCACAATGTGGGCGCATACTTGGATGCAGGCATTGGCGATAGCGCTTTTAATGACAATAATGAGATCGTCGCGAGTTCGCAGTCGACGAAATTCGACGCGGTCTTGATGATGGATTGCAGTCGATGCCCCTACGATGAGGCGACTCGATCAATTTTTCACGAGCAGGTTCGTGAAAAAGGAGAGGCCATCAGAGCGCGAGGCGCGACTCCGATTCTATTCATGACTTGGGCGTATGCCGATAAGCCGGATATGATCGAGATACTTTCTCGTGAGTACATTTCCGCTGGAAAAGAAAACGATATGCAAGTTGTTCCTGCCGGCGTGGCATTTAGTCGCTCGTTGAAAAATCGCCCCGAGCTAGCTCTTCATGCGTCGGATCGGCGGCATCCGAGCCTCGCGGGCACCTATCTTGCTGCGTGTACCGTCTTGGCGTCGGTTTATCACCTTGATCCGCGCGGTAGTGGCTACGCGGCGGGTTTGCCTGAGGCTGACGCGCGATTTCTCCAAACAATCGCCTGGGAAACCGTCAGAGAGTTAGCGCAGTAAATATTGGCGAACCCGTCAATTTTTTTATGGACTCGAAATCGTCTTGCGTCATGCCGAAGCTAAGATCTGTTTGCAGAAGTGTTTTTGATCGGGAAAACCCTTGTCAAAAACACGATATTTACTTACAAATTCTCCTACACACAGCTTAGTGACATCTGTAAGTGCTTGATGGCCAACAGGGATTGCTGAGTCCAGTCTTCTCATAATCCCTTGGTCCGCAGGTGTGAATCCAAGCGGGCCCAGTTTTACAAATCTATGAGTTGCGATGTCACGTCTTTGATCATGACGCGCACTAGCGACTTACGCCACTTTCATACCAGCGCTTACTACCGTTGACGATTCGTACAACCGCCAGCATGAGCGGAACCTCGATGAGCACGCCGACAACGGTGGCGAGCGCGGCACCCGACTGTAGGCCAAATAAACTGATCGCGGTGGCGACGGCAAGTTCGAAGAAATTACTCGCACCGATGAGTGCAGAAGGGCAGGCAATGTCGTGGGATTCACCAAGTTTGCGATTCAGCCAGTAGGCGAGCGATGAGTTGAGGATGACCTGAAGCAAGATGGGCACCGCAAGGAGCGCGATAACGAGAGGCTGGTCGAGAATGGCCTCTCCTTGAAATGCGAACAGCAGGACGAGGGTTGCGAGGAGGGCGGAAATCGAGAACGGTCCGAGCTGCTCCAAGGTGCGACCAAGATTCCCGCGGTTGATTGCTGCGCGACGCCACAGCTGGGCGATCGCGACAGGAATGACAATGTAGAGCGTGACGGACGTCAGAAGGGTGTCCCACGGCACGGTGATAGCTGAAAGGCCGAGCAGTAACCCAACAATCGGCGCGAACGCAAAGATCATGATGGCGTCGTTGAGCGCCACCTGGCTCAAGGTGAAGAGCGGGTTACCGTTTGTCAGCCGACTCCAGACAAAGACCATGGCGGTACAGGGCGCTGCGGCGAGCAGTATCAGTCCCGCGATGTAGCTCTCCACTTGGTCGGCGGGGAGCCAAGGCGCAAAGAGTTGTGAAATGAATACCCATCCGAGTAGCGCCATCGAGAAGGGTTTGACCGCCCAATTGATGAACAACGTCACCCCGATACCACGCCAGTAATGTCGGACCTGCGGTAGGGCGCCGAAGTCTACTTTCAACAGCATCGGGATGATCATTACCCAGATAAGGATCCCGACCGGAATGTTGACCGACGCAATTTCCAAATCACCGATGGTCTCGACAACTCCCGGAAACGTCTCCCCGAGGAAGATGCCGATCACGATGCATAGAAAGACCCACAGCGTGAGGTAGCGTTCGAAAGCGCTCATGGTTTAATCACGACTTACTGATGCTCTGTAGAGCGGTCGTCAGATCCGCACGCGTCATTGAGGTGAGGGGTAACTGGAGCAACTGTAACATCCGGTAAGCAACTGCCTGGCGAGTCAATTCGAAAGCCCTGCGCTTGCCGTCATCGCCGCCTTCGGCACCCGAGGGATCGGGATATCCCCAATGAACCTTGATCGGCGGATTATCTGTTTGGCCCGTAAATATCGGGCACACCTCAGCAGCTGCGCTGTCACAGACCGTGATGACGATGGATAAGGGCGGTGAGTTGCTTCCTGTGAACTCGTCCCAGCTCTTGCTTCGAAAGCCCGAGATATCGACTCCGGCATTACGAAGAGCCTCCAGCGCAAACGGGTTGATACGCCCGCTTGGCATGCTGCCGGCGCTATACGCGCGGATATCTTTACCCAACTGCTTGGCTAGGTGGTTCAGCATTCCTTCGGCGAGGACGCTTCGAGCCGAGTTATGGGAGCAGAGAATGAGAACGTTAGTAGTCATGATTTTCCGCAGTAAGAAACCTAAAGCCAAATAATGACACTCGCGTCACAGACATCCGATGACGGACAGCTATTGGCCCATTGTCGTTTTACGATCTGAAAATCTCATGTCAAAAATAAGATATTTACTTACACATTCTCTTACACACAGCTTAGTGACACGTGTAAGTCATTGAAGGCCAACAGGGATTGCTGAGTCCAGTCTTCTCATAATCCCTTGGTCCTTGGTTCGAATCCAAGCGGGCCCAGTCTCTTCAGCGAAAACATACACAGAGCCTATCGGAGAAGGACGTCGCAGGGGCTCAGAGGTTAAAACTAGATATTGCTATCACCAACCACACGCGCTGTCAGTCCCTAGGTTCAAACGAGACTAAATGCGGGGCGTACATCGCCATGACGTCCCGAGCCCTTTCGCCCTCAAAGACGTTTATACCTCCGCCGTCGACAGGGCGCATATCTGGAAGAGAGAAAATCCGAAGTCGGTGCGCGTACCGTTCCGTGACGACGGCGATGTCTATTTTCTTGCCGCCAAGTATCACCCCGTATGCCACATCGACGTTGTTGGGTCTAAGAAGCCCGCGAATCGTGAGTTCAGGAGGAACTTTCCCATCAAGTTCGAATGCGAACAACGCGCCGTCGGCGTCTTTATCTGTCCCCAAGACAAGGCTACGAGACGGATCTTTTCGATCAATCCAGATTGCCGGATCGTCAGAGTCATGACGCACCTTTTCCGTGATGATCTTTGGCTGTAAGACCGGGGTTGACGCCGCTGCCGACGTTCCGAAGATCATCAAGCCGATTGTCATGACGGATAGATAAATACGGATTGTGGCCAATAACTTTTATTTGATTTTATTTATTGATTTTACCTCGCATGTGACGAGAGCTGGAAGGAAGTAATAACGCTGTAACAAAAACGCAATGACCCACGACTACCTTTGAATTTGGTCGCACGCCGATCGGCTGCCAGAAAATTAACTCATGTGTATCGACCGAAAGGGAGTTGTCATGGTTTCGTTAGAACGCGCGTTCGTCTTGTCTGTGTCCTCGGTGCTATCTTCTGCCAGCGTAGTTGCGGTCGCAGATCAGGCTATTCCGGCTACTAGTGCTGAACTCACCGAGGTAGTAATTCTGGGGTCTAGGCCCATCGCCGAGTCCGATGCCGCCGCTTTGCGTGCGCAGAAGAACTCCGACAATCTCGTTGCGGTCGCCGCTGCCGATGCGGTGGGTCGGTTGCCGGATCAAAACATCGCGCAGGCGGCCAGTCGTATCCCGGGTGTGGCAGTCGAGCGTGATCAGGGTCAGGCGCGATACATCAGTCTCCGTGGCGCTCCGAACTATTGGACCACGCTGAGCTTTGACGGCATCACCGTAGTCAGCCCGGAGGGTCGCGATGCACGATATGACTCGGTACCGTCGGCGATCGCGTCGCAGATCATCGTTACCAAAGCGGTCACCCCAGACATGTCGAGCGAGACGGTCTCAGGCAACGTCAATATCGTTACGCGCTCAGCCTTTGACTTTAACGACCGACGTGTATCCGGCAAGGCGGGTTACGGCAAAGCGTCGCTCGGTGATCGCCCGCAGTACGAAGGGTCGGGGGTCTACGCCGACCGCTTTGATACGGACGCCGGCGAGGTAGGCGTGGTGTTTTCGGCAACCTATTTCGAGCGTGCGATGGTTACGGACAATTTTGAGACTGATTATGAGCGTGTTGCGCAGGATGCTCGTCCTGACAACCAGAGCCGTTTTTGGGCCCATGAAGCTGAGAATAAACTGTACAGACTGACTCGAAAAAATTGGTCAGGTTCTGGGCGCTTCGACTGGCGAGACGGCAATAACGAAGTTTCCCTGCGGTCTATCTACACGATCTTCACGGATGACGAGGCAAGAGATAATTATCGTTTCGATCTCGATGATCGACAGAGCGATCTCGTTCCGCAAACGGTCGCGTGCACGCCAACCCCGAACCCGACCCCGACGACATCCGGTTATGCAGATGTTTGTATTGGCAATACCCCTCAAAAAGGGACGGTTTACGGCATCGATATTCGCCAGCGCTCGACTCTTCGTGCATTCCGTCAGTCGATATTCACCAATACCTTGGAAGGCAAACACGGGATCGGAGAAGACTGGAGCGTGAGTTGGCTCGGAAACTACACGGAGTCGAAAGACGATCGTTCAGTTGTTGGCGAGGCAAGCTGGGAAAGCCCGAGCACCCGGACGCTGCGACCGACAGTGAGCTATGACTTCTCTGACCAAAATCGTTCGCGATTACAGTTGTTCACTACTGTGCAATTGGCCTCGCCGACGCGGTTCCAGGCAGGAAATGCCGTAACCGCCATCGATACTTTCACGAAACCCCTCGCTTCGTTGACGGCTCTCGATGCCGTCGACACGACGAAAGCGTACACGGGTCGGTTGTTTCTCACGAAAGACACCGGTCTGTTCGGCGGGGATGCCGTGATTAAGGCTGGTGTGCAGTACGACCAGCGAACCAAGGTGGTCGATGAGCGCAACATCGTTCTGAACACCGCAGCACAGTTCAGTACCATCGGATTGTCGACGGACTATAACCAGTTCTCGCTCGACAAGGCTTTTCTCGGTCGGATTCCGATGGACTACACGTTTCGCTATTTTGATCCGGCAAAGATGCGTACGGCGATCAGCGCGGCACGAAACAGCTTCAGCCTGAACCCGGTACCTGCCAATTTCTATGATGTGCGTGAGCAGGTCCTCGCAGGCTATTTGATGGGGACAGTGAAGTGGGGCTGGGGCTCTGCGATCGCTGGCGTACGCATCGAGAATCTGAAAAATCGGGGAATCGCCAACGGCACGGTCGCTGGGGTCAATCGCCAGATCGTCGCCGAATCCAGTGACACGCAGGCTTTTCCCAGCCTTCACGTCAACTACAATCTCGACGATACGAAGAAATTGCGGTTTTCGTTGAGCACCGGTGCGGCCCGAGCTGACTACGATCAGATGCGGCCGAATGTTGTCGTCAATGACACCAATCTGTCGATCTCGGGTGGAAATCCGGCCATAAAACCTGAGAAAGCTAAAGGCGCAGATCTCTACCTCGAGTGGTACATGGAGCCGCAGGGATACCTAATGGCGGGCGTGTTTTACAAGCGAGTGAGCGACGTACTTTATCGTCAATCGCGGATCTTCAACTCGGACGCACTCAACAGTAACGGCATCGATCGATCTGGCTATGTGTTCTCAGGCATTACGAACGGTGGAAACGGTTACCTAAAGGGGGTCGAGGCTGCTGCGCAATTGCAACTCGAGCCGTACACCGCGTCGATGGGGTTATCGGAGTGGATGGGCGGGTTTGGAATTCGCGCCACCGCGACCCTTAACGATAGCGAAGTTACCAAGCCTGCCGTCGGAGCCATCCCGGCCCGTAAGCTTCGACTTCCGGGTACTTCCGATGAGGTCTACAACTTCGCCGTCTACTACGAAAAGTATGGGGCTTCGGTGCAGCTCAGCTATCAGAAACGATCACTGTGGCTAGATTCGTTCGCTGACGATCTGGCCGATGCTGGCGATACGTACTGGGCTGCCGATGATGAGCTCGACTTCTCGGCTCGTTACTTTGTGAATGAAAACTTTGAAATTTATTTCGATGCCACTAATCTTCTGAACAATTCGGGTCGGCGCTTCTCGGAACCGGGTAACTTGCTGTCTGCGACGGGTTTACCTTCCGGTTTCAGTGACATTCAAACGATCGAGTGGGAGAGCTTTGGCCGTCGTTATGCGGCGGGCTTGCGATTCACGTTTTGATCGAGTGATCACGACACGTTGGGCGCGTCAGTCTTGACTCGAAAATTTTGTAAGCTTCTACTGGCGTTGCTTGCCTTTGATCAAACTGCTCTCGCCACCTCCGCGGACGGGGTTTCCGAGGCCCGGAATACGTTGACGCGGGCGGGTGATGCGCGATATCGATCGTCGCATCACCCAGACCGCCTCGTGCTTTTACCTGGCGCCGATTCAGCGCGGGAAGTTGCGATCAATTGGCGTACCGAGGCTGGGGTAAAAAATACGGTCTTGCAGTGGGCGCGTGCTATCGACTCGCCGGGGCTGCATCTGGCGGCCTCGACGACTTCGGGTCAGAGCAGGCTACTCAACACTCGAAATGGCGTGGCCCGGCATCACTCCGTACGTCTCGCTAACCTAACCCCCGACACACTCTACGCTTACCGCGTCGGGGGCGCTGATACCTGGAGCGAATGGCTTCAGTTCCGTACGGCGGCATCTGAGTTTCGGCCGTTTTCACTTCTTTATTTCGGTGATGCACAGAATTCGGTGCGCTCGCATTTTTCAAGAGTCGTTCGCGAAGGTTTTCGTGTAATACCCAGTACATCGCTAATTTTGCATGCGGGTGACCTCGTCAATCAGGGCGACGGTAATCATGATGATGAATGGGGAGAGTGGTTCGAGGCAGGTGGCTTTCTGAACGGCATGGTTGCGACGGTGCCGGTCGCCGGCAACCATGAGTACGTGCCCCGGAAGACCTCGGCGGGCAAGCCTATACGCGGGCTTGCACCTCATTGGTCAGCGCAGTTCACCACCCCCGGCAACGGTCCTCCGGGACTCAAAGACACGGTCTATTATGTCAGTCATTCGGGTGTGCTCATCGTCGTCCTGGATTCGTTCAGGGCAATCGACGATGAATCGTCGGCGATGTTACAGGCGCGATGGCTCGAAGAGGTTTTGTCGCGCGCGAACGCGAGATGGATTCTCGTGAGCCATCATCACCCGATCTTCTCTGTAGCAGTGGGGCGCGATAATCAAATACTGCGCAAGTACTGGCTGCCGATATACGAGAAATACGGCGTCGCCTTGGTTCTCCAAGGCCATGACCATGCTTACGGGAGAGGGACAAACGTCATCGAAGGCGCAACGTTATCGAGTGGGTTGAGCCCCCCAGTCTACGTTGTATCGGTGGCCGGTCCGAAGCAGTATATCGCTGCCGAGTCAGCCCGTGAGGGGATGCAGCGAATTGGCGAGGACATGCAGTTATTCCAAGTCATCGACATCAAAGCCGACACGCTGAGCTTCGAATCGCGGACGGCAGCTGGGCGGCTCTACGACGCTTTTGACATCGAATATCGCGCCGATGGGACGAAGCAAGTCATCCCGCTACTTAACGATGGGTCACCAGAGACCCGTTGCGGTAACCCAAGCCAGCCTAAACCTTCACGGTGTTGGGAGGGCACTGAGCTGGCCCGCTAACTCTGCTGCAATGCGCTGCTTTCCAAAATCAACTTGCGATCTAATCGATGTGAGGTTTCAGTAAGTCGAGCGATTCCTCTGGCACCGCCTAGTCGCGCGGTTCCATCGGTCAACCCTCGATATCGATACGGTTATCGACGTTCGAAAATCAGGCGCTCGCGGGCTGCGACTCGGCCGCCTTCGCCGAAGTAGCGTGCGGTGACGACCATGGTTTTCTCGTCTTCCGCGACAGATCGCTTAAAACTCGCGACCTTGTTACCGCTCGATTTGATGGTTGAGACGACGGCGTCGTCGCTAGCAACTTCGATTGCGATTGAATCGCCTTGGGACAGGCCGTGGATAGGGTAATCCCGACCGTCGAGCTTGGCGGCGAATCGGACCTCTGCGTTGTACGTCAGTTCGTCGCCTCGAAGGGTAAGCTCGCCCTCTCGACCTCTGGGCGCCACACCCGTTGAAACGAGCATTAGCAAGGCTTTCGCTGCGACGGGCTGTACCGCCGGAGCAGGGCCCTCCGATCCCTCAATCATGGCCGACCGTTCTCTGTTCAGCACCCAGCCCAGGCCCTCTGCTGAGGCGGTCCCCAGGGTGGTAAGCGCGGCAAGCAAACCGATCAGATAGTTTCGTCCCTTCATAACAGTCACCCTCTCGTGTTCTTTTTTGGAGGTTTTCTCGGACTGTACGCACGAAGGAAGTGCTGTCAACTGTTTGTAACAATTCTGTGGTAGGCCCCCTGTCCGGCGTCCGTCGGGTCGCCAACGTGAACTATGACAATGCAAGGACATTGACCCACACAAGCCTCCGCACTCCCAGAGATAGCGGTCCACTGATTAGTCGGCTAATACGAGGGCCGATGATCGTGGTGGCGCGGGCCGCCGTGAATTTTTCGATTGTCGTTTAAACCACAACTAGTCCTCATTCAGACCTGTTACGAGCCTGTCAAAACCAACTTTTGACTATTAACTGTATTTCTTTGAGGGCTGGGTAAGCTCGATGTGCGAAAGTGTTTTTTGTTCCAGAAAGCCCCTGTCAAAAACACGATATTTACTTGCACATTCTCTTACACACAGGTTAGTGACGCGTGTAAGTCATTGAAGGCCAACAGGGATTGCTGAGTCCAGTCTTCTCATAATCCCTTGGTCCGCAGGTGTGAATCCAAGCGGGCCCAGTCTTATAAATCAACGAGTTAGATTTCTATTGATTTGGCTTTTTTACTCAAGTGGCAAAGCAGTCCCTTGAAGTGTGTTCGAAGACCCGATCAATCAGCCACTTACCATCG
>JAGWWY010000022.1 GCA_018970145.1 Gammaproteobacteria bacterium
GCGAACACACGCGACGATTCGAAGTCGGCATGGAAGCAGCGATGGAATCGGGCGAGCGTGCTGCACTCGAGGTGCTGCAGAGTTAGCGCTTGAGTCGAATGAAGCCTATCGTCGCTAGCAGGAACACGGCGGCGATCGCCAGTGCGTTGATCGCCGCGCTGACATAGCCAAGCTGCCCAACGTCGATGAAGTAGTAGGGGTAGAGTCCCGTTGCTTCGCCGCGGACGGCGAGATAAATCAAATAGGCTGTAGGCAGCGTCATGCACCGCCACACATCCCGCCAGTCCACCGAGCCCTTTGGGACTACCCGCCACCAAAACTGCGCGAACAGCGGCGGGATCAAATAGTGCAACAGCAGGTTGCTGAGATGCTCCAAGCCTTGCGGGTGGTGGACCCGCGTCAGTAGCGTCACGTATAGCAAACCCACCATGAAAATCGACACGGCTGCTGCCGTGATGGTGATCGGGCTACGCAACGAGGCCGCAAATCGACCAAAACGCGCGGGCCACACGCAGGCCGCTGCCACCAGCGCACAAAAGCTGTTGGTGATGATGGTGTAGTAGCCCGTGTACTGGAGAACGGCAAAACCGACGGTGCGCCCAGCTTCGAGTTGGTGGCGGATGGACAAGCCCAATTGCAGCGCGACGGCGAACGCAGCGCCGAGGGCGAGTGCGACGCCGAGCGATCGGGCTTGCGGGCTCAAGCGCTGCGCCGCTTCAGGTGGATCAGCAGAACCGAGACGGCGGCCGGGGTGATGCCCGGCAAGCGCGAGGCCTGACCTAGGGTGTCCGGTTTGGCCGCGGCGAGTTTCTGGCGAACCTCGTTGGAGAGGCCAGCAACGTTGGCATAGTCGAGATCGGCGGGTAGGGGGAGCTCTTCGTGCTTACGCTGTCGGTCGATCTCGTCCTGCTGGCGTTCGATGTAGCCCGAGTATTTGGCGCGCACTTCGATCTGTAGCCGGACCGCCTCAGGCAGCCGATCGTCGCGCGCGGCGAGGGCGGGCATCGGGTCCCCTTGCATGAACCCCTCGGCGGCATCGCCCGCGGACTCCATCGCCAGACGATTCAGATCGTCGTAGGACACTTCCGGGCGTCGCAACCAATCGAAGGCGGTGACGCCGCGGAAGCGGGCACTGGAGAGACGGGCGATCTCCCGCTCGGTCGCCTCGCGTTTGGCTTCAAACCAGATCCAGCGTTCGTCGTCGACCAGCCCCATGTCCCGACCGACCGGGGTCAGTCGAAGGTCGGCGTTGTCCTCGCGCAAGAGCAATCGGTGCTCGGCGCGGCTCGTGAACATCCGGTAGGGTTCGGTCGCGCCCCGCGTGATCAGATCGTCGATGAGCACGCCGAGGTACGCTTCGCTACGACTCGGAACCCAGGGCCCTTCACCCCGTACCCGACGGGCGGCATTGATGCCGGCAACGATGCCCTGGGCGCCGGCTTCTTCGTACCCGGTCGTACCGTTGATCTGACCCGCGAAGTAGAGACCCTCGATGACCTTGGTCTCGAGCGAACCGTGCAGATCGCGCGGGTCAAAGTAGTCGTACTCGATCGCATATCCGGGCCGTGTGATGTGAGCTTGCTCGAAGCCGTGGATGCTTCGGACGAACTCGAGCTGTACGTCGTAGGGCAGGCTGGTCGAGATGCCGTTGGGGTAGACCTCGTGCGTGGTCAGCCCTTCGGGCTCCACGAAGATCTG
>JAGWWY010000023.1 GCA_018970145.1 Gammaproteobacteria bacterium
GCCCACCAGCGACCGCCTGCAGTTGCTCGCACCCTTCCCCGCGTGGGACGGCAAGGACTACGTGAAGTTGCCGATCTTGATGAAGGCCAAGGGCAAGTGCACCACCGACCACATCTCGGCGGCCGGCAAGTGGCTGAAGTACCGCGGACACCTGGAGAACATCTCCGGCAACTTGTTCTTGGGCGCGGTGAACGCATTCGACGACGCCGTCGGCGAGGGGCTGGACATCACCGACGGTGCGCGGCGGTCGTATCCGGAGGTGGCCAAGCGATACAGCGCGGCCGGCATTCGCTGGTGCGCGATCGGCGACCAGAACTACGGCGAAGGGTCGTCGCGCGAGCACGCAGCGATGGAACCGCGCTTCCGTGGCGGCGTGGTGATTTTCGCGCGGTCGTTCGCCCGCATCCACGAAACCAACCTGAAGAAACAGGGCCTCGTGCCGCTGACGTTCGCCGACCCGGGTGTGTACGACAAGGTCGGCGAGGGCGACACCATCAGCGTGCTCGGCCTGCCGCCGGTGCCCGACAAGCCGGTCGCGTGCGTGCTGCACAAAGCCGACGGGTCAGAAGTGAAGTTCGAGGCGCTGCACACGTTCAGCGACGAACAAGTGGAGTGGTTCAAAGCCGGCAGTGCGCTGAACATCGTGCGCAAGAAGGTGGCCGGAAAGTAGCAGCCGTGGCTGTCGCAGCGGGCGGCCGCTAGGCCCTGCTCGCTGGCGCCCATCAACCGAGTGACCGCCCGACCCTCATCTCGAATTTCCAACCACCCACATTCGCTTATTTCGATTGTTGCGTTTATTGCGTTCAGGTGATACCGTGCCCCGGCATGACCAGCACACTCGAAATTCGTCCGGGTTCAGTCGATCACCGCGACCTTGCAATTCTCGAACGCGCGCTCGCCAAGAAGCGAGGCAAGACCGCCCGTCTCACCGGCTTCGATGGTCATCGAGTCGAGATTCCTAGCGACCTCGTTGAGGCTCTACTACTGATTGTGCAGCAGCTGAAAACCGGCCACGGCGTGAGCATCGCTGCGCTGCGAGCCGAAATCACCACGGCAGAGGCGGCAGAGCTCCTGAACGTCAGCCGTCCTTATGTGATCAAGCTTCTCGAGTCGGGCATAATGCCGTTTCGAAAAGTAGGAACCCATCGGCGAGTGCGACTCGTCGATGTGCTCGAGTATCGCGACCGGCAGGATGCCATCGCCAGTGCGGCTCTCGACAACATGGTTCGACAAGCCGAGGAACACGGCTTGTACGACTGACGCGTGCGCTCGCGAACATCCGTCATCGACTCGAATGTCATGTTCTCGATTGAACTCAGTGATCTTTTTGTAACTTTCGCCAAACGGCGCCTCATCCAGCTCAAATGGTCGAGAGTCATTTTCGATGAAGTCCGACGCAGTCTGTCCTCATCCGCTCAGCTCTCCCCTGCGGCCATCGAGTATCGCATCAGGTGCCGACTCCATCATCACACTGAACACCCGTGACTTTCCGCTTGATTACTGTTCCTCACTTGGGGTCAGCGTGTTGTCACCCGACGCCGCATTGTCTGAGATGCTGATCGAAGACCCACTCGGC
>JAGWWY010000015.1 GCA_018970145.1 Gammaproteobacteria bacterium
TGCGTAAAGCATCGGCGATTCGAAAACGAGCGCTGCGGCCCTCGCGATCGGCGAGCACGTTGTGCGAGCCGTCGTCCGAGGAGCCGTCGTCCGAGGAGCCGTCGAGAGCAAAGTGGGGCTGGCCGATTCGCCAGAGCACGCCATTGACATGCCCTTCGACTCCAAGTCCGGCGATGTCCCGCGCATCGCTTGAGGTAACACGAGGGACGACGAATTCTTTGAAGGCAGCTGCGAGCGGATGTTGTGAACTCGCTTCGAGTGCCGCGGCGATCGTGCGCGCCTGCGCGGGCGCGAGATCACCCGTCGTCTCGGTTGAGATCAGTCGCGGGCGCCCCTCGGTCAGAGTCCCGGTCTTGTCGAGCATGACCGTATCAACACAGGCGAGACCCTCGATCGCATCGGATCGCATGACCAGCACACCGAGTTTGGCCAGACGCGAGCTCGAGGCAGCCAAGGCGACCGGCGTTGCGATGGAGAGCGCGCAAGGGCAGGTGGCCACGAGCACGGCGAGTACGGCGGGGAATGCACGCGTCGGATCGATCACGTACCAAACGAGAGCGACCAAGCCTGTCAGCAGCAAGATACGCACGATGAACCAGGAGGCCATGCGTTCGGCGGCGAGTCCCAAGCGCGGGCGCTCGCTTTGTGCGCGCTCGAGCAATCGCACGAGACTGTGCAGCGTCGACTCCGTCGGCAGATGAGTCACGGCCAACGTGATCGCCGCACCGGCATTGATAGAGCCACCGAGCAGAGCCTCGCCCTCGGCACGCCGGTTGGGCAGCGACTCGCCCGTCACAAGTGACTCATCGACAAGCGCAGTGGTGCTCACTACCGTGCCATCGACCGGAATGATCTGTCCCGTTCCGACGCGAATCTGGTCGCCGCGGCGCAGCTCAGCTAGGGCGACTTTGATCACTGCGCCCGACTGGCTATCGACTTTTTGAGCCGTCGCGGGGAGTGCGCGAGCGAGTGCGTCGGTGACGTTGGTGGTTTGATGCCGACCACGCATCTCGACATAGCGACCGAGCAGCAGAAATAGAATGAACATGGTCACCGAGTCAAAGTACACCTCGCCGGTACCCGTGACCGTGTTGTATACGCTCGCGAGATAGGCGAGCACGAGTGCAATGGAGACGGTGACATCCATGCCGAGCACGCGGCGGCGCAGATCGTTGACGGCGCCGCGTAGAATCGGGGCGCCCGAGTAGAAGAGTACCGGCGTGGCAACGACGAGGCAGGTCCAGCGCAGCGCGTTAGAGAGCTCGCTATCGATGCCTTGGAGGGCGCCCGCATACAAGCCGCCTGCGTACATCATGACTTGCATCGAACCGATCGCAGCGAGGCCGATGCGTTTGAGAGCGGTGCGACGTTCACGCTTTTGAGATTGAGCGGCAGCGTCACCGACCAGAGGCACCGGTCTGAACCCAATCTTGGCAACGCTACCCAAGATCGTACCGAGATTGACGAGCTCGGGATCCCAACTCACCGAGACGCGGCTATTCACGACGTTCACATCGGCTTGTTTGATACCCGGTAGAGCACTTAAGGTATTTTTGATCGAGCGGGCGCAGTTGGCGCAATGAACCCCCTCGGCATTGAAGACCACGTGGCCTTCGCTGGCTGATTCGCTCGTCCAGTGGCCATCGAGCGATAGCGAGGCGCTAACCGTCATCGCGAGACCCTAGAACGACACTGCCTCGGTTCGATTCGAGTCGACCGCGCAGGCGCCAGTCAGCCGCCGACAGCTCGATCAGCCATGTACCAGACGGAAACGAAACGATCTCGGCCCGATAGCGATCGGTGCCGTCGATCTGCTTGAGTACGAGCGTTTGATCGAGCGAGGGAAGCGTGGCGTGGGTCAAGCGCACGCTTAACCGGGGCGGAGCGGGGACGCCGGATTTGGCGGCATAGGCGGCTTCCATCACCGCCGGTGTGGTTTGCTGCAAACAGCGAAGGCGCACTGTGATACCGGCGTCGATGGCGCGTTGCGCCCGCGCGAAGTCTGCATCGAGCGCTGAACCTTCCGAGACATACTGCGGCGGCAATTCAGGCTCGGAGCCCGATATTGCCAAATAAAGCGTATAGAAGCTCGCGAGCACCGCAGCAACCGGAATACCGATCATCGTCCAGAAAATTGGCCCAGGAGTTACTCGAGAGATTACTCGAGAGATCAGATGATGACGCGTGCCCGACATACTCATGCCCCTTGATCCGCTGACGCGCTAGCGACGCGGCGCGAAGAAACGGGATTCGGCCGAGGCCCGCAAGCTGGGGTCGTGCTCGGCGCGTATCTCGAAGCGGACCTCGGACACGCCCGCCTCGTCACGCTCCTCCATCTCGCGCTGACCATTCGCGTCGGCTGAATCGTCCCAAGCACGTTTTCTGACACGAACGGCCGCGTTGAAGACCTCACCTGCGGGGACGGTGAACACCGGCCTCGCCGGGTCAAGCCGATAACCGCCAGTATCATTGCCAGTGTCACTGCGCTCGCTCGCGACACTCACCACGAAGCGACGGGAGACACTGTCCTTGTTCATGAGCTTCAATAGATAAACATTTTCGATCTCACCGGTCTCAAGGGACCGATACAACACATTGCGATCATGCAGCACATCGAGCGCCAGGGGCTGGCGCATCGCCAAGGCGACGATGAAGCCGATACCCAGGGCGAGCAACAAGACACCGTAGACGATGACGCGGGGTCGCAGCACGTGTGTTCGCCGGTGATCGATAGCATTGTGGGTATCGTAGCGAACGAGTCCTCGAGCGTAACCCATCTTGTCCATGACCCCGTCGCAGGCGTCAATGCAAGCGGCGCAAGCGATACACTCGTATTGCAGTCCGTTACGGATGTCGATGCCGGTGGGACAGACCTGTACGCAGAGCGTGCAATCGGTGCAGTCACCGAGACCCGCAGCGCGTGGATCGGCTCCCTTGCGTCGGCCACCGCGGGGCTCACCACGGTTGACGTCATAGGTGATAATCAGTGTGTCCCGATCGAACATCGCGCTCTGAAAGCGCGCATACGGGCACATGTATTTGCAGACCTGCTCGCGCAGGAAGCCCGCGTTACCGTAAGTGGCAAAGCCATAGAATACAATCCAGAAGGTCTCCCACGAGCCGAGTGACAAGGTCAGCATTTTTTCGGCGAGGACATCGACCGGCGTAAAAAAGCCGACGAATGTAAAACCCGTCCAGAGTGAGAAGACGATCCACAGCGTTTGCTTAGCCGCTTTGTGCATGAGCTTGTTGTTCGACCAAGGGGCGGCATCGAGCTTCATCCGCTGGGCGCGGTCCCCCTCGGTGATGCGCTCCATCCAAATAAAAACTTCGGTCCACACTGTTTGCGGACACGCATAGCCGCACCAGAGACGCCCACCGACTGCGGTAAAGAAAAAAAGACTCAATGCCGCGATGACCAGTAACCACGCGAGAAAGACGAAATCTTGAGGCCACAGCGTGAGCCCGAGCAGATGGAATTTACGCGCGGGTAGATCGAAGAGGATGGCTTGCCGATCGTCCCAGCGTAGCCACGGAAGACCGTAAAAAAGACCGAGCAATATCCAGACGGCGATCGTACGTCGGGTCGCAAAACGACCTTTGACCTCGCGTGGATACACTTTTTGGTGTGCTTGGTAGTAGGACCCCCCGGTGGATGTCTCTTCAGTAAGACTCATGATCGGCGTGTAGCTGGTGGCGTGCAGAGCAGGCTTGCGGTCAATCCAGCCGAGACGGCACTGACCATCCAAAAAAAGAAAAAACCTAAACTGTAGAGCGTCGTGCGACTCGGCGCTGCCCCGGTCGGTCGTAATACGGTAACGATCGGAGCTGGATCGACGAAGGCAAAGAAAACGAGCGTTGCAACGCTCGCGGAGAGGAAGGAACACCAGACAACGGTAAACGCGAGTCGGCCACGTGGGCCAAGCTCTTGCGCTTCAGAGCGGCTGTCTCTCTCAGGGCTCGAGTTGGGCGACACGTGTGGCTCCGATGCTGATCACGTAGGCTGCCAGCAGCCGGATACGGGTATCACCCAGGTGCTCCTGCACTGGCATCAGATTTTGACGCCCGTTCGCGATGGTGTAGCGGATCGCTTCCATCGAGCCGCCATGCAACCAGATGTTGTCAGTCAAATTCGGAGCGCCGATCGCCGTGATGCCCTTGGCATCGGCACCGTGACAGGCCGCACAGAACTGGGCGAAGTGCTGTTGACCCGCTGCGACATCTCCCTTGAGTGCTTTGCGACCTGAGAGCAGCATGACGTAGGCGGCAGCATCATCCAGACCTTGCTCGCCAAGTACCTCGGCCCATGGCGCCATCACACCCATGCGTCCGTAGGCAATCGACGTTTGGATCAGGGTGGGTTCACCACCCCACAGCCAGTCGCCATCCGTTAGATTCGGAAAGCCCGAGCCACCGCGACCATCGGAGCCGTGACAAGCGGCGCAATGATTGGCGAAAAGGTTACGACCGATCGCGACCGCTTGCTCGTCCTTTGCGAGATCCTCGGGCTCTCGATTGGCGAACTTGGCGAGTATGACGCGCGCTTGCTTCTCCTGCTCGGCTTGCATCTGCTCCCATTGTTTGATCTGCGTCCAACCTAAAGTGCCCTGGTAATTGCCGAGCGTGGGGTATAGCACGGCATAGACCACCGCAAAGAGCACCGATAGCACGAACAGCCACAGCCACCAGCGGGGCAGCGGGTTGTTGTACTCGCGCAGGTCTGCATCCCACACATGCCCGGTGGTGTCTTCCGTACGTCGTGATTCACCTCGACGCTTGCGCATCCACACCAGCAACCACACGGCTGCAGCCGTATTCAGAACCGTGAGCGCGACGACGAAGAGGTTCATGGCGGAGCTGAGCATGCTTAATCTTCCTCGAGTGGCAGGTGGGAAGCTTCATCGAACTGCTCACGTCGGCGCCGGCTAAAAGCCCACACACAAACGGCGACGAAAGCCAGCATGGCCAATAGTGTGGCGACGCCACGCATCACACCGACGGCCTCCGGCGAGAGACTCATTTCCACTCCTTGGAGGCGATACCCAGACCTTGCAAATAGGCGATCAAGGCGTCCATCTCCGTTTTACCTTCGACATCGGCGCTCGCTGCAGCGATCTGCGCATCCGAATAGGGATGTCCAAGAATGCGCAACGTCGTCATTTTCTTTGGTGTGAGGCGCGTATCTATTTTTGCCTCGGCCAACCACGGAAACCCCGGCATGTTGGATTCGGGTACGAGATCGCGCGGGTTCATCAAGTGCAGGCGCTGCCATTCATCGCTGTACTTACCGCCGACACGGGCAAGGTCAGGCCCCGTTCGCTTCGAGCCAAACTGGAACGGTCGGTCGTATACCGACTCACCCGCGACTGAGTAGTGACCATAGCGCTCTACCTCGCCGCGCAAGGGGCGAATCATTTGAGAATGACAGGTGTAGCAGCCCTCGCGGACGTAGATATCGCGACCCTCGAGTTGCAGAGCGGCGTAAGGCTTGATACCCGGCGCCGGGTTGGTGATCTCTGCGGTCATGGTGAGCGGCACGATCTCGACGAGGCCGCCGATGCTGATCACGATGGCGACGAGGATGCCAAGCAGCCCGACGTTTTTCTCGATGACGTCATGTTTCATGGTGTTGCTCCCTGGTGTTCAGGCGTGAGCCAGTTCCGGATTCGGGATAACGACGGGTGTCACCTTGCCTTGCCCGATCGTTTTAGCGACGTTGTAGACCATGAGAAACATGCCAAACAGCACTAAGACGCCGCCGAGCAAACGAATGGCGTAATACGGATAAGTTGCGTTGAGTGCTTCGACGAAGGTGTAGGTCAGCGTGCCGTCGGGATTCGTCGCGCGCCACATGAGACCCTGCATGACGCCCGCAATCCACATCGAGACGGTGTAGAGCACGATACCGATGGTGGTGGTCCAAAAGTGAATATCAATGAGCTTGGTGCTCCACATTTGCGTCTGGCCGAAGAGGCGCGGGATCAACATGTAGAGCGAACCGACTGAGACCATCGCGACCCAACCGAGCGCACCTGAATGTACGTGACCGATGGTCCAGTCCGTATAGTGTGAGAGAGCGTTGATGGTCTTGATCGACATCATGGGGCCCTCGAAAGTCGACATGCCGTAGAACGACAGCGATACGATCAAGAACTTCAAGATAGGATCGGTACGCAACTTATGCCACGCGCCTGAGAGTGTCATGATGCCGTTGATCATGCCGCCCCACGATGGGGCGAGCAGCATCAACGAGAACACCATACCGATGCTCTGTGCCCAGTCGGGCAGCGTGGTGTAGTGCAGATGATGCGGACCGGCCCACATGTAAATCGAGATCAGCGACCAAAAGTGCACGATCGACAGACGGTAGGAATAGATCGGACGACCCGCCTGCTTTGGCACGAAGTAATACATCATCCCGAGGAACGCGGCAGTCAAGAAAAAGCCGACCGCATTGTGCCCATACCACCATTGCACCATCGCATCGACTACACCGGCGTAGGCCGAGTAGCTCTTCGTGAGCGTCACTGGAATGGCGGCGCTGTTGACGATGTGTAAGACGGCGACCGTGATGATGAAAGCCGCGAAGAACCAGTTGGCGACGTAGATGTGCGACACCCTGCGTTTGGCGAGTGTTCCGAGAAATACGATCGCATACGCCACCCAAACCACCGCGATGAGGATATCGATCGGCCATTCGAGTTCCGCGTATTCTTTACTGCTTGTCATGCCGAGCGGCAAGGTGATCGCGGCAGACAAGATCACCAGTTGCCAGCCCCAGAACGTGAAAGCGGCGAGACCATCCGAGTAGAGTCTCGTGTGGCAGGTACGCTGTACGATGTAGTAGGAGGTGGCAAAGATGGCCGAGCCGCCGAAGGCGAAGATCACCGCGTTCGTATGCAGTGGTCGCAGGCGACTGAAGGTCAGCCAAGGCGTGTCGAAGTTGAGTTCGGGGAACATCAACTGGGCGGCGATGATGACGCCCACGAGCATTCCGACGACGCCCCAGACGACGGTCATGATGGCGAACTGCCTTACAACCTTGTCGTTGTACGACACGGTCACCGCGTGTGCAGTCATTTTGGAGACTCCCCCGAATGTTGAACGCGGGAATTTTCTCCGGTGGCGCGCCGTCGTTGAATAAGTAGATCACGCAGGCGCACGCGCGCCCGCGCGATCTCAGACGGTTTTGTCGAGCTCGAGCACCATGCGCACGAGTTGCGCGAGCGATTGCGCTCCCATCTTTTCCATCACCCGCGCGCGGTGGATTTCGACTGTGCGTTGACTGACGCCGAGATCGCCGGCCATGACCTTGTTGGCCTTACCCTGCGTGACCAGTTGTAGTACTTCCTGTTCGCGCGGCGTGAGGGAGTCAAAACGGTGGCGTAGCGTTTCACGTTGTTGCAACAACTGACGATGCTCGGCGTCACTCGTCAGCGCGCGCTGTACCCGATCGATCAGCTCTTGATCGCGAAAGGGCTTCTGCAAGAAGTCGAAGGCGCCGTGTTGGATAGCCTCGACGGCCATTGGGATATCGCCATGTCCGCTGATGAAAATCACCGGGATGATCGCGCCGCGTTGATTGAGCTCGGTCTGTAGCTCGATGCCGCTTATACCCGGCATGCGCACATCGAGGACGAGACAGCCGGGTTGCTCGCCATCCCATGTGGCGAGGAATTCTTGGGCGGACGCGTGTGCAACGGTGGGGAGTCCGACCGACTTCAACAGCAGCCGCAACGAGCTGCGAACGGCATCGTCGTCATCCACAACATACACGGTGGCAGTGCGTGTCATCGGGGTAGCTCTCCGGAGTAAGGCAAGCTCAAGGTAAATCGCGCACCGCCGGCGGCAGATGAGTCGTAACTCAATTTACCCCGGTGCGCTTCGGCGATGGTACGACTGACGGCAAGGCCGAGACCCGTGCCGGTCGCCTTGGTCGTGCAGAAGGGATCGAATATTCGATTCACGAGATCAGCGGGAACACCGGGGCCGTTGTCCTCGATGACCAGCTGAACGGATTGATCAGACCAGCTCGTTTGCAGACGTATTTCACGTTGACCGCGCGGTCGCTCCGCCAAGGCTTCGATCGAATTGCGTAACAGGTTCAAGACGATCTGCTGAATCTGAATTCGATCGAGCAGCGTGATCGGCATGGTCGGGTCGAACTGCGATACGATGCGTACTTCGTTCAATTTGGCATCGCCCGCCACGAAGCCGATGACTTCGGCGATCGCGTCGTTGAGATTCGAAGGTTCATGCCGCGTCTGCCGATTTTGCACGAGTGCGCGCAAGCGTCTGATGATCTCGCCCGCCCGCAGCGCCTGTTGACTGATCTGATCGAGCGCCATGCGCACATCGCCATCGGGGTCGACGCTCGACAGATCCGTTTGCGCCGCCAAGCGCAAGGCCGCATTAGCGTAGTTGGCGATCGCGGCGAGCGGTTGATTCAGCTCGTGCGCGATCCCGGCGGCCATTTCACCCATGGTGGCAAGCCGCGAGACTTGGGTCATGCGGGCTTGCGACGCCTGAGCCTCTTCCTCCGCTTTGCGTGAGTCGGTGATGTCTTCGCCGGAGGAGAAGAAGCCTGTGAGATGGCCACCGGCGTTGCGGATCGCAATGCAGCGCCAAGCGATCAGCCGACGATCGCCGTTTGCCGAGAGAACATCATGTTCGAAGTAGCGTTCATCGCCAGTGGGATTGGTTGCGACATCGCGGAAAGCTCGCGCAACGTCTTGATGCTGATCGACAGGAACGGCGAGCTCTAGCCAATCGCGGCCGAGTAGATCCATCTCGCGTCGACCGAGCGACTCACAGCCGCGACGATTGATCAGTTGCACGCGTCGATCGGGCGAGAGCGCCAGCAGGATGACCTGAGCCATCTCGAGATACATGTTCGCGCGGTCTCGCTCGCGTCGGATGGCTGACATGGCCTCGCGACGTAGCGTGATGTCGTGTAGCAGTCCGACAAACCGGGGCGGATTGGCGCCGTGAATTTGCCCCACCGACAGGAAGACAGGGAACACAGAGCCATCTTTGCGTCGCGCGTCGACTTCTCTACCGATACCGATGATGTGCGCAACGCCGGTTGATAGGTAGCGACCCATGTAGTGATCGTGTGATTCGGAGTCGAGCCGCGTCATCAAAACACGGACGTTGCGTCCGATGAGTTCATCCGCCCGATACCCGAAGAGACGCTCGCCCGAGCGATTGAAGCTTTCGATGATCCCGCGCGAGTCGATGATGATCACGGCATCGACTGTGGCATCGAGCAAGGCCTGCATCTCAGGCGGGCGTGGCGGGCTGACCTCGGGCGTTCGGCTCATAGATAGCCTGATTCTGACGAACTCTGGCGCGTTGCGCGATACGCCTAGGTATTAATCGCAATGGCTGCTGTCGCGGTGAAATGTGATCGTTATCAGCTATCCATCAGGAGGATGACCGATTGCATGCAACCGAGTCGCCGACCGCCGTGAACGCCCTCGCTTCCATTCTGGTTCTGGCCGATCGCGCGAGTGAGGCCCCATCCGCCGTGCGAAAAGCGTCGGTGATGGCACGGCACTTCAAGGCGAGCATCGAGCTCTTTGCCTGCGATACCGAGCACGCCTGGGCGATCGACGATCCATCGCCGGCTGCGCGCACGGCGATAACGGTCTGCCTCGCCGCGACGGAGCGCTATCTGGAGGCGCTACGCGGCTCGGTCGCCGGGAATGACCTGCAGATCACCACCAGGGCTGTTTGCGCCAATTCGATCGAGGAGGGGATCGATACTCGTATCCGCGCGTTACATCCGGATCTCGTCATCAAAACATTGATGTCTGTTTCAGACACGACGCCGATGCCACCCCGCGCGCTCGAGATGCAGTTGATGCGCGGCTGCGCCGTGCCGCTACTCGTGACGCGGGGTCGTTCTTGGCGGCCAACCACCAAGTTTGCGGCCGCTCTCCAATGGGATGGCCATGACCCACGGTTGATCGCAAAGCTGATCGAGTCGGCACGGTTTCTGGCGCAGGGTTGTGGTGGGGAGTATTCTTTGATCCGAGACACATCTGTCGACCAAATAAAATGCTCGATCGAACGCCAATCGATCGATGTCTTAGTAATCGGCGGACCTGAAGCGGGCTCTTGGCGAGGGACAGAGCCGTCTATCACGGAGCGGCTGCTGAGTCTGGTCGAATGCGATGTGTTGATCGTGCCTCGCGGGAGCGCCGCGTTACCAACGACCGGTCGGCTCAGTTAGCGATTTTCTGCTCAGCCACGCGATCGAGCTGGATACGGCGAACCGTCATCCAGGAGAACAGACCGATCACGCCAACCAGCACGGCCATCAACAAGCCGAGCCACCAACGGATCTTCCAGGCCTCGTAGAGACCCCAAGCGACGCCAATCGGCGTGCTCACCAGTAGAACGGGTTTTGCGATACGCATTGCAGGACGGAAGCATAACTCGCTAGGCTCGCCCGCATGAAGACGATGCTAACCGCCGTGTCGCTCATTATGTTGACTTCGCTGTCCGCTCTGGCCGCACCGCCGGATGATGAGGCGGTGTATCAGGCGAGGTTTGCCCAGTTGTTTGCGTCGTTTCGTGCTGGGCTCGGCCTCGAGTCCTACGAGCCACTCGAGCCGGTACCGGGCGCAAGCAATCATCAGCCCCTGCGATCGGCAAGCCACGCGAGCATCGATGCGTCCGCCTTGCAGAGGGCGCGCGAGTACGCCGCAGCGAACCGCTCGTCGGCATTTCTCGTTTGGCGCGACGGAGTCCTCGAGGAGTCGAGCTACTTCGGCGATACCCAAGCCGAGACCTTGCTGACCTCGCGTTCGCTCGCCAAACCGATGACCGCCATTGCGATCGGTCGTGCGATCGCTCTCGGCAAGATTCGATCACTCGATCAATCGGTGGCTGAGTTCATTCCCGAGTGGCGCGACGATGCGCGTCGCCGTTTGATTCTAGTGAGACACTTGCTCGATATGCGGTCGGGCTTTCTACCCCAAGCCATGTCGCCGGATCCAACTCACATACTCAATCGTGCCTATCTGCATCCGCGCCACGACGAGATCATCATCCGCGAGTATCCGGTGGTCGACGCGCCGGGCTCTCGCTACGAATACAACAACGCTGCGTCGGAATTGGTGGCGGTGTTGATCGAGCGCGCCACGGGTCGTCGCTATGCCGAGTTCATCTCGAGCGAGGTGCTGCAGCCGATCGGTGCGCCCGGTGGCAACGTTTGGGTTAATCGCCCGGGTGGCGTGGCTCATGCCGGTTGTTGTTTGATGCTGCCGGCCGAAGCTTGGATGCGTCTCGGCATTTTGCTCGCGACTGATGGCATCTGGCAGGGTCGGCGCTTATTGCCCGCGGGGTATGTCGCCGCGATGCGTACACCGACCCGCGAGAATCCTTACTACGGGCTCGGCGTTTACGTCGCGGGCGAGTACACGCCGCGGCGGGGCTTTGCCCACCCCGAGCGCGAAGCCGACTCGCGCAAGGTGCTGCATTCGGAGCCGTATCTCACCGCGGATCTCATCTTGTTCGACGGTAATGCGAACCAAGTCGTCTATATCATCCCCTCCGAGCGGCTCGTGATCCTACGAATGGGGGATAACCCGCCACGCGGCGAGGGCAAGGAATGGGACAACACGGTTCTGCCGAATACCGTGCTCCGAGGTATCCTTCGCGCCCGCGCGGGAACCGCCCCCAATGGGCCTGATTCCCGCTAATTCTGTTATAGTGTTGTAGTCGCATATAACACTCCTGAGGCGCGGCCTCACGGACTGCTTTTTACGGAAAACATCATGGCTCGACTTGCTTTGTCATCGGCACCTCGCAGTGTGTTTTGGGTTCTGGGCGTTCTCGGCGTGCTGACGGTGGTTGGCCTGATCCGCACCTTTTGGAATAGCGGTCCGGCTGCTGACGGCGGGAGTCAGCCACCGCTCGTGAGCGTGCGCGAGGTACGTCCGACGGAGCTTACCGATACCGTCACCTTCACCGGTGCGATTGCCGCGCGGGATGAGGCAGCGATCAGCGCCGAAGGTGAGGGCGGTCGCGTAGCGGCACTCTTCGTCGATGTGGGTGATCGAGTCAGTCGTGGTCAAGTGCTGGCCAAGCTCGATAATTCTTTGACTGCACCACAGGTGGCGAGCCTCGAGGCCTCACTTGAAGAATCGAAAGCCAATGCTGCGGTCGCCGAGGCGGAATACCGACGCGCACAGGCCGTCGCCACGATCGGCGCCTTGTCGCAACAGGAGATCGAGCGTCGCGGTGCCGCTGCCGTCGCAGCCGCCGCTAAAGTCAAAGTGGTTTCGTCGCAGTTGGCTGAGGCACGCGCGCGTCTTGGGCGCACCGAGGTTCGCGCACCGTTCGATGGTATCGTGCTGACGCGCAGCGCAGAGGTAGGCCAGTTGGGTTCGCCGGGTGCGGGGCCGTTGTTTCGAATCGGTCGCCGCGGCAGCATCGAAATGCGTGGCAACGTGGCGGAGCGAGATCTCCCGCGTTTGAAGATCGGACAAGCGGCGCGCGTGCGCGTCACCGGGGTTGATCAGGCCTTCCAGGGTCAGGTGCGACTGATCGGCGCCGTGATCGAACCAACCACGCGCTTGGGTTCGGTTCGCATCGAACTGCGCGAACATCGTGATCTGCGTCCGGGGGCGTTTGCGCGTGGTGAAGTTGAAACCGGTCGCGGCTCGCGCCCCGTCATTCCGCAAACGGCGGTCATGAGCGATGGCAAGGGCAACTATGTCTATCTCGTCGGTGCAGGTGATCAGGTCGAGCGCCGTGAAGTGCGTATCGCCGGTTCACGCATCGAGGGTTTGGTAGTCGAAGCGGGGCTCACGGGTGGCGAGCGGCTGATTACGACCGCAGGGCCGTATCTGCGCGTCGGTGAGAAGGTCCGGATCGTCAAATGAAGAATATCTCTGCATGGGCGATTCGGCATCCGATCATGCCGATCGTTCTGTTCACGGTGCTCACCTTCGTCGGCATCGTCAGCTTCATCCGATTGCCGATCAACCTGGCGCCTGACATCACCTTCCCGTTGGTCTCGGTGTCGGTGTCGCAACCGGGTGCGGCACCGTCGGAGATCGAAACCCAGATCACTCAGAAAATCGAGGGTGCCGTTCGCAGTGTTGCTGACGTGCGTACGATCAGTTCGCGCGCCTCCGAGGGTTACAGCGCGACCATGGTGGAGTTCCAGATCGGAACCCCGATTGATCGCGCGCTAAACGATGTACGGGACGCAGTCAGCAAGGTACGGGCCGATCTTCCCGACGGTGTCGATGAGCCGCAGGTCACCCGGATCGACGTCGAAGGCGGCGCGATCGCTTACTACGCTGTGGTGACGACCGAGCGATCGCCCGAGCAGCTGAGTTGGTTCGTGGACAACACCGTCAGCAAGCGACTGCTGGCCATCCCGGGTGTCGCGCAGGCCTCGCGCGGCGGCGGATTCACTCGCGAAATTCGCGTCAATCTCGATCCGGCGCGCATGCAGGCCCTCGGTATCACCGCGACGGAGGTCAACCAACAACTGCGAACGCTCAATTTGAATGCGCCGGGCGGGCGCGCTCAGGTCGGTGGCGGCGAGCAGGCGATACGGGTGTTGGGTTCGGCCGCGACGGCCCTGGAGCTCTCCAACACGCAGATTCGCTTGAGTAACGGCGCCAACGTACGCTTGCAGGATATTGCCGAGGTGCGGGACGACGTTGGCGAACAACGATCGTTGACGCGTCTGAACGGTCGGGTGGCGACCACCTTCGGGGTGTTCAAAGCGCGCGGTGCCTCGGATGTCACGGTGCTCGATCGGGTCGAGGAGGAGATCGACACGATCCTCAAAGAATCGCCTGATCTGAAGATTACCCGTGTCTTCACGACGGTCGAGAACACCCGCGAGTCGTATCAGGCCGCTCTAACGGCGATGATCGAGGGCTCGATCCTCGCCGTGCTGGTCGTTTTCCTTTTCTTGCGTGACTGGCGAGCAACGGCTATTTCGGCACTGGCGATTCCCCTATCGGCGATCCCCACGTTCGCCTTCATGTATGCGATGGACTTCACGCTCAACAGTATGAGCATGCTGGCGCTGTCGCTGGTGGCGGGCGTACTTGTCGACGATGCGATCGTCGAGATCGAAAATATCGTCCGTCATATGCGGATGGGCAAAACCGGCTATCAGGCCGCGCTCGACGCCGCGGATGAGATCGGGCTTGCGGTGGTTGCAACCTCGGCGACCATCATCGCGGTGTTCGCGCCTGTTGGCTTCATGGGTGGTTTCGTCGGTCAATATTTCAAGCAATTCGGATTGACCGTGGCTGCAGCTGTCTTCTTCTCGTTGCTGGTCGCGCGCCTGATCACCCCGCTGATTGCCGCCTATACCCTTAAGCCGCATGACGAAATTCGTTCGGCCGATGGTCCGATGATGAATAATTATCTTGAGGTGCTGCGCTGGGGTTTGCAGCATCGATGGACGACAATCGCCGGCGGGACGACGTTCTTCATTCTGTCGGTGCTGTTGCTGGTGGTACTGCCGAAATCTTTGATACCGCCGCAAGATTTTTCTGCCTCGCAGATCACGATCGAGCTGCCGCCGGGCGTACAGCTGGAACAAACTGCAGCGGTGTCGGCCAAGGTACGCGAGCTCGTCGCTGCACAGCCTGAGGTGACCGACGTCATCGAGTCGATCGGTGGTGATGAAGTGCGCACGGGCGAGCTCTATGTCTCGCTGGTCTCGCATCAGGATCGGGATGTGACACAGAAAGAGTGGGAAGAGCGGGTCCGACCGAGTTTCGCCGCGATTCCTGACGCGCGCATCAACTTCGCCGGTGGCGACCCGTCGGGTGGCGGGCGGCCGCTGACGCTGTATTTGATGAGCGACGATCCGGCCAAGCTCGAACTCGCTGCGCGTGCTGCAGTCGATGCGATGCGCAAGCTGCCCGAGTTGCGTGATCCGCGTATCAGCGGCGATCTCAAGCGCCCCGAGGTTATCGTTGAGCCTAGATTGGATCTCGCTGCTGAGCTTGGTGTTTCGGTGGCGGCGATCAGTCAGACCATCCGCATTGCAACCTTGGGTGATCTACCGCAAAACGCAGCGAAGTTCTCGTTGTCGGATCGACAGGTGCCCATCCGCGTGAGCTTGCTCGAGAGTTCGCGGCAGGATCTGACCACACTCGAGAATTTGCCGGTGCGTACTTCCACCGGTGGTACCGTGCCGCTGAAGTCCGTCGCGGCGATTCGTTTTGGTGACGGTCCGTCCGTGATTCGGCGCTATAACCAGAGCCGTCGGATTGTCATTGACTCCGAGCTTAATGGCGTCGAGATCGGACCGGCGCTCGCGAAAGTCAAAGAGTTACCTGAGCTCAAAAATCTTCCAAGCGGTGTCAGTCTGGTCGAAGTTGGACAGGCCGAGTTCATCAAAGATGTGTTCGACAACTTCACCTTGGCTATCGGCGCTGGGGTGCTGCTCGTGTTCGCCGTGTTGGTGTTGCTGTTCGCGCGCGTGTTCCAGCCCATCACGATCTTGTCGGCTTTGCCGCTGTCGGTCGGTGGTGCAGCGATCGCGCTGATGCTCTTCGGCAAACCTTTCTCGATGCCGGTCGTCATCGGCTTTCTGATGCTGATGGGGATCGTCGGCAAGAACTCGATCTTGCTCGTCGACTTCGCGATCGAAGAAATGCGCGCAGGCAAGACCCGCACCGAGGCGCTCATCGAAGCGGGCCACAAGCGCGCCCGCCCGATCATCATGACGACCGTCGCGATGGTCGCCGGCATGTTGCCCGTGGCGTTAGCCGTCGTGGGTGGTGAGTTCCGCGCACCCATGGGCATTGCGGTCATCGGCGGCCTGATCACCTCGACGGTGTTGACACTCGTCATCGTGCCTGCCGTGTTCTCGGTCATCGACGATCTCGAAGGGTGGATCACTCCGCGTGTCAGCCGCCTATTGAGTTCGTCGGATGCGAGCGCCTAGCGCCCCTGCCAAAGCCAAGTCAGCATCAAGGTGGTGCTGGCGATGAAAGCGGTAGCCGCCGCGCCGAGCGCGAGTGGTCGCCACCCTTGCGCAACGAGTTTCCGCAGGTCCGTTTCGAGTCCGACGGCAGCGAGGGCGAAAGCAAGCAGTGCCTGCGTGACAAGGCCTGCGCCGGAGCGCCATTCGGCTGCGATCCAGCCTGTGCCCGCAATGAGCACCATGGCTAAGAATCCGAAGACGAACCACGGCATGGGTGTGCGACCGCTGCCCGCGTCATGGCGACTCGACAGGCGCTGTGCCCAGAGTCCCATCAATAAAATCAGCGGCGCCAGCATCAGCACCCGGGCGAGTTTGGTGACCGTTGCAAACTCGCCGCTCGTCTCGCCGCGCGTGAAGCCCGCGGCCACGACCTGCGCGACCTCATGGACGGAAGCGCCGCTCCAGAGTCCATAGGCCAACTCACCGAGGGGCAGCACGCTCGCGAGCACGGGATAGCCAAACATGGCGATCGTGCCGAACAGGGTGACCGTTGCGAGTGCATAAGCCACCGACTCATCTTCATCGCGAACCACGGTGTTGGCAGCCACGATCGCGGAGGCGCCGCAGACCGAGGTGCCCGCGGCGATCAAGGTGGTGAGCCCGCGCGGTACGCCAAGCTGGTGCCCAATCCAGATGGTGAACAGAAAGGTTGCCGCCACCGCCAAGGTCAAGATCGCGAGTCCGGCCCAGCCGATCGCGAGAATTTCGGCCAGCGTCACTTGCAAGCCGAGCAGCACGATGCCGAGGCGCAGTGGCGCGCGGAGTGCCGCTGCCAAGCCGGCGCGAGCGGCCTCGGGCCGACCCCAAAGGTTACGCACGGACATTCCGATCAAAATGGCGAGCATCAAGGGACTGAGGCTCGCGACGATCGGCAGGCTCGTGGCTTTGAGGGCGAAGGCGGTTGCAGCGACGGCGGCGGCGAGGGCGAGACCCGGCAGACGGTTGAGGCGCGCCCTGTTTGGCGCAAAATTATTGGGCCCTGAACTAGTTGGTCCAGAGCTTTCAGACGGAGGGGGGATGTTCACGATGGCGCGAACTATACCCGTTTCAGCTAAAAGGCTTGACTTTCATGGAACTGTGTTAGACTCGCGCGGGATCGTTGCCTTTCCGTCTGCATCTCTGGGTGTTCCAAACGCCGGTCTGCATTGCTGAATCGACTTCGATCAGGTGGCCAAAGGAGCCTGCCCGGTCCAACAAGAACCCGGACGGCTGGCTGAGGCCGGTTTGTTTGATTAATTAGTGAGTGTTTCCAGAGATGGCGAAAATTTATGTAGGCAACCTGCCGTTTTCGGCAGACGAGGCGGCGGTTCGCACCCTGTTCTCGCAGCACGGCACGGTTGAGTCGGTTTCTTTGCCGGTCGATCGTGACACCGGTCGTCCCCGCGGTTTCGGCTTCGTCGAAATGCCTCAGGACGATGCGGCTCGCGCGATCCAGTCCTTGAACGGCTACTCGATGGGCGGTCGCCCGTTGCGTGTGAACGAGGCCCAGGATCGTCCCCGCACCGGTGGCGGCGGCGGTCGTCCGGGCGGCGGTTTCCGCGGTGGTAGCGGCGGCGGTGGATTCCGCGGCGGCGACGGCGGTGGTTATCGCGGCGGTGGCGGCGGTGGCGGCGGCGGTGGATTCCGCGGCGGCGACAGCGGCGGCGGTCGCTGGTAACAAGCCAGTCAGCAGCGAAAGAGGCCCATGGAAACATGGGCCTTTTTCTTTGGGGCGACAGACTTGGAGTCGATTCACCACTCGCGCCCCCGAGTCTCCGGCACAAATTTCAGCGCCAGCACGAAGGCAAGCGCCATGACGGTGACGGGATACCAGAGACCCGCGAGCACATCGCCCGAGCGGGCCACGAGCCAAGCCGCCGTCAGCGGCATGAATCCACCGAACCACGCGCTCGTGAGGTGATAGGGCACCGACAACGCCGTGTATCGGATGCGGGTTGGGAACGCCTCGGCTAACCACCCGGCGCCGGGGCCACAGGTGAGACCCGCGCCGATGATCATCACCAGAATGAGTCCAACGAGACTCCAATGAGTGGCATCCAGATCGCTCACGCTTCGCAAAGGGTTGACAGCGGAGCGTTCGGGGTAACCCGCCGCGGCAAGTGCGGCGGCGAGAGCCTCTCGATCGAAGCCCTCGAGTTCCCGATCGGCGATGCGGATGATCAACGCGGATCGATCAACAACCGTTGATGACGGTGTTTCGTTCGAATACGAGATACCACGTTTGGCGAGATAATCCCGCGCCTTGGTTGGCTCATCGAGCTCTTTGGGATCGGCGAGGGGATCAAACCGTGTCGGTGGTGCCACGACCACGATGGGCGACTCGCGCTGCGCACTCTCGAGCACGGGATTGCCGAGAGTGAGCATGCCGCGATAAGCGGGCATGATAGTGAGTGCGGTGAGCAGCATGCCGGCGAGAATCACAGGCCGCCGACCGATACGATCCGACAGCGCGCCGGCGGCCACATAGACCGCGATACCGAGCACAAGCGCGAGCACGATGAGTGCTGAGGCGGTGGCGGTATCGATCAGCAGTGCCGTTTGCAGAAAGACGAGTGAATAAAACTGCGCCGTGTACCAACTGAGGGCCATGGCGGCTGCGACAATGATGGCGCCGATCATGCTGGCGCGATGTTCGCTCGAGAGCAGACTTTCTTTGATCGGCGATTCGGCAAGCTCACCGTTACGCTTGAGCTCTTCGAAGAGCGGCGATTCGGCGATGTGCACACGGATGTAGACCGACAGGGCAAGCAAGACGACCGATAGCAAGAATGGCAGGCGCCAGCCCCACGCACGAAATTCCTCGTCGCCCAAAAGGAGTCGGCAGGCCACGATCACGAGCAACGAAAGCACGAGTCCGATCGTCGCCGTCGTCTGGATCCAACTGGTGAAGAAACCGCGTCGATCGCTACGACAATGCTCGGCGATGTAGATCGCGGCGCCACCATACTCACCACCGAGGGCGAGACCCTGAATGAGCCGTAAGCTGACGAGCAGCGCAGGCGCCCACCACCCGATGGTTTCGAAGTCGGGGAGAACTCCGACCAACGCAGTCGAGAGCCCCATCAGCACGATGGTGATCAGGAACGTTTTTTTGCGGCCTACTCGATCGCCCAAGCGCCCGAAGATCAAGGCTCCCAAGGGGCGAATGGCAAATCCGGCACCAAAGGTGGCGAGACTCGCGAGCAGTGCCGCGGTCTCGTTGCCTGGCGGAAAGAACAGCGCACCGAAGAACGTGGCGAGACTGCCGTAGAGGAGAAAATCGTAATACTCGAAGACCGTGCCCGTGGAGGCGGCGACGACAACGCGCGACATCGGTGTCGTGGGAGTGGATGGATTCGGGCGCATGTTCACACAGAGGTAACCTCAGCCGATTGTAGGGCGAACCGGCAACCGATGGGCGGTAGACTCAGTCGATGAAGATCGAATCACGCATCCGTCGCGGCTACTTCGATGGACACACCGGGCAAGTGCATTTTCGACTTATCGGTGCACGTGGTGGGCGACCTTTGTTGCTCTTGCACCAGTCGCCCTTGTCGGGAACCCAGTTCGATGCCGCAATGCCGTTGCTAGCGTCGCTTGGCTATTGTGTCGTCGCGCCGGATATGCCGGGGTTTGGCATGTCAGATGTGCCGCCTGCAGCTGCCACGCTGGATGACTTCGCGAGCATCATCGATGCGGTGTGCAACGGGATGCAATGGTCTCGAGTGAGCATCGTCGGTCATCACACCGGTGCGGTGTTGGGTTCGATCTATGCGCGTCGTCGTCCCGAGGCCGTCGAGAAATTGGTACTAAACGGGTTTCCCTTGTTGGGTGCAGCCGAGCGCAAGCACTTTGCGAGTTTCTATTTCGGACCGAAAGAGCCGCAGCTCGACGGCTCGCATCTCCTCAAGGCTTGGGAAACGCGACTGCGCGCGACGCCGGGTTGGACCGACATCCATCTGATGCATCGTTACACCATCGAGGCGCTGCATCGGGGCGCGACCAACTGGCAAGCGTTTCCCCTCGTGATCGGTGCGGATCTCGAGAGCGTGTTGCGCGAGCTCACGGTGCCGACGCTGATGTTCACGAACACCGGTGAAGATCTCTACGAGTCAACGCGTCGCGCATGGCAGTTACGGCCCGATTTTTTCGCCTATGCAGAGCTGCAGGGCGGCACTCACGACATCGTCGATGAACAACCGCAAGCCTGGGTCGAGACGATTGATCGGTTTATGAAGGCTGATTCTCAAAAACTGAGTAGCGCTACAGCAAGCGCAGTACCGAGTGCGGGCACAATGACGGTGAGGGCGCCGACAGCTGGGTAGGCCGCCGCGTAGGTTTCCTTGCAGATGCCACGCAAGGTGGTGACGACATAGCCATTGTGCGGCAAGGAGTCGAGCGCGCCTGACGAGATGGATACCACCCGATGTAGACCCTCCGGATCGACACCGAGATCTAGGTAGTGCGGCGCAATCAAAGGCAACGCAATACTTTGACCGCCGGAGGCAGAGCCAGTCAATCCCGCAATAACCGAAACGGCAATCGCCGCGCCGATCAAAGGTTCGCCGGGTAACGAGGTCATGGTGTCGACTGCTGCTTGAAAACCGGGCGTGAGCTTCGCGACCGAACCGAAGCCGACGACGGCCGCCGTGTTGGCGATGGCGATCAACGCGCCGAGCGCGCCGCCCGCGGCCGCCTCGCCATAGCGATCGGCTAGCTGCGGCAGGTGCAACACGATCGCGGCGACGACTCCGAACCCGAGCGCCAGAATGAGAGCAGATTCTTTGAGTGTGTCATGCCATAGGAACGAGACCGTCAATACGACCAGTAGCGGCACCGCCCCGCGCCAGAGTGCCGGTAGTTCGCGCGTCACGGTCGAGGGCGGGTCATCGGCTCGCGCTTGAAATGTTTCCCCATTGGCGACCGCGCGACGAATCAACGTACGCAGCCAGATATAACCACCGATCGCCATCGAGACCGCGACGACCAAACTGGTTTCGGCTGCCGCATAGGGCGTCGTTCCCAAAAACTTGATCGGGATCCAGTTCTGGATTTCAGGTGATCCCGCTGAGGTCATCGTGAAAGTCACCGACCCGAACGCGAGTGCGGCCGGTATGAATCGCCGGGGCAGATTCGCCACCTTGAAGAGGGAGAGCGCCATGGGAAACACGGAGAAGGCGACCACAAAGAGCGAGACGCCCCCGTAGGTGAGCACGGCGCAAGCCAGCACGACAGCCATCGGTGCGTGATTGGCGCCGGTACGGTTGACGATCCATGCCGCGACCGAGTCGGCCGCACCGCTCGCTTCCATGACCTTACCGAATAAAGATCCCAGCAAGAACATGAAGAACCAGGTCTGGATGAAGCCCACGAAGCCGCCCATGTAAGCGCTGGTGAAAGCGGGTGCCTCGCTGGCGGCGAGCGACGGGAAAGGGGCTATGCCACTCGTGGCAGCGACGAACAAGGCGCACAGCGGCGCAGCAATGAGTAACTCAACACCGCGGATCGTCAAGTAGACGAGCAGGGCGAGACCGACGATCAAACCTGCGAGGCTCAACATATCAGTGCAGTATGCCCGAGCTCGGCAACGTCTTGCGCTGCGTCAAGAATGCATACACGTCATCCAACGAACGATCGAGGAATGGCTGCATGGGTGCGAAGGCGGGCTCCATCCCCGGTATGGCCAGAAACGCGTCGAAGTGCTGACCGTTTGCGATTTCGAGAAATCGAAAATTTGGGTTGCGACCTGCGGTTAAAGCCGCATACCGACGCGAGGTATGCGCGATGGGAATCAGCGCATCGGCTGCACCGTGCAATACGATCACCGGACGCTGGTCTGCGCGGCCCCGGACGATCAATGTTTGGGTGACGTTCGTGATGTCGGCAGAGACGCTGCGCAGACAGCGTGCCGTATCGTACGAGGCGGCGTTTACCGTCGACCAAGCACCTGTGGCGTCTCGCGCCACGATGTTGATCCCAGCCGTTGGCGCGATACCCGTCCCATCGCTGAAAAGTGCGACGCGCTCACTCGCCTGCAATTCGCGCGGTTGACCACCGGGATCGGTTGCCGTGAAGGAAACACCGCATGCCGGTTCGTTCAACCCGCGACGGAGATAAGTTTGCGCATACGTTGCGGCGACCGATGTCCAGAGCCCAAATTGCAGATTGACCGCGCCGAGCCGCAGCGCTGCCGGCTCGATACCGCTCTGCAGCAAGCGCTGTCGCGCGTCGCTGGCACGACTCGCCACATCCCTCCCGCTGACGATTCCGTCTTGCGCAAGCCGCTCGCACCAGTCGGTATGTCGCGCGAGGTTCATACCGACCACGATGCCGAGGGGTACTTCGGTCAGATTTTCGGCGAGTATCGCGCACGGTTGTAGCATGGCGTGCAGTGTTGCGTAGTCATACAACGCCGGTGCACCGGCGAGGTGGATGTTGGGCTCGGAAGCCACGGCTGCATCGATAAACTGTGCGTCATCCGCATCGAGCGCTTGTAGTACGGCAGCGCCGCCATTCGAGATGCCGGCGGCGATGATCAACGTATTCTTTGGGGTGAATGCGGAACGCTTTGGATATTCGGTGCTCAGGAGTTGCAAGGCGAGTTTGCCGGAACGCAACAGCAGGCGTCCCCAGTTGGGTTCGCTCTCGAAGCTCTCGTGCGCGTGTGTCATTTGCAGCGCATGCGGGAACGGACTTGCGGCACGGGCGATCGGTTCGATTCGACCCGAGGCGGTTAGTCGCCAGCCACCCGTGGGGTCGGTGACTCGCATGCCAAGTCCCTTGTCGTCACTGACGACCGCGCAGCCTTGGCGCAGACCCCACTGACCGACGGTCGGCAAACTGCCGAAAATCCCGCGCGAACCTGACGCGGCCGTGACGAGTAGACAAGGTTTGCTCGGATCGAAGGTCGAGGGAATCTGCAACAGGAATGACGACTCGGGAATTCGCTCACTCGCTTTGACGTGAGCGATGTACTCGACGCCTGCAATGCGTATCTCGCTGCCATACCCCCAACGCCGCAGATCGACGAGCGCGCGCCAACTCTGCCAAATTGCACGACGACGCCGGTCACGCCACTCGCTGAGCTTGGGAGCCTCGGCGATGCCCGGTTGTTGAGCAAGTCCGGTAACACCGAGGCCCGCGGTGAGTAGATCATCCGTTACACCGTCGAACGCGTGACGTTCTGGCGGCTCGTGGTAAGGGCTCGGCTTCTCCCCGGCATCGACCGATCCGCACGCGAGCAGGATCACGACGAGCGCGCCCGAGGACCACTTAGGCGACATGCGATTCGAGATGAGCATGAGTTTTGCGTAGCTCCCTTTTGAGGATTTTACCGTTCGGGTTACGAGGTAGGGTATCGACCAAGGCGACGCCCGCCACACGCTGCTGACGACCCACTCGGGCGTTGATCCATTCGCGCAACTCGATCGCAAGAGACTCGCCCGGTACCTTGCCATTGCGAGGGACGACAATCGCATACGGAGTTTCCCCCCACTTGGCGCTCTTGATGCCGATCACGGCAATCTCGGCAACGGACGGATGTGTCGCGGCGACGGATTCGATATCGGCGGGATATACGTTCTGCCCTCCGGAGATGATCATGTCTTTCTTGCGATCGACGATGAAGAGGTAGCCCTGCTCGTCGAAGCGTCCGATGTCGCCGGTTCGCAGCCAAGTGGCTCCGGTCGAATCGATCCAAGTGCTCTCGGCATTCGCTGCGGGACGACGGTAATAGCCCGTCATCGTGATGTGACCGCGCGAGACGATCTCGCCAGTCTCGCCTGACTTGACCGGGTGATCGAACTCGTCGATCAGTTGAATGTCTGTGCCCGGTAGTGGCTTACCGACGGACATCTCGCGACCCTCGGCGTCCTCCGGATCGAGGGTCGTGATGACGCCCTCGGTCAGTCCATAGAGTTCGATAAACGCACAGCCAAAATCGCGTAGTGCACGTTGCTTGATCGGCAGTGGCAGCGGTGAGCCGCAGCACATCAAGGCCCGGAGTGAGCGCATGTCGGTTTTACCGAACAGGGGGCTCTCGAGCAGACGTTGAACGATGATCGGCACGAGCGATCCATGCGAGATCCCTCGGGTTTCGATGGCACGCCAGACGCGCTCGGGCTCGAAGCGTCGTTCGATCACGAGTGTGCCACCAACGACGAAGGTGCTGAGCATGCTGACCCAGCTGATGTTGGAGTACAGGCCGATCGGGCAGAGCGTGATGGCGCGCGAGTCGTAGCGCAGCGCGAGTGCAATCGAGCGCGCCCAATCGATTCGACGCCGGTGGTTATGCGTGATGCCCTTGGGAACGCCGGTCGTTCCCGAACTGTAGATGATGTTACAGAGCGCATCGGGCGCGACTTGGTAGTGTTCGATTTCTCTCTGCAGCGCGACATCAACCGGTGCACCTAACCAGTTCGCGTAATCACGCCACGGCACCTCGAGCAACCTCGTCGGTGCCTCCGCAGCGGCGAGCCACAGTCGTACTTGCGGATGTTTTGCCGGAGCGAGCGCGTCGAGGTAGCTCGCACTCACGATGACGGCCGAGGCCTCGCAATCGTCGATCATCGCCGCCATCGCCTCGGCCGAGACCGATACGTTGAGCGGTACCACACAGGCTCCGGCGCGGATGACGCCAAAGAGCGACTCCAGCATTTCCGGGCCATTGTCCATCACCACGACGACACGGTCTCCGGGCTGCACCCCCGAACCGCGCAGCCGTGCTGCGCAGTGCCGCAAGCGCTGGCCGAAGGTCTGCCACGACCAGATGAGATCGTCGCAGATCATGGCCGGCTTCTCGCCCAGCCACCGCGACTGCCGGTCGATCAGATCCGGCAGCAGCGGCTCGGGCGCGTCGAAGTGCGCCATCTTTATCATCGATCAGCGAAAGGAGTAGGCGATGCTGAGCGAATACTGACGGGGCGGTGCGTAGAACGCGTTCTGGACGTTGCCGAACACGGGTCCGGCGAACACATAGCCGCCGATGCGATAGCGCTCATCGGTGAGATTACGGCCTGCCGCAGTTACGCTCAGGCGTCCGCTCGCGGCCATCCACGTCGCTGCGAGATCGACGATCGAATACGACTTTTGGTCGATCGCGGGGTTCGCGACTTCAAAGAGCTGATAGTCGTCACGATAGGAGAGCGCAGGGACGATGGTGAGCGAGCCGTTGTCTCCAAGATCCTGACTCCAGTTCAGTGAAAGGGCCGCCGTCCATTCCGGCGTGTTCTGGAACGCGCGCTGACTTGCAAGGTTACGACGAGTCGCTGTCGCAGGATCGTAAGTGATGAACTCATCGAATTTCGCGTCGATGTAGCCCACCTGGAACGCCGCCGAGATGTTCTCTGACAGTGACACAGAGCCCTCCAACTCAAGACCCTCGATCGAGGAACTACCCGCGTTGTCCACGAAGCTCACGACCGTGGTGCCAATGGCAAACTGGGAGGTGATTTGTTGATCGGTGTAGTCCGAGCTGAAGATCGCTGCATTGAGTCGTGCGCGACCGCCGAGCAGCGAACTCTTCACGCCGAGCTCGAGCGTTTCCACGATTTCCGGCTCGTAGCCCTTGACGGTGTCGGCGTAGAAAATCGCATCGCCACGCATGTCGAAGCCGCCGGATTTGAAGCCTTTGCCCCAAGAGCCATAGACGGTCAGCGCATCGCTCGGTTCATACGAGACGCTGATACGCGGCGTAAACTCCGAGAACTCACGCTCGTTGGTGTAGTTCGTGCGCAGCAGGCCGGGAATCGCGGCGGCGTTGCCGAACAAACGGCTCCGGATGCCAGTGAAGTTCTGACGATAGACGGTGCCTTTCTTTTCGTCTTTCGTATAGCGACCGCCGACCGAGACGGACCACTGGTCCGTGAATCGGTAGCTGAGATCGGCGAACGCCGCAAAGCTGTCGGTTTCGACTTGACCTGCGGTCGCGGTAGTGAGGTTGGCGATACCGACGATAGTGTCAAAAGCTCCGGCCGCAGTGCCGTCCATCAAGAACACACCCGCAACGGCCGAGGCTCGCTCGCCCGAGTAAATGAGCTGTAGCTCATGCGTGGTTTGATCGTCCTCGTAGAACGCCGGAACATCGAGTGCAGCAGCCGGTGCGGTATCGAAGTCGATCAGCGTATCGGTACGCCCTTCGCGGCGTGCTGCGATGTAGCGCAGCATGTACTGATCGCTCAAGGTGTATTCGCCCAACAGTGAGACGCCCTCGGTCGCGACGGAGTTGTCATCGCCCAAGCCAGCGCGCGTGTCATACAGATTCGGCAGCACGGTTTCGCCGGTTGTAAGGCCTGAACCCGCTACTTCTCGGTGACCGTGGCGCGCGTTCGAGTCATCTTGCAGATCATCTGCGGCGAGGCGAATGAACAGGTTCTCGTTCGGCTTCCATTCCATCGCCACTCGATAGGCGAGAATATCTTTGTCGTAGTGCTCAGCGCCGGTGACCAGATTCTTGCCGAAACCGTCGCGATTGAGACTGGAGAGCGCTGCCCCCAGCGAGAGGGTGTCGGTGAGGGGCAGTGCCGCCTTGACCGTCAGGTCGCGCTGCGAGTAAGAGCCGAGCGTAACTTTGGTATCAAACGCTGCATCGTCCCCTAAGCGCTTGGTGACGTATTTGACTGCGCCACCCACCGAGTTACGACCGTACAGGGTGCCCTGCGGACCACGCAGCACTTCGATGCGCTCGACGTCGTAGAGTTCAAGAACGGCGCCTTGAGGTCTGGCGACGTAAACATCATCGACATACAGACCCACGCCCGGCTCGAAACCCCACAGCGGATCCTGCTGGCCGACGCCACGAATGAAGGCGATGAGAGTCGAGTTGCTGCCGCGGGCGACTTGTAGTGTGAGGTTCGGCACCGTCTGCTGGAGGATGGTGATGTCGGTCGCACCAAATTGCTCGAGATCTGCGCCCGAGAAGGTGCTGACGGCAACCGGCACGTCTTGCAGCGATTCTTCGCGTCGGCGTGCTGTGACGGTGATTTCTTCCAAAGCGGCGGCGCCATCTTGTGCTCGCACCGGTGCGGGTAGCAGGGCGATCATGGTGGTTCCGAGTGCCAGCGCAACAGATAGCGCGATGCGGCGTTTCGCAGTTTTATTGAGTCGGTTCATCCTGGTCCCCTGTTGATGGATTTATGGTTAATTAATTCAACGGTCGCTGAAATCTAATTCAGCGTTTGTTGAAAAACAAGTCGTCGGGAGGGTTTGCCTGGAAGCCATCGCTCGGGTCAGACTCGGCGTATGGCGAAAACAACGAAGTCCGCACCCCTGCGCGGTCCGCGCAAAGCCGGTCCCGAGGCCACTCGACAAAAGATCCTCGATGCAGCAGAAATTCTCTTCGCTGAGCGCGGCTTTCACTCCGTTTCGGTCCGCGACATCACGGCCGCAGCGGGGGTCGACGTAGCGCTCGTCCACTACCACTTCGGTAATAAGCAACTGTTATTTGAGACGGTGTTCATGCGCCGTGCCGAGTTGCTCAATGCCGAGCGCTTGCGACGCCTCGAAGCGGTGGTGCAACGCGCCAAGCCGCGGGCACCCAAGGTCGAGGAGATCATCGACGCCTTCACCCACCCCTTGCTGGACCGCTCCGCTCGTGGAGGCCCGGGGTGGAAGGCGTATTTTGCCTTGATCGCCCAAGTCAATAATTCGACCGAGTTTGGTGGCTTGATGATGACGCGTTACTTCGACCCGGTTGTGCACGCTTTCATCGCGGCGTTACGCCGGGCATTCCCCGGCTGTGACGAGCGTGAGCTCTATTGGAGTTACCACTTTCTCTCGGGCGCGCTGACCTTGACCTTTGCCGAGACCGGTCGCATTGACAATCTTTCGCAAGGGGCTTGCCGATCAAACGATCTCGACAGCGTGCACCAGCGTCTCGTGCCCTACGTCGCGGCGGGTTTTCGCGCCTTATGCTCCAGATCGTCGACGACGCCCGCACGTCGTAAACGCAAAACGTTATAGGCGTTGAAGTCCGCGCTGCCCGTCCTCGATGACGAACTTGGCCAGTGTGGTGGCGTTGGCATCGCTCTCGCGTACCGAGGCGAAGCCAATCATCTCGGCGTTCAGACGCTCTGGGGTCACTTCAACTCGCAGATAGCCGCGGTAATCGCGTTCCGCGTAATGCACGCCGATAGCATCGCTGCGGTTATAGGCTTCGAGGACTTTTTTCGGTGGCGGACCGGAGGTAATCGAGCTCGTCACGAATTCGCTCGTCACGATCGGCGACTTCGGATCGCGCGGATCAATTCTTTGATCACCTGCTATGAAGGCGTGGATGTCGCCGCCTAGGATCACCGGATTGCTAGCGCCGCTCGTCGAAATGGTTTCGAGCATTCGGCGCCGCGCCATCGGATAACCCGCCCAACTGTCGTTCCAGTTGAGCGTTTTCGGACCCGGGTCTTCGTCGATCCAAGTGAATACGACGCCTTGCCCGAGCAGATTCCAGCGCGCTTTCGAAGTTGCGAGTTGCTCAGCCAACCATTGCTCTTGCGTCGCTCCCAGCAGCGTACGATCCGGGTCGCGCCAATCGGCGCACTGCTCGACGATCACGCGCGTCCCGCCGCGACGGGGCGGTTGCGGGCAAGCTTGCGGCGAGCGGTATTGACGCTCATCAAGCATATGAATCGCCAACAGATCGCCGAACTGTCGTGACATGTACAGCGACATGTCGGTGCCTTGTGGTTTGGCCGACAGCGGTAGTGGCATATTTTCCCAGTACGCTTGGTAGGCCGCGGCGCGACGGGCAGCAAACTCCGATTGCTCGGTCGGGTTCTCCGCTTGCAGACCCGCGTAGTCGTTGTCGAGTTCGTGGTCGTCGTGGGTGACGAGCCACGGACAGTGTGCGTGTGCCTCTTGCAGCAACGGATCCGCTCGGTACCACGCGTAGCGACGTCGATAGTCTGCGAGCGTCTTGCACTCTACGTTGGAGTCATGCGCGCGGATCGGATTTGCCGTGTTGCCCTCGTAGATGTAGTCGCCGAGATGGATGATCAGGTCGCTGCCACGCGACACCATGTCGCGGTAGGCATGGAAGTAACCCTGCTCATAATGTTGACAGCTTGCGACACTGACCCGAAGCGTCGATCGCAGGGATCCGGCCGCCTCGGCTGTCCAGGTTCGACCGATCGGGCTTACATGCTCGCCGGCGCGGAATCGGAAGTAGAACTCGCGGCCAGCCGGTAATCCACTGATCTCGAGATGCACGCTGTGGCCGTCCGCCGCCATCGCGATGACGGTGCCAGATTGCACGCGACGCGAGAAATTCGGATCCGTCGCGATTTCGTAGGTCAGGATGAAATCTGCATCAGCGAGTTCGTTGGCTGAATCGGTGCTCGGCGCGATACGGGTCCAGAGAACCATACCGTCGTCGGTGGGATAACCGGAGGCAACGCCGAGAGTGAAAGGGTTGGTCGCAAACTTGCGCAGGCGCAGCCGGGCCGCTTGGAGGGATCGCGGCGCTAGGACGAGGCCGACTCCGACCATCGCCGCTTGCAGTACGTGTCTTCGCAGGGGCATGGAGGGTAAGTGTAGCGCTGTGCTAGCGTGCCGTTCCATGAAAAATCCGTTGCGATCAAAGTGACTCAGCTGCTTGCGACGCGTGTGGGCTCCCCGTCAGACGGCTATGTCACCGATTTGGCTTACACACGACATCACCATGCGTCGCTCGATCCCGGCAAGGCCGTATGGGTCGCCACGAGAGCGGGGCTCACGACGCCCGCGATACGCACTGCCTGCGAACTCGGCTTCGGACAGGGTTTGAGTCTAGCCATCCACGCGAGCGCGGGCGAGACGCAGTGGTGGGGTGTCGATCTGATCCCCGAACACGTCGAGTTTGCGCGCTCGCTGCTCGACGAGCCGGCAGCGCGAGAGCGTCTCGTCTGTGCGAGCTTCGATGAATTCGATACTCGCGCGGATCTGCCACGGTTCGATTTCATCGCGCTGCACGGTGTCTGGAGCTGGGTTTCACCGCAAAATCGCGCTCGTATCACGGCGTTCATCGATCGACGACTCGCACCGAATGGCATCGTCTATGTTGGTTACAACGCGCTTCCCGGGTGGAGTCCGGCGCTGAGCTTGCGCGAACTGCTGGTGGCGAGCGCAGCGCAAGTCGACTCAGCGCGCTTGGAGGATCGAATAGATGCCGCAATGGACTTCGTCACGCAGTTGGTCGCCGCCGATCCGCGGATCCTCGATTCCCAGCCGCAATTCGCGAAGCAGCTGCGCGAGATTCGCTCAAAGAAAAAATCCTATCTCGCACACGAATATTTCAACCGTGACTGGCACCCCATGCACTTTTCGCAAGTTGCCACTGAGTTGACGCCGATCGGTCTGAGTTACCTTGGGCAGGCTGATTTCAGCGATAGTTATGATCAATGGCGCCTCAGCGAGACTCAGCGTGGGTTGCTCGGCGAAATCGACGACGTCGTGCTGCGTGAGACCGCACGCGACGTCATTCTGGATCGACGTTTTCGCCGCGATTATTGGCGACGTAGCGAGGGTGCTGTAACGGGCTCGTCCTGCAATCTGCTCGAAGCGCGCCTGTGGGTTCCGCCCAAGGTCGGCTTGTCGAAGGCGAGTGCGCCTGCGGAGGTGCCCGCGGAGGTGATCGTCTGGGTGGCGTCTCTCGGGGCAGCGGGCTCGATCGTCACCCGTTCGCTCGACACGGCGGCAGACCGCGCGGCACTGGGCTATGCGCTTGGCCAAGGTTGGGTAGAGCTCGCTCGTGAACCTGCGGTAACTGCAGCGAGCCGCGATAGAGTCGCCAAGATTAACCGACGGCTACTCGAGCTCGTTGCAGCAGATTCCGAGATCAGCGTTTTGGCGAGTCATCTGACTGGCAGCGGTGTCGAGGTCGGTTGGTGGACGTTGGCGCTACTTTCGGCAATGCGCTGCGATACGCGCGCGAATGCAGTCATCGATCAGGTGTTGGCACAGGCGGAACGTCTCGGGATCGCGCTCGCTCGAGCAGGCTTTGCGCTCACACCCGAGGAAACGCGGCAGGAACTGCAGACTCGTCATTCGGCGTTGGTGACTCAAGCCGACATCTTTCGCGAGAGCTTCGCAATTTGAGGCGCTACCCCAAATAGTCGGGTGCTTCGGCGAGTTTTGGCGCTCAGGCAAAAGACGGGTGAGTGTTAGCGTGCCCCGGGAGTGCTCACGCACATTCACCCAACTTGAGGTAGCGCCATGCAAAACACCGACCCTTGTGTCTCTTCCACCGCCCATTCCGCGAGCTCGCTGGCCGCGCTGGTACATCTTTCGGGTATTTTCACCTTGTTCGTCGGGCCGCTCGTCGTTTATCTCAGCCGTGGCGCCCGTGCTGATGTCGGCGCTGATGTCGGTGCTGATGCGGACCGTCTGCGCGATGCTGCACGAGAGGCGCTGAACTTCCAGATCACGTTGTTGCTCGCTTGGGTGGCGACGATCATCAGCTTCGCAATCTTGATTGGCTTTTTGATCGTCCCGATTCTCGGGCTCATCAGTATCGCCATGCCCGTTTGGGCGGCTGTGGTCGAGTCTCGGGGTGAGACCTTCCGCTACCCACTAGTCCCGCGTTGGTTGCGTTGAGTCACTCAAGCGGGTCAAAACAGAGCGCAAGCCGATACCTCTTTTTCGCCAAGCGGCCGGCGGGCACCCCGATCGTCTGCCGCGCGGTGCGGCGAATGGCGGGGTCCGCAATCCGAGAGTGAGGTAAAGCGGGGCGGAGGGTCGTCCGGTTTTCATACCGCCGGACTGTGTGCCCGCGGGAGATGGTCGGGATGAGAGGATTTGAACCTCCGACTCCTACGTCCCGAACGTAGTGCTCTACCAGGCTGAGCTACATCCCGATCCCGTCGATCTCAGGAGCTGCGCTCGACCGCGAAACGGGCGAGGGCGGCGAGGCCTTGTTTGTGCGGCGATTCGGGCAGCGCATGCAACGCTGTTAACGCCTTGTCAGCCTCGTCCTGAGCAAGGGCGCGAGTGTACTCAAGTGCCCCAGTCGATTCAATTGCAGCCACAATGACTTCGAGGTGTTCAAGACCGCCGTTTTCGATGGCGCCGCGGATGACCGCCCGCACATTCGCATCGGGCGCCCGCTTGAGAGCCTGAATCAACGGCAGGGTCGGCTTGCCCTCGGCGAGGTCATCGCCTAAGTTCTTGCCGAGTTCCTCGGGGTTCGATCGGTAATCGAGCACGTCATCGATGAGCTGATAGGCCGTGCCGAGGTGTCGGCCGTAGTCGCCGAGCGCGCGTTGCTGGCTGGGGCTCGCCGAGGCGATGACTGCAGCGACTTCCGCGCCCGCTTCGAAGAGTTTGGCGGTCTTGCGATAAACCACTTCCAAATAACGCTGCTGCGTGGTGTCCGGGTCGCCGGCATTCATCAACTGCAGCACCTCGCCCTCGGCGATGACATTGGTCGCCTCGGACATGATCTCCATGACGCGCTGCGAACCAATCGCGGCCATCATTTGAAAGGCGCGCGAGTAGACGAAATCACCGACCAAGACGCTGGCTTGGTTGCCAAAGACGGCATTGGCCGTCGCACGACCGCGGCGCCGCGACGACCCGTCGACCACATCGTCATGCAACAGGGTCGCCGTGTGGATGAACTCGATGAAGGCGGCTGCATCGATATGACCGGAGCCGCGGTAGCCGCAGGCGCGCGCGGCGAGCAAGACAATCAGCGGGCGCATGCGCTTGCCACCGCCAGAAATGATGTGCTCGGCAATCTGGTCGACCAGATCCACCGAGCTTTTCATACTGGCCCGGATGACGGCATCGACTGCCCCGAGGTCGGGGCGAACCAGGTCCCGGACTTGCGCCAAGCTGTTCACGGGGCGGGATGGTAGCCGAGCAGGCCGGGTATGACCATAACCTCAGAGGTCTCGGCGCTCGAGTCTAAGCCCTTGAATGGATTAGCCGCGCGCGCGCCAAAAGAGGTTTGACCGGCCGGGGGGGCGCAAGTAGAATGCGCGACCTTTTCCGGAGGTCTACATGTACGCGGTTATCGCCACGGGCGGCAAGCAGTATCGGGTCCAAGAAGGCAGTGTGCTGCGCGTCGAGAAGCTCGCGGCGGAGCCGGGTGCGGAAGTGAAGTTCGACGAAGTTCTGCTCGTGGGAGCGGGTGACTCTGTCAAAGTCGGCACGCCGATGTTGGCTGGTGCCGTCGTGTCGGCCACCGTGCAGCGTCACGGCCAGGGCGACAAGGTGAGCATCGTCAAGTTCCGCCGTCGCAAGCACTATTTGCGCATGAAGAACCACCGTCAGTCGTTCACGGAAATCAAGGTCACCGGCATCAAGGCCGATTGATCCATTCGGAGCTGAAGAACCATGGCACATAAAAAGGCAGGCGGCAGTACCAAGAACGGCCGCGAGTCACACAGCAAACGTCTCGGCGTGAAGGCTTTCGGCGGCGAAGCCGTGTTGGCCGGCAACATCATCATCCGTCAGCGCGGCACGCAGTACCGCCCGGGCGCCAACGTAGGCATCGGCACGGACCACACGCTGTTCGCACTGAAGAATGGCAAGGTCGCCTTCAAGCGTCGCGGTGCCGCGCAAAAGATGTACGTCGACGTGCTCGCCGATTGAGCGCCGTCCGATCTACGATCCACGAACCCCGGCCTCGTGCCGGGGTTTTTGTTTAGAGTGTCCCCATGAAATTCGTCGATGAGGCAAAACTTCGCGTCCAGGCGGGTAATGGCGGCCGCGGCTGCTTGAGCTTTCGCCGCGAGAAGTTCATGCCTTTCGGGGGGCCGGATGGCGGCGATGGCGGGCTCGGTGGCAGCGTTTACCTGAAGGCAGCAGAGGGTATCAACACGCTCGCTGACTTCCGTGTCGAGCGTACTTTCAAAGCGCAGTCCGGTGAGGCCGGCAGCGGCAACGATTGCTTCGGCAAGGGTGGCGAAGATTTATTTGTGCCTGTGCCGATCGGCACCATCGTGCGCGACAGCGAAACGGGTGAGCAGCTCGGTGATCTCGTCAAGGAGGGCGACACGCTGCTCGTGGCCCGCGGTGGCAAGGGCGGTTGGGGTAATGCGCGTTTCAAGACCAGCACCAATCGCGCACCGCGTCAGTTCGGAACGGGGCTACTCGGCGAGAAGCGTCTGCTTGAGCTCGAGCTGAAGGTCATCGCCGATGTGGGTTTGCTCGGTTTGCCCAACGCCGGCAAATCCACGCTGATTCGCGCCGTCTCCTCGGCGCGCCCCAAGGTCGCCGACTACCCCTTCACGACGCTGCATCCGAATCTGGGTGTGGTTTATTGCGGCGAACATCGCAGTTTCGTGATGGCCGATATTCCCGGTTTGATCGAAGGCGCCGCCGAGGGTGCGGGCTTAGGTATCCGTTTCTTGAAGCATTTGCAGCGCACGCGCGTGTTGCTGCATCTCGTCGATATGGCGCCGCTCGATCCCGAGGCGGATCCGGTGAAGGATGCGCGCTCCATCGTGGCAGAGCTCAAAAAATTCTCGAAGGATCTGGCCACTAAGCCGCGATGGCTGGTGATCAACAAAAGCGATCTGCTGCCGCCCGATGAAGCGGAGAAAAAGGCCAAGGCAATCGTCCGTTCGCTGCGGCACAAGGGGCCATGGTTCTTGATTTCCGGTGCGACGAACACCGGAACACGCGATTTGACCGAGGCGGTGATGCGCTTCCTTGAGGAGAGCGCTCCCGTCCCGCGTGACTGACCGCAACAGCAAGGTTCGTCGTCGTATCGCCGCCGGCAAGCTGCGGCTGCGTGTGCGTGATCTGCGCAACTTGGGTCCTCGTGCCGAGACGCTGTTGGCCGAGATCGGCATCCACTCTGTCGAGGCGTTGCGTCAGCGCGGTGCGCTCGAGGCATATCTCGAGCTGCGTCGCCGCGGTTCGATGAAAACGCTCAACATGCTGTGGGCACTGGTCGGTGCGCTCGATCCCTGGCCTGAGGGCACCGATTGGCGCGAGGTGTCGCGTGGTGAGGCACGCTTGTCGTTGATGCTCGAGGTCGAAGCGCGTGATCAAGCGCGTCTCGCCGTGCAGCGAGCGGCGGTTACCGAGATCTCCGCGGTTGCCGAGATCGTCGGTGGCGCGACGGCGCGAGACGAGTGGGTTCCGGGTATGCCGTTCGAAACCGACGGCGGTAGCAAGCGCAAGTCGAAAAAGAAAAACCGGCGCTAGGGCCGGTTTTCGTATTTCGATGCGAGCCTGCGGAGGCTCGCTCGGCCTGCCTCAACCGAGCTTCTTGAGCCGAGCAGCGAGACGGGCCTTGTGACGCGAGGCTTTGTTCTTGTGCACGAGCCCTTTGTTGACCAGCGAGTCGACCGTTGAGGCAGCCTCGCGGTAGGCGACAGTCGCATCGTCCTTCTTGCCGCCGGAGATGGTTTCGATCGCTTTGCGGATGGCCGAGCGCGATCGCGAACGCAGCGCGACGTTGCGGGCGCGGTGCTTGACGGCTTGACGGGCGGCTTTCTCTGCGGACTTGGTGTTGGCCACTGCTGTGCTCTAAGGGTCTGAAAAAAGGTGCGTATTCTTGCGGTGACCCTCCTACTTGTCAACGTTTTCCGGGGTCTGGCTCCGGTATAGTCCGCCTTCCGTCATGAGTCGCGCGATCTTCAAGAACACCTCCGTCGTCGGGTTGACCACCTTGCTCTCCCGGGTGACCGGTTTGCTACGCGATATGGTCTATTCGCAGGCCTTCGGCGCTGGCACCTTGATGGACGCTTTCCTCGTCGCCTTCAAGATTCCGAACTTCTTGCGTCGGCTATTCGCCGAGGGGGCGTTCTCCCAGTCTTTCGTGCCCGTGATCGCCGAGTACAAGGTGCGGCGTGAGCAGACGGCCGTGAAGGAGCTCGTCAGTGATGTAACGGGCACGCTCGGGGTCGTGCTGTTCGTCGTATCGCTCATTGGCGTCGTCGCAGCGCCACTGATTATCCTGCTCTTCGCCCCGGGCTTCACACAGGCCGATGGCAAGTACGACCTTGCGGTCGACATGCTGCGTTGGACCTTCCCCTATATTTTCTTTGTCTCGCTCACCGCTCTTTTCAGCGGCGTGCTCAACAGTTACGGTCGCTTTGCCGTACCGGCGTTCACGCAGGTCATCATGAATCTCGTGATGATTTTCTTTGCACTCGTGGTGGCGGCGAACTCGAGTAATCCAGGCGTCGCGCTCGCGATCGGAGTGTTCGTCTCGGGTGCTGCGCAACTCGTATTCCAACTGCCGGCGGTCGCTCGCCTTGAACTATTGTCGCGGCCGCGCTGGCGGCCGGCTGCCGAGGGTGTGCGGCGTATCGGCAAGCTGATGTTGCCGGGGATCTTTGGCTCGTCGATGGCGCAGGTGAGTCTGTTGCTCGATACCGTCATCGCCTCCTTTCTCGTCACCGGCAGCATCGCGTGGCTCTACTACGCCGATCGTCTGATGGAATTTGCACTCGGTGTCTTCAGCATCGCGCTTGCGACGGTGATTCTGCCCGGGCTCTCCGCCCATCACGCCAAAGGCGATGGTGAGCGCTTCTCAACGACGCTCGATTGGGCGCTGCGCCTTGTGGTGTTGATCGTCGTGCCGGCGTCGGTGGGGCTGTTCGTGCTCGCTGGCCCCATCACAGCCACGATCTTTGGATATGGCGCCTTCACCGATAACGACGTGCGAATGACGCAGTACGGCTTGATGGCTTACTCGTGGGGGCTCATCGGGTTCAGTCTCGTCAAGGTGCTAGCGCCGGGATATTTCGCGCGGCAAGACACCCGGACGCCTGTGCGTGTCGGTTTGATCGCGCTCGGTATCAATATGGGCATCAACGTCGCGGTGGTCTTGCCCGCGCATTACGCCGGCTTTGGAACACCCTTCGTGTTGCTCGCAACCTCGACGTGTATCTCGGCCGCAATCAACGCGACCTTGCTCTGGCGCGGTCTGTGTCGAGACGGTGTTTATCGCCCTCTGTCGGGTTGGGGCGGGCTGATTTGGCGTGTGATGGCGGCGAACATCGTGATGGCGTTTTGTCTGATGGCCTTGGCCTCGCTCTTTGGCGATTGGCTGGACGCCTCGGCGCTTACTCGCATCGGGCAGCTGTCACTTTGCGTGATCGCCGGTTTTCTCGTCTATGCGCTCTCGTTATTGGCCATGGGGCTGCGGCCACATTCACTTCGACTGTAGTTAACGCAGCATCATGGAACTTCTCCGCGGAACCACGGAACTTCGCGACTCGCAGCGTGGCGGCATCGTCACCTTAGGGAGCTTCGACGGACTGCATCGCGGCCATCAGGTCTTGCTCGAGCAGACCGTGCAATGGGCACGGCAACTCGCGGCGCCCTCAGCCATGCTGACGTTCGAGCCGATGCCGCGTGAGTTTCTGCATGCGACCAATCCGCCGGCGCGGCTGACCAACTTTCGAGAGCGTTGGCGGTTGCTCGAGCCGGCTGGGCTCGATACGCTCATCGTGCTGCGATTCAACGATCGCCTCCGCTCACTCACGGGCGAGCAGTTCGTCGAGATGCTCACACGTGATTTGAAGGTGCAGGGTCTCGTCGTCGGCCACGACTTTCGTTTCGGTAAGGCCGGGCAGGCCGATGCGACATTTCTGTCCGAGGCGGGACTTCGCCACGGCTTTGCGGTTACCGTGGTCGAACCGGTGGTAGCGGCCGGGGAGCGCGTTAGCAGCACCGTCATCCGCGAGGCGCTCGCGGCGGGCCGATTCGATCGGGCGAGGGCACTGCTTGGTCGGCCCTACTCGATTCGAGGCCGCGTAGTGCCCGGCGCCCAACTGGGGCGGCAACTCGGCTTTCCGACAGCTAACATCCGGGTGCGTCGACGCAAGCTCCCGCTCGGTGGCATCTATGCTGTTCGGGTGCATGGCATCAAGAAACAAGCGATGGGTGGTGTGGCGAGTCTCGGGACACGCCCCACCGTCGATGGTGTCGAGCCGTTGCTAGAGACCTTCGTATTCGATTTTTCGGGCGACCTCTACGGCCGGGAGCTCGAGATCGAGTTTGTTGCGCACTTGCGCAACGAAGAGCGCTTCGAGAGTCTAGAGGCGCTCGTGGCGCAGATGCGGATCGACGAGAGTCGAGCGCGGAATTTTCTTTGAGGACGAGATAACGTGACCGACTACAAGAATACGATCAACTTGCCGCAGACGGACTTTCCGATGAAGGCCGACCTCGCTCAGCGCGAACCGCAGATGCTCGCGCGCTTCGAGAGCGAGGATGTCTATGGCGAGCTGCGACGGATCGCCGCCGGTCGCCCGCGTTTCGTGCTGCACGATGGACCGCCATATGCGAACGGCACGATCCACATCGGGCACGCCGTCAACAAAATACTCAAAGATATCATCGTCAAATCGCGCAGCCTCGATGGCTACGATGCCCCTTATATTCCCGGTTGGGATTGTCATGGCTTGCCGATTGAGCTCGCCGTCGAGAAGAAACAGGGTCGGCCGGGTCAAAAGCTCGACGTCAACGCGTTCCGAAAGGCTTGTCGTGAGTTTGCCGCCGAGCAGATCGAACAGCAGCGCATCGATTTCAAGCGCCTCGGTGTGATGGGCGATTGGGATCGTCCCTATCGCACCATGGATCCGGCGTACGAGGCGCAGCAACTTCGTGCCTTCGGCCGCATCGTGCGTAACGGGCACCTTTACAAGGGCGCAAAGCCCGTACACTGGTGTCTCGATTGCCGTTCGGCACTCGCCGAGGCCGAAGTCGAATACGAGGAGAAGATGTCGCCGGCCATCGATGTGGCCTTCGAGGTGGCTGATCTCGCCGATTTCACGCAGCGCACCGGGCTAGATCTCGGTGGCTCTGCGATCAAACCCTCGCTCGTCATTTGGACCACGACGCCATGGACGCTTCCCGCAAACGAGGCGGTGGCACTCGGTGCCGAGATTCTCTACGCCCTCGTCGACATCCCGGCGGGTGAGAATAACGAGGGCGTGGCAACGCCTGCGCGTCGATTGATCCTGGCTGATACGCTGGTGCCGTCGATCCTCGCGCGCTATGGCCTCGATGCGGCGAGCGTGAGTGTGTTGGGTCGATTCACGGGGCAGGCGATTGAGAAGTTGCTGCTGTGTCACCCGTTTCTCGATAAGCAGGTTCCGGTGATCCTCGGCGAACACGTCACGCTCGATGCCGGTACGGGTGCGGTGCACACGGCACCGGCGCATGGCCAAGAAGACTTTGCCGTCGGGCAGCGCTACGGCTTGCCGGTGAAGAACCCGGTCGGTGGCGATGGTCGATTCCTGCCCGGAACGCCGCTGGTCGAAGGTCAAAAGATCGACGACGGTGGTGCTGTGCTCATCGCGCTCCTGCGCGAGAGCGGTCGACTTGTGCGTCACGTGTCGTTCAAGCACAGCTATCCGCATTGCTGGCGCCACAAAACCCCCGTGATCTTTCGGGCGACGCCGCAGTGGTTCATCAGCATGGATCAAAAGGGTCTGCGGGCCCATGCACTCGCGGACATCAAGAAGGTGGCGTGGACGCCGGCGTGGGGCGAGCAGCGCATTACGGGCATGATCGAAAATCGCCCCGACTGGTGCATCTCGCGTCAACGGACTTGGGGTGTGCCGATTCCGCTTTTGGTTCACAGAGTGACCGGTGAGCTGCATCCGCGCACGCTGGAGCTCATCGATCAGGTGGCGGACCGCGTCGAGCAGGGCGGCATCGAGGCGTGGTTCGCACTCGCTGCAGAAGATTTGATTGGTGCGGAGGCGGTCGATTACGACAAGGTGAACGACGTGATGGACGTGTGGGCGGACTCGGGCCTCTCGTTCGAGTGCGTCTCGGCAGCGAGGCCCGAGATCGCAGGGCCGGTCGATCTCTACCTCGAGGGCTCAGACCAACATCGCGGTTGGTTTCATTCCTCGCTGCTGATGTCCGAGGCGTTACACGAACGGGCACCCTACAAGGGCGTGCTCACCCATGGTTTCACGGTCGACGACAAGGGTCGCAAGATGTCCAAGTCGCTCGGTAACGTGGTGGCACCGCAGAAGGTCATGCAGAGTTTGGGCGCTGACGTACTGCGTCTGTGGGTTTCAGCCACCGACTACGCCAATGAAATGAGTGTCTCCGACGAGATCTTGAAGCGTACCTCGGATTCGTATCGTCGCATCCGAAACACGGCGCGCTTCCTCCTAGGTAATTTGGCGGGCTTCGATCCGAAAAGCGATTTGGTGCCAATCGAGCAAATGGTGGCGCTCGATCGCTGGGCTGTCGGCCGAGCGGCCGCGCTACAAGAAGAGGTGATCACCGCTTATCAAAACTATCAGTTCCATGTGATCTACCAGCGGGTGCACCAATTCTGTGTGGTCGATCTCGGTGGTTGTTACCTCGATGTGTTGAAGGATCGTCTCTACACGACGCCCGCCAAGAGTGCGGCGCGCCGCTCGGCGCAGACCGCGATGTTCCATATCATCGAGGCGATGGTCCGCTGGCTCGCACCGATTCTGAGTTTTACGGCCGAGGAGATTTGGTCGTATCTGCCGGGTTCGCGTGAGAAGTCGGTGTTCCACAGTGTGTGGTATCGATTCCCACTGGTTGCCTCGAGCAGTACCGATTGGGATGCCTTGCTTGCTTTGCGTGCCGACGTGGCTCGTGAGCTCGAGAGATTGCGTGAAGCGGGTGAAATTGGTGCACCGCTCGAAGCTGAGGTGGAGGTGCGCTGTGCGGGCGCGACCTATCAAATATTGAATGCACTCGGCGACGAGCTACGTTTCTTCCTGATCACGTCGTCGGCAAAAGTCATCGAGGCGAGCGAGGGTGATGGGTATGTCATCGACGTGAGAGCGACGAGCGCGCCGAAGTGTGTACGTTGCTGGCACCGTCGGTCCGAAGTTGGCTCGCATGCTGAACATCCCGAGTTGTGTGCTCGCTGCGTGACCAATATCACGACGACGGGCGAGGAGCGCCACTACGCATGAGTGAGCAGACGGTGCGCAATGTACCTTGGGGGAACAGCGGTTGGCGTTGGCTGCCGTTGTCTGTCGCCTTGGTTGCCCTCGATCAGTGGTCCAAGGGCTGGATCGAGCAGCACTACGAGATTGGCGAATACACACCGGTATTTTTTTGGCTCGACATCGTCCGTCTGCACAATCCCGGCGCGGCGTTTAGCTTCTTGGCCGATGCGGGCGGTTGGCAGCGTTGGTTCTTCTCGATCTTCGCCGTCGGCGTGAGCGTCATGCTCGTCGTGTGGCTGCGTAAGGTACGGCTGAAGACTGAGCCGATACTCGCCATTGCGCTTGCGCTTGTACTCTCCGGTGCCGTCGGCAACGTGATCGATCGTATTGAGCACGGTTATGTAGTCGACTTCATCCACGTCCATTGGCAGCAGGCATATTTCCCGGCTTTCAACGTTGCTGATTCGGCAATCACGGTTGGCGCGATCCTGCTGCTGTGGGACGCCTTTGCCGATTGGCGGCGCAACCGATGAAGATTCAGCTCGCCAATCCGCGCGGCTTTTGTGCCGGAGTTGATCGCGCGATCGATATCGTCGAGCGTGCCATCACGCTCTTCGGTAAGCCGATATTCGTTCGTCATGAAGTGGTGCATAACCGCCACGTCGTGGATCGCTTGCGCGACATGGGCGCTGTATTCGTCGAGGAACTGCACGAGGTTCCCGATAACGCCACCGTGATCTTCTCTGCGCATGGCGTCTCGAAAGCGGTCGAGGACGAGGCGAAGCGCCGTGGCCTCAATGTGTTTGATGCCACCTGTCCGCTTGTGACGAAGGTGCACATGGAAGTGCGGCGCTATGCGCGCGAGGCGCGCGATGTGATCTTGATTGGTCACGATGGGCACCCGGAAGTGGAGGGGACACTTGGTCGTTTCGATGCGAGTTTTGGTGGGCGGATTCGGCTTGTAGAGTCCGTTGCCGATGCGGCGGCACTGCCCGTAGAGGATCCGGCGAGGCTCGCCTTCGTGACTCAGACGACGCTCTCGGTCGACGATACCGCCGAGATCGTCCAAACCCTCAAGAGGCGATTTGCGGATTTAGTGAGTCCACGCAAGGAAGACATCTGTTACGCGACGCAGAACCGACAGGATGCCGTCAAAGACCTGTTACGCGAGGCCGACGTACTGATTGTGGTAGGGTCGATCACGAGCTCGAATTCGAATCGCTTGGTCGAACTCGGCTCGCGCGCGGGTGTGCCTTCGCACCTCGTCGATGGCGCGGCAGATCTCAAGCGCGAGTGGTTCGAGGGTAAGCGCTGTGTGGGCCTGAGCGCCGGTGCCTCGGCGCCTGAAGTGCTCGTCCAAGAGGTGATCGAGCAACTAAAGGCTTGGGGTGCCCAAGCCCCCACGGAGCTATCCGGACGCATCGAGCATATCGTTTTTGGATTGCCGCGCGAGTTGCGGTTGGCGTCCGAGCGGAATACTGCCCTATAATCAACGAGATGAACCTGATCGACACGAACGCCATCGCCGAACGCCTGCGTACCGCGGGCGTTCAGCCGACTTCGCAACGCTTGAAGATCGCTTCGCTGCTGCTCAGTGCGCCGCAACACCTGACGGCCGAGCAAATCCTCATGTCGTTGCGGACTGAGGGCGTGCGCGTCTCCAAAGCCACGGTGTACAACACGCTCAACCTGTTCGCCGAAAGGGGTTTGATACGCCAGCTCGCAGCCGAGGGTGACAGCGCGTGGTTTGATTCGAATACCGAGCCCCACTTTCACTTCCAAGACGTTGAAACCGGTGCTTTGACCGATTTGATGCCGCAAGAGGTCCGCTTTGATCGCCTGCCACCCCCGCCCCCGGGTACGGAATACGCTGGCATCGAACTTTTCATCCGTCTGCGGCGCGTTTAATATCCGCACCCCGACGACCCCGTTGGGGTCCTGATGCCGGAATAGCTCAGTTGGTAGAGCGGCGCATTCGTAATGCGTAGGTCGTAGGTTCGAATCCTATTTCCGGCACCAAATTCCTCGATATAAATCATACGGTTATGCGACGACTCCTTCGAGTAGCGCGGGCGCCGGAGCGCGCATAAGTGCCCGGTAAGCGCAAACGTCCTTAGATCGCAGTCATTGAGGGGGATGCTCGCACCCATTGGGCTCCGTCCGACTTGCTGCGCGAAGCCGATCACCCGACGCTGCCGGAGCGGCAGGCCAGCCGGTCACCCCCTCGGGGAGGGAGGGGGGGTACAGGGCCAGAGGCTCCCCGGGGGTGTAGCTTCCAAACGGGTCGAAAGAAAATTTTTGATTTTTAGCCGATAATTTCAAACACTGGTTCGCTACTCACATCGCTACCACCCCACCGCCTTCTTGGCCTCGCTACAGAACATCTGTTGCTCGCTAGTAGGGACTGTACACAGTCCCACGACATCAAACGGTGCTGAACTCACCTCGCGCTTGGTGACTACGCCATAACGATCAAGTGCAAATCCGAAACGCGCAGCTGGCACGCTGCTCGTACGAAGAGGTGGCTCGTTGCCACTAATACCGAACGCATAGCCTTCGATCCAGACCGCGCCCCCGAAGGCGCAACGCACATCGGTAATCACCGTTGCCTCGGCGGTGGAATTCACGACGAGTTGCCCTGGACGCAAATCCGCCAATGCTCGGTCACCGACATGGAACAAAAGTTGATACCCATCCTGCACAGTCCAGACGCGATCCGAACACACTCGCGCCCAACCTGTCGTTGCAAGCTGCTCACCAACTCGACCTGAGCGGCGCCAAGACACCTCGGCGGTATCTGGGAGATTCTTTGCACCAAAAACGGTACCACTGCGCCCCAAGTAATCCAGTCGCCACGACTGTTTGATCCCATCTGACGATATCGCTCGCTCTAATCGGTAAAGGCTTCCAGTCAGATGATCTTGCGCAGACGAAACGGCAACCGCTGAGGTATTACCTCCCCTAACTCCGCGCCCATAATCGTGGCTCCTCGTAAACCATTCTTCGACCGCCCGGA
>JAGWWY010000003.1 GCA_018970145.1 Gammaproteobacteria bacterium
GTGATGTGAGCTTGCTCGAAGCCGTGGATGCTTCGGACGAACTCGAGCTGTACGTCGTAGGGCAGGCTGGTCGAGATGCCGTTGGGGTAGACCTCGTGCGTGGTGAGCCCTTCGGGCTCCACGAAAATCTGATGCGAGCCCTTGTCGGCGAAGCGGTGGATCTTGTCCTCGACCGACGGACAGTAGCGCGGACCCACCCCTTCGATCTGTCCGGTGAACATGGGCGAGCGATCGCAGCCGCGCCGAATGATGTCGTGGGTACGCTCGTTTGTCTTCGTTATGAAACAAGGAATCTGTTTAGGATGATCTTCGATTCGCCCGAGAAACGAAAACACCGGCATCGGATCATCCGAGTACTGAGGCTGCATCACGCTGAAGTCGATAGTGCGGCCATCGATTCGCGGTGGCGTACCGGTTTTCAGGCGCCCGACCCGCAGCGGTAACTCGCGCAGACGGGCGGCCAATCGGTTCGACGGCGGGTCGCCGGCGCGCCCACCCGCGTACTGATCGAGACCCACATGGATGCGTCCACCGAGGAAGGTGCCGACCGTCAGCACGACCGTCGGCGCATCGAAGGCGATACCCGTGATGGTGACGACACCGGTGACTCGACCGCCCTCGACTCGCAGGTCGGCGGCCTCTTGTTGGAAGAGCGTGAGGTTCGGCTGGTTCTCGAGCTGGTGCCGGATGGCGGCTTTGTAGAGCTGCCGGTCCGCCTGCGCGCGGGTCGCTCGGACGGCCGGTCCCTTGCTCGCGTTGAGTGTTCGGAATTGGATGCCGGCTCGGTCGACGCCCCGCGCCATGCCGCCACCCAAGGCATCGATCTCGCGCACGAGGTGACCCTTGCCGATGCCCCCAAAGGCGGGGTTGCAACTCATCTGTCCTAGGGTCTCGATGCTCTGGGTCAGAAGCAGGGTGCGACAACCGATCCGAGCCGCGGCGAGCGCCGCCTCGGTACCGGCGTGGCCGCCGCCGATCACGATCACATCGAAAGAGTGGGGGTGTCGCATGGGTGCGCATTTTAGACCCATTCAGCGACTTTCTCGGTCTCGGCAGAGTTGCTGTTACCGAGGCGTAATACCCAGGTTATGACCAACCGAAATTTGCGCATCCACCGCCCCCCCATAATCGTCATGCAGATCGTCAAGGGGCTCGTCGCCTTGCTCTGTATCTCTTTGCCCGCGCAGGCCATGCCGCTCGAAGTGGAGTTGTCCCCCACGATAGCGAACACGCCCGTTACAGGTCGGTTGCTCGTCATGTTCGCGCCGGTCGATCAGGCGCCGGATCGAGAGCCACGCGAGCTCGCTCATTGGAACGCCGAGGCGATCCCGCTCTTCGGTATGGATATCGCTTCCTGGCAACCTGGGACCCGAGTGCGCCTCACCGATGCCGCGGTCGGCTTTCCGTTGCGCCATTGGCGGGATCTGCCGGCGGGTGAATACCGGGTGCAGGCTCTTTGGCTGCGTTACGACACCATTCGGCGCGCTGACGGTCGCGAGCTCTCTTTGCCGCTCGATCGAGGCGAGGGTCAGCAGTGGCGCGACAAGCCGGGCAATCTGTATTCGAGACCCCAACGCATCCGCTGGGATGGTCGTACCCGTCTGCCTCCGCTGGTGCTCACGGAGCGGGTCTCGGATGTGGCTGCACCCAGCGATACGCCTTGGGTGAAATACCTGCGTATCCGTAGCGAGCGCCTATCCGCATTCTGGGGACGCGATTTCTTTCTCGGTGCCTTCGTCACCTTGCCGGCGGGTTTTCACTCGAGACCCCAAGCGCGTTACCCATTGGTCATCCAGCACGGTCATTTTCCGACCGGTCCTTCCCATTGGCGCGAGACGCCGCCCGATCCCGACCTTGCTCCGGATTACAGCGCCCGCTTCGGCCTGCATGGCTACAACCGCATCGTGCAGCAGCACGCTTACGAGCTTTTCCAAGCGTGGAGTGGCGCCGATTTCCCCCGCGTGCTGCTGGTCGAGATCCAGCATCCGACACCGTTTCACGACCACTCGTATGGCGTCAATTCTGCGAACAACGGTCCTTATGGCGATGCGATCCAGTACGAGTTGATCCCCGAGATCGAGCGGCGTTTTCGGGGGCTCGGGCAAGGTTGGGCGCGCTTTTTGTTTGGCGGCAGTGCTGGTGGCTGGACCGCCATGGCGACGCAGATCTTCTATCCCGATGATTACAACGGTGCATGGATCGCCTGTCCGGACGCGATCGACTTTCGTCATGTCGGCACGATCGACCTGTATCGGGACCGCAATGCTTACTACGCAACGAGCCGTTATAAGCGCATCCCGCGAGCCGCCTATCGTAATTCTTGGGGCCATATCGATAGCACCGTCGAAGATCAGGCGCGGTGGGAGTCGGCACTCGCTAGCGGCGGTCGCAGCACCGAGCAATGGGACGCGTGGGAAGCAGTCTATTCACCCGTCGGTGAGGGCGGTTATCCGCGGCGCCTTTGGAATCGCGACACGGGTGAGATCGATCCGGTGACGGCAGCGCATTGGCGCGACAACTATGATCTCGGACACATCTTGCGCCGCGATTGGGCAAAACTAGCGCCCAAGTTGCGCGGCAAGTTGCGAATCTACGCTGGCGAAAGAGACAACTACTACCTCGACAACGCGGTCTACGCCGCTGAGGAGTTTCTTCGATCCGCGCAGCCTGCCGCCGATGCCGTGATCGAATACGGCAACCGAGCCGAACATTGTTGGAACGGCGATCACAGTCGAGCGAACGCGTACTCGCGGCTACGCTATTCGCAGATGGTGTTGCCATGGGTCGTTGAGCGCATTCTCGCGACGGCGCCGCCAGGTGCCGATATTCAAAGCTGGCGCTATTGATCTGTTACTTTCGCCAGAAGGCACTCGTAAAGAGCACGAGTACACCGAAGATTTCGAGTCGCCCAAGCAACATCGCCACCGAACATACCCAAGTTTGGAAGTCGGTCAATCCTTGATAATTTCCGGCGGGACCTGTCGGCCCTATGCCAGGTCCGAGGTTGTTAACGCTCGCAACGATGGAGCTGAATGCGGGTACTAGTTCCATTCCCGAGAGCAGTAGCAAAAATGTGAGTATTGCGATGGTCTGAAAATAAAGAAAAATGAATGCAAGGACCGAGGCGACGATGCGCTCGGGAATGATCTGACCACCGACACGAATCGGGATGACGGCCGACGGGTGTACGATCTGCTTCATTTCGCGTAGTGCCTGTCGCAGCAGCATCAACGTACGAAACATCTTGATGCCACCACCCGTGGAACCCGTGCTGCAGAGAATGCACGATAAGAACAACATCCATACTGGCGCGACGACAGGCCAAAGATCCCAATTCTGAGACGCAAAACCGGTCGTTGTCGCTACGGAAACGACACTGAAAGCTGCGTGTCGCAACGATTCCAGAAAAGTATCGTAGGTTTTATGGAAAGTGAGCACGAGCGATAGTGCGACGATACTGAACGTAAGCACAACCAACACGGCCTTGACTTCCGGGTCTTTGAAGTAAGGACTCAGAGTGCGATGCTTTAGCGCAGTGAAATGGCGAGCAAAGTTCAGCGATGCCGCGACCATCAACAAGATCAGCACGAATTCAATCAGTGCAGAATCAAAATAGCCGACGCTGGAGTCGCGCGTAGAAAACCCGCCGAGCCCCATCGCGGAGAACGCATGGCAGATGGCGTCGAACCAGCTCATCCCCGCGATCCGGAGTGCGAGGATACCAACTAGCGTAATACTGCCGTAACTGATCCATAAGGCTTTGGCGGTTTCGGTGATGCGGGGCGTGAGTTTTTCGTCTTTGATCGGCCCTGGAGTTTCCGCGCGATAGAGCGACATACCGCCGACACCGAGCAGCGGCAACACCGCAACGGCTAGTACGATGATGCCGATGCCGCCAAACCAATGTAGAGCGTGTCGCCAAAAATTTATTGAGGGCGGCAATTTGTCGAGATCAGTTAATACCGTCGAACCGGTTGTAGAAAGTCCCGACAACGCTTCGAAATAAGCATCCGTGAAACTTAAACCGGGGAGGGCGGTCAACAGCGGTACGGCAGCGGATGCCGACATCAAAACCCAAGCAAGCGTGACTAGCAGGAAGCCGTCACGCGATTTCAGTTCACGCTTGAATGAGCGTGTGAAGAAGGCGATCAGCAGACCGAAAACAAGATTGATCGATGCGGCGACCAGATAATGACTCCAATAGCCGTCCTGCATGACGAGGGAGCACGCTAATGGCAGGGCGAAAGTGATGGCAAAGAACGCCATCATCAAACCTAGAACATGTGCAACGGCGAGCATCTGGACTGTCGATCGTTCAGCGTCGACCGGCCGTTTCGCCGAGGAAGAGTTTTTCGACCTGATCGACGTGACGACGATCGGTGATGAAGAGAATCACGTGATCATCCGCCTGCACGACGGTGTCGTGGTGCGCCATGATGACCTCGTCGCCTCGCACGACGCAGCCGATACGGGCTCCCTCGGGCAGTACGATTTCTTCGATTTTCTTGCCGACGACGCGCGAACTGCGATCGTCACCGTGAATGATCGCTTCGAGTGCCTCGGCTGCACCGCGCCGCAGCGAGTGCACTTGAACGACGTCACCGCGCCGTACATGCGTCAGCAGTGAGCCGATGGTGATGGTTTGCGGTGAAATGGCGACATCGATCGTGCCGCTTTGCACGATCTCGGCATAAGAGGGCTTGTTGATCAACGCCATGACCTTGGCAGCGCCCAAGCGCTTGGCCAGCATGGCCGAGAGGATGTTGGCCTCTTCGGAATTGGTGAGTGCACAAAACACGTCGCAGCTATCGATGTTTTCTTCGACGAGTAGTTCTTCGTCGGCGGCATCACCTTCGAGCACGATGGCGTTCTCGAGATTTTCGGAAATTTTGCGCGCACGCTTCGGGTCACGCTCGATGACCTTCACCTGATTGTTGTTCTTCTCGAGCTCGCGTGCGAGTGAATAACCAATGTGACCGCCACCGGCGATCACCACGCGTTTGACCGGTTTCTCTTCCTTGCGGATCTCGGCCATGAAGCGACGAATGTCATTTTTGGCGGCGAGGAAAAACACTTCGTCACCGTCCTCGATGACCGTGTCGCCTTCGATCTGCAGGCTGCGGCCATTACGATAGATGGCGACCACGCGGGCCTCCGTATTCGGAATGTGTTCGCGCAGGCCGCGCAGTGCCTGACCGACGAGCAACCCGCCCTTGCGCGCCCGCAAGCCGACGAGCCGAACTCGCCCGCCGGCAAAATCGAGCACTTGCAGCGCGCCGGGGTATCGAATCAAACGCTCAACGTATTCGGTGACAAGCTGTTCGGGGCTGATCCATACGTCCACCGACAGGGACTCGTCACTGAAGAGCTTCGGGTGGCGGGTGTATTCCGGTGATCGGATACGGGCAATTTTGGTCGGCGTACGATAGAGCGTGTAAGCGACTTCGCAGGCCATCATGTTCACTTCGTCGGAGCTCGTGAGAGCCACGAGGATGTCGGCATCGGCGACGCCGGCTGCTTCCAGAACGGTCGGGTACGACGCGTTACCGACGACGGTGCGGATATCGAGGCGATCTTGCAGATCACGCAGGAGTTCGTCGTTGGTATCGACGACCGTGACCTCGTTGGCCTCCTCGCGCGCGAGTTGATACGCGGCCGTGCGCCCGACCTGTCCGGCGCCGAGAATCACGATCTTCATAAGTCTGTATAGGTTACTCCCAAGCATCGGCACCGAACAGGCCGGAGCAGGTATGCTTTGTCGCCATGACATCCTTGGGGGCCGCGGCGCCAAGCCGCAACGAATTTGGGCGTGGCTGGAAAGTGCTGATTGCATCACTGCTCGGCACGGCATTCGGCGCTTCACCGCTGCCATTTAATACCGTCGGTTTTTTCATCGACCCGCTGCAGCAGGAATTCGGCTGGAGTCGCACCGAAATCAGTCTCGGCATCACGATCTATGGTGTGCTCGGAGCGCTGTTGGCGCCGTTTTTCGGTTGGCTGGCGGACCGCTTCGGCGTACGTTTGGTAGCCCTCGCTTCGCTCACGACCTTCGGGATGATTTTCGCGTCGTTTTCGATCATCCCGGGCAATCTCTACTGGTACTACGCGCTGTGGGTTTTGGTCGGCCTTTTCGGCATCGGCTCCACACCGATCACGTGGTCGCGTGCGATCAACCTGTGGTTCTTCCAGCAGCGGGGTCTCGCGCTGGGGCTGACCTTGGTCGGTACCAGCATCTCGGCAATGGCGTTGCCGATCATCACCACCTGGCTGATCAACGATTTTGGCTGGCGCGTGAGTTACGCCGCGCTCGCGCTCCTGCCGCTCGGGATCGCGCTGCCGATCGGTTTGCTCTGGTTTCGCGAACCGAAGCCTGAGGAGCGACCGCCTGAAATCGCAGCGGCGGGCGCTGTCAGCTTGCCCGGTCGCAGCCTGCAAGAGACCATGCGAGAGCCGCGCTTCTGGATTCTTTGGGCGTCGATTGCCCTCGTGACCATCGCCTATTCAGGCGCACTTGTGCACCTGCCGTCGATGTTGGGTGCGCGCGGTTTCGAGCGCAGCGAAGCCGCTGCGGTGATGAGCGTGTTCGGTCTGTCGATTTTCGCCGGTCGTATCATCACGGGTTATTTACTCGATAAGTTTTGGGCACCGATCGTGACGCTGCCCATCCTGTGCTTACCGGCCTTGTCATGTTGGATTTTGCTCGGCGATGGCCCGCTGAGCTTCGTCGTGGCGATCAGTGCCGCGTTCCTGATGGGTTTTGCGTCAGGCGCCGAAACCGATCTCGTGGCGTACCTGGCGGGTCGATATTTTGGCATGAAGAGCTACGGACAAATCTACGGCGTGCTCTACATGGCTTTCGGTTTGTCGGCCGCTGTGTCGGCCACGCTCTACGGTTGGGTGCGCGATACCACCGGCAGTTACGATCCGATTCTCATCGCCGCTGCCGTGATGTTCATTGCCGGTGCGCTGTTGCTGTTGCTACTGGGACCTTATCCGGATTTTGGTCGAGTGACCGAAGAGGAGCGGGGTGCTACCACCGCACCCAACCCATCTGCCAAGTGAGCAGGATCACGCCGCCAAATGCGATGCGATACCAGGCGAATATCGCGAATGAGTGCTGACTAACAAATCGCAGCAGGAAACGAATGGCGATCAGCGCGGCAAAAAAAGCCACCACGCTGCTGATGATCATCGAGCGTGCTTCGTCGAAGTTGATTGGCTCGCGCGCATCAAACAGTTTGTAACCGGTCGCGGCGAACATCACCGGAATCGCGACGAAAAAAGAAAATTCGGCAGCAGTACGCCGATCGAGCCCCGTCAGTAATCCACCCAAGATGGTGGCTGCAGAGCGACTCGTGCCCGGCACGAGCGCGAGCATCTGGAACAGTCCTACCCGAAAGGCATCGAGCGGTTGAAGTTCATCGAGCGATTTAACGCGCTCGACATGCGGACGCTTTTCCGCCCAAAGAATAAGTACACCGCCAATCACGAGCGCCATAGCGACTGGCACTGGCGCGAACAACACGCTGCGGATGGTGTCTTCGAAGGTAAGGCCCGCAACGGCTGCCGGCAGAAATGCGAGAAACAAGCCGAGCACAAACCGGCGCGAGGCCGCGCTGCTTGTGAGCGTCGTCGCCGTCTCCCATAGTCGAGTTCGATATTGGAAACATACCGCGAGGATCGCCGCGCCCTGAATCACGATCATTTGCCGAAAGCCCACTTCGTTCTCGAGATCGAGCAGGGCACGCGTGATGATCAAGTGTCCGGTGCTTGAAATCGGTAAGAACTCGGTAAAGCCTTCAACCAGTCCGAGGATGACGTCAATGAGCCAATCAGCCATGTTTCATCAAACCCGATTCAGTCTTGAATTTTTTGACCGCGGGTTTCGATGACCCAGCCGAGACATAACAGACCGATGATCGGCACGAATCCAACCAAGAACAAGGTATCGAGCACGACCGCAGAATTACCCGCGCCCGCAGAGGCGACCGAGCCCACGAGGAAAGGTCCGCCGGCGGCGATCACACGACCGATGTTATAGGTGAAACCCGATCCGGTCGCACGTAACCGGGTCGGGAACAACTCGGGCAGATAGAACGTGAAGCTGCCGAAGATGCCGAATACGGTCAGTCCGATGAAAAAGTACATGTAGAGCCGCACTTGCGGATCCAGATCGAGCCCATACGTGGTCAGCAGCGCGAGCGACGAAAATCCGAGGTAGAGCGCGAACATCGGCTTTCGACCCCAGTGTTTAGCGAGCGGTATCGTCAGCAGCGTGCCGAGCAATCCGCCAACATTGAAGATTGCCGTGCCTTGCGTTTTCCACGATTCGATCAAGATGCTGGTGGCCGTCTTATCGAGACCGAGTTGCAGCGCTTCGGCTTGGGCCAGGTTGGCGACGACGACGGGGATGAAGGCGTTGCAACTCCACCACGTAATCAAGGCGACTACCGCGACAATGAGGGCACTACGCGTCCGAGGCCAGATGTCCGGTGCAAAGATTTCGCGCAAACGGGGCGGTGGCGCAGTTGCCGCGGCGACCTCCCAGCGTTCTGGTTCTTTGACAAGGGTGCGGATCCAGAACGCGAATGCAGCCGGTATCAATCCGAAGATCAGCACATAGCGCCACGACACTTCCGGCACATCTGCGAAAAGATTACCCGCGATCAGCGCGTTGACGCCCGTAGCGAGAAACAAACCGAACGGTGCCGAGGTATAGAGCACGGCGCCGGCCTCGACGCGTTGGTCCTCCGGCACGGCTTCGGCAACCAGTGCGCAACCGGCTGCCCACTCACCGCCGATGCCGAGGCTTGCGATGATGCGACAGACGATCAGTTGTTCAATGCTGGTGACGAAGGCACAGAGTCCCGTGCCGACCGCATAGAGCACCATCGTGATGAGCAGAACGCGCTTGCGGCCGTAACGATCCGAGATCGGCCCGAATAACACGCCGCCAACCGCCCAACCGACCAGAAAGATCGCGGTGATAAGACCGGTCCAATACAGCGTGGCCGTGCGCGCCTCGGGCGAACCGATCGTCAAGCCAAGCAAGGTGGGAATCGCGTTGGGTGCGACGTAGTTGAACAGCAGCCCATCAAAGATATCGAAGCCCCAGCCTAGCCATGCTGCGAACAGCACGATCCACTGATAGCGGGTCAGTCGCAACATCGGGCCCCCTCCGATCGTTCGTCAGTTCGTTTTAAGCGCAGCGTTGATCGCGTCGCGTAGTTCGAGTGTCGCACGCCGTGCGGCCATTGCGAAATCTTCTCCCGAGCCAGCGTAAATGATGCCCCGCGAGGAGTTAATCACGAGACCTTCACCCGCTGCGGTACGGCCACTGCGAACGGCTTTTTCGACGTCGCCGCCTTGGGCGCCAACGCCAGGCACGAGGAAGGTCATGTCACCGGTACGCGCGCGAATGTCGGCAAGTTCCTCGGGATAGGTGGCGCCGACCACGAGCAGGCAATTACCCCGCGAGTTCCACTCACGCGCCACGGTCTCCGCGACGATTTGGTAGAGCTTTCGACCATCGACCAGAAGGTCCTGGAATTCGCGTGCGCCGGCATTTGAGGTTCGACACAGGATGACGACACCTTTGTCGGCATATTGCAGGAAAGGTTCGGCTGAATCTCGACCGAGATACGGGTTGACGGTCACCGCATCGGCGCCATAGCGCTCGAAGGCTTCTTTGGCATATTTCTCGGCGGTGCTACCGATATCACCACGCTTGGAATCGAGGATCACCGGTACGCCGGGCGCTCGTTCGCGGATATAGCGGATGGTCTCGAGCAAGGCTTCTTCGGCACCGACGGCTGCATAGTGCGCGATTTGTGGCTTGTAGGCGCAGACTAGATCGGCCGTCGCATCGATGATGGCGCGATTGAAGGCGAGGATTGCATCGCTGCGCGAGCGCAGGCAGACCGGGAAGCGTTCGATTTCCGGATCGAGACCGACACAGACTCGCGAGTCGTTTTGAGATGTGACCTGCGCGAGCAGACCAGGGAACGTCGAGGGAGCAACGAAGGTCGTCATGGCGGCAAGTGTACCGCCGTTGAGACTAGACCGCGCCGATCAGGTCGGCTCGAGGTTGGCGTATTGCAGCATCAACCACTTGCTACCGGCTGTTTCGAAATTGACCTGTACACGGGCGTGTGGTCCCTGTCCTTCGATATTGAGGATGACGCCAGAGCCAAACTTGGCGTGACGCACGCGGGCACCCAACTTGAGACCGGGTGCCACCGGGTCTGCTTTGACGCCCGACGCGAGCGGCGAGCGGCGCGGCGCAAACTCGCTGCGCAAGTCGTCGTCGTGTGTGTTGAATCCGCCGGAACCGTAGCCACCGCGTCCGGCATGTACACGCGGGCGCACTTCTTCGAGCAATTCTTCGGGGATCTCGCGGATGAATCGCGACGGTTGGCCGTAGCCGTCGATACCATGCAGACGCCGTTGTTCTGCGTAGGTGAGATAGAGCTGCTGCATTGCGCGAGTCGTGCCGACATAAGCGAGGCGTCGCTCTTCCTCAAGGCTATCGAGATCATTCAGCGACCGCTGATGCGGGAACAGCCCATCTTCGAGCCCAGCGAGGAATACCACCGGGAATTCCAGCCCCTTCGCGGTGTGCAAGGTCATCATCTGGATGCAGTCTTCCCAGGCTTCAGCTTGGCCTTCACCCGATTCGAGCACCGCATGCGCGAGGAACGATTCAAGGGGCGGCAACTGTTCGTCTTCGACGCCCTCGGGTTCGAAACCGCGCGCCGCCGAGACGAGTTCCAGCAGGTTGTCTGCTCGTGCTTCACCGCGTTCGGCTTTTTCTTTCCGATGGTGTTCGAGCAAGCCGCTGGAGTTGATCACCTGATCGACGATTTCGTGCAGCGCCAGCTCGCGTGTATCGGTAGCCAAGCGATCGATCAGCTGCAGAAATCCATGCAGTGAACCGGCGCCTTTGGCGCCCAAGCTTCCTTCGGCAATGCAGCGTTGCGCTGACGACCACAGCGAGCTGCCGTCGGCACGCGCTCGGTCGCGCAACGTGTCGATGCTCTTTGCGCCGATGCCGCGAGTGGGTAAATTGACCACGCGCTCGAACGACGTATCGTCGTTACGGTTGGAGACCAACCGTAAATAAGCGAGGGCGTCTTTGATTTCAGCGCGTTCGAAGAAGCGCAGGCCGCCGTACACCTTGTACGGAATACGGGCTGACAGAAAAGCTTCTTCGAAAACGCGTGATTGCGCGTTTGATCGGTACAGGATCGCGATATCACGGCGATTACCACCGCGAGCGACCCAGTCTTTGATGCGTTGCAGCACGAATTCGGCTTCATCGCGCTCGTTGAAAGCGGCATAGAGACGAATCGGTTCACCTTTGCCACCACTCGTCCAAAGATTTTTACCAAGTCGACCGCTGTTGTTGGCGATCAAGGCGTTCGCCGCTTCGAGAATAGTGCTCGTCGATCGATAGTTTTGCTCCAGGCGAATCAACTTGGCCTGCGGGAAGTCTCGCCGAAAGGTTTGCAGGTTCTCGACTCGGGCGCCGCGCCAGCGATAGATCGACTGATCGTCATCACCTACTGCAAAAGGCGCACCTTCTGAGCCGACCAAGAGCTTTGTCCATGCGTATTGGATGGTGTTGGTATCCTGGAACTCATCAACCAACACATGACCAAACCGACGACGATAATGCGCGAGCAACTCGGGTTGATCACGCCACAGTTCGAAAGCGCGCAGCAGCAACTCTGCAAAGTCGACGACGCCCGCGCGTTGACAGGCCTCTTCGTAATCGCGGTACAACTGGATGAGCTGGCGACGCGTCGGGTCGTTACCGTCTTTGAGCATCTTTGGCCGCATGCCTTCATCTTTATTCTGATTGATGAAGTACTGGATGTCGCGCGGCACCCAACGCGTGTCGTCAAGATTTTGCGCTTTGAGAATTTTCTTGATCAGTCGGAGCTGATCGTCGCCATCCAGGATCTGGAAAGTTTGCGGCAGGTTGGCCTCGCGCCAGTGCAGGCGCAACAAGCGATGGGCGATCCCGTGAAAAGTGCCGATCCAGAGCGCAGCGCCTGGCATACCGAGCAGCGATTCGATGCGAGCGCGCATTTCTCCCGCGGCCTTGTTCGTGAAGGTCATCGCCATGATGCTGTGTGGCGAGGCCCCCTCAGCCTGAATCAACCACGCCACGCGATGTGTGAGCACGCGCGTCTTGCCACTACCTGCACCAGCCAACACCAACACAGGGCCGATCGGCGCTGTGACGGCTTCGCGTTGTGCGTCGTTGAGCGAGTTGAGTATCGGCGAGAGGTCCATGCGGGGCGCGAATTCTAGCGGCTTTCGGTCGGATTGGTGGATCGATCCTGCGGATTTTTATCAGCGTCTATACTCTGATCAGAGCAGAGATGGATCCGGAGTGCGACGTCGATGACAGCCGAGTTTCGAGCTAATGCTTACGCCTATGCTTTGTTGAGTGTGGCCGATCTGACCACAGCGCTCGATTTGTGGGTAGGTCGTTTCGGCATGCAGATCGTGGCGCGTCGGCAAGGAGGCGATCCGGCGTGGGCCGCGCGTCTAGGTTTGGGTGCTGATGACATCATTAACCAGGCGCTGCTGGTGACACCCGGTCGTACCCAAGGCGGAATCCATCTCGTGCAATTTCGCGCACCCGGCGCGCCGGTGCGCGCGGGAGCAAGACCCACGGATCTCGTACCTAAGAGCATCGATATCGTGGTGCGTGATATCTGGGCGCGTCATGCCGAGTTGCAGGCAGCCGGGTTTCGTTTTCGTTCGCCGATCGGCCGCTTCGAGACCGACGGGGTCGTGGTGCATGAGGTGCACCTGCCCGGGCCGGATGAGGTGAATCTGGTCTTCCTCGAAGAAGAGGGCAAGACGGATCACGTTAGTCCGCAAGGGTTTGGTGTAGCGCCGCAGATTGTCGCGATTTCACCCGACAACAAAATCGAGAAGGCGTTTTACGAACGGGTACTGCAACTCACCGAAACTTCGTACCACCGGTTTGCCGGCCCGGAAGTGGAGCGCACCATCGGTTTACCGCCGGGTGCCGGGCTCGACATTCGAATTTTTGGTGATCCAGACTACACCTATGGGCGACTCGAGATCGTTCAATATGAACGTGCCGAGAGTGAAAACCTGTACCCCAAAGCCTGTGCCCCAGCGCGTGGCTTATTGGCCGTCAGCTTCGTCGTACCCGATGTGACTGCCGTCGTCTCGCGGGCGAGGGCCATGGGTGCGCGCGTCGATGCGCCTCAAAAAATTGCTTGCATCTTGGGTTCGGTGCTGACGGCGACCGTGTATTCACCGGCTGGATTGCGTATCGACTTGCTGCAGGTCGATCACCATTGATTACGCAATTGGCGTAAATGCAGGAACACGCTGCGCGCATCCGGATCATGCGGGAGTTCGGGGAAGCGCTCGCACAAGCGCGCGATGACTTCCGATTCGTGTAAGCGAAAGAACACGTTGTGCCGTTTTTCGTCACCGAGTGTGAACACGGGTGCGGTTGCGCCTTGGTGTGTGCCCTCGAGCGTGCATAGTGATGCGTGTCGTTCAATGGCCACGACGTTGCCGGGCTCTCGATCGAGCGTGAAGGCGAGATTGCGCGCGAGGTAGTCGTGGCCCGGGTAGACAAGCGTCGAGTCGGGTAGTTGCGCGAGTTGCTGCACGAAAGTGTCATATAACAGGGACGGGTCACCACCATTGTGGCAATTGCCGGCGCCGGCGTTGAATAGTGTGTCGCCGCAGAAAAGGGCGGCCGGCGTCGATGAATCGGCCGCTTGCAGCAGCAGACAGAGATGCGAGCGGGTATGCCCTGGGGTGTCGAGTACGTACGCCTCGACGGTGCGACCGATGCGCAGTAGCACCCCGGCACCGAGACCGACATCGATACCCGGGATGAGGCCGCCGGCGCCGGCATGGGCGAAAACCTTCGCGCCGGTGGCCGCCCGCAAGCCCTCGTTGCCACCGATATGGTCGCCATGCTCGTGGGTGTTGAGGATGCTGCGGATTTCCCAACCTCGCGCTCGCGCAACGGCGAGACAGGCTTGCCAGTCGAGCGGATCCACGGCCATCGCGTCGCCCGTTTCTTCACAAGCGATAAGGTAGTGGTAATTACGCCACGCGTTTCCCGGCCAAATGCGTTCGATGATCATCTTTGCCAGTGAATTTTGACTAAAGCCTTTTCACAACACTTCGGTTAGATTGGCTCTCGGGGGTTGGAGATCGTCATGTCGAACGAGACCGTTGCCATTTCGCCCCCACCAGCGCGTGTCAATCCTTATCCGTCCCGAGCCGCCTGGGAAGCCGCCAGAGCTGCTTGCGAGCGCGATCCGGGCGCGTTTCATGGTGACATCGCTTGTCGCGAATTGCACTGGTTCGAACCGACGGCGGGGCGCGCCGGTGCGTGGGTCCGCTACGACGACTCCGCATCACGCTGGATCGGTTTCGACGCGACGAGCGGCGCGTCGATGGATCCAGGCCTGCCCGATGCTCATCGACCGTGGCGCACCGCACTCGATGCAAGTGAGGCGCCTTTTTATCGATGGTTCGACGGTGCGCTGACCAACGCTTGTTTCAATGAAATCGATCGTCATGTGCTCGACGGGCACGGCGATGAGCCCGCGTTGTGGTTCGAAGGCGATCGTTGGGATCAATCTCAAGCCGGTGGTCGTGGTGCGCCTGTCGTCTCGTATAGCGTCTCGCGCAAGAACTTGCTGCTCGAGGTGGCCAAATGCGCACTTGCGTTACGCGAGCTCGGTCTCGACACGGGCGATCGCATCGCGATCAACATGCCGAATATCCCAGAACAACTGTTCTGGACCGAAGCCTGTAAGCGGCTCGGTATTGTCTACACACCCGTTTTCGGCGGATTCAGTGACAAGACCCTCTCGGATCGCATCCACAATGCCGGCGCGCGCGTAGTAATCACCGCTGACGGCGGTTACCGCAACGCTCAGATCGTGGCTTTCAAAGAAGCCTATACCGACCCCGCACTCGACGGTTATGTGCCGGCGGAGACCGTCGTTGAGATCGTGCAGCGCACGCTCGTGGAATTGGCAGTATCTACCGAGCAGGCGAGTGCGATCCTCGAGGGCGCACGTGCAGCCGTCGCCAATGAAATCACGCTAGAACGCTCGGATGTCATGCGCGGAGTCGGTCGTGCGATCGAGAGTATCGGTGGATTGTCCTCGGCCGACGCGAGCCGGATCCGAACGGCGATTGCCTCTGCCCTGGTGGCAACGCCGGCGCGCGTCGATGTTGTTGTCGTTGTTCGGCATGCCGCACAAGCGGATCTCTTGTGGCGTCCCGAGCGCGATCGCTGGGCGCACGAGCTGACAGATCGCGCAGAGGAAAAAATTCTGTGCGCGGCCCGTGCGGCAGGCTATGCCGTCGAGTCACTTGCCGAGCTGATGACGTTGCCCGATTCGCAATTCGTCGCGGCGATCTGGGCATCGAGCCGGCCGGTCGCGCTCGATGCCGAATTCCCGATGTTTTTCATCTATACCTCAGGATCCACCGGCAAGCCCAAGGGCGTCGTGCATGTCCACGGCGGTTATCTCAGCGGTGTCGCCCATACGATGCGAGTCGCTTTCGATGCGCGCGCGGGCGATGTGATGTATGTCGTAGCTGACCCGGGTTGGATCACGGGCCAGAGCTACATGATCGCCGGAGCACTCGCGACCCGTGTCACGACGGTGATCGCCGAAGGCGCACCGGTATTTCCGAGTGCTGGCCGCTTCGCGAGCATCATCGAGCGCTTGAAGGTGAATATCTTCAAAGCGGGCGTCACCTTCCTGAAAACGGTAATGACCGATCCACAGAACGTCGAAGACGTACGGGCTTATTCGCGAGCTTCGTTACGTGTGGCGACATTTTGTGCCGAGCCAACGTCGCCCGTCGTACAGCAGTTCGGCATGGAACTCGTCACGCCGTGGTACATCAATTCTTATTGGGCTACCGAGCACGGTGGCATCGTCTGGACCCATCTCTATGGTAACGGCGACTTTCCGTTGCGCGCCGATGCCCACACCTATCCTTTACCGTGGGTGATGGGTGATGTCTGGATCGCCGACAGCGAACCGGATTCTAAGGGGCAGGTCACCGCACGCTCGGCATCGGTCGGCGAAAAAGGCGAGATCGTCATCTCTGCGCCCTATCCCTATCTTTGTCGTACGATCTGGGGCGATGCCGCCGGGTTTAAAATAGACGGCACGCGCGTCGCACGGCAGTGGCGTGGCGACATAGATCGATACCGCAGCACGTATTGGTCGCGTTGGCGAGAACGACTTGCCTACACGCAAGGTGATTTTGCCGTGAAGCACGCCGACGGCGGGTTTTCGCTGCATGGTCGCTCCGACGATGTCATCAATGTGTCGGGGCATCGTCTCGGCACCGAAGAAATCGAAGGCGCCATCCTACGAGACAAGCAGGTCAATCCAGACTCGCCCGTGGGCAACGTCATCGTAGTCGGTGCGCCTCATGCACAGAAGGGTTTGACGCCCCTCGCCTTCGTACGCCCCGCCGCAGGACGCAAGCTCACCGCGGAAGATCGACGTCGTTTGATCGACATCGTGCGTCAGGAAAAAGGGCAGGTCGCGATTCCCGAAGACTTCATTGAAGTCAGTCAGTTTCCGGAAACCCGCAGCGGCAAATACATGCGCCGGATGGTGCGCGCACTCGTCGAGGGACAGGACGTCGGTGATACCTCGACGCTGCGCAACCCCGAATCGATCACGGAGCTCAAACGCAGCATCGCCGAATGGCAAGAGCGTCAACGCGTCGCTGACGAACAACAGCTGTTCGAAGATTTTCGCTATTTCCGCATTCACTATCACCCGCTCCAGAAGCCGAGACGGGCGCGCCTCGCTATTGTCACGGTACAAAATCCACCGGTGAATGCGCTCAACGAACGCGCGCTTGATGAGTTGAACATCGTGATCGATCACGTCGCACGTCGCGATGATGTCAAAGCGGTGATTTTCACCGGGCAAGGAACGTCGGCTTTTGTAGCAGGCGCGGATATCCGCCAGTTGCTCGAAGACGTGCATACACTCGAAGAAGCCTTGCCGCTACCGAATAACGCACATTTGGCTTTCCGCAAGATTGAAACCATGGAGAAGCCCGCGATCGCCGCAATCAACGGCGTTGCGCTCGGTGGCGGCATGGAGTTCGCGCTCGCTTGTCATGTGCGCGTGGCGGAGCCACTCGCGAGCTTTGGTCAGCCTGAAGTACGCTTGAACCTGCTGCCAGGTTATGGCGGCACACAACGCCTGCCGCGCCTGCTCGAATTACGCGGTCATGCCACACCACTCGTACGGTCGCTCGAGATCATCTTGGGCGGTCGAACGATCGCGAGCGATGCCGCGTTGAGTGACGGATTGGTCGATGCACTCTGTAGCGACGGCGAAGACGTGTTGAGTCTCGCTGTGAGATTGGCCAGCGAGTTTGTCGCATCGCCGCGAGGTCGCAAGCTGGTTGCGAATCGCTACGCCGAGCGACGTGCCGCTGAAGCGACGTGGCAACGACCTGGCAGCGACGATATGTCGGTGGCACTTGGAGATGCGGAAACACAGCGTCTGCTCGCACAAGCAGCCACGGTCGGGCGCGCCAAGACCGCAGATCGAATCATCGATGCCGTTCGGACGGGTTGGCAGTCTGGTTTGCAGGCAGGGCTGGCGCGCGAGGCACAGCTGTTCGCCGAGGCGGTCGTCGATCCTGAGGGTGGCAAGGTCGGCATCCGCGCTTTCATCGATAAAAAGAGCGCGCCTTTGCCTACGCGACGTGCGTCGACACCGACCGCCGAGTCGATCGTCAAGTTGATCAAGCAGGGTGAGTTGTTGCCGGTCGGTGCCGCTTTCTTTCCGGGACTGACACCAATGCCGACTTGGCAGTGGGGTCATGCGGTCGTCAAAGATATTGCAACGGGCGCACCTGCCCATGGGCTACCGAAAAACGCCGAGCGAGAAATTTTGCTGCCGGTGCCCAAGCCAGGTCCGAATGAGGCGGTCGTCTACGTACTCGCCTCAGAAGTGAACTTCAACGACATCTGGGCGATCACCGGTATTCCGGTCTCGCCGTTCGACAACCACGATCTTGATTATCAAGTGACCGGTTCGGGCGGCGTCGCACTCGTGGCTTCGATCGGCAGCGAGCTCAAGCGCGAGGGACGCATCAAGGTCGGTGATCTCGTGACCGTGTATTCGGGGCAAAGCGAATTGTTGTCGCCTTTGGCTGCACGCGATCCGATGTACGCCGGTTTTTCCATTCAGGGCTACGAGACCGATACCGGTAGCCATCAACAATTTTTACAGGTGCAGGGTCCGCAGCTGCACCCACTGCCGCCTGATCTGAGCTTGGAAGCGGCCGGCTCCTATGTCCTCAATCTTGGCACGGTCGTGCGGGCCCTCTTTACGACGCTGCAGATCGAATCGGGCAAGACGGTTTTTGTGGAAGGCGCTGCGACGGGAACGGGCTTTGAGGCTTTGAAGAGCGCGGCTCGGAATGGTTTGCGTACCGTTGGTTTGGTTTCCAGCATGGAGCGCGCTGCCTTCGTCAAAGCACAGGGTGCCACAGGCGCTATCGATCGGCGTGATTCTCGCTGGGCGTCGATTTGGACACCGGTACCGGAATCCTCGGCCGATATCGCGACATGGGAAAAGGCCGGCGAGTCACTTTTGGCCGAAATGCGCGCCCAAAGCGGCGGTAGCTTCGCTGACTACGTCGTCTCACACGCCGGCCAGGAGTCCTTCCCACGGTCCTTCCAATTACTCGGCGATGGAGGCACGTTGACGTTCTACGGTGCCACCAGTGGTTATTGGTTCTCGTTCGTTGGCAAGGCAGGCACGAGTTCACCCGAGACGATGTTGCGCCGTGCACGCTTGCGCGCAGGCGAGGCGGTGCTGCTCTATTACGGTGTTGGCGACGATGCGCTGCTCGACCCGGTTGGGCTCGAAGCCATCGAAGCCGTCCGTCGCGCAGGTGGGCGACTCGTCGTGGCGACGGCGAGCGACGCACAGCGCGAATTCGTGCAGTCACTCGGCTTCGGTGATGCGGTGCGTGGCGTGGTATCGCTCGAAGATATCCGTCGTAAGGAAGGTAGTGATTTCGACTGGCCGAGCGCACTGCCAGCGATGCCCGATGCCAAACGAGAAACTGCCGCATTCAAAGAAGCGGTGCGACAGTATCAAGAGCGAACCATGAAGCCGTTCGGGACCGCGATCGGTCGCTGGTTACGCTCGGCAGACAATCCCCGTGGCTATCCTGATCTGGTCATCGAGCGCTGCGGTCACGATGCCTTGGCCGCCTCCACTTCGCTGGTGAAGCCGTTTACGGGCCGTGTGGTGTACTGCGAATCGATGCAAGGACGACGCTACACGTTTTACGCACCGCAAGTTTGGATGCGACAACGTCGTATCTTGATGCCCAACGCCACGATTGCCGGTACTCACCTTTGTAACGCCTACGAAGTCGCTCGTATGAACGACATGATTGCAGCCGGTCAACTCGAAGTCAGTGAACCGACGATGGTGCCTTGGCAAGCATTGCCGGCGGCGCACCAATCGATGTGGGATAACACCCACGCCGGTGCGAACTATGTGGTGAATCACGCGCTACCGCGAGCAGGGATTCGCTCGCGTGACGAACTTTTCCAGGAATGGGGAGCAAAACGATGACCGGTACGACAAAAAAGAAAAAAACGCCGGTTCGCCGTCGCGCCGCGAGCCGACCACAGGGTCGTCTGGCCGGCAAAGTGGCGCTCGTGACCGGTGCCGCCGGTAACATCGGCGTCACCATCGTGCGGCGTTTTCTGGACGAGGGCGCTGCCGTCGTTATGGTCGGGCGCAACTCGAGCAAACTCGAAGCGACGCGTCGCCAATTATTGAAAGCAACCGGTGCGCCGGCAGCTCGAGCTTTCGTACTGCCCTTTGATGCATCCGATCCGGGGCAGGCACGCTTCGGCGTCGAGGCAGCTATCCGTCACTACGGGCAGCTCGACATCCTCGTGAATAACGCAGGCTCCGCCGGACCGAAGCAGGTCATCGAATATCTACCCTTGTCACGCGAGGAACTCACCAGCGACACCGAAACCGTTGCCGATGCCGCAGGAAATCTGCTGGGTCTCACCTGGAACATGGTACGCGCCGCCGCAAACTACTTGAGGCCGGGTGCGAGCATCATCAACGTATCGACGATCTTCTCGCGCACCAAATATTTTGGGCGCGCTGCGTATGTCGTACCGAAAGCGGCCCTGAATGCCTTTTCAAGGCAGCTCGCATTGCAGCTCGGCCCGAAGGGGATCCGCGTCAATACGGTTTATCCGGGTCCCATCGAAAGCCAGCGTATCCGGACGGTCTTTGCCGCGATGGATCAGTTGCGCAAAGCAGAGGCCGGCACGACCGCGAGCGAGTTTGTGAGCACCATGGCACTCACCCGTAGCGACCAGGAGCACCGACTCGAACAGACTTTTCCAACGGTGGATGATGTCGCCAACACCATCGTTTTTTTGGGTAGTGATGAGTCTCGCGCATTCAGTGCTCAAGGATTCGAAGTCACCAACGGTATGCAGGTCGTGCAGGAGTCGCGCTCGACTTGGGTCTCACGTCCAGAGCTGCGTACCGTCGATGGAACAGGCTCGACGGTGCTCGTCGCCGCTGGCGACCAAGTTGCCGATGCGCTCACGATCGCGCGTATCCAGGCGCGCTGCGGCGCGCGGGTCATGCTCGGTCTCGGATCGGAAGAGGCCGTGCAGGCTGCGATCGCCGCGTTGCATGACGACGAGGTCGATTCGCGAATACTGCCGCGCTTGTTTGATCGTGAGCGACCCGAGACCTTGGCGCATTCGTTGGCCGATGTAGAGCCGGAGAGTGGCTTGCAAGGCGCGATTGTGCTGCCTGCCTTCGGTGCGTGGCGCTTTCAGCGCGCTTTGGCGGAAGCCACGGATGCTGACGTCGAGGCGTTTCTGAAGACTGAACTGAGCGGTGCAATTGGTATTGCGCGCGAACTCTCGCGGCTCTGGCACCGTCTGGCGCCCAAAGGTTCGAGCCCGAAAACGATTTTCATGTCCAATGGTGACGATGCCGTCGGTAACACTTGGGCCGATATCCTGCGTGCTGGGATCGAGCAGTTGATCCGCGTATGGCGCGATGAGAGTGCGGCGCGAGCCAAATCCGGTGAGCGCCCAACACCGGAATGGTCCAATCAGATTCTGCGTTGGAGTAACGCCGAAGAACACGGATTGTTATTTGCCGCGAGTCAGGCGGCCCGTCTGCTCTACACCAAGCGCCGCGTGCCGCAGGTCAATCTCTACATGCCGGCAACCATCGTCGATGCCACCGGCTCGACGCGACCGGATTTCGGTTGGATCGAATCGCTCATGGGGCTGCATCTCGGCAAGTGCGTGTTGATTACGGGCGGATCGGCTGGGATTGGCGGACAACTAGGTCGCCTTCTGGCGGTTGCGGGCGCGCGCGTGATGCTGACCGCTCGACGTGCTGACCAATTGAAAGAAATGCGCGATAGCATCGTTCGTGAGCTCGAGGAAATCGGCTACAACCGACCCAAGGATCGCGTGCAGATCTTGGCCAATATTGATGTGGCCGAGGAAGGCGCTTTGGTCAAATCGGTCAACGCAACGATCAAAGCGTTCGGTCGCATCGACTATCTCATCAACAACGCGGGTGTCGCCGGTGCCGAGCAGATGGCCGTCGATCTGCAAACGACCGATTGGCGAAATACGCTGCATGCCAATCTGGTCTCGAACTATTCTTTGATCGAAAAAGTCGTTCCGCTGATGAAAAAGCAGGGATCCGGCTACATCCTGAACGTGAGCTCCTATTTTGGCGGTGAAAAATACATTGCCGTCCCCTATCCGAATCGTTCGGACTACGCTGTTTCAAAAGCGGGTCAGCGTGCCCTTGTTGAAAATCTGGCACGTTTTGTCGGCCCGGAGATCCAGATTAACGCGATTGCTCCGGGTCCAGTCGAAGGTCAGAGACTCAAAGGCAAGGACGGCAAGGCGGGGCTTTTTGACCGGCGCGCCAAGTTGATCCTCGAGAACAAGCGTCTAAATCAAGTGCACGACGCCGTATTGCGCTCGTTGGCGGGTGGAGCGACGCTTGGCGATGTTCTGCAGGCACTTGGCAGCAATGACATTGGCTTATTGCACGGTGAGGGCGTGCCTGAGCCGCTGCGCCAACTGAGCGCTCGCTTGAAATCGGATATCCACGGCAGCGACGAGGCAGGCTATTCTTCGTTGCATTTTTTGATGACGAAATTTATGGCGCGTCGTCTCGTGGCGCGCCTGTGCAATGGCTGCATCATCCTCGCGCAGATGGAGCGTGATCTGGCCGAGCAGTGGGCGGAGGCTCTGCCGGAGGCGACCGAGCCTTTCATCGATCCTCGCCGTATCGATGTCGAAGCAGAGAAGATTCGCTCCGGCGTCATCGGCATGCTGCATCTGAACCGCATGCCGACCGAGACGGATGTCGCGCTCGCGACGGTGTTTTTCATGGCTGATCGTGCCATCTCCGGCGAGACTTTCGAGCCATCCGGTGGTTTGCAACAGGAGCGCACCATCACCGAGCGCGAGCTGTTCGGTCGCGCGAAGCCGGAGCGTGTTCGTCGCATGGAAGGCGAAACCATTTGGTTGATTGGCGAACACATGACCGAACCGCTCGCCGCGGTGGCACGTTTGTTTTTGGCCGAAGGTCACGTCGGTAATGTGGTGGTGCTCACGAGTTCTCCGGCAGCAGCCGAGGAGCTTCGTACCGCTTTGGGGCGTGCCTTGGGGCACGATCGTGTCAGTTACCTCACGGTCGGTGATGATCTCGAAGCGCGTATGGATGAGGCCTATGCAACCTATGGTGCGCCCGCGGCCGTGATCTCGACGCCTTTCGCGTCGATTCCGCAAGCGCTGTTCGGTATCGAAGGTAAAGATCATCTCGATGCGGCCGGTTTCGGCGCACTCGTTGAAACCAACTTGACGCACCACTTTCGCGTGGCGCGCAAGGTGTCTTTGTTCAAGGGTGCGCGACTCATCCTGGTGTCGCCCGACGTCCCGGTGGGTGGAAGTCTGGCGCAGTTCGCAATGGCGAACTTCGTCAAAACCACCCTCCACGCTTTGACCGCGACCCTCGGTGTCGAGAACGAACGCTTGCCGACCGCTGTGCCGGTGAACCAGGTAAATCTCACTCGCCGGATGCGCAGTGAAGAGCCACGTGACGCGGCTGAGCAAGTCGAAGAATACACACGCTTTGCTCATGCGGTGTTGTTGGCCGCTGCGCCCATCGTCGAAGCGCAAGAGAGTCGATATCGAGCCCGTATCTATCGGGGTCTCGCGATCACGGTGTAAAGTCCGCGCGCATGAAACTCGAAGTAGTGCCGGTAACGGCCTTCCAACAAAACTGCTCCGTCTTGTGGTGCGAAAAGACTCGTCGGGCGGCGATCGTTGATCCGGGAGGCGATCTCGAGCGCGTCTTGAGCATCCTTGAGTCACACGGACTCACGCTCGAGAAAATTCTCATCACGCACGCTCATCTGGATCATGCGGGCGCGACTGCGGAGCTAGCCCGACGTTATTCCGTGCCGATCGAAGGCCCACACCCTGGTGATCAGTTTTGGATCGAGCAGATGCCGGCTCAGGCGAAGATGTTCGGCTTTCCACCCAGCGAGTCATTCGTACCAACTCGATGGTTACAACAGGGCGATCGAGTTACGGTGGGTGAGCTTGAGTTCGAAGTACGACACTGTCCGGGGCACACACCGGGGCACGTCGTTTTCTTCCAGGCGGCGTCTCGGTTCGCGATCGTTGGCGACGTGCTTTTCGCCGGATCGATCGGACGCACGGACTTTCCGCGGGGCAATCATGCCGATCTGATTCGTTCGATTCGCGAAAACCTGTTTCCGCTCGGCGACGACGTGACATTTCTACCGGGACACGGCCCGACGTCAACTTTCGGCGCAGAGCGTCGCAGCAACCCTTTCGTTGCCGACGCACTCTTTCGCTGATTTAGCCGAGCGGTGGCAACTGCGTCGTGATGATGTAGTGGTCGATCAACAAGGCTGCAAACAGGTACATCAGGTACGAAATCGAGTAACGGAACACCATCATCGGTAGCTCTGCGCGCTCGGTCGTTTTCAGCGCGAATGCGTAGTAGAGGAATCGCGCGTTCAAGATGATGGCAGCAGCCAGATAAATAAGACCGCTCATTCGCGTGAGATAGGGCAGCAAAGTCACGAGCACGAGCAAGACGGTATAGAGCAACACTTGCAGACGGGTGTACGGGATGCCGTGAGTGACGGGCAGCATCGGGATACCGGCTTTCGCATATTCGTCGCGGCGCGCGATCGCCAGAGCCCAGAAGTGCGGTGGCGTCCAGATGAAGATGATCAGGAACAACAGCAGAGCGTTTGGATCGATGGAGTTGGTGACCGCCGCCCAACCGAGCACGGGTGGCGCGGCCCCTGCAGCACCCCCGATGACGATGTTTTGCGAAGTCGCTCGCTTGAGAAACACCGTATAGATCACCGCGTAGCCAATCAAAGAAGCGAAGGTCAACACGGCCGTCAGTGGATTGACCAACCACCACAGGATCGTCATCGAAGCGGCTGCGAGTAATGCGGCAAAGAGCAGAGCCTGTCGGGTCTGCAGACCCCCGGTCGGTAATGGGCGACCACGTGTACGCGACATCTGCTCATCGATTTTTTGGTCAAGCACATGGTTGATCGCTGCTGCCGAGGCGGCTGCCAGTGCGATACCGATGTTGCCGTAGACCAAAGCAGCGAAGGGGGGCCAGCCGGGGCTCGCAAGCAGGGTACCGACGATCGCCGTGAAGACGATCAGCGCAACCACGCGCGGCTTGGTGAGCTCGTAGTAGAGCTTCCAGGTCGGTTGCTTGACGATGGCGGGACTGGCGATGGTCACGATCAAGCTTCTCGTAAGCGACGATTGAAGATGAGCAGCGCCATCAACAGCAGCGCGGCACCGGCGTTGTGCCCAGTGGCCAGCGATAGCGGGAATGCCTTCAGGATCATCAACAGAGCGATCAACCACTGCAGTGACAAGGCGCCGACAGCGAGCATCGCGCCACGGCGAACGAGCGAGGTCGGTGCATGGCGCCACGCGAGCCATGCAGCCCACAGCACCGCGACGGTGGCGACGAGTGCCCAAGCACGGTGCGTAAAGTGAATGGCGACGCGCGCCGGGTGGTCTAGCACGCCCCCTTCGTAGTTGATATCGAGACCACGCCAGAGGACGAAGGCATTGGCGTAATCCATATCTTTGGGGACCCACTGACCCTGACAGGCCGGCAAATCCGGGCAAGCGACCGCGGCGTAGTTGCTGCTTGTCCAACCGCCGAGAATGATCTGGATGGCGACGATTGCGACTGCGGCGACACCGGCACGTCGCGCTCCATCGAGGGCCGCGATATCGGTCGCACCGACGTCGGGTTTGACGACACCGGTCACTCTGCGCATGCGTAGCCAGAGCCAAGTCAACAAGCTGAGTGTGGTCATGCCGCCGGTCAGATGCAGCACGACGATCAGCGGTTTGACCAACCACCACACCGTGAAGGCACCTAGGACGCCTTGCAGCACGACCGTCACCAACAAACCAACCGCATACACCACACTGACCGGCTTTTCCGTGCGATACGCGATTGCGATAGCCGTGATCAAGACGATGATGAAGCCCAAAGTCGTGGCGGCATAACGGTGGATCATTTCACGCCAGGCTTTACCCGAGTCGTACTCCCAACCAGGCGAGTAAGAGTCGATCTTGCCTTCGACTTTTTCGGCGCCTGTCGGTGTGACGTGTCCGTAACAACCTGGCCAATCGGGGCAACCGAGACCAGCATCGGTCAAACGGACCCAGGCACCGAGCACGATGACGACGAAGCACAACAGCATGCCGATCAGAGCGAGACGACGAAGCGCGACGGCGCCTCTGGGGATAGAGGAGTTCATGGTCAACCGATGTGTGAAAGTTTGAGTAGTTTTTCGAGATCCTTGAGCAACCCCTTCGGATTCTGGCGTGTATCGAAGCGCATCATCAGGTTGCCGAGTGGATCGACGATGTAGACGTAGGGGATTGCCGGATCACGCGGAAATTGAGTGAGCCACTTTCGCGAAGCATCGTCCTGTACCGTGATCACTTCTAGCCCTGGATGCTCGCGCTTCAGAAATTCGTCGTTGCAGCATTGTTCCTCGGCGATGAAGACCCGCTGCACTCGATCCATGTCTTCGGCGAGCAGCAAGCGGGTTTGTCGAATGGTCCACAGCGCCCGCTGGCAGGCTTGGTCGCAACGACCGTTACCAATATGGACCAGAGTCCATTTTTCGCTCAGCAGTGTTGCCGAGGCGGGCGTGCCGTCGCGGTTCGTGAGCGTCAGTGCCGTCAACGGGCGTGCCGGGCTAATGAGCTCTCCGTTGTTGGTGCCACCATCGGGTCGCCAGCCGCCGATGTAGTACAGCCAGAATGAGCCGAGCAGCGGCAGGAAAAACAAGGCTGCAAGACCGAATAGCGCGGCGCGACCGCGGCGTACATCGGCTGTGGCGGGGGCCTCTTGGGTCATGATGACGTCCGCTTCCTCAGGTTCAAAGAAAAATACAAAACCAATAGTAGTATCGCGAAGCTCCACCACTGAATGGCATACGACCAGTTCTGTTCCGGTCCCTTGCCGGTCGCGAACGGTTGCCACTGTCGCAGATACCCTGCCGGGTCCGCATTGCTCAACAACAACCAGCGCTGCTCGAGTTGCGGATCAGGCTCCGTCGAGGTGGCCAACGCGTCTTCGAGCTGTGCCACGGTCGGAAAACTCGTCACGCGTGGCCATGCGCCACTCGTGGCGGGCGCTGCTCGACCACCGGCGAGACCCGCTTGGGGCAGATCGTCCAAGCGGCCGATCAGTGTGACTCGTTCGCTCACCATCGTTGCATCGAGCTTGATGCGCACGTCCGGCAAGCGATCTCGATAGCCTTCGAAAGCGATCCAGCCGCGATTGACCAAGAGCCAACGACCGTCATCCAGTCGTAGCGGTGTCAGCACGTCATAACCGGCGCGGCCAGCGCGAGTTCGGTTGTCGAGCAGGAACTGCCGCTCTTGATCCCAGCGTCCTGTTATCTCGACCTGCGCGAACCGCGGGAGTTCCGTCGAACTGCGAGAGCCCAGCGCAGCGACGGCGCCGCTTTGCGTCGCGAACTCCGCCACGATGTCACGTTTGAATTCGGCTCGAGCCCACTGCCAACGGCCCAGGTTCACGAACAACACGAGTAGGCACAGCGTCGCTACGGTCATCAGCCATGATGGGGAAAAGACCCTGCGGCCAACGACGATCTCGAGTTTCACGTGCCTATAATACCGGTTATGGAACTCTTCCGGATTCTGGTCGGCATCGTGATGCTCGGCATCGTGGCGAGCTTGGGCTCAGCCTTGTTTCACCTGATGAACGACAAGGGTGATTCCAAGAAAATGGTACGCGCGCTGACGGTGCGCGTTGGTCTCTCGGTCGGTTTGTTTCTGTTGCTGATGGCCGCCTGGGCGCTTGGCTTTATCCAGCCCTTAGGCGCCTCTGTTCAGACCCAATAGACGAACACGAACAGCCCGAGCCATACGACATCGACGAAGTGCCAGTACCAGGCAACGGCTTCGAACGCGAAGTGCCGCTGCGGGGTGAAGTGACCCTTCAGCGTGCGTAGCCAGATCACGAACAGCATGATCGCACCGAGCGTCACGTGCAGGCCGTGGAAACCCGTCAACATGAAGAAAGTCGAACCGTAGATGCCCGTGGAGAGCGTCAGGCCGAGTTCGGTGTAGGCGTGAATGTATTCTTCTGCCTGCAGACCGAGGAACAGGAAGCCGAGCAGGAACGTCAGCGCCAGGAAGATGTTCAGGATGCGGCGATTGCCTTCCTTGATGGCGTGGTGGGCGATCGTGATCGTCACGCCCGAGAGCAGCAGGATCGCCGTGTTGATCGCCGGTAACCCGAAAGCGGGAATGGTCTCGAAGCTACCGTCGTCACGGGGACCGAGTGCTGCAGGACCATTGGTCGGCCAGGTCGCGTTGTAGTCCTGCCAAAGCAGCAATTTATTGAAGATCTTCACGCCCTCGCCGCCCGTCCAAGGCACCGATAGCTGGCGCGCGTAGAACAGAGCACCAAAAAAGGCTGCGAAGAACATCACTTCCGAGAAGATGAACCACATCATGCCCATGCGGAACGAACGATCGACCTGCATGTTGTATAGGCCGCCTTGACTCTCTTTGATGACGACGTTGAACCAGCCGACGAACAAAGCAATCAACATGACGATACCGACGACGAAGACGCCGGGGCCGTACCATTCGTTGAGCCAGCCGCAAAGGCCAATCATAAAAATGAACAGCGTCGCAGAGCCGAAAACCGGCCACACACTGTCGTGCGGGACGTAATACTTGTCTTCGGAATGGGTTGATGCGTGTGCGTTGGCCATTTCAGTCTTCCTAGTTCAGCGCGGCGACCCGCGTCGAGTTGTCATAAAACGTGTACGAGAGCGTGATGCGATCAAGGCTCTTCGGCAGATGAGAGTCGACGACGAAGCGAACCGGCATCACCTTCTCTTCGTCCTTCAAGAATTTTTGCGGCGTAAAGCAGAAGCATTCCGTCTTGCGGAAAAACGGCGTGGCCTTGCCGGGCGCGACATTCGGAATCGCCTGCGCGATCGTATCTTTGCCGGTGAGGTTGTGCGCGATGTAGTCGACCACATACAACTTACCGGGTTGAACTTTCATCTCGGTGACGAGCGGCTTGAAGGTCCAACTGCCAACGGACGGCAGATCTGCGATGAACTCCACGGTGACCCATCGGTTCTCGTCGGGCACGGGTGCCACCGATTCATCGAACGTGCTGGCACGCAGCAAGTCCTTCGGGTTACCGACCCCTGTGATGTCGCAGATCACATCGTAAAGCGGCACGAGTGCGAAACCGAATCCGAAGGCACCTAAGGCGAAGCCGAGCAACCGCAAGGTTAGCTTGCGGTTGGAGCTATCGCGATGGAGCGGATCGATCGGCGTTTCGGCATTCATTGCCGGAACCCGAGTGCCGACATCAGGATGAACGCGAGATAAAACGCGAAGGCCACCAGCCCAAGCGCGATCGCGCTGCGCCGTACGCGTCGCGATCGTTCGAGTTCGTCAGCCTTCGGTTCCACGTTTCGCTCTATCGTTTAGTGCTGAACGGTGCCGTGGGCGACGACGTCACGCGACGGCGGCGTTTCCCAGCTGTGGTACGGCGCCGGTGTCGGCAGCTCCCAATCGAGCCCCCGCGCCGATTCCCACGGACGCTGCGGCGCTTTCTCACCCGAACGTACCGCATTCCAGACAACGTAGACGAACAGCAGTTGCGAGAAGCCGAAGATGAACGCGCCGACCGAGGACACCATGTTCCAGTCCGCGAATTGGGTCGAGTAGTCCGGGATGCGACGCGGCATGCCCGCTAGACCCAAGAAGTGCTGCGGGAAGAACAGGACATTCACGCCGATGGTCGACAGCCAGAAGTGCAGCTTGCCGATCTTCTCGTTGTACATGCGACCGCTCCACTTCGGCAGCCAGTAATACACACCGGCCATGATGGCGAACACGGCGCCCGGGACGAGCACGTAGTGGAAGTGCGCCACGACAAAGTAGCTATCGTGATATTGGAAATCGGCCGGCACGATGGCAAGCATCAAACCGGAGAGGCCACCGATCGTGAACAGGAACAGAAAGGCCAGTGAGAACAACATCGGTGTTTCGAAGCTGATCGAGCCTTTCCACATGGTCGCGCACCAGTTGAACACCTTCACACCCGTCGGCACGGCGATCAGCATCGTCGAGAGCATGAAGAACAGTTGTCCCGCCAGCGGCATGCCCACGGTGAACATGTGGTGTGCCCAAACGATGAACGACAAGAAGGCGATCGAAGCCGAGGCGTAGACCATCGACTCGTAGCCGAATAGCGGCTTGCGCGAGAAAGTCGGGATGATCTCCGACACCACGCCGAAGGCCGGCAGGATGAGGATGTACACCTCCGGGTGTCCGAAGAACCAGAAGATGTGCTGGAACATCACCGGGTCACCACCGCCTGAGGCAGTGAAGAAGCTCGTGCCGAAGAAGTGATCGGTGAGCAGCATCGTGACCGCGCCCGCGAGCACCGGCATCACGGCGATGAGCAAATAAGCCGTAATGAGCCATGTCCAGCAGAACAGCGGCATGTTGAGCAAACCCATGCCCGGTGCGCGCATGTTCATGATGGTCACCACCACGTTGATGGCACCGAGGATCGACGAAATACCCATCAAGTGAATGGCGAAGATCGTCAGCGGGAAGCTGTCGCCAGCTTGCAGCGACAGAGGCGGATACAGCGTCCAGCCGCCTGCCGGCGCACCGCCTGGTACGAACAAGGTCAACAGCAACAGCGTGAAAGCGAACGGCAGCAGCCAGAAGCTGAAGTTGTTCAGACGCGGCAGCGCCATATCGGGTGCACCGATTTGCATCGGTACCATCCAGTTCGCAAGACCCGTCCACGCAGGCATCACCGCGCCGAAAATCATCAGCAGCGCGTGCATCGTGGTCATCGAGTTGAAGAAACCCGGATCGACGAACTGCAGACCCGGCTGGAAGAGTTCCGCGCGGATCACCAACGCCATCGCACCGCCCAAGAAGAACAAGACGCACGCGAACACGAGGTACATCGTGCCGATGTCCTTGTGGTTCGTGGCGAACAGCCACCGTTTCAAGCCATGCGGCTTGTGATCGTGGTCGTCGTGGGTGTGTGCGGTAGTGGTATTGGCCATGACTAACTACTCTTTGCGTTGAATTCTTTGACGATCTTACTGCGCCGGTGAGGCTCAACCCTGCGGTGCGGCCGTCGCGATTGACGCAACGGTTGGCGCTGCGTTGACAGCGGGCGCTGCCTCGTTGGCACCATCTGTTTGTTGAGCTGCCACCCAAGCCTTGTACTCTTCTTTTGTGACGACTTTGACTACGATCGGCATGAAGCCATGGTCGCGACCGCACAATTCGGCACACTGGCCGCGGTAGATACCGGTCTTACCGGCATCAACCTTGAACCACAATTCATTGACGACACCCGGAATGGCGTCTTTCTTCATTCCGAACTGCGGCACCCACCAGGCGTGGATAACATCCTGCGCGGTGAGCAGCAGGCGTACCTTGGTGTCTTCCGGAACGACCAGCGGCTTGTCGACGTCCCGCAGATACTCGGGTACCGCGTTGGGGTCGAGGCCCGACTGCAATTGGCGGGTCTCGTCGCTGGTGCGCTCGAGCGCGGAGAAGAACTTCACGTCTTCGCCGAGGTAGTCGTAGTGCCACTTCCACTGGTAGCCCGTGACCTTGATGCTGAGCTCGGTGTTACGGGTGTCTTCGATGGCGATCAGCGTGCGCGCGGCCGGGATCGCCATGATCACGAGGATCACGACTGGGATCAGCGTCCAGACGATTTCGGCTTTGGTGCTATGGGTGATAGACGTATCCGCCACGGCGCCTTTGGATTTGCGGAAGGCCACTAGCGACCAGATCATCCAGCCGAACACGAATACACCGATCGCCACGCACCACCAGAAGATGGTCATGTGCAGCGAGTAGATTTGTTTGGACAACTCGGTCACGCCGACGGGCATGTTGAGATTGCCCCACTCCGCGTGTGCCGCCAGGGGAGCCAAAGCGGCAACCAACGCGGCTGCGGCGGAACTCAGGACGTGTCGAATTTGTCTGCTCATGGTCTGCTCGGTTCTCAAAACGAAATCAGATGAACGGCACCGCACAAGAGGCTGCGACGCCTCGAAACGTTCATGGCGTGCTTCCGCTTTGAGCGGGTAACGGGGGGGATTCAGCCACGCGACCGATCAGGCACCTTAGCCGCGACGCCAGAGCCTGACGCTCCTGCTCGTTGAGGAAAGACCCGATCTCATGGCGACGCCCATGCGACTCGACAGTCAGTCGACTCGGATGCAGCGGCGAACCCCCCGTGCAGATTCTAACTTGTGCCCAGTGTCGCGGGAACACGACGCACGATTGTCGCGGGGGTCGGCAATCTTCGATTTCCACCGTTTCGGCCAAGATGGTGATCGTCTGTTTTTCGTGGCGTCTGGCCATCGAGGCACGCAGCGCCCAAAAGAGCAGTGCGAGTTCGGCCCCTGCGAACGGCAACACTGGCCAGTAGCCCATGAAGGTGAGTGGCAAGGCGACCGACATCGACGCCACGCAGACGCTCGCGAAAAACCGGCGCGCACCTTGGGGGCTCAGCGAACAGTTGGGCGACAACTCGATCCGCATCGTCGTGTGCCGGCTCTGAAAGCAGGTGGTGAAAAGAAGACTGAGTCTAAGTCAAGGATGAAAAACTTTCAATATCATAAGGTTATCGAGGGTCCGTCTGACGCTCGGACAGCCATCCGAGCCGCCTCAGGGCGTCTGCACCTGCCTCGAGTTCCGCCGTTGAGGTCGGATTGAAACCGAGGTGCAGCAGCGGCTCGTCACCGAAGGTTTCATGGAGCGTGGCGAGGTTTTCCGCTCGGCGCGGCATTTTCGGGTCGATCTCGCTGACGGCCCAGCCGGCGAGCTCCAAACCTGATCTTTCAATCGCTTGGAGCGATAACATCGCGTGATTCAAGCACCCAAGACGCAGGCCTACCACGAGCAGCACAGGCAGCTTCAGCGAGCCGGCGACGTCAGCGATGGTCAGCGCGGGGCCAATGGGCGCAAACCAGCCACCTGCACCCTCGACCACCAGACAGTCGCACTTCGTTGCAAGGTCCAATGCGGCGGATTGAAGGCGCGCGGGATCCACCGTCACCCTCGCGTCCATGGCTGCGATATGGGGCGAGATCGCCGGTTCGAAACAATAAGGATTGATGGTCGAGTACTCGAAGCGACCGCCCGCCGCCTTGAGCAGCGCGAGGGCATCGTCGTTACGCAACTCGCGACGGCCGTCACCGAGATCAAAGAATTCTGCGCCCGATGCAACCGGTTTCATCGGTGCCATGGCAAGACCGGCTTGGACTCCGGCTCTGAGTAGCGCTGCGGCGACCCGTGTTTTCCCAACACCGGTATCAGTGCCGGTAATGAACAGCCCCGCTTTCATTTTTGACGCCTTGTTCCGGGCTTCGGGGCTGGCACGATGATCTCGTTTGTATCCTGCGATGCCATCGCCTGCTCGTTCGGTGCGCCGAAGGCGGCACAATAAATGACCTCCCAAGTGGCAACGATATCGCCACGCTCGCCGGCGCGCGGGTAGGCCTCGCTCACCGCTTGCAGAACGCGAGGACTGGTCAGCCCACGCGGCCGCGCTTGTGCTGCATTACCTGCGCCAATTTCTTTGATGCTGCGCATGAGCGCAATCGGATCCGAGTAAGTCAAGGTGTGTCGATCAACATCAAGCACCGGTTCGCGTAACCCCGCCCGTGTCAACGCCGACCCGATATCGTGCATGTCGAAGAATTGATGCACGCGTTGACTTGAATCAACGGCAGCCCAGGCGCTGCGAAGCTCGCGCAAGGTGCCGACGCCAAACGTACTGAAAACAAACCACCCCTGCGGCGACAGCACGCGCCTGACCTCGGCGAATACCTCGTCGAGGTCGCACCACTGCAACATCAAGTTGCTGAAAACCAGATCGACACTACCCGAGCGGAACGGCAGGTGATGCGCATCAACGACTGCCATCTCGATACGCTTGGACGCCCACCACCGCTCGAGACGACCACTCGCCTTCTGCGCGTGCTGCAGCATGCCGAGCGACAGGTCGGCCGCAACCACCGTCGCTGACCTATATCGTGCTTTCAAATCGCGTGTCGCCGCGGCCGTGCCCGCGCCCAAGTCAACAACGACGTTTGGTCTCGTCGAGAAGTGCTCTAGTCGCTCGAGTAGCTCTCTACGGACGGCGCGCTGCAATAGCGCCGCTTCGTCGTAACGACGACTTGCGGATCCAAAGGCTTTGCTTAGTGCGCGACGATCGATGCTCACGATGCGAGTTCCGTTGCAAACTCCTGGATCAACTCCACCACTTCGCGAACATGGGAAATGAATGGTGCATGACCGCAACGCGGCAATTCGTGATAGCGCGCGCTACGAATCAGCGCGGCGGTGGCTTGGGTCGCGCCCGGATGCACCACCCGATCGTACTGACCTGCTATGAGCAGCGTCGGCGCTTGAATGAGCGGTAAGCGCGGTCGCTGATCAATCTGGTGCAGCAAGCGTAGCGAGCGCAGTAGCGTCCCTGGCGGACATTCGCCTTGCGCAAGTAGCGCGTTGCGCAGGTTGGTCAATGTTGACTCCGATTGCACGCTACCCCGCACCTGCAAAGATAAAAAATCATTGACGGTTCGACGATAGTCGTCGCGGAGGTGGCGACCGATCACATCGAGTGCAGCCGGGTTCGCACCGTGAGGCCAGTCGTCGCTGCGAGCAAATTTCGGCGTCGCGCTAATCAGAATCAGACCCCGAATGCGCTCGGGTGCTCGAGCGGCGATCTCCATCGCGATTTTTGCGCCCAGCGACCAACCTAGCAGCAAGCAGCGCTGCGGCATTTCTTTTAGAGTGACATCGGCGACTTTGCCGATATCCCATGCGTTCTCTGCTTGATCGTTGTAAAGATTCGACGGCTCTGGTGCGCGCCCGTGTCCGGGCAGATCAAAACGTGAAATATCAAATCGCGGTTGCGACGCAGGCGCCTCAAGCGCGTCCACGAGTTCGTCGAATACTCGCAGGTTGAGTGCCCAGCCGTGCAGCATCACGAGTGGCACCGCACTCATGTCGAAACGTCCGTTGTGAGCATCGGCGCGAGCGCTCCCTCCAGCGCTATCAACAAGCGCTGGATCTCGTCGACTTGGTGATGGGCATTGAGCGTGATACGTAGACGCGCGCTGCCCTCGGGCACCGTTGGTGGGCGAATCGCAACCACGTGGAAACCGTGGTCTCGCAAGTAAGCGCTCGCTTGTAATGCCATCGCGGCCGAGCCGCAGAGGATCGGCTGGATCGCGGTCACGGATGGCATGACCGCAATCCCGCGCCGTTCTGCTCCTTCGCGGAAAATCCGGATCAGCTCATGCAATTTTTCGCGACGCCAACGTTCTTGTTCGACAAGCTGCAAGGCGCGACGGGTGGCCGCAGCGATGGGTGGCGGCATGGCCGTGGTGTAGATGTAGGTGCGTGCACTTTGGATCAGCCAGTCGATCAACGCGGACTCACCGGCGACGAACGCGCCAAAGGTACCGAAAGCCTTACCGAAAGTGCCGATTAATACCGGCACCGCTTTTTGATCGAGTTGCTGCTGTTCACAAACGCCACGACCCTCCGCGCCCACCACACCGAGGCCGTGCGCATCATCGACGACGAGCCACGCCGATTCCGCTCGCGCGAGTTCGGCCAGCGCAGCCACGGGTGCGATGTCGCCATCCATACTGAAAACACCGTCAGTTGCAATCACGGCCCCGGCTTTGGGGTGTTCGCCTCGGAACCGTTTGAGCGCGACAGCGGCGGATTCGACGTCATTGTGTGGGTAGCGTTTGAAGTCGCGGCTGCGGGCAAGTAGTGCCGCGTCGATCAGCGAGGCGTGATTGAGCCGATCCTGCAGGATCAGATCGCCACGATCGACCAGTGAGGTAATGACGCCAAGATTCGCCATGTAGCCAGTAGAGAACACGAGCGCCCGCTCTCGGCCCGTAAAATCGGCGAGCGCGCGTTCAAGCGAGTCATGTTCGGGATCGTGCCCGCTGACCAGATGCGAAGCGCCGGCACCGATCGCGCCCTGCTGGGCTGCGCCGATCATCGCGTCACGTACCGCCGGATGGCTCCGCAGACCAAGATAATCGTTGCTGCAAAAATCGATCGTGGCGGTGGATGCGCGGTGTCGCCGCCGCCGCAGTTGGCGAGCGTCGAGCGCATTCAAAGCATCGCTGAGTGCCTCAGGTGTGCGACGCACCGATCACCCCGGGTGCTGTGCGCATACCGAGACGATCGAGCAGGCGTCGATCGTGTTCGACGTCGGGATTGCCGGTGGTCAGCAATTTCTCGCCGTAGAAGATCGAGTTTGCGCCGGCGAGGAAAGCCAGTGCCTGCAACTCGTCGGACATTTGTTCGCGCCCCGCGGACAACCGGACGGCCGAACTTGGCATCAAAATTCGTGCGACAGCGATGGTGCGGATGAAGTCAAACGGGTCGATCGGTGCTTGATTAGCCAAGGGCGTGCCCGGCACGGCGACGAGTTGGTTGATGGGCACGCTCTCCGGTGGCTGTTCGAGATTGGCGAGCACCTGCAACATACGGGCGCGATCACGGACGGTTTCGCCCATACCGACGATGCCGCCGCAACACACGTTCATGCCGGCTTCACGCACCGCTTCCAGTGTGTCGAGGCGGTCCTGAAAATCGCGCGTCGTGATGATCTTGTCGTAATACTCCGGCGAGGTATCGATGTTGTGGTTGTAGTAATCGAGGCCGGCATCGCGCAGCTCGCGCGCCTGTTCCTTGTTGAGCATGCCAAGGGTTGCGCAAGTCTCCATTCCGAGTTCGCGTACCTCGCGAATCATGGCCGACATGATTTCGATATCGCGCTTTTTCGGCGAGCGCCATGCTGCACCCATGCAAAATCGCGTCGCGCCCGCTTCGCGCGCGGCGCGGGCACGGGTGACGACATCATCGACCGCCATCAAGGCCTCACGGTCGAGACCGGTGTCGTAGCGCACGCTCTGCGGACAGTAGGCACAGTCCTCCGGGCAGGCTCCGGTCTTGACGGACAACAACGTGCTCATCTGCACGGTATTGGTCGGGTGATGTGCGCGATGCACCGTCTGGGCACGATGCATGAGGTCCGCGAACGGGAGTGCGAACAAGGCTTCGACTTCGTCGACGGTCCAGTCGTGGCGGGGCGCGGTCGTCATGGCAGTTCCGTTTGTGATCAAGGTGAGCCGAAAAGCGCTTTGCGCAGGATCGGAGCGCATCGGCAAGCTCCGAAGCATGACGATGTTCCTTGCCACTCCGAGGCCTGTCAACCTCAACCCCTTTATCGAGTCGACAATCGATTGGCTCGATCGGCGCTCGGGCGCCGATCACAACGAGGTGCCCGCTCCGCTACCGTTGCTGTTTCGTTGGGGATTCCGACTCTGGCCGGCGCGGTGCCTCGTCTGTAGCGGTGCGCCCGATCTTCGCTATCTCGATCTGTGCCGACGTTGCCTGTGTGCGCTGCCTTTCGTCGTCAGTCCGACGACCGAGGTGGTTCCGCTCCGCTACGCGCCGCCCGTCGACGCTGGTTTGCGTGCTTTGAAGTTCCACGCTGACTGGCGTTGGGCGGCCGTTTTCGGCGCCTTACTCGCGGCTTGGTCACAGGCTCTCGGTGTTGCGCCCGTGTCGTCGCTGATACCGATGCCGCTGCACACCGCGCGCCGGGCGGAGCGAGGTTTCAACCAAGCTGAGCAGATCGCGAAGTTCGCCGCGCTCTGGCTCGGCGTCGCGGTTGATCAACGCAGCTTGATTCGTGCTCGCTCGACCCGCCCCCAGACCAGCCTGTCAGCCGCTCGGCGCCGCGACAATGTGCAAGGCGCTTTCGAACTGCACCCGTCGTACCGTACCAGTTTCGTTCAACCAACGAGCCTCGCACTCGTCGATGATGTTCGGACGACCGGCGCCACCCTCGCTGCCGCGAGCGCCGCATTGGAATCGGTGCCGGGACTGACCGTTCAGCGTTGGGCGGTGGCGAGTACGATGCCGACGAATACGACGAGCCCTGCCTGATGATTGCCCAAGAAGGCACGAAAGCATTGCGCGCGATCACGATGTCGCGCCCACCAAAGATTTCGGTGGAAGATGACCGCGGCGATCAATACGGCAACGAAATAGAGCCGCCCGAGGCTCGCCATGACACCGATTTTCCAAAGACCCGCGACCATCACCAGCTGCAGCATGGCGATGATGACGAGATCGGCTTTGCCAAACCATATCGCCGTCGAACGCACCCCGATCCGTAAATCGTCCTCACGATCGACCATGGCGTAATACGTATCGTAAATCAAAGCCCACAAAACCGTGACCGCGAAGATCCACCAACCGATCAAAGGGATGCTGCCTTGTACGGCTACGAAGGCCATCGGTACGCCCCAACCGAAGGCCACACCGAGATACAACTGCGGCGCTGGAAAAAACCGTTTGAACAGCGGATATGTCAGCAACAGCAAGGCGGCGATCACCGCGTAAACCGTGACTAGCCACCCGAGGGTCAGTACCAAGGCGAGCGAGGCGACCATCAGCACGGTAAACACCGTGAGTGCCTCGTAAGGCGAAATCCGCCTTGCGGCGAGCGGTCGATCACGAGTGCGCTCGACATGCGGGTCGATGTCCCGGTCGGCGAAATCATTGATGATGCAACCCGCCGATCGAGTCAGGAGCGTCCCGAGCAGGAAGACGGTCAGGATCCAAAGCGGCGGCAGGCCGCCTGCGGCGATCCACAGTGCCCACAGCACCGGCCACAGCAACAACAGAATGCCGATCGGCTTATCTAGCCGCGTCAACAGCAGATATTCGCGCGCACGGCGGCGCCAAGCGGCGCTCATCTTGAGCCGATGCCGGGCATGAAGACTTCGTAGAGATCGAAGGGCGAACCTTCGATTCGAAATGCCGAATGTCGTACCCAAAGCGGGCGTGGTGCGAGTCCGGCGTGCCGCAGTGCGCGCTCGACGAGCCACGTATCTGGATAGGCTAGCGCGAAACGAAACGGTTCGCGTTCGAGCGAATTTTGTACCGCGAGCGCTTCACCGAGAGTCCGCTCGCCGATTCGGGTCAACCAGCCATGGTGTTTCGCCGTATCGATCGGGATCCGGGTGTGCGCGAAGAGCCAGATCGTATCGCCACAGCGCATGTCGATCTCGCGGATAAACTCGTCGCCGCAGCGACGCTCGTTCAGCAGATGCATGGAAAATTGATTCGCGGCGGCAGCCCGAACGCGCTGGGTCAAAAGTCCGGGTGTCGATAACCAATCGCGTCGTAGAGCGTCGCCTTCGTAGCAGTTGAGCGCGGCAGCGGGCAGCCACATGGCCGAGGCAGGCAGTGGCGCCGGCAGACCTTCTGTTGCGAGAGTCGCGAGCTCAGCCGATACGGCCATATTTGTCGTCCGATCCAATCCAGCGTGCCGTGAGAGGCGCGATTCTATCCGGATGTTGCGCAAGCAGCGTCTCGGCGGCGCGATGCACCTCGGGGAGCAGGTCGACATCCCGCGCCAGATCGGCCACGCGCATTCGCGCAAGCCCCGTCTGTCGAGTACCAAGCAACTCGCCGGGACCGCGCAGCTCGAGGTCGCGCTGTGCGATCTCGAAACCGTCGTTGCTGTCACGTATGGCGTTCAACCGGGCGCGTGCTAAGGCGCCAAGTGGCGCTCGGTAGAGCAGGACGCAGCTGCTGTCGTGTGAGCCGCGACCAACACGGCCGCGTAACTGGTGCAGTTGCGCAAGACCCATTCGTTCTGCATTTTCGATCACCATGACGGTGGCATTGGGAACGTCCACACCGACCTCGATGACGGTCGTCGCGACCAGCAGTTGGATTCGACCGGCTTTGAATTCGAGCATCGCAGCTTCTTTTTCTTTGGCTTTCATCCGCCCGTGGACGAGCCCGACTCGGAACGGTGCGAGGGCCTCGGTCAAAGATACGGCTGTCTCCTCGGCAGCCTGGCATTGCAACTCTTCGGATTCGTCGATCAGCGGGCAGACCCAGTAAGCCTGTCGCCCTAAGCGACAGGCCGCTGCGATTCGCGCGACGACCTCATCACGACGGCTTTGTGCGGCGACGACCGTCTTGACGGGAGTTCGGCCGGGCGGGAGTTCGTCGATGATGGATACATCGAGATCTGCATAGGCCGTCATTGCCAGCGTGCGCGGTATCGGCGTTGCCGTCATGATCAGTTGATGGGGATGTCGGCTTTTATGTAGCCCTTTTTCGGCGAGGCGCAGTCTTTGCTGGACACCGAAGCGATGCTGCTCATCGACAATAACGAGTGCGAGTTGGCGAAACTTCATCCCGTCCTGAAAAAGTGCATGCGTGCCCACGACCAATTGCAGGTCACCCGCCGCGACGGCCTCGAGTGCACTGCGCCGCGTTCGCGCGGGCTGTGATCCGGTGACAAGCCCAACCGTGATACCGAAAGGCCGGAACCAGGCATCGAGATTTTTTTGATGCTGCTCGGCAAGCAACTCGGTCGGCGCCATCAGCGCGACCTGACAACCACTACCGATTGCGCGAGCGGCGGCTGCAGCTGCGACCACTGTTTTGCCACAGCCGACGTCGCCCTGCACGAGTCGAACCATCGGTTGTGTTTGCTGTAGATCGCGCTCGATCTGCTCGAGACTGCGTTGCTGTGCTCCGGTCAGCGCGTAGGGCAGTGATTCCTTGAAGCGAGCCGCCAAGTGGACTGTGTCATGCAGGGGTGTGGCCGAATCAACACGCACCGCCTCGCGCAACCGGCGCATGACCACGTGGTGCGTGAGCAGTTCCTCGAACGCCAGTCGTCGCTGCGCCGGATGACGGCCGGCTTCGAGCTCATCGAGTGCCACATCGACCGGCGGTCGATGCACGAATTCGAGAGCGGTGCGTAGCGAGGGAAGTTCGAGCGGTTGGAGTATCGACTCGGGTAGCCATTCTCGTACCCCGGCGGAGTCGAGTTCGCGCAGCGCGAGTCCAATCAGCATGCGTAATCGTCCTTGCGTCACGCCCTCGGTCATCGGATAGACGGGAGTCAATCGATCTTCCAGAACACCGGGACCGTCGACGACGCGGCGGTACTCGGGGTGGACGATTTCAAGACCGAGCGGACCGCGTCTGACTTCACCGAAGCAACGAATACGTGTGCCGCGCGCCAGACCGTCTTGTTGTGATTTGGAGAAATGAAAAAAACGCAGCGTCAAGAATCCGGAGCCATCGGCGAGACGACACAGCATCTGTCGCCGCCGTCGAAACACGACTTCGGTGAGCAGAACTTCGCCTTCGACGACCACGCGGCTGCCGGATAGCAACGAGCCGATGGGCTGGACGCGCGTCCGATCTTCGTAGCGCGTGGGCAGCACGAAGAGCAGATCTTGCACTTGCTCGACGCCGAGCACGGCCAAACGCGCTGCTAGCGCCGCACCGACGCCACGCAACGCGGTGACGGGGCGCTGCTCACGCGGGTCCCCCATATGGATGACGATCTACCGGCTCAGTCGAGGTGCAGTATGCAATCGACTTCGACTCGGGCGCCTTTCGGCAACTGTGAGACTCCGAGGGCGGCTCGAGCAGGCCAAGGTTGTGGAATGTATTGCGCCATGACGTCGTTCACTTTCGCGAAGTGGACGAGATCCGTGAGGAATACGGTCACTCTGACGGCATGACGCAAGGAACCGCCGGCGGCTTTTGCGATTGCTTCGAGGTTGTCGAAGACACGACGGATTTCCATGTCGATATCGCCACTGACGAGCTCTCCCGTCGCGGGATCGAGTGGAATTTGTCCCGAGATGTAGACCGTCGGACCGATGCGCACGGCCTGCGAGTAGGTGCCGATGGCGGCGGGCGCGTCTGTCGTGCTGATGATCTGTCGGGTCATGCTGAGGCCTCCGCAGGAAAACGACCGTGAAAGAACGGACCTTCAGCGTCAGTCTTCGCGGGTCCGCACGGCAAGTGTACGCGAGAGTTTGAGGACATCGGGCATGTGACGAATCACACGCATGACGCGCGCCAAGTGGGTACGGTCTCTCACCTTGACCTCGAAAATGAGCACGGACGTTTCTGCGTCGCGCTCTTCGAGTGCGACATGCTCGATGTTGGTTTCGGTTCCGGCGATGGCGGCTGCTACGGCGGCCAAAACGCCCATGCGGTTAGCGACCTCGACACGCAGTTCGCTGCCGAAGAGTCTTTCGGGTTTTTCAGCCCAGGTGACCGAGAGCCACTTCTCGGGGTGTTTTCGATAATCGTCGACGTTGGCGCAATCTTCGCGATGGACGATGATGCCGCGGCCGCTCGAGAGATAAGCCAGGATCGGATCGCCCGGCACCGGGAAACAGCAGCGCGCGTAACTGACGAGCAGCCCTTCGGTTCCGGCCACCGACAGAGGCGCGGGCGCCGTGTTACCGGCATCGAGGCTGTCATCGAGCGAGTCACTTCCTGTCTGCAGCGGATTGGCGGGGCCGAGTCTGCGCGCAATCAGGGGAGCGAGGCGCTCACCGAGTCCGACCTTTTCGAACAACTCGTCCGCATCGATCATACCGAGCTCGCCAACGGTCGCTGCGAGGGTGATCTCACTGATATCGGTCAACGAGAGGTTGAACTCCGCCAGAGACTGATTGATCAGTCGTTGACCCAGTTCGATCGCTTCGGAGCGACGCAAGCTCTTCAAATAATTGCGGATGGCTGTTCGCGCCTTGGCCGTTACGACGAAGTTCACCCACGCAGGGTTTGGCATGGCGCCAGGCGCCGTCACGATCTCGACGGTTTGGCCATTGCGCAACTGGGTTCTGAGTGGAGTCAGTCGACGATCAACCTTCGCCGCGACGCAGCGATTTCCGATGTCGGTATGCACCGCGTACGCGAAGTCGACCACGGTCGCACCACGAGGGAGTCGCAAAATCTTGCCCTTGGGCGTGAAGAGGTAAACCTTGTCGGGAAAAAGATCGACTCGAACGCTCTCGAGAAACTCCTCCGAAGACCCGCTCGCTTGCATCGAGATCAGGTTATTAAGCCATTCACGCGCTTGAGCCTGCTCGTAGGCGGGCGAGCCATCACCGCTTTTGTATTTCCAATGCGCAGCGATACCCGACTCTGCTACGCGATGCATATCGCGAGTGCGTATTTGCGCTTCGATCGGCAAACCATTGGGGCCGAATAAGGTGGTGTGCAGCGATTGATAGCCGTTGACTCGAGGGATCGCGATGTAATCTTTGAAGCGACCCGGCATCGGTTTGTAAGCGCCATGAACGATACCGAGCGCACGATAGCATTCGTCCGCGTTTGCCACGACTACACGCAGACCGTAGACATCAACGATTTCCGAGAGCGCGGAGCGTTTTCGCAGCATCTTTTTGTAGATGCTGTACAAGTGTTTTTCCCGCGTGTCGACTTCGGCTTCGATCCCCGCCTTCGCCAACGCAATACCGATGTTCTCGGAGATTTTCCCCAGAAACTCCTTTTGATGGCCTCGCGCACGCTTGATAGCTTTTTCGATGACTCGGTAGCGCTGTGGGTACAGGGCTCGGAACCCGAGATCTTCGAGTTCTAGTTTCATCGCGTATAGTCCGAGGCGCTCGGCTAGCGGAGCAAAGATTTCGAGGGTCTCGCGAGCGATGGCGCGCCGACGTACCGACGGCATGCCCTCGATCGTGCGCATGTTGTGCAGGCGGTCGGCGAGTTTGACCAGAATGACCCGTAAGTCGCGAACCATCGCGAGTAGCATCTTGCGGAAGGATTCCGCTTGCGCCTCTTCACGGCTCTTGAACTGGATCTGATCGAGTTTGGTCACCCCATCGACGATGTCGGCAACCGTTTCGCCAAAACGGCGCGCCAGCTCTTCCTTGGCGACAGGGGTATCTTCGATGACATCGTGCAGGATCGCCGCCACGATGGTGTCGGCATCCACTTTCAGGCCGGCGAGGATGACGCCCGCCGCGACCGGGTGCGCGATGTAAGGCTCACCGGTTTTCCGCTTTTGGCCTTTATGTGCTTCGGCGCCAAATTCGGCGGCGATGCGGATGCGTTCGACTTGTTCGGGCGGCAGATAGTTTTGCGCAGCCGCCAGTAGTTCCTTCAAGCCCGGTGTGGATCCGCCAGGCAGAAAACCCAGTAGCGTGCCGGCATAGCCCAAGCGTCAGAAGACCGAATCAGTCTCCGAGGCCGAATTGCGGCGCACGGAAACCCGGATCGGGTTCCATGATGTCCGGCAACAGGCTCGGTTCCGGTTCGGGTTCTGGCTCCGGCTCGAGCAGCATCTCGGCCGTAATGTTGCCGGCGGCGATTTCGCGCAGCGCGACGACCGTCGGTTTGTCGTTCTCCCAAGGCACGGTCGACTCAGCGCCGTTCGCCAGTCGACGAGCGCGCTGTGAGGCGAGCAGAACGAGCTGGAAAATGTTGTCGACGTTTTGCAGACAGTCTTCGACGGTGATGCGTGCCATGAGAGCCTCGGGGAATCCCCGAAAAACCTGAGAGGAGGTCGCTAAGTATAGGGGACGTCAGGCCTGATCGGCAATTCAAGTGAGCAATTCGTCGAGCAGAGGCCGCAGCTGTGGTCGATCGGCGCGCAGCTCCCGACTCCCGTCGGCAATGACTCTTTCGAGCTCGCCGAGGGCGCGCTCGAAGTCGTCGTTGACGATGACGTAATCAAACTCGTGGTAATGGCGCATGTCGCTGACGGCATCCTGCAAACGACGCGCGATGACCGCATCACTGTCGGTGCGGCGTTCGCGCAGACGCCGCTCGAGTTCGGCGCGTGACGGAGGCAATACGAAGATGCCGGTGCAGCCTGCACGGCCGCTGCTCGGGTCGGTCGTACGTCGCCGGACTTGCTCGGCGCCCTGCCAATCGATTTCCAGCATGACATCGTGACCGCGACCGAACGCCTCGGCCAGCGCTTGGCGGCTCGTACCATAGAAATTGTCGAAAACCGGCGCGAACTCCAGAAAGCCGTCGGCCGCTATCATGGCCTCGAAGGTCGGCACGTCGACGAAATGGTAATCGCGACCGTCGATTTCATTGGGGCGGCGTGGTCGAGTCGTGTGCGAGACGCACACCCGCAGATTCGGACTGCGTTGCAACAAGGCTTTGACGAGACTGGTCTTGCCGGCACCTGACGGTGCGGCAATCACGAACAGTCGACCGCCGGTGGAAGCTGACATGTTGGCGCGGTTACTCGATGTTTTGAATCTGCTCGCGCATCTGTTCGATTAACACCTTCATGTCGACGGCGATCCGCGTGGTATCGAGTTCTTGCGACTTCGACGACAGCGTGTTGGCCTCGCGGTTCAACTCCTGCATGAGGAAATCGAGGCGTCGACCGGCCGCCTCGCTACCGGTCATGACGCGGCGAATTTCGACAAGATGACCATCGAGCCGATCGAGTTCCTCATCGACATCGGCGCGTTGCAGGATCAAGGCAACCTCTTGTTCGAACCGCTCGCCATCGACTTGCACGGCAAGTTCGGCAAGGCGCTCGCGCAACTTGTCGCGCCAACGCTGGCGCCACTCCGGTAACCGTGCTCGGACTGTGGCAACCAACTCCGTGAGTGCGGCACAACGTTGCTCGACGAGTTCCTGCAAACGCTCGCCTTCCCGATGTCGAGCTTCGGCCAGTTGCCGAACCGTAGCGCCGAAAAGCTGGCGACACGCCGCATGCAGACTTTCTGTTTCGGTGGCTTGTTGGCGCAGTACGCCCGGCCAGCGCAACACTTCGATCGGATCGATCGACGACGCGTGGCTCGTGCCCAAGCCCTTCGCTGCCGCACGCTCGGCGATATCCCGGCTGCGTGCGAGTAGCCGATCGACCGCCTCATCGTCCACCAACAGTTCCCGCTCCGCCTCATGCGAGCCACGCAAGTGGATCGTGCAGTCGATCTTGCCGCGACGTAGCTCGCGTGCGAGGGTTTGTCGAAGCTCGCTCTCGAGCGCGCGCAACTCTTCAGGCAGGCGGAAACCCGGTTCCAAGTAGCGGTGGTTGACGCTGCGTACCTCGCAGGTCAGTTGACCAAACGAGCCGCTGTGCTCGAGCCGGGCGAACCCGGTCATACTGCTGATCATGTGAGCCCGATCATGTATAAAGCGCGCAGTTTATACCGGACGGATCAAACCCATGTATCAAAGACCGGGCGGTCGTACGCCAGACCAAATGCGCGACGTGCGTTTTCAGCGTGGCTACACGCGCCACGCCGAGGGAGCTGTCATGGTTGAGTTCGGCGGCACCCGCGTGTTGTGTACGGCAACTATCGAGGAGGGCGTGCCCGGCTTTCTGCGCGGCAAAGGTCAAGGTTGGGTCACCGCTGAATACGGCATGTTGCCGCGGGCCACGCATACCCGCTCATCGCGAGAGGCTGCGAAAGGCAAACAGAGCGGGCGCACTCAGGAGATCCAGCGTCTGATCGGGCGCAGCTTGCGTGCGGTCATGGATATGTCGGCATTGGGCGAGCGCACGGTCACGCTCGACTGCGACGTATTGCAAGCTGATGGGGGCACGCGGACCGCAGCGATCACGGGTAGTTATGTCGCATTGGTCGACGCCTGTAATTTATTGATCCGTCGCGGCGTCCTCGTCGCCTCGCCGTTGCATGGGCAAGTGGCCGCCGTCTCGGTCGGCATTTGCGGCGGTGTTCCGGTGCTCGACCTCGATTACGCCGAGGATTCTCAGGCCGAGACCGACATGAATGTGGTCATGAAAGATGGCGGGGCGTTTGTCGAAGTGCAGGGCACAGCGGAGGGACACGCCTTCCGCCGCGACGAACTCGACGCATTACTCGATTTGGCCGCGACAGGGATCGATCGTTTGCACGCCTTGCAGCGTGCGGTATTGGCCGCGCCCGCGGTATGACGCCGGCGACACCGCAACTGGTGCTAGCGAGTGGCAATCGCGGCAAACTGCGGGAGTTCGACGAGTTGCTGCAACCGCTCGGCTGGCAGGTTCAACCGCAGTCGGCGTTCGGTATCGAACCGCCCGAGGAAACCGAAGACAGTTTTCGCGGCAACGCCTTACTGAAAGCTCGACATGCAGCTAAGTACAGCGGTCATGCCGCGTTGGCTGATGATTCCGGGCTCGAAGTGGATGCGCTCGGTGGTGCGCCGGGTGTGTATTCGGCCAGGTACGCCGGCCCTGAGGCGAGTGATGCCGATAATCTTGGGAAGCTGCTCGCGGCGCTCGCGGCGGTGCCTGAAGGACAGCGTCAGGCGCGTTTTCGTTGCGTTATTGCCTTTGTGCGTACGGCTGACGATCCTGATCCGATCATCGGCGAAGGCGTTTGGGAAGGTTATATCTTGCCCGCGCCACGAGGCAGTGGGGGTTTCGGCTACGATCCCGTGTTCGCCGATTTTCACACGCACACGAGCGCCGCAGAATTGCCTTCGAGCGAGAAGAACCTTCGCAGTCATCGCGCGATGGCACTACGCGATTTTCTCGCGCGCGTGCTCGCGCTAGCGTTGTGACAAAGACACTCGATATCCCACTTGGGCTTTACCTGCACTTTCCGTGGTGTGTCAGCAAGTGCCCTTATTGCGACTTCAATTCCTACACCTTGCGTGAACCCCTGGGCGAGCTCGCCTATGTCGATGCTTTGTTGATCGATCTCGAAACCCAGCTGCAGCGACATGGCGATTTCGTTTCGGGCCGACCCATTACTACCGTGTTCATGGGCGGCGGCACGCCCAGCCTGTTTTCTGCCGAATCAATCGCTCGAGTTCTTGGTCGGATCAAAGAAATGCATCCTGTTTCCGTCGATGCGGAAATTACGCTAGAGGCCAATCCTGCCACCGTGGAGCGTGGATTATTCACCGGTTACGCTGCGGCTGGCGTCAATCGGATTTCTTTGGGTGCCCAGACTTTTGATCGTGCAGCCTTGCAACGCTTGGGCCGAATCCACCTGCCCGAGGATGTGCATAGGTCGGCTAGTGAATTACACGCAGCCGGGATAGACAATTTCAACATCGACTTGATGTATGGGCTGCCCGAGCAATCGGTAGATAGTGCCATGCGCGATCTCGATGAAGCGATCGCGCTGCAACCCGCGCAGGTGTCGCATTACCATCTGACACTCGAACCAGGCACACCCTTCGCGGCACAACCGCCGGCCCGGTTGCCGAGTGACGAGACCGTCGAGATCACACTACAGGCCGCGCTCAAGCGCCTCGAACAACAGGGTTATCACCAATACGAAATTTCGGCGCATGCTCAGCGCGGGCGTGAGTGCGCGCATAACCTGCTTTATTGGCGCTTCGGCGACTACATCGGCGTCGGTGCCGGCGCTCACGGCAAGTGGAGCCGGATCGATCCCGACACGGGCGAGCTCGAGATCTTGCGCAGTCATCAGACGCGCGAACCGCGTCGCTACCAGCGTGATCCGCGAGGCGCCATCACTTGGGCTGCGGTGCCCTCGGAGCAGCGGTCGTTTGAATACATGCTGAATGCCTTGCGCCTGGTCGACGGATTCGACGAGGCCGGCTTCGAGCGCACGACGGGCCTGCCTTATGGTGCGATCGACGCGGTCATCGCAAAGCTCGTGGGGCGTGGCTTGTTGGAGGCTGCCGGGGCCGGTCGTTGGCGAACCAGTGCGGCGGGGCGGCGCTTCCTGAACGACATTCTGGTGGAATTCTTGCCGCCAAAACCGTGAGTTACGGTATTTGCCGGGCGAATTTGCGCGGCAATATGCACAGCTGCGAAAAAATCGTTCCACGACGGTAGGAAGCGCCGTTTTCTGAGATATTTAAGAAAAATGAAATCGCAAGATATTGTTTTTATTGAGTTTAATGACCATGTCATTTTTTGATCATGGGCGCAGAAAGGTGATTTCGCCGCAGAATCGAGGCCCTTTTTTCACCTCCTCCACAGACTTATCCACAGAAAATGTGAATAGATCGGCAAGCACACGCTGGGGCTTGTGTCGGCCAGCCAGCGCCGCTATGCTGCGCGCCCTTTTTCCGCAAGCTTCGGCCTCGGTAGCACGCTCATGAAACCTTCGATCCACCCGGAATACAAGGACATCACGGTGTCCTGCACCTGCGGCAACACGTTCCCGACCCGCTCGACGCTCGGGCAGGATCTCGCGATCGAAGTTTGTTCAAGTTGCCACCCGTTCTACACCGGCAAGCAGAAGATCCTCGACACCGCGGGTCGCGTCGATAAGTTCCGCAAGAAATACGCGGCTGCCGCGGCGCGCTGAGTCAATCGAAGTACGTCGATCGCGTTGGCGATTCGGCACGACACTCGAGGCGCCCCAGGGCGCCTCGTTCGTTTTCGGGGCTAGGCGGGGAACTTCTGTTACGTTTGCAACGTCTTTCGTGCGGGAGGCGCCAAGGCATGATCGGCCGAATTACGGTTTTAATCGTCACTCTGCTGACCGTCACGCTCTCGGCGAGCGGGTCAGAGGTTTGGGCGCAGTCGGGTAAAGGAACGGCCAAGCAAAGCGCCTCGGCGCGCAAAGCGCACGATCAGATCCTGAAGGCTTATGGACTCTACGAGAATCAGGCGCTGCAGGACTACGTCAGCCAAGTCGGCCAACGCGTTGCGAGCAAGAGTGAGTTGCCGAATGCGGAGTGGAAGTTCGTCGTTCTCGACGACGACTCGATCAACGCGTTCACCACCGGGTGCTGTTTTGTCTATCTGCACCGAGGTCTGCTGACCCACCTCAACTCGGAGGCAGAGCTCGCCTCGGTACTCGGACACGAGGTGGCGCATGTTACGGCGCGTCACCCGCAGGAACGCATGACGCGCGGCATTTTCGCCACGCTCGCGGCTACGGCCGCGGCGATCTATTCGGGCTCGGGCGCCGTGGCGGATCTCGCCAATCTCGGTGCGCAAGCGTGGATGCAAGGCTATGGTCGAGAGAACGAACTCGAAGCGGATCGCCTTGGACTGCGATACGCAACGCACGCAGGTTATCGGCCCGAGTCCATGGGCGAAGTGTTCGAGATGTTCCGGCGCGGCGAACGTTTCGAGATCGATCAGGCGCGCGCCGAAGGTCGCGAGCCGCGCATCTACCACGGCTTGTTCTCGTCCCACCCGGCGCCGGACAAGCGTGCGGTGCAGGCTGCCAAGGCATCGGCGAATCTCGAGAACGGTCCTGCGGGCGGCTGGTTCGAAGGTCGCGAGGAATATCTTCGCCAAATCGATGGCATGACTTACGGTTCGAGTCGCGCACAGGGCATCTTGCGCGGCAACCGGCTCTATCACGCTGAACTCGGCATCACGGCCGCGTTTCCGCGCGCCTGGACGGTCGAGAACCAGCGCGATCGACTTCTCGCCTACACGCCAAAGCGCGACACCCTCATGCAGATCACGTTGCGCGAGTACCCGCCGACGCAGTCGCCGCGCGAGTTTCTATTTTCCCAGCTCAAGGGCGCGAGCCTCGCGGGCGGCGAGGCGATCAGCGTGAACGGCATGGAAGGCTATACCGTTCGAACTTCGACAGGCTCACCGCTCGATGGCGGCGCAGGTCCGGTGCGCTGGATCGTGCTCTACCGCGGCAAGAGCGCCTATCTCTTCGCCGGTGCGAGCCGCTCCTCCCGTGGCGGAATTCCCGAAGCCGACGGTCTGTTTCGAAGTGTCGCCGAAACTTTGCGCGCGTTGCGGTCCGCCGAGTATCCGCTCGCCGAGCCGTATCGGTTACGCACGGCGACGGCGACGGCGACAACCACGATCGAGGATCATGTTGAGACGATGCCGGATGGCAAGTTCCGCAAGGAGCAGCTGCAACTGATCAACGGCATTTACCCGGATGGCAAGTTGACACCGGGGGCTCTCTACAAGGCGGTCGAATAACGCGGTTGCGGCGGAAAATTTCATCCACTCTGCCTTGATTCCGAACGCAAGGCGTGTCAATTTCGTCACACATCGTGGCGCGTCTGCCACGATACTCCGCTGACGACGAACGACACCATGGCCAACAAGAAATTTGAACTCCTAGACGTTACTTCCGGCAAGAAAACCGACTTGCCCGTGCGTGCCGGCACAATCGGTCCGGACGTGATTGACATCGCCTCCCTCAACAAGGATCACGGAGTCTTCACTTTCGATCCGGGGTTCATGGCGACGGCGAGCACGGAGAGCAAGATCACCTATATCGACGGTGATGCCGGCGTGTTGATGTACCGCGGCTATCCCATCGAGCAGTTGGCTGCGCATAGCTCGTTCATCGAAGTGGCCTATCTCTTGTTGAATGGCGAACTGCCGGACTCCAAGCAGTTGTCCGAATTCAGCGTGAACATCCAGCGGCACACGATGGTCAACGAGTCGTTGCTGCGCATGTACAACGGCTTCCACTACGACGCGCACCCGATGGCCATGGTCAGTGCGATCGTCGCTTCGATGTCGGCGTTCTACCACGACTCGATGGACATCAATAATCCCCGTCATCGAGAGATTTTTGCTCACCGCATCATCGCCAAGCTGCCAACCATCTCCGCTGCCGCCTATAAGCGCGCCTTGGGTCAGCCGTTCATTTATCCGCGCAACGATCTCGACTACTGCAGCAATCTGCTGCACATGTTCTATGCCGTGCCCTGCGAGCCCTATCACGTCGACCCACTAGCGGCACAAGCACTCGACTTGTTGTTGATCCTGCACGCCGATCACGAGCAGAACGCGAGCACTTCGACGGTTCGCTTAGCCGGCTCGACCGGCGCGAATCCGTATGCCGCCATTTCGGCAGGCGTATCGGCGCTATGGGGTCCGGCGCACGGTGGTGCCAACGAAGCCGTGCTAGAGATGCTTGAGGAAATCGGCTCGGTCGACAACATCCCGAAGTTCCTCGCCCAGGTCAAAGATAAGACTAGTAATGTGCGTTTGATGGGCTTTGGTCATCGCGTCTACAAAAATTTCGATCCGCGCGCGAAGATCATTCGCGAAATGTGCCATAAGGTGTTGGCCAAGATGGGTCGTGCGGACAACCCGCTGCTCGAGCTTGCGCAACGGCTCGAAGAAATCGCCCTCAAAGACGAATACTTCATCGCACGCAAGCTCTACCCGAACGTCGACTTCTACTCGGGTATCATCTACAGCGCTTTGGGTATTCCACGCTCGATGTTCACGGTCATGTTTGCCATCGCACGCACCGCCGGTTGGGTGTCGCACTGGCAAGAAATGATCAGCGACCCGGGCTACAAGATCGGTCGTCCGCGCCAGCTCTATACGGGCCCCGCACCGCGCGAATATGTTCCGATCAGCAAGCGCTGATCGAGCCTACTCTGTCGCCAGCAAGCGCTCCACTTCGCGCAGATCGGCGCGCCGCATCGGCTTGCCATCGACCGGACTGATGGGCGCTTGTCGGATGCCATCAATGTTGAATACGACGAGCTCGACCGGCTGATCGTCGACCTCGAGGCGAAGCGTCGGTTGTTGGGTGGTGCGCTCAGGGTCCAACCGTAAGCGCCGCTCGCCTGTTTCGTGGGGGACACCTTGGTCCATTAAGGCGAAACTCAGCGTTTCGATCCGATCGACGAACACGTGTAACACGACATCGTCGTGCGGCGTTGCCGTGCCGGTCAGCACGGATCCGACGAGCCGGGGTTGGAACCGTTGCAGACGATGCATGACATCGAGCGCGACCGAGCGCTGTGCCTGCAGTGTTTCAACATGAGATTCACCACCGAACAAGCGCTGATATTCCTGCAATGCCGCTTCGATTTCGGTATTTCGCGGTAACAGTGCGCTATCGACGACGCCATAGCGCTCTGCAGCCTTGCGTTTGGCGAGCAGGAAGTCGCGCACGCCGTGCTCGGCCATGATTCGAGCAGCTTCCTGTGCCAGTGCTCGGCGCAGATGCTCCGCACGCGGTGGTAGCTTCTTCAAAAGAGCGGCTCCGCCGACTCCTTTGGTTTCGATTCGTCGCCTTTGGTCGGATTGACGAGGTCTTGCGATGCGCCCACCGGCAGCCGATCCAGCATGAAGGTTTCGAAGATCGCATCCTGATCATCGGCACCGGCCACCTCGCCCGTGACTGGTGAGATACGTACCTGGACCAAGCCTTCCGGCACGGGCCAGCTGCGCACCGGTGTGCGCGCGAGCGCCACACGCATGAAGTCGACCCATATGGGTACGGCGGTGCGACTACCTTCCTCGCCCTCACCGAGAGGCTTCGACTGGTCGAAACCGACCCAGACGCTCGCCACCAAGTCGGGGTTGTAGCCGTTGAACCAGGTATCGCGCGCTTCGTTGGTCGTACCAGTCTTACCAGCGAGATCATTGCGACCGAGCGCCAGTGCGCGGCGTCCCGTGCCACGCGTGATGACCTCACGCAGCATGTCGGTCATCAACCACGCGTTTTGAGCGCTGATGACGCGTGGTGCGATTTCGTTCGGCGCTTTATCGCATCCGCCACTGTTCGAGGCGCTAAGACCGCTCTCGTCGGCGCCGCGAGCGTCGACGGCCGTCGCGGCAGGCAACTGATCGGCACAGCCCGGCGTCACCACGCGCGGCTTGGCTTGAAAGACCACTTTACCTTTCGGATCCTCGATACGCTCGATGAAATACGGCTGCACGCGGTATCCGCCGTTGGCGAAAACGGTGTAACCGGCTGCAACCTGCAGCGGTGTCGCACTCAAGGTGCCCAACGAAAGCGTAAGGTTACGCGGCAATTTGCTGCGCTCGAAGCCAAAGCGTTCGGTGTAACTCATGGCAGGCGCCATACCGACCGACTGCAACACACGAATCGACACCAAATTCTTTGATTGTACGAGTGCTTCACGCAGACGCGTCGGACCGCTGAATTCGCCGCTCGAATTTTCGGGGCGCCAAGCCTCTTCCATGTTCGGATCGTCAACCACGAAGGGTGCGTCCATGACGATCGTCGAAGGCGTGAAACCATACTCAAGCGCAGCCGAGTAGAGAAACGGTTTGAATCCCGAACCTGGCTGACGTTGCGCCTGAATCGCGCGATTGAATTTACCGGCCTTGGCGTCGAAATAATCGAATCCGCCGACCAAGGCACGAATGGCGCCATCGCGGGGCGCGAGTGCGACAAGCGCCGAGGCGGCTTCGGGGATCTGCGCGAGTACGATCTTCTCCCCATCCGGTGCGACGTAGACGATATCGCCACGTCGCAGAACATCGGCCGCTTTTTTCGGGGCGGGGCCGAGTCTACGACCCGTTTTCGCTCTCGCCCACGACATGCCGTCCCAGGCCATCGTCACATCGCCAAGATCGCGCGCATACAGGCGAGCCTCTTTGTCGGTCACGGAGACGACGACGGCCGGACGCAAGGGTCCGCTCGAGGCGTAAGAGTCGAGCAGCGACTCGAGTGCATCGGGCGTACCGGAGGCGGGTAACGATGTCTGCGCCAACGCGCCACGCCAGCCGTGGCGCCGATCGTAATCGAGTAGACCCTCGCGCAGCGCCGTGTTGGCGGCCGTCTGCATCGCAGGCTCGATAGTTGTATAGATTTTATAGCCTTCGTTTTGTGCCGCTGCACCGAAGCGCTGCACCAGTTCGAGACGCGCCATTTCTGCGACATAGGGCGCCTCGACGTCAAAAGTTTTGACGTGTTCGCGTGCTCGCACGATTTCACGAGCGGCGCGTTGTTCCGCCACCGGATCGATGAAGCCGAGTTCACGCATACGACGCAATACATAGCCACGACGTTCGGCCGCCGCTTTTGGATTATTGATGGGGTTATAGCGCGAGGGCGCTTGCGGTACTCGCGCGAGCGTCGCCGCCTCTGCCAGCGAGAGTTCGGCGAGTGTCTTGCCGAAATACAGATCGGCCGCAGCCGCAACGCCATAGGCGCGCTTGCCGAAGGGGATCACGTTCAGATACAGACCGAGAATTTCTTCTTTGCTGAATTCGCGTTCGATGCGATAGGTCAGGAACATCTCCTGCCCTTTGCGGCGCCAAGTTCGATCATTCGTCAGAAACAGATTCTTGGCCGTCTGTTGCGTGATCGTACTGGCGCCTTCGAGGCGATAGCCTGGGATGAGGTTGACGATGATCGAACGCAGAATCGACTGATAGTCGAAGCCGGAGTGCTCAAAAAAGCGATCGTCCTCGGCTGCGATGAAGGCTTGGCGCACGACCGGCGGTATTTGTTCGAAAGAGACGGGTATACGGCGCTGCTCACCGATCTGTGCGATCGTTTGTCCATCGCGCGAATACACGCGCAGTGGCACCTGCAACTCGATTTGGCGCATCGCCTCGACACTCGGCAGGCTGGGGGCGAGGTAGAGATAGGCGCCGGAGATGCCAACCACGAGCAGAGCTGCCGAGCCGACGATTGCCGTGAGGCCCCAAAGCAGAATTTTCGACACAGACACTTTCACGGCAATGTGCATGTTACCGGAATGTCGCGCGCTTGGCCGGTGCGGTAGGCTTGCCTTGCGGGCAGGATTCGGCGAATGACGGCATCAAGCAACTTATTTCTCGTAGGACCGATGGGGTCGGGCAAAACGGCGGTGGGCAAAACCCTGGCGCGTCGGCTCCGCATGCCTTTCGTTGACACCGACACCGAGATCGAACGCCGGACGGGGGTCGATATCCCGCGTATCTTCGATACCGAGGGCGAAGTCGGGTTCCGTCAGCGAGAGCGAGAAATCGTCGCCGAATTGACCGCAACCAACGGGGTCGTGCTGTCGACCGGTGGCGGTGCTGTGCTCGCGGCGGAGAGTCGGGCCTACCTGCGAGAGCGTGGCACGGTGATCTACCTCGAGACTTCGATCGCTCAGCAAGTGGCGCGCGTGCGACGAGGGGAGAATCGACCGTTATTGAGCGGTGTCGCAGATATGACTGCACGCGTGACGGAATTGATGAATCAAAGGGCGCCGCTTTATGCCGGGGTCGCTCATCTGACGGTTCGAACCGATGGGCGTCGAGTGACGGCGGTCGTCGATGAAATCCTGCGTAGCCTCGGTGAACGTGAAGGGCCGGGCCGTATACTCCCCGCGTGAGAGAGTCCTTAACCATGTCCGTATCGCAAAGCACCTTGACCGTGACGCTAGGTGAGCGCAGTTATCCGATCCACATCGGTGCCGGCCTGCTTGCCGATACCGCCTTGCTCGCCCGCGTCATGCCGGCTCGGAAGGTCGCACTGGTCACCAATGCCGTTGTCGCCCCTTTGTACTCGGCGACCATCAAAGCGGCTCGCGGTGAGCGCGATCTCATCGAGATCGTATTGCCGGATGGCGAATCCAACAAGACGCTCACAACGGTCTCGCGAATCCTCGATGTTCTCGTCGCCAATCGCTTTGCACGCGACGATCTGATCATCGCCCTAGGTGGCGGCGTGATTGGCGACATGGCCGGTTTTGCTGCCGCCTGTTATCAACGCGGCATCGGCTTCGTGCAGATCCCGACGACGTTGCTCGCCCAGGTTGACTCGTCGGTTGGCGGCAAGACGGGTGTTAACCATCCCGGTGGCAAGAATTTGATCGGTGCTTTCCACCAACCCCAAGCGGTGATTGCCGATACGACGACCTTGTCGTCGTTGCCGCAGCGAGAGTTATCGGCTGGCCTCGCCGAGGTCGTCAAATACGGCCTGATTTGTGATCGACCGTTTTTCGATTGGATCGATACCCATACTGCCAAGTTACTCGCGCTGGAGCCGGACGCCATTGCGCGTGCCGTGCGGCGCTCCTGTGAAATCAAAGCCGAAATCGTGGCACGTGACGAGCACGAGCGCGGCGATCGCGCCTTGCTGAATCTTGGTCATACCTTTGGGCACGCCATCGAAACGGTGACGGGTTATACGCGTTGGTTGCACGGCGAGGCCGTCGGTGCGGGGCTCATGATGGCTGCGACCATGTCGCGCCATGCCGGCTGGATGTCCGCTGCCGATTGCGATCGCGTGGCTGATGTACTCGCACGACTGCGTCTGCCGACCCATGCGAAATCCGAGGTTAGCGCCGTACAAGCTCGTGCGGCGATGAGTATCGACAAGAAGGTCAAGGAAGGGCGGCTTCGTTTTGTCTTGATGCGTGGTATCGGGCGAGCATTCGTCACGCACGACTATCCGCCATCGGCGTTGGCTGCAACGTTGGAGGCGCACTTCGCATGAACTTGGCGGTCTACGCGGCTCAAGACGAGCGCAGTCGCGGTCGCCAATTCAGTGAGCCTGCGCCGCATCTGCGTGGGGAGTTCCAGCGCGATCGCGATCGCATCATCCACTCGAACGCCTTTCGACGTCTCGTTTACAAGACGCAGGTCTTCGTCAATCACGAAGGCGACCTTTACCGCACTCGCATCACACATTCGATGGAGGTGGCACAGATCGGTCGCACGATTGCGCGTGCTTTGGCTCTGCATGAAACGCTCACCGAGGCAATTTGTCTCGCGCACGACTTGGGTCATACGCCGTTCGGCCACGCCGGACAAGATGCGCTGAATGAGTGTATGCGCGAGTACGGTGGGTTCGAACATAACTTGCAGTCGCTGCGCGTTGTCGATCTGCTGGAAGAACGCTACGCCGACTTTCCGGGATTGAATCTCACCTTCGAGACTCGCGAAGGCATCCTCAAGCATTGTTCTGCACAGAACGCGCGTAACCTGGGTGAGCTCGGGCTGCGTTTTATCGAGCGTCGCCAACCGGGACTCGAGGCGCAGCTCGCCAATCTCGCCGATGCGATCGCGTACAACAATCACGATGTCGATGACGGCCTGCGTGCCGGCCTGCTCGATATCGACGCGCTACGTGAAGTGAGTTTGTTTGGCCGTGAATATGCCGATGTCGTAGCGCGTTATCCGAGTTTGACTGGGCGACGCTTAGTGCATGAAACCATCCGTCGTATGATCGATCGAGTGGTACGCGATGTCGTAGCTGCGAGTGCCGCCCGCCTTGCCGATGCAGGGCCGCCATCGATCGAGGCCGTGCGCGCCGAGACAGCGCCGCTCATCGTCATGAGTGATGCGGTACGTGAAGAGCACCTTGAACTGAAGCGCTTCCTCAACACACATCTTTATCGCCACTATCGCGTGCTTCGTATGACCAACAAGGCGCGCAAGGTATTACGCGAGCTGTTCGAAGTGTTCATGCAGGATATCGATCTGCTACCCGACGAACATCGCGAAGCTGCAGCCAACGCAGAACGACAGCACGAAAAATCGGGTCGTGCACGAGTCGTCGCCGATTACGTTGCCGGCATGACGGACCGTTATGCGATCGTCGAGCATCGCCGTCTGTTCAGTCCCGGCGAACGCTCTTGATTTTTATTGGTCTGCCCGCCGATTAGAGCTTCTGCGCTTCGTCGCGCAACTCACGACGCAGGATCTTACCGACGTTGGTCTTTGGAAGATCGCTTTTGAAATAGACGTACTTCGGGACCTTGTAGCCTGTCAGAGCCGTACGACAGTGTTCGATAACGGCGTCAGCTGTCAGCGCTGGGTCTTTGCGAACGACGAACAGGGCCACGACCTCGCCCGACCGTTCGTCGGCTTTGGCGACGGCGGCAGCTTCGAGCACGCCAGGGTGGGTCACTGCAATGCTCTCCACTTCGTTCGGGTACACGTTAAAACCCGAGACGTTGATCATGTCCTTTTTTCGATCTTCGATGAAGACGTACCCGCGCGCATCCATGCGACCGATGTCGCCGGTGCGCAGCCAGCCACCCTCGAGCATCACTTTGGCGGTTTCATCCGGGCGGTTGTAGTAACCCTGCATCACCTGCGGACCGCGAACGCAGATCTCGCCGGATTCACCGATGGGCAGGGGCTCGCCGGCATCGTTCATGATCGCCACTTCCGTCGAAGAGATCGGCAAGCCGATCGAATCGTTGAAGTCTTCGTCGGCCGGATTGATGCAGGCGGCGGGTGAGGTTTCCGTCAAACCCCAGGCCTGGGTGAGGATACAGCCCGTCACTCTCTTCCAATGCTCGGCGACGGCTCGTTGCACCGCCATGCCGCCGCCCAAAGTGCAGCGCAAGTGACTGAAATCGACCGTCTCGAACCCCGGTGTGTGCAGAAGGGCATTAAACAGCGTATTGACGCCCGAGATGTAAGTGAACTTGTGCTGCTTTAATTCTTTGACGAACGCCGGGAAATCACGCGGATTGGTGATCAGGACATTGGTCCAACCCAGTCGCAGGAACAGGATGCAGTTCGCCGTCAGTGCAAAGATATGATAGAGCGGCAGCGCAGTGATGGCGGTGTGATGTTCGCCCGGCGGCAAAGCGTCGGCGATCCAGGCAGAAGATTGCAACACGTTCGCGACCATGTTGCCGTGACTGAGCATGGCGCCTTTGGAGACGCCGGTGGTGCCACCCGTATATTGCAGGAAGGCCAGATCAGCGTGGTTCAAGGCGATCGGCTGGTGGGGCAGGGCAATTCCTTCGGCGAGCACGTCACCGAAGCGTAGTGCGCCCGGCAACGACCAAGCCGGGACAGCCTTGCGAATCCGGCGTACGACGAAATCAACGATCGATCCTTTGGGGAAGCCGAGCAGTTCACCGACGCTGGTGACGATCACTTGGCGAATTTGCGTGTGTGCGATGACTTCTTGCAGCACGTGCGCAAAGTTTTCGAGTATCACGATCACTTCTGCGCCGGAGTCTTTCAGCTGGTGCTCGAGCTCGCGTGCCGTGTAGAGCGGGTTGGTGTTCACCACCGTGCCGCCTGCGCGCAGTACGCCGAACAAGGCGATCGGATACTGCAATACGTTCGGCAGCATGATCGCGACGCGTGCCCCACGTTGCAGCTTGGCTTTTTGCTGCAGCCAGCCCGCGAAGGCTTTCGATTTGGCGTCGAGTTCGCCGTAGCTCAGCTCGCGCCCCATCTGCACATAGGCTGTGCGTTCAGCAAATTTGCTGAAGCTTTCGTCGGCCATTTGTGTGATCGACGCATAGCGAGTGGGGTCGATTTCGGCTGGGACGCCGGGCGGATAAGACTGCAACCAGGGTTTTGACATGGCAGAACTCTAGCCGGAGCCCACTTCGGATGGCAATTGCAGACGCCTCAGCGTCGTAACAATCGTGTCAGAGGCGGCCACAGTGTCTCGAGCATGATCGGCTGCGCTTTGGCCGTCGGATGGATCCCATCGTCCTGCATCATGCCGTCGGCCAAGGCGACCCTATCCAGAAAAAAAGGTTCAAAAGCCAAATTGTTTCGACGGGCGAGGTCGGCGTAGAGGCGCTCGAATTCGCTCGCATAGCGAGGACCGTAATTGGGTGGAATCTTCATGCCGAGCAGCAGGACCGCAGCACCGGCCTCACGAGACAAATTGATCATTTTTTGAAGATTGGCACGCGACGTTTCAAGCGGAAGTCCGCGTAGCCCGTCGTTGCCGCCGAGCTCGATGACGACGATGACAGGTCGATGCAAAGATAGCGCGCGCGGCAGTCTTGCGAGGCCGCCGGTTGTGGTTTCGCCGGTGACGCTGGCATTGACGACGCGGTACCCGTAACCTTGCGACTTCAGTCGGTTTTGCAGCAGGCTCACCCAGCCCTCGTTGGCTGCCAGACCGTAACCGGCGCTGATGCTGTCGCCTAGCACGAGAATTTTCGGTGCAGTGGGCGTCGGCGTTGCGCTGCCGAGTATCGGCAGCGCGAACATCAGCAGAGCAGCAACGAAGGATCGTTTCGTGACCAAAGATATCGTCCTAGAGGCACAGGGATTGTGCAAACAGGTTAGCAGTCCGGAAGGGACGCTGACCATCGTCCAAGATGTTTCCCTGCAAGTTTTTGCCGGCGAATCGGTAGCCGTCGTCGGCGCCTCGGGTGCCGGCAAGTCGACCTTGCTCGCATTGCTGGCGGGCCTCGATTTGCCGACTCGCGGACGAGTGCTGCTCGATGGTGAAGATCTTTCGGCGCTCGATGAAGACGGTCGTGCCCGCTTGCGAGCTGAGCGAGTCGGTTTCGTGTTTCAGTCTTTCCACTTGATCCCGGCGTTGACCGCGCTCGAGAATGTCATGCTGCCACTCGAGCTTGCTGGTCGGTCCGATGCACGAGAGGCCGCTACCCTCGCTCTCGATCACGTCGGTTTGCGGTCCCGCATCGGACACTATCCGCGCCAATTGTCGGGCGGGGAGCAGCAGCGCGTCGCGATCGCCCGGGCTTTCGTGATGCGACCGGCCGTACTTTTCGCCGACGAGCCAACCGGCAATCTGGACACCACCACGGGCGCCAGGATCGCCGATTTGCTGTTTGCGTTGAATGCCGATTCCGGCACTACACTCGTACTCGTCACCCATGATCGGACTCTGGCTGCGCGCTGTGGGCGCAGCGTGATCATGGAGGCGGGGCAGCTCACCGCAGGTTGAAGTCATGTCACGCGCGTCCCTGCTAGGCTTGAGATTGCTCGCGCGCGAATGGCGCTCAGGTGAGCTTGCGGTGTTGTTGTTGGCCTTGATGGTCGCCGTGGGTGCGCTGACCGGCGTCGGATTCCTCGTCAATCGCATCGGTCAGTCGGTCGCTCTGCAGGCCAATGAGGTGCTTGCAGCGGACCTGCGGCTCGAGTCTTCCCAACCCTTGCCGGCGACGTATCTCGACGAAGCGGTGCGTCGGGGTCTCGAGACGGCGAACGCAACCTCGGTGCTGAGCGTCGTCTTCCGTGACGATCTGAATCAACTGGCAAATCTGCGCGCCGTCAGCGACACCTATCCTTTGCGTGGCACGGTGGGTGTTGCGACGGAGCCTTTCGGGACACCTACGGCCGTCGATTCGGGACCACCGCGTGGCGAGGTCTGGCCGGACTCCAAACTGCTGGCCGCTCTCGATGCCAAGTTGGGGGATACCGTGTCGGTTGGCGCCGCGACCTTCCGGATCTCTAAAGTATTGATCACGCGACCCGATCAGGGCGGTGGTTTTGGCGAGCTCGCGCCGAGTTTATTGATGCATGCCGATGATCTGCCCGCCACGCGTTTGCTGCAGCCCGGGTCGCGCGCGACTTACGCAGCGTTGTTCGCCGGCGAGCGAGAACAGGTGGCGACCTTTAAGCCGTGGCTCGCCGAGCGCAAGCAACGCGGCGAACGGTTACGGGACGTCAGTGAAGCGAGTCCGCAAATCCAGAGCGCTATCGATCGCGCCGGCCGTTTCCTCAGCCTCGCGAGTCTCGTTGCGGTGCTGCTGTGTGCGATCGCCGTTGGGATGTCGGCACGCCGGTATGTGCAGCGACATCTCGACTCGGTCGCACTGCTGAAAACGCTCGGTGCAACGCGCGCCTTCACGCTGACCGTGAGCCTCGTGCAACTGCTTGTAATTGCGTTGGTGGCGGCGGCCGTCGGATCGGTCATCGGCTACCTCGCCCAAGAGTGGTTGCTGCGCGCCCTGCAAGGCTTGCTGCGCGCCGACCTGCCTCCGGCGGATTGGTTGCCGTTTGGTTTGGGTCTGGCTACGGCGGTCGCGCTGTTGGCAGGTTTTGCCCTGCCGCCGCTGTTGCAACTGTCGACGGTACCCGCGATACGCGTCTTGCGTCGCGATATCACACCGCCCAAGCCCGCGGTCTGGCTGGCTTTTGGTCCGGCGATCGCGGCAGTCGTAGTTTTGATCTATTGGGTCGTGCGTGACTGGGTGTTCTTCTTCGGATTCGTGATTGGGTTGACCGTGTTCACAGCCGTACTCGCGCTCGCCGGTTGGCTGTTGGTCAACGTGGCTGGTAGCTTGCGTGGTGCCGTGGGTGTGTCATGGCGCTACGGCATCGCCAATCTGGGCCGCCGCCGCGCCGAGAGCATCGTGCAGATCGTGGCCTTTGGACTTGGCATCATGGTCTTGTTGGTGTTGGCTGTGGTCCGCAATGATCTGTTGACCGATTGGCGTCGCAGTTTGCCGGCGGATCTGCCGAACTTTTTCTTTATCAACATTCCGCCGACCGAACGCGAGGATTTCTTTGCCTTCCTCAAGCAGCGCGGCGCGGCAACGTCACGTGAACTGCCCATGATCCGAGCTCGCCTGACCGAGCTCAACGGCAAGCCGGTTGAGACCATCGAGTTCGTCGATCCGCGCGGCGAAGGTTACGCCCGTCGCGACCAGAACATCACTTGGCAAGCGGCCCTAGGTGACGACAATCAGGTCGTGGCCGGTCGCTGGTGGAGCGAGGCTGATCACGGCCGTGCGCTGGTGTCGATATCGGACGAATATCAACAGGGCCTCGGGCTCTCCATCGGTGATCGTATGACCTTCGACATCGCTGGCGAGGTGATCGAGGCGGAGGTGGCGAGCGTTCGCAAGATCAAATGGGATAGTTTCCAGCCAAATTTCTTTGTGGTGTTTCCGCCGGGACTGCTCGATGAACTCGCAGGAACATGGATGACGAGCGCGTATTTCAAGCCTGGCGACGGCCGTGTCATTTCAGAACTCGTACGCCGGTTCCCAAGCGTATCGGTTTTCGATCTCGACGATCTGCTCGAGCAGGTGCGTGGTGTCATCGAAAAAGCTGTGCTCGCGGTGCAGAGCGTGTTTCTGTTCACGTTGTTTGCAGGGCTCACGGTGTTGTTGGCCGCCGTACAGGCAACGCGCGACGAACGTCGCTACGAAAGCGCAATGCTGCGAACGCTAGGGGCCAGTCGCAGCGTCGTGCTGCGTGGTTTGTTAGCCGAATTTTCCGCATTAGGCTTGCTCGCGGGATTGCTGGCGTCGACGGGCGCTTCCATCGCAGGCTTTTTCTTAGCGAAGCAGGTATTACAAGTGCCCTATGAATTCAGCCCTGAAGTTTGGCTGGTCGGCACCCTAGGCGGCGCAGGCCTCGTGGCTGTCGCCGGCTGGCTCGCGACGCGAAGCGTATTGCGTCAGCCGCCAGCCACTTCTTTACGATAGTCGGGCGTTATCGCTCGATCATGTTCAGGGCGCGTTCGGTGTAGCGAGGGCCTGCTGCCGTACCGAGTGCATCCAGCTCCGCGAGTTCGGCAGCAGACAGAGTGAGCATCGTGGCACCGACATTATCGTCGAGATAGGCCCGTCGCTTCGTTCCCGGAATGGGCACGACGTCGTTTCCCTTGGCGAGTAGCCATGCCAAGGCGATCTTCGCTGTAGATGTGCCGCGCACCGCGGCCATCTGATTCACGGCGGCGAGCAAGCGCAAGTTGCGCTGGTAGTTCTCACCCTGCAAGCGAGGGTCGTGTTTGCGATAGTCCGAATCGGGCAGGGTCGTGGGGTCGGGCAAGGTACCGCCGAGAAAGCCACGCCCCAGGGGGCTATACGGCACGAGGCCGATACCAAGTTCGCGGCAAGTTGCGACGATGCTCGCTGCGCCATCCGCACCTGGTTCTTCGAGATTCCGCTCCCACAGCGACCATTCACTCTGCACGGCACTGATTGGATGCACCGCATGCGCACGCCGAATCGTATCGGCGCTCATCTCCGACAAACCGAGGTAGCGAACCTGACCGGCTTTGACCTGCTCGGCCATCACGCCGACGGTTTCTTCGATCGGCACGTTGCGATCGCGACGGTGCTGATACCAAAGGTCGATATGGTCGGTTCCGAGTCGTTGCAGGCAGCCCTCCAGCGCGCGTCGTACGTTGGTCGCGCTGCCATCGACACCGGCCATTTTTCCGTCTGGCGTGAGCGCAAAGCCGAACTTGGTCGCGATTACGACTTCACGGCGTCGTGGGCCGAGTGCGCGGGCGAGCAGTTCTTCGTTGACATAGGGGCCGTAGACTTCGGCGGTGTCAAAGAAATCGATGCCGAGGTCGAGTGCGCGATGAATCGTGGCGATGCCTTCGACTTCATCCGGTGCGCCATACATCAAGGGCATGCCAGCGACGCCCGACATGCCCATGGTGCCAAGCCCGAGGGCGGAGACCGATAGACCTTGTGTACCGAGCGCGCGCTTTTGCATGAGACTCAAACTCCGCCGAGGAAGTCTTGTTTGCCGAGTGCGACCCCCGCTTGTCGAAGCAGGGCGTAGGTCGTCGTCATATGGAAGTAGAAGTTGGGCAGTACCCAGCGTTGGATGAACGGCAAACCGTCCATTTCGAGTGTACGCGTGCGCAGTGGCGCCACGATGTGGCGTGTCTCGGCGCCTTCAAGTTGCGCGGGCGTGATGCTTTGCAGCCAGGTCACGGTGGCGCGGACGCGAGCCTGTAGCTCGGCGAGCGTTTTTTCCTCATCCGGCATTTTCGGTGGCTCGACGCCCGCGAGGCGCGCAACGCTGTTCTTGGCGAAGTCGCTGGTCAACTGCACTTGGCGACGCAGGGCGAACATGTCGGGCGTGAGCCGCCAAGCTTCCAGCACGCCCTCGTCGAGCTTGCGCTCGGCGGCGTGGTCGGCTGCCTTACCCAAAATCTTCTCGAGGTTTTCGAGCATCGGCACGAAGGCTGCGACGGTCATCGAATGAACGCTTAACGACATGATTAGTGTCCTCCGGAGGTCTTGTCGGTTTTACCAGCTTTACCGCGATGTTCGTCGATCCAACGCTTGGTCACGGTCCATGTGGTCTCATTCGGGCGCAGGTCGCCGAGGGGCGGTGGCGAAAGATACTCGGGATATCGAGTTTCGAGCACGTTCAAGAGCTTCGGCGAAATCTGGCTGCGATCGAAGGTCGAGAACCCGGTGGCGTTGAAGATCATGACTCCGGGACGATCGCGCATCTTCATCCATGGGAGCCAACCTGAGATTCGCTGCCAAGAGATCTTGGATTCGGATATCCGGATCTTGCGGGCATCAAGGAAGTCGGCTGCCTTGTAGTACGTGTTGAAGATTTCCATCGCGTGGTAAGTCCCGCCGACGTATTCCTGATAGCCGCCCGCCAGCGGATTTTCATAAAAGAGCGGCACCTCACGCGAGGCGACCAGCGTGTCGCCGTAGTGCCGTAGGGTGACCTCCAACGGCTCGCCATTGGCCATCTTTTCGAAGGTGGGTTGGCGCATGTTCACCGGGTCGTTGGCCGCGTGGATCACCTGCACGGTCTCGCCGGTCCACGGGTTCTTCCACGTGTCGATGATCTCGCCCGTGGTCGGATCGAGATAGACCATGATCTCGCGCGAGATGCTTCGGTAGCCCGCGCCGCGCACGGGGTCGGCATGGCGTTCGCACTGGCGGGTGTTGATACCGATGACTGCGAATAACGGGCGATCTTTCTCGCCGGGCGCTCGGCTGTAGAGATAACCCTCCCACATGCCGTAGCGCGTGACCCCGGACTCGGTCGTCCCACAGGTGAGTTTCGCGCTCCATTGCAGCGCTTCGCTACCCTTGCGGATCGCGGGTGCCGAGAGGAAATCATCGGCTGCCGAGGCGGTCGGCATGGCGATGAGCAGGACACTGGCGAGCGCCGCCAGTCGCAGTCTTTGGCGGCTCGCCTGAGCTCGAATCCAGCACGTCATTTTTACTTCTCCCGTGTTCTACGATTTCTATTTTGATTCTGATTTGCAACAATAAGCGCAACAAACGCCGCCAGAGTATCGCCCATGTCTCAAATATGGTCTCCCGCTCATATGGCTACCTTCGCGAAGGTTGTCGATCTGAACGGATTCTCCGCCGCCGCCCGGGCGTTCAAAGTACCCAAAGCCGCCGTCAGTCGGGCTGTGGCCGAGCTCGAGCGTGAGCTCGGTCTCAAGTTGCTGACCCGCACCACGCGCCGGCTCGCCCTCACCCCGGCTGGGGAGCAACTGCTTCCCGCCTGTCGCGCCATTCTGGAGGCGGCCGAGCGTGTTCGCCAACAGTCTGCAAGCCTGACCGTGCAGCGGCAGGGACCGCTGCGGGTGTTGGCCGACACGACGTATGGCCGGGTGCTTCTGGCTCCCTTGGTGCCGAGATTCTTGGAGCGCTTTCCGCAGATCCCGCTCGAGGTGGATTTGGGCGAAGTCGGCGATACCCCGACGGCCGGCTCCGACGTGGCGGACTACGACGTCGTCATTCGCGCTGGGGGCGTCGCGACCGACCCGGTCGCAGAGGATGCGCCCGTCTCGCGAGTGCTCGGTGCACCGCCTGCGATCCTGTGTGCGACTCCCGCCTATCTGCAGCGGGTCGGCGTCCCGGTGGCACCGGAGGAGCTCGACCGACACGAGTTGCTGACACCCGATTCGACCCACGGGCCGCTGTTCGTGATTCGCCTCACCCACAGAAATCGGCGCGCCGAAATCACTGTGCGTCCGAAACTGGCGGTCAACGATCCTGCCTTGTTGCATGCTTCCGTGGCAGCGGGTCTCGGGATCGGGGTGTTGCCGGAGTTCCTGTGTCGGCAGGGGCTCGCTACCCAAAAGCTCAAACGCGTATTGCCCGAGTGGGTGCTGCCCGAGCAGGCGCCGTTGTGTGCAATCTACCCCGGCAGACTCGCCGAGGACGAGCGCGTGAAATCGTTGGTCGAGTTCCTTGCGGCCAACATCGTTCCAGCTTTGGCAGGTTAGAATGAGTTCAATTTCTGCCGTCGCTAGCTAGAAGGATCGCTCGATGTATCGTGCACCACTGAAGGACCTGCGTTTCAACATGCATGAGTTGATCGGTGAATCGGCCCTGCAGGCTTGTCCTGCCTATGCCGAATTTTCACTTGATCTCGCCGATGCAGTCCTCGAGGAAGCCGGCAAATTCGCCGAAACCGTGCTCGATCCGCTCTATAAATCGGGCGACCGTGAGGGTGCCCGTTGGACGCCGGACGGCGTGATCGGAGCGCCGGGTTTCAAAGCGGCTTACCAGCAGTTCGTCGATGGTGGCTGGGCGAGTTTGCGCGCTTCGCCCGAACACGGTGGCCAGGGTGTTCCGTACGTGATCGGCACGGCAGTCGAGGAGCTTTGGGCGGCGTCTAATCTGTCGTTCAAGCTGTGCCCCATGTTGACCCAGGGCGCTGTTGAGGCCATCGAACAATTCGGTACAGACCAACAAAAGCATCTGTATCTCATCAAGATGGTGAGCGGTGAATGGACCGGTACGATGAACCTCACCGAGCCGCAAGCCGGTTCGGACCTCGCGGCGATCCGAACCCGCGCTCAACCGGAGGGCGACCACTACCGCCTCTTTGGTCAAAAGATTTTTATCACTTACGGTGACCATGACTTCACGCCCAATACGATCCATCTCGTGTTGGCTCGTATCGACGGCGCACCGGCGGGCGTCAAGGGCATTTCGATGTTCATCGTGCCCAAGGTGCTGGTGAATGCCGACGGGTCACTCGGCGCGCGCAACGACGTACAGAGCATTTCGATCGAACACAAACTCGGCATCCATGCGAGCCCGACCTGCGTGATGGCCTATGGTCAGGCGCAAGGCGCGATCGGTTATCTCGTCGGTGAGGCCAATCGTGGTCTCGAATACATGTTCGTGATGATGAACGCCGCGCGTTTGTCTGTGGGTCTCGAGGGCTATGCTGTTGCGGATCGCGCCTACCAGCAGGCAGCAGACTGGGCACGCTCGCGTGTGCAGGGCAAGCCGCCGGTACCCGGCGTCAACGGGCCCGCGCCGATCATCCATCACCCCGATGTGAAGCGCCTGTTGCTGACGATGAAATCGCAGATCGAGGCATTACGCGCTGTAGCGCTGTACGCGTCATTTCAGCTCGATCTCGGTTCACGTCATCCCGATGCCGCCACCAAGGCTGCTGCACAGGCGCGTGGCGATTTGCTGATTCCGGTCGTGAAGGCTTGTAGCACTGAAGCGGGTATCGAACTCGCTTCGATTGGCGTACAGGTGCACGGGGGTATGGGCTTCGTCGAAGAAACGGGTGCAGCGCAGCCCTATCGTGATGTGCGTATCACCACCATTTACGAGGGTACGACGGCGATTCAGTCGAACGACTTCGTCGGTCGTAAACTCGCGCGTGATCGCGGCGTCGCCATGATTTCTTTGATAACGGACATGCGTAGCGAGCTTGCGGCGATCGTGCCGACAGGCGCTGCCGACGTCGCGGCGGCCGTGACCGAAAGCAAAATGGCGACCCTCGAAGCCGTCGATGCTTTGGAAGCTGCAGTCAGTTCCGTACTCGCGGGGTATGCGCAGGGACCCGAGCGGGCACTGGCTGTATCGGTACCCGCATTGCGTCTTGCGGGTTACGTCATCGGTGGCTGGTTGTTGACCAAGTCTGCTGCGATTGCGGCTCGCAAGCTCGGCGAATCGGGTGCCGACGTCGATTTTCTGCGCGGCAAATTGGCTTCAGCGCGTTTTTATGCCGGGCATGTTTTGCCGCAAGCGTATGCTCTTGCGCGCGTGGTCAGCGCGGGTGCCGCCAGTGTGCTCGAGGCGGACGCAGCGGTCGTTTGACGTCAGACCTCGTAGTCGACTGAACGACGCTCCGTCGTGAGCGCCTTCACTTTCGGTACGACGGCTTGATGCAGCGGATGTGCCTGGTAAGTTTTGAGCGCCTCGAGATCGGTGAGCTCACTATAGAGGACCACATCGGCGGCGTTGGTGTCGGTCACCACGTTCACGCCCACTTCGATATGCACCAGACCCGGGATCTGGCCTCTGAGTCCTTCCAGTAATTCTTTGATTTGGGCGGCACTGGCGGCTTTGTCGTTATTTTCGTCGAGTCGCCAGGCGACGATATGCTTGATCATGCCGATTCCCTCAAGGTTTGCCATGCGGCGATGGCTGCGGCGCGGGATGTTTTCAAATCGACGATGGGAACGACAGGGTAGTTCTTGTCGCCTCCGATCCAGCGCTGGATGTATTCACTCTTCGGATCAAACTTCTCGGCCTGACTTTCCGGATTGAATACTCGGAAGTAGGGTGCCGCGTCAGCACCGCAGCCCGCGGCCCACTGCCAGCCGAGCGTGTTGCTTGCCAAATCCGCATCGACCAAGGTGTCCCAAAACCAGCGCGCGCCTTCGAGCCAGTGCAGCCGCAGGTTTTTCACCAAAAATGAGGCAACGACCATGCGTACCCGGTTGTGCATCCAGCCGGTGTGCCAAAGTTCGCGCATGCCGGCATCGACGAGTGGCACGCCGGTACGACCATGTTGCCAAGCATGCAACTGCTCGACGTCGTCGCGCCACGGGAATCTTTGGTATTCGAGTCGCAGCGGTTCGTTGGTCGTACGCGGAAAATGGTAGAGCAGGTGGTGCGCAAACTCGCGCCAACCGATCTCTGCCATGAATTGGCTACCGCGCCACTTGGCTGCTGTATGCCAGATCTGTCTTGGCGAAATTTCGCCGAAATGCAGATGCGGTGATAGTCGTGAGGTACCCGATTGCGCCGGTAGATTGCGGGTTTCGCCGTAGTTCGCAACGCTCGTGTCGAGAAAGCGTTCGAGATGCTGCAAGGCACCACGCTCACCGGGCTGCCACGCGGCCTGCATGCCACCGTACCAGTGGATCTTGGGTAGAAGCTTCAACGCGTCGAGAGGCGTACTCGCCGGCCATGCGGGTGGCGCCGGCAGCCGAGCAGGCGTTGCAAAGGGTTTGGGCAACTCGAGCGTAGCCGACACCTTGCGCCAATACGGCGTGAAAACCTGAAACGGCTTTCCTGAATTATTTTGGATGTCCCAAGGTTCCACCAACAAAGCGGCATTGAAGCTGCGCGCTTCGATGCCGACATCTCGCAAGCGCTGCTTGATGAGCTGATCACGTGCGATGATCCGCGGCTCATAACGACGGCTCCAGTAGACTGCCGTCGCGCCGGTTTCTTCGATCAATTGATTCAGTTCAGCGGCACTATCTTGGGTGCGGCGGATGATGAGTCGCGATCCCTTGTCGATCAGCGCTTGCTCAAGCGAGCTCAGGGATTGATGCAACCACCAGCGTGTCGCCGCGCCTGGCGCCCATTCGCCCTCTTCCTCCGGGCACCAGAGGAACACGGGAATGATCGGCACGTGCTTGTCGACGGCCGCGGTCAATGCGGCATGGTCGGCCAGCCGTAAGTCCTGACGAAACCAAACGAGGGCCGGTGCGGTCATGCGAGTTGCTCCGCGATCACATCCGACACCATTCGGATGGCGGCCTGGCGAGCACTGCTCTTACGCCAAATTGCGCCGATGCGCCGCGAGGGTTGAGGTTTTACAAAAGGTCGCAAGACGAGCCCACGGGGCGCGGCGTGACTACCTCGCGTGGCGAGCTCTGGCAGCAAGGTCACCCCGGCACCTGCTGCCACCATTTGCCGCAAGGTTTCGATGCTGGTGGCGCGAAAGTCCTGCTTCTCTTCGGCATCGATTCGATTGCAGACATCGAGCGCTTGATCGCGCAGGCAATGCCCGTCCTCGAGCAACAGCAACGTGACGCCGGCGAGATCCTCGACACGGATCTGTTTGCGGTCGGCGAGTGGATGGTTCGAGGGAGCGGCAACGATGAAGGGCTCGTCGTAGAGCGACCTTGTTGCAAGCCCGTCGATCTCGATCGGCAGCGCGAGGATGCCAAGGTCGAGCTCGCCCGCGCGCAGCTTCTCGAGCATGGGAGCCGTTTGATATTCGTAGAGCATCAAGTCGAGTCGCGGGAGTGCCTTGCGCAGTTTGGGCACTACGATCGGCAGTAAGTAAGGACCTATGGTCGGCAAGAACGCGACCCGTAATTGCCCCGCCAGCGGATCTCTGTGGGTACGGGCGATGTCGACCACTTCGTCGCTCGCTTCGATGATGCGTCGCGCCCGCGCGACGATCTCGATGCCGGCGGGCGTCAGCAGAGCACCTTTCGGTTGGCGCTCGATCAGCGGCACGCCAAGATAATTCTCGAGTTTTTTCAATTGTGCGGAGAGTGTCGGTTGGCTGACGAAGCAGCGATTGGCGGCTTTGCCGAAGTGCCCGGTATCCGCCACGGCGACGAGGTAACGCAGATCTTTGAGTTTGATGTCAGCCATCCTGGCAGTCCATCCGAGCGATTTACGGCATCTATCGAAATCATCACATCTATCGACTGGTCTGTCGAGGGCATCGCTACCAAACTTCTCCACACCGGATTGCGGCGCCGGATTTCGACGCCCGATTTCGACGCCCGATTTCGACGGTTGATGAAGACTGGCGGGCTGCTATCCTGAACGAATCCCCCCGCCCGGTACGTCAGGAGTGACCCACCATGTCTTCGGCTTACGAAAAATCCGCCTATGTCGTGCTCTGTCGCGACGGGGTCACGGGCGCCACTGTGCGCGCAGCACAGACTGCGCCACACATGGCTTACATCGAGAGCGTCATGGACGAGCTCAACGTGGCAGGTCCTTTGTACGACGAGAGTCGCGAACAGCCAATCGGTAGTCTGTATTGCCTGCAGACCCGCAGCTTGATGCGCGCCAAAGAAATCATCGAGAACGATCCCTACTTTCTGCATGGTGCATTTGAATCGGTCGAGTATTTTCCGCATCTACCGGCAGCCGGGCGGTATATCGGCGGCAAGATATGGTGAAGGAGGCGATTTTCGACGAGATGCACACCGCGGCCGGCGACGTACGAGCCCATTACCAAGCTTACGCCGAGTGGCTCGTGGAGACGCCCCCTGAGAGCATCGTCGAGAAGCGCAATGAAGCCGATACCTTGTTCCGCCGCGCGGGCATCACGTTCGCCGTCTACGGCGATGAAACCGGCACGGAACGATTGATCCCTTTCGACATCGTGCCGCGGATCATTCCGTCACCCGAGTGGGAGCTGTTGCAGCAGGGTTTGCGACAGCGCGTCACGGCGCTCAACGCGTTCCTGCACGACGTGTATCACGATCAGGAGATTCTGCGCGCAGCGCGCATCCCCGCCGAGCAGGTACTTTGCAACGTGCAATACCGACCTGAGATGCAAGGCATCGATTTGCCCATGGACGTGTATGCACATATCGCCGGTATCGATCTCGTGCGCGCAGGCCAGGGCGAGTATTACGTCCTCGAGGACAATTTGCGTGTCCCGTCGGGTGTGTCGTACATGCTCGAAGATCGTAAAGCGATGATGCGATTATTTCCCGAGCTGTTCGCACGCTACTCGGTGTCGCCGGTCGAGCACTATCCCGATTTGTTACTCGAAACCCTGCGTAGCGTGGCGCCATCTGGCGTGCGTGATCCGGTGGTGGTGCTGCTGACACCGGGCGCCCACAACAGTGCCTACTTCGAGCATGCATTTCTCGCGCAGCAGATGGGTATCGAGCTCGTCGAAGGGCAGGATTTATTCGTCGACGACGAGATCGTCTACATGCGTACGACTCAAGGTCCGCGCCGTGTCGATATCATTTATCGGCGCGTGGACGATGATTTTCTGGATCCGCTCGCCTTTCGTCCTGATTCCATGCTCGGCGTACCCGGCTTGCTCACGGCGTATCGCGCCGGCCGTGTCGTCATTTCCAATGCGATCGGCACGGGGATCGCCGATGATAAATCGACCTATCCTTATGTACCGGAGATGGTTCGCTTCTATCTTGGCGAAGAGCCGATCCTGCAAAACGTGCCGACTTGGATTCTGCGTCGCGAAGAGGATCTCGAGCACGTGCTCGCCAATCTGTCGGATCTCGTCGTCAAAGAGGTGCACGGCGCGGGGGGCTACGGCATGTTGATCGGACCTTTGGCAACACAGGCAGAGATCGAAGCGTTTCGTTTGCGCATCCTCGCCGATCCCGCCCGCTACATCGCACAGCCCACGCTGGCGTTATCCGCCTGTCCCACCTTCGTCGAAGCGGGCTTGGCGCCCCGTCACGTCGATCTGCGTCCCTTCGTGCTCTCTGGGCGCGATGTGACGATGGTTCCGGGCGGATTGACGCGGGTCGCGCTGCGCGAAGGGTCGCTGGTCGTAAACTCGTCGCAGGGGGGTGGCACCAAAGATACGTGGGTGCTCGAGCGCGCATTATGCTGAGCCGCACAGCAGATCATTTGTATTGGATGGCGAGATACACCGAGCGAGCCGAAAATCTTGCGCGTATGTTGGATGTGAATTGCCGCATGACGCTGCTGCGCCAAGAGGAAGACATCACTCGCAAGCGATGGGCTTCAACGCTCGCGACAGTCGGTCAGATCGATGCCTATCTCGCTGCTCGTGACACCATCACCCAAGATGCCGCCATTGAATGGATTACGTTCGAGCACGCCAACCCAGGCAGCATCGAACGTTGTCTCGATCGGGCGCGGGAAAATGCGCACGCCGTTCGCGGCACGCTGACCTCCGAGACCTGGGAAACGCTGAACGCGACGTGGCTTGAGCTGAAGCGCCACAAGCGCGTTGCGGTTCGTAGACAAAATACCGGTGATTTTTTCGAATGGGTCAAGTTCAGATCGCACCTGGCGCGAGGTGTCATCCAAGGTACGATGTTGCATGACGAGGCACTCGAGTTCACCTTGCTCGGCACTTATCTCGAGCGTGCGGACAACACGGCGCGCATCCTCGACGCCCGTTTTGAACTCCTGATGCCCGATGCGGCCGCGCCCGATGCCGCAGTCGACTATTACGAGTGGAGCGCCTTGTTGCGATCCGTATCGGCATTCGAGGTCTACCGAAAAGTGTATCGCGATCTCATTACACCGCGACGGGTCGCCGAGCTTTTGATCTTTCACGAGGCCATGCCGCGCTCTTTACGGCATTGCACACATCGCGTTCACCAGACGCTGGTAAGAGTCGCCAATGCGCGATCAGGCGAAACCACGCGCCGTTCCGGCGAGATCCAGGCGGCTCTGCAATATGGGCGTATCGACGAAGTGCTGGATGTTGGTGTTCGCGGATACCTTGCCAGCTTCTTGTCTCGAACCAGCGATCTTGGCGCACGCATCGCTCACGACTTTCTTCTGTCCGAGGCTACGGTCTGAGATGTTGCTGCATATCGAACACGAAACGATCTATCGTTACGATCGGCCCGTCAACCACAGCGTTCAGAGTCTGCGGTTAACGCCACGCACCGAGGCCGGCCAACGAGTATTGAACTGGCAGCTGCAAACACCTGGACAGAAATCCGAGCAAGTCGATGCGCACGGCAATGTGATGCACTTGCTCACGATCGACGAGCCGCATGTCGAGATTCGAATCCATGTCAACGGAACCGTCGAAACGGAGTCGGTCGCTGATGCAACTCCCTCGAACCGAGGTCGTTTGTCGCCGTTGGTGTATCTGCCGGAAACGACATTGACGCGGGCCGATGACGCGCTGCGGTCTTTCGCGCAGTGCTTTGGGAAGCATCCGCTCGAACGAGACGAGGTATTGGCTCTGGCTGAGACGATTCGTGAGCACGTTGAATACGTGCCCGGCTCGACTGACGTATCGGACTCCGCAGCCGGTGTTTTCGCATTACGTCGTGGTGTTTGCCAGGATCACGCGCACATCATGCTCGCTTGCTGCCGTAACCTCGGTGTGCCAGCGCGATATGTGAGTGGCTATCTGTTGACCGAGCGCGACGATCACATCGCAAGTCATGCTTGGGTCGACGTATGGTTGAACGAGTCGCAACGCTGGTTCGCCGTCGACGTCACGAACGGTGTCCCGGGCGGTTCTCATCATTGTCGCCTCGCTGTCGGGCGCGATTATCTCGACGCTTGTCCCGTGCGAGGCGTCCGTCGTGGTGGTGGCGCGGAAACCATGGCGGCCACGGTCGCGGTATCGTCCGATGAGGTACCGCGCCGTAGCGCTGCGCCGCGACCACGTTTGCTGCAACAACGACAGGCCCAGCAGTAACACAGTAGAATCAGTCATGACTTATTGCGTCGCCACGCTACTCGATACCGGCCTCGTCTTTCTTTCGGACTCGCGCACCAACGCCGGTGTTGATCACGTCAACACTTTTCGTAAGATGCACGCGTTCGAGCGTTCGGGCGATCGCGTACTCGTTTTGATGACCTCCGGCAACCTTGCTGTCTCGCAAGCGGTCGTGCACGAATTGCACGAGTGTATTGCCCAAGCGAACGCTCGCAGTCTCTTCAGTGTCAAAAGCGCGTTCGAGGCAGCGGCGTTGGTTGGTGAGACCTTGCGCGCCGTACATCATCGTGATGCCGCCTCGTTGAAGGAACACGGTATTGACTTCAATGCGGCCTTCATACTCGGTGGTCAGATTCGAGGCGAAGCACCGAGACTGTTTCATGTCTACGCCGCCGGCAACTTCATCGAAGCGACCGAAGACACGCCGTATTTCCAGATCGGTGAGTCGAAGTACGGCAAGCCGATCCTCGACCGAGTTATCACGCGGTCTTCGAGCATCGCCGAGGCCACCAAGTGTGCGTTGATCTCGATGGACTCGACGATCCGTTCCAATTTGTCTGTCGGGCTGCCGCTTGATCTGATCTGCGTGCGCCGCGATGCCCTGAAAGTTCAGCTACACCGCAGCATCACGGCCGAGGACGAATACTTCCGCATGATCCGCTCTGGCTGGGGCGATAGTTTGCGACACGCCTTCCACACCCTGCCCAATCCGACTTTCTGAAGTGAGTGCGCCGCGCCTGGCTGATCGTGCTTAGAGTTTCGCGGCACGTTCCTCGGTGGTGGCACCGAGTAGACGATCAACCAGACGAGTCGTGTGATCACTCGGTTTGGTGCGCTTGGCAACGAGCGAATAAACAGCCGGTACCACGAAGAGCGTCAAGAAGACCGAGACAATCGTTCCATAGAACACGACAATGCCGATCGGCAGTCGCTGCTCTGCACCTGCACCCGTTGCCAACAGAAAAGGGATAGCACCAAAAGCCGTGCACAAGCTCGTCATCAAGACGGGCCGCAAGCGTGTTACCGAAGCCTCGATGATCGCTTCGTGGAATTCTTTGCCGCGATCGCGTAATTGGTTGGCAAATTCGACAATTAGCACGCCGTTTTTAGCGGCAATGCCGATCAACATCACAACAGCGATCTGACTGAAGATATTGATGCTCATGCCGTGAACTTTCAGCCCGAACACGGCACCGAGCATGGCGAGCGGAACGGTGACCATGATGATCGCCGGGTGTACAAAGCTCTCGAACTGGGCGGCGAGCACCAAGAATACGATCACCACTGCGAATAACAGCGTGATCCACAGTTGGCCGCCGCTGCGAACGTAGTCGGCAGATTCACCGTCCCACATCAAAGTGGCGCCCGCGGGCAGTTCTTTGCGCACGGTTTCCTCAAACCACTCGACAGCCTCGCCCATCGTGTACTCCTCAGCGAGATCCGCACGAATCTCGACGGCACGCAGACGATTGAATCGGCTAAGTTCGGTGGCACTTGCTGTCTCGGTCAATCGGACGATACTCGATAACGGCACGAGTTCGCCGGTGCGATCGGAGCGAACCTGCAGATTCGTGAGATCTGTCGTCGTGGCGCGCTCATCGGGGCGGCCCTGCAGCACGACGTTATATTCGCGACCCCGATCGATAAAAGTCGTCACGATGCGTGAACCAAGCATCGTTTCGAGCGTGCGTCCGACCGTTTGCAGCGAGACACCGAGATCCGCCGCACGATCGCGATCAATGGCTACTTTGATCTGTGGTTTGCGGGGGCGGTAGTTGCTCTCGACACCCGTAAGCCCCGGATTTTTCTCGGCGAGAGCGACGAGTTGATCCGACCATTTGGCAAGACTCTCGTAGTCCGGCCCACCGATCACGGCTTGTACAGGTGAGCCGAAACCACCTCGCAGCGCACCCGGCAGGATGGCGGTCGCGCGCACGCCGGCCAGACTCGCGAGCTCCTTGCGTAATGCGCCCGCGATGTCTTGCGCAGAGCGTTCGCGCTCGTTCCAGGGTTTGAGCACCATGATGACTCGCGCGGTTGTCACTTCACCGCCGCCGCCCCAACCACCTGGTACACGCAGCGAAACGCGTTGGATATCGCCGAACTGCATTTGTTGGTTGACGATCGTTTCCAGCTTGCGACCGTATTCAGCGGTGTATTCGAAACTTGAGCCCTCGGGTGCCTGCAATGTGATGAAGATACGCCCGACATCGGCACTCGGTGCGAACTCCTCGGGAATCGCGCGGAACGTCAGCAACCCGAGCAGACTCAAGCCCAGCACGGAACTGACGATCAACAGCGGGCGACGGTTGAGTTGTCGCAGGCGCCGCTCGTAAATGTCAGCGAGTTTTTTGAAGAAACGTTCGACGGCTTTTGCGAATCGGCCGTGCTTCATGTCGCGCTCGGGCGGAAGACGCGATGCGAGCATGGGCGTGAGGGTCAAAGCCACGAGCGCGGAGAACAAGACCGCAGCGGCAAGCGTGAGACCGAATTCGCGGAACAAGCGGCCGACGTCACCCGGCAGGAACGAGATCGGCACGAACACGGCAACCAGGGTGAGCGTAGTCGCGATCACCGCGAAACCGATTTCGCGGCTGCCGCGGATTGCAGCCACCATCTGCGGTTCGTCGAGCTCTGCGCGGCGATGGATGTTCTCCAGCACGACGATGGAGTCGTCGACGACGAGACCGATGGCAAGCACGATACCGAGCAGGGTCAGCACGTTAATGGAGTAGTCGAGCGCGTAAACCGCCATGAAACCGGCGATGACGGACACGGGGATGGTCACGGCCGGGATGATGGTCGTACGCAGTGTGCCGAGGAAGCCGTAAATCACGATCAGCACCGACACGAATGCGAAGATCACGGCGATCAAGACTTCGCGCAACGCCGCTTCGATCGCGACACCGTTATCCACGTTGACGACGATCGCGGCCCCTTCGGGCAGGTCCGCTTGGATGCGATCGACCTCAGCGCGCACGCCTTGCACGAGTTCGAGCACATTGGCCTTCGACTGCGCCTCGATGCCGATGCCGACACCGGCACGACCGTTGGTGCGGAACAGGGAACGATCGTTCTCGGCCTCGAGACGGACTTGGGCGACCTCGCCGAGACGGACCAGATGACCTTCAGGGCCTTTGCCGATCACGAGATTACGGAAATCATTTTCGTCGTCGAGCCCGACCTCGGTGCGCAGCGAGAATTCGCGCTGGATCGATTCGATACGACCTGCAGGCAATTCGATATTCTCGCGGCGTAGTGCCGATTCGATGTCGCTGACGGTGAGCGAGCGAGCGGCGAGCGACTGTCGATCGATCCAGACGCGCATCGCTGCCCGGCGCGCGCCACTGAGCGAGGCACGCGCGACACCCGGCACTGTGGATAAACGATCCACGATGTATCGCTCGGCATAATCGGTGACCTCGAGCTCAGTCATGTTCTCCGAGTTGAAACTTAGGAACATGACCGCCTCGGCGGTCGAATCCGACTTGGCGATCTGCGGCGGATCTGCCTCTGGCGGAAGTTGTTGCAGAACGCGCGAAATACGGTCGCGGATATCGTTGGCCGCTGCGTCGATGTCGCGCTCGACGTCGAATTCGATACGGATACTCGAGCGCTCGTCACGACTATCCGACTCGATCTTCAGGACGCCTTCGATGCCCGCGATACGATCCTCGATTACCTGGGTGATCTTGTTCTCGACCACGTTGGCTGACGCGCCGCGATAAGTCGTCTCGATCGAGACAACCGGGCGATTGATGTCGGGATACTCACGCAACGGCAATCGGTCGAGCGCGACGAGTCCGAAGATAACGAGTAGCGCACTCAACACCGTCGCAAAAACGGGACGACGAACGCAAAACTCCGAGATATTCATGAGCGCGCCGTTGCCGCCACGCGAGCGCCGTCGCGGATACGCTGCATCCCCTCGACGATGAGCGTTTCGTTACCGGCGAGTCCACTCGTGACGGCGACGCTACCCGGTTCACGACCGCCGATGCTCACCTCACGGCGTTTCGCTTCGCCGTCTTCGACCACGAAGACGTAGGTGCGACCTTGTTCCGGTACCAAAGCTTCTTCCGGGATCATCAAGGTCGGTTTCTCGGTGCCGCGTACGCGTACCTTCATGAAAAGCCCAGGTTTGATATCGCCGTCGGAGTTCGGCAGCTCGGCGCGCACCGTGACCGACCGAGTCACCGGATCGATACGCGAGTCGATCGCGCTGATCTTGCCGGTGAACACACGCTCGCCCAACCCTTCAGCCACGGCTTCGACGGTGAGTCCCGGCTGGAGATCGTTGAGATAGGTCTGCGATACCGAGAACTCGAGCTTGATGACCGAGGTGTCATCCAGCGTGGTGATGACGCTACCTGGGTTGACGAGACCACCCGGCGAAACGCGACGAAAGCCCGTGCGGCCGTCGAACGGCGCACGGATCACCGTGTCGGCTAGTCGCGCCCTCGCTGCGCTCGCACGCGCCTCGTCTGTTTTGACGGCCGTTTCGAGTTGATCGAGCTGTGCTTTGGACAGCGCCTGTGTCACCGACAGATCACGACCGCGATTGAATTGGTTGCGGCTTTCGATCAAGTTGGCTTCGGCCTCGGCGAGTGCGGCTGCCGTTTGAGCGCGGTCGAATTCCACGAGCACGGCACCGGTTGCAACACGCTGGCCCTCGGTGAAGCGAATGGCCGTGATCGTATTGGTCGATTTTGAGGTGACCTCGACAGATTCTTTGGCGAGCGCCGTGCCGACGGCCTCGATCACGACGCCGAAGGGACGTGTCTCCATCTTACCGGTGACGACAGCGGGCGGCGCCCCGCCCGGACTACCTGGACCACCGAAGCTGCCACCCGGTCGTGCGCCGCCAGGGGCAGGAGACTCGGCGCACGCAGTCAGCGCGAGAGTGACGGCGAGCAAAGTCAGTCGGAACCGGGTTACGGTGGGCATGATGAGAGGCCTGCTGATCAAAGAATACCCGGCGAGTCGGGGGGCGGATTTTAGCCTATTCCCGACGCTCAGCGAGACGGTAACTCCCGTGAGGACGTATTACCGACACCGATTCGTCATGATCAGATCACCCGACCGCGTCGACCGCCGCGGCGCCAATCGAGAATATTAGCGGCGATTTCATCGAGGCAGCGCTGCCTAGCCTCACGCGCGGCCCAAGCCGTGTGGGGTGTCACGATGAGATTACGCAGATCCTTGGCGAACAGCGGACTCCCGGACACGGGCGGTTCTGCCGGGAGCACGTCGATAGCGGCGCCGCCAAGGCGGCCAGCACGCAGTGCTGCCGCGAGCGCCTCGAGATCGACGAGCGCGCCACGGGCCGTATTGATGAGGATCGCATCGCGCTTCATGAGCGAGAGACGTCGGGTGTCGAGCAGATGGCGGGTTTGTTCGGTCAAGGGGCAGTGCAGCGAGACGACATCCGCCTGTCGGAGCATCTCATCAAGATCGACTCGCCCGGCTTGCGCCGTCTCACCGGGACGATTGGCGATCAGCACTTTCATGCCGAGCGCATTTTGACAGGCATTGGCAAACGCTTGACCGAGCACGCCGTGACCTACGATGCCGAGTGTCAACCCGTGCAGCTCTCGAATCGGATGGGACAGTAGCGTGAAATGCTGACTGCGAGACCATGTGCCATCAACCGCCATTTGCGAATATTCGCGCAAGCGATGTGTGAGCATCAGCAGCGTACCGAGCGCATGCTGCACGACCGACACGGTGCAATAGTCACGGATATTACACACGGCGATATCTCGCTCAGCGGCGGCGACGAGATCGATATTGTTCGTACCAGTCGCCGAAAGAGCGATTAGTCGCAATTTCGGAGATGCCGCGATCACTTCGGAGGTGATCTTGAGTTTGTTGAGTAACACAATCTCGCAGTCCCGTATGGCATCAACGACGTCCGGTTGCGGTGTGTTGGGCAGTAATCGCAGACCCGGCGCACTGGCTTGCAACGTAGTCGGATCGAGATCACCGTCGTCGACGGTCGAGTAATCTAAGAAAACGGCCGACATACTCGGAGCGCCTTCAGAAGAAGAGCCGCATCACGGTCTCGGCGATGCATGCGGGTTTGGTCTCACCTTCGATCTCGACTTGGTATTGCTCGGTGATTTGCAATACCGCTGCTGCCACCGGCTCGACGGCTACCAGTGTGAAGCGACCTCGGATGCGCGAGTCGACGCGAACGGCGTTCGGGAATCGTAATTTATTGAGGCCGTAGTTGATCACGCTGTGCACACCAGGCGCATAGGGCTTGCTCTCATCCACGAGTCCGCGCAACGGTACCAGCAGAGACAGGGTGAGGTAGCCGTGCGCGATCGCTTTGCCGTATGGAGATTCTTTGGCGGCACGTTCGGCGTCAGTGTGTATCCATTGATGATCGTCCGTCGCCTTGGCGAACTGGTTGATGCGATCTTGGGTGATCAGCATCCAGTCGCTGACATGGATTTCCTGACCTACCTTGGTTTGCAAATCGGCGAGAGCCGCGCTGATGGCCGTGTTATCCGACATCGCTTAGCTGCCCGACTTCATCGACATGCGCTTGCGCACGAGTTCGCCAGCCTCTTGGTAAGTCGCTGGCAGCTTGTCCATGAAGGCATTCGGTTGGAACGTGGGCTGATACTGCTGGAATACCGGCAGCATCAGCGCCATCGGCAGTTCTTGCACACGTCGGGTCTTGCGAAAATCCGCGATCGGGATTCGTGCAGTGATGATGTCTTCGTGGTGATTGTCTGTTTTGGCGAGCACCGTCCCGCGCGGATCGACGATAACGGTTCCCTCGTCACGAGTCCCGGACGATTCCGGAAAGCCGATATTGTTGGGCGAGACCGCATTACCCACTCCAACGGTGTACAGACGATTCGCGCGAGCCGTCGCGATCGCCGATTCGGCGTTGCTGCCACCCGTCACGGACAACACCAGAATCTCGGCGCCTTTCAAACCTAAACAGGTATAGAGCATCGGTTCTGCGCCGACAGCGGTGATGGCGATGTTACCGATATCGGTGCGCGCAACCGGAAGCACGGCATCCCAGCCATACATGTCGACATATCGATCGAGCACGTCATAGACAGTGGTGCCGATCAATGCACCATCACCGAACAGCCCTAAGATGTTGCGCGCTTTCCATTGCTTGCTGACGATCTTCCCATCCGGGCCCACCAATACCGACATGTTGATCACATGATCCGGCCAGTCTTTTTCTTTGGCGTAACAGCCGAAAGAGATGTAACAGCCGTAACGCTTTGCGCGCTCACCGATGGCTTCAGACTCAGGTCCTGGCAGCTCGTAGGCGATCTGGTTGAGTTCCTTGCGAGTCCATGGCTGGAATCCCTGGATGGGGAACTCGTGCATGCAGATGAGATCGACTTTGGATCCCCAACGGCGTTCGCCGTTCCATTCTTCGGGGGAGTTCTGGGCAAGATCGATCAGACGCAACACACGCTGAAGGTTGCGTAAGTTGGTGGCGGTTTTATCGCGCAGATCGACGGAATAAAGTTGCGATTGAATGGCGGCGACGTTGATGAAGTCCTGCTTGAGCGTTAGCTTTTCGTAGGAGCCACCCTGTGCGACCGCGATCGATCGGGCGCCCGCTCCGCTCGCGGCGGGTGCGCCGGGGCTAGTCGCGGTAGCCGTCGCCGCTGCGACGCTGGCGGCTGCGACTCCGGTGAGCAGGGCGCGCCGGTCGATGTTGGAGGAGGTTTTTTTGCGCATGGCTTGAATATCCTCGGGCGCCAAAACGACCGCTGGTTGGTCGATTAAGGGCTCTTAATTGAGAATTAGTCTTATTTAACAGGGCCTTGGAGCGTATATCCGTGTTCCAATCAGCGCCCCCGGTTGGACGGCGGTGTCAGGGACGGGGCAACGTTTCGCACAGCGAAACCTAAAACACAAGTGCATGGATGTTGAGGGAGCTAAATCATGAAACAAACACGTTCACCCCGCGGTCTTGTCGCGGCTCCGATGGTCGCCCTGCTCGCTGTTGCTGCGGGTGCGCCGGTCCTCGCACAGCAAACGGCTGCTGCGGAGGCTGACGTTGCGGTTCTTGAGGAAATCGTGGTCACGGCTCGCAAAACCAGCGAGCAGCTCCTCGACGTTCCGCTTGCGATCACGGCCTTTACCGCCGAGTCGATCCAGGCACGCGGCATCGCCAACCTCGATGATGTTGCCGCCTTCACGCCGGGTCTGACCTTCTCGAACGTGCTCGGTGAGTTCCTACCGGCGCCGGTGATTCGCGGCGTCGCACCGATCGACATTTTCGGTGAGCTGAACACGGCGATTTTCCTCGATGGTGTTTATGTCGCAGGGCGCGAAGGCATCAACTTCAACCAGCTCGACCTCGAGCGCATCGAGGTAGTCAAAGGCCCGCAGGCGGCGCTGTACGGGCGCAACGCGTTCAGCGGCGCCATTAACTACGTGACGGCGCGTCCAAGTAACAAAGCCTCTGGCAAGGCGACCGTCACGGTTGGCAACGATGGCAAGCGTCTCGCAGCGCTGACCGTGAGTGGACCGTTGACCGCAGCCGGTCTCTCCGGGCGATTGTCGGTGACGCAGGATGAGTGGGATGGTTCTTACGAGAACCAGTACCGCGGCAGCGCCCGTCGCGAGGACATTGGCGGCTATCGTTACCGCACGCTCAACGGTTCTTTGACCTGGGCAGCGAGCGATACCTTCGAGGCTCAACTCGGGCTTTATATCTCCGACGATCGTATCGCCTCCGCGGCTGCCAACTCCGTGGCCGCCAATTGCGAGGATCGTCGTGTGCGCGACCTCAACTTGGGGGTCGCTGCGCCACGGTCGAGTCGCTTGCTGAACTACTGCGGCGAGCTACCTTCGGTGGATCAGGATTCGTTACAGGTCGAGAGTGGTGCGACCGGTGAAAAGCGCCATGTTTCGCGAGGTAACCTCAAGTTGCACTGGGATCTGGACGGTGGCGCTACGCTCGATGCGATCTCGGGTTACTCGCGTGTCACCCAGGGTTACGTCGTCGACGGCAACCGAAGTTCGTCTTTGCCGCTCATCTATACGTACCAGCCGACACCGACACGGACCATCCCAGGACTTGGCCTTGTCACGGGCCCCACCAAACAGTTCAGCACCGGACTGCTGCAGCTCGGTGGCGGCGTCGAGGTTCAAGAGGTGAGTCAGGAGATTCGCTACGCCAGCGACCGAGAGGCCGCACTACGTTATACGGTGGGAGCGTACTACTACGATCGCGAGTCAACCGAGGGCGTACAGGGCGTCGTCGCCACGGCCGCATTGCCTGCCGACTTCTATTCTTTCTGCCTCGCCTGCACGGCGCTGGGCCCGACGACGGTACGCGATTTCGCAGCCGGCGCCGGCAACGCGGCATTCCTGCCGTATTTCACCGACCCGCGTGGGGGCGGTCGTGGTGATGATGTGTTTTTCGAGAATGCGGACGCACCCGCCGTGTTCGCGGCAATCGAGTATGACTTCACCGACAAGTTCACGGGGTCAGTCGATGCGCGTTACACCGAGGAGAATCGTTCGTTCAAGGATATTCGCACCAACGCTCAGGGCGACGAGACCTGGGAGTTGCTGAGTTGGCGCGGTACCTTGCGATTCAAGCCGGTCGACAACGTCACCACCTATCTCGCGGTTGCCCACTCGGAGAAATCCGGCGATTTCGATCCGACCACGGTGCGTCTGCTGAGTGCGCCAACAGTGGATGTGACGCTGCCCGGTGCTTTTGACGCCGAAACTCTGATGAGTTACGAGTTCGGCGTGAAGTCCGAATACTTTGATCGTCGTCTCGGTATCGAACTCGATATCTATCATCTCGAGTGGTCGGATATCGTCATTCCGCAAGTAGTCTCGAATATCGGCGGTCAGGATATCGTCACGCCGACCGGCATCAACGTGAATGCGGGTGACGCGTCGATCGACGGCTTGGAGTTCTCGGTGGTTGCCCGTCCGCTTCGCGGGCTCGATCTGAACCTCGGTGTCTCCTATGCGGATCCGAAGTACGACAAGGCGCGGGTCGACAGTTTTATCGATTTTCCGACCTATGCGCCGACTGGCGACATTTCTGGCAATCAAATCCTGCGCACGTCGAAGGTACAAGCGAGCGCGGGTTTTCAGTTCTCGCAAGCGGTCACAGCTGATCGTGACTGGTTTTTCAGAGCCGATCTCGCGCACCGTGGCAAGCAGTTTGCTGATGCGTCAAACCAAACGATCGTCCCGAGTGCCACTTCGGTCAATGCCAGCATGGGTCTGCGTGCTGATACTTGGTCGCTCGAATTGTGGGGACGTAATTTGACGGGTGAGGATGCCCCGACGGGCGCCTTCCGCGACGTTTTCTTCAGCAACACCCTGCCAAACGGAACGATTTCGGGCGGCACGTTCTTTCCGTTTCGTTACACCGTGTCGCACCCGCGCTTGACGACCTGGGGTTTGACGATGCGATACACCTTCTAAGCAGGATATGCTCCTCGTCATGCACGAGGATGTCTCTGCAGTGGTCTCTCAAGCGATTCCGCCACGGCCGGTGCCGTGGCGGAAACGTGTTTTCTGGTTGCTGATTTTGCGCATCGCCCGTTACCGCGCGCTTCGTGATTGGGTCTCAAGGCGCTGGTTGCGTCAGGGGTGTCAATGAAAACCGTTTCCATGGTTCTCGCTCTGATGGTGGGTGCAGGACTCGTTGTGCAGGTCGCTTTCAACATGGCGGTCAGTCGAGCCCTCGGTAGCGCGCCACTCGCCGCCCTCGGCAACTTCCTCGTAGGCACCCTCTTGCTTGTCTTGTTGCTGACGGCTTTTCGCGTCGATTGGCCGTCACGCGAGCAGTTCTCCGCTGTGCCCTGGTGGGCATGGCTCGGCGGGACGCTCGGTGCCGCGTATGTGGCAACAGCTACCTTCACGGGGCCGCGACTCGGTGCGTTGTTGCTGCTGGCCTTGACGGTGGGCGGTCAGATGATCGCCTCGATCATCGTCGATCACTACGGACTGCTTGGTTTCGCGCGCGAACCTGTCGATACCACGCGGCTGGTCGGCGTGGTGTTGCTGCTTGGCGGCATCTTTTTGATCGCCCGCTAGGGCTGTTCCGTTACGACCCCGCAGCCTCGCAATCGCTACATAGCCCTTTGAGTTCGAGCGAGCTCGGCTCGATGCGAAAACCGATTTCCCGGGAGCGCTCGGTCAGCAGGGCGTTGATCGTTGGATCGTCGATCTCGGCGACCCGATGGCAGCGACGACACACGATGAACTGGGCGATATGCGGCTGGCTGGGTTCGCCACAGCCCACAAAAGCATTGAGCGAATCGATACGGTGCACGAGACCGGCTTCGATCAAAAAGTCGAGCGCGCGGTAGACGGTCGGCGGAGCCGCTTTGTCTCGCTCTTTGGCGAGTTCCGCCAAGATCTGGTAGGCACCAATCGGTTCATGTGATCGCCACACGATCTCGAGCACCCGCCGGCGGATCGGAGTCAGGTTGAGTCCGCGTTTCACACAGAGGTTGGCGGCGGTGTCGAGAGCGTGCTGGATGCAGCTCTGGTGATCGTGAGGAGCGACGTGCGACTCGCCGGTTTTGGTCATGCCGTACGTTATCATGCGTCACTATATGGCTACCACGGATCGGGTGCCCGTCACCGTCTTGACGGGATTTCTGGGGTCTGGAAAGACCACGTTGCTCAATCGTATTCTCTCCGAGAATCATGGCAAGCGGATCGCGGTCATCGAAAACGAATTCGGTGAGGTCGGCATCGATCATCAGCTCGTCATCGGTGCTGAAGAAGAAATCTTCGAAACCAACAACGGGTGCATCTGCTGTACCGTCCGCGGTGACCTGCTGCGCATACTGGGACAGCTGCTCAAGCGTCGCGACAAGTTCGACTACATCATCGTCGAGACGACGGGTATGGCGGATCCAGGCCCCGTTGCACAAACTTTTTTTCTGGACGACGAGTTCAAGCAGCAGTTTCTGCTTGACGCCATCGTCACTGTCATTGATGCCCATCACATCGAGAAGCATCTCGATGAGATGAAAGAGCCCGGCGAGCAAGTCGCTTTCGCGGATGTGATTCTGCTCAACAAGGTCGATCTCGTGAGTGAGGCAGAACTCGAGCGCGTCGAGCGCCGTATCCGCGCGATCAATGGGACCGCGAAAATTTTCCGGACTCGCAACGCCGATGTGCCAATCGAGCGCGTGCTCGATGTCGGAGCGTTCGACCTCGATCGGGCGTTGGCGGTGGATACAGCATTCTTGGAGCCGCAATATCCGTTCGAGTGGGCTGGGCTCTACGATTTGGCGGCCGGGCGCCATGAGCTGCGAACGGGCGGTGACACGCACGAGCATCATGGCCACCACGAACATCATGGCCACCACGAACATCACAGCCACCACGAACATCATGGCCACGAGCATACACACGAGGGCGGTTTGGCCGTCGCCTTGTTGAACGCTGGGACGGGGGAGCCTGCCACCTCACTCGCGGACTGCATCGAGCCGGCCGTGCGTGCGTTCGCCGAAGATGGGCAACAGATCGCGTGCGGCAGCACTTTACAGCCAGGCAACACGACTTATCGCATCGACATGGGGCATGACGGCAGTCACTTCCACCTCGAGATTGCGAGCGCCGGTCGATACGCTCTGGTCGTCGAGCATGTACCGATCGAGTTCGGCCTGCACATCGAGGGCGCGAAACCGATCGCCGAGAGACGCTTTGCTTCGCATCATCACGACGAGGAGATCTCGTCTGTTGGTTTGACCGATCCGCGCGCGGTCGATCCTCGCAAGCTCAATGATTGGCTCTCTTATCTGCTCAAAAGTCGCGGTGCCGATATCTTTCGAATGAAGGGAGTTGTATCCATCGAAGGTGAGCCGCGTCGATATGTGTTCCACGGAGTGCATATGATGTTCGACGGCCAGCTGGAGCGCCCGTGGCCTGCGGGAGTCGATCGCGTGAACACGCTGGTTTTCATCGGTCGCAAGTTGGATCGTCAGGAGCTGGAGGCAGGCTTTCATTCCTGCTTCGCGTGATGCCGTGAAATCACCACCGGCATTGCTCGAGCTCCGCGGCAAAGTGGATGTCGACGATTACATCATCGACATCGCATGGTCGATCGACGGCCGTCGTCTTGCCGTGGCGGGCGGTGAGGGCAAGGTGTGCAGCATCGAGAACGGCACAGACGGGCTCGTCGTCCGAGAGGTCGGCAGCCACGGTCTTGGCGCACTGGCCGTTGCGTGGCATCCCACGCAAGGATTGTTCGTCAGTAGCGGGCAGGACGGTGAGATCCGGCTCTACGACGCCGACTCCGGAACAGTGCGGGCGCGACAGAAACCATCGAAGGCGTGGACGACTCAAGTGATGTTCTCGCCGGATGGATCGCAGCTTGCGAGCGCAGCGGGCAAGCAGATTTCACTTTGGAACGAGCGCTTGGAGTTACAGCAAGAGCTATCGCCTCTTGAAGGGACAATCGCGGCGCTTTCATTCGACAAGAGCGGACGAGACCTCGCCGCAGCGATCAACGGCGGCATCGCGGTGCATCGACTCGAGCCACCGCGTTATCCGGTCCGGTACTACCGTTGGGCCGCACCCTGCATCACGGCGACTTTCAGCGGCAACGGCAAGTTTCTCGCTGCCGGAACACAAGACGGTTCCGTGCACTTTTGGTATCTGGCCACCGGTCGTGATTCGCAAATGCGCGGCTATCCCGGTAAGGTCGATCAACTCGGCTGGAGTGGTGATTCACGTTATCTCGCCACCGCTGCAGCCGATCGTGTGGTCGTGTGGGACTTCGGCGGAAAAGGTCCCGAGGGCTCATCGCCATTGCAATTATCCGGTCATACCGATCGAATCGAATGCCTCGCCTATCAGCCGCGCGGTAATTTTTTGGCAACGGCCGGGCTCGATTGGCGGTTATCGCTGTGGTTACCGGGCAAGTTTCCTGCGGCGATCGATGCCCATCTGAGCGACTCTGAACCCTCGTGCCTGCGCTGGTCCCCGGATGGGCGCTTTCTGGCGCTAGGCGAGAGAAAAGGTAAGCTGTCGATCTTCGAACTCGTCCGAATCTGAGCGCTCGGGAGGCGCCCTGCCATGAAGCACCTCGCAACTCGTTCGCTCCAGGCGCTGGGTTTTGTCGTCGCGTCGTTACTGCCGATCTCGACACTCGCTGCGGCAGAGTCGATCAATGCCAAGGTCGATGCGTCACTGCAGAGCTTGCAGCCAAAGATCATCGAGTGGCGCCGCGATCTGCATCAAAACCCCGAACTGTCGAATCGCGAGGTCCGTACATCAAAAATCGTCGCTGAGCATTTGCGCTCGCTCGGCCTCCAGGTTGAAACGGGTGTTGCGATCACAGGCGTCGTTGCCGTACTCGAAGGTGGCAAGCCGGGTCCTGTCATCGCCTTGCGAGCCGACATGGATGCGTTACCCGTCATGGAGCAGAACGCGCTGTCGTTTCGATCCAAAGTCACGACGACGTATCGGAACGAGACCGTCGGTGTGATGCATGCCTGTGGTCATGATGTGCATACGTCCGTTCTGATGGGCGTTGCGCAGGCACTGGCATCCGTCAAGGAAGATCTGCCGGGCAAAATCGTCTTTCTTTTTCAGCCCGCAGAAGAGGGCGCGCCGGTGGGCGAGGAAGGCGGTGCGAGTCTCATGGTCAAAGAAGGCGTGCTGGAGCGTTACAAGCCGGAGGCCGTGTTTGGTTTGCATGTCTTCGCCAACATGCGCACTGGCATGATCGGTTATCGCGGTGGTCCCTTGATGGCGGCGTCTGATTCGTATCGTATCGTCGTCAAGGGTCGCCAAACTCATGGCGCAAGACCGTGGGGCGGTGTCGACCCGATCGTCGTGTCATCGCAGCTGGTCGGTGCGCTGCAGACCATCGTCTCGCGACAAACCGACATCACGGCGAACCCCGCTATCGTCACGGTCGGTGCCATCAAAGGCGGCATCCGCCACAACATCATTCCCGACGAGGTCGAGATGATCGGCACGATTCGCACCTTCGATGCATTGCAACGCGCCGACATCCTAAAGAGCATGCAGCGTATGGTCGAGAACATCGCCGAAGCCAGCGGTACGACAGCAACGCTCGAGATCAACCCCGGCAGTAACCCGGTGGTGAACAACGACCCGGACTTGACTCGCAAAGTCGTACCGACCTTGCAGCGCATCGCAGGCGAGACGAACGTTCGTACCGTACCGTTAGTGACAGGCGCTGAAGATTTCGCTTTTTTTGCGCAGAAAGTGCCGAGTTTCTTTTTCTTTGTCGGTGTGACGCCGGCAGACAAAGTGCTGACAGCCGCTTCTAACCATTCACCACTTTTCCTCGTGGATGAGTCGGCTATACCGCTAGCCGCTCGCGCCATTGCGAACGTCGCTGTCGATTATCTGGCCGCCGGAGCGCCTTAAGCGCTGAGCGATTTGCTGATCGGTAGACGACGAATTCTTTGGCCAGTGGCAGCAAAGATCGCGTTGCAGACAGCCGGTGCGATCGGTGGTGTTCCGGGCTCACCGATGCCGCCGATAGGTCCGCCGCTCGTCACGATGTGCACATCAATCGCCGGCGAGTCGACCAGACGCAGCACCCGATAACCATCGAAGTTGCCCTCGACGACGCGGCCATCCTCGATATTGATCTCACCGTCAAGTGCCGCAGATAGCCCGTAGAGAATGCCGCTCTCCATTTGAGCGACGACTTGGCTCGGACTGACTGCAAGCCCACAGTCGACCGCGCAAGTGACGCGATGTACTCGCGCCTTGCCGTTGAAAACAGACACCTCTGCTACTTGAGCGACAATGCTTCCGAAGCTCTCTTGCAGCGCGATACCGTGAAAGTGTCCCGCCGAGAGCGTCATGCCCCAGTTTGCTGCGCTTGCGGCGCGCTCCAGCACTGCCAAATGACGCGGCTTTTCTTTGAGTAGCTCGCGTCGGTACTCGTAAGGATCCCGGCCTGCAAGCGTCGCGAGCTCGTCGACCACACTGTTGGTCACGAAACCCGTGATGGAATGTCCTACGGATCGCCACCAGAGAATCGGGACGGCTTCGCGCGTGTTGTGCACCTCAACGCGCAGATTCGGGATCGCATAGGGCATGTCAGCGGACCCTTCGATGGTCGAAGGATCAAGACCCTCTTTGGTGACGGCCATCTTGCCCATAGCCGTGTTGGCGAGCACCGGTTTGCTGACAGTGACATGATGAATGGCGACGGGCATGCCGTCGGCCCCGACGGCTGCCTTGACGCGGTTGAAGCTCAAAGGTCGGTAGTAGCCACCACGCATATCGTCTTCACGGGTCCACATCACCTTGACCGGTTTGCCAACGCCTTGTGCCACGAGGGCTGCGTCGACAGCAAAGTCCGACACGGCACTTGCCCGACGACCGAAACCACCACCCAAGAACAGGGTGTTGATACGCACCTCTGAAAGCGCTATCCCCAAGGCTTCCGCCACGAAACGCGCATCTTGTGATTGCGACTGCGTGCCTAACCAAAGCTCACAGCCCTCGGCGGTGACTTCGGCCACGGCGTTCAAGGGCTCCATGCAGGCATGCGCGAGGTAGGGCAATTCGTATTCAACCTCGATCGAGCGTGTCGCCGAGCGGAAGGCCGTCGCGACATCGCCGACATTCTTGCCGACCAATCCCGGGCGTTTGGCGAGCGCTCGCCACTCCTGACGGAGTCCTTCGCTTGAGAGTTGTTTACTGCCGCTCGTATCCCAGTCGATCACGAGTGCATCGCGGCCACGTAGTGCTGCGTAAGTGTGTTGGGCGATGACGGCGACGCCACTCGGTACGGCCTTAACCTCGACGACACCGACGACGGCCTTGGCCGCCGTCGCGTCGAATCCGCGCAAGCGGGCGCCGAACGCTGGCGGTCTGGCGATGACCGCGGTCAGCATACCGGGTCGCATGACGTCGATGCCAAAGGTGGCGCTGCCGGTGACCTTGATCGGGCTGTCGAGTCGGCGCTGCGGCTGACCGATATATTTGAAGGTCGAGGGATCTTTGAGCGTGATAGCGGTCGGGTCGGGCAGCGATAGCCGATTGGCAGCATCGACCAGCGCGCCATAACGTAGGCTACGACCACGCGAATCTCGAACGACGCCGTTGTCGGTCGTCAGTGTGATGAGCTCGGCATTCCATTGATCTGCTGCTGCGGCGAGTAGGGCGGCGCGTGCCTGAGCGCCAACCCGCCGCAGCGCGTCGTAGGTTGTCATCACGCTCATGCTGCCGCCGGTAAATTGTGCGGGCAGGAACGGATGATTGAAGGCTGGGTCTACACCCGCGATCTCGACCTGCACTTTTGTTGGATCCACATCGAGTTCTTCGGCGAGGATCATCGGCAGACTACCGTAGACGCCTTGTCCCATTTCGCTCTTGCCGATGATGACCGTCACCGTGTCATCCGAGCGAATTCGAACAAAGGCATGGGGTTGAAAGTCGGCGGGTGGTCGGCCGACATCGGCAGCGCCGACCAACCACGGGCGCAGAGCCAAACCAGCGGCCGTACCGCCGGCAACGACGCCGATGCCGATCAAAAACTGGCGTCGCCCGTTGTCGGTTGTGCCGTTACCCGCTTCGCTCATGCCGATTTGCCGCCTCGCTTGATTTCCGCGGCGCGCTTGATGGCCGCGCGAATGCGCGGGTAGGTACCGCAACGGCAGATGTTGCCGTTCATGGCCATATCGATATCGGCGTCGTTCGGATTCGTGTTCTTCTCCAGCAGCGCGACTGCCGACATGATTTGGCCCGACTGGCAGTAACCGCATTGAACGACGTCGAGTTCGATCCAGGCCTGCTGGACCGGATGCAGCTCATCACCGTTGGCGACACCTTCGATGGTGGTGATGCGACCGCCGACGGCAGCCGACAGCGGAATCGAGCAGGAACGGATGGGCTGCCCATCGAGATGTACGGTGCAGGCGCCACATTGTGCGATGCCGCAGCCATACTTCGTCCCGGTGAGTTGCAGGATGTCGCGCAGTGCCCACAACAGGGGCATGTCCGCGTCAGCTTCGACTTCGCGTTGGACACCGTTGATGTTCAGACTAATCACGAGTGCTCTCCGGTTCACATCTGCTCAAGCAGAACCACCACAATATACCCAAACACGTCGCTGATCGGGTGTCGGCACGCAGAGTTCAGGAGAGCTTGGCCATGGAAATCGAGTTTTACGGTGCGGCCGGTGAGGTGACCGGCTCCTGTCACGTGCTGCGGCATGGCGGGCGGAGCGTTCTCATCGACTGCGGTATGGTCCAAGGCGGCCGCGCAACGGCAAACCGCAATCGTGAGGATTTCCCATTCAACCCTCGGTCGTTGGCGGCGGTTTTCCTCACTCACGCGCATATTGATCACAGCGGGCGCTTGCCGTTGCTCGTGCAGCGCGGCTACCGAGGGCCGATCTACACCACGGCAGCCTGTCGAGACCTGCTGCCGGTCCTCCTAGAGGACAGCGCCGACTTGGCGTTACGGGAGGTCGAGCGCATCAATCGGCACCGTGAGCCGGGTGAGCCTGAGGCGACGCCGCTCTTTGATCTCGATGATGTTGAAGAATGTCTGAAGTTGGTACGCGTTGTGCGTTACGACACGGAATACGCTCCGTTTCCCGGCATGACGGTACGCTTGCGCGAAGCGGGCCACATACTCGGATCAGCGAGTCTCGAGTTCGAGTTGCGTGAACTCGATACGGTCAGGCGCATCGTCTTCAGTGGCGATCTTGGCCAATTCGACTCACCGATTTTGCGTGATCCGCACCCCTTCAAGTCGGCTGATCTCGTCGTGATGGAGAGCACTTACGGCGATCGTGACCACCGCGATCGCTCCGCTACTCTGGCGGAACTCGGTGAAATCATTGATCGTGCCAATCACGATCGTGGCAATATCGTTATCCCAGCCTTCGCTGTAGGCAGGAGCCAGGAACTGCTCTACTTGCTTGGTCAACAGGCCAAGCAGTGGAATTTGCAGCGCTGGCAGATTTATCTCGATAGCCCCATGGCAATCAAGGCGAGCGAGATTTATTGGCGGCATCCTGAGCGCTACGATGAGGACGCCACTCGCTTGCGAGACAGTTTCGGCGCGATGCCGAATTTGTCCAACCTGCAACTGACTCGAACGGCAACCGAGTCCCGACTCATCAACTCACGACGCTCGCACGCGTTGATCATCGCCGGCAGCGGCATGTGTAACGGCGGGCGCGTGCTGCACCACTTGACGCACAACTTACCCCGCGCCGAATGCCACGTCATTTTCACAGGGTATCAGGCGCCCGGAACGCTCGGGCGAACCCTGGTGGACCACGCTCCCCGGGTCAGCATCCACGGTGTTTCTATTCCGGTACAGGCAACGATTCATACCGTTGGTGGTTTGTCGGCGCACGGCGGGCAACACGACCTGTTGCGTTGGTATGACAGTTTCGAGGGTCATCCCCCAGTTTGTCTCGTGCACGGCGAACCGGAGCCCGCAAGGCTGTTGCAAACGGCTCTGCAGCAACGCGGCGCGCATATCTCCATCCCCCGGCGAGGGGATATCATCAACTTGGTCTCGATGCGATTGGGGAGAGTCGATCGATGAAATTCGGCTTGCAAGGGCGCGTGCTTGCTTTGGCAATTTTGTTTTGCGCGTGGTTTGCCTCTACCGTCGTCGTTGCGGCGGAGCCGAGCGGCGCTCAGGCGCGAACGGTACTTGTCATCGGCGCGACCGGAAGAACCGGGCGTGAAGTGGTCGTGAAATCTCTGGAGGCGGGTTACCAAGTTCGAGCACTCGTACGCGACGAGCCGCGTGCTCGCGCCTCACTCGGCAGCGAAGTGACCCTCATCGTTGGCGATGTGCGTACCGGTGAGAGAATTTCGGAAGCGGTCGAGGGCGCCGATTTCATCATCTCGGCCTTGGGCTCGAACGTGCGTGCCGATCCATCCAACACGCCCGAGCTCGTCGATTTCGGCGGTATTCAGCGTTTAGCGAAACACGCCGTCGAATCGAAGATTCGGCACTTCATACTCGTATCCTCGATGGGCGCGACTCATCGAGACCACCCCCTCAATCGGATGTACTCCAATATTCTGATCTGGAAGCTCAAGGGTGAAGACGCCCTGCGAACTTCCGGGGTTCCCTACACGATCATACGACCAGGCGGCCTGACCGAAGCGCGTGGGGGAGAGTTCTTGCCGACTATGATGCAGGGTGACGATTTATCACGACAGGGCCGCATTGCACGGGCGGATGTTGCTGCCATCGCCGTCGCGGCGCTCGATCGCCCCGAGGCGATGAAAAAAACCTTTGAAGTCATCGCGAGCAACACGCCAGGCGAGCCGGATTGGGCGACTCTTTTCGGGAGTTTGAACGTCGATGCAAAATGAAACAGCGCTGCAGCGCCGATTATTGCGCCTTGCGAAGGTTGAGCCCCGCGAAACAGCGGCTGTGGTCGCCGCGTTCTGTCTCTTTTTCTTCGTACTGGGCAGCTATTTCGCCGTTCGTCCTGTTCGCGAGACCGTCGCGACTCTGCTTGGTCGTGATCGCGTCGCGGATCTGTGGCTTTACACAGCGCTGTTCGCGATTCTGATCGTGCCGGTATACGGCTGGCTGATCGCGCGCTTTCGTCGCAGCACTTTGCTTCCGTGGGTCTACGGAACGGTCGCCGTCATTCTTGGGATCATTGGTTTCAACATCCAGATGGATGAATCCAACCTCCGAGTCGGCACCTTCTTTTATGTCTGGATCAGTGTGCTCAACTTGATGCTGGTCTCGGTTTTCTGGAGTTTTCTGCTCGAGATGTTCTCGGCCGAGCAGACCAAGCGACTGTTCGGATTCATTGCTGCCGGTGGAACGTTCGGTGCATTGGTCGGCCCCTTGATCGCACGTCTGTCGGTCGAGTCGATCGGAAACTCGGGCGTTCTCTATATAGGTTCGGTCGGATTTTTAGGCGCCATCATCTGTCAGCGCATCTTGATCGGTATCTGGAACCGAGAGCGCAGTGAGCGTACTGCCGGAACACCCGATGGATCCGTTGTCGCTTCCGATACAGGGCTAGGTGGAAACCCGCTCGCCGGTATCTTCATCGTGCTCCGCTCTCCCTACTTGCTGGGTATCGCCTCTTTCGTCGTGTTGTTGTCGGCGGTCAATACATTTCTTTATTTTGAGCAATTGCGCATTGTCACAGAGACCTTCGAGGATACGACTCGTCGAACCGAAGTGTTCGCCACCATCGACTTTGTCGTGCAGTCACTGACGATTTTTTCGCAATTGTTTCTCACGGGACGCATCGCATCGAGGCTCGGCGTTGGAACCTTGCTCACCTTCGTGCCGGTGTTGATGGTGGTCGGGTTCCTATTGCTCTCAATGTTCAACGTCTTCGGAATGATCGCAGCGTTGCTGGTGCTGCGACGCTGGGGTGAGTACGCTTTCATTCGGCCGGGCCGTGAAATGCTTTGGGGTTCTCTCGATACCGAGTCCAAATATAAGGCCAAGAGTTTTATCGATGTACCCGTGTACCGCGCTGCTGATTATGTGGGCGCCCAAGCCAAGACGGCGCTGGATGCGGTGGGCACCTCACCGAGTGGTGCCGCTTTGATTGGAGCCGTCTTGGGCGTGCTGTGGGTCGCGAACGGTTGGCTACTCGGCCGTAAACACGATGAGTCATCAGAGGAGAAAAACAAAATATGAGCCGCTGGTCAGAATGGTTCCGACTCGACGAACGGGAAGAGGCCGCAAGCGCCGATAGTCCGCACGCCCCTTTGAGCAACGAGCAGCGACGCGATGCCTTGCCATTGCTGACGCTGGCTTTTGGTTGGGGATTTTTGGTCACCGGATTGTTGGTTGGTAGCTCGCTTGGCGCAGGGCTGTATTTTCCCGATTTGATTCGCAACGCCTTGTGGGGCAACACGATCAATTTCATCGTGGGCGCCTTGGTCGGCTACATGGGCTACAAGACAGCCTGTAACAGCGGCCTGCTGTATCGGCTCACTTACGGTAACGTAGGCGCTTATCTGCCGGTTTTATTCTTGGCAGCACTGACGATCGGCTGGCAGGGCATCGTGGTCGGTGCGATGGGTTTGACTTGGGCAGGCAGTTTCGACAGCCCGCTCTTTTACCCGATCGCGATCTTTGCCGGACTGCTTTATACGGCGACAACCTATCTCGGCGTTAAAGGACTCGAGCGTGTCGCGGTGCCTTCGACGGTGGTGTTGGCATTGGTTGGATTGTACGCCGGCTGGTTCAATGTCGATCGCGCTGGCGGTTGGGAGGCATTCCTTGCCTTGTCTGCGAGCGCCTCGGCAGCGACTCCGTTGACCGACAATCAGGCGATCAATCTCGTGATCGGCTCGTGGATCGTCGGTGGCGTCGTGATGGCCGAATACACGCGTTTCGCACGCAAGGCGTGGGTCGCGATCGCCATCCCGTTCATCGTCTTGATCGTGACGCAGATATTTCTGCAAGTCATCGGTGCGATGGGCGGTATCGTGTCGGGTAGTTTTGATTTCAGCGCTTACCTCAAAACAGCAGGACCCATCATTGCATTCGTCGGTTTGATCGCCATGAGTTTGGCGTTGTGGACCACCGGTGACACGAATCTTTATCTACCTTCTATCCAGACGGCGAGCGTCTTCAAAGTACCAAAGCGCGTGACGATCGTCGTGTGTGGCTTGATCGGCACCATCTTGGGCTTGGGCATCTATCAACACTTCATGGACTGGATCAACCAAATTGCCAATCTCGTGCCGCCACTCATCGGGCCCGTCATCGTCGACTACTACCTCTTCCAACGCGGGCACTACGACACGACACGCTTACCAGACTTGCCGAGCTGGAACCCTCCCGCTGTCGCGGCTTTTGCAGCAGGTGTCATCGCTGCACAAGCGTTTACTCCGCCGTGGATCGCCTCGGGTCTCTGGGGTTTGCTCGTTTCGATGCTCGCTTACGCCGTGATTTACGGAGCGACCCGCATGCTCGGCTGGAAGTTAGGTTATGCAGCCGTGTCGTCACGAGAGCGCAACGAGGGTTGATTAGTATGCGAAGCCGCCTCGGCCTTCGACTATGCGTTGTCGTGTTGTTTGCCGCTCTCGGCCTACAGGCTCGTGCCGAGTCGGTCACAGGTGCGCAGCGACAGGCTGCTAGCGATTACCTCTTGGCCGTATCGAGCACCGATCTACAAGCGGTCGCTTATGCCATTCATCCAGCCGAGCTCGATCGTTTGCGTTTTGGCGTTCTGCAGAAATTACGAGAAGAGTCGGCTCGCGGTGGTAATGCGATCCGAGAGCGCTTGTTCGGGAGCGCGATGCCACTATCGGATGTCGAGCGACTGACCAGCGCAAATCTCTTTCGTGCGGTCGCCCGCCGTTGGTCGCCCCATGTGCGTACCCACGACAGCCTCGAGGGTTTGAGCGCAACCCGAGAAGGCGAGCGCGTACACGTGCTGGTCAAGCAGCGCCCCTCCAAAGAGGGTGGGCGTATCGAAACGCTCGAAGTGGTGACGCTGCTGGCTTACGGGCGAGAGTGGCGCGCCGCATTGCCACCGGAGTTTGAAGCGCTCGTGGATGACTTGGTGAGTGGGCGTCAGTCGCGCGCGGTCGTCGCGCAAACCCCATCGACGATCGATACGCCGCTGGTTTTGCGCAGCTCGACTCAAGCGTTGGAGCGCAATCCGCCGGAGATCGTCTCGATGCTCGAGGCAGCGGAGAAGGTGTTGGTCGATGGGCGATGTGACCGATATTACAAAGAATTCCTGACGCCGGAACTTCAGCGGGGTCTCGCTGGTCGTACGATGGATTCCTTGATCAGCAGTTGCCGGCGTAGCATGGCGAGTCGTGAGTTGTTGATCGCGGCATTGCGGATCGTCAAACGTACGTCCGCAACCATCGACAACGGCGGCAATCGGGCGGTGTACGATGTCACGGGTCAGGGTTTGCCTTTCGACCGGTATGTGCTGGAGCGGGTCGAAGGGCGCTGGTACGTCGCCGAGTAACCTCAGTGCATTTCCTTGGAGCAGTCAGTCATGCGTAACGCCTCAGGAACTTGGTCTCGTCAGACGGGGTGGTGGGTCTTGGCCGTCGCCGTGTTGCTTAGTGGCTGCGGCGTGAACCCGCAGAAAGTGACCGTGCCGGTGGTACCGGCGGTCGACCTCCAGCGCTTCATGGGTCCCTGGTATGTGATCGCGGTTATTCCGACCTTCATCGAGAAAGACATCTACAACGCGGTCGAGTCCTATGAACTTGCATCGGATGGCACGATCCTCACGACCTTCACCTTCAACAAGGGCGCGCTCGATGGACCGGCCAAGGAGATGAATCCGAAGGGTTTCGTCATTCCGGGCACCAATAACGCCATCTGGGGCATGCAGTTCATCTGGCCAGTCAAGGCGGAGTACGTCATTTCCCACGTGGATGCGAACTACACCGAGACGATCATAGCCCGCAGCGCCCGCGACTACGTCTGGGTCATGGCTCGCACCCCGTCCATCGATGAGGCTCGATATCGCGAGCTGGTCGGCAAGGTGGGTGCCATGGGTTACGACATCAACAAACTCGTCCGCATCAGCCACCGCTCCGCGGCTAGCCGATGACGACCTAAATCGTTGATTTAAAACACGAAAATTTCCGATATCCTGTCCTGCGGGCGCAATGGTCGTCGCCAACTCGCCGCTGATCGCCCCCCTTGCTAGACTGCCGAGGTTTTTCGCCCGGTTGCAGGGATGTCATGAGCAAGGACGATATTCTGAACTCCGAGTCCATCGGGGTCTGGACCAAGGCGGCTGCCAAATCCGCGCCGGGGGGTAACCCGGAAGCGCTGGTTTGGGCCACCCCCGAGGGTCTTTCGGTCAAGCCGCTGTATACGGCGGCCGATGTTGTGGGGCTACCCTACACCGATACCCTGCCCGGTTTTGCGCCCTTCATCCGCGGCCCACAGGCCACGATGTATGCGGTGCGTCCCTGGACCATTCGCCAGTACGCCGGCTTCTCCACCGCAGAAGCCTCCAACGCGTTCTATCGCAAGGCACTGGCTGCCGGTGGGCAGGGTGTTTCCGTTGCGTTCGACCTTGCGACCCATCGTGGTTACGACAGCGACCATCCGCGTGTGACGGGTGATGTGGGCAAGGCGGGTGTCGCCATCGATTCCGTCGAGGACATGAAGATCCTCTTCGACGGTATTCCACTCGATCGCGTGTCGGTCTCTATGACCATGAACGGAGCGGTGCTGCCAGTGCTCGCCGCCTATGTCGTAGCCGCCGAAGAGCAGGGTGTCGCCCAGGACCAGCTCTCGGGCACGATCCAGAACGACATCCTCAAAGAATTCATGGTGCGCAACACCTATATCTATCCACCGGAACCCTCGATGCGTGTCGTCGGCGACATCATCGAATACACCGCACGGCGGATGCCGAAGTTCAACTCCATTTCGATTTCCGGCTATCACATGCAGGAAGCGGGTGCCAATCAGGCGCTGGAATTGGCTTTCACGCTCGCCGATGGCAAGGAATACGTCAAAACCGCTATCGCCAAGGGCCTCGATGTGGACGAGTTCGCTGGACGTCTCAGCTTCTTCTGGGGCATCGGCATGAACTTCTATCTCGAGATCGCCAAGATGCGCGCAGCGCGCTTGCTCTGGTGGAAGATCATGTCGGGCTTCGCTGCCAAGAACCCGAAGAGCCTGATGCTGCGGACGCACTGCCAGACCTCGGGTTGGAGCCTCACGGAACAGGACCCGTACAACAACATCGTTCGCACCACCATCGAAGCGATGGCAGCTGTTTTTGGCGGTACGCAAAGCTTGCATACCAACTCTTTCGACGAGGCCATCGCACTACCGACGGAGTTCAGTGCGCGTATCGCTCGAAACACACAGCTCATCCTGCAAGAGGAGTCGCAGATCACCAAGGTGGTCGATCCGTGGGCTGGCAGTTACATGATGGAGCGGCTGACGCAGGAGATGGCGGACAAGGCTTGGGCCATCATCGAGGAAGTCGATGCGATGGGTGGTATGACGCGCGCCGTCGAGAGCGGCTGGGCGAAGTTGCGTATCGAGGCCAGCGCTGCCGAGAAGCAGGCGAGGATTGACTCAGGTCGCGATGTCATCGTCGGCGTCAATAAATTCAAGCTCGATAAGGAAGACCCCGTCGAGATCCTCGAGATCGATAACGTTGCGGTGCGCGAAAATCAGCTTGCACGGCTCAAGTCGGTTCGCGCCAGTCGTGACGAGGTCCGGGTGCGGCAGACTCTCGAAGCGTTGACGAACGCGGCGCGGCAGCGTGAAGGCAATCTGCTTGAGCTCAGTATCGACGCGATGCGCGAGCGCGCGACGGTGGGTGAAGTCAGTGACGCTCTTGAGCAAGTCTGGGGCCGTCATCGTGCCAACTCCCAGGAGGTCAGTGGCGTGTACGCAGGAGCTTACGAAAGCGCAGACGCTTGGAACGCATTGAAGACCGAGATCGATGATTTCGCCGCCGCCGCCGGCCGCCGGCCGCGCGTGATGATCGCGAAGCTCGGTCAGGACGGGCACGATCGAGGTGCAAAAGTCGTTGCCAGCGCCTTCGCCGACCTCGGTTTCGACGTCGATGTGGGTCCGTTGTTCCAAACGCCGGAGGAATGTGCCCGTCAGGCCATTGAGAATGACGTTCATGCGGTGGGCGTCAGCACCCTCGCTGCTGGTCACAAGACGTTGGTCCCCGAGATCGTCCGTGCGTTGCGCGCTCAGGGTGCCAACGACATCATCGTTTTCGTCGGTGGTGTCGTGCCGCAGCAGGATTACGAGTTTTTGTACGGCACTGGCGTGAAGGGAATCTATGGTCCGGGTACGCCGATTCCCGAAAGTGCCCGTGACGTGTTGAAACACATCAAGGATGCCTGTGCCATCGGTTGAAACGGGTGATGCTGCCTTGATCGCTGCCGTACGTGCTGGCGATCGGCGGGCACTGGCGAAAACGATCACGTTGCTCGAGTCGACGCTGCCGGAACATCGGCTTCGCGCGGATGCCGTGCTCGGTGCGCTGCTACCCGCAAGCGGGCGTGCACTGCGCTTGGGTATTTCGGGCGTGCCCGGTGTCGGCAAGTCGACCTTCATTGAATCTTTGGGTATGTATCTCATCGAGCGCGGGCATCAGGTGGCTGTGCTTGCAGTCGACCCGTCTTCGGGTCTGTCCGGCGGGTCCATCCTCGGCGACAAAACCCGCATGGAGCGGCTGTCGGTACATGAGCGTGCGTATATCCGACCGAGTCCGTCTTCCGGAAACTTGGGCGGCGTCGCCGAGAAAACTCGTGAAGCGCTGCTCGTGTGTGAGGCAGCAGGTTACGACGTCGTGATCGTTGAAACCGTCGGTGTGGGCCAATCCGAGACGACCGTGGCGGGAATGACCGACATGTTCGTGCTCTTACAGTTGCCGAATGCGGGTGATGATCTGCAAGCGATGAAGAAAGGCATCATGGAAATGGCCGATCTCATCGTCATCAATAAGGCCGATCTCGATCCGGACGCCGCCACTCGCGCCGAGGCACAGATCACGAGCGCGTTGCGCGTGCTGCGCTTTACAGGGGCTCCCGGCACGACCGGCGAGCATCGGTGGCAGACACGCGTCATGCAGGGTAGTGCGCTGCGCGCCGAGGGATTGGATCAGCTCTGGGCTGCGGTGCAGGAGTTCAAGCGTCTGCGTGATCTGTCCGGCGAGTTTGCCGACAAGCGTCGTCAGCAGGCTTTGACTTGGATGTGGGACCAAGTCCACGCCCGACTGGCAGCCGATTTTCGTGATTGCGCGGCCGTCAGAGCAGCGCTGCCTGCCGTGCTTGCCGATGTCTCGGAGTCGCGTATCGCGCCGTCGTCGGCTGCGCGGAAGTTGCTAGACCTATTCGAAAAAAGGGAATCCACTCATGCATGACATCATTCAACAGCTCGAGAGCAAACGGGCCCAAGCCCGCGAGGGTGGCGGGCTCAAGCGTATCGAAGCACAGCACGCCAAGGGAAAACTGAGCGCGCGCGAACGCGTGGAGTTGCTGCTGGACGAGGGCAGTTTCGAAGAATGGGACATGTTCGTCGAGCATCGCTGCAGCGACTTCGGCATGCAGGACCAAAAAATCCCGGGCGACGGTGTCGTCACCGGTTGCGGATTCATTAATGGGCGACTGGTATTCGTATTCAGCCAAGACTTCACGGTGTTTGGCGGATCGCTCAGCGAAGCCCATGCGCAGAAGATCTGCAAGGTCATGGATACGGCGATGAAGGTCGGTGCACCGGTCATCGGTATCAACGACTCAGGCGGTGCGCGTATCCAGGAAGGTGTCGCTTCACTCGGTGGTTATGCCGAAGTGTTTCAACGTAATGTGACTGCGTCGGGAGTCGTGCCTCAGATCAGTTTGATCATGGGCCCGAGCGCCGGTGGTGCCGTCTACAGTCCCGCGCTTACCGACTTCATCTTCATGGTCAAGGACAGTTCATACATGTTCGTGACCGGTCCCGAGGTCGTTAAAACCGTGACTCATGAGGAGGTTACCGCCGAGGATCTTGGTGGTGCGATCACCCACACCACCCGTAGTGGTGTTGCCGATCTCGCCTTCGATAATGATGTCGATGCGATTTTGATGGTCAGGCGATTCTTCAACTACCTGCCGTCGAATAATCGCGAAAAAGCCCCGATGCGGGAGGCAGGAGATCCACCTGACCGCGACGATTTCTCGCTCGATACGCTGATTCCCGATAATCCGAACAAGCCGTACGACATGAAGGAGCTTGTCAGCAAAGTCGTTGACGACGGCGAGTTCTTCGAGCTGCAAGCAGATTATGCGAAGAACATCCTGATTGGCTTCGCGCGGATGGACGGACAGGTTGTCGGCATCGTTGCCAACCAACCGCTGGTATTGGCTGGTTGTCTCGACATCAAGAGCAGTATCAAGGCAGCACGTTTCGTGCGTTTCTGTGATGCCTTCAGTATCCCGGTGGTGACTTTCGTTGACGTACCGGGCTTCATGCCGGGTACGGCACAGGAGTACGGAGGCATCATCAAACACGGCGCAAAGTTACTCTACGCCTATGCCGAGTGCACCGTACCGAAAATCACCGTCATCACGCGCAAGGCTTACGGCGGTGCCTACGACGTCATGGCTTCGAAGCATTTGCGTGGCGATATGAACTTCGCTTGGCCGAACGCGGAGATCGCAGTGATGGGCGCGAAGGGCGCCGTCGAAATCATCTTCCGCAACGAAAAAAGCGATCCTCAAAAGCTGGCAGCGCGCGAAGCGGAGTATCGCGAAAAGTTTGCCAATCCATTTGTAGCTGGCGCTCGCGGCTACATCGACGACGTCATCATGCCGCACGGAACACGTCGCCGCGTTTGTCGTGCGTTAACGGTGTTACGCGACAAAAAGATCGAAGAGCCGTGGCGTAAGCACGGCAACATTCCTCTGTGATGGCGTGAAGGAGCAAGACCAACCATGTTCAAAAAAATCCTGATCGCCAATCGTGGTGAAATTGCTTGTCGTGTCATCAAGACCGCCCGACGTATGGGTATCCAGACAGTTGCGGTGTATTCGGAGGCCGACCGTGATGCCCGTCACGTCGAACTGGCCGACGAGGCGATATTGTTGGGGCCTGCGCCATCGCGTGAGTCATATCTGGTTGCTGACAAGATCATTGCTGCTTGCAAACAGACCGGCGCCGAGGCAGTACATCCAGGTTATGGGTTCCTGTCGGAAAATGCGGAGTTTGCTCGGCGTGTCGAAGAAGAGGGCATCATTTTCATCGGCCCGAAGACCGCGTCGATCGCAGCCATGGGCGACAAGATCGCGTCCAAGGAATTGGCGGCAAAAGCCAAGGTAAACACCATTCCGGGCTACAACAGCCCAATCGAATCAGCTGAGAAAGCGGTCGAGATCGCCAAAGGAATTGGGTACCCCGTAATGATCAAGGCCAGCGCCGGTGGCGGTGGCAAAGGCTTGCGTGTCGCGTGGAATGACAAAGATGCGTTCGAGGGCTTCACTTCGTGCCGTAATGAAGCGCGGAACAGTTTCGGTGACGACCGAGTCTTCATCGAAAAATTTGTCGAAGAGCCACGCCATATTGAGATCCAAGTACTAGGTGATCGTCACGGTAATTGCGTCTACCTATGGGAGCGCGAGTGCTCGATCCAGCGACGACACCAAAAAGTGATCGAAGAAGCGCCGAGCCCCTTCGTCGACGATGCGACTCGCAAAGCCATGGGCGAGCAGGCTGTCGCCTTGGCGAAGGCGGTGAACTACCAGAGCGCCGGTACGGTCGAGTTCGTGGTTGGCAGGGACAAAAGTTTTTACTTTCTCGAGATGAACACGCGACTACAGGTGGAGCATCCGGTCACCGAATGCATCACGGGTCTCGATCTTGTCGAGCAGATGATTCGAGTGGCGGCAGGCGAAAAGTTGGCTTTCAAGCAAAGCGAAATCGCACGCAATGGGTGGGCGATCGAGTGCCGCATCAATGCCGAGGATCCGTATCGAAATTTTCTCCCGTCAACCGGACGACTTGTCAAATATCGACCGCCCGAGCAAAACATGGAGGCGTCGCAACCTGTCCCGCAGGGTGGTGGGGTGCGCGTCGATACGGGCGTCTACGAGGGTGGCGAAATTCCGATGTTCTACGATTCGATGATTGCCAAGTTGATTACGCACGGGCGTGATCGTAACGAGGCGATTGCTCGGATGCGTGATGCCTTGAATGGTTTCGTCATTCGAGGCATCTCCAGTAACATCCCCTTTCAAGCAGCGTTGCTCGCGCACTCGAAATTCACTTCCGGCGACTTCAATACGGGCTTCATCGCCGAGCATTATCCGAAGGGATTTTCGACTGGCAGTGTGGCGCATGAGCAGGCCGGATTCCTCTTGGCACTGGCAGCAGTGTCGCATCGGCGTTCGCGTGAACGCGCGGCAACGCTGACGGGTCAGCGCCGTCACCGCGAAGTTCGGATTCGTGAGGATTTCGTCATCGTCTTGACCGACGAGTCGGGTCGGCGCGATCAAATTCCGGTGACTGTGCGGCCAGTCGGGCCGGGCTTCCATGTCACGATAGCAGGGCAAACACACGAGATTTCGTTCGAAGACAATCTGCGTGACATCGCCGTGCATGGCAGTTTCGATGGGCGCACCTTCTGCGCTCAAATCGAACGAGCGGGTCTCGGTTATCGGATCTCCCACAACGGCGCATCGCTGTTTGCTCGGGTCTTCTCACCTCGGCAGGCTGAACTCGAGGCGTTGATGCCGTTCAAGGCACCGCCTGATTTGTCCAAGGTGTTGCTCTCACCGATGCCTGGCCTACTCGTGGATGTCGCGGTACAAGCTGGACAGACGGTCCGCGCGGGCGAGAAGTTGGCAGCAATCGAGGCGATGAAGATGGAGAACATTCTCTTCGCTGCACAGGACTGCGTTGTGACCGAAGTGGTCGCCAAGAAAGGCGAGAGCCTCGCGGTCGATCAAGTCATCATGCGGTTCGAGTGAGGCCACTGATCATGTCGAGCACAGCCAATCGACCCTTTCGAGTTCTTGGCATCCAACAAGTCGCAATCGGTGGGTCGGATAAACAGCGGCTCAAAACACTCTGGGTCGATCTATTGGGTCTCGATGTGGTGGGCAATTTCGTCAGTGAGCGTGAAAACGTAGACGAAGATATTTGTGCAATGGGGCGTGGCGTTCATACAGTCGAGGTTGATCTGATGCAACCGCTGGACCCCGACAAAAAACCGGCAGTACATCAGACACCGCTCAACCATATTGGGCTCTGGATCGACGATCTGCCCAAGGCGGTCGAGTGGCTTACCGACAGAGGGGTGCGTTTTGCACCGGGCGGTATCCGCAAGGGTGCTGCTGGTCACGACATTTGTTTTCTGCATCCGAAGTCGAACGAGGAGTTCCCGATCGCCGGTGAGGGCGTGTTGATCGAACTTGTTCAGGCGCCGCCCGAGGTCGTCGCTGGCCTGCGTTGAACCGCGACGATCAGCGTGCCCGGCCCACCGTGCACGCCAACGGCAGGACTCATGTCAGTGACTTCAATCCACTCGATGTGGATCGGATCAAAGAGTCGTATCAAGTCTGCTTTCAGCAGTTGCGCTTCGCTTGGTTGATCGCCGTGACCGACGAGAAGTCGCAGCTTCTCGCCTGCCCCGACTGCGCCCACTTGTGCGGCGACATGTCTGGCGAAGCGCTGACGTAAAGTCAGCTTGCCGATGAGTCCGCTACCTGCTGCGATGCGCCCATCCGGATGGGTGTGCAGGATGACGTTGAGACGCAGCCATTTGGCAAGGGTACCGACGATGGCTGGAATGCGACCGCCACGAACGGCAAACTTGATATCTTTGAGTAGCGCAAAGGTCCGTGTGCGCTCGAGTGCATCGCGAGCCGCTGTTGCGACAGCTTCGAGGTCGCCTCCCGCTTCTGCCGTTTCCGCCGCGGCGATGGTGATGAGTCCTTGCCCAACGGAGGCATTGCGACTGTCGATCGCTCGAATCGGCTTGCCCTGTGGTGATACGCGATCGGCGGCTTTGGTTGCGGCATCCCAAGTCCCGCTATGGCGTGCTGTCAGGTTCACCGACACAACACCCTCGTAGTGTGAAGCGAGAAATTCGAACATACGGCGAAAATCGCCAGGTGGCGGCTGCGACGTCTTCGGATGTGCCGGATTCACCGCTAGTTCTCGATAGAACTCACTCGGCGTCATGCTGACTTTATCGAGGTATGAGCGAGCGCCGAACTGAATGCGTACCGGTACCATCATGATGCCGAGTCGATCGACGAACGAATCGGGTATGTCGGCCCCCGAATCAGTCACGATGGCGATCCTCTGCGTTTGCCTGTGATGTGCAGCCGTTTGCTGCAGCTGCATATCGTCGGCTTTCTGAGCTGACACGACACCGTACGTTGCCGCGAGACGAAACACCTCATCGGGCGTGTTGGTGTGAATGTGGATCCGCGCTTTTTGCTTGTTCCCACTAATGACGAGGCTCGCGCCCCTTTCGGTGAACTGTTCTCGCAGTTGACGCAGATCAAGCGGGCTCAGCTCGCTCGTCGTGATCAGACACTCGGTGCAATACCGAAAATGCTGATCGCTCGGCACACTGCCGGAATCGGCCATCGCCTCGTCGCCGACGTGCAGAGGTGCGACTACTGGTCCTATCTCACCCGTTTCGAGGAATCGGCGCATACCTTCGAGCACTTCGACGAAGCCGAGTGCGCCCGCGTCAACGACGTTGGCGATGCGCAGCTCATCCAATTGAGATCGGGTGGCTTCCAGAGTTGTGCGAACACGAACCAATGCTTCTGAAAATAGTTCGCCAAAATTTCGTGATCGACTGAGAGTCGCCTCGGACGCTTGGGCAAATTCGCTCAGTACCGTCAGGATCGTGCCCTCGCGTGGCTGACTAAGCGCATCACGCGCATAAATCGATCCTTTGGTGACGGCAACAACAAACTCGCGACGACCCAGTCGCGCGAGATGGCCCGCGCCGTCACCCAGACCCAACAAAAATTGCGCGAGGATGGCACCCGAGTTGCCGCGGGCACCATCGAGTGCAGCATCGGCAGCCCGCACGAGCAGCGTTCCCGCATGGGGCTCGGGTGCGCGATCAATCGCTGCCAGTACGGCGCTCAAGGTCATCGACATGTTCGTGCCTGTATCGCCATCCGGCACGGGAAAGACGTTGATTTTGTTGATATGGTCGGTGCATTCGAACAGGCGATAAATTCCGGCACGCAGCGCGTTCGCTAGTTGCAGCCCGTCGAGTTCGTCGATCGCGATCGTTTGAGTCATCATCGACCCTCGATCGAGACGGCGAATGAGGCGTCACCGAAGGACAGCACGACTCCTTCGGGCGTGATGGATACGACGGTGAGCCCGTCACGGCTCGTGTCACCTTCACGCAGACGTTCGCCATTCAGTAGTACGAAGCGCTTGGTCCGATCGGCGTCGAAGACATGCAAATTCAGCGTCGCGGGTGGCAGGTTTGCGCCCGCGGCGATTCGTTGATCACGAGTCGGTACGGGCGCCGGCAATTGGACCGGTGTCGTCGCAGGCGCACTTTGTCTTGCGATATCGACTCCCTGCGAATTAGGCGCTGCTTTCTCGTCTGCCCCGGTGAACTTTAGCGCTGAGGGGGCGGCGCTCGCGATCGTTTCGGTCGGCGCGGCGACTGCGGCGACGACCACGGGACGCGCTGCGATTTTGGTTACGTCTGCCCGAGGTTTCAGCAAGAGGACGGCTAGAACCACGAGATTGACGACCAACAGGCCGAGTAGCGCCCAGACCCACGCCGGAGTTCCACCGCTCGAGCGCGGCAAAGCCGTTGGCAGCGTCGACGGATTTTGTTGACGGAGCCGTTCTTCTTCGGATTTTTTTAGCGCATCAAGAATGAAAGACATGCGTACATGGCCGCGGCAACCCGCGGTGTCCCCCTTTCCAGATGCGAGTATTGCATGGTCCGAGGCTGCGCGGCATAGTCGCGCCCATCGTGCCTACCGACGACTCATCCTGGTTCGCGGTCTCTCCCGGCTCCCTGCAGTCTGTTTTAACAACTCTCCCGACCGAGAGCTGTAGTGTGTGGTTGGCCGACCTGGATGAATGGGCAGAGTCCGATCCAGATCAGCATGAGTGTCTCGACCGATTCGATCGGGAGCGGGCCATGCGCAAGCCGGAGGGACGGGTTCGGCACCGTTTCATCAGTTCTCGCGTCGCATTACGACGCATACTCGGCGCACTACTTTGCGTACAACCGGCGAGCCTGCGCTTCGCGATCGATGAACATGGCAAGCCGACTCTGACGACTCCTCACCAGCACTGTCACTTCAATTTGAGTCACAGCGGCAGCGCCTTGCTCGTGGCCACGAGTCTGAGCGCGCGTATCGGTGTGGATATCGAAGTTCCGCGATCGGTACCTCGGGCTCTGCAATTATCGAAACGCGTTTTCACGGCAGACGAGCAGTCACTGCTGATTCGTGCTAACGAGATATCCGAGGCAGCTCGCGATGAGATGTTCTTGCAGATATGGACGCGCAAGGAGGCTTACTTGAAGTGCCGCGGCGTCGGATTCACCACGCCGGCACGCGATCATGCAGTTGGGCTCGACAGCTTGGTGCGCTTGGATGGCTTCGAGATCCGAAGTCTGGACTTGCCTGCTTCGGGCTATGCCGCGCTCGCAAGTGCTGCGCCGGTCAATCACATTCGGCGTTATCGATTGTGTCGCGTCGATACCATCTGACCACGGCGGGCTTGATCTCTCTCGTCTTTCTCGCGGGCGGTCTGTTATCTGAGTCGACCCGGCAGATGTTGCGCTGGTCCCGAGAGGTGCCGGCCATCGAGTGGCTCTGGCGGAGTTGGTGTGCGCACTGGGTACATCTCGATCTGAACCATTCCTTGCTGAACGTAGCTGGCTTTCTATTGGTCACTGCCTGGCTGTCGACCGCTATCACCTTGAGTGGTTGGGCTGTCGTTGTCGTCGTCGCGATTGCAGCGATCGATTTCGGCTTATGGTGGCTGACCCGCTTCGAATGGTATGTCGGCGCTTCGGCACTGATTCATGCTTTAGCCGCGGCCGGCATCACCGTGAAAGTATTCGACGGCGAGCGTTTCTCACGTTGGGTCGCTCTGCTTGGTTTGCTGAAGTTGGCATCCGAGCAATTCGTTTTTCCCGTTACCTTGGTCGGCGGCGCGATCGCAGCAGTAGACGCACATTTGTTTGGTGCCGTCGCAGGTGTACTTTGCGGCTCAGTCTTCGCGGCGACGGGATGGTGTCGAGCGCGCTCTGCCACCTTGTCTTAGGAGGCCGCTTGCACGAGAGACTGCGGTGCCGCCGAACCTTTGTCGGATGGCGTCGACCGCACTATCGATCGCTGTGGTCGTTACGCTCGCTGGTGAAAACAGGTCTGGTTGATCGTTGCTGTCGAATTCCGACGTTGCGACTCCCAGCAGTCGCACCCTCGTCCGCGGTTTCTCGCGCAAGAAGGCGCGTAACAGTTCCTCGCTTGTTCTCAGGATCAGGCGGGTCTCGTCGGTCGCCGTGGCCAAAGTCTTCTGGCGACTGAAAGTGACGAAGTCCGCTCGCCGAACTTTGATGCCGACGCAGCGGGCGCGAAGTCCCTTGCGGCGCAGTCTGCTACTCACCTTATCGCTCAGTGTGCTGATCTCGGCCAACATCTGTCGTTCGTCGGTCAGATCAGTGGCGTAGGTCTGTTCATTGCTCACGGACTTCTCGTCGTGATCCGGTTCAACCGCGCGATCATCGATTCCGCAAGCACGTGCTCGCCAATGAAGCGCATGCCGCCCGAACCATCGGTCCATTTGGCCATCCGATGCGCTTTGTAAATCACCGATCGTCTTGACCCCGACAGCGAGCAGCTCGTCACCTTTCTTGCGACCGAGTCCTGGCAGCCGTTTGATAGAGAGTGGCATGAGCGTTGCGACAATCCGATCTGGCGTAACGACGGTGAGTCCATCAGGTTTGTCGAGATCCGATGCGATTTTTGCCACCAGTTTATTGGGTGCGACACCGACCGACGCGTTGAGCCCGGTCCGCTCGCGTATCGATTGTTTGATCTCTCGGGCGATCGATATCGCATCGCCCTTCAAAGCAAGGCTCGCCGTCACATCCAAAAACGCCTCATCAAGCGACAAGCCTTCAACCAAGGGTGTGAACTCGTGGAAAATCTCGAATATTTGCGCCGAAATTTCTGCATATCTTCCCATGCGTGGTTGCACGCAAACGGCATGCGGGCAGAGTTGTAGAGCGCGGCTCACCGGCATGGCAGAGCGGACGCCGTATGCCCGAACCTCGTAACTGGCAGCGGCGACCACGCCCCTGCCGCTCGTACCGCCGACGATCAAGGGCTTGCCGCGCAGCTCCGGATGATCCTGCTGCTCGACCGATGCATAGAACGCATCCATGTCGACATGCAGGATGGACCGCTTCACGAAGTAGAGGCGGCCGGCTCGGGGATGGTCACGTGTACGTGCAGAGCAGCGCCCGATCGAGTGCCGAGCTCATCCGGAGCGAAATCATCGACATGGATCAGATCCATGACTTTGCGATCGTAGGCCCGCAGCCATGTCGATTCATCGGCATTGAGGATGCCGATCGCCTGTGCTTCGGCAATTTGTCCGGGTAAGTCTAAGGCGTGGATACGACCCGTCTTCACACCCTCGACGCGAATTCGTTTCTCGAGCCCCTCGGCTCGCTCCGCCATCTCGAGAACCTCTTGCAGCAAGCCGAGAGCGTTGCCTTGTTCAATGCGTCGGTAAACCGGGTAGCAGAGGCGATCCCGAGTTTCGGTTGGTGAAGTGACAAGCGCAGCGAGTTTGCGGCCGAGTCGATCATCGGGAGCCGAATACTGCAAGCCGCGCGGGAAAATCAGAAAGCGCATGGCAGCAGCCAGAAACCGATTAGGGAAGTTTCGAAGGAATCCGTGCAGTTGCTCCTGGGCCTGATACAGCAAGTGACGGCACGCCCACTCGACGATGGGCAGGTCTTCTTGGCGACGACCTTGGTTCTCGTAATGCTTCAGCACCATCGAGGCGAGATACATGTATGACAGTACATCGCCAAGCCTCGCCGACAGATTTTCTTTCTTTTTCAGATATCCGCCTAGCGACAGCATTGCGACATCGACCGCGAAGGCGAAGCTCGCCGAGAAACGCACGATGTGTTGGTAGTAGCGTGTCGCCGGGCCGACCTCAGGCGCTGCGGTAAACCGCGCGTTGGTCAGCGCCATAACGAAAGATCTCACCGCGTTGCTCAAGGTAAAGCCTATGTGACCGAACAGTGCGGCGTCGAAGTCGTCAACTCCGCGTTTACGATCCGGATTACGAGCGGCTTCCATTTCCCTCAGTACGAACGGATGACAGCGAATCGCGCCTTGCCCAAAAATGATCAAACTACGAGTAAGAATGTTTGCTCCCTCGACGGTGATCGCGACTGGCACCACTTGATAGCCGCGACCGAGATAATTCTTTGGACCGAGACAGATACCCTTGCCACCATGCACATCCATGGCATCGTTCGCGACTATGCGACTCATCTCGGTCACGTGGTACTTCAACATGGCCGAGGGTACGGAGGGCTTTTCGCCACCGTCGATGGCGCCTGCCGTGACGGATCGCGCGGCATCCATGGTGTACGTCAGTCCTACCATTCGGGCGATGACACTTTCGATGCCCTCGAATTGACCGACCGGCATATTGAATTGCCGACGGATTCGCGAGTAGGCACCGGTAGCGAAGACGGCTGCTTTACCCCCACCCGTTCCGCTCGACGGCAAAGAAATACACCGCCCTACCGATAACTGCTCAACCAGCATGCGCCAGCCTTGGCCGACCATTTTCGGCCCACCTATGATGCACTCGAGCGGAACGAAAACATTGTCGCCTTGGATGGGGCCGTTTTGGAACGGTACGTTGAGCGGGAAGTGCCGTCGTCCGATCGAGACGCCTGTCGTGTTGCGCGGAATGAGTGCGCAGGTGATACCGATATCTTCCCGATCACCGAGCAATTTTTCCGGGTCGAACAATCTGAAGGCGAGACCGATGACGGTCGCCACCGGCGCAAGCGTGATGTAGCGCTTGGAGAAGTTCAGGCGGATTCCAACGATCTCCTGTCCCTGCCACTGCCCACGACAAATGACACCCGTGTCGGGCAAAGAGGCCGCATCCGAACCAGCGCGTGGACCGGTAAGCGCGAAGCAGGGTATGTCCTCGCCACTGGCGAGACGCGGGAGATAATGATTTTTTTGTTCTTCGGTTCCGTAATGCTGCAGCAGCTCGCCGGGGCCGAGCGAGTTGGGGACTGCGACCGTCGAGGAGACGACGGCGCTACGACTCGACAGTTTGGCGAGTACACACGAGTGTGCATAGGCCGAGAACTCCAGCCCGCCATATTTCTTCTGGATGATCATCGCGAAGAAGCCTTGGCGTTTCAGAAATGCCCAGATTTCCGGCGGCATGTCGCCACGACGGTGCGTGATGTCGAAGTCGTCGACCATGCGGCATAGTTCTTCGCACGGACCATCCAGAAAGGCCTGTTCTTCGGCAGTCAGTCTCGGCGTCTTGGCGCCGAGCAACTTCGACCAGTCCGGGTTGCCGGTGAACAGCTCGCCGTCCCACCAAACAGTACCGGCCTCGAGTGCCTCGCGTTCGGTGGATGACATCGACGGCAGCATGCGTCGATAGATCTTCATGAACGGCCGCGTGATTACCTTCTTTCGCAGCGGATGAATGTTGAACGCCACCAACACGAAGAACAGAAGCCAAAGAATGCCTTTCCATACGCCCGCCGGGTCGCCGGCAACACTGTAGGCAGTCAACAACACGAAGAAGGTTGCGGTGAACGTCAGTAGGCTGAGGCGCTTGTAGGCGAGATACAGTATTGCCGCCAAGAACAGCAAAGCGATGATGCCGCCGGTCGCCGTCAGCGCCCAAGCAGCGAGGAGGGCCAGAGTGATGGAGATGATCGCGTTGGTCATGGATATAGCCTACAAGAGGTCGGACAAAATAAAGAGGGGCCGATGCGGCCCCTCTCAGCGGAGCCGCCTGGCTCCGGCATGGCTCGGCGGCCGGGCCGCGAGGCGTCAGCCGAGCAGGTCCTTCACACCGTCGCGCTCTTCCAGCAATTCCTGGTGTGTTGCATCCAGGCGCTGACGGCTGAATTCGTCGATCGCGAGTCCCTGCACGATCTCGTACTGACCATTGCGGCAGACCACCGGGTAGGAGTAGATCACGCCCTCGGGGATGCCATAGCTGCCATCGGACGGGATGCCCATCGAAACCCAATCGCCGGCGGCAGAGCCGCGGAACCAGTCACGGATATGGTCGATGGCGGCCGAACCCGCAGAGGCCGCCGAAGAGGCGCCGCGCGCCTTGATGATGGCCGCCCCACGCTGTTGCACGGTGGGGATGAAATTCGTCTCGATCCAGTTGGCATCAACCAGCGAACGCGCCGGCTGGCCTTTCACGAGACTGTGGTTGATATCCGGGTACTGAGTCGCCGAGTGATTACCCCAGATGATCATTTTCTGGATGTCATTGACGTGACAACCCGTTTTCTCGGCGAGTTGCGATAGAGCGCGATTGTGATCGAGACGCGTCATTGCGGTGAACGACTGTGGCTTGAGGGACGGCGCATTCTTCATGGCGATCAATGCATTCGTGTTGGCCGGATTTCCGACTACGAGCACGCGTATGTCGCGAGCCGCCACATCGTTCAGGGCCTTGCCTTGCGCCGAGAAAATTTGAGCGTTGGCGAGCAACAGATCTTTGCGCTCCATGCCGGGGCCACGGGGGCGGGCGCCGACCAGCAGGGCAGCGTGACAATCCTTGAAAGCGACCCGCGCATCATCGGTTGCGACGACCTTGTTCAGTGTCGGAAAAGCGCAGTCGTTGAGTTCCATGACGACACCCTGCAGCGTCGGCAACGCGGGCGTGATCTCCAGCAAGTGCAGGTTGACGGGCTGATCAGGCCCGAGCATGGCGCCCGAGGCGACACGAAAAGCGAGGGCATAACCAATCTGACCAGCTGCGCCGGTGATGGCGACGTTCAAGGGCTGCTTCATCCAAAAATCTCCACGTTGATAGGCCAGTAAATTTTACGTGATCGACAGCGCGGCGCCGTGTCTAGTTGACAGCGTATTGGTGTTGTAGTTATATATAACACTAGATTGTTTTAGTCAGAGGTATTAACGTGCAGACATGGACCTATTCGAAACCGCTGGCGACCGTCTCCGTGGTCGCTCTGGTCGCCACGTTACTAACGAGCGCGTTGCTCTGGGGGCTCGCCCTGTCTGCCGACAGACCGAGCGCGCCTCGCTTCGCTGTTTCGGTCTTGGCGATCGGTTGAGGGCGGTCAGGCGATGAGCGACCGCCAATGGAATGACGACGTGCCGATCTACCGCCAGCTGCGGGATCGGGTCGTCGCCATGATTCTCGACGGTGCATTGAAGGAGGGCGACCCACTGCCTTCGGTTCGCAACGTCGCGGCGGAGTTTCGCATCAATCCCCTGACTGTCCTTAAGGCTTATCAAGAGTTGGTCGACGAGCAATTGGTCGAGAAACGACGCGGTCGCGGAATGTACGTCAACGCGGGAGCCAGAACAGCGCTGCTCAAAGACGAGCGGCAGCGATTTCTGGCTGACGAGTGGCCTCGTACTCGCGCCAAGATCGAACGTCTCGGGCTGGTTGTCGACGAACTGCTCGCCACCAAAGAACACCAGTGAGGACTCTCGTATGGGAGCAGTGATACACGCGCGCGATGTTCGCAAGCGCTACGGTCGGTCAACTTTGGCACTCGACGGACTTGATTTCGACGTCGCCGCCGGACGTATCGTTGGCTTGATGGGGCCGAACGGCGCAGGCAAAACAACGGCACTGAAGGCCATTCTCGGTTTGACGCCGTTCGAGGGCGAGTTGCGCGTGCTTGGTCGCGATCCGCGTACCGAACGAGATGCGTTGATGAGAGATGTTTGCTTCATCGCCGATGTCGCGGTGCTGCCGAAATGGTTGCGCGTCGATCATGCGCTCGACTACGTCGCCGGGGTGCACCCCAAATTTGATCGCCAGCGCGCGGATGAAGTTTTGGCGCGTACCGACATCAAGCGAAAGAGCAAGGTGGGTCAGTTGTCCAAAGGCATGATCACCCAACTGCATTTGGCGCTGATCATGGCGATCGATGCCAAATTGCTAGTCTTGGACGAGCCGACGCTCGGTCTCGACCTGTTGTATCGACGAGGCTTCTACGAAGCCTTGCTCAACGACTATTTCGATCATGAGCGAACCATCCTCGTCACGACACACCAAGTTGAAGAGATCGAGAATCTGCTGACCGATGTGCTTTTCATAAGCCACGGCAAGATCGTGCTCGATTCAACGGTCGATGCTCTGCCAAGCCGCTTTGCGCAGCTTGTCACCACGTCCGAGCACGTCGCGGCTGCACGAGCGCTGCGACCTGTCTACGAGCGTGAAGTGTTCGGTCGATACGCGTTGGTATTCGAGATCGGCAAGGGGGGCGCTCCCACGGTGGATGAGTTGGCTGCATGGGGTGACGTTCGAACGCCCTCCATCGCCGATCTCTTCGTGTCGTTGATGAATGGTGGTCACTCGAGCAGTACGACCGCGAGCCGCGTCAAAGCAGAGGTGGCAGCGTGAATATCAAAGTCATGAAAACCCTGCTCTGGCGCGAAACTTGGGAGCATCGCGGACTCGTCTGGGCTCCGCTGATCACCGCTGCTGTCATCGTGCTCACGGCGTTGCTGAGCACAAGCTTCACCGGTAGCGTCCGGCTTGATCTCGATGGCAAGGAGCAGCAGCTGTTTGCCGCTCTGGCGACAGACTTTTCACATCAAAGACAAATGTTTGCCGTGTGGCTTGGAGCGCTGGTCGTTCCGCAGCTCTTCGTTGCCATGATCGTCGTGGTGTTCTACACGCTCGATAGCCTCTATATCGAGCGTCGGGATCGTAGCATCCTGTTTTGGAAGTCGATGCCGGTTTCTGACGCGGAAACGGTTGGCTCTAAACTTGCCACGGCACTCTTGTTAGTGCCGCTCTGGGCTTGGCTAGTCTCGATGCTCGCGAGCCTGGTCGTGTTCGCTATCGTCAGTGTGAAGCTCAGCGGGACACCGCTTGCCCCGTTGGCAACCTTCCATCTCGGCGCATGGCTCGGCTTGCAACTGACGATGCTGCAAAACGTATTAGTCGCTGCGCTGTGGTACGCGCCGGTCGCCGTTTATCTGCTGCTGATATCAGTCTCCGCGAAGCGCAGCCCATTTCTTTGGGCCATCTTGCCCCCCGTGCTGCTGGTGATTTTCGAAGACGTGACTTTCAACACAAACATGATCGCCGGGTTCATCGTGAATCGCTTGATTGGGTTCTTTCGTGAACTCGACCTGCACATTTCCGCGCGGGATGGCGATACGTCCGCCTCCGTGATCCAGGAGATTGCGCGCAGCTACGAGCAACTGGGTACGCTCGATATGCTAGCGAAGTTCGATCTCTGGCTAGGGGTGGCACTCGCTGTGATCGGTTTCTTCGTCGTCGTGCGGCTGCGTCGGTGGCGGGACGACGCCTGAACTCGTCTCGCAGCTCGTCTCAGTCGGCGATCTGAGCGCCTGCAGTGACCATGGTTGCGACGTTTCGGCTACGTTGACGGGCCACTTCGATACTATCGCCGCGCGCCAACGCAACTCCCATGCGTCGTTGACCGCGCACTTCGGGCTTCCCGAAGAGTCGCAGTGTCGTGTCTGGCTCGACGAGTGCCGAATGTAGGTTCGTAAACTGCAACTCGGTCGTATCGCCCTCAATCAGGATGGCCGCGGACGCCGACGGTCCGCACGTGCGGATCTGCGGAATCGGTAAGCCGAGGATCGCTCGCAAATGTAGGGCGAACTCCGACAGATCCTGCGAAATCAGGGTCACGAGGCCGGTATCGTGAGGCCGCGGTGAGACTTCACTGAACCATACCGTATCTGCCTTCACGAACAGTTCGACACCGAATAGTCCTCGACCGCCCAATGCGCTGGTGATCTGCAGGGCAATGTCGCGACTGCGAGCGAGTGCAGTTGCGCTCATCGGGTGTGGTTGCCACGATTCACGATAGTCGCCGCTGACTTGCAGATGACCGATCGGATCACAGTAAGACGTTCCGCCGGTATGCCTGACGGTCAACAGGGTGATCTCGTAGTCGAACTCGATCAGTCCCTCGACGATGACGCGGCCAGCACCCGCGCGGCCGCCCTCTTGCGCATAGCGCCAGGCCGTGTCTACGCCGATTTTATCTTTGACGATGCTTTGACCTTTGCCAGAGCTCGACATGACGGGTTTGACTACGCAGGGCAGTCCAATTTCGTCGATGGCAGCGAGATATTCATCGAGGGTGGAGGCAAAGCGATAGCGTGAGGTCGGCAAACCGAGTTGCTCGGCGGCAAGACGCCGGATCCCTTCCCGATCCATGGTGAGTTTGGCGGCCATCGCCGTCGGAACTACATGAAAGCCTTCGGCCTCGAGACGCAGCAATTCCTCGGTCGCAATCGCTTCTATCTCAGGCACGATGAAATGCGGTCGTTCGCGCAGCACGATTTCGCGTAAGGCTGCGGCATCGAGCATACGAACGACATGGGAGCGGTGCGCGACCTGCATTGCAGGCGCGCCAGCATATCGATCGACGGCAATGACCTCGATCCCCAGTCGCTGAGCTTCGATCGCCACCTCTTTGCCGAGCTCGCCCGAGCCGAGCAACATCAGACGTGTTGCGCCGCGCGAACCGGGGGTGCCGATGGTGGTAGACATCATATTCCTCGCGTTACACTCGGGCACGAGTTTAACCTTGTGAGGCAGGTCTGCCATGTCCGATCCCGTTGTTGCAAGCCGCACGCCCATGGCGGTCGATGTCGAAGCGGGCAAGACTTACTGGTGGTGCAGTTGTGGCAAGTCGGCCAAACAGCCTTTCTGTGACGGATCCCACAAGGGCACGGATTTCACTCCCGTGAAATACGAGGCCGCGGCTGCTGCCCAGGTTTGGTTCTGCGGTTGCAAGCAGACTGCAAAAGCGCCGCTATGCGACGGGGCTCACAAGAAGCTGCCCTGATGCCGTTTCGAACCGAGCGTCATCAAGAGACGCTTCGGTTGTCGCTGTTTGGCGACTGGACGATCCAACACGTCGGTGACATCGAGCGCTCGCTGGAGAGCCTCGCGCTCGATCATATCCGCCGCCTGCAACTTGATCTCTCGGGTATCTCGTCGCTCGATTTATCCGGTGCTTGGCTGATACACGATCTACAAGTTCGAATCGCTGCGAATCGTTCGGTCGAGCTTGCCTCGCCTGAACCGCCTATGCTGCGGCTCGTCGCGCAAACCCTCGCCGAAGACGAATCGACGGGCAGTCGTGCGCAACGCCCCCGGCGTTCGGCTATCGAGCACCTAGGTCGCCACGCCTTGGAGCGACTCACCGGTTGGGCCGAAGGCTTGGCTTTCCTCGGGGTCACGGTGATCCGATTTATGGCGGCATTGAAAGACCCTCGGGTTTGGCGCCCAATCTCCATCGCAAGACACGTTTACGACACCGGATTGACCGCCATACCGATCGTCGCGCTAATCGCTTTTTTGATCGCTGTCATCATCGCTTATATGGGGGCCGAACAGTTGCAGCGGTTCGGTGCCGATATCTTCGTGGTCGATCTAGTCACGGTTGGTGTGCTGCGCGAACTCGGCGTGTTGCTGACCGCCATCATCGTGGCCGGACGATCGGGCAGTGCCTTTGCTGCAGAAATTGGCGCTATGAAGCTCAACCAGGAGATCGATGCACTCAAAGCGACCGGAGTCGAGCCTGTCGAGGTGCTGGTGCTACCGCGATGGATCGGTCTGGTCATCGCACTGCCTCTTTTGACGGTGATTGCTGATGCGGTCGGTGTCGTCGGCGGCGCATTACTCTGTCATCTGCTGCTCGAGATGCCGTTTGTGCAATATTTTCAACGTGTCGACGAGTCGATCGCAGCCTGGACGTTTTGGGTGGGTGTCATCAAAGCGCCGGTTTTTGCGGTGCTGATCGCTGCGGCCGGCACGTATCGGGGAATGCAAGTCCGTGGCTCGTCTCGTGAACTCGGGCGCTTGACCACGGTTGCTGTCGTGCAGGCCATTTTCATGGTGATTTTGGCCGATGCCTTGTTTGCCGTTCTTTTCATGGAGATCGGTATATGAGTGCGAATCCGGCGATCATCGTCAGCGATATCGTCAATCGCTTCGGTGCGCAAACCGTGCACGATGGTCTTGATATGCAGGTCGAGCGTGGCGAGATTTTCGGAATCGTCGGCGGCTCCGGTTCGGGCAAGAGTGTGCTGCTCAACACCATACTTGGGCTAAGACGGCCGCAGAGAGGCCGAGTCGAGCTCTCGGGGGTAGATGTCACGACTTTGTCAGACGCCGAGCTGCGTAACCTAAAAATGACTTACGGCGTCACGTTCCAGGCGGGCGCGCTCTTCAGCTCCCTGACGGTCTTACAGAACGTGCAACTACCTATGTTGGAGCATCTCGATATCAGCGCGCGCGCCCTCGAGGAGTTGGCCTTACTGAAAGTGCGGCTGGTTGGATTACCGACTGAAGCGGCGTCCAAATATCCGTCGCAGTTGTCCGGTGGCATGATCAAACGTGCCGCACTGGCGAGAGCACTTGCACTCGATCCCCAATTGCTGTTTTTGGATGAGCCTACCTCGGGTTTGGATCCCATCAGTGCAGCGGCGTTCGATGAATTATTGGTCGGCTTGCAGCAGGAGCTCGGCTTGACGGTAGTCATGATTACTCATGATCTGGACACGATATTCCGAACCTGTAATCGTGTCGGGGTCATCGTCGATCGAAAAATGATCTCGGGCAGCCTCGAGCAAATCACCGATAATCCGCATCCTTGGATTCGAGAATACTTTCACGGCGCCAGAGCCAGTCGTTTCGGAGTGTCGCGTGGAGCGTGAAGCCAATTACACCGCGGTTGGAGCGTTCGTTCTGCTGGCGATCGGGATGGCGATCGCTTTCGTCTATTGGTATTCCGATGGTCGTAATGCGCGATCCTACGAACGTTACGAAGTTTATTTTGAAGGCTCCGTCAGCGGGCTCAACGTCGGTAGCACGGTTCGCTACCTTGGCGTCGATATCGGGCGTGTGATCGCCTTGAATATCGACCGACGTTCCGCAGCCAGGGTCCAGGTTATCGTCGACATCGATTCGGCGACGCCGATTTCCGACAAGACGGTCGCCGAGTTGTCGCTGCTGGGCGTGACGGGTCTGCTCTACATCGACCTGCTCGGGAACGCCGGAACCAAAAAGCTGGCGCCGCTGGTGGCGAGCGAGTCCTATCCGGTGATTCGTTCAGTTCGCTCCGGCTTCGACGTGTTCCTCTCGGGTGTGCCCGAGGTCATGGGTCGCGCCTCGGAGGTGGCACAACGAGCGAGTCGCTTGCTGTCCGACGATAATCTCGACGCTTTGTCGAGCACGATCGTGAACCTGGAGCGCGCGAGTCGTTTGCTGCCAGATACGGTGAGTGAAGCGCAATCTCTGGCGCGCGAACTTCGGGTGCTATCACGCGATCTGGCTGCAGTAGCGATCGCGTTTCGGCGCACGACGGAGCAAAACGCACCGTTGGTGTCGCAGAGCATCAGCCGACTCTCGCAGACGTCCGAGAATCTGCTCTCCGCCAGTGCCAGAGTGGATAGTTTGCTGGCAGAGAGTTCGGGCGGCATCACTCAGTTCGCGCAACAGGGACTCCCCGAGTTCGAGAGCCTGCTACGCGAGACACGTGCGACAGCCGAAGAGGTCAGGGAACTCACGCGCGAGTTGCGTGACGAGCCATCGAGTCTGCTTTACGAGAAGAAGCCCCGCGGCATCGAGGTGCCACGATGAGATTGGCGATCATTTCATTGAGCTTGTTGCTTGCCGGCTGCGCATCGACGTTCGATAGCGAGTCGCCTGTAGCCGACGAGTACGCTCTCAAGACGAGCGACGGTGAGGTATCGGTGTCGACCGTACCCATCAGCCTGCCCATCCAGCTCACACGCATCGAAACGGCGCCCGGCTATGACACGCGGCGAATGTTGGTGACACGTCCAGACGGACGTCTGGATGTTCTGGCCGATGCGCGTTGGGTCGGTTCGATCCCGAGCCTGCTCGAGGTCGCCGTGATCGATCAGTTGCGTGCGGCTGGTTTCGACGTCCACCCCAATTCGGCAGCACTGGCAACGCCCTACGCCCTGCGGGTGACAGTCCGGCGTTTCGATGTGGAGTACGCGAACAGCGGGGACTCTGAACCAGCGGAAACACCGACCGCCCGGGTCGTTTTAGACGTGACTTTGGTTCGGCGTCGAGATCGACTCCCGATCGCGACCTGGGCTATTTCCGGAGCGGCGGCGGCAACGGAAAATCGACGCGCGCCGCTGGTTTCCGCCTTGGGTGCAGCGACCCATCTCGCCCTCAAGGGGCTCACGACCGAGCTGGCAGCGGTCACCGAGCTGAAACAATAAGCCCCTAATATCACTCACGTTTTCGGCGTTGTCCTGTCCCTTCCCCGAGGCCTGTCTAGTCCTGTCCAGTATTTGTACCGGACAAATGCTTGACATGCCTCGAGGCGCCGCTAAACTGTCGCTCGTCAACCGTCCCTTCTGACGAGTGACCCCCGTTTGGGCGGATCGCAAGATCCGCCCTTTTCTTTTTCCGAACTCTGTTTCGAGCGTCTTTATCGCGAGGGCTCCCGTGCGGCTGCCGATTCGAGTTGGCCGCCGATCTCGAGCCAACGCTCCTCCAGAGCCTCCAGTTGTTTAACCACTGCGCCTAGTCGTTGTGGTACGCCCCGAACCGCGGCATCGCCGGTGCTGGACGAGGCCGAATCCAGCATCTCTTGCTCCAGTTCTCGTCGCTGCGTCGCGAGGCGCTCTAGATCCCTCTCGATATTTTTGAACTCGGTTCGTAACGCGGAAAGTTGTTGCCGTACTGCAGCATCTCGTCGTCGTTGTTCGCGACGGTCAATCCCGTCTTCGTTACGACGACTCGAGTTTGACGGACCCGAGCGCGCATCGCGAGCCAAGGATTGCGCGTAGTCTTGCAGATCTCCATCGAAGCGGGTCGCGGCTCCATCGCGAACCAACCAGAATTCGTCGCAAACGCTGCCGAGTAGGCCTCTATCGTGCGATACGAGAATAACAGCCCCCGAAAACTCTTGTAGCGCGAGCAACAAGGAGTCACGCATTTCCAGATCGAGGTGGTTAGTCGGTTCGTCTAGCAGCAAGAGGTTGGGTCGCCGCGCGACGAGAATCGCGAGTGACAGCCGGGCGCGTTCGCCACCCGAAAAGTGTTTGACGGACTCAAAGACTCGATCGCCTTTGAATCCGAACGAACCCAGATGATCGCGTTTCTGCTGCTCGGGCCATTGAGCAACGACTGTACCACCGCGACGTGTGAGCTCGAGAATGGCGGTGCTGGATGCATCGAGTTGGTCAACCTCCAACTGTGCGAAAAAGCCCACTTCGATGTCCGGTGCAGTCGTGACCGTTCCCCCAAGTGGCGGGAGTTGTCCGGCGATGCTTTTGATAAGCGTGGATTTACCGGCACCGTTTCGTCCAAGAATGCCGATACGCGCACCGGGTGGGATCGAGAGCGAAAAGTCCTCGATGATCAGCTGATCGCCGTATCCGGCAGAGATCCGATCGAGTGAGACGAGTGGCACCGGAAGTTTGCGCGGTTCGAGAAATTGCCAGTCAAAGGTGTGTTCGACCCGCTGTGTGACCAGCGTCGGCAATCGTTCCAGCCACTTCAGCCGGCTTTGCGCTTGTCTAGCTTTGCTAGCCTTGGCGCGGAATCGCTCCACGAAGCTACGAACATGATCGGCTTCACGACGAATTTTTTCGTTCTGCGCTTGCTGCTGAGCGAGTCTTGCTGCACGTTGTGTCTCGAAATCGGAGAAGTTACCGCTGTATGCGGCGAGTGTTCCAAGGCTGACATGTAGGACACGATTGATGACGGCATCGAGGAAGTCTCGATCGTGCGATACCAACAATAGCGTGCCTGGATAACTTTGTAGCCAACGCTCAAGCCATAGCACGGCATCGAGATCCAGATGGTTCGTCGGTTCGTCGAGCAGCAATACGTCGGAGGGACACATCAACGCCTTGGCGAGATTAGCTCGCATGCGCAACCCACCGGAGAACTCTTTGATGGGTTGATCGATACGTTGGCTGTCGAAACCGAGTCCATCAAGTAGAGCGGCCGCTCGACTGCGCGCCGTATAGCCGCCGAGTTGATCGAAATCGGCCAATGCTTGGGCGTGTTGGATACCATCTTCGCGACGTTCCGCTTCGGCGAGAGCGTACTCGCAGCGACGCAAAGTGACGTCGCCATCGATGACGTGCTCGATAACGGGACGATCAGAGTCGGGAAGCTCCTGAGTCACGGCAGCGAAGGTCAGGCCGCCCGGTATTTCGAGGGTGCCTTGATCCGGCGTCAGTTCGCCCTTGATGAGTGCGAGTAACGACGATTTGCCACTACCGTTACGGCCGACGATGCCGACCTTCTCGCCTCGCAGAATGCTGGCGGTGGCGGAATCGAGTAGGGGCTCAGGACCACGCCGAAGCCGAACATGACGCAAGTGAATCACGGTCGCGATTCTACGCGACTGCTTGTGTATGCTCGTCACAGTGAGCATCGAAATTTTCCGCGACGCCATCTGCCCAGGGTGCCTCTTTGGGCAGCGACGCCATTGGTGACCGCTGTCGTGACTGCGGATGAGTTGACCGGGCGAACTCGCTCGCACGTCATCGACCTGCCTGCCGTAGGCTGCGTCTTGCATCGCGACGCCGTGCAGCCTTTTCTCGATCTGCGCGAGGCTGCCAGGGCAGCCGGTCACGACTTGGTCGCGGTTTCGTCTTTTCGCGATTTCGACCGGCAGCGTTTGATATGGAACGGTAAATTTCGCGGTGAACGAGCTGTACTCGATCGGCGAGGACAATTACTCGATTTACGCGATCGATCGGTGGCGGATCGAATCAACGCCATCCTGTGCTGGTCGGCGATGCCCGGTGCCAGCCGTCATCACTGGGGCAGCGATGTCGATGTGATTGATCGCAACGCCGTGGCGTCTAGTACGGCTGTCGAACTCATACCGGAGGCCTATTCGGGTGACGGGCCTCACGCCGCCCTGAGTGCGTGGCTATCGGAGAACATGGACAGCTTCGGTTTCTTCCGACCGTATGTCAGCGAGCGCGCCGGTGTGAGTCCTGAGCCTTGGCACTTGAGTTATGCGCCGATCTCGGTGCCGGCTCTGCAACAGATGACGCCCGTAGTGCTGCTTGAGGCTTGGCGAGGAAGTGAGATCGACGGTGTCGAGTGGCTGATCGACAACGTCGACCTATTGCACGCGCGCTACGTGAAAGACATCGATCTCAGAGTATGAAATCCGCCAGCACCGGTGTGTGATCAGAGGGTCTCTCAGCGCGACGTGGTTCTTTGTCGATGCGAGCTGCGACGCACTTCTGCGCGAGCGCGCCCGAGGCGAGTATCAAATCGATACGTAAGCCCGCGTTGCGGCGAAAGCCAGCAGCGCGATAGTCCCACCAACTGTACGATTTGTCCGGCTGTTCGAATTGCCGGAACACATCGACCAACCCCGTCTGCAGTAAACGCCGATAGGCATTCCGCTCTGGCTCACTCACGTGGACGTGACCAACCCAAGCGGCTGGATCATGAACGTCGCGGTCCTCGGGGGCGATATTGAAGTCACCCAACACCACGATCTGTTGCTCGGTTTGCAGTAGCGACTCCAGCCAGTGCTGCAGCGCCTCGAGCCAGCGCAATTTGTAGGCGTACTTATCCGAGTCAGGCGCTTGTCCGTTCGGAACGTAAAGGTTGATGACCACGAGCCCAGCGGTACGAACAGCCAGTACACGCCGCTGTTCATCTTCAAAACCGGGGATGCCGGTCGCCAGCACGTCGATGGGGTGGCGTGACAGGATAGCGACCCCGTTGTAGGTGCGCTGACCAATGAAGGCGCATTGATAACCCAACGCGCCGATCTCCGCTGCTGGGAAATCCGGGTCTGGAAGTTTGGTCTCCTGCAGGGCGATGACATCAGGCTTGCTATCGCCAACCCATGCGGCTAACTGCGGCAATCGAACCCGCAACGAGTTGACGTTCCAAGTAGCGAGGGTGATCTGTGACATCTGCCTAGGTTAAACGACCTGTGTACGATAGCGGTCATGGCTAGAAAAAATTTCGACTTGATCGTCATCGGGGGCGGTAGTGGCGGCTTGGCGTGTGCACAGCGTGCTGCCCAGTACGGAGCCAAGGTGTTACTAGCTGAATCGGCCCGCTTGGGTGGAACCTGTGTCAATGTCGGCTGCGTTCCCAAGAAGGTGATGTGGAACGCAGCGAATATTGCCGAAGCCGCCGCAGACGCGCGGTATTACGGATTCGACATCGAGTACCGCAGCCACGATTGGTCAGCATTGCGCCACGCGAGAGACGCCTACATCACCCGCTTGAACGGGATCTATGAGCGCAATCTTGCGGCAAAGAATATCGAGTTCGTCCGTAATCGCGCGAGCTTCGTTGCGTCGCACGAGATTCGCATCGGCGATGAACTTTTCGAAGCACCACGGGTGGTGATTGCGACGGGTGGTCGTCCCATTCTGCCCTCGATCCCGGGCAGCGAATATGGCATCACCTCAGACGGCTTCTTCGAGTTGGATCATCTGCCGTCGCGCACTGCCATCGTGGGTGGTGGTTACATCGCGGTTGAACTTGCTGGTGTCTTGCAAGCCTTGGGCAGCAAAGTCACCCTGGCGTTTCGTCGCGATCGAGTGCTGCGTCATTTCGATTCGATATTGTCGGATACGCTCATGAAAATCATGCGTGACGAGGGAGCGACTCTCATTGATCACGCTGCGCCGCGCGCGCTGGAGCGCGATATCGACGGTTCGCTGCGGCTATTGTTCGATGACGGTCGACAGGCAGGTCCCTTCGATTCGGTGATCTGGGCCGTGGGTCGCGAGCCGTTGGTCGACAAGCTGGCGCTCGATCGTGCGGGTATCCGGCTAGATAGTCGCGGTTTCATACCGGTCGATCGTTATCAGGAGACAACGGTAGCTGACGTCTACGCCATCGGCGATGTGACGGGGCAGGCGCAATTGACCCCCGTTGCGATCGCCGCGGGTCGCCGCCTTGCTGATCGCCTGTGGGGCGGTATGGCAGGACGTCACCTGGACTACGGCAATATCCCAACGGTGGTCTTCAGCCATCCACCGATCGGCACCGTGGGTCTCAGCGAAAGCGAGGCTATCGATCGCTACGGTGCACACGACGTCAAGATATACACATCAGGTTTCGTACCGATGTATCACGCTCTGACGCCACGCAAGCCGCGTGCTGAAATGAAACTCGTGACGGTGGGCGCGGATGAGCGGATCGTCGGTTGCCACGTGATCGGTGCTGGCGCTGATGAAATGCTGCAAGGCTTTGCCGTCGCCGTACGTATGGGCGCAACCAAGCGCGATTTTGACGACACTATCGCCATCCATCCCACTAGTGCTGAGGAATTCGTCACGATGCGTTAGGCGCGGGCGGTCGCTGTCCGCACGGTACACGCCCGGGTAGCCACCCGTTGACTTGCCGCAGCCCCGGACGCCGAATGACGCCATGAGGCGCGCAGTTGGACGAGCATGCAAGCGGGTTTTTTTGGGGCTGCTATTGCCGATAGGGACGATCGGCTGTGCTCGTCAGCCGACACCAATGGCAGCTGAGCAGCTACAGATCAAAATCAATCTGCTCTGCACCACCTGCGATGACTTTCTGCAAGGCACGCCATCCGGTCGATCAACGGAATCGGAGTTCCAACGGTATCGACTGCGAGAAAAGTCTTTCTTTGCGCAGATCGCTACCATCTCTGATTATTTGATCCATTGGATCCACCAGCAGACGAACGACAGACGGCCACTGTCGGGCCATGCTGCTCGCCTTTGCTGTGGGCGGGTATTACGATGCCTCGCTTATTTTATTGACCTTTTACTCGCGCCTTTTTTCGTCGTGCCGACCGGACGTGGGTATGGTCTCGACAAGCAGTTGCACGCCAGATATTCCTAATCCATTTTCTTTGGCTGAGGTTCTCTAATGAATACGTTCGGACCCGTGCGTTTGATGCCGGGTGTCACCCGAGGGCATGTCGCGGCTTATCTCTGGGCAGCTTTCGTCAGTATCGGAATATTCACCTACGCTACGGCGCTGCAGCCGTATCTGCTTGAGGTCAATATCGGCGTGCCCTCGGGGGAGCGAGGCGTAGTCTCCGGTAATCTGCAATTCTGGCAAGAAATCGTCACGCTGCTTTGCGTCGGTCTTTTTGGTGCGTGGTCTGATCGGGTTGGACGACGGGTTGTCTACATCGTCGGATTTTTGATCACAGGACTTGCGTATGCTGCCTATCCGTTTGCTGATGATGTTGGTCAACTATTGATCTACCGTCTCATTTATGCGGTCGGCATCGCCGCCCTTGGCGGTATGTTGGCCACAGTTTTGGCGGATTATCCGATCGACGCTGATCGCGGCAAACTAACCGGCATCTCGTTCTTTTTGAATGCGGTCGGTGCACTGCTGTTTTTTGCAGTGCTTACCCGGTTACCGGCGCTGTACCAAGGTTTTGGTGCCACCGAAACTGAAGCGGGTCGCTTTGCATATCTGTCAATTTCGGCGGTATGCGTGGTGAGCGCCTTGATCATGTTGGGCTTGAAGCCGGGCGCACCCGAGCAACTGACAGAGCGGTTGCCTTTGATGTCCTTGCTACGGCAAGGACTGAGTGCAGGCAAGCGGCCGCGAATCGCCTTGGCTTATGCCGCTTCCTTCGCAGCCCGCGCCGATCTGGTCATCGTGGCGTTGTTTCTTTCGCTTTGGGTGCAATCTGCCGCGTTGGCTGACGGCGCGACGGCAGCAGAGGCAACCTCGAGACAAGGGGCTCTCTTTGGAATCGTGCAGGGTAGCGCGATGCTGTGGGCACCCGTTTTCGGATGGCTCGCAGACAAGATTGATCGTGTCACCTTGGTCATCATGGCGACTGTGCTCTCCGTAGCCGGTTACGGTTGGATGGGCTTAACGCCAGATCCAGCCGTCGGGACGGCCGCGTTCGGCGCTGCCGCTTTGTTGGGCGTCGGTCAGGCGAGCGGCATTCTCGCCTCGCAGGTTTTGATCGCTCAGGAAGCGCCGGGTGCCATCCGAGGCGCCGTCATCGGGATGGTCGGCTTTTTCGGGGCTCTCGGTATCTTGGCGATCTCCAAGATCGGCGGCATCGCATTCGATGCGTGGCGTCCGGGTGCGCCCTTCATCATCATGGCCGGCGCCAATGTGCTATTGCTGGGCTACGCGATTTGGGTGAGGACTCGGCCGAACGGCTGAGATTACTTGGTGTCTGTCTGATCGCGATGTCCGGCGAAGGACATACGATCCAAGACACCGAGCAGCAGCGCCGAGACGACGAACGTGAGGTGTAACATGACGTACCAAAAGATCTTGTCGTTCGGGATCGTCTTGGCATCCATAAAGACTTTCAGCAGATGAATGGATGAGATGGCGACGATGGATGCAGCGACTTTGAGTTTCAGCGTGCCTGCGTCCAATTTGCCGAGCCAGCCGAGCTTTTCGCCGTGCTGTGCGACATCGAGTCGCGAAACGAAGTTCTCATACCCAGAGAACATCACCATCACGATGAGGCTGCCGACCAGCACGATATCGATCAAGGTCAGCACGATCAGCACCAACTGATCCTCGGGCATCGAACCAACCTCGAGGATGACGTGCAGCGCCTCCTGGAAAAATTTGACGCCGAGTGCAATTAGCGCAAGCGACAGACCGAGATAGAGTGGCGCGAGCAACCAGCGACACGCGAAAATCAGTTTCTCAAGACTTTTTTCAATCACGAACCGTTCTCCACTGAAGATGCTGTCAAAAGGCGTCGCATCATTCTAGCTTGCATCGCCTCGGAAAATAGGGCCTCGGAAAATATGAACGGGTGGCGCCCCAGAATTCAAGGATTTCTCTTCGACGAACTGCAGCCCGAGCTTTTCCAATACGCGGATCGACCGATGGTTGTGTGGCAGCGTAATGCCGTAGACCGAGGTAATGGCGAGCTTTTCCCGTCCTCGGCTGAGCACGGCAGTCGCACCCTCGGTGGTATAGCCGACCCCCCAATACACCGGAGTCACGGCGAAGCCGATATCCGGCCCGGGTAGAGACGGGCGCCGAACGAGTCCGCACATACCGATACCGGCCGGCTCGGCGTTGGCTTGTTTGAGCCCCATCCACAGCAGACCATGCCCATGTTCGGCATAGCTTGCGATGGGCCCCTCGCGAAGGTAGCGACGCGCGTCGTCGATCGTTCTGACGCCTCGATCGCCGATGAATTCGTGGAAGGACGGTTCGTTGAGTAGAGCGAGCACCATGGCCGCGTCCGTCTCGACAAACTCGCGCAACACGAGACGGGGCGTTTCGATATCCCAGTTCATGTCCGGCATCATAAGATGTTGTCATGACCAAGCAATCTAGAACGGCGGCCACACCTCAGCCCGTTCGTCATCTCGTTGTCATCCTTGGCGACCAACTCGACCGGGAGTCTGCCGCGTTTGACGGATTCGATCGCAAGCAAGATGTCATCTGGATGGCCGAGGTGATCGAGGAGTCGATCAAGGTACCGGTGAGCTTGCCGCGAATCGCGATTTTCCTGGCGTCGATGCGGCACTTTCGAGACGCCCTGCGTAGCGAGCGACTCGCGGTCGATTATAGCGAGCTCGCTCTAGGCGAACCCTCGTTGGTCGACGCGTTGATAGGAGCATTGCAACGTCATCGGCCCACCAAGGTCGTAATGGTCGAGCCCGGTGAGTGGTCGGTACGGGAGAGCTTGCGAGCAGCCGTTGCACAGCAGGGTGTCGTCTTGGATGAACGAGCCGATCGCCACTTTCTTTGCTCGCACTCCGAGTTTGCAGAACATGCCCGCGGCCGAAAACAGTTACGCATGGAGTTTTTCTATCGCGAGATGCGACGTAAGCACGCTGTGTTGTTGGATGGCACCGGCAAGCCTGAAGGCGGCGAATGGAATTACGATGCCGAGAACCGTGGTAGCTTTGGCAAGACGGGGCCCGCTCATGTACGGCCGCCTGTTCGCTTCGGCCCCGATTCTTTGACCCGACAAGTGATCGGTGAGGTTCAAAGACAGTTTCCGCAACACGTCGGTAAACTGGAACGCTTTGACTGGCCCGTCACTCGCGATCAAGCGCTGCTCGCATTACAAGATTTCATTGATCACCGGCTCGGTCATTTCGGTGAGTACCAGGATGCAATGTGGACCCGCGAGCCATGGCTTTATCACTCGCGTATTTCCGCGGCGCTCAATCTCAAATTGCTTCGTCCGCTCGAGGTGATCAAGGCCGTCGAGTCGGCATATCGGTCAGGCAAGGCGCCGCTTGCGGCGACTGAAGGGTTCATTCGTCAGATTCTTGGTTGGCGCGAGTACGTTCGCGCAGTGTATTGGCATCTCATGCCGGGCTACGGCGAGCGCAACGGCATGTATGCCAATGAACCCCTACCGGCTTTCTTTTGGACGGCGACAACCGAGATGCAGTGCCTTGCCGACTCGATCGGACAAACTCTCGAGCTAGGTTACGCTCATCATATCCAGCGCTTGATGGTGACCGGGCTGTTCTGTTTGTTGCTCGGCGTCAACCCGAAAGAAGTCCACGCTTGGTACCTCTCGGTTTATGTCGACGCCGTGGAGTGGGTCGAATTACCCAACACCCTCGGGATGTCTCAGTATGCTGATGGCGGGGTCATGGCTTCGAAACCGTACATCGCAACCGGTCGGTACATTGACAAGATGAGCAACTACTGTCGTCAGTGTCGCTACAAACCTGCTGAGGCGACGGGAGAGGCCGCCTGCCCGTTTACGACGCTCTATTGGGATTTTCTGATTCGCCACGAAAAGGAGTTGTCGGGTAATCCGCGAATGATCATGCAGGTTCGTAACTTGACACGACTGACCGCAGAGCGCCGAGCGAGCATCGTCACGGCCGCACGCGATTTGCGTCGATCGCTGCGTCTTGCAGACAATGGTAGTAACCTAAGCCCATGACGTCGGCGACTCATAATCTTTCGCAGCGATTCCCCCGAAAGCGCGCCTTCATCACGGGTGCGGCGAGCGGCCTCGGCCTTGCATGCGCCGAAATTTTGGCTCGCGAAGGTTGGCAACTGTTTTTGACCGATGCCGATAGCGCTCGGCTCGAGCTCGTCACACAAAGTTTCCTGCGTGATGGCGCGAGCGTGACATCTTATGTTTGTGATGTACGAGATGCAGACGCTCTTGAGTCGGTCGTAGGTGCCGCCTGTGAGCGCGCGGGCGGGATCGATCTCGCCATCCATTGCGCTGGCGTCGCGGCTGCTGGTCCGTTTCATGTCACAACGAGCGATGACTGGCGCTGGGTCCTCGAAATCAACCTGATGGGAGTCGTCAACGCCAGTCGATCCGTTATCCAGAGAATGGCGCGCGGTCAGGGCGGCATCATCATCAATATTGCAAGTGCAGCCAGTTTCTGTACTGGCACTCAGATGTCGATCTACAACACGTCCAAGGCGGCAGTTGTTGCGCTGAGCGAATCTTTGATGCAGGAGTATGCGGACTACGGCGTACATGTCGTGGCTGCGATGCCGGGGTTTTTCCAAACACGACTGATGGAGTCGGCGCGCGGCCCGGACCGCACGCTAGAGGCGGCACGGCGTTTGATCGAGACGTCAAATTTGGCAGCAGAACAAGTAGCCGAAGAAATGCTTTGGGCTGCCGCACGTGGATCCACGCATTTCGTTTATCCAAGTCGGTATCGGTGGCTGTGGCGTCTGAAGCGCGCGATGCCGCAGCGTTTTCAGAAGCTGTTGCCGCGCCTTCTCAAACGGAGAGCCTGATGTTGTCGCCTTTTCACCTCGCAATACCGATACACGATATCGAAGCTGCGCGAAATTTCTACGGTAGTTTGTTTGGTTGCGCCGAAGGCAGATCGGCGGACGATTGGGTAGATTTCGACTTTTTTGGCCATCAATTGGTGGCGCACCGTGATCCTGCCAAGCAGGCATTTTCGCGAGCCTCACACACCAATAAAGTGGATGGTAAAGATGTGCCCGTGCCACATTTCGGCGTGGTTTTGACATGGGAGAAATGGCAGATGCTCGCGACCCGTCTCAGTCAAGCGGGAGTCGAGTTCGTGATCGAGCCCGGCATCCGTTTCGCAGGCGAGGTGGGAGAACAGGCGACTTTCTTTTTGTACGACCCGTCGGGAAATGCGCTCGAGTTCAAAGCGTTCAAGGATCCCTCGCGACTCTTCGCCAAGTGATCGAAACCGCCCTGCGTGATCACTGCATCGGCGTCGCCGATGGATTGACGCTGTACTGCCGGGATTATCTGGGCGACTCATCGCATCGGCCGGTGCGCGTGCCGGTGCTCTGCCTCCCTGGGCTGACCCGTAACGGACGCGACTTTCACGATCTAGCATTGCACCTCTCGGCCGTGCGTCGGGTGCTTGCGCTAGATCTACGAGGGCGAGGACGATCTGATCACGACCCCGATTGGCGTCGTTATCGACTTGATGTGTATGTCGAAGACGTCATCGCGGTGCTGGATACACTCGCGGTTTCGCGCGTCATCGTCATCGGCACTTCGCTGGGCGGCCTTGTCGGCATGTTTTTCGGCGTGCAGTATCCCGAGCGATTGAGCGGGCTCGTTCTGAATGACATCGGTCCTGAGTTGGATCCGCGGGGGATGAACCGCATCGCAAGTTCGGTAGGGCAGTCGGCCCCCGTCGACAACTGGGAACAGGCTGCCGCGGTGATCAAGGCAGCACATGCCACCGTCATGCCGGATTTCACCGCGGCAGATTGGACTCTCTTTGCAAGACAGGTTTATCGAGAGCGCGACGATGGGCTGATCGTGCGCGATATGGATCCGCAGATCGGCAAGGCGCTACGAGAAGGACCGACTCCAACGCCGGATCTTTGGCAAGCTTTTGACTCTTTGGGATCTTTGCCGATATTGACGCTGCGTGGCGAGTTATCGGATCTGCTGACGCAGGCGACGGTATCGCACATGCAGCAACGGCATCCGACGATGAGCGCGGTACTCGTGCCCAACCGAGGCCATGCGCCGACACTCAACGAGCCTGCGAGTCGAGCAGCGATAGACCACTTTTTGGAGGAGTTGTCGTGACCGATTCCATGGTGACGTTGCTGACCATGACTCTCTATATGGGAGTTTGTCTCGTGCTCGGTGGTATCGCATGGCGCCGCACACGCAGTCTTGACGATTTCATCCTCGGTGGCCGTAGTCTTGGCAGTTGGGTGACGGCCTTGAGCGCACAGGCCACCGATATGAGTGGTTGGTTGCTGATGGGTTTGCCTGGCCTCGCCTATGCCTCAGGATTTGATTCGGTGTGGTTGCTGCTCGGGCTCGTGGTCGGTACTTGGCTGAATTGGCGTTTCGTCGCAGCGCCGTTGCGAGAAGCAACCGAGCGATTCGGTAATGCGTTGACATTGCCAGACTATCTTGAGTATCGGTTCGATGATCGTAGTCATCGTTTGCGGGCTTTGTCGGCAATCGTGATTCTGCTGTTTTTCATCTTTTATACGAGCTCTGGCTTTGTCGCCGCAGGTCGCTTGTTCGAAGCACTTTTCGAGATTCCTTACATCGAAGCCATGTTGTGGGGAACGGCGGCGATGTTGGCATATACATTTCTCGGTGGTTTTCTTGCCGTCAGCTGGTCCGACGTACTGCAGGGTACGTTGATGTTTTTCACCCTGGTTCTTGTCGCGATTTTGGGTGTCTCGATAGCAGGCGGCATCGAGGCCACATTCACTCGACTCGAGTCACTTGATGCGCAATTGCTGGATCCCTTCGTCGCCGACGACGGTGCGACGCTCGGATGGGTCGGGATCGTCTCGCTGTTGGCCTGGGGGCTGGGTTACTTCGGACAGCCCCATATCCTCGCGCGCTTCATGGCTGCACGGTCGGCTTTGCACATTACCGTGGCGAGACGCGTGGCAATGGGCTGGGTGGTAACCGTGCTCGTTGCAGCAGTGGTCGTGGGTCTGAGTGCGCGCCTCGTGTTACCAATCGAATTAAGCGGCCCGGATACGGAGAAGGTTTTTATCGTGATGTCGACGACGTTCCTGCCACCGATCTTCGCTGGTATTTGTCTCGCCGGTGTGATGGCCGCCATCATGAGTACGGCGTCTGCGCAGTTGTTGGTGGCATCGTCAGCTCTGGCCAACGATCTCTATCGCAGCTTGTGGCGTCGTGACGCCTCGCAGGCGGAGTTGCTCTGGGTTGGACGTGTTGCCGTTCTGCTGATTGCCTCGCTCGCCATGTGGCTCGCCCGAAATCCGGACAACACGGTTTTGTCCTTGGTCGCTTGGGCTTGGGCCGGTTTTGGCGCTGCGTTCGGACCAGTCGTGATTTTGTCGCTGTATTGGGGGGGCATGACGCGAGCCGGTGCGTTAGCGGGCATTCTCGCTGGGGGCGCGACCGTCGTGCTTTGGAAGCAGCTGGCACCGCTCGGCGGTGTCTTTACGCTCTATGAACTGGTGCCGGGTTTTCTCCTCTCGGCAGCGGCGATCATGCTGACAAGCCGCCTGACGGGCCGACAGACAGGTGACCCAAGCTGATGAGCGACACGCTATCCCCGCGACGTCTCGGCCCGGTATATCTCGCTCCGGGTTACAGCGCGTGGAATGCCCGATCGTACCTGCTGGCCGCCATGATCACTGTCGGCATGCTGGCTTTCATCAGTTTCATACAACCGTACTTGCTCAACGCCAATTTGAAGGTGGCGAGTGACGAGCAGGGCCGTGTGCTCGGACTACTCGGTTTCAGCAACGAATTGTTGTCGCTGTTGTTGGTTGCACCGATCGGTGCATTGTCCGACAAGATCGGTCGGCGACCTGTTTATACCTTGGGATTTCTGTGGCTTGCGGTCGGATTCTTTCTTTATCCGTTGGCGCGAACCGTGCCGCAGCTCTTGGCGTGCTCGCTTTTTTTCGCAGTCGGTGTCGCAGCCGTCGGTTGCATGATGGCAACGGTGCTCGCCGATACGCCAAGGGAAGGGTCGCGCGGCGTATTTGTCGGCATCACCGGCTTTTGTCAGGGCCTCGGTGCGACCTTGGCGGTGCTCGTGCTCGGCAAGTTTCCGCAACGCCTTGCCGCAGAGGGAATGGATGCGATCACGGCAGGACAAATCACACTCGGTTTAGGATCCGTACTATGTGTCTTGTCCGCGCTCGTTTGTTGGAGTGGGCTGCATCGTGGCACGCCTAGCGAGATGGGGCAGCGTGAGCCGCTCGCGCAATTACTGCGGGCGGGTTTGGCGGCAGCCCGATCGAATCCGCGAATCTGGTTCGCCTATTTGCTGCAGTTCGTGTCCTTCGCAGATCGAATTGTCATCGGCACCTTCTTCAGTGCACGTTTGCAACAAACGGCCATCGCCAACGGACAGACGGTCGGCGAAGCCGTGTCCGCCGCAACAAGACCATTCGTGATCGCCAACGTCTCGGCGCTGGTGTTTGCCGTATTCTTTGGTCTGTTACTCGATCGGTTGAACCGAATTGTGGCGGGTGTCATCGCCATGCTGATCGCCGGTGTGGGCTATGTGGCCGGCGGATTTGTCGGAGACCCGGCTAGCGATTGGATCATTCCGGTTGCCATCATGCTGGGCATGGGTCAGATCTGCGCCATCATCGCCAGTCAGACGGTGTTGGGTCAGGAGGCACCTCCAGACCTGCGGGGCGCCGTATTCGGGCTCGCGGGTATATTCGCATCCTTCGGTATCTTGTTCACGACGGCCGTCGGTGGATGGTTGTACGACTTGATCGACCGGAGCGCGCCGTTTTTCCTGATCGGAGCGGTGAATCTCGGCGTGATGATTTTTGGTCTGGCATTGCTTCGGCAGAATACGACTCGATCATGATCCCACTCAAAATAGCGACCTGTCGGCCGTTACCTGAAGCCGATGTCGATGAACAGCTCCTGCTCGACGCCCTGCGTGCAGAGGGTATCGATGCCCGCCTGACACCGTGGCGCGAGGATGTTGATTCCGAAGACGCGACGCCGACGATCATTCGCTCGACTTGGGACTACATCCATCACGTTCCTGATTTTTTTCGCTGGGCGGAAGCAGTATCGCTACGCGCCCCGCTCTGGAATCCGCTCGATATCATTCGACGCAATGCGCACAAGAGTTATCTGCTCGAACTGCAGGAGCGTGGAATCCCGGTGACTCCGACAATTCTGGCGCATCGCGGCGATCAGCGGACACTGGCTGCTATGGTGGCAGAGTCGCGCTGGGTGGATGTCGTCGTCAAGCCTGCGGTTGGAGCGGGCTCCTTTGAAACCTATCGATTACGTAGCGATGATTCGCGGTGCAACGAACTCTTTTCGAAGCTGTGCGCAGAGCGCGATGTGCTGATCCAACCCTATCTGCCCTCGGTCGAGGGATACGGTGAGCGAGCGTTGGTGTGGATCGACGGTGAGTTCACTCACGCGGTGCGCAAATCGCCACGCTTCGCCGATGGGGCTGAAAGTGTCTCTGAAGCCTTACCGATCTCGAGTGCCGAGGTCGCGCTAGGTCATGCCGTTTTGCACGACGTTGCCGATCAGCTGCTGTACGCGCGCGTCGATGTCGCGCCGGGCGTCGATGGCATGCCGGTGCTGATGGAACTCGAGCTCATCGAGCCGTCGTTATTCCTGATGCAGAGCCCCCGCGCCCTGCGACGCTTGGTCGAGGGCATCGGTCGTCGTCTCCAGTCGGACGCGCGATACTAGATCACCACCAGTCGCGCACCTTCCGGAGACTCGAAGACCGTGCGGTCCGCAGCGCCGGCGCGTTGGAAAACGAGCGCGGGCTTATCGAGCCATGACTCATCGTGGATGCCGATGGTGAGCCCCGCGGCATCGAACAACGCTGCGGGCCAATGGCGCGAGTCAAGCGACGGCATGGTGAGCGGCGTGGCGCCAAGTGCACGCCAGAATCCGCGCGAGATTTCAGGTGCCGCCGAGGGGAGGCTGAATCCAAGGAATTGCCCGAGGGTGCGACTGCGGCCGCTTGAGGCGAGTGCATCGACATGATGGGTCGCCTTCTCGAGTAAGGTGACCATATGACCGGCAGGATCGCGAAAACCGAATTCTTTGAACTGTCCCGGCTCGGTTTTTGCGAAAGCGATCACGGCTCCGGCATCTCGGAACGACTCCAGCGCGTCCGTGAGACCTTGCTGCACACAGGTTATCGAGGGTGACGGGAAGCGATACTCATGCAAGCCGATGACGAGACTCCCGAGACTCACGACCGCATAGGGATGGGGCCAAACTGACTCCACCCGATGCGCTACGAATCCCATCAAGTCATAGAACCGCAGCGATTCGTCGAGACTGTCTGTCGAGACGCTGATTTCGTGAAATCGCCCGAGTGATAACCCTGTTTCGCTCATGTCCTCTGCATTCATGGCTTCGAAAGACCGGCCTGCCAGAGGATGAACGCATACTCTTCCGCGATTTCACGATAGCGCTCGAATCGACCCGATTTGCCGCCGTGCCCCGCTTCCATGTTGGTACGCAGCAGGAGGGGATTACGATCTGTTTTGTTGGCGCGCAATTTGGCAACCCATTTAGTGGGCTCCCAATACTGCACTTGGCTATCCCAAAGCCCGCTCGTGACGAGCATCGCAGGATAATTTTTAGCCTCGATCTGATCATAGGGCGAGTAGGAGAGCATGTAGTCGTGCGCTTCCTTAGAGGCCGCAGGGTTGCCCCACTCGTCAAACTCATTGGTGGTCAGCGGAATGCTCTCATCAAGCATCGTCGTCACGACATCGACGAAAGGCACATGCGCTACCAAGGCTTTGTAGTCTGAGGGCGCCATGTTGGCAATCGCACCCATCAACAGGCCGCCTGCACTACCCCCCATGCCGAACACTCGTCTCGGATCAGCCACCTTGTTGGCAACCAGATAGCGCGTGACATCGATGAAATCGGTGAAGGTGTTCTTCTTTTTTTGCAGTTTACCGTCTTCATACCAGTGGCGTCCCATTTCCTGTCCGCCACGGATGTGCGCGATCGCATAGACGAAGCCGCGATCGACGAGTGACAGAATGACGGATCGGAAGGTCGGATCCGTCGAAGAGCCGTAGGAGCCATATGCATATTGGTAGAGAGGCGCCGTTCCATCGAGCGGTGTGCCGCGCCGATACAGCAACGTGACGGGGATCTTTGCGCCATCGCGGGCAGTTGCCCATCGATACTCAGCCACATAGTTAGCGCTGTCGAATCCGCCCAGCACGGGTTCGCGCTTGAGTTCTTGTTTCTTGCCAGTAGCGACGTCGTAGTCATACGTGGTCGACGGCGTCGTTGGCGACGTGTAGACGTAGCGTAGCAATGACGTGTTCGATTCAGTGTTATTGCCGAGATACATGGTGTACGCAGGATCGCTTGCGTCCATCAAGAACGATTTACCGCTGCTCCACGCATGAATGCGCAAATTTTGCAGACCACCCGAACGCTCGGATACGGCCAAGAAGTCATCGAAGGCCTCGAAACTGTCGACGAAAGCGTCGCTTCGATGAGCGATGACGTCCTGCCAACCGTTGCGATCAGCGACCTTGTTGATCGGGACTTCGACGATGCGGAAGTTTTTGGCCTGCCAGTTCGTTCGGATGATGAAGCGATCGCCGACATCCTCGAGCTGATATTCATGATCCCGTTCGCGCGGTAGTGCAACTTTGAACGACAATGCTGCATCGTTGGCATCGGCATACTGATACTCCGATGACACGGTGCTTTGCGATACGATGAACAGGAATCGGTCCGTCTTCGACTTGCCAATACCCATGTAGAAACTATCGTCTTGCTGCTGATAAACCAGCGAATCTGTCGCCATCTCCGTGCCACGACGATGTTTGTAAACCGCGTTGCCTAGCAGTGTTTGCGGGTCCTTGCGGATGTAGAGCAAGGTGGCGTTGTCATTGGCCCAAGCGAGATTCGCCTCCACGTTTGTCAAGACATCCGGCAAAAATTCACCCGATTGCAGATCTTTAATTCGCACTTCGTATTGACGGCGTCCGACAAAATCTTCGGCAATCGCCGCCCATCGCCCATCAACGCTGACTTCGAGTTCCGCTAGCTGATAAAAATCGCGGTCTGTGGCGCGTTCATTGCCATCAATGATGATTTCCTCGGCCGCCTCGAGCGAGCCCCTTTTGCGGGCATAGATCGGATACTGTTTACCGGTTTCATAGCGGGTGTAATACCAATAGCCATGACGTCGCTGCGGAACCGACGAGTCGTCCTGTTTCAGACGACCGATGATTTCACCGTAGATTTTCTGCTCGAGCTCGCGATGCGGCGCCATCGCAGAGGCGAGGTAGTCATTTTCAGCTTTGAGATACGCGAGCATCTCGGAGTTCTGGCGCTCGTCATCACGTAACCAGTACCAAGGATCCTGGCGCTCGCCGAAAGGCGATTTGACCGTATGGGGCTTTTGCGCGGCGCGCGGCGTAGACATTTTTTCGGTTGCCAGGGTGATAGTGGAGGTCAGCATCAAAGCGAGGGCGACGACGCCCAGTCGAGCAGCTTGAAACATGTCACGGCATCTCCTCAGTTTCGATTTTCCGGTGCCTGCATGGCCTTATCGAGCATGAAGGACATCACCAACGATATCAGCGATAACGCTGCGCAAAACGCCAACATCGGCACGGGCGTGTCCGTCGGCATGAAGCCCACCGCCTGTACAGCCAGTGCAGCCATGGCCTGCTGCGAGAAGCCTATCAGGCCCGAGGCTGCGCCGGCATAGCCTGGAGCAAGACGAACGGCGGTGGCCGTGATGTGCGGCAAGGCCAAGCCTTGGGCGAGGGCCAGTGGGAACATCGGCAAGAACCAGTAGATCGGATGCGTGAGACCCACTGCAACGAAACCAAAAGCGAGGCAGGCCGCGCCTGCCTGAAGCAAAATACCGAAGCGCGCAACTCGCTCCATACTCGCATGCCCGCGCAGACGAGAGACATAGAGATTGCCCAGAAAGTATCCCGAGGACAAGAAAAATACATATAGACCGAAATCGGTCGCAGGTTTGCCGAGCATATCGCTCATGACATAGGGTGCGAGTGTGATGAAGCCGAGATAAAGCGCGTAGATCACGCCAGCATCCACCGCGCATTCGAGAAACACCCGCTTGCGCAACAACTTAACCGAGGCGCGTCCCACTTCGGCCAAGGTCAAAGAATCCACTCTGACAACGCGCGTCTCAGGTAGCCAGCGCCACGCAGCGAGCCCGATCACAATCGACAGCACGAGTAACAAGACAAACGGAGCATGCCAACCTGCCGATTCCGTGATGAGGCCGCCGAGATAGGGCGATATGGCCGTGCCCATCATCATCACGAGTGTCAGATGGGCGAGCCCGCGGGCTAATCGCCAGTCGTTGTAGATATCGCCTAGCACCGCGCGAGCCACCGTCGTATTTGCCGCACAGCCGATCGCCTGCACCGCACGTGCGAACACGAGCAACTCTAGTGTTGGCGCAAAAGTCGCCAAAATCGAGCCGATAAAGAAAAACACCAGACCGCCGATGATCAGCGGTCGGCGGCCATAGCGATCCGATAGCGGTCCGGCGAGCGGAATTCCTGCGGCAAACGTAAATAAAAAAACACTGATGATCGCCTGCGTGGCGGCAGTCGTTGCGCCGAACTCGTCGCGGATTGCGGGCAATGCGGGGATCAGCAGCAGGGTCGATATCGGCCCTAGCGCACTCGATGCTGCCAGTAGCGCCAACAGCCCGCGATCGGCTTTCGCCGATGCGGCGCCATCCGCAGATTCGGTCACGTCGCGAGGCCGCCCACGCAGACGTATTTCATCTCCGTGTATTCATCGATACCGTAGCGCGAACCTTCACGCCCGAGTCCAGATTCTTTCATGCCACCGAACGGTGCGACTTCCGTCGACATCAAGCCGGTGTTGACGCCGACGAGTCCGTACTCAAGCGCTTCTTGTACGCGCCAACTGCGCGCAAGATCGCGTGTATAGAAGTAAGCGGCGAGACCGAACTCCGTATCGTTGGCCATACCGATGACATCGACTTCGGTTTCGAACTTGAAGAGGGGGGCAACCGGGCCAAAGGTTTCCTCGCGCGCAACCCGCATCTGCGCCGTGACATCCAACAGGATGGTGGGCTCGAAGAAGGTGCCACCGAGGGCGTGAGGCTTGCCGCCACAAGCAATGCGTGCGCCATGCTGCACAGCATCAGCGATATGTGCCTGAACTTTCTCGAGTGCCCGCTGATCGATGAGCGGCCCCTGATCCGTGGGCCCCTGCAAACCATCGCCCACACGCAGAGTGGATACTGCTTGCGCCAACTTCGCCGCAAAAATTTCGTAGACGCCGCTTTGCACGTAAATCCGGTTCGCGCAGACGCAGGTCTGACCGGTGTTTCGGTATTTGCTCGCCATCGCACCTTGCACGGCGGCATCGAGATCAGCGTCGTCGAACACAATGAAAGGTGCGTTACCGCCCAATTCCATCGATACTTTCTTGACGGTATCGGCACATTGGGCGATCAGCTTTTTACCTACGGCGGTCGAGCCTGTGAAGCTCAGCTTTCGAATCAGCGGATGGCGTGTCAGTTCGCCGCCGATTTGTTCGGCATCGCCGGTGATGACATTAAAGACACCGTCGGGTACGCCGGCGCGCTGCGCGAGCTCTGCCAAGGCGAGCGCCGAGAAAGGCGTTTGCGGTGCTGGTTTGCAAACGAAAGTACAACCTGCCGCCAAAGCGGGACCAAGCTTGCGTGTAATCATGGCGGCCGGAAAGTTCCACGGCGTGATCGCCGCCGCGACACCGACGGGTTGTCGCAATACCAACACGCGCGAATCAGCACGGAAAGTCGGAATTACATCGCCATAGATTCGCTTGCCTTCTTCGGCAAACCATTCGAGGAACGAGGCTGCGTAGGCAATCTCGCCTTTCGACTCTGCCAACGGCTTACCTTGCTCAGCGGTCATGATGATGGCTAGGTCGTTCGTATTGGCGAGCATCAAGTCGGCAAAGCGACGCAGAATTACCGCGCGTTCTTTAGCTGTTTTTCGCGACCAGTTCGATAAAGCGGCTGCTGCGGCTTCGATCGCGGTTTGGGTTTCGACAGCGCCCATCATCGGCACTTCGCCAACGACGGTGCCATTGGCCGGATTGCGAATAGCAATGCGTCGTCCGTCAGCTGCCGCCATCCAGCGACCGGCGATCCAAGCATCTTGCTTGAGTAGTGAAGCGTCTTCGAGTTTCATGCTGCTTTGATTCCATAACGAGCGCGATACGCCTCGAGCGCGGCGCGTTGCTCAGCGGGTAAGTCGCTGGCGATGAGGTCTGCCAAAGTCAGCAGGCTGACACAACGCAAACCGAATTGCTGTTCGACCTCTTGTACGGCCGAACGATCGCCCGCACCACGCTCTTGTCGATCGAGTGCAAGTAAGACCGCTACGGGTTGCGCACCGGATTGTTTGATCAGATCGACCGATTCGCGAACCGCCGTGCCTGCGGTGATGACGTCATCAACGATTACGACACGTCCGGCGAGCGCTTGCCCCACGATTAGCCCGCCTTCGCCGTGGTCTTTGGCTTCCTTGCGATTGAACGACCAAGGGACTCGGATACCGTGATGTTCTGCCAAGGCCACCGCCGTCGAAGCGACGAGTGGAATGCCTTTGTAGGCGGGGCCAAACAGCATATCGTAGTTCACGCCGGACTGAATCAAGGCAGCGGCATAACACTGACCCAGAATCGCGAGCGCTTCGCCATCGTTAAACAGACCGGCATTGAAAAAGTAGGGGCTCTCGCGCCCCGACTTCAGGGTGAACTGCCCGAAGCGCAGGGCTGAGCGGGCGAGAGCGAGGTCGATGAATCTGCGTTGATGGGACTGCATCTGGCTATCATACCGCCGTGCGCGTCATCACTCTGAATGCCAATGGAATCCGTTCCGCTGCGAGCAAAGGCGCTTTCGCCTGGTTGCGGCAGCAGGGTGCCGATGTCATCTGTTTGCAAGAGACCAAGGCACAGGAGCACCAGTTAGCCGGTCATGACGTTGATTTGGAGGGCTATCACCGTCACTTTTTCGATGCCGAGCGACCTGGGTACTCCGGAGTCGCACTGTATTGCAGAGCCAAGCCCGACGCGGTGATACGCGGCTTTGGCGTACCGGAGTTCGACCGCGAGGGTCGCTACCTTGAGGCTCGCTTCGGCCAGCTAGCGGTGGTTTCGTTGTACTTGCCGTCCGGATCTTCGGGCCCAGAGAGACAAGCCTCGAAGTTTCGTTTTCTCGATGCCTTCATGCCGCATCTGCAGAAGCTCAAGCGTCGCAAGCAGGACTATATCCTCTGCGGCGATTGGAACATCGCCCACCGCGAAATTGATCTGCGCAACTGGAAATCGAATCAGAAGAATTCGGGATTCCTGCCGGAGGAGCGTGCTTGGCTCGACGAACTGTTCGGACCAAGCGGCTTCGTCGACGCTTTCCGTGCCGTCAACGACCAGCCGCATGAATACACGTGGTGGTCCAATCGTGGACAGGCTTGGGCGAAGAACGTGGGCTGGCGTATCGATTATCAGATCGTGAGCCCTCGCTTGGCGGGTACTGCGACGGCGGCCTCGATCTACAAGGCTGAGCGCTTCTCCGATCACGCCCCCCTCACGCTCGACTATCAGCTGTGATTCAGCATCAGTCGTGATCAAGCCCTACCTCGCCCGCGAATCTTTGGCTGCGTTTTTCGTCGGTATTTCCTCGGGCTTTCCCTACGCCATGATCGGCGCGACGTTGACCACCCGGCTTGCGCAGGATGGGATCGACAAGCGCGCGATCACGGCGTTCGCGCTGGCTTTTCTCGTCTATAACCTCAAGCCCTTGTGGGCTTGGGTCGTCGATGGCATTCGCTTGCCGTTGATCGGTCGTCTTGGTCAAAGAGTTTCCTGGATGTTGTTCTCCGGGTTGCTCGTCATTGCAGCAACCTTTAATTTGGCCTTTGTCGATCCGGCCGCTAGCTTGCAGACCACGATCGTGGCGGCAGTGTTGCTTGGCGTAGCCGGCGCCACATACGACATCGTCATCGACGCGTATCGAATCGAGACCTTGCAGCCGCACCAACTCGGCATTGGTGCTGGCATGTCGCAGTACGGTTGGCGTATCGGCTCCGCGGCGGCGGGTGCGGTCGCTTTGCTGGTGGCGGCGCGTGAAGGTTGGACCGTAGCTTATATGGGTTGCGCCGCTTTCGCGCTGCCGGCCATGTTTACGGCCTTGGCCTTCGGTGAGCCCGCGCGGCGCGAAGTTGTGTCAGAGCGGCGCGATCTGGGTTCGGTATGGCGCGCTATAGAGGGTCCTTTTCGCGAATTCCTGCAGCGACCGGGCGCAGGTCTCGTGCTCGCATTCGTCTTGGTGCACAAGGTGGGCGATACGCTTGCGAATTTGACCTTCCGCTTGTTGTTCAACGATCTCGGTTACACCAATGATGAAATTGCCGTGTATGACGTCGGCGTCGGGTTTTGGGCTTTTCTCATCGGCATCTTCGTCGGCGGATTGATCTTCGGTCGATGGGGTTTACAGCGTTCGGTGCTTTTGGCGCTTGTATTGATGGCGATATCCAATTTGTCTTTTGCCGGATTGGCCGCTGCGGGTCACAGCAACCTCGGACTGGCCGCGGCGATCGGCTTCGAGAATTTCGCTAGCGGCTACGGTGGCGTCGTAGTCGTCGCGTATTTTTCGGCACTCTGCAATTTGCAATTCACCGCCGCGCAATATGCACTGATCTCGGCGGCAGCCAGCGTGATCGGTCGTGTCTTGACCGGTACGACGGCGGGCTCCTTGATCGAAGCGGTGGGTTATGTCGATTTCTATTTGCTCACCACGCTTGCAGCACTACCGGGCGTTTTGCTTTTCATCTTCATGATGCGGCGTGGGCTCGTCGAAGGATCATTGGGTAGCGCAGGACGGACCCAGTCGTGACGCAACGGTTGTGCCGGCTCGCTGATTTCGAGGCGACCGGCAGTGTCAGTTTTCAGGTGGGCGAGGGTGACTGGCCGGTGCGCGGGTTTATCGCGCGTCTTCCCGATGGCAGCGGTTTTCGAGCCTGGGTCAACCGCTGTCCGCATGCCCGTCATCCGCTCGATCTGTTACCCGGCCGTTTTCTCACGGCCGACGGGCAGTGGATTCAATGTTCGTCGCACGGCGCGCTGTTTGCGCCCGACACGGGCATCTGTGTGGCAGGCCCCTGCGTTGGCCAGGGTTTGCAGCCGATTTCGATCATCGTGGCGGGCGATGAAATCAGACTGGCCGAGGCATCGCCGAACGGCGACAATGCGCGCCGCTCACCATGATCGAATCCTTCCTCAAATTTTTCGTCGTGTTCTTCCTCGTGGTCGAACCGATTTCGCTTGTCCCGGTTTTTGCGAGTCTCACCGAGGGCGCAAGCGCCCAGTATCGCCGTCGCATGGCGATCAAGTCCGTCGTTGTGGCGGGTCTGATCATCCTCGGCTTTGCGCTGAGCGGAGCCACTTTTTTGAGTGCCATGGGCATCAGTATCGATTCATTCCGAATTTTCGGCGGCTTGCTGCTGTTTCTTGTCGCTCTCGAAATGGTGTTCGCGCGCGAGTCCGGTACACGAACCTCGACGGACGAGCAGGCAGAGAGTCGGCGGCGTGCCGATATCTCCGTGTTCCCCTTGGCTTTTCCGTTCATGTCGGGCCCCGGCGCCTTGACCACCATCCTGTTGTGGTTCGGTCCGGTCTCCGTGATCGATCAGCCCGTCTTGTTTGCCGCTCTATCGGCAGCCGCGCTGCTGGTATTGGCGATTTCTTTGGGGATGATGTTGGCAGCAGGTCCGCTGATGCGTTTGCTAGGCGCAACCGGTACCAACGTCGTAAACCGTCTACTCGGTGTGATTTTGGGCGCGCTCGCTGTTCAGTTCATCGTCGATGGCATTCGGGCGAGCTTCGGTATCACGCTCTAACGCGAGATTCGTCGAAACGAAAGATCCCAAACGCCATGGCCCAGTCGTTGCCCTCGCCTCTCGAAGCGGGTTAGCGCGCGCCAAGTCGGTCGTGGTACGAAACCCTCGCTGCCACCTTGCTCTTCGCTGCGGTTGGAGAACGCGGGGCTCGCGCCGATCACCTCGCGCATCTGCAGAGCATAGGGCTCCCAATCGGTCGCGAGCTGTAGCAAGCCGCCCACCTTGATTTTCCGAGCCAACAACTCGACGAAAGTCGTCTGTACCAGCCGACGCTTGTGATGTCGCTTTTTGTGCCAAGGATCGGGGAACAGGATCAGCACTTCCGACAACGACGAATCGGCCAAATGCTGATCCAACACCTCGACGGCGTCATGACAAATCACTTTCAGGTTACGAAGACCCACTTCCTTGGCCTGTAGCAGGGCATGACCGACGCCTGCACGGTGTACTTCGATTCCGATAAAATCCCGTTCAGGATGCTGGCCTGCGTACTCCACGAGATTGTCACCGTTACCGAAACCGATCTCGATGACTTTATCGGCGGCACGACCAAAGATATCGGTCAGTACGAGTTGTTCGCGCTTCTCGGGGTCGATGTCGATTCCGAAGCTGGGCCAATCGAGCTCGAGGGCGCGGCGTTGTGCCTCGGTCATTCGACCCGCGCGCAACACGAAGCTGCGGATTCGGCGGTGGGATTGCTCTGACATGGTGCAATTATGACAGCCAGTTGCATTCAGCACTTGCGTCGGCGGCTTGCAATTGCGAAAGTTCCGCCCCGGTTCAACCCGCCCGATTCGAAGGATTCTCTCAAGCCATGCCTGATCTCGCTCATACCGAAGTACTGCGCTACAACGCTGGTGGAAAAGATTTCGCGAGCTACGTCGCCTCCGACCCGGCGCGTGTCGGTAAACGTCCGGGTGTCATCGTGTTGCCGGAGTGGTGGGGCCTGAACGACTATCTGCGTCGTCGAGCGCGTGAGCTCGCCGGTCTCGGTTTCGTCGCGATGGCGACCGACGTCTATGGCGATGGTCGTGAGGCGGCCGACTCCACCGAGGCGGGTCAACTCATGGGCGGTCTGTTCGCCGACATTCCGTCTTTGAACGCTCGTCTACAGGCTGCCTACGAGCAACTGCGTGCGCATCCTTTGGTGGATTCGGATCGCATCGGCGCCATGGGCTATTGCCTAGGCGGCGCGCTGTCGTTGCACATGGGGCGCCTCGGTATTCCGCTAAAGGGCGTCGCAAGTTTTCACGGGGCACTGACTCGAGTGCACGAGGCGAAGCCAGGCGAGTTCAAGGCTGCCGTCCTGATCTGCCACGGCGAGGCGGACGGGATGGTACCCGCCGAGGACCAAGCGAATTTCCGCAAAGAAATGGAACAGCTCGGTGTTGATTACCAGTTCAATTCCTACCCGGGCGCGAAACACGGCTTCAGCAATCCTGAGGCGACTGAGAAAGGTAAAAAATACAACTTGCCGCTCGCGTACGACGAGAAGACCGATCGTCAGTCGTGGGAGGACATGAAGTCTTTCTGGGCGAAGGTATTTCGCTGACGGTTGGTGGGCTATTCGTCGAAGCGCAGGTGCTTGACGCTCTTGCCGTGACGACGAAGCAGGCGCAGCGCTTCAATACCGATGCGGATGTGCCGCTCGACGAAGACGTCGGTCACCACGCGATCTGAGGCCTCGGTTTTGACGCCCTCGGGGATCATCGGCTGATCGCTGACGAGCAGCAGCGCCCCCGACGGAATTGCGTTGGCGAAGCCCGCCGCAAAAATCGTGGCAGTCTCCATGTCGATCGCCATGCAGCGAGTTTTGCGCAAGTATTCTTTGAATTCGTCGTCATGCTCCCAGACGCGCCGATTGGTCGTATAGACCGTGCCGGTCCAGTAGTCGCAATCCAGATCACGAATCATCGTTGACACAGCACGTTGCAAACTAAACGCTGGCAACGCGGGAACTTCCGGTAAAAGATAGTCGTTCGATGTACCCTCGCCACGAATGGCGGCGATCGGCAGCACGAGATCCCCAATCTGGTTCTTGCGCTTCAAACCGCCGCATTTGCCCAGAAGCAATACCGATTTCGGTGAGACCGCCGAGAGTAAATCCATCACGGTGGCGGCGTTAGCACTGCCCATGCCGAAGTTGATCATGGTGATGCCATCCGCGGTCGCGTTGGGCATCGGCCGATTTGTGCCGCGGATCTCGGCGCCGGTCATCTTCGCGAACAAGTCGAGGTAATGTCCGAAGTTCGTCAGCAGGATGTGTTGTCCGAAGTCCTCTAGGGCTGACCCCGTGTAGCGGGGAAGCCAGTTGTCGACGATTTCTTTCTTGGTTTTCATGGGGCGAGACGTTAGCACGCGACGCGTTCTGGCGATGGCGGGCGGCTTGTGGCAACGTGAAAGCTTGACGCTGTTATGGTGTTATATTTACATATAACACTAAGAGCCCACCCTTATAGGAACGTCCATGAAAGCCCTTCAATCCTTGCTAGTCGGAGTCCTCGTGACCAGTTCCCTCTATTCGACCGCCACCCCGGCCATCGCCGCGGCAGCGGCGGCCCCTCTCATCGAGCGCAGCAAGCTCTTCGGCAATCCGAGTCGGGCGGGTGCGTCGCTAGCGCCGAACGGCGAGTGGCTCTCGTGGTTGGCGCCGCGCGATGGCGTGCTGAATATCTGGGTGGCACCGGTTGCCGATCTTGCGGCCGCGAAGCCACTCACGGCCTCCAAAGATCGACCCATTCGTCAAACGTTCTGGGCGCCAGACAGCAGCATGGTGATGTACGTCCAAGACAAAGGTGGTGATGAGAACTTTCTGCTGTACGGCATTGACGTCAAAAGTGGAGTCGAACGAACGTTGACGCCGTTCGAGAAAACGCGAGTCCAGGTCATTAACGTTTCGCCGCTCATCAAGGATCGGATTCTCGTCGGATTGAACAATCGTGATGCGCGTTGGCACGACGTGCACAGTTTAGAACTCAAGACCGGCGAGTTGACGGAGATCATGCGCGGCGATGGCTATGCCGGCTTTTTGGCCGATGCCAATCTGGCTATCCGCATGGCGTTGCGTCCGAATGCAGACGGCGGCTACGATTTCTTTACCGTGAACAACAATACGGTCGACCAAAAACCGCTTGCCTCGACCACTCTCGAGGATTCTTTGACGACGCAGCCCGGCGGGTTTACAACCGATGGAAAAACCTTGTATTGGATTGATAGTCGCGGACGCAACACGGCCGCTTTGATTGCACAGGATGTCGCCACGGGTAAGACACGAGTGGTTGGCGAGAGCCCGCGAGCCGATATCAGTAATGCGATGAGCAACCCCAAGACGGGGGAAGTCGAGGCGTATGCCGTCACTTACCTGCGTGACGAGTGGGTCGCGATCAATCCGAACATTGGCGCGGATCTCGCTTGGTTGCGAGAGCGACTCAAGGGTGATGTCAGCGTCACGACGCGCACAGAAAATGATCAGCTATGGACGGTTGCCGTCGATCCGGTCGTTTCGTCGCCATCGGTATATTTGTTTGATCGCAAGCAGCGCAAATTAACGGAACTCTATGTCTCGCGCCCCGAGCTTGTCGGTGCGCCGCTGCAGACCATGCATCCGATCGAACTGAAATCGCGCGATGGTTTGACGCTCCCGAGTTATCTGACATTGCCGCCCGGCAGCGACCGTAACGGTGACGGTCGTCCCGAAGCGCCAGTGCCGTTGGTCTTGTTGGTACACGGTGGGCCGTGGGCACGTGACGATTTCGGTTACAACCCGTATCACCAATGGCTCGCTAATCGCGGATACGCCGTGTTGTCGGTCAACTACCGCGGATCTACGGGTTTCGGCAAGAGCTTCATCGAAGCCGCCAATCTCGAATGGGCTGGCAAGATGCATGACGACTTGATCGATGCAGTGCAGTGGGCGATCGACCAGAAAGTTTCACCCGCAGACAAAATCGCCATCATGGGTGGCTCGTACGGCGGGTACGCCACACTCGTAGGACTGACTTTTACGCCGACCACCTTCGCTTGTGGCGTGGATATCGTCGGGCCCTCTAACCTCGAGACCTTGTTGAAAACGATTCCCCCGTACTGGACTGCCGGGATTCAGCAATTTCACCGCCGTATGGGCGACCCCAACACGCCCGAGGGTCTGGCACTCCTCAAGGAGCGTTCGCCGCTCTACAAAGCCGGTAACATCGCGAAGCCGTTGTTGATCGGGCAGGGTGCTAACGATCCGCGCGTTAATCAGGCCGAGTCCGATCAAATCGTCCATGCGATGCAGCAGAAGGGGATTCCGGTGACCTACGTGTTGTTCCCCGACGAGGGTCATGGGTTCGCACGTCCGGAGAACAACATCGCCTTCAACGCGGTGACCGAAAACTTTTTGGCGACTTGTTTGGGCGGCCGCGCGGAGCAGATCGGCGCCACAGTCAAATCGTCGTCGGCTCAAGTGCCGGTGGGTGCTGCTTTCACGCCTGGGCTTGAAGCCGCGTTGAAGTGAAATTCGATCTACAGCCCACTTTGATCGGTTCTCTCGTGTCACTGCGCCCCCTCGGGCGCAGTGACTACGAAAACTTATTTGCGGTCGCCAGTGACCCTTTGATCTGGGAGCAACACCCCGAGCCTAGCCGCTGGCAGCGACCGGTGTTCGAAGCCTTGTTCGAGCGCTTGTTGGAGTCTGGCGGCGCGCTATTGGTGCAAGAGACATCAAGCGGTGCAGTGGTCGGCTCGTCCAGTTATTACGCTTGGAACCCTGAGGCTAACGACGTGGTCATCGGCTATACCTTTTTGGCTCGTCGTGTTTGGGGCGGCCGTCATAACGCCGAGCTGAAGCGGCTGATGGTCGATCATGCGTGTCGGTTCGTTGATCGAGTCTGGTTCCACGTCGGTAACGGCAATCGTCGGTCGCAAATAGCGATGACGAAAATCGGCGCACGGCTCTCCCATGAGGCTATTCGCGAGAGCGGCGGTGTGACGACATCATTTTTGCATTATGTAATTGAGCGCGACTCCTGGCAGGCAAAACAATGACGGATGAAGCCGAACGAGCCGAACGCCTGCAGGCCGAGCAAGCCGCGCAATGGAGTCGTAACAAGTATTCGTTTTATGTCGACATCGGACTCGGTGCGATGTTTTTCATTCTGGCGAAGCTCACCGACGACTTGCCTTTCGCGGCAATCACGACGGCCATGGCGGGCCTTGCCGTCGCTATCGTGCAGCGTTTCGTAAAAGTGGATTTATTGGGTGGCCTCGCGATGTTTGGCGTCGTGATGTTGTTGGTATCTGCCGCGTTTTCTTACGCGTTTGACGATGACTGGGCGGTCAAAATGAAGAGCACCATCCTCGGTGCGATGGTCGCAACGCTGATGTTCGCAGACGCCAGCTTTAATCGAGGTCGCTATTTCGGAGGGCGACTCGGGCGTTACATGCCGATGCCGATCGTGCCGCAACGCCTGGCACTCGGAATGGCCGTGCTCGGTGTCGTGATGGCGGCCGTCAATTGGCTCGTAGCGACTTACCTATCCACCGATCTTTGGTTGTACTACACGAGCTTCGGCGATTTTGTGCTCACGGTCGCGTTGGTATTCAGTGTCATGCGATACGCGCAGCGTAGAGACGGTGAAACGGAGTGATCAGTCCGTCCAGGCTTTTTGCAGGCTAGCGACGTTTTTGCGACCGCCGTTCTTGCGCAAGTAGTCGAGTATGAATGTGCGATGGCGTTCGATTTGATCGCGGGGCAAGGCTAGTTTGTCGTAGGCGGCAGGGACGCTGGCCATATCCTTGGGCATGTCTGCGGCGAGTACGTTGGCAGCTTGGTTGATGACCCGTTCGGTTCCCGGTAAGGACTCGGTCAGAGCGACGAATTCAGCTTCGGGGAGACGGATTTTGGCGACATGCAACAGCGTGCCCGTCGCGGCCACAGACTTGGAGACGGGCAGCTCTAGGGCGAAGCCGAGTTCCCGCACGACCTCATCCACGCCGCCCTGCACTTGGGCGAGGGTTGGCGTAGCGACGAAACAAGATAAAACGACCGTACAGAGCGTGTGGCGTAACGCCATATTTGGATACTCCCCTCCGAACACGGTACGTTGTCGCACAAAAGTCTTCTACAAAACATGTCCCAAAACGCAATATATTTTTTGATGAGCAGGTAATTACATGCGCCGTGTTCACTTCGTCGATGTTTTTTCGGCCGATCCTTTCCTCGGGAACCCGGTCGCTGTGGTTTTAGATGCTGAAGGTCTGTCTGCCACAGATATGCAAAAAATCGCTCGCTGGACCAATTTGTCGGAAACGACCTTTGTTTTACCGCCCACGGTGCAAGGCGCCGATTACCTTTTGCGTATATTTACGCCGCTCCGTGAGCTGCCGTTCGCCGGGCACCCCACCCTCGGTAGTGCGCACGCGGTGCTGTCGGTCGGCTGGACCCGTAGTCACGGACGTCTGACTCAGGAGTGCGGCGCGGGTAGCGTTGTCATCATTCCGTCATCTGACAACGGTGTCGCGAAATATCAGCTGCAGCTACCGACAGCCGTCACGTCGATCGTGACTCCCGGGATCGTCGCCGCATTGATCGATATCCTTGGGTGTGAGCTCGATCAGTCACGAGAACCGCGCGTCATTGATATCGGACCAAAGTGGCTGGTGGCCAAAATATCTTCGATCGAGCGACTGCTCGCAGTCACGCCGGCTTTAGGCGCGCTGAGATCTCTCGAGGAGTCTCTCGGAATCACGGGCGTCACCGTCTACGCCGAGTCGCCAGGTGGTGTCGAGGTTCGCTCGTTCGCACCCTCGCAGGGAGTCGATGAGGATCCCGTTTGCGGTAGCGGAAATGGTGCCGTTGCCGTCTTTCGACGCCTCACCGGCGAGCTCCAACGGGGCGAGCGTTACACGGCAACCCAGGGACAGTGTGTCGGGCGCCGCGGTCGGGTCGAGATCGAAATTGGAGCGGAGGGCGAAATCGGGGTGGGCGGCGCCTGTGTGACGACTCTCACTGGCTCAATCTCGGGGTAGAGGGCGAGTCGCGAGCCAGATAGCGAGACTGGCGAGCACGACGCCGAGACTCGCGATGATCCAGCCCAGCCCGACGAAGTAGGCGCTGATCATCCAACTGGCACTGATACCAACGACGGCGAGCACTTTACCGCGTCGCGATACCCTTCCACCGTCTTCCCAGTCGCGCAGCGGCTTGCCAAATCGGCGGTGCTGCAAAAGCCGCTCTCGCCAGTGTGGTGCGCCTTTGCCGAAGGCCCACACACCGATGATTAGGAAGATAGTCGTCGGCAGGATCGGCACAAAAGCGTTGACCAATCCGACCGAGGTGCTAACGACGCCGACAACACGCCACAGCAGGATCCCCAGCGGGATTCCGAACAGCAGTCTTCGGGCAATACGATGATCTGGCGGGGGAGCGTTCAAGGCGGACAGCGCTGCAGCGGGGTTGCAGTGTGCCAGATGCGGTCACGACTGTCTGCCGGTCTAGGCATCGCCCGGTGTCTCGGCGTATGGTGGCTCTCGGGGGTTGTTTTTGCCGGGGTATCAAGGGGAGTCGGTAACATGATTCGATCGCATCTTGTCGCAGCGACTCTGCTCAGCGGCACCAGCCTGCTGGCACTGGCCGCGCCCATTCAAGTCAACCCTGACGGTCACAAGGCGGCCGCTCCTGATTTGGCGGTCGCCCGCAATGGAGACGTGGCCATTCTTTGGGTTGATCGAGCACCCAACGCCAAAGCTGCCGGTAACCACGATCGACATATCGCGGCTACCGATGTGTATGTTGCCGTCGAGCGCGTCGATGGCAAGGGTTTCGCTGCGGCGGTCAAGGTTAACGATACTGCCGGGGCCGTGTGGGGCCAGCAGGTCAGTCGCCCGCGCATCGTCGCGACACCGAATGGTACGTGGCATGTGTCGTACGCCGTCAACGAACTCCATCCGACCCACCAGAAAACGGCGTTGACCACGCACTACACACGCTCCACCAATGCGGGCCGAAGCTTTGAAGCGGCACGTCGACTATCGAGTTTGACCGATCAAGACATGAGCGGAACGATACACGGCGGCTTCGTCAGTGCAGCGGCGTTCGGAACTTTGGCAGCCGCCGCGGACGGTAGTGTCCATGTACTTTGGATCGACACGCGTCATATGCAGCCGGACAGTGAGTCGGGGTCGATGTATGCCGCGGTCTCGCGTGACGATGGACGTTCTTTCTCGGTCGAGCGCAGCATCGCCAACACCGGTGTTTGCCCGTGCTGTCAGTTGATGGCGGTGACAAACGCTCGCAGCGAGCTGATTTTGGGCTCACGAAAAGTGCTGCCAGGCAGTGTTCGCCCCGCTACGGTCATGCGTCTTTCACCGATTTCTAAAGCCGACCCGGAAGCGATCAACATTGGCGGGGCCCCATGGCAAATTGCCGGCTGTCCCCTCAAGCCGACAGCGGTTGCTGTCGCAGGCGATCGAGTTTTCGCCGCGGTCCATAACGGCGGTGAGGAAAAACCCGGCGTGATCTTCTCTGTATCCAAAGACAACGCAGCCCACTTCGACTTCAAGGGTCCCGTACATCCTGAGGCCGCTATCTCCGATGCGCCGAGTATCGCGAGCAATGGTAAGACCGTGCTGGTTGCGTGGCATGCGAGAGCGAATGGACCTCGCCATGTTTTCTATCGTTACTACAACTTGGATGGCGAGGCCCAAGGCGGCGTTCAGGAGTTGCCAACCGGTGATCTCGCAGCACAGTCACCGGTGTTGGCTGTTCGGACCGATGGTAACTATCAACTCGCGTGGCAGCAGGGTGACAATGTCTTTACGGACGTACTGGCAGGACAGTAAACATGAGCGTCAGGTCGATCATCATCGCGATGCTGCTCTCGTGCACTGCGCAGTGGTCGTGGGCAGAAAGCCCGACGCGGGCCATATACGCCGAGGAGTTCAAGCGAATTCTGAAAAGTCATCAGGGCGATCTGGTGATCGTCAATTTCTGGGCGACTTGGTGTGCGCCGTGTCTCAAAGAAATCCCTGACTTGCTTCGTCTACAGCAAGAGAATGCATCGGCAGGCGTTCAACTGATCGGGGTGGCGGTGGATGAGCCGACACCTAATTCAGTTGAGGTCGAGCGTTTTCGCAGTCGCTATTTTCCGACGTTTCGTACCTATGCGCGGGCGGGGACCGAAATGGATGAGCTCGCTCAAGTCGTCGACCCCACCTGGAACGAAGTCGTACCGACGACCTACCTGCTCGATCGCGATGGACGTGTCACCCAACGAATTCAGGGCAAGAAAACGCTCGAGGAGTTTCGCTTGGCGCTGGAAGCGGTTAGTCGGCGGTAAGGCGCTCGCGCAGGAGACGAAAATTCCAGCGATCACCGACCGCCGGTAACTCGGCACAACGCAGGACATTGATGATTGTGAACGACCACGCCGTGAGGCGTAACAGCAGAATCGCCGTGAATTCCCACGACGGGTTGATGAATCGCGTGGGGTAGACTTCCAACACGTCGGCAACGAGATTGGTGCTCGCGCTCACGGCAACCGTCAAAAAGACAATGCCTGTGTATTTCCCGTAAGTGTAGGAGTACCAAGCGACCGCGATCAGCACGAGCATCAGCAGGCCGCGCAGATAAAAGACGCCGGCGTAGCGATCAACCAGTTCCGGTGACGAAAAAACACTGGCTGCGATTTCTTTTGGAGCTGTGATCAATGCGATCGCAGCCGCGCCGGATAGCAGCGCGATAAACAGGGTACGGAGAGGAAAATACGGATCGACTGGACGCTCGTAACCACCGGCCGTCCCGATCAACGCCTCGAGTTCCTGCAGCGACAACCAACTTTTTTATGTTGCACCATACGAGTGCAGTTTAAAGCTCTTGAACACGCGTCTCAAGCAAGTCGCACTTGTGACATATACCTACGATGTCGCGAGCGAGGGCAGCGTAGCTCGCCGCAGAGGGGTGAAAACCATCGCTTGAAAACTCGTCTGGCTCGGGACGCGAGTAGATCGGCACGTAGCACACGGCCGGAGTGGAGTCGCAGTAGCGTCGCGCGGCTCGATCGAAGTGGGCTGCGCGCCAGCCGAGCACCTGTCGCAGCGGTAAGGGTAATGCGGGAAAAACATCAAGCGGTGGAATGCCGAGAAGGGCGAGCCGGCTATTGGGAAAGCGCTGCTGAAGAGTGACGACGACTGCATCCAGATCCGCAAGCCATTGGTGGGTGAACGTCAGTCCCGTGATGTCATTTACGCCAGCCGATATCAACACCAAGGCGACGCGATCATCTCGTTCGAGCGACTCGACCAGTGATTTCACGCGCGCGCTTCGCGCGCCAATCTTCCCATATCCCATCCACTCGATCGCTGTGCCTGTCGTCTCGTGCCAGTGCAGGGCAAGTTGCGAAATGATCGTCTCGGCGGCTTGATGTGCGCCAACCCCTGCAATGATCGAGTCGCCCACGCCGATGATGCGCCGCGTCGGATGCTCACCAAACTGACCGCGTAGCTCATCAGCGGGTGCTCGAAAACGTGGCGTGTGCCGGCGTACCCAAACGGCTTGGGGCAAAACCCACGGCAGCATCAGCCAAAAGGCAAAGTTCGGCATAGCCCGCCATGATACGCGGCGATGAGTGCATCAGTCCGTCGGCGAGTTCGCGGCAACACACCGCGCTCGCCACGGCGAGTGTCTCTCGAGGAGTGTTGCGGGGGTCCGCGATCGCCTCTTAGAATGCGGCGGGACGCGGGCGTAGTTCAATGGTAGAACTGTAGCTTCCCAAGCTACTAACGTGGGTTCGATTCCCATCGCCCGCTCCATTCACTTACGCGTGTAATTCCTGCGCGATGAATCAAACCGATAGATTATCCAGCACACCCATCATCCGGCTCTTCGAAAAGACCGATGCCGATGCCGTTAGCGCACTCGTCCTCGGAATTCAGAACGACGAGTTCAATCTGGGGTTGTCGATCTGCGACCAAGCTGATCTGACGGATATCGAGAGCTACTACCTTCACAGCAACGGAATATTCCTGGTTGCGGAGAATGACCGCTCGGATATCGTCGGAACAATCGGGCTACTACGTCTTCGTTCCGATCTTGGCGTGATGAAGAAATTCTTTGTTGCCGCTCCCTATCGTGGAAAAACACATGGCATCGCCCAGGCGCTCTACCAAGCATTCCTCAATTTCGCACAATCGGAGGGAATTCATCAGATCGTGCTAGACACGCCGTCGGCGGCGACCCGGTCTCACGGCTTTTACCGGTCGGTTGGATTCGTGCAGATCGAGAGGGGCGAGCTACCAGTGATGTACGACTTCCCGGAACGAGACACCCTATTTTTCAAATTAGATTTATAGACTTGTGCGCCCTGTAATGTGCCCACACAATCAATAGTGAAAGTCGTGAAAGAAATCGTCACTCTCACTCACAGAAATCATTTTTGTGATCGCGGTTTCCAAGTGCCAGATCGACATCACAAAAAGTCAACGAAAAATATCGTGCTCTGTGATAGCCTCACTTCAACAGTTGGGAAAAGCGATTCAGTCGATAGTGGAGTCTTACCACAGTGACTTCTCAGAGACGCACAGGTGCGTTTTGTAGGGAAACTACAGGGGTTTTTGAATCATATCAAAGATTGCGGCTGCCCTTCCCAAGCTACTAACGTGGGTTCGATTCCCATCGCCCGCTCCATCTTCCTCCTCCGTAAGATTCAGACGTCTCCAGATGCTCTCAGATGAAGAGAGCAGAGGGGGGATTACACCCCCGTCTGCGGCCCTTTTGGCCGTCCGTCAGAATGCGGCACCGGTCGTCACCCGCATGGGCGGAAACCCGGCACGGGGTTCCGTCGCGCCAGCGATAGAGCGCGGCCCCGAAATGGGGAGACGCTCAAGAATCACGGCAATTCAGGTCTCGGGATTAAGTCCCTTCCACGGCTCGCCGGGAAGCAGCGGGCAGAAGGTATCCATGACAAGCTGTCCTGCTGCCTTCGGATTCCAGTCCTGCCCCGATGCAAGAAGCGGTGGCAGGTCCAAAGTGAAACGGTCGTCCGCCAGCTTGGCGATAAGATTCTCTTCAAAAAGCGCGCGGGGCATCTGATGCCCGCCCTCCTGCATATAGCGGGAAAAGGCTTCAATGATACGGGACGGGTAAACGCCGCCTTGGGAAAGTGCAACCGCTATATCAAAAAGATCGCGTCCCTTGCGACGTTGGTAGAGCGCCCGGAGTTTCGTGCCCAAGAGTTCGTCAAGCGTGTAGGTGGTAATACCGGCTGCGCCATTGAACCATCGCGATGTCACGGTGAACGGCTCCTGCTGGAAGCCGAAGACGGCGAAATGCTCACGGGTATTGACCTCGACCTTTAGCCGTAAGGTTACGGGCGTCGGGTCTTCGGACTCAAAGTGATAGCTGAAAGTCACACGGCCCTCGGTCTGCCTCCATCGGGGCGTGCCAAGCCACGGATCGAGGACGCCGCGCAAAGCGTCCATCATGTCGCCTGCGGGTTCTGCCTTGATCTGCACAAGGTCAATGTCTTCGGAATAGCGGGCGGCGGGCTTGAGATAGAGTTTGTAAAGTGCTGTGCCGCCCCGGAAGGCCAGCGCGTCACGCAACAGCGGATGCGAGAAAATATCGACAAGTGCCCGGCTGATGACCAAATCCTGCTCGACCTGAAAATCCTGCACCCAGGGTGCAGTCGCCCGCCACTCGGTAATGTAGTCGCGGGGGATCATGTGTCGGCCTCAATGTCTGCGTTAATCAGAAGCTTCCAGTCGCGGTTTCGCAGTGCGCCATCGTGCGCAGCGGAAGGTTGCAGGGCGACGACATCGCGTGCGCGTGCGCGCACGAAATCTTTGAGAGATTGCGCCAGCGGCGCTTCCTCGATCAGCTCAAGCAGATAGCCGAGCCGTTGCACCCACGGCAGGGGGACGGTCGGCGCAAGCGTGACCAGTTCCTTTGGTTCAAGTCTTTCGGCAAGGTCGATCAGTACCGTGGCGACGGCATCCAGCCCGCCCACCTGCGTCTCGTAGCCCACAAGATCAAAGGCCGTCGCGGCTGGCGTGGAAACGGCAAGGAAGCCGCGCGGGGTATTGATGTTCTGCGTCGGTACTTTTGAAAGGCGCTTGCGCACATAAAAGGCTATGCGCACAAGGCCACATTCAATGGGTCTGCGCGCCTTCTCCACCATCACCTGAAACCCCTGTGGGCGGTGGTGTGCTGCGCCGTGATACTGCGCGGCAGTGAGCAGCCCCGCATAATAGGGCGCTCTGGCATGGGCCATCAGCGCCGGGATGAACTGGTCGGCGGGCAGACACCCGAGCGAACGATATTCAGGGGGCACGATGACATAGACGCCCCTGCCAGGACTTGCGATATCCCCCTTGCGGCGAAGGCGATTGAGGGCCAACTTGACAGCATCGGCGGATGAGCCAAGTGCCGATACAGCATCGGCAGACGAAAAGAAGTATCGTCCGGCCTGCATGAGACCAGCGATATAGTCGCGAATCTGGATGCGAGAATCCGGTTTCATTATCTTAAAGTATCTCTAAATGATACTTTGTGCAATCGAATCCGTAAAACCGGTAGGATATTCGCCGCAATTTATGCGGCAAATATGGCGACTAATCACTGCATCGTCGGCATGAGGCCGGATGGCCGTTGCAAGATCGGCACAAGGAAGTTGCCGCTACCGCAAGCAGGTTCCAAAAAGCGAGCATCAATACGCTCAGTCTCGCTTTTAACAAGGTCGAGCATTTTTTCGACCAGCCAAGAAGGTGCACAGACTTCCCCATGATCGTCGACGCGCTTTGTTGATTTAGTAAGGCTCATCTCATAGGTGGTGTGTCATAGGTGGTGTGAAAAGTGGAACATCCCCACGACTGCGTGGGTTACGAGTCCGATCAGAAAAACGCTGGACAACAAGAATAGGAAAAAGCGCAGACGCACGTCGTTGAAAGTTGTTTGAACGAGCGTGTGAAGCACTCTGAGACTGACGTAACTCCAAGCGAAGCCGATGTTGATTGGATGATCGCCTTGGCCGAGAAACTGCAAGCTCAAGCAGACGGCATAGAACAGGGTCGGTTGCTCGAGCAGATGAATGTAGTTGTCTGACACCTGCTTGGCTCGATCAGGCATCAACGCATTAAGCTCTCGAGCAAACTTCCCGGCGTTAGGGGACAGTTTCAGGCGGAATAGATTTCGAACACGCTCGTAGGCGAGCCACGTCATCACCACCAAGGTCCAGCAAACCAACGCGATAACCGGGGCAATCAGTCCGTGGTGGTACATGAGTCGATTCCTTGTTCAATGGACGGCCGAGCAAGTATAGACCGTAGGGCTTGTGGGCTATGATCCCCCTATGACATCAACTCATACACCGACTTTCCCCGACCGCCTCAGCGTGGACCCGACGAGCCGTCATTACGACGAGGCGATTCTCTCGCGTAGCGTCGGGATTCGCCTCAATGGTGTCGAATACACCAATGTCGAGGAATACTGCATCTCTGAGGGCTGGATTCGCACAGCCATCGGCAAGACGTTGGATCGTCGTGGCAGGCCGTTGACGATCACTCGCAAGGGTGTTGTCGAAGCGTTCTACAAAGACTGATCGCTGAGGGTCAAGGCTTGCACCGCGGACCACCGTATTGGTTTCCTACCAAGACCTATGGTTGGGGATGGGGCTTACCGATCACATGGCAGGGATGGGTCGTTTTCTTAGCTTATCTTTTGAGCTTGCCGCTGGGATATTTCTGGCTCCCGCCCCATCAAGAGCTGCTCGGCTTTATGGTGTACACCCACGTCGCCACGGCCGTTCTTGTATTGATTTGTTGGTTCAAGGGTGAGCCGCCACGATGGCGATGGGGAAAGTGATGCAAGGGCGCCTTCCGGCGGTCATTTCTTTGAAACGGTCAGACGCTTGATCTGTTCGTCGAGTGTTTCCAATATGCGCTGACGGGTCGCATCGGGCAGATTTGCGTCCGTTGCCAACTTTGAACGCGCAAGGACGAGTGCTTGTAACAACTCTGCATCAGATTTTTCGCCGATCGTGACAATTCTGGTCGTCGGGGCTGGATCTTTCTTTTTCTCGTCATCGCGGTCGGTGTCGATCGCGATGACGCAGCCCGAGAGGGTTAAAAGTGTCGTGAGTAACAGCAATCGCTGCAAGTGAGTCATGGTTCAATCTCCGAGGGGACAGGAACGACAGGTATTTCAGCGGGTTTCTCGGCGACATGCCAGAGAACGCCACTCGGATCGGACAGATACAGAATCTTCAGGCCCCAAGGTTGCATAACTGGCGCGCGAAGCATGATGCCGGGGTATCGTTGCGGTAGATCGAGGCTCATAAGCCTTGACCACCATTCCGCTGTATCGGCGACGAGTAGCTGCATCATGAAGCTCGCCGCAAACTCCTGGACGTAATAGTTCTGCAGCAAGAAGCGATAAGCCCCACATTCGAGTTCCGCCACTTCCGTGTTGACGAAATTTTCACGAAACCCGATCTCCCGGTAGAACGCGCGTGACAGCTCGAAGTTCCGTGCCGGCACGAAGGTCTTCAGATCGAGGACGGCAGAGGTCCGTCTCGTCGGATCTCGAAAAATCGTCTCGATCGGCGCGTCGAATGTCTGGGCTAGCTTGAAGGCGAGCTCTAAGGTCGGAAGGTATTTTTCCAATTCGATCGCGTTAATCGTTTGTCGAGTGGCGCCGACCCGCTCAGCGAGCTGTTGCTGCGATAGACCAACACGCGTTCGAAATTCGCGGATTCGGTTATTGCGAACGGTCTTGTCAGACATCACGATCGTTTGTAGAGAATGAGCATGGCGATGTTCCGTGCGATCTCTTGCAGCAGCAAGATGGTCACGAGCGCGAGCACGATACCGGTCGCACTTGTCAGATCCAGTATCGCGAAATTGCTTCGTTTGAATGCGTCATTGGCAAGCACATGGAGGATGACGCACTGCGCCGAGAACACACCGACCCAGTAGGCCGATTGGTTCGCGTGCCTCTCGATTGCAAGATCGCGCTCATCGCGAAAGTCGATCAGTTCACCCTTCGACTTGAAGTAGACCCAAACAACGAGTTGGGCGATGGCCGCCATAATCCCGACGCCGAGGTAGGTGCCGAATAGGCGAGCGACGGACTGCTCGATGACCGTCAGTCCGATGGATTGGCCGAGAAGATCGACGCCAGCGGTTAGGCGCATCCACACGAACAGCAGGGCGGTGCCCCAAATGGCCAGCTCGGTCCAGGCCTTCTTTTCAGCCACACTCAGTTCGGGGGTGTACTTTTTCGACACGGCGGAAAACCTTACGTAAAGTCGATTGGTCATAGTTTAATAATAATCATCGTAATGTAAAGTTCATTTTACATTTATCCGGACGACAACCACCTCATGGCTTAGTTAACGCGAATCATTGTCATTAGCATTTGTGATTGCTATCTTGTGTAGGCGGTGTCCTTCACCGTGCGCAGAAGCGGAGCAAAGCAGATGGGTCGGAACGGGTTCACTCAAGGTCTCGTGGTCGTGGCAGTCGTGCTGGCGGGCTCGGCTTTGCCAGCGGTCGACGGCGGCTTGGCCGGCGGCGGGGTGGATGAAACCGAATCCTCCGAGATGCGCACCAGGCTACCGACGATTCTCGTGATTGGCTCCAAGCCGGAAGATCGGCAGCGCCAACCCGCAGCGAACACGCTGGTGACCGCGGAGGAGCTCAACCTGCAACAGCCGCGCTCGACCGAGGAGGCGCTGCGAGGCGTACCTGGCGTCTCCATCAAGCCCGAGGAAGAGACGGCTATCGTTGGCAACATCGGCATTCGCGGCCTGAGCTCGTCGGACTACAAGACTCTGATTTTGGAAGATGGCGTGCCCGTGGCTCCCGGACTTTTCGTCGGCAACGGGCGTTACTACAACCCGCGTGTGCAACGCATGGACGGTATCGAAGTTCTGCGGGGGGCCGGTTCCTTGCGGTATGGCCCGAGCACGATCGGTGGCGTGATCAATTACGTCACGAAAAATCCACAGCCGGGTCTCGAGATCGCCATGCACACCGGGTCGTTCAACACTCGCGAGTGGGGGATTGAGGCCGGTGGCCGATCGGGCTCCGGCGACGCGACCTTCGGGGTGGTGATCAGTCGCGTAGAGAGCGACGGGTTCATGGACAAAGAATTCAGTATGCGCGATGTGATGCTGAAAGCTGGATTGGAGTTTGGCGAGAATCAGCGCGTGGGCATGAAATACTCCGACTATCAAAACGACGCCAATATTTCGTATCGTGGTATTTTTCTTAGAGAGTATGAGTCTGGCAACGATCGCAATCCCGCGCCGGATGATTGGTTTTTGACCGGACGTCGCTCAATCGATTTAAACCACGAGTGGACGATCAACGATAAGTTACGCTTGAATACGACCGCTTTCAGCAGCGAGATGTATCGTGATTATTGGCGCTTTTCGACAAACAACACGGCGAGCGCAGCAGCGCGTCGTTGGGTGTATACCGATAACCTGACTGGAAACAACCGCGCTTTCGAGCGTCTCGGCATCGATAGCCGTCTTTTTCTACAGCACGAAATCTTTGGCTTTGAGAGTGAGGCGGAAATCGGGCTGCGTTTCATGTCTGAGGAGATGCGCGATGTAACCGTAGCCGCCGTGCGGGCTACGCCGCGCAGTGGCATCGTCAATCGTGAGGTCGTCGACGCGGCTGATAGCTGGTCGATGCATCTGCAAAATCGTTTCGTCCTCACTGAGCAATTAGCCGTGACCGCTGGATTACGCGCCGAGGTCTATGAGCAGACTCGTCACGACCTGCGTCGCTCGGAAGCACAAGGAAATCGGGCCAAAACGAACAACACGGAATTGCTGCCGGGAGTTGGCCTCACTTGGAGCTTTTCGGAAGAGATTCAGGGCTTTGCCAACGCCTACAAGGCGTTCTCTCCGGCCCTCAATGGCGATGCACTTAGTGGATTGGATGACCAGGAGCTCAGTGCCGAACAATCGATCAATATGGAGGCGGGCGTCCGGGGCTCAGCGGGCGATCTCGACTATGAAGCAACGCTCTTTCGCATGGACTTTGACAACCAGATCATTCCCGCCAACAGTAACAGTCAGTTTCAAGTCACCAACGGCGGTAAAACCCTGCACCAAGGCGTGGAGCTCGGCGTCGGTACTCGTCTTTTCGGCGGTTTTTCGATCGATGCCAACCTGACTTATATTGCCGATGCGAGATTCGTCGGCGATCGTTTTTCACGCGCCGGGGCTTTAACGACGCCAGATGACAATCGCGTCCCTTACACGCCAGAGTGGATCGCGAACTTAGGGCTGTCTTACGATCGCGGTCCTGTGCGCAGTGCGCTTCGAATCCATCATACGAGTTCGCAGTTTACCGACGTTCTCAACACCCGTGCGATCAATGAAAATTTGAGCGGTTTTTTTACGGGCAAGATAGACAGCTACACGATTGCCGACGTGAGTGTGCTGTACCGACTCAACGATCGTCTCGAGTTGAGTGCCGCTGTGAAGAATTTGGCGGACGAGCGCTATATTGCGAGCCTTCGGCAGGGCATCTATGTTGGCCCAGAACGCAGTTATGACGTCGGCGTCAGCTATCGATTCTGACTTTTGTCAACGGACCAAGCCTGACAGTGAGTCGAGATATTTGACGAAGGCTTTTCGACCTTTGGTCGTTAGCCTTACCTCGGTGCGCGGTTTGCGGTCTTGGAATGACTTGTCGATCTCGACGTAGCCGGCCTCTTCCAGTTTGCGCAGGTGAACCGACAGATTGCCATCTGTCGTTTGCAGGTGCCGTTTCAGCGTGTTGAAGTCTGCCCGAGCCGCGCCGATGAGGAAGGCCATGATTCCTAGTCTCAATCGACCGTGGATGATCTCGTCGATCGCGTGACAGTCGGAGCCCGGGTACGACAGCGGTGAGTACGAGTGCGATCGCGTAAATCAAGAATTCCTGACCGGTACCTACGAACGCACCAAGCACCGGGATCGTTGCAAAAGCGGCGAAAGCCGTGACTTTCATCCAGCCTCGACGCGTCATCGCTGCGGCAACCAGCCAGCCGATGCCATACACGCTGAGCACTTGCAGGCTGACCGTGTTCATGAGGAAGCCGTCGCCGCGTTGATACGCCATGACGGCGGTTCCCATCCAGAAGGCGAAGATGCCGAAGCCGATCGCAGCCCACGCGGCGTTGATGGCACGGTTACTCGTATTTTCGACTTTATTGCGATCGCGTTTGATAAGAATCGCGAGATGCACTGCAAACCCCGCAGCCGCGATCAGCCATGCCATCGTGGCTTGGATTACCGCGAGGCCTAGGGACTCTCGGATGGGTGGCCATTGGACCAAGCTGGCCACTGCAAACCAACCGCCGCCGGCGATGAGATAAGGGCCTGCCATCAGTGGCGCATCACGACCTGATTCCGCGAGTGATCGCAAAAAGGACAGATCGTCGCTCGGGGAGGGGGGCGGGCGGTGAGGGGAGTCAGGCGGTTAGGGCGCCGACGTTGCGCGAAATTCAGGTCTTCGCGGGCTCAAAGAATGAGCGAACGTACGCAGTCACTGCACGAAACTTGGCTGGCACTTTCCCGAGTGCAGCGGAATCCGCTCGAGTCGGCTCGATCGGCAGCAGTAGCATCAACAACGCATAGATGAGCACGGCGGTGAAGCCGGAGAGTACCGTCATGATCACCAACACGATCCGTACCCAAACGACATCGATATCCGTGTACCGAGCGATACCCGCACAGATCCCCGCGAGAATCGCGCCTTCGTTGACTTGCTCGAGTCGCTTCGGCGGTGGCTGAGAATCACGCGGAATATATTCAGCCTTCGGTTCGTTGGGCTCTGAGGCGATGTCTCGCACTTCACCGACGTCAGCGAGGACGGCATCGAGCTCCATCAATGAAATCACCGTTTGTCCTGCGGGTAATCGCTGCAGGCAGCGATCTGCGATTGCCTGTTCGAGATCCGCCAGGATTTCATGCCGATCCGGATTCAGAGCAAGCGTGCGCGAGGCCTCCCCGAGGTAGTTTTCGAGTCGGACGAAGCTGGCTTCGTTCATCTGAACGGTGCTGCGGTTGAGGGACACCGTGATCGAAATACGTTTCATGCGTGGGGGCTTCCGGTTTGAGCCGGCCCGAGTCGGGCCAAGGTTTGATTGATGCGCTGCCAATAATCATCGAGCTGCGCGAGCTGCTGCAGTCCGGATTCGGTCAGCCGGTAGTATTTACGGGGGGGGCCGAACTCGGATTCACGCCACTCGTAGTCGACCAATAACTCGCGGCGCAGCTTGCTGAGCAGCGGATACAGGGTGCCCTCTTGGGTGGCAAACACGGTACCCGCCAGCCGTTTAAGGATGTCGGGGACATAGACTTGATCGCCGCCCACGATGCGCAACACGACAAATTCCAAGAGGCCTTTGCGTAGCGGGGCGAATTTCGAATCGGAGAACATACGTGCTACTATACAGTACCTTTTTTCCACAAGGTACTAGTCCATGAAAAATTTCGCAGCACTGTTGCCCATCTCGTGCCTTTTGATGGCCAGCCCCATCGCCGTCGCGGCCGATAACACCCGTACGGTCAAACACATCTATCCCGCGAATGGCATCAGTCGTCTCGTCGTCGATAACCGAGTCGGCGAGGTAAGCATCCGGCCGGGAACTGGCGTTGCGTACGAAGTCACGGTGAACCTCGAGGGCAATCGTCACGGACTGATGCGCCAACTGAAGAGTGTGGACGGGCTGGATATCGGCGCAAAAACGAGCAATGGTCGTCTGCATCTAAAGTTTAACGAGGATGATGTCGACGCCGACTGGACCATCCTGCTGCCGAAGGCGCTGCCAGAAGAGGTCGGTGTCAATCTAGGCGTTGGGGCAATCGACCTCGTGGCGCCAAGCTCAGCAATCAGCATCGATCTTGGGGTTGGAGACGTCGATGTCACCACGCGTACCGCCAGTGCTGGCGAGATCACCCTGACGGTCGGCGTCGGCGAGGCCTCGGTGCGTGGTGTCCCAAGCTCGGTCAAAGCTTCCGGTGTGGCATCGAACGTCAGCTCGAAGGGCGATGGTGAGCGCGATGTGAGCGTCACGGTAGGTGTCGGCGATGCCTCGGTCGTGTTGAATTGAGCGGTCGGGGCGGTGATCATCACACGGTGAGTCGCCGCCTCTCCCCACACGCCCTGCTACCGGATGATCGCCACGACGAGCGCGAGCGGCAAGCTTTCGTAGGGGCGCTGCGCGGACATCTCGCGGGACGGGTGATGCCGGGCAATTATGCGATATATCGCGCGAGCGTCGAGCCCGAGTTCGAGCGTCACCATGGTCGTAAGCCTGTGCACCACAACGAAGTACGGGCTGTCATGGAGCGGCATCCGTACTATCAATTTTGGAGTGCCCTGCAGCGCTGTAGCCAGCAACGCATGTGGGATGCAGTCATTGATTCGGTGGAACGCGCGTGGCCGCGGCTTAACGGCAAGTTGAAGCGGTCGCCCAAGCGCGGGTCATTGAGACTCGACCCTGCTTTACCCATCCCGCGTTATCACACGGCGGCAGATATTCACCTACAACCGGGTGGCTACCATACTGATTTCGTTGATGGTGATGTTGCCGCTGGCGCGATCTACGATCTCGGACTCAACATCTACTCTCACGGAATGATGGGACCGCGCAATGAGTATCTCGGTAACCTGTTGATCCAGTACTTTTTGAAGGCGCATCGTGGTTTTAAGCCGCAGCGAATTCTCGATCTGGGTTGTGCGATCGGCAACAGCACCCTGCCTTGGGCGCGGCAATTCAAAAACGCCCGTGTCGACGCCATCGACGTCGCAGCGCCACAGTTACGTTACGCGCATGCGCGCGCAGAGTCACTTGGTGTGCCTGTGCACTTCAGCCAGCAAAACGCCGAGCGCACCACCTTCGAAGATCAGAGTTTTGATCTTGTGATCTCTCACATCATGCTGCACGAGACGTCGCGCAGCGCGTTGAAGCAGATCTTTGTCGAGTGTCATCGTCTGTTGAGGTCTGGTGGCTTGATGCTGCATCTGGAAATCCCGCGCGGCAAAACCGTCATCGAGAACTTTCTCTACAACTGGGAGAGTTGGAATAACAATGAAACTTTCGGTCAGTACATGACTCATATCGACCTGGCGGATATTGCACGACAGGCCGGGTTCGCCTCAGACAAGATCAGCTGCGCTGATCACGCAGTGCCACGCGAGAAAGAGCAACAGCTCTACTCCGAAGAGACACTCTGGAAAATCGTCGAGGCACATAGATGATCGAGGCACGCAAATGAAGACCGTCGGAAGGCTGCTCGCCAAAGGATTGCTTACCATTCTGCCGATCGTTTTGACGGTCTACTTCATCTACTGGCTCGGCGTGACAACGGAGTCGCTGCTCTCCGGCCTGCTCAAGGTGTGGTTGCCCGCTGAAATCTATATCCCGGGGATGGGTTTGGTAGCGGGATTTGTGGTGTTGATCGTGATTGGCTTGTTGGTGAACGCCTATGTCGTGCGCCGGGTGATTACCTTCAGCGAGTCACTGATTTTGCGCATCCCCGTGGTCAAGACCGTTTATTCGGCGGTTCGCGATCTGACCGGGCTGATGAAGATGGGCGAGAAGAGCGGCGAACTTCAGCGCGTCGTGATGGTGCAGTTCGGGCCGGGCAAAGTGATCGGTTTCGTGACGCAGGAGAACGCGATGCTGCCAGGACTCGGCAGCGACGAGGAGCTCGTCGCGGTTTATATGCCGATGAGCTACCAGATTGGCGGCTACACTCTCTACCTGCCCCGCGACCGTATCGAGCCGACCGACCTTACGGTTGAAGCGGCCATGCGTATCGTGCTGACCGGCGGTATCCAGACTCAATAGCTTCACTCGAGGTATGACGAGATGTCGAAAGTCGACTACAACATCAGGAATCGCACGGCGGTCATCGCCTTCGAAGCACCTCCGGTCAACAGTCTGAGCTATGCGCTACGTGCGCCCTTGCTTGAAGCGCTCGAGCGTGCTTCGCACGATTCGTCTGTCGATGCTGTGGTGATGATCGGCTCGAACGGTACTTTCTGCGCGGGAGCCGATATCCGTGAATTCGGTGGCCCGGATGTGTTGCGCGGACCCACTCTTTGGACCATCAACACGGCGCTAGATGAGATGAAAAAACCCGTCGTCGCCGCCATCGAGGGTGTGGCGCTCGGCGGGGGTCTTGAACTTGCGATGAGCTGCCATCAGCGGGTGGCCTTGTCCTCAGCCAAGATCGGCTTGCCTGAAGTAAAGCTCGGTTTATTACCTGGCGCAGGCGGTACGCAACGATTGCCGCGGCTGATCGGCGTCGAGGGCGCGCTGAACGTGATGATGTCCGGAGAGCCGCTGCCGGTCGCGCTCTTTAAAGGCTCGCCGCTGTTGCAACGCATCGTTGACACCGATTTGCTAAGTGCGGCGATCGAGGTCGCCGATGCAGCAGCCGCAGCGCTAAAAGGGGGCAAGCCTTTGTTGCGAGCGCGCGATCTGCCGGTGCGCGAGCCTGATCTCGAAGCGCTTTGTCAGTTTGCGCGTAATACGGCCAAAACAGCGTTCAAAGAGTATCCGGCGCCGCTGGCGATCATTGAAGCATTGCAAGTCGGTGCGACCAAAGGTTTTGATGCGGGACAACAAGAAGAGTTTGCCCAATTCAAGAAGCTGGTCGATAGCCCGGTATCTGCGGCGTTGCGACACGTTTTCTTTGCAGAGCGAGCTGCGCAGCGCATCGATGGTCTGCCAGCGGATATAAAGCCACGCACCGTTACGAAGGTTGCCATCATCGGCGCTGGCACCATGGGCACCGGTATCGCTATCAACTTTCTCAACGCCGGAATCGAAGCGCGTTTGCTGGAACTCAATCAAGAAGCGCTCGACCGTGGCGTACAGCGCATTCGTGAGGTTTACGAGGGGCAGGTCAAGAAAGGCAAGTTGGATGAGACCAAGCGTCAAGCGCGAATGGATTTGCTAAAGCCGGTGCTCTCCTATGACGCGATCGCCGATGTCGATCTCGCGATCGAGGCGGTTTTCGAGGACATGACGGTCAAGCAGCAAGTGTTTGCGCAACTCGATGCCGTGCTGCGACCGGGTGCTATTTTGGCAACCAATACGTCCACGCTCGATGTCGACCAGATTGCAGCCGGTACGAAACGTCCAGCCGATGTCGTCGGCCTGCATTTTTTTAGTCCTGCCAACGTCATGCGTTTGCTCGAAGTCGTTCGCGGTGCGAAAACGGCGCCGGATGTGCTTTTGACATCCATGACAATAGCCAAAAAGATCAAGAAGACGGCCGTCGTCTCTGGCGTGTGCGACGGGTTCATCGGTAATCGCATGATCAACCAATATTTTGCGCAGGCGATGGCGATGCTTGATGAGGGCGCCAGCCCCGAGCAAATCGACAAGGCCATCGAAAAGTTCGGTTTTGCGATGGGACCGTTCCGAATGGGCGATCTCGCCGGCAACGACATTGGCTGGCACATCCGCAAACGGCAGTACGCCGAGGGCACATTGAAGCGTCCCCAGGTCGTTGCGGACCGTCTGTGTGAAATGGGTCGTTTCGGTCAGAAGACCGGCGCTGGCTGGTACGACTATAAAAAAGGTGATCGTCAGGCATACCCCTCAACGATCGTCGCGGGTGTGATTGACGAGGCACGCAAGGCAGCCGGATCGTCGATACGTAAATTGACCGATGCCGAAATCGTCGATCGATTGGTCTATGCTCTGGCTAACGAGGGTGCACGCATACTCGATGAAAAAATTGCCCAGCGGGCCTCGGATATCGATCTCGTCTATCTGATGGGCTATGGATTCCCCATCTGGCGTGGTGGTCCGATGCACTATGCCGAGACACAAAAACTGTACGAAGTCGTACGACGCATGCGGCAGTTCGGTGAGCAGGAGGGCGGCGATGCCAACTTTTGGAAGCCCGCCGCGCTGATCGCGCGACTTGCCACCGATAATCGCTCATTCAACGGAGGTGCAGCATGAGCCGCGCCACAACCGGCCGCGAGGCCGTCGTCGTTTCGACTGCCCGTACGCCACTCGCCAAGAGCTGGAAGGGTTCCTTCAACATGACCCACGGCGCAACGCTCGGCGCCCACGCCGTGAAGGCGGCCATCGAGAGAGCCGGGGTCGACCCCGCGTCGATCGAAGATGTGATCATGGGCTGTGCCTATCCAGAGGGAGCAACGGGCAACAACATCGCTCGGCAGATTGCGTTGCGAGCCGAGCTGCCGGTGTCTGTTGCCGGTGTGACGGTCAACCGTTTTTGCTCGTCGGGTTTGCAAACGATCGCGTTGGCCGCACAACGCGTGATCGCCGGCGAAGGTGATGTTTATGTTGCAGGTGGCGTGGAGTCGATCTCGTGCGTCCAGCTGGAAGTGAATATGCACATGGTATTCGACGGTTGGCTGAAGAAGAACAAGCCGGCGATTTATCACTCGATGTTGCAGACGGCTGAGACCGTTGCGGCTCGTTATGGAATTTCTCGCGAGCGCCAAGACGAGTATGGCGCACGTAGTCAGCAACGCGCTTGCGCCGCTTTAGCTGCGGGCCATTTCAATGCTGAGATCGCGCCGATCACCGTACGCATGGCAGGTATCGATCAGGCTGCCGGCGGAAAGTTGTTTACGCGCGAGGTGACCGTCTCGCAGGACGAAGGCTTGCGCGAGGGGACGACTCTCGAGGCGATTGCGAAAATCAAATCAGCAACGCCCGGTGGTTCGGTGGCTGCTGGCAATGCGAGCCAGTTTTCCGATGGAGCGGGTGCGTGTGTGGTCATGAGCGCCGCCGAGGCGGAACGCGTCGGCGCGGAACCGCTCGGCATATTCCGAGGTTTCGCCGTGGCCGGTTGTGAGCCCGATGAGATGGGTATCGGTCCGGTCTTCGCGGTGCCCAAATTGTTGGCACGCGCGGGATTGAAGGTCGAGGATGTCGGTTTGTGGGAACTCAATGAAGCATTTGCGGTACAGGTTCTCTACTGCCGCGACAAACTCGGAATCCCCGATGATCGCCTGAATATCGACGGCGGCGCCATCGCGGTGGGCCATCCCTATGGCATGAGCGGTCAGCGTCTTGTCGGACATGCGCTGCTCGCGGGAAAGCGTCTTGGCGTGCGTCATGTCGTTGTGACGATGTGCATTGGCGGCGGCATGGGTGCGGCTGGCCTCTTCGAGGTCGTGTGAGGCTCGGGCATGCTTTTGCCGGGTTGTTACTCACTCTGGCAAGTTGGCCGGCAATGGCCATAGAAATCCCAGAGTATCGAGTGCTCGAGCAAGATGGCGCGTTCGAACTGCGAGCGTACTCGCCATACCTGATCGCCGAGACGCAGGTCGAAGCGGAATTCATGAATGCGGGCAATATCGCCTTCGGCCGGCTCTTTCGCTACATCAGTGGTGCCAACACGGCGCAGGCTGAGATCGCCATGACAGCGCCGGTGGAACAGGCGCCTCAGGGCGAAAAGATCGCCATGACAGCACCTGTGGAGCAGGCAAAGGGAGACGGCGTTTTTCGTGTGGGGTTTGTCGTACCTCGCCAGTACAGTCGCGAGACCGTTCCAAAGCCCACCGATCCACGCGTTAGCGTTCGAGAGGTTCCTGCGAGAACCGTAGCGGTGTGGCGCTACTCTGGCCGTTGGACCGAAGAAAACTTTCGTGAGCACGAGCAAGATCTGCGCCGCGCCTTGCAAGCACGAGGCTTGCAAACCGTGCCCGGTGATAGCGCCATCATTGCCCGTTACGATGCGCCTTTCATGCCTTGGTTCATGCGCCGGAACGAAGTGCTGATTCCGTTGGAGAAGAAGCCATGAGTTTCGAGAGCGAACGCCGCAGTCTGCAGCCTATGCCTTCTGTTGAACGGCGTGACTTCGTCAAAGCGGCGTTGATCGGTGGGTTTGCCGCCGCCACTGTCCCGGTGAGTGCCACGACGATCCAAACGAGTACTGAGGGTCTCGAGGCTGGCGAGGTCGCTATTCCAGCCGGTCAAGATCGGTTGCCGGCCTATCGCGCTCGTCCGCGCTCGGGACGCGATTGGCCACTGATTCTTGTCGTACAAGAAATCTTTGGTGTGCATGAGCATATTCGAGACGTGTGCCGTCGATTCGCCCGGCTCGGCGCCTACGCCATCGCTCCGGAGCTGTTCTTCCGCCAGGGCAATCCAGGCGCCGTTGTCGACATGCAAGTTTTGATGCGCGAGATCGTCGCGCGGGTGCCGGATGCTCAAGTGATGAGCGATCTCGATGCAACCGTGGCTTGGTCGCGAGCTGACGGTGCCACGGGTAAGGCGGGGATCACGGGGTTTTGTTGGGGCGGTCGTATCACTTGGTTGTATGCCGCCCACTCCGATGCTTTGGCCGCAGGTGTCGCTTGGTATGGCCGTCTCGCGGGTCAGGCGAGCGAGTTGCAGCCGGTGCATCCTGTGGATGTTGCCGCGCGGTTGCGAGTTCCGGTTCTCGGTCTGTATGCCGGCGAGGATGCGGGCATTCCGCTCGACTCGGTTGCCACCATGCGTACGGTATTGCAGGCCGAAGGTGTCTCTGCGGCAGCAAAGGGCTCCTCGATCACCGTTTATCCGCAAGCGAAGCATGGATTCCACGCTGACTACCGCGCCGCCTATCGAGCTGAAGATGCGCAACCTGCGTTCCTTGCCGCTTGCGCTTTCTTCCGTCAGCACGGCCTCGCACTCCAGAATTCGACATTAGACTGATCCCGAGTGCTGCTTCGATTTGATGACGTCTCGCTAGCCTTTGGTTCGCGCCCCTTGCTCGATCACGTCGATTTGAGCATCGGTGAGCGCGAGCGTGTTTGTATCGTCGGTCGCAACGGCGAGGGCAAGTCGTCATTGCTGCGTTTGGTTGCGGGTGTCACACCGCCTGATGATGGCGCGGTGTGGGTAAAGCCCGGTGCGCATCTTGCGATGCTCGAGCAGGATCTCGATACCATGACCGAGGCGAGCGTACTCGAGGTGGTGCAGGGTGGCCTTGCTGGCGCTCAAGGAGAGACTTGGGAACACACGCATCGAGTCGAGACGATTATTTCGCGTTTGCAGTTACCGGCGGAACAAGCCTTCGTAGGGCTGTCAGGCGGTTGGCGTCGACGGGTCATGCTTGGTCGGGCACTGGTGTCAGAGCCTGAGATCCTATTGCTCGATGAGCCAACCAACCATTTGGATATTTCGGCGATCGAGTGGCTCGAAGCGGTCATGCTCGAGTTTCGTGGCGCTTTGTTGTTCGTGAGTCACGACCGTATGTTTGTCAATCGGCTCGCTACGCGAGTTGTTGAATTGGATCGCGGCAAACTGAGTTCGTGGCCGGGAAACTACGACGACTTCGTCACGAAAAAAACACTGCAGCTCGAGATCGAAGCGAAAGCCAACGCGCTGTTCGACAAGAAACTGGCCGAAGAAGAAGTGTGGATACGCAAGGGTGTCGAGGCGCGGCGCACTCGTAACGAAGGTCGAGTGCGAGCTCTCAAAGAAATGCGCTCTGAGCGAAAATCACGCCGTGATCGTCTCGGGCAAGTCGAACTGGTCGTTACCGAGGCGACCGAGTCGGGAAAGCTGGTCTTTGAAGCCGAGCAAGCCAGTATTTCATTTGGCGATCACGAAGTGCTACGTGGGATCACGACGCGAATCCAGCGGGGTGATCGAGTCGGCATCGTCGGGCCGAATGGCGCCGGCAAGAGCACCTTAATCAAGTTGCTACTTGGCGAGCTGGAGCCCTCGAGCGGACGTGTCAAACGCGGTTCACGACTGGAGATTGCCTATTACGATCAGCAGCGCGAACAACTGGATCTGGGCGCCTCTGTCTCCGACAACGTCAATGACGGTAATGCCTTTGTGCCGATCGGTGGTGAAAATCGTCATGTCTCGGGTTACCTGCGAGATTTCCTATTTAGACCTGACCAACTGCTGACACCGGCCAGTGCGCTTTCGGGCGGCGAGCGAAATCGCTTATTACTCGCGCGCCTCTTTGCGCGTCCAGCTAATTTGCTCGTGCTCGATGAGCCAACGAATGATCTGGATATCGATACCTTGGAGTTACTTGAAGAGCTTGTTGCAAGTTTCGACGGCACACTGCTGCTCGTTAGTCACGATCGCAGCTTTCTCGATCGAGTGGTCACAAGTTTGTTGGTGCTTGAGGGCGACGGTGGAGTCCGCGAGTTCGTCGGCGGTTGGACGGATTGGGAAGAGTGGAAGAGGAACAGCACTGTAGCAGCCAATATGGCGTCTGCCCGAAAGACGTCCACGCTTGATTCGAAAGAGGATGGCGTGAGTGTGGCTCCGGTCGCACCCATCAAGAAAAAACGTCTGTCATATAAAGAGCAGCGCGAATTCGACGAGCTACCCGCGAAACTCGAGACGCTGGAGTCGCGCAAGTTGACGCTCGATGCTTTGGTTGCGGATCCGAACTTTTATGGTCGTGATCAGAACGAAATCAAAAACACCTTAGGTGAGTTACAAGCACTTGCTGAGCAGATCGATGCAGCGTATCTACGTTGGGAAGCGCTTGAAAAGTTGCAGGCGAGTGCCTGAGTTCGCGCGTCTGACTCAAAAATACCGTGACGAACTGCTCATCGTAGTATAGACTCCTTGCTGAAAATTAAGGGTTGCGCGGTCAGCGCCCCCATTACTCGACTCGCAACTGACCGCTACGGCTTTGTCCGTGTCGCGAGTCAAATCAACTACGGATCTCATCATCAATGCAGTTTTCTGATCTCGGGCTCCAGCCTGAGTTGTTGCGTGCTGTCGCCGACAAAGGCTATGCCACGCCGACCCCCATCCAATTCAAGGCCATTCCTGCTGTTCTGTCCGGTCGAGATATTCTCGCGGGCGCACAGACGGGCACTGGCAAGACAGCGGGCTTCGTGCTCCCTGTTTTACAGCGATTGAATGTCGCGAGTGGCCATGCGCCACGCGCACTCGTACTTAGTCCGACCCGCGAGTTGACCGCGCAGATTGCCGAGAACGCCAAGGCATATGGACGCTACAAGAACGTCCGTTCTCAGGTGATTTTCGGCGGTGTCAGTGAAAAGCCCCAAATCGAAGGCTTGCGTCGCGGCTGTGACCTTCTGATCGCAACGCCCGGACGTCTGCTCGATCTCGTCGAGCAAGGCTACGCTGACTTGTCCAAGGTTGAATGCCTGGTTCTCGATGAAGCGGATCGCATGCTCGACATGGGCTTCATTCATGCCATCAAACGGATCATCAAGCTGCTGCCGGCACAGCGCCAGAACTTGATGTTTTCCGCCACCTATTCCGACGATATCCGGGAGCTGGCTTCAAAAATTTTGCGCAATCCCGTCTCGGTCGAAGTCGCCCCGAGAAACACGACGGCGGAGCGAGTCGATCAAGTGGCGTTCAAGGTGCCGAAGGAGGCTAAGCGACACTTGTTGGTCCATCTATTTGATCATGGTGCGCAAGGCGAGGGGACGTGGCATCAAGTACTCGTCTTCACGCGAACCAAGCACGGTGCAAATCGATTGGCTCAACAACTCGAAGGAGCTGGCATCCGTGCTGCTGCGATCCATGGCAACAAGAGCCAGGGTGCGCGCGTGCGAGCTTTGGAGGATTTCAAGTCGGGTCAGATCGCTGCTCTCGTCGCAACGGAAGTTGCTTCACGTGGTCTCGACATCAAAGAATTACCGCAGGTCGTCAATTACGAGCTGCCGAACGTGCCGGAGGACTACGTTCACCGTATCGGTCGAACGGCCCGTGCCGGCGCGAGTGGTCGAGCGGTGAGTTTGGTGGCGCCGGATGAGGTCGGTCTATTGCGAGACATCGAAAAGACTATGGGTCGAGCTGTACCCGTGTTGCCGACACCGGCTTTCGAGGTCAAAACGCCGCAGCCGGTCAACCGCCCGACCGTTTCGCCGGGTAACCGAGCCGGATCAGCTCCGCGACCAGCAAATCACGCTGGTCGCCCTGGATCTCGATCACGCCGGCCCGGACGGTCCCGCCGCAGCCACAGCGCTTTTTGAGCTGCTTGGCGAGTTCTTCGAGCTGAGCTTGGGGCAGGGGCAGACCCGTGATGACGGAGACGCCCTTGCCGCCTCGGCCTGAGGTCTCGCGACCTACCCGTACCATCAACTTTCCCTGGCCCGCGAGTGGCGCGACGAGGGTGCCCGCCGCTGCTTTACGTTTTGCGTCAATGTTCATGGTGTGAAGTCTAGGATAACCAAGAGCGCGCTAGAATCGCCCGATGAATATCATTCGCGCGCGCCGGCTTCGTCTCGCCTCGATCGTGGCAGTGGCCTCATCGGCTCTTGGTCTTCAAGTCGCAGCGAGCGCTTCGCCTCCGCCCGGCACCATGGCGGCGGTCCTTGCCGCATCGTCCGCCGCAGATTGGCGCCCGCTCGATCCTGAAAAAACGCTCTATCTCGATCTCGAGAGCGGGCGAGTCATTTTCGAGCTCGCCCCGAATTTCGCGCCAGCGCATTTCGCCAATTTGCGCACCCTGACACAGGCAGGTTGGTTCGATGGGCTCAGCATCAATCGCGTGCAGGACAACTTCGTTACCCAGTGGGGTGACCCGGAGAGCAACAAGCCTTTGGGCGCTGCCCAAGCAAAAATTGCGCCGGAGTTCGAGCAGCGGTGGAATCACCGTTGGCGTATGACTCGCTTGCCGGATGGTGATGTCTACGCGCCGCAGGTGGGCTTCATCGAGGGCTTCGCGGCTGCGCTAGACGAACGCGCCGGCAAGGTCTGGCTGACGCACTGCTACGGTACGCTGGGTGTCGGGCGCGATACCGCCGCAGATTCTGGGAATGCAGCGGAGTTGTACGCCGTGATCGGCCACGCGCCGAGACAACTCGATCGTAACATCACCGTGCTCGGCAGAGCGGTGCGCGGCATGGAGTTGTTGGCGGCATTACCACGCGGCACCTTGCCGTTGGGCTTCTATGCTAACGCAGAGGAGCGTATCCCGATCAAGCGTGTGCGTTTCGCCATAGACCTTCCTCCCGCCGAGCGTATTCCTTTGGAGGTCCTGCGTACCGATACGCCGACCTTCGCCGCTTTGATCGAGTCGCGACGTAATCGACGCGATGAATGGTATCTGCAGCCTGCCGGCAAGATCGATCTTTGCAGTGTGCCCATCCCGGTAAGAGAGCGTCTTTGAGCCCGATGGTTGCATGACGCGGCAACCACCTCAGACGATTATCATCGGCGCGGGCATTGGTGGGCTCGCTGCCGCACTGGCGTTATTACGCGCGGGACATCGGGTACGTGTGATCGAACAAAGCACTTCCTTGGGCGAGGTCGGTGCGGGTTTGAGTATCACGCCGAATGCCTCGAAGGCGTTGGCTTATCTCGGCTTAGCGGACCAGCTGGCACGGATCGGTAGCACCCCTACCGCCGGTAGCTTGCGCCACTACCGTACGGGCGAAGATCTGGTGAACTTGCCACAAGATGGTAGTCGACAGCGTTACGGATATCCGCTGTACCACGTGCATCGTGCCGATCTTCATCAGATTTTGCTCTCTGCTGTAACGGTGCTCGATGTCGACAGCATCGTCACTTCCGAAGAGTTCCTCTCCCTCAAAGAAGAGCAAGATCGCGTCTCGATTTTCTGCAAGTCCGGTCGGAGCGAGCAGGCCGATTATGTGGTCGGCGCTGACGGTATCCACTCGCGGGTTCGCGAGCAGTTGTTTGGTCCGGACCAACCGAACTTCACCGGGTATGTAGCGTGGCGTGGTTTGATCCCGGGCGGGCATGTGTCACCCGATCTACTCGACCCGCCGCTTTGCATGACCTTGGGTCCGCGGCGCATGTTGATGCGCTATCCCTTACGGCGCGGAGCGTTGATCAATTTCGTGGCGATCGCCAAGCGCGACGTTTGGATGGAAGAAGGTTGGTCCGTCCCCAGCACGCTCGCTGAGTTGGCGACTGAGTTCGCGGAGTTCGAGCCGCGCGTCGTCGATCTTCTGACCCGGACACCACCCGATCGCCTCTATAAATGGGGTCTTTTTGATCGCGATCCGCTGCCATCTTGGACGCGGGGGCGAGTCACCCTACTCGGTGATGCCGCCCATGCCATGCCACCGTTTACGGGACAGGGTGCCGTCATGGCCTTGGAAGATGCGGCTGTGCTTGGCCGTGCAGCGCAGGTGTGTGGAGCCGACGCTGTTTTTTTGAAGCGCTATGAGAATGAGCGTATCGGTAGAGTGACCGATGCATTGGCAATGTCACGCGCACGGGCGGATCTCTACTTTGGCGATGAGCCTGCAGAGCAAGTCAAAGCACTCATTGCCGGTATGATGGAACTACGAACGCTGTATGACTACGATGCCGGAGCGGTCCGTTTCGAGGTCTTATAACGTCAACGTTTGACGCAGAGTCTCACCGCTCGCTAGTCGATCAAAGCCCTCGTTGATGTCATCGAGTACTAAGGTTTCAGACAATAATTTGTCTACCGGCAGCTTGCCGGCCTGATACCACTCGATATATCGAGGGATGTCGCGCGATGGCACGCAGCTGCCGAGGTAGCTGCCTTTGATCGTGCGTTCCTCTGCGACGATGCCGACCTGTGGTATCGAAAACATCGCTTGCGGATGGGCTAGCCCCGCAGTCACCGTCGTTCCGCCGCGGCGCGTGATGCGATAAGCGAGTTCCATCGCCTTGACGGCGCCGGCCATTTCGAAAGCGAATTCCACGCCGCCTGAGGTGAGAGAGCGCACTTTGTCAACGCAGTCCGGATCGGCCGCATTGAAAGTGTGCGTTGCCCCCAAGTTGCGCGCCATCGCAAGTTTCGATTCCGACAGATCGACCGCAACCAGCGTTGTCGCTTCACGCAACCGTGCGCCGAGTAGCGCAGCGAGTCCAACGCCACCCAAGCCGATGACGGCAACCGTGCGCTCGCTCGGTAGATCGGCAGTGTTGATCACAGCGCCCGTCCCGGTGATCACGGCACAACCAAAGACGGCCGCTTCTGCAAAGCCGAGCGATCGATCAACCTTGACCAATGAATTGCGCGCCACGGTGGCATAGTCCGCAAACGCCGAAACGCCCAGATGGTGGTTGAGTTCAGTATCACGCCGCCGCAAGCGACGCGCACCGCTGAGCAAGGTTCCGGCCGTATTGGCGACGAGTCCAGGCTCGCACAGAGCAGGACGACCGGAATGACACGGCTGACAAGTACCGCAACTCGGTACGAAAGCCGTGACGACATGGTCGCCGACGATGAGATCGGTGACCCCCGAGCCGATTTCTTCGACGACACCCGCGCCTTCGTGGCCGAGCACCATGGGTAGCGGTCGAGGTCGATTGCCGTCGATCACCGAGAGGTCGGAGTGGCAGAGACCTGCCGCCTTCATCTTGATGAGCACTTCGCCGGGCCCAGGTGGTGCCAGATCGACATCGGCGATCTCGAGTGGACGGGATTCGGCATAAGGCGCAGGTGCGCCGGTTCGAACGAGAATAGCAGCGCGAGTTTTCATATCCAGACGCTACGCTGTCGGCGCCGCTGCTGGCAACTGTCTGGTCGGCGGGTGACAATGTCGCAGTTATGAGTACCCGGTCAGCGATTCCGCAGCGCAACGAGTTTCCGTATTTCCGGCCGATGATCACCCGTTGGCTCGACAACGATGCCTACGGGCATATCAACAACGTGGTGTATTACGAATACTTCGACACCACGGTGAATGCGTTTCTCATCGAGGCCACTGGCACCGACACACGATCGCTCGGGCAGATCGGCATCGTCGCCGAGACCGGTTGTGTGTTTCACTCGTCGCTGTCGTTTCCGCAGCCGCTCGATATCGGTCTTGCCGTCGAGCGCTTGGGTCGAAGTAGCGTCACTTATCGCTTGGGCGTGTTTGCCCAAGGCGCTCAGTCAGCAGCCGCGACCGGTAAGTTCGTGCACGTGTATGTGGATGCGCTAACGCGCCGTCCAGTGGAGATACCCGCGCTGATCCGCGCTATCTTGGAGCCGCTGGGTCGATTCTCAGTCGCGACGTGAGCGCTGCGCACGCTCGAGACGGCTGATACCCAGTGAGCCACTGCGCACCACTTCGATGATCTCGGCTCCCTTGCCGAGATCGGTGACGAACTGATCGACTTCCTGTTCACTCGCTGTCAGTTCCACGATGAAGCCATCGCTTGCCGGATCGAGCACTCGACCACCGGCGCGAACGACATAACCGCGAACCGCATCAGATTGCTCGAGCCGGACCTTGAGCTTGAGCAGCACCAGTTCGCGCTCGATGTGTTCGCCTTGCGTCATGTCTTCAACGCTGACCACATCGATCAGCTTGTTGAGCTGATTGATGATCTGCTGCACGACCGAATCTGAGCCGCGCGTCACCAGCGTGATGCGTGAGACGGTTGCGTCATTGGTGGCAGCGACCGACAGCGACTCGATGTTGTAACCGCGCGTGGAAAACAGACCCGCGACCCGTGTCAGGGCGCCGGCTTCGTTTTGCAGGTGGATGGCGATGATGTGTCTCATGGGCGTGTCGTAGAGCATATTGCACGAGGCGGTCAAACTGGTAGTCTGAAAGACCCCCCGCCCATTTTTCTCTCGGGTTTTATCTATGTCTGAGTCCACTGCTCCTAAGACCGTCTCCAAGCGCCATCGGAAGGCGGGCACGGTCATGACCGGGGCTGAGATGATCGTGCAAGTTCTCGTGGACGAAGGCACCACCGCTGTGTTCGGCTATTCCGGTGGTGCGATCCTGCCAACCTACGATGCAGTCTTTTTGCACAATCAGGCGCAAGCGGATCAAGGCATCGAACAGATGCCGCTGATCGTACCAGCGAATGAGCAGGGCGCAGGTTTCATGGCCGCAGGGTATGCCCGTGCCAGCGGACGAGTGGGTGTCTGTCTGGTGACCTCTGGTCCGGGTGCGACCAACACCGTCACGCCGGTGCGCGATTCGATGGCTGACTCGATCCCGATGCTCGTGATCTGTGGTCAGGTTCCGACAGCGGCCATCGGTACCGATGCATTCCAGGAAGCGCCGGTCTCGGCCATCATGGGCTCTGTTGCCAAACATGTTTTCCTCGTCACCGATCCCGAAAAGCTCGAGGCAACGATTCGAACGGCATTTGAGATCGCTCGTACCGGCCGACCGGGCCCAGTCGTGATCGATGTGCCCAAAGACGTGCAGAATTGGTTGGGCACTTTCCGCGGCGAGGGGACCTTGCCGGTCCCTGGCTATCGAAAACGGCTCTTTGCCACGACGCACGCCGGTATCGAAGATGATGAAGCAGCGGCTTTCTTTGCGATGCTCCGTGATGCGCAGCGTCCGCTGATTTACGCAGGTGGCGGCGTCATCAACGGAGAGGCGTCTAGCGCGTTGACGGAGTTTGCTGAAACGTTCGGCATCCCGGTCGTGACGACCTTGATGGGGATCGGCGCCTTCGACACCACCCATCGTTTGTCCATGCGCATGCTCGGTATGCACGGCGCCGCCTTCGCCAACTACGCCGTCGACGATTGCGATCTCTTGCTCGCGCTGGGTTCGCGCTTTGACGATCGTGTTGCGGGCGTGCCCAACAAGTTTGCGCCACGCGCCAAAAAAATCGCGCACATCGATATCGATCGCGCCGAGATCAACAAGGTCAAGAGGGTTGACTGGAGTCATGTTGGGCAACTGCCTGAGGCTATCCGCGCCCTGACGGCGTTCGGTCGAAAAACCGGTTTTGCTGCTGATTACTCGCCGTGGCATCAGGAGCTCGAGCTGCTTCGTACCCGGCACGCCATGAATTACGACCGCTCTAGTCCGCTGATTCAGCCTTACTATGTGATCGAAGAGATCAATCGTTTGACGCAAGGGCAGGCGATCATTGCGACCGGTGTGGGGCAACACCAGATGTGGGCCGCACAGTATTTCGATTTCTGCCGCCCAAGGTTGTGGTTGACTTCCGGATCGATGGGCACGATGGGCTTCGGCCTGCCTGCGGCCATCGGCGCACAATTTGCTGAGCCGAAAGCGTTGGTCCTCGATATTGATGGCGACGCATCGATACGAATGAACTTCGGCGACCTCGAGACGGTGACCACCTACAACCTGCCAGTGAAGGTTGTGGTGTTGAATAATTTTGGTGATGGCATGGTCAAGCAGTGGCAGAAGCTGTTCTTCAAAGGCCGACTGTCTGCCAGTGACAAGTCGCTGCATAAAAAAGATTTCGTGAAAGCCGCGCAGGCAGACGGTTTCGAGTTCGCAGTGCGTCTCGATCGCAAGGAAGATGTACCTCGGGTCGTGGAAGCGTTCGTTCGCTATCCAGGCCCCGCCTTCCTCGAAGTCATTATCGATCCCGATGCGGGTGTTTATCCCATGGTGGGCCCGGGTCAATCGTACGATGCTATGATCACAGGCGATCACATCGTGGCGCGACATGCGCCGGTGAAGACCGACGCGCCTGGCCCTTCGGAAATGTTCTAAATGAAATATCTGCACACGATGGTGCGAGTTGGCGATCTTGATCGTTCGTTGACCTTCTATCGCGATGCACTCGGTCTTGAAGAGATCTCTCGCAAGGACGTGTCGCAGGGGCGCTATACCCTCGTATTTCTAGCCGCTCCCGGTGATCACGCAGCGCAGGTCGAGCTGACCTTCAACTGGGATCCGGAGAGTTATCAGGGGGGACGCAACTTTGGTCACTTGGCTTATGGTGTCGAGAATATCTACGCCAGTTGCCAGCGCCTGATGGATCACGGCGTCACCGTTTTGCGTCCGCCTCGCGATGGCCGTATGGCCTTCGTACGCTCTCCGGATGGCATCTCGATCGAATTGCTACAGCAGGGCCCTGCTTTGCCGCCGGCTGAACCTTGGGCGTCCATGCCTAACAGCGGTACATGGTAACGATGAGCGTGCGATATCTCGTTCGCCGCGGTTTTCTGCCGATGGCTTTGATGCTGACGGCTTTGATGCTTAGCCGCCAAGCATCGGCTGATACCGCTGCAGACGCATCGGTCGAGTATCGAGCGGCATTAGCGGCAGTACCTGACGCTCGTCGCGGCGATCAAATCTTTGCAACCTGCGCTGCCTGTCATGGTGTCGATGGCTCCGGTCTTCCGGATGGATCTATTCCGGTCATCGGCTCTCAGCACTATCCGGTCTTACTCAGACAGCTTGTCGATTATCGTCACGCTGAGCGTTGGGATATCCGCATGGAGCATGTGTCGCGATTGCAGGTGATGCAGACTCCGCAAGACTTGGCGGATGTCGCTGCGCTCATTGCTTCGTTGCAGCCGATGGGTCCGACCGTACACGGCTCAGGCGAGGCTTTGACGAGTGGCGTGACCGTCTATTTCGAGAGATGCCAAGCTTGCCACGGCGCGACGGGTCAGGGTGACGGCGATCGCGGCATTGCACGGTTGGCCGGTCAACACCCGGAGTATTTGCTGCGGCAGTTCATCGATGTGGTTGAGTCGCGTCGTCCGAGACTGTCTAAGACCCACACGCCGCTGCTGCGCGGGCTACAGCGAGCCGAGCTTGAAGGTATGGCCGATTACCTATCGCGCACTCGGCGATCTCGAGGGGATGTTGCTCCGTAAGCTCGCAGTGCGTGCATCAGCGCTGGTGCTGCTGTTTCTGGCAGCGTGCGCAACACCGAGAGCGTATCTCGGTGACTCGATAACCGAGATTGATGAAAATCACGGATATCGACTTGCGAAAGCGGTCACCGATCGCCCGACGGATGATCGACTCGTCATCGTCAGCTTGTCCGGTGGAGGTCTTCGCGCTTCGGCAATGGCTTTTGGTCTATTCGAGCAGCTAGCTACCGATCGAATCGAGATCGATGGTCGGTCGCGTCGGATGCTCGACGAAGTCGATGTTATTTCGGCTGTCTCAGGTGGCGCGATCCCGGCCGCTTATTTCGTACTCCATGGCGACAAAATCTTCGAGCAGTTTCCGCAAGATTTTTTGTATCGCGATTTTTCCACCGAGATGCACCGCGAGATTGTATTCAATCCGCGAAGCTGGTTTCGATTGCCGTCGCGTCATTTTGATCGGGGCGATTTGTATGCCGAGTATCTCGACAAGAATTTGTTCGATGGTGTCAAGTATGGCGCTTTGCTCAACCGACCTGATCGTCCTTTTCTCGTCATCAACGCAACGGATATCGGAATCGCAGGACGTTTCGAGTTCACTCAAGACACGTTTGACCTGTTGTGCCTCGATCTAGCGCGATACCCTCTTAGTCGTGCGGTTGCAGCGTCGTCGTCAGTGCCGGCAGTGCTCACGCCGATCACGATACGAAACAGCGCTGGCCACTGTGGTTATCAAGTGCCCACTTGGGCGCTGCGCGCAGTCGACTCCAGAGACCATAGCTCTCGAGAGCATTTTCGAGCGGCGACGATTTTAGCTCGTAGTGATTCGCGAACCTATGCTTATCTACACTTGATGGATGGAGCGCTGAGCGACAATCTCGGGGTGCGCTCAACACTCGATGCACTCACCGACGGGGATGATGCGCTGCACTTTCAAAGTATGCTGCAACGCAGTGGAATTCGAAAATTGGTTTTCATCACGCTAAATGCTTCGGATACGCAATGGTCTCGCATCGCAGGCAGGCGGCGCCCGCCGGATATGATCGACATGTTGAAGTTGGTTGGCACTGTGCCGATGGATCGATATTCAGTCGAAAGCAAAGCGGTGCTGAAAGAGGCGTTGATTCGCTGGGCTGCAAGGTTATCCCCTGAAAACCCCGACGATGCGCTCCATTTCATTGATCTGAGTCTCGATAACCTTCGTGACCATCCGAGATTCAAGGATGTCACACAGATCGAGACCACGTTCAGTTTGAAGCGCTCTCAGGTAGATGAGCTACGCTGCGCCGCCAAGCTGCTCCTCAGTGGCGATCCGGAGTACAAGCGATTGCTCCGCTCGCAGGGGAGCGGGGTCACTGCGCCCGCTGCTTGCTCTTGGTGAATCGCGCTGCTCACCAAGTCATGGAGATGCCCTTGGTCTTGAGATAGGGCTCAAGACCCTCCTTGCCGAATTCCCGACCCCAGCCTGATTGCTTGTTGCCACCGAAGGGCATCGCGGGATCGAGCGCCGCGTGCATGTTCACGCTGACCTGCCCGGAGTCGATCTTGCGGACCATTTGCATTGCGATCCCGAGATCCCGTGTCCAGACGCTGCCTGAGAGGCCATAGATGGTCGAGTTGGCCTCGCGTGCCACGTGATCGAGATTTCCGTCACTGAACCGATGTACACACAGCACAGGCCCGAAAATTTCGTTTTTTACCGGCGTCATCTCGGGCGTCGTCTTGGTGAGAATCGTCGGTTCGAAAAAGTATCCGGCGCGATTCGGCGAGTTGCCTCCACAGACAATATCGGCGCCTTCTTTTCTGCCCGCTTCGACGAAGCCTTCGACGCGCTCACGTTGTTTGGCCGAGATCAGGGGACCAAACTCCGAGGCCGGGTCTAGACCAGGGCCGAGCTTCATCGCGCGTGCGATGGTCGCGATCCCCTCGACGACGGCATCATGAATTTTCTCGTGGAGAAAGAGACGGGTGCCTGCCATGCAGTTTTGACCTTGCAGGAAGAAACAAGCGCGTGCCGCGCCGGGTATGACCTGCTCGAGATCGGCGTCGGCGAACACCACCACGGGCGACTTTCCGCCAAGCTCGAGCGAGACCTTTTTTAGGTTGCCCGCTGCGGCGCGTACGATCGAGCGACCAACCTCTGTTGAACCCGTGAAGGCAATCTTGTCGACTCCTGGATGTGCCGCGAGGGCGGCGCCTGCGGTTGAACCGTAGCCATTGACGATATTGACGACACCATCGGGAACGCCGGCTTCCTGACAGATCTCGGCGAGGCGCATCGCCGTCAGCGGTGTGAGCTCTGCTGGCTTCAGCACCACGGTACAGCCGGTCGCCAATGCGGGCGCGAGTTTCAACATCACCATCGGCAGTGGTGAGTTCCATGGCGTGATGGCGCCAACGACCCCGATTGGTTCTCGTAGCGTGAAAGAAATCGCCTCAGCCGGGAGTTTGCCCTGCGGCGCCGCCGGTAGGGTGGACCCTTCAATTTTGGTGGGCCAACCGGCGTAGTAACGAAAAAACTCCGGTACCACCATGCCGCACACATACTGGGCGAGTGGGGTCGGTAAGCCGTTATCCAGAATTTCGAGTTCGCACAGTTGTTGAAAATTCGCCTGGATCAGATCGGCGATTTTCCACAGCACCACGCCGCGTTGTGCGGCAGTGAACTTCGACCAGGGACCCTCGAAGGCGGCTCGGGCGGCCTTGACGGCGGCATCAATCTCCGCGGCGCCGCCGGCACTGCATTGTGCGATGCGCGATCCCGTTGCAGGATCGTGAATGTCGATTGGCTCATCCGAACCGCCATGTTCGACACGGCCGTTGATGAAGTGGCCATGTTGTCTCGCCAGAAACGCGAGGGTTTGCTCTGAAAGTTGCGGATAGGTTTTGAGCAGTTCCTGCATGTGTCACCCACAATCGAAGTTCCCGAGTTGGGATAGCTCGATCGTAAGGTGCAGGCGCTGACTTTGGCGCCGAGGTGGCAGGCGTGCGACCGATGTGTGGCCGCACGCCTGCCTCGCAAGACTCAATCGACCCTGTAATTCACCGACAAGAAGTATTCGCGCGGACGGATCGGAATGAATCCGCCGAGGAAGCCACGTGAGCCGGTCTGAATCACGTACTCATTGGTGAAGTTCTTGGCGGAAGCCCGTACCGACCACGCTTCGTTCCAAGCAAGGTTCACGAATGCATTACCTTGGCCGTAGCCTTTGACTCGAAAGTCGTTGGTTGCGCTCGTGATGTAGTCATCCGTCTGAAACCAATCGGCGCCGAAGCTCATCCGACCGAGCTCGGTGTCGAGGCCGTAATCAAAGCCGATCGTGAACGAGCTCGATGGTGTTTGGGGAATCGTCGGATTGACACCGAAGTTTTTCAACGAGTTTGCAGGCGCACTACTCGGGGCGACCTCGTCGTACTTGCCATCCATCGCGAACGTGCCACTGAGAAAGACGGTCAAACCATCCGTCGGGATGGCGGTGACTTCAATTTCGAGCCCACGTACGGTCGCTTTACCGGCGTTCTGCACAGGGAAGGTGGCCGTTCCGTTTGGCAGGATGACGGTGGCGTTCAGTGTCAAATCATCGGCTTTCTGCAGAAAATAGTTGGCGTTGACACGCAGTCGACTGCCGAGCAAATCGGTCTTGAGACCCGCCTCGTAAGTGGTATTCGTCTCCGGCGCATACGGCGTGAGCGCGTCATTGAAACCGAAGATGGCGATACCGTTGTAACCGCCAGACTTGAAGCCGCTCGCCACCGAAGCATAGAGCAGCATGCTGTCGATGTTGTCGTTGTCGCTGGTGACTTTGTAGTCGATGCCGATGCGTGGCGAGATTTCCGAGTAGGAGTTGTCGAGGTCGACGAGTCCCGTTGCCGGTGTGATGGGCGGCAGCAAACCTCGGAAGAGCATGTCGAAACGCTTCTCGTCCTTGGTGTAACGGATTCCACCCGTCATTTTCAAGGCATCCGTCAGTAAGTAGTCGACTTGCGTGAATGCTGAGACCGAGGTCGTCTTGATCTTCAAAGCGCTGGTCGAGACCGGAAGGATCGGAAATACACCGGGCAGATACGAGTTCCACGCAAAGTTTTGCGTGGCTTCTTCTCCGAAGAGATAAAGGCCGAGCAGGTAATTCAGCTTGCCGTTGAGCGCGCTGCCTTGGAGTTGCAGCTCTTCACTCAATTGCTCGGCATCAGCAATGTTCGACGCCATGATGTTGCCGTTACCGCTGAAGTCGTTGGTGAAAGCGTCTTCAGTTTTGACGAAACCCGTGATCGATCGGAACAGCGTATCGCCAAAATCGTAGGCGACGTTGATGGAGGCGATCTGCTGCTTGGTTTTGCCGTAAGGATAATTGGCTAGGTTGGGTCTGGCGATGTTCGGAGTGTTTAGTGCGTAACGCCCGAATTGCGGAACGAGATCATCGGAAGTGAATTGTTTGTTTGACGGAACGGAGGGCGTTGCCGCCGGGATCAGTTGCCCGCCGTCGTTTTGAGCATCGGCGTACGACAAAGACGCCGTCACATCGAGATTCTCGACACCCGTATAGCGCAATTTGAGGCGACCAGCATAGTTGCGCTCAAGACCGGTTTCCTCTGCCTTGGTCGGGTGCACGTTACGGAACTGTCCGTCTTTGTTGGTGTACAGACCCGAGAGAGAAGCCGCCCAGCCGTCACCGATGGCGTTACCGAGGCTGAAGCTCACCCTTTGCTGATCGTAGTTGCCGCCACCGATGCTGAAATTGCTCCAGCCGTCGGCATCTGGTGCACGTGACATGAACTTGATCGCACCGGCCAAGGTATTACGACCGTAGAGCGTGCCCTGCGGCCCGCGCAAGACTTCCACTCGATCAATATCAGCCAGCGTGATGTTGTTACCATTGAGGCGCGCTATGTAGACATCATCGACATAGATACCGAACGGTGACTCGGCGACAACGAGAGACGCATCCTGTTGAAGCGAGCCGCGCAAAGACGGCGACAGATTGGTCGGCGTTGTGATGTTGTTGAACATCTTGAGGCTCGGGGCATAGCGTGCGAGATCTTTTGCCTCCGTCACTTGCTTATTCGAGAGCGCCTCAGCCGTGATCGCTGTCACAGGTACAGGCACAGTCTGTAAGGACGCTTCGCGGCGCTCTGCAGTCACCACGATTTCTTCGAGTGTTGAGGTGGGGCTTTCATTCTGGGCGACGGCGCTGATCGGAACCGCGATAAGCCCAAAGACCAAAGGCAGTAAACGACGATTTGACATGGAATGGGTCCCTTCTAGTTTTGAGTTTTCCGTAATCTAACAGAGGGCTTACCCGAATCAATGTTGCTTGGTTACTACAATGCGATCACGACCTTACCTTGGTTACGACCAGCCAAGAGGTGTTCTGACGCATCGGCTACCTGTACGAGGCCCTTGAACGGGGTTGGATCAACCCAGGCTTGCAAGCGACCGCGATAATGCAGATCAAGGATGCGATCGGCGGCTTCCGCGAAAAACTCCGGGAAAGCCTGATTTTGAAAGCCGCGAATCGAGGCCGACTTCCAATACAGCTTGCGGTATACCCGTGGGTGGGGAACAAATTCGACCTCCTTGTCAAAGTCGGAGGTATGGCCACTGACCACCAGTCGTCCCCGCATCGCCAGGTGATCAACAAAGGTATCAAAGATGGGTCCACCCACCGAGTCGTAGGCCACATCCAGTCCTTTTGGGTATTCGTTCGTCAAGACATCGGCCAGAATTTCTTGTCGATAGTTGACCACGCGATCCGCACCAAGCTGTCGCAGCGCTTGGGCTTTGGTGTCGTCGGAGGTGATGGCGATCACATGGCATCCGGCGAGTTTGGCGATTTGCACGACGAAGTGTCCAAGACCGCCCGCGGCGGCTGACACGGCAACGATATCGCCCGAGCGGACCTCGCCGATGCGCTCGAGACCCACCATCGCCGAGATACCAGACGGAATCAGCGCCAGGATCTGTGGACTCGCTTCCCGCACTTTGATCACCCGCGAGACGTCGGCAACCTGATACTCCCGATAGCCCGTTCCAAGTTTGGAAGTAGCAATGGCATCACCTTCAGTGAGTCCCGCCACTCCCTCGCCGACGGCGACGACATGCCCGACCGATTCGATGCCCATATCAAAGGGTGGCTTGACGTCCACGTAGCGCACGGTATTACGACAAAGGTTCTTGTCGAAGATAGCGTTGCATCCGGCATAGCGATTACGGATCACGACCTGGCCACGGCCAGGCGCCTGCCATGTTGCGCTTGTAACACCGGTTGAACTGCGAAAGTCGCCCGTCAGAGTCTGGATGACTAATTTCGCGTAAGTCGCAGGGTGGCTCATGGCAACGAGATCTCGTGACGTTCGGGGGGCGGCAAGCGTAGATTCGCCGGGTCAATTCGTCCATGGGGGATCATCAACGTGCCAAGCCTGCTCATCACGGGAGCCTCGCGAGGACTCGGCCTCGAACTCGTACGACAGTATCTAGCCGATGGCTGGGAAGTGCACGCGGGGATGCGGCATCCTGCCGTGGCAAGTGAGGATGTACAGGCGCTCAAGCGTGCCTATGGCGATGTGCTGCAGTTGCAACGCGTCGATGTGGAGGACCATGAATCGATTGAGCTCTTGGCTGCAAGATTAGCGAATCGGCCCATCGACGTACTGATCAATTCAGCCGGCACGATGGGCAACGGGAGTTTCGCCGCTCAAGGCTTGCAGTTTGGCAAGTTCGGCAGCTCTGATTATCCGGACTGGGAGCGCGTTTTTCGGATCAACGTCCTAGGCCCGATGAAAATGGCCGAGGCATTCGTCGAGCACGTTGCACGGTCACCGCAGAAAAAGATTGTGACCTTAACCAGCATCCTGGGCTCGATCGAGAAAAATCGCATTGGCGGTCTCTATGCGTATCGTGCGAGCAAAGCAGCGGTCAACGCGATCATGCGCTCGATGGCGATTGATTTAGCGCGTAGCCATGGCATCAAAGCAACGGCGTTGCACCCCGGCTGGGTACGAACTGACATGGGTGGCCCGCAGGCCGATATCGATGCGCCAACCAGCGCGCGTGGTATGAAGGACCTGATCGCTCGTCTCGATGAGACGATGGTCGGTCGTTATTGGATGTACGACGGAAGCGAGTTACCTTGGTAAGCACGAATCGCGAGCGACCTCATCGATCGCGAAACATCGTTGCCATGGTTTTACGCGACGGATCGTAGGCTGAGTAGGTCTTGCCGATGGTCGCCGGGTCACCGAGAGAGTCGGCCACGAGTTTGGCAAGATCGGTCCGTGCGATGAAGCTGAAGGTCGCCGGATCGTCTGCCAGAAACGCTTCGCCACTCGCTGCACCGTCCGTCAAGCCACCTGGCCGAATGATCGTGTAATCAAGGCCGCTGGCGCGCAGATGATCTTCGGCGCGAGTTTTCAATTCGATGACCTCGGCGAGGAAGCGGCGCGATGGAAGTGGTGCAGCTTCGACCGAATCGCCGGCACCAATGACGGTAACGAGTAGCAAGCGTCTGATGCCGGCTGACTTGGTGGCATCGATCACGTGACGATTACCGATAAAATCTGGGCGTTGTGCCCGCTCTCCACGTGAGGTTCCGAGGGTGGAGATCACGGCGACGAAGGGTTTTGACAGTAGAGCGGACTCGACCGTATCTGCTTTGAGAGCGTCTACCACGACGGTGTCGACGCCCAGTTTTTCAAGTTCGGCCGTATTGGAAGAGCTGCGCACGGCAACCGTGACTGATTCGCCTCGTGCCCGCAATTCCTTGACAATGCCAAGGCCCGTTCCCCGATTGCCACCGAAGACCAGGATGGGTCCGTTGACGGGCTGGTAGGTCTCGAATCGGTGTATACCGGTGGGCTTGTGGGACGAACCGCTAAACCAGAAGACATAGGCAACGATGGCGATGATCGCCAAGGCGACGAAGCTACCGATCCATTTAAACAGAGCGATGATCCAGCGCATGACGTCAATCCCCCGACGTAGCTGCCCAGCGAGCCAGTATCTCGTTTTCCCGTTCCTGTGAAATACCGGCACGAAGTTTTGATCTCTCCGCTGCCGGGCGTGATAAGTGCCAGCGCAGCGTATCAGTCACCGTTGCCGGCACGGGTCGAGTACGCATGCCCGCGCTCACGGCGCGGGCAGCGCTGACGGCGGCAAAGCCCGCGCTATCGCCTTCGGAGGGCACCCACACCGGCATATCCGACCAGGCCGATACCTTCTGCTCATCGAGGAAACTGGTAGGAATCCAAACCGGAACGGCGTCCGCCATGACAATTTTCTTTGCCGCTTCGACCGATGCGCTCACGATGTCGCCTATGGTGTAGCGGCCGGGTGGTGAGAGCAGATTGAAGGTACCGCTCACATTATTTTCGACTGACTCGATGGTGAACTCGGCCAAGTCACGTACATCGATGAACTGAACTGGATCGCGCGGGCTCCCCGGTGCCATGAACTTTCCGCCGCGAGCGGCACGAGCGGGCCAGTAGGTGAAGCGGTCGGTGTTGTCATCCGGTCCCACTATCAAACCAGGGCGAACGATCAACGAGCGTTGCTCACCATAAACGCGTCGTGTTGCTTGCTCGCACAGCGCTTTGAGAGGGCCATAGGTCATACCGTCGACTTTGTCGGTGGTCGGGTCCGTCAAGGTTCCGAGCGGTGAATTTTCATCGTTCGGCTTATCAAAACCGGCATAAACGGAAACAGTCGAAACGAATACATAGAGCGGCGTAGTTGCGTGCAGAAGCTCGGCCGTTGCGGTGACTTGTCGTGGCACATAGCCGGAGTTATCGATGACCACATCCCAACGACGTCCCTTCAGTGCGGTGATATCGCCGTTACGATCGCCGGTCAGACGTTCGATCTCCGTAAAGCGGGTTGTATTGGTCTTGCCGCGGTTGAAAAACGTGACTCGATGGCCGCGACTCACCGCAAACGCGGTCATGTGCAGGCCGAGAAAACGCGTTCCACCCAAGATGAGGATGTCGAGAGGCTTGTTCGCCTTGGGTGTGACGGCCGATCGACCCGGTAGGCTGGCTAGCGCTGCCAACGCGATCCCTGACGATAAAACTTCGCGACGTTGCATTTAGCGCGCTCCCGGTGGTGCGTATGACTCGATCCAGTTTTTGACACTTTGATACCAGTGCAGCGAGTTCTGCGGCTTCAACACCCAGTGGTTCTCGTCAGGGTAGTAGATGAACTTGGAGGGAATGCCGCGCTTCTGCAGCGTGTTAAACAATTCTATGCCGTGGTTCACCGGCACGCGCATATCGAGTTGGCCATGAATGACGAGGGTTGGTGTGATGAAATTACCCGCGTTGGTGTGTGGTGAATAACGCGCAAAATCTTCGGGTCTCTCCCAGAACTCAAAAAAGCGGTCACGTTCTGCGCCATAGTCTGCGCCGATTTGCGTGAACGAGTTGTAGACAGCCGCATGCGCGATCAGGGCTTTGAAAGGATGCGCGCGGCCGAGTAACGTGCTGGCGAGGAAGCCGCCGTAGCTACCACCGCCGGCGACCATTCGATCCGCATCGACAAAGGGCTGGGATGCCAGCCAATCAGCGGCCTTGATGGTGTCTTCATACGGCTTGCTGATGCGATCCGGGTTGATGGCGTCGGCGAAGTTTTGACCGAAACCGCTCGAGCCGTGGAAGTTGTGCCATGTCACGATGTAGCCCCAGCTCGCGAAAACATGCGCATTCCAGCGCCACTGCACGGCGTCCTGAATCGCGTTATGGGGTCCGCCGTGCAGCAGCATGAACACGGGATATTTTTTGGTCGAATCAAAATCGGGAGGGTAAACGACCCACATCTGGATCGGCTGCTGCTGACTACCGGCGTAGGTGACGCTCTCTACTTTGCCAAGTGCGGTTTGCGACAAAACGCCGTCGTTGAGACGACTGAGCGTCCGCGCGCTACCGCTATCGAGATCCAGAGCGATCAGAGTGGGTGGTTCGGAGAAGCTCTGTCGGATAGCCACTGCAGCAGGCTTCTTGATTTGCGCTGTGGCGAGCGCCAGCGCGCTGAAACTTGGACTATGCGTCATCGCCGTCGGCATGCCAGGCTTGGACAAATCGAAACGATAGATCCGCTGGGTAGCTGCGTCGTCGATGACACTGAATATCGCTTTCGAGTTCGGATGCCAGATCAGCGTGCTGACAGAGCGATCCCAGGCGCCCGAGAGATCTCGAACGGCCGAATCACTGCGCGATCGCAGCATGAGTTTATATCGATCCGCGTAGAAGCCTCTGATCGATTGCGCTGAGTAAGCGAGCCATCGACCATCCGGGCTATATGACGGCGAGCCATCGTCAGCAGGATTACCCGCGGTCATGTTGACAGCGGGCTTGCAGCCGCAGGCGGCCATTGTCATCACATCGTAGTTCGGATCAACACCGGTTTGGTCGACGTTCGTCACGAAGGCGATCTCTGCGCCATCCGGCGAGATATCGTATGAAGAAGTCGAGTAGTCGGCCTTGGACAAATGATGTCCCGACTGTCGAGTGATGGCGGTCGGCTCGCCCCCGTCGACGGGTATCGAGAATAGATGCGGCTGGCGATCGTCGAGGAACCGATCCCAATACGAGATTGGTGCGCGCTCCCATTCTTTGGCGCTCAACTTGCTGTCGGCGCGGTCTTTCATGCGCTTGGCTTGCGCTTTCCACTCAGCGAGATCTGTCCAGATCGCCGACACGAACGCAATCTTGCGCCCGTCCGGAAACCACTTGGGTGCATTGGCGCCGGTCGGTATGGCAGTCAGTCGTCGTGCCTCGCCGCCGTCGGTCGGAATCAGATAGATCTGTGATTCTTTGTCATCACCGCGCTTGGAGACGAAGGCAAGCCACTTCCCATCGGGGCTGAAGGTCGGGGAGCTGTCGGCAGCCGCATCCGTCGTGAGCTGTCGACCAGTGGTGCCGTCGGTCGGGTAAAGCCATAGATCGGTAGAGCTGCGATTTTCCGCAACATCGAACCGCGTTACGGAAACGACGGCCAGCTTGCCGTCAGGCGAGATGTCCGCATCACCGAGTCGGGCCATCGACCACATGCGTTCAGCCGAGAGTTTCTCAGCGCCGACGGCGAACGGTGTGACCACGATGATGGCGATGCTCGCGAGCATCGCACGGGTGATTCGGTTCATGACAACCTCATACAGTCAAAGATTTCATTCGCTGTCGGTGATGCACACTGGGCAGTCCGATGTAACGAGCGGTGGCGGTGCATGCGCTGCGCCCACCCACGCCGACACCATGTCCGGAATCAGGCTAGTCCGTTTTGTCATTACTCGGTCCGATGCTAACCCGATCGATGTAGACGAGACCGCCTTGTCACCCGAGGCCAACAGACGCAGACCGCTGATAGCGCCGTCGATGATGGGTATGGGACAGCGCTTGGCCAGGGCTTCGGCAATCGGGGACATGCAAGTACAGCCGAGTACGATGGAATCGGGACGGTGCTGTGCGATCAGTGCCTCGCACGCAGCGCCGAGTGCGTCGATGAGATCGTCATCATGTCTGGCCATACGCGCCATGACGCTGGTGTCGCCCGCGAGTCGCGACAATTCGTCCTCGGTCGAAAAATGTTGGATCGCGAGACAATGCGACACCATTTCGAGTGACCGTAGACGTTCGTCGTAGAGAAATCCCATCGACTTTGGCCAGACGGTCAAGATGCAAAACCGCCCCCCGCCTGTCAGACGTGCTTGTTGTAAGGCCGCTGCACCGGCTCCCACGATGGGCGCAGCGACAGCAGACTGAGCGGCGTCGATACCATAGTCCGCGAACGAGTTGATCAGGATGGCATCGCAGTGTGCATGTACGGCACTTTGCGCGGCATCGACATATCCGACATCGACCAAGAGTCGTTCGTAAGGGGTGAACGCAAACATGGACAGCCTCGGCTGTATGAGCACGACCCCGACGTCTGGGAATTGAGCGGCCTCAGTGTAGAAATGTGGGGGCAGTTCGGTGCTGGCCGAACCACTGCCGATGATTCCGATTTTCATGGTGTGAAGGCTAAGCCATGCGCCCGTGTATCGGCTACCCGCATCGGGCATACTTCGGTCATGGGATCCCCATTGACTGATGCAGGTATTGTCGTTGGATCGGCTCGAACCGAACGGGCTGACGCGATCGCCCTGGTGCGTCGCTGGTTCGACAATCTGTCGGCGCGCGATCTGCCCGGCGCTGCCAATTTGATGTCGCCCACCCTGTCGATCGTGATCTCCGGTGGGCACCGTTTTTCCCGCCTCGAAGACTTTCTTGCTTTTGGCGCCGATCGATATGCGTCGGTTCACAAACAGACCGATCATTTCGAGGTCTCCGAAGCCGCCGGTGGCGTGGCCGTCTATGTGCGCGGCGAGATGTCGGGAACTTGGAGAGATGGTACGGCGTTTGCGGGTGTGCGTTGGTGTGATCGATTTCTGGTCAGCGGCGGTGTGATTGTCGATCTGCAAACTTGGAGTGACTTAGCCGAGACGCGGCTGCGCTGAATCTATCGGAGTTTTGATTTTGAGCATCAGCAAACTGGATCGTTATGCCGCGCTAGCCTTGCAGATCGATTGCGATGGCGTTCATCCCGATAAGACCCGCGAGGAATCTGCAGCCCGTATGCAACGATCGATCGCGAGGATCGATCAGGCCGTAGCGGGTGCTCGTCGCTGGATTGGCCCTGATCTTAAGCTCGTGGTACTGCCTGAGTACATCCTGTCGGGTCCGCCATGGGGTGAGACGATTCCGGAGTGGGCGACCAAGGGCGCGTTACATCCGCGCGGTCCTGAATACGATGCGCTCGGTGCGCTTGCTCAGAAACACGCTGTGTTCCTCGCCGGCAACGGCTACGAGACCGATGATCACTTCCCCGGTCTGTACTTTCAGGCATGTTGGGTGTTCGATCCGTCCGGAGATCGCATTCTCACCTATCGACGGCTGATTTCGATATTTGCGCCCACACCTCACGACGTGTGGGATCGCTATCTCGACATCTACGGGCTTGAAGCCGTGTTCCCGGTCGCGGATACCTTGATCGGTCGAATCGCTGCGATTGCATCGGAGGAGATTCTCTATCCGGAGATTGCGCGTGCTCACGCCATTCGCGGTGCCGAGGTGTTTTTGCATTCCACCAGCGAAGTGGCATCACCGAATTTCACGATCAAACAAATCGCACGGCGCGCTCGCGCGCTGGAAAACTTGGCTTATGTCGTATCGGCAAATACCGGTGCGCTGCATGGCATCGACGTACCTGTCGATTCCAGCAACGGTTATTCTGATGTCATCGACTATCACGGCAACCAGATGGTTGTGGCAGGTCTTGGCAACTCGTCGGTCGCCAACGCTTTTCTCGACATGGCAGGGTTGAGGGCTTATCGCCGACGGCCCGCCATGAGCAATATGCTCTCGCGACAGGCTCTCGATCTGTTCGCGGAGTCATACGCAAAAGCCGATCTGCGCCGCCGTAATGGCTTGTTGCAGGGCGACAAGATCACGATTCCGGATCGCGCTTACTTTCAGCAGCGTCAAGCGGATGCCATTGCTCGAATGACCGAGCGCGGTATTCTTTGAGCCGCCTGCATTTTCGCCGAGCACGGCATGAGTGCTATGGCGATCCCCGCGATGTACTGCGTGTGGTCGAGGTCGAGGAAGAAACTCCGGCCGCGGATGAGATCGTCATCCGGATGGAAGCGGCGGCGATGCACATCGCCGATTTGCGCACCATCGAAGGTGCCGATCTGTTCCGAAATCCGCTACCGCGTACACCTGGGTTTGAGGGGATCGGTCGTGTCTTGCGCGTGGGTTCTGCCGTCACCACCTATTCGGTCGGCGACCGCGTCTTCCCTGCGCTGGCATCGGGAACCTTCAGTGAGCAGGTGCGCTGTGCAGCAACTCGTTGCATGCCTGCACCCGAGGGCGATGCCGCGCAGCTATGCCTGCTCACCGTCAACGGACCAACTGCTGCCGTCATGCTGGATGACTTTGTCGCACTCGACCAAGGCGATTGGTTGATCCAAAACGCTGCCAACTCCAATTGCGGGCGCTTTCTGCTGCAGTTGGCTCGTCACCGCGGCATCAAAACGGTCAATGTAGTTCGACGCGTCGAGATGGTGGACGAGTTGCTCGAGCTGGGTGGCGATGTTGTGTTGATCGATGGCCCCGATCTAGCGGATCGGGTGACTGCGGCCACCTCTGGTGCTGCCATTCGATTGGGCATCGATGCGGTTGCAGGATCGGCAACGCGACGAATGGCTGAATGCTTGTCGGCCGAAGCGCACTTGGTTTGCTACGGCGCCATGAGCGCGCAGCATTGTGAGCTCGATTTCTATCGTTTGTTTCGCTTAGGAATCGAGTTCCACGCGTTGAGTTTCGTCAGACAATTAACGCGACGGAGTGCGCCGCAAGTACGCGCGTTGTATGCGGATTTGGCGGACAAGATCGCGACCGGTACGCTCTCGGCCCGGATCGCCGGGCGCTATCGTCTGGAGGAAATCATCGCCGCGTGCGAGCGCGCAGCGATGACCGGCTCTGATCGAGACGGCAAGGTCGTCATCGTTTTCTAGGAATTGACCAGTACGACTTTCCCGTAGTGGGTGCGAGCGTCGACCATGCCATGTGCCTCGACGAGCGCGCTCATCGGCAGCGTCTTATCGACCACCGCCTTGAATCTGCCGTTGGCGAACAGCGGCAGGGCGAGTTCACGGAAACTGCGCATCGATTCGGGGATGAAGCGCACGCTCGATGAGATGCTCATCGCGAGCAGTTGTAGATTGCGCATCCCGATATTCAGATTGAAGCACACCTGTCGTCCGCCGGTGCTGCCATACATGACGATACGTCCTTCTGCCGCCATCGAATCGAACAACGCTGCTGCCGTTTCTTCGCCGATGGTCATCAGCCCGATATCGATGCCGTGCCCGTTGGTATCACGATGCACGAGTTCGGGAAGAGCCCCTGTTTTGTAGTTGTAGGCGGCATCGGCGCCTGCGGCGATACCGCGCGCGCATTTATCGTCGCGGCTTGCGGTGCCGGCCACCCAGCAGCCTTGCCACTTGGCGATTTGGAGTGCTGCACTACCGACGCTACTGGCGATCGCTTCGATCAATACTTTTTCGCCGGCGCGCGAACGCGCGACGGTGACCAGCGCATGCCATGCCGTGAGCCAGCCGACCGGTATTGCGGCGCCCTCGACGAAACTCAACGCGTCGGGGAGTCGCAGCGTGTGTACCTCATCGAAAAGTACGTGCGTCGCGTGCGAGCCACGGGCTCGGCCGAAGACCCGATCCCCGATGGCGACGGAGGTCACTCCCGGTCCGACCGCCTCGACGATACCCGCTGATTCCATTCCCATCACGAACGGCAACGCTTGGCCGATGTACGCGCCCGAGCGCATACGGGTTTCGGCGAAGTTGATTCCCGAGGCTTTTACGGCCACACGCACTTGGCCAGGACCGGGTACGAGCTCGGGCATTTCGACCCACTCCATGACCTCCGGTTCGCCAAAGGTGGCAACACGCCAGCCCAACATCTAGTGGCGGCTCTGCAGGAATCCGCGGAAACCTGCGTCGTAATCCGTGATCCAACGCTGTGTCAGCGGATTCGCCTGCAACGATGACCACCACTGCGCGAGCTTCGGATAGTCCGCGAACTTTTCCTCGACGCCACAAAGACTCGTCACGATGCCCATCATCTGTAAGCACGGGAGCAGGGCACAATCGGCGTACGCCGAGGGTGCCATGAAGTGTTCGAGTTGCGCGAGGCTTTTCCGATAGGCCGTCGTTGCCGTCTGAACGGCGTCGGCGTTCCGCTTCTCCGGGTTCAGATTGCCAAAGAACGCGTTGCCCTGCGGCATGACATACAGGTCGGCGATACGACCTAGGAGTCGTGCACGCGCACGCTCAGCAGGGTCAGCCGGCAGCAGAGGCTGCTGCGGGTAAGCGTCTTCGAGATAATCGAGAATCACCATCGACTCGGCGATCGCTTGGTTGCCGAGGTCGAGAGCCGGCATTTTGCCTAGCGGATTGATCTGCAGATATTCCGGTGATTTGATGCCATGCGCCGGCATCGTTGCCTCGAGATCCAACCCCTTCATGCGAGCTGCATAGACGACGCGGGCGACATAAGGCGAGATGATCGATCCGTACAGTTTCATGTGATCTCCGGGGTTGTTTTCTGAGGTCTATGCAACGCTAATAGAACGAATATCAACAGTGGCAGAGCAACCAGATTTAGGGTTTCCCAACCAAGCGTTTCAATCGCTGTGCCTGCCAGTAATGAAGCGACGGCTTGTGAACCGAAGACGGCCAGATCGTTGAAGCCTTGGGCGCGAAAACGATCGGCGGGTTCGTATGTCGTCGCGAGCATGGCCGTCGCCGAAACGAACATCAGATTCCAGCCTACCCCGAGCAACGTGAGCGCGGTGAAGTAATGGACGAACTCTTGTCCGATGTAGGCTGCGATACCGATGCAGAGAATATTGATGAAGATGCCGATCAACATCATTCGACGAACACCAAGAACTCCGATCAACCAAGGGCTCACGAGCGACGGAAGATACATGCCGAGCAAATGGGCGGTGATGACGAAAGTGGTTTCTGCTGTCGAGAAGCCGTCGTGCACGTGCATGCTGAGTGGCGTCGCTGTCATGATGAAGCTCATGACGGCATACGAAGCGAGTCCCGCAAGCAGCGCGAGTCGATAGTCCTGTTTCAGTAGCAACTGCGTAATTGAAGTGCCGCGGCTCGATTCCTCGCGGGTGGTCATGGTTCCGAGCGGCAACTTCAGCAGTACGACTGTGGCACACACACAAAGACCCGAGAGAACCACGAACGAGCCGGTGAACTCGGGCCAACCACCGAGATTGGCGGCAAATTGCCCAAGGGCGGGTCCCGCGATCGCCGCACCGAGGGTGCCGATCATGACGGTGGAAACGGCACGCCCTGCGAGTTCGGCGGGAACGAACTCGATCGCGGCAAAACGATACTGCTGAACGAAGGCCATATTGCTACCGATGAAAAATGCGGCAGCACACAAGGCGACGAAGTTGGCGGTGGCAATGCTCCAGGCGATCACCAGCGCAGCGGTGGCTGCCACGAGAGCACTACCGATGAAGGCCGGTTTGCGACCGATGCGCTGCATGAGCAGGGCTGCAGGCAGAGAGCTCGATGCGATACCGAGCACGGATAAGGACAGCGGCAGGGTCGCAAGATAAGGCTCGGGTGCCAAGCGAGTACCGACGATGCCGCCGAAAGTGACGAGAATGATCGTGCCGCAGGCCGCGAAACCTTGCGCCAAGGTCAGAATCCAGACGTTTCGCATCGAAGTGATCACAGAATCGCCATCTAGTATGCTTGAAGCATGAGCGATTCCAAGCCAGTCCGCGCACCAAATCCAGCCTTTTTCGACCACTCCGTGATCGACAACCTGATCGCCGTGACGATGGAGCTCGGCGCCGAGTTATGGGTGCAACGCGAGCGTCTGCGTGTCGTCGAGCAATTACTCGCCGAACAGGGAGTCGTGACTCGTGAGGCGATCGAACGGCACGACTCGACTCCCGAAGAGCAAGAGCGTGTGCGCAGCGAGCGCGATGCATTCGTACAACGCTTATACGGGCTACTGCTGCGGGACACGGTCAAGGCCACCCCGAGTAACGGTTGACCGAGCGATGTCGTCAAGCATCTCTCCGCATCGCGATTACATCGAGCGCATCTTACGAGCGAAGGTCTACGATGTAGCCATCGAGTCGCCGCTCGAAATCGCGGCGCGTCTATCGCGTCGGCTCGGTAATCGAATCGAACTCAAGCGCGAAGATCTGCAGCCCGTTTTCTCGTTCAAGTTGCGCGGCGCGTACAACAAGATCGCAACGCTCTCGTCGCAGGTTGCATCTCGCGGGGTCATTTGCGCTTCGGCCGGCAACCATGCGCAAGGCGTTGCGCTCGCAGCGAGTCGTCGTGGTATTCCGGCGGTCATCGTGATGCCGATCACCACGCCGCAGATTAAGGTCTCTGCCGTTCGCGATCTGGGCGGCGAAGTCGTTTTACACGGTGACGATTACGATTCTGCCTACGAGCACGCGCTTCGCCTCGCTCGCGATCGAACTCTTGTTTTCGTGCATCCTTTTGATGATCCGGATGTGATCGCAGGACAAGGGACGATCGGCATGGAAATCGCGCGTCAGACGGGCGGCGAAGTCGACGCGGTGTTCATTCCAGTCGGCGGCGGCGGCTTGCTTGCGGGGATCGCGGTATACCTTAAGCATCTTTATCCGCATATCCGAATCATCGGTGTAAATGCAGTCGATTCGACAGCCATGCATGATTCGCTGATCGCTGGATCGCGCGTCAAGCTGGCACGGGTCGGTATTTTTGCCGACGGCGTCGCCGTACGCCGAGTAGGCGAAGAAACGTTCAAGCTTGCGCGCGATCTGGTTGATGAGATGATTCTCGTGACGACCGACGAGATCTGTGCAGGCATACAAGATATTTTCGAAGATACTCGTTCGGTCGTCGAGCCTGCGGGTGCCTTGGCGGTAGCGGCGATCAAAAAATATGTCGCTCGCGAAAACTGCATGGGCAAGCGACTGATCGCCATCAATTGTGGCGCCAATATGAATTTTGATCGCTTGCGTCATGTGGCCGAGCGCGCCGAGATCGGTGCGCGCCGCGAAGCCTTGCTGGCGGTCGAAATCCCCGAGCAGCCTGGCAGCTTTTTGACTTTGTGCCGAACGCTAGGTGCTCGTAGCGTCACCGAGTTCAATTATCGATTCGACCGGCAAGATCGTGCTCGCGTGTTTCTCGGATTCGCGACGGCGACGGGTGATAGCGAGCGTTCGCAGATGATCGAGCACCTGCACCGAGCGGGTTATCGTGTCACGGACATGACCGACAACGAGCTCGCCAAACTGCACGTTCGTTATATGGTGGGCGGACGACCCACGGAGCTCGCAGACGAGTTACTGCTGCGATTCGAGTTTCCCGAGCGACCGGGCGCCTTGTCTCGATTTCTCGAGGCGATCGGATCGCGCTGGAACATCTCGTTGTTCCATTACCGCAACCACGGCTCTGACGCTGGCAGGGTGCTGGCGGGGATCCAAGTTGCAGCGAGCAGTCGTGCCGAGTTTTTCGAGCATCTTGCGGCGTTGCAATATCCCTGGATCGACGAGACCGCTAACCCAGCCTATCGCTTGTTTCTCGGTGGCGCGGAATCGTGAAGGTCCACGTTCCCGCCGTTTTGCCAGTGGAGCGATTCGTCGCGTTGCGCGGCCACCAACACAGGACCTTACATTGGGGAGCCAAGGGTCAGCCGACCGTGTTTTTGCTGCACGGATTTCAAGATTGCGTCGACACCTTCCAGATGTTGATCGATGCGCTGCCAAGAACGTGGCATTTCATCGGACTCGACTGGCGTGGTTTTGGCGGAAGTGATTGGCAAAATTCGCCGTATTGGTTTCCCGACTACCTCGCCGATCTCGACACCCTGCTGGATTTGATGGCACCCGACTCGGCCGTCACGTTGCTCGGCCACAGCATGGGAGGCAACGTCGCCAACCTCTACGCAGGGATTCGGCCTGAACGCGTCGCGCGGTTGATCTCACTCGAGGGTTTTGGTCTGCCGCGGACACCGGCTGAGCAGGCTCCCGCGCGATATGCCCAATGGCTGGATCAGCTGCGTGCGGGGCCGCAGCCTTCCCGATACGATTCGATTGAGACGCTGGCGACGCATCTTCGAGGGCGAAACGCCAGACTGCCTGAGGAAAATGCCGCTTTCATTGCACAAGCCTGGATGCAGCGCACGGCGGACGGGTTGCCGCGCATGCATTTCGATCCGTTCCATCGCTATGTCAACCCGGTGCTGCATCGGCGCGAAGAAGCGGAGGCTTGTTGGCATCGAGTCGAGGCGGATACGCTGTTGGTGCTCGCAACAGAGTCGGAGTATCGGCGTCGGTTGGATCACGAGGGCGACGTCGAGCGTATGCATCGATGCTTCAAGCGTCTGTCGGTCGAGGATCTGCAGGGGCTTGGGCACATGATGCATCATGAAGACCCGGTCCGAGTGGCCGAGGTGATTTTCCGCTGGTGGTCGTCGAGGAGTGGATAGCGATGAAATCAATCCTAGTTCTGGCGGTGCTGCTGACCATCGGTGCAGCGACATCGGTTTCGGCGGCCAAGTTCGTCACCTTTGATCCATCGCGCTACTCGCAGGAGGTCACCGAATGCGATCGTCTGGCTTCTCATCCTGACGACCCCTTCAAGCTCGCCGCCGGAGTCTCGGAAGGTAAGGTCGATTTGACCAAAGCTGTCCCTGCTTGTCTTGAGGCTGTAACTCGCGATCCGAAGAATCCCCGACTGAACTATATGTACGGTCGTGTGCTCGGCTATGCCGGTCGTGGTGCCGAGGCCTTGCCGTATCGAGAGGCCGCGGTTGATGGCGACTATCCACAGGCTTTGTTCGTGATCGGCTACATCACGCTCTATGGCTACAACTTCCAGCCCAAGGATGTCTGTCGTGCCGGCGAGTTACTGCATCGGTCGGCTTTACACGATCGAATCGCCGGGCAACTGGGATTTCCGCGATACGTACTCGAAGGTCGATTCGACACTTGTCCGGGCGTTCGCCGCGACCCAGCGGAGATGCTGGAGTTCGTCGCAGCCGCACGTAAGCAGTTCGGTAGCGATTACTACAAAGGCTTACTAGCCGATGCTCTCGAAGACGATCTGAAGCGCCTGATCCAACAACCTTAATCCATGGCTGAGCCTGCTTACACCGCGTCAGTGTTGCGCCCCATGGGAGTGCATCCGAGGGCTATTTGGGCCGGATATCTCGGCTTACTGCCGTTCGTTGCGGCCTTGCTGTGTGTGGTTTTTGGGCGTAGCGCTCTCGGGTGGCAAGTGGGTGAACGTCTCGCACTGGGCTGGGGTGCGGCGATTCTCGGCTATGTGTCGGCTGTACATTGGGGGCTCGCGTTGGCGGGGCGATGGCCTTGGACGGTCGGTGTGGTCTTGGGGAGTACCGTGCCTTCAGTGCTGGCGGCAGTTGCCGTGCTGATCGGTGAGGTGCGCGGCTTGGCACTACTCGTGGTTGGCTTTGGTGTGTTCTGGTTGTACGAACATCGCCGATATGAGCAGGAGCTACCCGCGGACTACCTTGCGCTGCGGAGAAATCTTTCTTTGACGGTATGCGTTCTTCTGACGCTGACAGCGATCGCACTGGACAACGCGAGGATGCTCTCATGATGCTGGAAGATCTCGCTGAGGCTAAGTGGCTGCGCGCCCTGATCGTCGCGTTTTCATTGATTGTGCTGGTGTTGTTGGCTTTTCAGGTGCTACAGCCATTTTTGGTGCCTGTGGTTTGGGCAGTCATCCTGGCTTACGTCACATGGCCGATGCACGAGCGAGTCGTTTTGTTGTGTCGCGGTCATCGCGAGCTCGCAGCGCTGATCATGACGCTCGGACTGAGTGCCGCCATCATTTTGCCAATCGTCTGGTTGATCATCCTCGTGCAAGCCGAAGCACTGCCGATTTATCGCGAATTGGCGCCGCTGCTTGCCAAAGTCGAATTACCGGACTCCATCAGGCAGATTCCTTTGCTTGGGCCGCGACTCGTCGAAATCGTCGAACAATTTCAGAGAGATCCATCCGGTATCGACACTGCCATTCGGAATTTCCTCACGCAATCATCCGGTGAGTTGAGTGCGGTCGTCGGCGGCGTCGGGCGCAACGTCATCAAACTGGGTTTTGCGATGTTCTCCCTGTTTTTTATGTACCGAGACGGCGAGCACGTCGCTGCACAAGTCGAGCGGATGTTGCAGCAGTTCTTCGGAAAGGTTCGTGTTTCCCATTACCTTGATGCGATCGGCAGCACGGTCAAAGCGGTCGTCTATGGCTTGGTTTTGGCGGCGTTGGCGCAAGGTACTTTGGCGGGTATCGGGTATGCAGTGGCAGGGGTGCCAGCGCCGATAATCTTTGGCATCATGACCTTTCTCGCAGGGCTTATTCCGTTCGTCGTTCCTTTTATGTGGACTGGCGCGAGCATTTACCTTTTTCTGACGGGTAACACGGTTGAGGCGATTGGGCTCGCAATCTGGGGCGCGACAGCGGTCAGCTGGATCGACAACATCGTCCGACCGCTCGTGATCAGCGGTGCGACTCGCATCCCGTTCCTGTTGGTGTTGTTCGGTGTGCTAGGCGGTCTTGCGGCGTTCGGGATGGTAGGTCTTTTCATTGGCCCCGTGATCCTTGCCGTTTTGATGGCGATCTGGCGTGAATGGATCGCCGAGAAGCGTTCGCAGGCAGATCCGACCTGATCAAGTCTGAGAGCGGTTCATCCAGGCCGGCAGGTCTGGGCCGCGGTATTGCCGCATCGCCTGCAACAGTCGAGTGACATCATCATCGATCAGCAGCATGTCGCGCACGCCCAGGCGTAGAAATCCTTCCTGCTGCACGTGGTCCAAGAAGGCACCGAGACCGGAGTAGAAGCCGTCGACATCGAGCAGCGCGCAGGGTTTTTGATGCAGACCCAGATGCGCCCACGTCCACACTTCAAATAACTCCTCGAGAGTGCCTACGCCGCCCGGTAGCGCGATGAATCCGTCGGCGAGTTCGGCCATCATGGCTTTGCGCTCGTGCATCGATTCGACGATGCGCAAGTCAACAGCGCCCCGGTGGGCGACTTCAAGCTTGACGAGGTTGCGAGGGATGATGCCGATGACTTCACCGCCCCCGGCCAACGCGGCATCGGCCACCGCACCCATCAGACCGATACCGGCACCACCATAGACGAGACCAACGCCTGAGCGGGCTAGAGTGCGGCCAAGCTCGTGTGCCGCAGAGCGATAGGACTCTTTCGCGCCAGCATTGGCGCCGCAAAAAACGCAGAGACGTTTCATGTCAATTTCGGCAGCAATACGCGTGCCCAGTCGTGCGAGTCGCGGGGCAATTCCACAAAGATCAGATGGGACATCTCTGTCGCCGCTTGTGCCGCCACTGATTTCAATGGATCAGCGTTTGGCGCAGCCAGTAAAACGGCTTCCCGAGTTTTGGCTAGCTTCCTTTTCCACGGGTATACGAAAGCAGCCTGATGGGCCTGCCGCCACATTCCATGGGAGCGGAATAGATCGAGCAGGCGGCGTTGCACGCGGACCGGGTCGAGCTCTGCTTCGCTCTGGATAACGTTAGCGCGTTTCTGGCGAAACCAAGGCCAGAACAAGTGTTGATCGCGCACGACATACCATGCTTCGACCAAATGTCCGCCGTACCAGACTGGTTTGATATCCGGTGTGTAATGATCGATCAATTCTTTGCTGAGTACGTCATCGACCAGCATCGCACTTAGCATCACGACGTGTCGCACACGACTCTTGGCGAGCGTAGCGAGCTCCAGCGCGATGAAGGCACTACCGCCGACGCCAATCACATCGACCTCGGCGATATTCAGTCTCTGCAGCGCCGCTGCGATCGCCTTGGCGAAACTACCGACGGTCACCTTGCCACGCGGCAGGGTGTTGTCCGATTCGCCATGACCGGGGAGATTGATCGCGAGCACCGGACGATGACCGATAAAGCCGGCAGCCAAACCCTCGATGCTCTCGGTTGAGCCGCCTGCTTCATGCAGAATGAGCACCGCTCGACCGCTGACGTCTGCGTTGCGACGCAGGCGCAATTGTCCGCCATCAACGGTGACGTAGTCCTGCCATAGCCGTCCGCGCAGACCGGTGTGGTTCGTCGACTTCGACATTTTCGGCGGCTTGTGACGTTTGATGTAGTCGCGGCACAGATCGAGAGTTTGATCTGCCGACCCGCCTTTGGCGACGGTGACACCATCGGCCGGGTGTCGAATGTGGCCCAGATCTGCCGAGAGCACATCTGTATCTGCCGCCGTCACGAGTATCGGCGTTTTGGTTTGACGCAGTGCGAGATCTGATCGCATCGTGAAGGCCGCACGATAGCCGACGCGGTAATGATCGCCGGCACGCATGAAATCGAGTAACGAGTTATGCAACGCCTCTGCGGGTGGCAGGTCGAATGACAGACGCGCCGCAGCGGATTTTCGATACCAGGGAAAGAAAATCAGTTGCTCGCGCATGCGAGCCCAAAGCCAAGTCAGATGTGATCCATCCCACTTGGGTTGCAATGGCGGGAGATAGTGCTCGATGAAGTCTTGTCGGTCCGGTTCCGTCATGACCACGTAGCCGTTGGCCGCTGCGCAGACCAGACGTTCTGGATACGCTGCAGCGAGCGCGCCCGTGATCATGGCGCCGGTGTGAAAGCCATAAACGGCGGCGCGCTCGATTCCGAGTGCATCCATGAATTCGATGACCGCTTCGGCAAAGTCACTCGCTTCTGCACGATCGACACCAAGCGGGTCCGATAGCCCGAACCCGGGCGTGTCCGGTGCGATACAAGTGAAGTGCGGCTTCCAGCGCTCCATCGTGGCGAGCATGTCTCGAGATGAAAGCGGAGATTGGTGCAAGCACAGCACCACGGGACCTGAGCCGACGCGACGATAGTGCACTTGTCGCGGGCCCCATCGCCCGTTACTGATGGAAGCGAAATGCCGCGTGATGCTGGTCGTCATGTACAAATCTCGCCGATGTAACTCACGAACAAACTACCATTGACCCATGAATCAGGCGAGTGGTGTGCGTGCGGCTCTACGGCACGCAGATTTTCGGCGGTTTGCTTTCGGCAGATTTTTCGCGACGCTCGCTTGGCAGATGTTGGGTGTGGCCGTCGGCTGGCAGGTGTACTCCATCACTCGCGATCCGCTCGATCTCGGGCTCGTCGGACTCGCGCAGTTTCTGCCGTTTTTCCTCTTAGTGTTGCCGGCAGGTCAGTTGGCCGATCGCATGGATCGGCGTTTCTTGATCGTCATTGCTTATGTGATCGAGATTCTCTGCGTGCTGGTTTTGATCGGCTTCACGTGGTCGGGGAGTCGCGAGATCCTCTGGGTGTTTTTCGCGATGGGTCTATTCGGTGCTGGTCGCGCGCTGTGGATGCCAACCTCTCAGGCCATGACCGTCAACCTAGTACCTCAAAGTGCATTTCCCGCTGCCGTCGCTTTCAATTCGACCCTGTTCGAATCGGCAGTCATCGTTGGACCTGCACTCGGTGGTTTGTTGTACGCGTTCGGCGAGTCTGTGACTGTCGAGCACGGAGCAATGTGGGTCTACGTCAGCGCCTTGTCCATCCTCGTGATCGTGCTGTGGTTGATGTTCGGCATTCGGCCAGTGCGAGCGCCTCCAACCGAGGCGAAATTCGCCTGGGATGAACTCGCCGAGGGCTTTCGCTTCGTGCTGCGTCGCAGATCGGTTCTCGGTGCGATATCGCTCGATTTGTTCGCCGTCTTATTCGGCGGTGCCACCGCGCTATTACCGATGTTCGCAGCGGATATCTTGCAGGTCGGACCCGAAGGACTTGGGCTGTTGCGTACCGCACCGGGTGTCGGCGCGGCACTGACGGCGATCTGGCTTGCTCGTCGACCTATCGCTCGGCATGCGGGGCGATGGATGTTCAGCGGCGTATCGGTGTTTGGCATCGCCACCGTCATCTTCGGTTTATCGACCTCGTTTTGGCTGTCGTGTTTCGCGTTGTTCTGCCTCGGTGCAGGCGACATGGTCAGTGTGTTCGTTCGCCACCTCTTGGTTCAGTTGGAGACTCCGGATGCGATCCGCGGTCGCGTCAGCGCCGTCAGCTCGATGTTCATCGGGGCGTCGAACGAGCTCGGCGAGTTCGAATCCGGTCTGACGGCAAGCTGGTGGGGTCCAGTAACGGCCGTGGCGGTGGGCGGGGCCGTCTGTCTGGTCATTGTGGGGGTGTACTGGCGGCTGTTCCCAGAGCTGCGTCGATTGGATCGTTTCCCGCAGCCTGGGAGTTGAGATCCGCCTGCTGATTCGTCATATCCGCATGGCATACTCTGTGCTCTACCGGGGGAAATGATGCGTTACCGAGCCTCAGCTTCCTTAGCTTCTGTATCACTCGTCTCGATACTGCCGTTGACCTTGGCGGGTTGCATGAGCGCGACCATCCAGGAGAGCCGGGAGCTGCCGACCCAAATCGTCGCGGGCGAAGCCGTGGTCATTCTGGCTAAACCGCAGATTGAGGGGGTCGCTGCAGAGGATGAGTTCATCGACTGCGTGGGTAACGGGCTCGGCAAGGGTGAGCGACCGATCCCGGTGCGCGACAACAATGATTTCGTCGACGAGCTGTTCCCGTGGCTTGAGCCGGGCACGGCACCGAGGCGACCCGAGGCAGTGACGCAACTTTTGGCGCGCCCCGGTGTCGGTGAGAGAGTGACCGCTTCGGGCGTACGTTATCTCGTCTGGTTGGACGGCGGCACTCGGCGAACCGACGGCGGGGGCAGCTTGGCTTGCGGGGCGGCCCCTGGCGCTGCCGGGTGCATCGGCTTCGGTTGGTGGGAAAAAGAGTCGGACTACGAGGCGACGGTGTGGGATTTAAAACAGGCGCGATCAGCGGGCAGTGTCGAAGCCAATGTGACGGGAACATCGGCAATCGTGGGCGCTGTCGTGCCACTGCCTTTTATCGCAAGGGTGCAGGGAACGGCCTGCGATCGCTTGGCCGAACAACTGCAGAATTTTTTCCAAGGTGACGCCAATCCATGATGCGCACGAAACACGGCTTGTTGGCCATGGTTGTGATGACGCTCACGGCTTGCGCGACGCCACCCGTCGATCAGCCGCCAAGTCTGCCGTCGCCGTCGCCGCCGACCGGTGGTATTCCGGTACCGCCCAATCTACCTGCACCTAGTCTGCCCGCACCGAGTGTCCCGACAAGCGAATCGGGATCTGGTGAGGCGACGACTGCGGACGAGCGGCGCGACGTCCTCGACAAATCTTTGGATGACTCACTTGGTGAATTCGACAAGACTCTCGAGGAAGAGCAACGAAGAACCGCAGCCGAGCGTGATGCGCGCACGGCCTCCACTGGGGGGGTGGTGGGTGCGGGCGCTGGAGGCGCGGCAGGCGAGCCCGGCGCGCGCGAAGGCGATCTTCGTTCCGAGCGTGGCGAGGCCGCCGGTCAATCGCAAAATCAAACCGGCGATCGACAGGACCGTGGCTCGGTAGGTGCCGGCAGTGGTGCTGCGAATCGCGGGGTCGAGTCGGGCAACGATGATGACATCGTCGCCCGACGGTTGCGCCGCGCGGCGGAGCAGGAAACCGATCCCGAGCTCAAGGAAAAGCTCTGGAAGGAATACCAAGACTACAAGCGGAACTCTAAGGGCGGGTGATGCGGGTGATGAGCGTAGCTAAGGAGCAGCAACGCATGAAGAAAACGGTCGTCGCTTTCATCCTAGCGGTTGCGGTGCTGATTAGCGGTTGCGTGGTCAAAGAAACGCGGCCTCTCGCCAAGCTGGAAGCCGTTCAGGCCAAGACCCAAATTCCGGAGGCGGAACTGCTGGATGTGGCCCTGAGACACTTCGACGCCGGCGTGCCGGCCGACCTGGTCGATGACGAAGAGGCGCTCGACAAGCGACGTATCTATCCGGATGTTCGTACGGCTGAGTCCAGACTCTTGCCGATGCGGTTGCGTACGACACTCGAAGCATCCGGACAATGGGGTGCGGTGCGTGTGGTGCCGGATGCAGTTCAGTTCGTCGATGTGGTCGTGACGGGCCGGATCATCGAGTCGACTGGTTCTCGCCTAGCGCTTGCGATCACCGCCGTCGATGCATCGGAGCGAATCTGGGTCAAAGAACGCGTCTACACGAGTGATGCCGACCTCGGAGCGTATAAAACCGACGCCTCGTTGCGCGCTCGCGATCCGTTTCAAAATGTCTATTCGCAGATTGCCAATGATCTGGTCACGGCTCGCGATGCGTTGTCGGCAGCGGAAAAAAGTGAGTTGCGTCATATCGCACAATTGCGCTTTGCCCAAGATCTTGATCCGCGGTCCTTCGAGGGTTATCTGCAGAAGTCGACGGATGGGCGCTATCGCTTGACGCGACTGCCGGCGGTGGGCGATCCGGCGGTGGTCCGTATTTCGAAGATTCGCGAACGTGATGCGGCTGTCATTGATACGCTCGACGGCTATACCCAAGAATTCTCTGACAAGCTGTTCGACCCTTACGGCAGTTTTCGCCGTACTAGCCGCGAGGCGATCGAGCGCGAGGACAAGGCTCGCGCCCAAGCGATGACTCGAACCGCTCTCGGCGCGGCTGCCGTTCTCGGCAGTATTTTTGCGAGCAGCAGTTGCGCCTCGACCGACTATAACTGCCGGCGCATCGATAGTGCCGTTCGGACGGCCGGTGCGGCGGGTGGTGTCGCGGCCGTCATGTCGGGGATCCAAAAATTCTCGGATGCCAAAACCGCCGCTCAGGAAGTCAAAGAATTAGCTGTCAGTTTCAGCAGCGAGGCTGCTGCACAAACCGTCGAGGTCGAGGGGCGCACACTGAAACTGACCGGCACCGCCGAAGAGCAGTATCGCGAGTGGCGTCGTCTGCTCGCTGCCATCTACCGGGAAGACAATTTGCCCGCACCCAATCCTTAATCGGGGTTTGGACGTGAGCGCACTCGTCAAGGGCCAGAAGCTCGTCTATCGATTCGTGTTGCTGGACTTGCTCGCAGAGAGCGGTCGATTCGAGATCTGGCGCGCCTTCGATGAGCGTCGTGAGATCGAGGTGGCTCTTAAAATCGCTACCGGCGAGGACGCGTTGCGGTGGGAGAGTTTGCAGCGCGAGTATTCGATCGCGCAACGGCTCGAGCACCCCGGCGTTGTTCGGTTCGACGAGCCGATGCGTGATGAAACGGTGATGATCCTGCCGATGTTGCTTGCAGCGGGTGATCTTCGCCCTCTGCGAGGCAAGAGCTACACGCAGATCGTGCCGTTAATGATTGAGCTTTGTGACGCATTGGATCACTTGCACTCGCGTGGCATCATCCATCGTGACTTGAAGCCCTCAAACATCCTGCTCGATTTCGCAGGTCATATCCGTTTGAGTGATTTCGAATTCGCCGCGATCGACGGTATGGCGCCACTCGGAGCGATCGGTTCGCCCTTCACCGCGAGCCCGCAACAACGGAGCGAGTTGGAGCCGTCGACTCTGGATGACATCTACGGTTTCGGTGCGCTCTGTTATGAGCTTCTTTCCGCATATCCGCCGTACTTCCCAACCAAACCCGCCGCTACAGAGCACCAAGTCCCCTCGCTGAAGCCCGTTCATCCGATACCGCCCGTTCTGCATGCGTTGCTGCAGCGTTGCTTATCGGCCGACCCATCGCAGCGGCCGACTACCGCGCGCGAGTTGCGCGAGGACTTGGCGATGTTGACTCGATCGCCAGAGAGCATCCGGGCGATTCGTGTCGAAGCGTTGCCGATGGAGCAGACCCCCTCGGTCGGTATCTCGCGCCGCCACTGGTTGCCTTGGGTGGCCGGGATCGCGAGTGCGGGGCTGCTCGCGCTCACCTTCTGGGTTTTGCCACGCTGGGCGCCCGGTGCGAGTGACATAGCCGTGAGTCGCGGCGGAGCGGCCGTGAGCACCGAGTCTGCGATGATCATCAGTGAGGACGAGCAGCAGCAACAAGCGCTGTTCAATGAACGCTATGGCGAGTTTTCGCGTGCACTTGATGAGCTTGAGTCGCAAGCGGCTGGTGTGTGGGGCGGTGAGTCGTTTGGAGCAGCCAAGTCGATGGGGGAGTTGGCTCTCGCGGCTTCCTCGGCGCGCGATGTGTCGCTGGCACTCGATAGACTTGGCTTGGCGATGCAGCGCCTGACCCGCGTCGCCAACGAACGCCCTGCGACGTTGGCTCAGTTGATCGATTCGGCCAACACAGCGATCGACGATGGGCGCTTGGAGATTGCGCGCCAGTCTCTCGAGCGGGCGTTGTTGATCGACCCCGAACACGCGCCTGCAATACGCGGCCTTGCTCGCATCGTTGCCTTAGGCCCACTCTTGCCAGCCTTGGTGGAAGCCGAGACCGCGCAATTGGCGTACGATAACTTGCGAGCGCTCACCCTTTATGAGCAAGTGCTCCGTGCAGATGCAGATAACCGGCGAGCACGCGACGGTGCGGCGCGAGCTCGGCGTGCGTTGAGTTCTGATCGATACGCGGCGGCTATCGGTGAGTCGCTGGCGGCACTGCGAGCGGGTCGATCCGAGTCAGCGCGCGATGCGCTGACACGCGCGCGTGCTTTGCGCTCAGATGGCGCCGAGCTCGGTGCCTTGCAAGCGGAGATTGAGGCGGCGGGCGAGCGCTCAGATCTCGACAATGAGCGAAATCGCATCCTCGAACTCGAGAGGGCGGAGAATTGGGACGATGCGCTGAAGGCCTATGAAGGTCTGCTGGCCCAGGACCGCAGTCTCGAGTTCGCACGCTCGGGGCGGAATCGAGTAGTGCCGCGAGCCGAGCTTGCACGGCGGCTCGACGGGCTGATCAGTACGCCCGCGCGATTGTCATCCCCCGAGGTACGTCGGGAACTCGAGCGTTTGTTGGCCGAGGCGGCCAGAGTGAAGGGCGACGCCCCGGTGTTACGCAGTCAAGTCGAGCAATTGAACACTGCATTGCAGATTTACGAGAAGCCGATCAAAACCGTACTCCAGTCGGATGGACAGACTCGCATCGTGGTTCAGCGAATCGGGATCTTCGGCACATTCACTCGTAAAGAGTTGCAGTTGAAACCCGGCCGTTACGTTGTCGTCGGCACTCGCGAAGGGTTTCGCGATGTGCGTCGCGAGATCAACATCACGCCGAGTGAGCCGCAACTCGTAATCGACGTACGCTGCACCGAGGCGATTTCGTGATCACCGCGGTATTGCTGCGCGAGCCGGCCGGTGATCGGACCATGACGTTGCCATTACTGCTCGGTTCGACGAGTGGTTGTGATGTCCAAGCGCCCGGCTTTGCTGAGGGTGAGATCGTCCGACTCTTTGCCGAGGGCGGAGCCACGTACATCGAGGCCGCAACCCCAACGACCGCGATGCTCGATGGACAACCTCTCGAGCAAGGCGTCGCTCGCGCCGTGCAAACGGGTTCGGTTGTCGTGATCGGCGATACTCGAGTCGTCTTCTCTCAAGAGGCCGGATCGCCCGTTCTGTCTGTACGTCATCTCGAAGGCAACAGAACTATCGCTCCCTTACGCACCACATCGAGCGCTTTGGAAGATCAAGACCAGCAGGATGTCCCGATCAAAGTTGCCGTCGTATCTTCGGCAAAGACATCTTCAGCCCAAGTACGAACGGACTCGCGCAGTTTTCGATCATGGTGGTTCTTGCTTGCTGCTGGCGCACTCATGAGTGGGTTGCTCGCGTTGTTGTTTCGATTCGAGCGCATCGAAATTGATATCGAGCCCGCGGGTGCATCGGTGAACGTCGATGGCCCCGACTGGTCATCTGCCAGTAGCCTGTTTGCGCTGCCCGGCAAACGCCAGATCGAGGTCGCTGCAGAGGGATATCGCAGCATCGAGCGTCAGATCGATATCCAGCCCGACTCGATGCTGAAGCTGCAGTATCGTTTGGAGCCGTTACCGGGGGTGCTCGAGGTCGATAGTGGTGGCGTGGCTGCGATAGCGTATGTCGACGGTGTTGAACTAGGGCGTGTTCCCGGCGCGTTGCAAATCCCTGCAGGAACGAAGACGGTGTTGCTCAAGGCCGATCGGTATCTCGATTTTGTGAAGTCGGTTGAAATCGAGGGGCTCGGCAAGAGGCAATTGCTGAGCGCAACATTGCAGTCGTCGTGGGGCAAGATCGATATTGCAACGGATCGTGCTGCCAGTACTCTGCGAATCAATGACGAACCTCCTGTCTCGCTGCCTCGCGTCGTCGATTTGCCGGCCGGAGTGCATCGCCTAGAGATGACAGCCGCCGCCGCCAAGCCTTGGCGCAGTGTCGTTCTCGTCAAGGCGGGGGAAACGCTGCGCATCGGGCCAGTCGAGTTGGGCGCTCCGGATGCGACGGTGCGAATCCGCTCCACGCCATCGGGCGCGGATGTGACGGTGGGTGGTGTCTATCGAGGCAAGACTCCGTTGCAGGTGGAACTGGCGCCTGGTGTGGAGCACGAATTGTTGGCTGCACTGCAAGGATACGAGCCGGTATCGAGACGAGTCTTTGCCGATTCATCGGCGAAGCTCGAGTGGAGTCCGTCCTTGAAAGCCATTCTGGTCGAGCTGTTTTTACAAGGCGAGCCGAGCGATGCCGAGATTATCCAAGGTTCGACCATTCTCGGACGAACGCCGGCGTCACTGAAACTACCTGCGCGTGAACATCGTTTGGAGCTGCGCGCCAACGGAATGCAACCTCAAGCGCTGCGGGTCGATTTGTCCGATGGCGCCGCCCGGCGAATCGAGTATCGACTGACTCCGATCGGTCGTACGGCGGATTGGCAGCCGCCAGCGGCAGCGCTTCGCTCATCGACAGGAACTTTGCTGCGCCTGATGCCGTTGGGTAAAGCCACTCTGGGCAGTGAACGTCGGGAGCAAGGACGACGCGCGAACGAGTTCTTGCGACGAGTCGAACTGACGCGGCCCTTCTATCTCGGAACGCGAGAAGTGACGAATGGGGAGTTTCGCCGGTTCAAGCCTGCGCATGCTTCGGGCTTCATCGGCAAGCGCACGCTCGATCTCGATATCCTGCCCGTCACCTCAGTGACTTGGACAGATGCCGTCGAGTATTGCAACTGGCTCTCAGAGCAAGAGGGCATGCAACCGGCCTACGAAAAGAAGGATGGCAAGTGGGTTCTACGTCGACCGGTCGCGACCGGCTACCGACTACCAACGGAAGCGGAGTGGGAGTTCGCAGCGCGTCACGCGGGCGAGAATATGCCGCTGCGGCGCTACGAGTGGGGTAACGAGTTGCCTCCACCTGCGGGCGTGGCTAATTTCGCCGGGCTCGAGGCAGTAGCCGAAATGGCCCGTGTGCTAGATAACTGGCAGGACGAATACCCCGTTGTGGCACCGCCTGGAAAATATCCGGCGAATGCACTCGGCCTGTTCGACATGACGGGAAACGTTTCCGAATGGGTGCACGATGCGTACAGCTCGTTCGATACCAACGGAGGCGGTCAGGATCCCGTGGGTCCTGCTGATTCACCGAGAAGGGTTATCAAAGGAAGTTCGTGGCGCAGCGTGAATTACAGTGATTTGCGCCTCGCATGGCGAGACGGCGCAGACGCGCCGTCTCAGACGATCGGTTTCAGGGTGGCTCGCTATGCAGACTAGTCAAACTCGAACTTGGCGCTTGATTTGGTTGACCGCTATCAGCGCACTGATCTGTTGGTTGGCATCCGTCATGATGCTGCGGGCACTGGCCCAGACAGCCGAGACAGCGGAAACCGTCGAGACAAACGAGGCGGAATCGACACAGCGCCGTACGCCGCCGCCTAAGATTTCTGACGAGGAGTCGCCGGAGTATCGAGACTCTGCGGATAACAACATCAGCCTGCCGGTCGATATATGAACAAAAAACTGCCCAATGAATTTCTCTTTACCGTCGTCGCGCTCTTGCTCGTCACGGTCTTCGTGCATGCAGCGTATGTGTTGCACATCCGTCCCGTCGCCGAAGCCACTTTGCGCGCTGATCGAGAGCGCATCGCCGTCGATCCTAACTACGTCACTGAACGCTCGTTTTACGTGATCATCAAAGATTACGAACAGGAAGCCGAAATCATTCTGATGCTGTGGGCACTGACGATCATCGGGTACAAGGCTATTGTCCAGCAGCGGGAATTACGGGTGCTACGCGCCGAACTACTGCGTTTACCCGACGGTACCCGAATCTTGCCTGAGGACACACGCGAGTACACCCGACAGCTCGAGAGTCTGCCTGTTGCGGATCGGGAGGCCCTGGTTCCGCGCGCCTTGATGGCGGCGCTGGCGCGATTCGGTGCAACCCGACATGTACAAGACGCCTCGACGGTGGCACACGGAATTTGCCAATCCGAGGCCGAACGGCTCGACTCGGAGATGGCTTTGTTGCGTTACATCGCTTGGGCCATTCCGGCCATCGGCTTCATCGGCACCGTGCGCGGTATCGGCGATGCGCTTTCACAGGCGCACAAAGCGGTGACCGGTGATATCTCTGGTGTGACTGAGGGGCTCGGTGTTGCCTTTAACTCGACCCTGATTGCACTGATCTTGTCGATCTTGCTGATGTTCCTCATGCAACAACTGCAGCGGGTGCAGGAGCGGCGAGTTCTGGATACCGAAACTTGGCTAGATGAAAAAATCATCCGAAACCTGCAGGTTCGCATGTGACGACGATCGGCGCTTATCTCGGTGCCGACAGCGCGGTCATCGCCGTCGATGGCGAGAGGCGCGAGTGTTCCCTCGAGTCGTTCACAGGTTCCGGTTTGGCATGCCATGCACTCGTACCGGTGAGTTTTGAAGTGCGTGCGGTCGGCGATTTGCTCGCCCGATTGCAGCAGCTGAGTCTCGACGTGCGGGCTTTCTATGATGTTGCCGCGTTCGCAACCGCTGCACTCGCTCTCTCCGGTACGACGCTCTTCATCGAGTTGGAGGAAGACGTTGGCGCTGCTGCCCGTGTGGTGGTATCGGACGGAGTGGCGCGTCGTCAGACCTTGTTGAGGCGCAGCCGACTGGGGCGCCGAACGCTCAAGCGAACCTGGATGGAGCTGATCGGCGAGTCGATGGTGCTCGCGCAGCGATTCGACCCTTTGCATGATCGCGAATCCGAGGCACGTTTGGCCAATCTGGTGTGGAATTCGGCACGTCGCGCTTCGCAAGAGGGCTCAGTGGTGGTCACACTGCCAACACCGCGCGGCGATTGTAGCGTCACGTTGACCCGCGATCAGTTTACGGCGCGTGCAGCGCCGATTTATCGGGAACTATTCGGTATGTTGCACGAGCTTCGACCTGCAGCAGCCCGCGTAGATGTGCTTGTGGCAGAACACGATCTGAGTTTGCCCGGCTTTATCGAGATGCTTGCCGATTTTCGTAGCTGCCGTGTCCTCAGCCTGCGACCAGAGACACTCGCGATCGCCGCGTCGATGCAAACGGTTACGACCGCCCCGACGGATGAGGTCCTCTTGTTACGTGGACATCCTGTCGGTGAAGCTATTGCAGGGGCGGATCTCGTCGAACTGCCGCAGCTCGGATCAGCGCGCGTTTGCCCGACCCACGTGCTCTGGAATGCCGAGGTCAGACCGCTCACAGCGGGTTCGCTCGTCGAGATCGGACGCGAGGTGAGCAATAGTGGGTTGTCTCTTCCGGAGGGGCTAGCGGGCGTGTCACGCTGGCATTGTTCGTTACGCGTCACCTCGCGTGCGACAGAATTGATTGATCACAGCAGTTACGGTACTTGGGTCAATGATGAGCGGGTGATCGGGCGCGTCGACGTGTTTGCCGGTGATCGGATCCGGATCGGTGACCCGGGCATTGAGCTCACGTTGCTGACCATAGAGAAATCCGATGGCGCGCCGGCGCGTTGAGGTCTTCAGCCTTTCGTTTCTCGACGTCATCTGCTGCGGCTTTGGCGCGGTCATCCTTTTCTACACCATCATCAGCGCCCAAAGTGGCATAGAGCGCACACGAAAGGCTGAAGATCTTGCGGCTGAGGTATCTCGACTCGAAGAAGAGGTCATTCGGGGCGCTCGTAATCTAGTCGAACTGAAAAACGCACTGCAGAAAACCGAGAGCGAGACGGTGTCGGCGACATCGCGTGCCACCCAGTTGATCGAAGAGCTGCAGCGTAAGCGCGAAGAAAGCTTCATATACGACTCGACTACGCTGACGAAACGTGAGCGTATCGAAAAGCTGAAGGCGGAAGTCAAGGCTCTAGAAGAGAGCGCTCGACGCCTCGAGGCGAGTACGAAAGTCGAAATACCGCGATCGGAGCGCGCCGGCGCAGGTAAGTCGTTGGCGAGTCGCCGGTACATCACCGGACTGACTCTGAAGGGTAAGCGTATCCTGGTGCTGTTTGATCGTTCTTCAAGCATGCTGGATGACGATCTAGTCAATGTTCTGCGACTCCGAAATTCTGCTCCGGCGACTCAAGCTTCCGCGTCGAAGTGGCGACGAGCGGGAGATATTGGTGCTTGGTTGATCTCGGAGATCCCACAAACATCCCAATACCAGTTTTATGTTTTCAACACCGGCGCTCAGCCTCTTTTGCCCGGAACAGACGGTGAGTGGTTATCGGGTAGTGACGACGCGGCTCGCGAAAAGATGCTGACGGCGCTCGGAGCGCTGCCACCCGCAGGTGGCACCAGCTTGATCAATGCACTGCAGGCGACTCGTGCGATGCGGATACCGCCGGATCAAGTGATCTTGGTGACGGATGGACTACCGACTCAAGGAGCGACTCCACCAGCGCTACGGAAGTATGTCGACGCTGCTGCTCGAGCCAAGTTTTTTGATGAGGCGATTCGGGGGATCAATCGAAGCGTCCCCATCGATGTGATCTTGTTGCCTATGAAAGGCGACGTGCCCGCACCGCATCGATTTTGGGGTCTCGCTCGACAGACCAAGGGCGCCTTCGTGATGCCTTCGCCCGATTGGCCTTGAGGCGTCACTCATGAAGCGCAAGCAACGCGATACCGAAATTTTCAGCCTGTCTTTTCTCGATGTCATTTGCTGCGGCTTCGGTGCCATCATTCTACTGCTGGTGCTGTCGGAATTCGGACAGCCGCTCGTCATCGAGAAATCAAGAAACGATCTCGAGTTGCAATTGAAGAAACTTCAGGAAGAGCTGTTCGTGATCCGCGGCGACTCCGAGCGTCTCGAGCGTGAGTTACGAGGTCGGGTTGATTTACTCCAAAAAGAGCGTTTGAACTTTGCGCGTGCGGCCGGCGAGATGTCGAGTCTGCGAGGGCAGTACGATACTTCGCGTCAAGAAGCCGCCGTCAGCAATATCGTCGAGAATGAACTGCTGTCCGCCTTTCAGGATCTGCAAGCTGAAAATCAGCGTTTGATCCAAATGTCACAGGCGCGACGCAAGCTCAACACGCAGGCAGTCGGTGGTATTCCGGTAGACAGTGACTACGTGATTTTCCTCATCGACACCTCCGGCAGTATGCAAGGAGGACATTGGGAAACGGCGATGGAGGTGATGCGCGAGATCCTCGACATCTACCCGCGACTGAGGGGTTTGCAGATCGTTGATGACAACGGCCGCGAATTATTTGCGGGCACACGCGGTCGATGGTTGCCCGATTCAAATAATCTGCGTGGCGATATCGTACAGCGAATGCGAAATTGGCGTGCATTCAGTGACTCTAATCCCGCTGATGGGATCGAGTTGGCGATCAAGAACTATTGGTCGGCTGACAAGCGCATCAGCATCTATGTGCTTGGCGACGAATTCACCGGAGAGACCATTCAGGGGGCTCTTGATGCGGTTGACCGGATCAATCGACCCGATGAGACGGGGCGTCGTCGCGTTCGAATCCATGCCGTAGGATTCCCCGAGGCGCCTGGCATGACCCCGTTTACAAACATTCGATTCTCAGCCTTAATGCGGGCCATGTGTGACCGGAACGACGGTACTTTCGTCGGTCTCACCAACGTCAAAACCTGCGGTATGACTATGATCATTGGAGGCGTCACGACATGCGTCGGGGGCAACTGAGACGAAGATGGGTTACGTCAACCGTGCTGGTTCTGTCACTGGCCGGCTGTGGCGGCGTGGTGATCACCCCGGATCCTGTATTGCCCAAGGCGCTCGTCGAGCCAATCCCGGCGAGGGTCGGGTTGTTGCTGACGGCTGAGCAAAAATCCTTCGTACATTCTGAAACCCGTCATGGTGTGACTTGGGAGGTTGCATTGGGTACGGGTCAGCAACGACTTGTCCGTACGATGTTCTCGTCGATCTTTGGCGAGGTTCAAGAGTTCGCTGAGCTGGATTCCGCCCGAAAGACGACCGGGCTGCAGGCGATCTTCGAGCCTAAAATTGAGCAGTATTCTTTCGCGACGGCACAAGAGACGGGCGGTGAGTACGTCGCGGTCAGCATTCGTTACCGAATCGATGTCAGAACGGCCAATGGCGAGCGCTACGACTCTTTGACCCTGACGGGCTATGGCACCGCGATGGCTGACGGGTTTGGTTCCTCCGCGCCGATCGAGGCGGCAACATTGGCTGCGAAGCGTGATGCGGCAGCCAAATTCCTGACTCAAGTTGGCGGTTTGCCGTTGGTCAAAGAGTTGTCGGCTGGTCGCCCTTTACAGGCTGTCCCCGAGGCCGCCGCTATTGCGGCCGTCAGTGTCGAGGCGTTACCGATTCGTGCTTCAAGACGTTCGAGCAGTTTTTCTCCACTCAGTTCTTTGCCTGCGCAGCCTTGACCCAGACTTTTTCGCGTAGCGGCACACCGGTAGTTGCGACTACTTCAGCGCCCGAGACGCGCGGTCCGTAACGAGCTTTTCTGGCGGCGATGAGTGCGGCACGCGTTGTGGCCTCCGGGGCCGTGGAGCTGACAACTTTCGCATCAATTACTTTTCCGTCTGGACCGATATCTAGCGCAAACTCGATATCGTGCAGCGCATGTTGCGTTGGATCATCGGGTTTGAAGCGGGTGATGGAGGCAGCCGGTGCTCGGTAGACCAACAATCGCGGACTGTCCAGCAATCGCTCGGCATCCGTCCCGGTGAGGGACAAGATCTTAGCGGCCTCCAGATAACTTGCTTGCGCACGTTGCGTGCTGCCTGCGATCAAATACCAGTCGCCGAACTGAACCAGAGTTTCGGCATAGATGCGATCATCACGCGGCTTACTATCTGAAATGATATTGAGCGCAAGCTTGAGGGCGCGTTCCCCATCGGCGTTGAGTCGACCGGCGCCGGCCGACGATAAGAACGGTCCGCTGGCTTCGCTAGCCTCTCTCACCGAAGTCTCTGGTTCGACTTCCGGTCCGTAGATCCCTTCAAGTAACCAAGTTCGCGATAAACCGCGCAGCGCTGGGACGCCGACGATCGGTTTGTCAGCCGATTGTCGCTCCGCCAGCTGCAGCGCGCGCGCGTGCAGACCTCGGGCCGTCGTGTAGCGTCCGATGGACTCGTACCAACGAGCATATCGATCCAGAGGTTCGAGTAATCGCAGATCGTTTTTACCCGCAGCCGATTCGGCAACGCGGAACAGATATTGATGCTCCCGCTCGGCCTCGGTGAGCTGGCCGGTTGCGACGTATGCCTCGATCAGCGCATCGACGATATCGACTTGGGCTGGATTGAAAAGTCCATCCACGTTACGCGATAAATCGACCGCTCGCTTGAGCGGTATGACGGCATCATCTGCCTTGCGCTGGGCGAGAAAGGACTCGCCGAGTCCGTGCAAAGGACGGATCAACAGACTGTCTGCGCCCGCGCGGTCTCCGTCGATCAGTTGGATGGCGCGCTGGTAATGTTCAATTGCGACGTCGAATTTGCCCTGTCGGTAGGCGACCGTGCCGAGATTGGTCAGCGGGTTCACGAGTTCGCGTGAGCGGTCGTTCCCGTTCGATTCGATCAATCGAACCAGTGCCGTTGCACGCTCCTCTGCGCTCGCCCAATCGCCAGCTTCAAAGGCACTCTTGAAACGTAGAAAGAGCTCGCCTTGTTCTGATGCGGATGCGGCCGATATCGGTTGGCCAAACGCGAGTAGACAGCCGAGTGCTGCAGCAAAGCCGAGTCGGAGTACTCGCGTCCGCAGTCGCGTCAGGGTTTCTCGAAGCGATAGTGTGAAACGATCCATTCGCGGCCCCCTCGATAGCCGAACAATTCGGCGCACGACATGAAGAACACCCGCCAGTAGACCCACCATCGCAGCGCCTGCTCCGATCCGTAGGCTTGCACCATCACCGGCATCAGGGAATTACGATGAGCGTCCATATTCGCGAGCCACGCCTCAGAGGTCAACTGGTAGTGACGGCCATCCACCTGCCAGTGATCAACCAAGCGAAGATCACGCTGGAAATAATGCAATAGATCATCGCTCGGCATGATGCCGCCCGTAAAGAAATAACGCGCCATCCAATCCGACTCGTCACGAATTTCAAACGTGTAGGCAAAGCGGTGGTGCGTAAAGATGTGAACGAAGAGCGTCGCTTGCGGCGTCATCCACGACGCGACTCGCGCTAACAGCGTCTGATAGTTTCGCATGTGTTCGAACATCTCGACAGAAACGACACGGTCGAACTTTTCCGAGGCAGGGAAATCCAGTGCGTTGACATCGCAAGTGATGACTTCGAGATTCGTGAGACGGCGCGCCGTGGCTTGCCCGTCGATATACTTTTTTTGTGTCTTCGAGTTGGAGACGACCGTGATGCGTGAACGGGGATACTGCGCGGCCATCCACAGCGAGAGTGAACCCCAGCCACAGCCCAATTCCAGAATTCGGTCGCCATCTTTGATCGCAGCACGCTCGCAGGTGAGGGCGAGCATCCGAGCCTCGGCGGCATCGAGATTCTGCGCGGCACGGCTGACCTCGAAATCGTCGAAATAGCAACTCGAGTATTTCAGATGCCGGCCAAGCGTCTTGAGGTAGAAGTCGGTCGGAACCTCATAATGTTGGACGTTAGCGTCGGCAGTGTGAATGGCGATCGGACTCTCTCGAAGTTTCATGACGATTGCCATCAAATGGCGCTGCTGCGACTCGGGATCGCCTTTGTCTTCCTCGGCGAGGCGCTGCGCCAACAGTTGCCGGATTTGACGTCGGATCAACCAGTCGGGGACCTGGTCACGCTCAAGCAGGCTCATCGACAGTGATTTTCGGGGGGTCTTCATGGTTTTTCAGAGCGTAAAGTGGTCGATAAACGGAGCAAGATCGGCACCAGTATTTTGTACGAGACAAAAATCAAAACCGGGACGATCAGTAACCATCCAAGTGTTGCGTGGATGATGGCATCCCACAGCGTCACGATCGCGAAAAGCACACCTTCGGTCAAAAGTTCCATCGCTGCCGAGATCGTCATTGGCTGCGGTGTGGAGCCGAGGACGATTTCGCCCAGTCTCATGAAGGGTATGATCAACGCCAACTGCAACGGTGCGATGGCATAACTGACAAGTTGAATCGCTGCCAGATTCAAGCGCAACGTCAGTGCCAACACGGTCAAGGCCGGCGTTGACACACCGAGCACCGGAAACAACCCGACGCCCACGCCAAGCGCGACGCAGAGCGCAAGATCTCTGGGGGCCAAGCCTTGCCGCAACAGATTCAGTAAAGGTTCGACAAGGCGCTTCTTGAGCCAGTCCATGCGTTTTCAGCCACCGAAGAGTTTGGCGAGATCGGACTTGACCGCCTCTAGAGCGGCGGTGTCCGCTTTGATCCAAGCTTTTGGCTTGGGTCGAAAGTGATCGCAGAAGTTGGCGCGTTCCTTGTCGCGCACTTCTTCCGCCGTGGGTTCGCGGCAGCGCTTTGCGCGCGTCGTATCGTACTCCACGCAAAGTTTGCACACGTGCAGCTCGGCCCGGCAAGCTGGGCAAACTTCCAATCGACGCAGTGGCAAGCTCAAGCTTGCGAGCGAAGTGCCGCACTTCCAGCACTGAATGTCATGCGCCATTTTGCGAGACCTGCCAGCGATCCTGAAGGAAGTCCTTGAGAGCAAGTCCAGTGTGCGAGCGACCGGGGCGTTTCGCAAGAGATTGCGGCGATCCCGCCGCGACGATTCGTCCTCCATGATCTCCCGCCTCCGGCCCCATGTCGATAACCCAATCCGCCTCAGCGATCACATCCAGATTATGTTCGACCAAGACAACGGTGTTTCCGGCCGTCACCAGTCGATGCAGAACATGAATCAGCTTTTCCACGTCTGCCATGTGCAGACCAACCGTAGGTTCATCGAGTACGTAGAGTGTGTGCTTGGCCTTGCTTCGCAGCGGCTTTCGCAGGTCGGTGCGTACTTTGGCCAATTCCGTCACTAACTTGATGCGCTGAGCCTCACCGCCGGATAGTGTTGGGCTGTGTTGACCCAGCGTGAGATAGCCTAGCCCCACATCGCACAGCAACTGCAACACGTGCTTGATGACGGCATGGGAAGCAAAGAACTCAACCGCATCTTCGATACTCATATCGAGAACGTCACCGATGCTGCGACCACGCCACAGCACCGATAGCGTCTCGGGATCGAAGCGTTTTCCAAGACAGTCGTCGCACCTGACTTTCACATCCGGCAGAAAACTCATCTCGATGGTACGGATTCCCTGACCCTCACAGCTTTCGCAGCGGCCACCGGATGTATTGAACGAAAATCGTCCGGCAGCAAAACCCCTCAGCGTCGCCTCCGACGTGCCCGCGTAGATTCGGCGAATGTCATCCCAGATGCCGACATAGGTGGCCGGGCAGGAGCGCGGGGTTTTTCCAATCGGTGTCTGGTCTACCTCGAGGACCCGATCAACTTGTTCGATATGTTCGATACGCCGACAGCCGATCGGCGAGCCACCGCTGACCAATGCATGAGCGCTGTCGAAAAGCACGTTGCGCGCCAACGTCGATTTGCCAGACCCCGAAACTCCTGTGATGACGACGAGTCGCCCGACGGGAATTGGGATTTCCCGCTCTGCCAAGTTATGTAGTTTGGCATCGATGATCTTCAGGGCTGGATCATCCTTGCCCACTGGGCGCTGGGGAGATCGGGGATGACGAAGCGGTTCACGCAAATACAAACCGGTCACCGAGTTCGGATTCTTCAATAGATCCGCCATGCGACCGGCGCCAACCACGGTGCCGCCACGCACGCCGGCACCGGGTCCCAGATCGATGACATGATCTGCCCGGCGAATCGTATCTTCGTCATGTTCGACGACGACCAGGGTATTTTGATGTGTTGCGAGTTCGCCAAGAGCGTTGAGCAAAATGCGATTGTCGCGAGGATGTAAACCGATTGTGGGTTCATCCAAGACATAGCACACCCCACGAAGGTTACTGCCGAGTTGCGCCGCCAGACGAATTCTTTGGGCTTCTCCACCGGAGAGCGTGGGTGCCGCGCGGTCGAGACTGAGATAACCCAAGCCGACGCGCTGCAAGAACGACAGTCGTCCGCGGATTTCGGCCAACAGGTCACGCGCAATCGACTGCTCTCGTTTATTGAGCCTCAAGCTCTTGAGCGACTTGCTGATTTGATCGACAGGCCGACAAGTAAACTCGCTAACGGATTGATCTTTGAAGCGCACGGCTCGAGCGACTCTGTTAAGTCGCGTACCGTGGCAGTCGTTGCAAATCGGCAACTTGGCTGAGTGTGGTTCTCGCCAAGTCGCTTCTTCGCCAGTTTGCTCCTCGTCGAATTCGTCGACGTTTGCACCTGTGCCAAAGCAGCTTGTACACCAACCTTGTTTGGAGTTGAAAGAGAAGAGGCGCGGATCGAGCTCGGCGAAACTCACGCCGCACGCAGGGCATGCGCGCTTGGTCGAGAAGACCACGGTTTTGCGTGCACCGGCGGCTAATACTTGTACGACACCTTTGCCATACGTCAATGCTTCGGCGAGTTTGCTGCGAAGATCCTGCTCACCCCGCGCAGAAATCCCCAATCGTGCGACGGGTAATTCGATATCGTGTTCCTTGAACCGATCGAGACGCGGCCAGGGCTTCACCGCGATCCGCTGACCATCGACGCGTAGGTCCTTGTAGCCCTTGCTACCGGCCCATTTTGCCAAGTCCGTGTAAAGGCCCTTCCTCGCGACCACCAGCGGCGCGAGCAAATCGATTGTTTGTCCTTTGAAGTCACGGAGGATTCGCGCCGTAATCGCGTCGACCGACTGGGGCTCTATCGGTATTTCGCAGTCGGGACAGTGCTGCGTACCGAGCTTCACATACAGCAGACGCAGGAAGTGGTAGATCTCGGTCAAGGTCGCAACGGTACTCTTACGACCGCCTCGACTGGTTCGTTGTTCGATGGCAACAGTGGGCGGTATGCCTCGGATCGAGTCTACTTCGGGCCTCGACGCTGGTTGGACAAATTGCCGCGCGTAGGCATTCAGTGACTCCAGATAACGGCGTTGTCCCTCGTTAAAGATAATATCGAATGCCAGAGTCGACTTTCCGGATCCGGAGACGCCGGTGATGACAGTGAAAGCGTTACGTGGAATATCGACATCCACATGACGTAGGTTGTGCTCTCGAGCGTTACGCACCACGATGGCATGGTTGGTGTCGCGTTCCGGTTTGGCTACCGTCGAACGAGCCGGCTCGTGAATGCCATCGAGGTGGTAGTTTTTGAGTGCCACACCGGTATGCGATGTCGACTGCTCTGCAAGCTCAAGGGGTGTGCCCGTCGCGACGATCTCGCCGCCACGATCGCCACCCTCCGGGCCAAGATCAATGATCCAGTCGGCTGCTCGAATAACATCGAGATTATGTTCGATGACGATCAGCGAGTGCCCGGCGTCCAGCAGTTTTCGGAATGCGCGCAACAATTTGGCGATATCTTCAAAATGCAGTCCGGTCGTCGGCTCATCGAATAAAAACAACTTACGATCGTGTGTGTTCTCCGATTCGGCAAGGTGCCCAGCCAGCTTCAGGCGTTGCGCCTCGCCGCCCGAGAGGGTCGGAACCGGTTGACCCAAACGTAGGTAATCGAGACCAACATCCACAAGTGGCGCGAGGCGACGGGCGAGCTCGGGCACTTCGCTGAAGAAGTCGATAGCTTCCGGGACCGTCATGGCCAACACGTCGGCGATGCTCGCTTCTCGTTTGCCTGGACCGGGATACCGAATCTCCAAGGTTTCTTGTCGGTAACGACTGCCGTTGCAGTCCCCGCAACGCAGATACACATCGGACAGAAATTGCATTTCGACGTGCTCGAAACCGCTGCCGGAGCAACCGGGACAGCGACCGTTACCTGAATTGAAGCTGAAGGTCCCCGCCGTGTAACCGCGCTCGCGCGCCTCGGGCAGTTTGGCGAAGCGTTCACGAATGACATCGAAGGCACCGACATAACTGGCCGGATTCGAGCGAGCGGTTCGACCGATCGGCGTCTGATCGACGAAAACCACATCTCGCAGGTGCTCGGCGCCGCGCAGTTCGCGAAAGGCAGCCGCCGCTTCTGTGGGTTTACCAAAGTGCTTCAGCAGCGCGGGATATAGCACGTCTTGTATGAGTGTCGACTTGCCGGAGCCTGAGACACCGGTGATACAGACGAGTTGATTCAATGGAAAACGCGCGTCCAATTCGCGCAGATTGTGCTGTGTTGCACCGAGCAGCTCCAACACCGCACTAGTTTTGGCCGAGCGTTTGCTTTGGGGTAATTCGACTTTTTTTCGGCCCGTGAGATAAGCGCCGGTCAGCGAGTCGGTGTTGGCGAGCACGGCACTCGGTGTGCCCCAGGCGACGATGCGACCGCCGTTCTCACCGGCACCCGGTCCCAGATCGAGCAAGCGATCAGCCTGTTGCATGATCTGGGGGTCATGCTCAACGACGAGTAGCGAGTTACCGGCGTTACGCAATCGCTGCATGACCTCGATGACGCGCTGCATATCGCGCGGATGCAAGCCGATAGATGGCTCATCCAGTACGAAGAGGGTATTCACCAGCGACGTGCCGAGCGCCGTCGTTAGGTTAATACGCTGCACTTCACCCCCGGAGAGCGTGCGCGACTGGCGATCGAGTGTCAGATAGCCGAGACCTACCTCGGAGAGATAGCGAAAGCGTCCGCGTATTTCCGCTAGCAGCATTGCTGTGGCTTCGTCGAGCGAGCCGGGTAGCACAAGGCGATCAAAAAACAGTCGTGCACGATCAATCGGCAGCAACATGAGATCGTGCACACCAAGACCTGGCAGCTCTTTTAGGGTCTTTGTACTCCAAGACGTGTCTTTTGGTTTGAAGGGCAAAGCGCCTCGTAACGCGTCGCGTGCCAGCTCGTGATTACCCAGACGCCAAAGTAAGGACTGCGGCGCCAGTCTCGCACCCAAGCAGCTGCTGCAGGGTGTGTAAGCCCGATACTTCGACAGCAAAACTCGGATATGCATCTTGTAGGCTTTCGTCTCGAGCCATGCAAAGAAGCGACGGACGCCGTACCAGACGTTCTTCTTCCATTCGCCTTCGCCCTCGATGACCCAGTGCCGCTGGCTTTCGTCAAGATCGCGCCACGGCGTATCAAGAGGGATGCCTCTCTTGCGAGCCAAGCGTTCCATATCTTGCTGGCTTTCTCGGTAAGACTCAGTTTGCCAGGGACGAATCGCACCACTTCGCAGTGTCTTGGCGTGATCGGGAATCACGAGCCCGTAGTCGACACCAATGATTCGGCCAAAACCGCGGCAGACCTCGCACGCTCCTACCGGACTATTGAATGAGAAAGCGCTCGGGGACGGCTCCCGATAGTCGATGTCGCAACGCGCGCAGTGCAGCGTGTTGGAATAACGCCAAGTTTCGCGAACTGCAGGCGCTTCTGTTGCCTCCAGCACATGAATCGCAGTTTTCCCACGACCGAGCCGCAAGGCGCTTTCCAAGGATTCGGAGAGTCGCGCATCGTCAACGACAGCGATACGAAGACGATCCTGTATGACCTCGACCGTATCTTTTCGCCGAGCATGGATTCGGGTGTAGCCTTGTTTTTCCAACAAGGCGACGACCTCGGCGTCTTTGAAGTTTTTCGGAACCTTGATTTCGAAGCAGATCAACACGCGAGGATCGCCAAGCAGGGCTGCTCGGTGCCGCAGGTCAGCGCGGATGCTGGCGACGGTATCTTTGCGGACAGCGCTGCCGCAGCACTGGCAATAAAGCTCAGCCGTGCGAGCGAACAGGAGTTTCAGATGGTCGTTGAGCTCTGTCATCGTTCCGACGGTCGAGCGAGAGGTCCGCACGGGATTCGTCTGGTCGATGGCGATCGCTGGCGGAATACCCTCGATACGATCAACCGCAGGTTTGTCCATACGGTCGAGGAATTGACGCGCGTAGGGGGAAAACGTCTCTACGTAGCGCCGCTGGCCCTCCGCGTACAGGGTGTCGAACACCAGTGAGGACTTTCCCGACCCCGACACGCCGGTAACGACGACGAGCTCGCCCGTCGGTATCTCGATATCGAGATTTTTCAAATTATTCTGACGAGCGCCGCGAACGACGATCGATCCGTGATCGTAATCAGTCATGAGGTTACCGGCAGGTCAGCGTGGGGCGGGCAGCGCTTCGAGATATCGCTGGAGCAGTTCGAAAATGGCGGCTCGATAGTCTGCGCTCGGAGGACGCACTGAGCGCTCATCAACCGAGCAACCCTCGACCTTGAGGGTTTCAGCGGACAATTCGGCAGCGTTTTCGAGAGCGTAGTAACGAAACCAATCGAGGAGCGGGAGGCTTCGGGTGCCTCGCTGCGAGTGATAATCGACATGAGCCAAAAAATTTCGAGCGGTGTGCTCGATGACCAGCGGGTCGACCCCGGCGGCATGGCAGTCTGTCAACCACGGTTCGGACGGCGTCATGGCGGCTGAATCCTTTCGAGTCCCATAACTAGTAGGTGCAGCGCACTCTAACATTTTGGTCTAATGCACACCCCATGCAGACTGCACCCGACATCTTTTCCCACCGCAAGTACTGGGCCTCTCGCTTTGGCGTGGCGCCCTTCCTGCCCATGTGTCGTGCAGAGATGGACGCGCTCGGCTGGGACAGCTGCGACATCATCGTCGTGACAGGCGACGCCTATGTCGACCACCCGAGTTTTGGGATGGCTATCATCGGTCGTCTGCTCGAGGCGCAGGGTTTCCGTGTCGGCATCATTTCCCAGCCCGACTGGCAGAGTGCCGATCCATTTCGTGTTCTCGGCAAGCCAAACCTCTTCTTCGGGATCACGGCCGGGAATATGGATTCGATGGTCAATCGGTATACCAGCGATCGCCGTATTCGAAGCGATGACGCTTATACCCCCGGAGGCGAGGGCGGCAAGCGGCCCGATCGATCGGTCATTGTCTATGCCCAGCGAGTTCGCGAGGCTTATGCCGATGTACCGATCGTCATCGGCGGAATCGAAGCGAGTTTGCGGCGTATCGCGCATTTCGATTACTGGTCGGAAAAGGTCCGCCGCTCGGTTCTGCTCGATGCTAAAGCTGATCTGCTGGTGTACGGCAATGCCGAGCGGCAGATCGTTGATATTGCACGCCGGTTAGCGGCCGGCGAAACGATCACCGATATCACCGACTTGCGCGGTACGGTCTTTACCCGGAAGTCGATTCCCGATGATTATCTCGAAATCGATTCGACCCATCTCGATACGCCGGGGCCGCTGAATCCACCGATCGATCCCTATGCGATGGACGATAACGGCGGAACGAAAGCAGCTACGCAGACAGCCGTGGTCGCAGACAGCACCAGTGTCGACGATAAACTGGCTGGCGAAAAAGTGGTTCGTTTCGTTCGTCGAGTCAAGAACGCGGATCGTGAGCGTAGCGTGATTCGCTTGCCTGCCTTCGAGCAGGTCGTCGACGATGCCGTCCTATACGCACATGCATCACGCATTCTGCATCTCGAAGCAAACCCCGGTAACGCGAGGGCGTTGGTGCAGCGTCACGGTAATGTAGAGGTATGGCTCAACCCGCCGCCGATTCCGTTGACGACCTCCGAGATGGATCGGGTTTATGAGCTGCCGTATCAGCGCCAACCGCATCCCTTTTATGGTGATGCGGAGATTCCCGCCTACAAAATGATCCGCTTCTCAATTGCGATTCAGCGCGGATGTTTCGGGGGCTGCACCTTCTGCTCCATCACCGAACACGAGGGCCGCATCATCCAGAGTCGATCGGAAGCCTCGGTGCTGCGCGAGATCGAGAAGATCCGTGACACGGTGCCGGGATTCACCGGCGTGATCTCCGATCTAGGCGGTCCGACGGCCAATATGTATCGCCTCGCCTGTAAAAGTCGTGAAATCGAAAGCGCCTGTCGCAGGCCCTCCTGTGTTTACCCCGGCGTTTGTCCGAACCTCAATACTGATCACACGCCACTCATACAGCTTTATCGCAAGGCGCGCAGCTTGCCGGGTATCAAGAAGGTGCTGATTGCGTCTGGGGTTCGGTACGATCTCGCAATCGAGTCACCGGAATACGTGAAGGAACTGGCGCAGCACCACGTCGGGGGCTATTTGAAAATCGCTCCTGAAGCGATCGGTGAAGGTCCGTTGTCCAAGATGATGAAGCCCGGGATCGGAACTTATGACCGATTCAAAGAATTATTTGATCGCTACTCGCGAGAAGCAGGTAAAGAACAGTACTTGATTCCATATTTCATTGCTGCACATCCGGGTACGACGGACGAAGATATGCTCGCGTTGGCACTTTGGTTGAAGCGCAACGGATTTCGAGCCGATCAAGTGCAGGCTTTTTTGCCTTCGCCAATGGCGACCGCGACGGCGATGTATCACTCTGGCAAAAATCCGCTGCGACGCATCTCGCGAAGCAGTGAAGAAGTCGTCATTCCAAAAGGCCTCAAGGTTCGCCGCTTGCACAAGGCGTTTTTACGTTATCACGATGCCAATAATTGGCCGACTTTGCGTGAGGCGCTACGACGTATGGGTCGTGCAGATTTGATCGGACCCGGCAAGCAACACCTCGTGCCGGCATGGCAACCCGCAGGTACCGGTGGCATGCAAGAAGGACAGAGAAAGCCATTTCGAACTCAACACGTTCGCTCTAAACGGAGTCCAAGACCATGAGTTCGCCGCATCAGTTCCGGCCCGGTCTCGAGTTCGACGTTGACGCACTCGAGGTCTATTTGAGGGAGGTCATCCCCGGACTCTCGCGGATCGACAGGGTCAGTCAATTTTCGGGCGGCCAGTCCAATCCCACCTATCGCGTAGATGCACAAGTGGCAGGACGCGCACACTCGTTTGCACTGCGTCGTAAGCCGCCCGGTTTACTCGTGCCGTCCGCGCATGCGATCGAGCGAGAATTTCGTGTCATGCACGCTTTGCAGACAACGGGTTTTCCCGTTGCCAAGGCATGGGTGCTCTGCGAAGACGTGAACATCATCGGAACTGCGTTCTACATCATGGATTGTCTGGATGGCCGAATATTTTGGGATCCAAGCCTGCCGGAGGTCGAGCATTCCGAGCGGACGCCAATTTTCTTCACGATGGCAGAAACCTTGGCCGATCTGCATCGCGTGGACGTCACTTTGGTAGGTCTTACTGATTACGGTAAGGCTGAGGGATACGTCGCGCGACAGGTGGCGCGGTGGTCAAAACTCTATCTTGCCGATATCGAGGTTGCAGGGCGGGTTCCCGCGATGGAGCGATTGATGGAGTGGCTGCCAGCCAACGCACCGACGGCTGAGCCCGCAGCCACTTTGGTACACGGGGATTTCCGAATCGACAACATGGTCTTCGCCAAAGAGGAAGCCCGAGTTCTCGGCGTGCTCGATTGGGAGTTGTCTACGATTGGCAATCCGGAAGCGGACTTCGCCTACAACTTCATGATGTATCGCGTTCCATCAGCAGCCATCCCGGGGCTGATGAACGTTGATCTGGTGAAGAACGGTTTGCCGTCGGAGCGTCAGTACGTCGATTGCTACTGTCGACGGCGTGGAATTTCGGATATCCCCGCTCTCGATTACTACGTCGCGTTCTGTATGTTTCGCTTGGCCGGCATCTTCCATGGGATTCGCGGGCGATTCACTCGAGGAACGGCGGTCAGTCCCAAGGCCAAGGAATATGCGGGCAACGTCGAGCTGATGGCCGACCTCGCGTGGCAACAGGTCGAGCGGTCAAGATGAGCGCACGGGCGATCTGGGTAGCAGCCGCGTTGTCGATCGCGTTAGCGACGGCACTGGGCGCTTTTGGAACTCATGCGCTACGACCGATCCTGACAACAGAGCGCTTCGCCAGTTTTGATATTGCGGTGACCTACCAGTTTTTCCATTCGCTGGGGCTGTTGGGTATCGGATGTTTGCAGTCTCAGGATCCGACTCATCGTACGTTTGGCAGGATCGGCACAGCACTCTTATTCGGAATGCTGCTTTTTTGCGGCAGCATTTACGCACTCACCTTCGGTGCGCCGAAAGGCGTTGCGATGCTCGCTCCGATTGGCGGTGGTGTGTTGATTTTGACGTGGATTCTTGCGGCTATTTCGATTTGGCGTTCACGAGTGCTGACCGGCTGAGCCAATCGACGATGGCTTGCGCTACCTCGATCGGAGCTTCTTCATGGACGTAGTGTCCCGCGTTGGAAAATCGAACGAGGGTTGAGCCGGGTAACAGAGCCTGTAACTCGGTTGCCTCTTGCAAAGGTTTGTTCCGATCCTGATCGCCCCACGGAATCAAAACGGGCACCTTCACATTGGCAGCTAACGTGATTTCCTCGCCCTCACGATACTGCGCCATCAGCGAGGTCGTGCCACGCATGTAGCCTTCGCTGCGCGCAGCGAGCATCACGTCATCGATGACCTGCTCGGTGACGATCGCGGGATTTACATAGGAATTCTTGAGAAACCGCCCCCTAAACTTGCGGCTAGCAAATAGCTTGGCGGACATTCGTGGTAGGGGCGGTAGCGTAACTTGCACGATTTTGGGAACTCCGGTACTGATGATTCCCGGATTGAGCAGGACAAGGCCTGCCGCGCGATCATCTTGAACGACTGCTTGCAGCGCAACCGCACCACCGAGCGAATGCCCCACATAGACGATGTTATCGAGACCGAGCTGACGTGCAGCGCGTCGCAGCATCAGGGCTTGAGGCCCGTTGTGATAATCGTAGTCGGTTGGCTTGTCTGACAGACCGTACCCAATCATATCGACAGCGATGACATGATGGGTTTGCGCCAACAAAGGTGCGAGGGTGCGAAAGCTCTGCAACGAGTTTCCAAAGCCGTGTATCAGTAGCAGTGAGGCACGCCCGGCTTGTTGGGTTCCCCACTCTCGGTAACGCAAGTTCAGTCCATCGACCGAAACGAACCGATCCTCTTTATCCGCGAGCGAGGCGACCGCTTGCTCCAATGGATAAGGCCAATACGCCCAGATCGTGACACTCACCCATGAGAGTGCGAGCAGGGCGGTGCAGAGCCAGAGTGCGCGTTTGACGAACCGCATGAGCGCCGATTGCATACAATTCTGCCCTCCGTCGCAATGGCTTTTATCCATTCTGTGATCACGCTGCCTACACTTCCGATCCTCGAGTCTCTCGTAGAGCTGAAAGCCGCGCTACGCGCACATACGGGCGTTGTGCTGGAAGCGCCACCCGGAGCCGGCAAGAGCACGGTCGTACCGTTAGCTTTACTCGATGAGCCGTGGGTGGGTGATCGAAAAATCCTGATGCTCGAGCCGCGCCGTTTGGCAGCCCGTGCGGTAGCGCAGCGTATGGCAAGCACCTTGGGCGAGGCGGTTGGCGAGACCGTGGGGTATCGCATGCGACTAGAGACGCGCGTGAGCCACCGAACTCGGATCGAAGTCGTGACCGAGGGCGTGTTGAGTCGAATACTCCACTCGGATCCTGCACTTGAAGATGTCGCCATCGTCATTTTTGATGAGTTTCACGAGCGTAGCTTGAATGCCGATCTCGGCTTGGCTCTATGTCTCGATTCGCGTTCGGCACTCGGAACTGATCTGAGAATTCTCGTGATGTCGGCTACCCTTGATGGGGTCGCGGTTGCGAAGTTACTGGCGTCGGATTCCACGGCGGACGCGCCCGTCATCAGCAGCGCCGAACGCAGCTTTCCGGTGGACGTTCGGCACCTAGGCAAAGGTCTTCCGCTGTTGCCTGGCCAAGCGGAGTCCGCCGAGCGCATGGCGGGTCTTGCCGTACTACGCGCACTTCGTGAGTGTGAGGGCGACGTTCTCGTTTTCTTACCCGGTATGGCTGAGATTCGTCGTGTCAAAGAGTTCCTTGAGTCGGCACCCGATTTCAGTTCGAGTAAAGTGCAGGCGCTGGCTTTGCACGGCGATCTATCGGCTGCATCGCAAGATGAGGCGTTGCGCGCCCACCCAGGTATTCGTCGCGTCATTCTCTCGACCAATATTGCGGAGACCAGTCTGACCCTGCCCGGTATTCGCGTCGTGATCGACAGTGGCCTGGTTCGTCGTGCTGTCTTTGATCCTGTATCGGGAATGTCGCGATTGGAGACCCGTCGTATTTCACGCGCTTCGGCAGCGCAGCGAGCAGGCCGTGCCGGACGTGTGGCCGCGGGCGTTTGTTATCGCCTCTGGAGTGAAGGGGCCGAGCGTAGCTTGAGCGCGTATACGCCTGCCGAACTCATCGAGGCGGATCTGATGCCGCTCGCTTTAGATCTGGCCGAGTGGGGTGTGCTTGATCCCACACGTTTACCTTGGTTGGATGTGCCGCCGCGAGCCGTGCTCGAAAGTGCTCGCGATACTTTGCAAACACTCGGCGCCCTAGATCTGCAGGGGCGCATCACGAGCCATGGGCGCGCCATGTCGAGTTGGCCAGTCCACCCGCGATTGGCGCATTTGCTGCTGGAGAGTCGGCAACGTAACGTTGAGCGAGAGGGCGCCAGACTTGCCGCGCTGCTGACCGAGCGCGACATTCTACGTCGCAGCGAGGATGTCGACATCACAAGTCGTCTCGATTTGCTCGATCAACCGTCGAGGGGCATCGGTATCGATCATGCTGTGCTCGCTCGAGTACGACAGTTGTCGACTCAATTTGAAAAACGAATGGCCGAACAACGAATGGACGATGAATTGGTCGGTAACGTACGACCCTATCTCGATGTTGGTGGTTTGCTCGCCTTAGCCTATCCGGATCGCATCGCGCAGCGGCGGCCCGGGAGCAATCGCCAGTTTTTGCTTGCCAACGGTAAAGGAGCGGTCATTCCGAGTGCAGATCACCTCGGGCAGAGCGAGTTTCTCGTCGCGATCGATCTGGATGATCGGGATCGTGAGGCGCAGATTCGACTGGCGGCCAAGCTTTCCCGCGAGATGCTCGAAGCGGCGACCGCTGATCGTTGGCAGCGCAAGACGGAAACGTTTTGGTCATCCGAAGATCAGTGCGTCGTTGCGCGTGAGGTCGTACGACTCGGCGAGCTGATTATCGAGACGAAGCCACGACGGGTCGATGTCGCTGCTGACTTGCTGCGAGCCATGCTCGATGGCATTCGGGAGATGGGCTTGTCGGCTTTGCCGTGGTCCGACGAGAGTCGAGCGTTTTGTGCCCGTGCCGAGATGGCACGGCGACTTGATTTGCCCGGAACGCAGACTTGGCCAGAGATGTCAGACGATGCACTGACTCAAAGCATCGAAACGTGGCTGTCTCCTTGGCTCGACGGGATCACGCGTCGCTCGCATCTCGCGAAGCTGCCCTTGCTCGAGGCTTTGCAGTTTCGTCTCGGCGCCGATGGCGTACGACGCCTTGATGAGTGGTTACCCACCTATCTCGTCGTACCGACGGGCAGTCGTATTCGTATCGACTACATCGATGATCTTGCCCCCTGTGCATCGATGCGGATGCAAGAGGTTTTTGGTCTCGCGGCGACACCGAGATTCGCGCTCGGTAAAATTCCCGTCACGTTCAAGCTACTCTCACCGGCGCAACGACCGTTGCAAATCACAGCGGATTTAGTGAGCTTCTGGCGTAATGCTTATGCTGATGTCCGCAAAGACATGCGCGGCCGATACCCGAGGCACTACTGGCCTTTGGATCCTCTGCAAGCGGAGCCGACGCGACGGGTCAAACCGCGTTCAGACTGAATGCTGCTTGAATTTCCGCGACGATCGACAATGCAATCGCTTCAGGCGTGCGGCCGCCTAGATTCAGTCCGACAGGCGCCCGCAGTCGAGTGGTTAGATCTAGAGCGAGTGGTCCGAGGTCCGCCAGCAATCTCTCTCGTCTTGCCGGCGGGCCAAGCAGGCCGACATAGGGAATCTTAGAGCGCGCGAGTCCTGCGAGATACTGGGCATCGGCACCGAGATGATGGCTCATGACGACCGCAGCCGAGAATCGCTCGAGATCGAGATCCTGTGTCCATTTGTGCAGCTCGATTTGCTTGACAGTCTCGGCGCCAACGAATTGCTGCATAAGAGCATAAGCCGGACGATGGTCAAGCAGCGTGACTTTCCAGCCCAGTCGATGTGCAAAGGCAAGGAGTGGGTCGGCATCGGGACCTGCCCCGCAGATGAGTAGTCGTAGCGGTGGTACGACTCTCCAGCGAAAATAATCGGCGATCAAGTCTGGTGTCGACGTCTTCGTATCTACAGTGGTAAAGCTGCCGTCACGTAAATCAATCAAAAAATCAGTCGGATCGTTCTTCAAAAACCGATCAAAAATAGTTGTCAATGGTTTGTAGTCTTCATTGCTTCGGCAGCGCAACAAACAGATAGTCATTGATCCTTCGCATCCAAGACCGAGACCCCAAATGGGATCATCGCTGCTGCGATTGTCGTAGCGATGATTCGTGCAGCAACGATTATCGGCCAGCATTTTCAGGGCGTGCTCGTGCAGGTCGCTCTCCAAACAACCGCCGCTCAGCAAGCCTGCGCGACGGCCACTGGATGATAGGAGCATGAACGCGCCCGGTTTCCGGTAGGTCGAGCCTTCGGTCGCGACAACGAGAGCGATTACAAGATCTGCGCCGGCACTGCGCTCTTGCTCAAAAAAATCTTGCAGATCCATCATCCATGCCGAATGACGATTTTGCCGAAATGGTTACCATTTTCCATGTAGACGAAGGCTGCATCCGCTTGTGTGAAGTCGAACACCCGATCGATCACTGGCTTGATCTGGTGTTGGTCGATGAATGCATTCATGGTTTCGAAATTAGTACGTGAACCAACGAAGATACCGGAGACGCTGGTACTGCGGCCAATCATCGCAGCAGCTGGAATTTCGCCGCCGAATCCGGCGAGCCCACCGATGATGGCGATATGTCCCCCATGTGCAAGCGATGCGAGTGATTGCGCCAGCGTGCCGACGCCGCCCACTTCGAGTACATGGTGAACCCCGACCTCTCCGGTTGCAGCAAGTACTGCGGGTGCCCACTCGGCTGTCTTGCGATAGTTGATCAGATGACTGGCGCCAAGATCTTTCGCACGATCAAGCTTGGAATCGCTTGAGCTTGTGATGATGGCCTTCGCACCGTACGCCACGGCAAATTGCAGACCGAAAATTGAAACGCCACCGGTTCCTTGTAGCAGTACATAATCTCCTGCACGAAGACCGCCACGCGTGACGAGTCCATTCCACGCGGTCAAAGCAGCGCAAGGCAGCGTTGCCGCTTCCTCGAACGACAGATGGTCGGGGAAGCGCAGTACGCCTTCCTCGTTTAGCGTCACGTACTCGGACAACATGCCATCTTGTGCACCGCCGAGAGCGGAGGCTCCCGTTGATGCGGTGGGTCTGCCGTGCAACCATTTTTGAAAAAACTGTGCGACGACGCGCTCGCCGAGTTTGACGCGAGTGACCCCCGCGCCGACTGCAACGATTTCGCCGGCTCCGTCCGACAACGGAATGACCGTCGAGCGATCACCGACCGGATACCAACCGCGCAGCACCATGATGTCGCGGCGATTCAGGGACGTTGCACGGACTCGAACGAGCACTTCCTTTGGGCCCGGCGCTCTCACCGAGGCGCCCTCGATGAGGTTGAGACTAAAGCCCTGTGCTTGTTTGAAAAGCTGGTATTGGTTCTGCTGTTTTGGAATATTCATGCGGCCGATTGTACGGCCATCGATCTGCGCTTACAGCGGGCTTCCATCCTCTCGACTGATCGCGACGACCGCCGACCGAGCAGGCAGGCCTTCGCCATCTGGCCAATGACTGACCGGCGCATCGACCGAGCCGCCTTCTCCCGGGTGCTGGATCGCGAGAAACAGGGTGCGTCCATCGGGCGTGAACTCACAACCGCAAATCTCGGCGCCCACCGGAGCGCTCACGACTTGCCGCAAGTAGCCGCGCTCGGGTCCGCTGGTGGGGACCACATAGCACCCGTTGTTCCCGATCAAGCCGGTATCGGCATCCGTCACGACCCACAGTCGTCCGGTGGGATCAAAACCGAGATTGTCCGGACACGCGATGGGGCTGACTTTCGATCGATCGGCAAACCCTGCGTAGTAAAGGTCTTCGCGAGCCAATGCGCCGGCGGCGATTGCATCCGCGTCGGTCAGGAACTTCGCTTGGGTATTGCGCGGGTCGCCGGCAAGCAGGAACAGATTCCAAGCGAAACGTGTACTCGCGGCGTCTGAATCATCCTCACTTAACTCGACGATGTGACCGAAGTCGTTCTGGGGACGCGGATTGGCGGCATTCGGACCAAAATCGACTGTGCGACCGTTGAAAACCTTGTTCGCGGTTTGACGCTCGTCGTTCTTGGTCAGGGCCATATAGACCCGACCGGTGATCGGACTAGGCTCAACGTCTTCTGGTCGATCCATCGGCGTCGCACCGAGCAGATCGGCAGCCGCACGACATTTGATCACCACCTCGGCCTGACTCGCAAAACCATTGCGCGAGTTCAGGGGACCGTTCTCATCATGCACCAGCGGCAGCCATGTGCCCCGACCGGAGGCGTCGAAGCGAGCGACGTACAACGTGCCATGGTCGAGCAGATCGAGATTGGCGGCGCGATCGCGTGGGTTGTAGCGATCGCGACTAACAAACTTGTAGACATACTCGAACTTAGCATCGTCACCCATGTAGGCCGCGACGCGGCCGTCTCGAGTCAAGATCGTGTTGGCACCTTCATGACAGAAGCGTCCGAGTGCGGTGCGCTTCTTTGGTGGCGCGGTCGGCTGTTGCGGATCGATCTCGACGATCCAGCCGTGGCGCAGCGGCTCACGAGGCTCTTGGCGCACATCGAAGCGAGCATCAATAAGATCCCATCCGTAGGCAGAGCGCTCTCGCAGCGGCCAACGCCGGTGCGCTTCGATAGTGGCATTATCTTGAGTGTTGTCAGCCCAAGATTTGGCCGAACCAAAGTAATCCTGGATATTTTCCTCTGCGGTGAGATACGTGCCCCACGGAGTCTTCCCGCCCGCGCAGTTGGCAAAAGTTCCCAGTACTACGGTGCCGTTCGGGTCGACATTGGTGCGCATCAGCTCATGGCCCTTGGCAGGGCCACGTATCTCCATCGGCGTGTTGGCGGTGATGCGTCGGGTGAGCGGGCCGTCGCTGATGGTTCGCCAACCATGGGGCGCCTTCTCGAGCTGAACGACACTGACTCCGTGAGCAGCCTGCATCCACGCGACGGCCTGTGGACGATCTTTGAGCCACGCTTGCCGTGCTTCAGCACGGTTTGGCCCGGCATTGGGCCACTCTGCAAACGACAGCTCGGCCATAACGTATTCATGGTTGACGCAAAGCACGCCGGCTGTGCCGCCGCTGCCGGTTGGGAAAAAGGCGAGGGCGTCGTTATTGGTACCAAAGAGCTTTTCTTGGCGCTTGCCTGCTTCCGAGTCGAGCCAAGCGAGCGATTGCAGGGTCTTGCCGTCGATAGGCGCTACATCTTTGAACAAGGCGTCGCCGGATCGAATCAGAAGGTCACTGCGTAAGCCTGCGGCCAACGTGAGCGTATCAGCACGGGTGGGTTCGATTGCCGTGGTGACTGCTTTCTGCACCAGGGTCGTCGCATTCGATGCGAACGACAATGTTGGCAACGCCGAGAGGCTAGTGAGCAGGCCGGCGCTTGCTACGAAGCTTCGACGGGACAGACGCTGTTCAAGTATCGAACCGAAGTATTCCGCGCTCATGCGACTATTCTAACCGCAATGAGACTCGAGTTTGATGAGAGCGTCCGGGTTTCTCTCGTTAGAGCTTCTCGTTGTAGTGACGCAAGCGTTTCGACAAGATTCGCGCAATGTTTCGATAGATCACGATGGCTGCTTCGAGCGACAAATCGATGTCATTTTTTTGAAACATCAAGGCGACGGCGTTCGAGGTCGCGAGGACCCGTGCGGATCGTTTACCGCCATCCACGAGAGCCATCTCTCCGAACGTATCGCCGGGGCGCAGGTCCACGAGTGACTGCCAACCCGTCTCGGTACGCTTTTCAATGGTCGCGCTGCCAGCTATGAAGACGAAGAAAGTCTGTCCCGTGTCCCCTTCATCGAAAAAGATCTGATTGGTGCCGCGCTCGACCCGACTCGCGTTGGTCAAAAGGGCGATCAGCTCCAATCGACCGATACCGGCGAAGACCGGTACCGCGCTGATGACGCGCAACAAAGTTTCATCGACTTTGACCAAGTGGACCCCCTCGCGACGAGCGGTGGATATCAGCTAACCCATTTTTTTCGCCTCGATTGTATTCATAATGGTGCGATCGGGCACCGTCCCATCGCGCATGGGCCTGTCCGCATCCGATCAAGAGGGGGGAGTCCAACATGAATTCCTTGCAAGTCGCACACGTACGCATCCAAGGGACCGAGTTCGTCTTTGTGCCATTTTCGCCGCTAATGGCAAGCGTTGCCGCGGGCGATCAGCAGAACCTTTTGAGGCAAATGCGCGAAATCTGCCGCGGCTTCGGGCTTAGCGGCGAGGTCGTCGTGGTTTGGCAAGGTCCGAGTGGTCTCGGCTATCTCGCCGACAGTCGTTACCACGGTGTTTTGTCAAAAGTTCTAAACATGAGTGTGGTGCGTTCGAACCTCAATAAAAAGGTGTCGTCGCCCGCCATCGTTGGTCTATTGGCGCAGGTTGCGCTGGATCCTTTCGGTGCCGCACCGGCCGCAACCCCTGCACGCGCACCCCAAGCGGCTCCGAGCCATGCGACCGCCGACGAGCATCGCTCGATGCCCGGGATTTACGCCGGTGCGCGCAAAGCGACCAGCAATCGGGTTGTGACCATGCTCTTCACCGATCTTGTCGGCTCCACCAAACTCAAGCAGGAGTATGGTGATGCGCAAGCGATGCAACTCGTGCGACAGCATCACGATCTCGTTCGAAATATTCTGGCGTCGACTGCGACCGGCGAGGAAGTTTCCACTTCCGGCGACTCTTTCTTCATCGCCTTCGCCACGCCGTCGGAGGCGGTGACTTTTGCGCTGCGAATGCAGAGTCGCATCGAAGACATGAACGAAGCCGAAGGCACCAATATTCAGGATCGTGTCGGTATCCACGTCGGCGAAGTTTACGCAGATAACGCCAAGGTGGCCGGCAAGACCTTCGACTTCAACGGCATTCAAGTCGATACGGCCGCTCGCATCATGTCGCTAGCGCAAGGCAAGCAAATCCTCATGTCTCGATTCGCTTATGAAAACGCCTTCCAGATGCTCAACGGCTATGAAATCGATGGCATTCCGGAGATCGAGTGGCGTAACCACGGTCTGTATGAAGTCAAAGGCGTGGAGGACGCCGTCGAAATTTGCGAAGTTGGCGAACCGGGCTTTGCACCGCTCAAGCCGCCACCAGATTCCGAAAAGGCGAAACGCGCGAGTGGCGGCCGGCGCTAAAGCAGCATGGCTCGCGCAAGTTCGCGTGTGCGCGCTTGAATGTCGATCGGAAACCGTTCGAGCAGACGATTGCTAGCGGGCGCACCGAGATCCAGGGCGTTGGTGTAAGCGCGGATATCATCTCGATGCAGTTGCTGCGAGAGTTGGTGCGATAAGGGCGACTGCCGTACGTCAAACTCGACCTTGCCGGCGGAGCCGGCAACCAAAACATCAAGCGCTGACATGCTACTGGCTGCCGCCGTTATACGCAGCGTGGTTTTCAGACGCGTGGGTCTGAAGGCTCGGAGTCCGGCGCTATCGGTAGATTCAATCAAAGAAATCGCCAAAAGCTTCGCATGCATGACATCTGAGATGACCTCGAGATTGCGTGCAGTTGCCTCAAGTCTGTTTTGATGGTCTGACTGAATCGGTTCGCCATCGTACTGCCGAAAAATCACGGGTGCCGAGAGCGACGAAAAGAATCGAGTCATTCTCTGCAGCGTCTGGCGGTAGGCCGTGATACCGACTGGTCCGCCCGCTCGCAGTTCGATCGACGACTCGTACATCAAGCTCCAGGTGTCATCCAGGAAAGCAACCAAATCCGCTTCGCCGAAACTGCGGACATCCCGATTGGCAATGCGGATCGCCCGTCGAACATGCGAGCGCATGTCTGACTCGCCAATATTCGATTGGTGGCGGTGATTGATATCCATCAGCGCAGAAATATAGGAAGCGGCCAGCAGGTGCGGATCTTTGCGGAACGGAACGGTCGCCTCTATCCCGAGCGAAACCGCCGCGAGGTGCTCGGCATCCAACACGGCATGCAAAGCCTTGCAGGTGATGAGCGCGCTTAAAAACTCGTTTTGTCCGGCGAGGGGCGACAAGACTTGGGTTTCGGAGAAACCGAAGCAGCGCTTGACGATATCGAAGACCGGATCCTGTCGAGCTTCCACCGAGTCGAGCAGCGTGAATTCACCGCGAGCGTTCCTTTCCACCAAGCCGGCAAGGTAGTGCTCGCTATCAGGCGGCAAAGCACCGTCGACACCTGCTTGGACGATGTCGTGGAACAGGCCAATAACGGCGTCGAGAGGATCATTCGATTCGGCCACCATCAAGGCGTGCGCGAGATCGTGGTAGTGGCGCGTCGGCAGCTGCATCGAGCGATCAACGAGCGCGATCAGCGCCTCTAGGTGTGTCGCACTGCACTGCGGCGCGAGATGGCCGAGCGCCCATCGCAACAACGGTCGACAGGTCAGTGCTTCACTCATTTCTCTTTCATGACCCAAACGCCATTCCACTCTCCAGCCGGCGGATGTGCTTCGAGATAATGACAACGATCAATGTATGTTTGCGACAGATGATCGTCGGGATTCAACTTCAAGCAGAGTCCGAAGCTCGCCTTGGCTTTGTCCCAGTGGCCTGCTCGGTACGCCTGCATGGCGTCACCAAAACGCGTGATCACATCGATCATGTTCGGGAAGGTCTTGTTGTCGTGGTAATCGAGAACCTCGTAAACGCGCACCGGCTGTGTTTTGCCTTTGACGACGACCAAGTCGATGTCGCGATAGCGATAGGTACCCTTCAGCTTCAGGATAGTCGACTCGCTCGCTAAAATATGTGCCGAGTAAGCTTTGCATGCGCTCTCCAGCCGTGCGGCCAGATTCACACCATCGCCGATGACGGTGTAGTCCATACGCCTCGGCGAACCGATGTTGCCCGAAACGACGGTATCGGTATTCAAGCCGATCCCCATATCCACCGTCTTCAGTCCCTTTTCGCGGCGAATCGCGTTCCAGTCCCACATTTCGCGAATCATGGAAATGGCCGCTTTCATCGCGCGATCGGGATCATCCTCATGCGCAGCTGGCAGACCGAAGCATGCCATGATGGCATCGCCGATGAACTTGTCGAGCATGCCGCCTTGGCGATTGATGCACTCGACCATCAACGTAAAATACTCATTGAGGAACGAGACGGTACCCTGCGCGCCATACTCCTCGGTGATGGTCGTGAAGCCGCGCACGTCGGTAAACATGATCGTGGCTTCCTTGTTGGCACCGCCGAGCAGATCGGAGCCACCGCCCTCGAGCATCTGGGCGGCGATGGCCGGATCCATGTAACGGGACATTGTCGACTTCATACGCTTTTCGGAGCTGATGTCCTCGAACATCAGCATGGCGCCAAGCTCTTTGTCGTTATCGGCCGCGCGCAGCGGCATGACGCTCGCATTAACCGATCGTTCCGCGCTGCCGAGTGTCACCTGCGCGTCAGGAAAGTAGCCGTTTTCACCCGTCTCTTTGGCCGATGCGATACTGTCATTGAGCCAAAGACTATTCTGACCAAGCAAGTCGACCAGAGGCTTGCCGATAACGTCGCTGCTCTTGGCGTTCCAGATTTTCAGTCCGGCGGCATTGCAGGTGACGACCTTGCCCGCCGCATCGAGCGTAATTACGCCGTTGGACATGCTTTGCAGGATGCTGTCGTTATAGCTCTTGACGCGCTGCACGTCGTCGAACAGTTTCGAGTTCTCGAGTGCGATGGCCACCTGCGCCGTGAATGCCTTCAAGCGCTGTTCGTCCTCTTGCGTGAAGATACCGGTTTCTTTGTTCAGAACCTGGGTGACACCGATGATCACGGCATGTTTGTTGAGAATCGGTACACACAAGATCGAGCGTGTGAAAAAGCCTGTCTGTCGGTCGAACGAGGGATTGAAACGCAGATCAGCGTAGGCGTGGGGGATATTGAGTGATTGGCCGCTCGTGAAAACCTCGCCCGCAATACCCAAGTGCGACGGGAATCGAATCTCGGCGATCTCGCCGCCGGCCGAGACGCGAGAAAAGAGCGTCTTGGTGGTCGAGTCGTACATGAAGATCGTGGCGCGTTCGGCGCGTAGCATCTTGGTCGTCTCGGCCACGACTCGCTGCAATAAACGAGCTAGATCGAATTCTTGATTGATCTCGGATACGAGACCGATGAACTTCATTTCCTTCCGACGAAGCTTTTCGGTGTGTTCGATAAAATGGAGGCTACTTAGTGCGATTGCCGATTGCGCAGTCATATCCTGCAGCAGCTCAAGATCGTCTTCTGTGAAAGACCCCGTGTTCTTGTTCAAGCACTGCATGGCTCCGATGAGCTCGCCTGAGGCGAGGCGAATCGGCACGCAGATGATGTTGCGTGTCTTGTAGCCTGTCCAATCATCGACTTGGCGGTTGAACCGCGGGTCCGAGTAAGGGTCGTGGGTAATGACCGCTTCGCCCGTCTGAAAAACATGCCCAGCGAATCCAGAGGTATTCAGTATGCGAATTTCTCGCACGAGGTCGCCCTGCGCCACTCGCGAGTACAGCTCACCGGTTTCGGAGTCGTTCAGGAACAACGTGCCGCGATCGCAGTCGAGAGCGCGTGCAGTGATATCGACTAACGTACGCAACACGCTCACGAGATCGTTCGCCGCAGCACAACGTGCAGAGACTTCAAGCAGCGTTTCTGCGCGCCGCAAGGCGACGGACTTGGAGAGCTTTTTCTTGCGGGTCGATTTGCGTTTTTGATTCTCGGTATTCACGTGCGTTTTTCCAGTTCGAGTCTGAGCAGCTTGACCTGCTCCATGAGGTGAGTGCGTTCCAGCGCGAAGCCCGACTCCTGCCGCGTTAGGGCCGCTTGGTGAGTCACTCGTAAACCATCCATTTCGATGCGCATCGAGTCGATGGTGTCGCGCAGCTGCTTCGCTTCAGCGGTGCCACGCGCTCTCTCGGCCTGAGTTTCGGCGCGACCATGTGCAGCGGTATCCTCGAGGTTGCGCCTAAGGCTGTCGATGGTTTTGCGAAGCTCGGAAATTTGATTTGCGAAGTGCGTCTCGGTAGCTTGAACGTTGGCACGTCCAACCGCCGCTGCGTTTTCGAGTTCGGCGCGTAAGCTTGTAACGGTATCTTGCAGTTGAAGATGGATCGCTCGCAGTGACGACAGCTCGGCGTGCACTTGCTCGGTGGGAGTGGTCGAAATCGATTCCATGTCGACAGATCTATCCTTGCAGTTCTTGATACAGACGCAGATATGCGTACGCCGAGCTTTCCCACCCGAAATTTTGCCTCATTGCAGTCATCATCATCTGCTGCCAGCGAGTGCGGTCGTGATGTACATGAACGACGTGTTGAATCACATCAGACAATGATGTGAATTGTTCGTCGAACGTGAAACCCGAGTGGTGATCAACGGTATCGGCCAAACCGCCGACGGATTGGACGACCGGCAAGGTGCCATAGCGTTTGGCGTAGAGTTGCGTCAGACCACAAGGTTCGTGGCGCGAAGGCATCAGCAACGCATCGCCACCGGCCATCGCCAAGTGTGCGAGTGGTTCGGAATATCCCAGATGAACGCCGACTTGCCGTGGGAAGCGCTGTTGCAGCTGCCGGAACTGCCACTCCAGATGGCCATCACCGCTACCGACCACCACGAGTTGGGCGCCCGCGGCGACGAGCGTCTCAGTCGCATTGACGACCAAATCTAGCCCCTTCTGCCAATTCAGTCGGCTGACGACGATGAACACGGGCCCTGCAGTGTCATCTGCCAGCGCAAAATGTTGACGAAGTTGCGCTTTACAAATCGTCTTGCCCGTCACGTCGTGCGGATCATATGTAGTGGGCAGATGCGTGTCGTGACGCGGATCCCACGTTCCGTAGTCCACTCCATTGAGAATGCCAACTAACCGGTCATCACGCGATCGAACGATCGCATCGAGCCCGCCGCCGTGTTTTCCAAGACTGATTTCTTCTGCGTAAGTCGGGCTCACGGTTGTGACACGATGGGCGAGCAGTACGCCTGCTTTGAGGAAACACAGATCGCCGAAGAATTCGAGCGGACCATAGGGTGCCGCGAGCCAATGCGCGAGCCCGAGTCGCCCATAGTCATGAGGGGGGAAGCGGCCCGGATAATCGATGTTATGGATCGTGAAAACGGTTTTGACGGGCGGCCATGCTTCGGCGAGATAGGCATGAGCGAGTGCCGGGTGCCAATCGTGAACATGCAGCACATCGGGGCGCCATTGCCGATCTAGCTCGCCGGCGGCGAGTTTGGCCGCCGCCCAGCCCAGCATGGCGAAGCGCAGCAGATTATCGCTCCAGTCGCCGCCGGTCGGGTGGGAGTAGGGATTGCCGGGACGTTGGAACAGCGCGGGTGCATCGACTACATAAACCGCCGTTTTTCGGTTCGGCAGAAATCCATGCAAGACGCGCATCGTCGCTGTACCGAAGAGGCCGGCGACCTCGTATACCGGGGAGGCGTCTCCCAATGCTGCCATGATCGCCGGAAACCCGGGAACCACGGTACGCGCGTCGACGCCAATGTCCGCCAGCGCCTCCGGCAAGGCTGCAGTGACATCGGCAAGTCCGCCGGTTTTCACCCACGGAAACAATTCGGTCGTGGCGTGGAGTACGCGAGTCATGACTCGAGGCGGTCAATCATTGACTGCGTGATCAGAGTGACGCCGTTGTCGCTGCGTATGAAGCGCCGCGCATCGTATTCTGGGTCTTCACCGACTACGAGTTCGGGGGGCACTTGGCAGTCTCGGTCGACGACGACCCGATGCAATCGAGCGCCACGACCAATCTTCGCGCCGGGCAGCACGACACCGAGTTCGACGATGGCGTTCGAGTGGACGCGAACCCCTGAGAACAGCAGCGAGCGTTCGATGGTGCCTGACACAATGCATCCGCCAGAGACCAGCGATTCGATCGCCATGCCGCGACGCTCGTCGGAGTTATGTACGAATTTGGCGGGCGGTAGCTGCGGCTGATACGTCCAAATCGGCCATCGGTCATCGTACAAATTCAGCAAGGGAACCGTCGCAGTGAGATCGATATTGGCGTCCCAATAGGAGTCGAGCGTGCCAACGTCGCGCCAATACGGCTCGGCGTCCGTGCTTCGATTGACCGCGCTGCTCTCGAAGCGATGGGCAACTACCCGGCCCTCGCGTACGAGTCGCGGAATCAGATCGCGCCCGAAATCGTGAGTCGACGCCGGATCCATCGCATCGCGCTCAAGTTCGCTTAGCAGGAAAGCCGTGTCAAAAATATAGATTCCCATCGAAGCGAGTGAACGATGGGGGGCATTCGGCAATGTCGGTGGATCGTGCGGCTTCTCGACAAAATCGGTCACAACGTCATCGTCGTTGGCATGGAGAATACCGAAGCCAGAAGCTTGTTCTTTTGGAACTTCGACACAAGCGACGGTGCATCCACGCCCGTGCTCGGCATGATGCGCTAGTGCGATCGCATAGTTCATCTTATAGATATGATCGCCAGCCAAAATAATGGTGTAGTCACAATTAAAACTTTTGATCACTTCTTGGTTTTGATGGACGGCGTCGGCCGTTCCTTGATACCACACATCGCTGCCCATTCTTTGATTGGCCGGCAGGACCTGCACAAATTCATTGAGTTCGCCGCGCAAGAAGCCCCAGGCCATTTGGATATGTTTGATGAGACTGTGGCTCGTATACTGAGTCAGCACCGCAATGCGCCGCACTCCAGAATTCACCGAGTTTGAAAGCGCAAAGTCGATGATTCGGAATTTGCCACCGAAGTGGACGGCCGGTTTGGAGCGTTTCGCAGTGAGATCGAGCAGGCGACTGCCCCGACCACCTGCGAGCACGATCGCGGCCGCCCGGCGCGGCAGATCGAGGCTGGCCACGACATCGTTGCGAATCACTGAAAAAACCTCCGCTCCATTTTTTCTAGTTGAATTAATCCGTTTTGGAGCGATGCTAGCAGGCCATATCCCGGCGGATTCTTCAACGGGGTTTGTTGCTACGAGGATGACAACGTCATGAAGCTTAATTGGTCTGAGTATCTGAGTGAGTTTTTCGGCACGGCGATCATGATGATGATCGGTATCGGCGCGGTCGTGTTCATGTGGTCCGAAGGCAGCATGATGGCCGAGCTTATCCCCTCCGAGCCGTGGCGCCGATTGGCAACCGGCATCTTGTTTGCGGGTGGCGGTACCGCTGTGGTCTTGTCACCGTTGGGTCAGCGTAGTGGGGGGCATCTCAATCCGGCAATGACCTTTGCATTTTGGTTGCGCGGCAAGATCACCCACACGGATGCCGCGATGTATGCGCTCGCGCAGACATTGGGTGCTGTGCTTGGCGTGCTGGTTGTCGGCGCCCTCGCCAGTGAGGCTGCGGCGACCGTGAATCTCGGTATGACGACACCGGGCGCAGGTTACTCGGCAACCATCGCCTTGGCGGCCGAGCTGATCATCACTTTCTCATTGATATTTCTGGTTTTTTGGGCGGTCGATCGGCGCTCGGTTGCGCGCTATACGCCCTACCTCGCGGGCGTGCTGATTGCGGTACTGGTGATGATAGAGGCACCAGTGTCGGGGACCAGTCTGAACCCGGCGCGTAGTTTTGCACCGGCTGCGCTTATGGGGATGTTCGATCACTTGTGGGTGTACTTCGTCGGCCCGATGGTGGGGGCGGTGCTCGCGGTCGCGGTGTATCGCGGTGTCGGCGGCGAGAAGACGGCCACGGGCTGCGCCAAGCTACATCACACGGATCAATATCCCTGTCTGTTCGAGGGGTGCGGTTACCGACGCATTTTGGCAGGCGCTGTGCTGGTTCAAGAGGGAGCGAAGCCGGATCGCGCGTACATGATCCGCCGCGGTGAGGCGGAGGTGCGGAAGGCGCAAAAAGACGGGAATGACGCAGTGATTGCGCGACTTGGCCCTGGCGATTGGGTCGGCGAGATGGGCTTGCTGCTCGACCTGCCGCGCTCGGCGTCGGTGGTGGCCGTGACAGATCTCGAGGTTGAGCCGATGACTCGGGAGAATTTCGAGCATCTCATCGGCGCACACCCGGATGAAGCACTGCGATTGATGAAGCAGTTGGCGAGTCGGTTACACCAGGCCGACCAGCGACACACGTTGTGAGCGTAAGACTCAGTCTAAGTGTCGTCACGTTTAACGGTGGTCACCCAAATTTCACACTACCCCGCTTGTTTTCATTTCGGAAATTATCCATTCTGGACGAATAGTCGCGGGGTCGAGTTGGCCGCGCGGTAACAACAACAACGACTGGCCAGCCGACGAGAGCTGGTGCGACGTTCTGATTGGGGGGTTGAAATGGGTAAAGCCAAGCAGACGGCCGAGCATGAGCGGCTGTCCCAAGCCCGTGGTGGTTCGCCGTGGTATCGCTGGGGACCGTACTTGAGCGAGCGCTCGTGGGGCACGGTTCGAGAGGACTACAGCGCGAACGGAGCGGCCTGGAATAACTTGACCCACGACATGTCGCGCAGCAAGGCGTATCGCTGGGGTGAGGACGGCCTCGCTGGCGTCTCCGATCAGTACCAGTTGTTATGTTTTTCTTTGGCACTGTGGAATGGTCGCGATCCGATCTTGAAGGAGCGCCCGTTTGGCTTGATCCCGGCTGAGGGTAACCACGGCGAGGATCTCAAAGAATACTATTTCTACATCGACAGCACTCCGACGCACAGCTACATGAAGTACCTGTACAAGTACCCGCAAGCGGAGTACCCGTACGAGTGGTTGGTGCGAGAGAACGCGAGTCGACACGGCCGTGGACCCGAGTTCGAACTGCTCGATACCGGCACCTTCGATGAAGATCGCTACTTCGACGTCTTCGTCGAGTACGCGAAAGAAGGTCCAGAGGATCTGTGTGTCCGTGTCGAAGTCTGCAATCGCGGTCCCGACGACTCGGAAATCCACCTGATTCCGCAGCTGTGGTTCCGTAATATCTGGGGCTGGGGTGCGAACAAGAAGCGTCCACCCAACATCAAACTCGGCGCCAAGCGCGGCAAGCAAGTTCGCCTCGTCGCCGACGACAGTGAGGCCGACGGCCTTACCAATCTGCCGTTCAAATATCAGCTAGGAAAGCGCTATCTGTCAGCCGAGGCTGATGGCGAGGCGATGTTTACCGACAACGAATCGAACGTCGAACGGTTGTACGGTGTCATGCCCGAGAACGGTCGACGTTTCTACAAGGATGCCTTTCATCGTCACATCGTTCACGGTGAGACGGAGGCTATCAACCACGATCACGAAGGCACGAAAGCGGGTGTTCATTATCGCCGCGTCGTTCCGGCGCGCGGTTCAGTGGTGTTCCATTTCCGTTTATCCGATGACGGCAATGCGTCACTGAGCGATGTCGACACGGTGATCACTCGTGCGCGTCGGGAGGCGGACGAGTTCTATCAGACGATCCACCCGAAGGGTGCGACAGAGGACGAGTGCCGCATTCAGCGTCAGGCTTTTGCTGGCATGATGTGGTCGAAGCAGAACTACATCTTCGACGTCGAGCAATGGTTGAAGGGTGACAACCCCAATTTGCCGCCGCCGGAATCGCGTAATCACATTCGAAATCAGCACTGGCGCCATCTGAACTCGATGCGTGTGCTGTCGATGCCGGATAAATGGGAATATCCATGGTTTGCGGCGTGGGATCTCGCATTCCACACCGTCGCAATCGCCATCATCGATCCGGACTTCGCCAAACAACAGCTGTGGCTGATGTTGTTCGAGCAGTTCCAGCATCCGAACGGACAGATCCCGGCATACGAGTGGGAATTCTCCGACCTCAATCCGCCGGTTCATCCGTGGGCAGTCTGGCGCGTATACAACATGGACCGCGTCCGCTCCGGCACGGCGGATCGCGCGTTTCTCGAACGTTGCTTCCACAAGTTGCTGATCAACTTCGCTTGGTGGATCAACAAAGTCGATAGTCGCGGCAACAATGTCTTCGAGGGTGGATTCCTCGGGCTCGACAACATCACGCTGTTTGATCGTTCCGAAAAGTTGCCAGGTGGTGCGGTGTTGGAACAGTCCGATGCGACCGGCTGGATGGGCTTGTTCTGCCTCAACATGATGCGTATCGCGCTGGAGCTTGCAAAAGAGAACAAGACGTACGAGAGCCTCGCAACGAAATTCTTCCAGCACTATGTCTACATCGGTGCGGCGATGAAGCGTCAGGGTGGACGTGACCACGACCTGTGGGACGACACCGATGGCTTCTTCTACGACGTGCTGCGTTATCCAGATGGTCACTACGAAAAAATCCGTGTTCGTTCGATGGTCGGACTCATCCCGATGTATGCCGTCGAGCGTCTCGAGACGGATTGGCTGAAACAGTTCCCGGAGTTCAGCTCGAATCTGAACTGGTTCATGAACAATCGTTCCGAGCTCGTTGGGCGCTGCATTTCACGGATTGCCAATCCGGAAGGCGAGACGTTGGCGATGACCATCGTCGATCGTCAGCAACTGGAGCGCATGCTGCAGTGGCTGTGCGATCCCGAAGAGTTCATGTCCGATTACGGTCTACGCAGTCTCTCCCGTGCGCATCTCGCGCATCCGTTCCGCTTGGGCGGCAACGAGGTGGGTTACGAGCCCGGCGAGGCCGATTGCAAGATCAAGGGCGGCAACTCGAACTGGCGCGGACCGATTTGGTTCCCGACCGCGTTTCTCATGATCGAGTCGCTGCGCAAGCTCGCCAAGGCGCACGGCAACGATCTGACGATCACCGATCGCTACGGCAAGACTTGGACGATCGACGAGATCGCCCGCACCCATGCCAATCGGTTGATTGCCGTGTTTGCGCGTGATGCAAATGGTCGTCGCCCAGAGTACGGCAATATCGAAAAGTTCCAGTCGGATCCGCACTGGCGCGACTACCTCACTTTCCACGAGTACTTCCACGGCGATACGGGTGTCGGTCTCGGTGCATCCCACCAAACGGGTTGGACCGGTCTTGTCGCTTCGTTGATCGACGAATGGCGTTCCCACTGATTTAGCTGCTCAAGCTGCAGGAGTCATTTCATGTCTTACCAACCTTTGAAAGGTCAGAAAGCGATCGTCACGGGCGCGAGTTCCGGTATCGGTGCCGGTGTTGCGATGGCACTCGGCCAGGCCGGTGCCGATGTCGTCGTGAACTACGCCGGCAACGCGGCGGGGACGATTCCGGTCATCGCCGCGATCGAAGCGGCCGGCGGTCGTGCCATCGCGGTGCAGGCTGACGTCTCCGACGAGGCGCAGGTCGAAGCGATGTTCGACAAGATGATGGCCGAATTCGGCGGTGTCGATATCCTCGTAAATAATGCCGGTCTGCAGCAGGACGCTGCGTTCCACGAGATGACACTCGCGCAGTGGAACAGGGTCATGAATGTCAACCTGACCGGCATGTTCCTCTGTAGCCGTCGCGCCGTGCGCGAAATGATGAAGCGCGGCGTTCAGCCGGGCGGATCACCGGCTGCCGGCAAGATCATCTGCATGTCTTCGGTGCACGAAGTCATTCCTTGGGCGGGTCACGTGAACTATGCCGCTTCGAAGGGCGGCGTGAAGTTGTTCATGCAGAGTCTGTCGCAAGAAGTGGCTCCGCTAAAGATTCGTGTGAACTCGATCGGCCCCGGTGCGATCGCGACGCCAATCAATCGTCCGGCATGGGAAACACCGGAAGCGCTCGAGAAGTTGCTCGAGTTGATTCCATACGGTCGTGTTGGTCAGCCAGCGGATATCGGCAAGGCTGCGGTCTGGTTGGCTTCCGATGATTCCGATTACGTCAACGGGCAGACGATTTTCGTCTGCGGCGGCATGACGCTGTATCCGGAGTTTGCAGACGGCGGTTGAGATGACGACGAAGGTCGCAATTGCGGTAGTAGGGTCTGGGCCGGGCGGGCTGAGTGCAGCCGCCCGTGCGGCTGAGGTTGGCGTATCGCATGTACTGCTCGAGCAAACGACAGCACATTCGAACACGATCCAAAAGTACCAGAAGGGCAAGCACGTCATGGCTGAGCCCAATATTCTCCCGCTGCGCAGTCCGATGCGCTTCGAAGCGGGGACCCGCGAAAAGATCCTCGGCGAGTGGGCCGAGGGTCTCACCGAGCACAAGGTTGATATTCGCTACGGTGCGGAGGTCGTTGGCATCAGTGGCGCCAAGGGCGACTTCCATCTCAAGTTGCAGGACGGCAGTGAAGTGCTTGCCGAGAACGTCATTCTCGGAATCGGGCTGCAGGGTAATCCGCGTCGCTTGGGCGTTCCCGGTGATGGTTTGCCTTGCGTGCAGTACACGCTCGACGATCCCGACGAATACAAGGGCGAGACGATCGTCGTGGTCGGTGCTGGTGATGCGGCCATCGAGAACGCCGTCGCACTCTCGAAGCAAAACACGGTGTATCTCGTCAACCGATCGGGCGAGTTCTCACGCTGCAAAGACGGCAACCTCGCACTGATTTTGAAGACCGTCGAGGCTGGCAAGGTCATCTGTCTGTATTCAACACAGTGCGCTTCGCTGAGCGAAACGCCCGGTGGTGAAAAGCCCTATCTGTTGTCTTTGAACACGTCGACCGGCGAGATGCAGCTACCGTGCAATCGCATCATTGCGCGCCTTGGTGCAACGCCGCCGCGCAAGTTCGTCGAATCCTGTGGGATCAAGTTCCCCTCCAATGATCCTTCGTCACTTCCGGTTCTCTCGACATCGTACGAGTCGAATGTACCGGGGCTCTACGTGATCGGCGCCTTGGGTGGATATCCGCTGATCAAGCAGGCGATGAACCAAGGCTACGAAGTGGTCGAATTCATTCGTGGCAAGCCGGTCGCGCCTGCCGACGAACCGCTGTTGGCCG